>NZ_JBIAEA010000001.1:0-214438 GCF_042868165.1 Streptomyces sp. NPDC007872
TCGCCGACCTCGACCCGGACCTGCGCGAAGGCGCCCACCTCGCCTTCACCACCCACTCCATCCCCGACTCCGCCGCCGACACCTCCGGACCGGCCCCCGGACACGGCCGGGGCGGGGCCTACGTCCGCCAGCACCTCGACGCGGCCCGCACCATCGCCGACGCCGTCCGCGAACACACCGGCACCGACCACCCCTGGCAACTCGTCTACCAGTCCCGCAGCGGCGCCCCCCACATCCCCTGGCTCGAACCCGACATCTGCGACCACCTGCAAGACCTGCACACCGCCGGGGCCCCCGCGGCCGTCATGGTCCCCATCGGCTTCGTCTCCGACCACATGGAGGTCCTCTACGACCTCGACACCGAAGCCACCGCCAAGGCCGCCGAACTCGGCCTGCCCCTCCGCCGCTCGGCCACCGTCGGCTCCGACCCCCGCTTCGCCGCCGCCGTCCGCGACCTCCTCCTGGAACGGGCCGCCACCGAACGCGGAACCCGGACCGAACGGTGCGCCCTGGGCGCGCTCGGACCCTCCCACGACCTGTGCCCCATCGGCTGCTGCCCCGCCAGAACCGAACGCCCCGCAGCCGCCGGCGCCGACAGCCCCTACGCATAGGACCCAGGAGGCCCGGTGAGAAGAGGGCCCCTCGTTCTCACCGGGCCGCCGGAGGTCGCGGGTGCTTCATGACGCCGGGTCGACGAGCGCCCCTCAGGCGTCCACCCCGAAACCGGCGGGTCGCACGATCTCGTCGCGTTCGTAGTTCGCGAGTGCGAGGCCGAGCGCGAAGAAGGTCGGGGCCCACTCCCCCACGAAGATGCCCCAGCGGTCGGCCCGTTCCAGGTTCTCCTGCCGGTTGGACGTCAGCCACGAGACCAACGACAGCCCGATCGACCCCACGGCGGCCAGGTACGCGTGCTCACTGCGCACACCCGACTCGTGCAGCTTCTTGACGATCATCTTCTTCCTCCTGCGTCATGAGGGCCTCCGGCTCCGGAAGCCGTTTCCCTGTCCGTTCAGGCGGGGATCCGCGACTCCGGACCCGGCGGCGAGCGGTGTCCCCCGGTCGACCGCCACGAACTTCCGGAGCACCCGGGCGGGAGGGGCGGGAAGATGTGACCGGCCAGGTCGATCCGCCACACATGCTCCTCGGCGCAGTCGCACACGAACGTGCCTGCGCCCGGAGTGCACCCACCGGGATGGAACAGCTCGGCTCGGGACATTCCTTCTCCTCGCCTTCCGAAAGCCGCCTGAAGGGTCATTCGGGACATACTTCTCCGAAGTTCGCCGTGCGGATGCGGTCCGGCCGGTTCTTCTCGCCGCGCCCCGCCCACGCGCCCGGCGGACCCGGTGTCTTCGTCCGTCTCGCACCCGGGCGCATCCACGCGCTCTCCCCATCGGGAAACCAGGGCAGCGACCCGGTGTGCCCCGGGCACGAAGACCCGTACGCGCACCACGCCCCGGAAAGAGGAGGACGTGCCGTCGTCCTCCACGGGCTCCACGACGAGAAGGGAAGGCATGGCCGGAAACCGATACGGAATGACCACCGGGGCCGTCGCCCGGCACCTCGGGGTGTCACCGACCACCGTGCGCACCTGGGAACAGCGGTACGGCCTGCGTCCGGCGGTCCGCGAGGAGGGAAGGCACCGGCGCTGGACGGCCGAGGACGTGTCGATGCTCGAAGAGCTGTGCCGGCTGACGGCCTCCGGGGTCTCCCCCGCCGAAGCCGCGCGCGCGGTCCTGGCGAACCGCGACACGGCCACCGGCGGCGCCCCTCGCCGCGCCCGGCCGCCGGACCCCTCCACCGGGAGCGAAGGGGCGGCCGTTCCGGGAGGCGCCCGTCAGCCCGGTTCGCGCCACGACCCGCCTCTGGGCACGGTGCGCGCGGGATGCCGGGGCCTGGCGCGCGCCGCGGTGCGACTGGACGGTCCGGCGATGGACGACCTGCTGGAGCAGGCCGTCCGGGAGCACGGGCTGGTCGTCGCCTGGGAGGAGGTCGTCGCACCCGCTCTCCACGCGGTCGGCAAGGAGTGGGAATCGACCCGGGAGCGCTACGTCGAGGTCGAACACCTGCTGTCGTGGCACGTCTCGACGGCCCTGCGCCGGATGATCGTGACAGGACCCGCGGCACCTTCGACGGCACCGCCCGTCGTCCTGGCGTGCACGCCCACCGAGGCCCACACCCTTCCGCTGGAGGCGCTGGCCGCGGGGCTCGCCGAACGGGCCCTGCCGGTCCTCGTACTGGGCGGCGCGGTCCCGGCCGAGGCGCTCGACGCCGCGGTGCGGCGGTGTGGCCCCGCGGTCGTGGCCCTGTGGTCCCAGGCCCGCGCCACGGCCGACCGCCCCCTGGCCGCGCAGGTGGCGGGCACCGCCTTCGGGCCGCGAGGAGCGCGGACCGCACCGATGGTCCTGCTGGCGGGGCCGGGCTGGGCGGGCGGACCCCGGGAAGCCGGCGTGCTGCGGCCCGGCGGGCTGGGAGAAGCGCTCGACGCGGTCTCGCAACGGTACGAGCGGTTGCGTCTCGCGGTGCCGGACCGGGCACGGGGCCCCGGCGGGCCGTGGTTCGCGACGCCTCGCCGAAGCGATCGAGCCGGGTGACGGCCGGCCGAGGACCGGGCGCGGACGTCAGCTCCGGGTCGGCACGGGGCCGCACAGGTGGTTGCCCGGCTCGGCCGGGTCGTCGCTGGTCCAGAACTGGATCCACAGTCCGGTGAATTCGGGGCGGCCGAGGTAACCGTCCCCGTCCTGGTCGAGGCGGTCGAAGACGTCGGCGACGTCGACGCTCCCGCCGTGCCACGTGTCGACGAGGCGCCGGTGCTCGGCGGGCGAGATGCGGCCGTCGCCGTTCTCGTCGACGGCGTCGAAGACGGTCTCGGCGGTCGCGGCGACGACCTCGCGCATCGTGGGGAGCAGGTCCACCATGGCGAGGAGCCCGTCCAGGTCGACCCTGCCGTCCCCGTCCGTGTCCACGTGGGCCGCGAGGTGGTCCCACCAGCCCAGCATGACCGCCTCCACGCGTGCGGCCAGTTCGGACCCCGGCCGCACCCGGGGCAGGCTCTTCCAGCGTTCCGCGAGGGCCTGGAAGTCGCGCCGGTCGAGGTAGCCGTTGTCGTCGGCATCGAACGCGCGGAACATGCCGACGAGCTTGTCGCGCTGGAACTCACTTGCCACGGTGGGCCTTTCTGCCGGTCTCTGCGGCGATCCTGCCCGCGAGCGGCCGTGGCCCAACGGCGCCCGGTGGCGCGGAGGGGCGCGCCCGCGCCCGCCCGTCCGTCCGATGCTCCGTGCGCCCCGTTTGACCACCGGGGGCCACTCGCGGGGGTGACGCCCCTCCCGGCGAAACCCCCTGGGGAATCGAACAGCCGTGGGCTACGATGCCGACGATGACGAACTTCACCTCGTACCGATTGGGGGACTCGTTCGCGCAAGGTGAGTGCTGATGGCACTTCACCCCGTGAACGGGATTCCGACCCACCTGCTGATGTGGCAGCGCGTGCGCGAGTACGCCGTGCCACCGTCCATGATCGAGACCGCGACCGCACGGCGTGCGGCCGGCGACTGGGCGGGGGCCTGCGCCGCCGCCCGGATCGACGTCGATCTCGATCTGCGCGCCGTGGCCGATCGCCACGGCACCGACCTCACCACCCGGCTCCGTGCCGACCTGCGCCGTCTGGCACCGGACCTGCTCCGCTGGCACATGCCCCGCATCGCCCCCGACGGGCGGCTCCGGCCCGGCCTCACCCTGACCCTGGCCCGGTACGGAAGTCCCGGCGCCGCGCCGCCGAGTCTGGTGGTGCGGACACCGCCGGCCTGGGCGGACGCCGGGCAGCGGATGTCGCTCGCCGTGTGGGAGGGGTCGGGGACCGACGGTCCCGGCCGTCCTTCGTACGCCCCTCCGCATCCCCACCCGCGTCCCGGACGGCGTTTCCGGTTCGACCTGCACCGGCACCTCTGGGACGCGGGACGGGCCGGTGACCTGGCACGGCGGTGCGGAGCCGACGAGCCGCCGTCCGCGTCGCCGCCCGGTCTGCCCGGCCTGTCCTCCACGTCGCCGCCCGGCCTGCCCGGCCTGCCCTCCTTCCCCGACTCCCCGTGGGCGGTCGGGAGGTGGGCGGCCGAGGCGGAGGCGCTGCTGCGGGCCGAGGGGCTCCCTCCTCGGGGGGCCTTCACCGTACGGCTCGGTGCGGGACGACGGGCCGTGTTCGCGCTCGTCGCTCCCGACGACGGTCACGCCCCGGTCCTCGGGCCGGTGCGGGAACCGTTGTCCCCGCAGGAGGTGGCGGCGCTTCCGGTGCTGCCGGAAGCGGCGGCCCGGACCCTTCCCGACCTGGAGCTGCTGCGCGCGGGGCTGTTCGCGGCGGAGCGGCTGCACCCCCTCGTCGCCGGGGCCCTGGCCGCGTCCGTCCCCGTCGCCTCCGCGGCTGCGTCCGGTCCCGTCCACCCGCTCGGCGATCCGTACCGGGTGGAGTGCCGGGGCGAGGTCCACCGGCTCGCCTTGGAGGACGGAGTGCTGTCGGCGGTCGACCACGACCGGGACACGCTGCGCCGGGAGGAGCTGATGGTGGCCCTCGGCGGGCCGGCGCTGCCCTGCCTGCGGGCGATCGACACGGCGCACCGCACCCCGGAGGCCCTGCCCGCGGTCCGGGAACGGCTCGTGCACGGGGACGTCTCCGGGGCGCTGGCCGTCGTGACGGGGCTCCTCGGTCCCGACGCGGTCCTGCGGGACGGTCCGCTCCGGGAGGAGCTGATGTCCGCCGCGGCCCGCCGCGTCGACCACGGCCTCTTCCGTGCGGGGCTGGTCGCCGAGCACCCCGCCGCCGGTGTCCGTACCGGCGCGGCGGGCGGCGGGGACGATTCGGACGCGAGGTCCGCGGAAGCGGGCCACCGTCCCCGGCTCGACCGGCACAGTCCTTTCGCGATGCGCCACAAGCGGAACGGCCTGCACCGGCCCCGGACCGGCTCGTACCGCTGAGCGGCCCGTTGTTCCGGTCCCCGGACCTCCCTCCGGGTTCCCGGGCCCTTCCCGGCTCCTGAGTTCCCGCGCCTCCCCGCTCGTACCGCGTGTCGAGCGGCCACACGACATCCGGGACGGGTCGCCCCGTCCCCCACTTCCCCCAGGTGATGCCCATGACGTCCAGCACCCTTGTGCCCACTCCCACTCCCGCCGCTGCTCCTGCTCCTGCTCCTTCGGCAGGCATGTCCGGTACCGGTGCCCGCCTCGCCTTGGCCGACGACCTCCTCGGGCTGCTGCGGACGACGACCACCGAGCCGCGCCCCGACGAACAGCTCGAAGCGCTCACCCTGGCCGTCGTCGCCGACCTGCCCGTACTGCTCTGGGGCGAGCCGGGCATCGGCAAGACCGCGGCCCTGACCCAGCTCGCCGCCTCCCTCGACCTGCCCCTGACGACCGTCATAGCCAGCGTCCACGAGCCGTCCGACTTCTCCGGGCTGCCGATCGTGGGCGACGACCCCGCGGTACGGGGAGTGCCGATGGCGCCCCCGCAGTGGGCCGTGGAACTCGTGCGCGCCGGGCGGGGCCTGCTCTTCCTGGACGAGCTCTCCACCGCCACCCCCGCCGTACAGGCCGCGCTGCTCCGGGTCGTCCTGGAGCGGCGGGTCGGCGCGCTGCGACTGCCGCCGGGCGTACGGATCGTGGCCGCCGCCAACCCCCGGGCCTCGGCGGCGGACGGCTGGGAACTGAGCCCTCCGCTGGCCAACCGGTTCGTGCACCTGTACTGGGTGCACGACCAGGAGGTGGTGGTGCGCGGGCTCGGCGGGGTCTGGCCCCGGGCTGAGCTGCCCCGCCTGGCCCCGGAGCGGCTTCCGGAGGCGGTGGCCCTGGCCCGTCGCGCGGTCTGCGGCTTCCTGAAGGTCCGGCCGACGATGATCCACCGGCTGCCGACCACCGAGACGCGGCGCGGGGGCGCCTGGCCCTCGCCCCGGAGCTGGGAGGCCGCGCTGACCCTGCTCGCCTTCGGGACGGCGGCCTCCGTCTCGCGGGAGGTGCTGGCGCTCCTGGTGCGAGGAGCGGTGGGCGACGGCCCGGGGCTCGAACTCCTCGCCCACCTGGACCGGATGGACCTGCCGGATCCCGAGTCGCTGCTGGCCGATCCGGCCTCCGCCGAACTGCCGGAGCGCGGCGACCTGCGTCAGGCGGCCCTCGACGCGGTGGTGGCCGCCGTCGGGGCGCGCCCGGAGCGGGAACGGTGGGAGGCGGCCTGGGCCGTGCTGGTCCGGGCCCTGGAGACCGGCGCCCCGGACCTGCTCGTCGCCCCGGCGACGGTGCTGGCCGCGCTGCGCCGCGACGACTGGGAGGTCCCCGGGTCGGTGGAGCGGCTGGCCGGGGTGATCGGGCTGGCCCGGCGCGCGGACCGGTCGGTGGGACGCGCCGCCGCGGCGGACGCGAAGCGTGCGGCGGAGGCGCGCCGGTGACGGGGGTCGCGCGGCCCCGGACGCCGCACCGGAAGTCCCCGCCCCCGCTGCCCCGGCCGATGGCCCCTCCCCCGGCGCCGCGCCCGGTGCGGATCGCCCTCCCGGCGCCGGCGACCGGTTCCGGCGGGTCGACCGGCCCCGGCAGGGCGGCTGCTTCCGGCGGGCCGGCCGGTGCGCCCGGACTCCCCCTGGACATGGACAAGTTGCTGGCCGCCCGGCTGCACGCGGTCAAGGTGCGCCCCTATCTGGCGGGGGCGCTCTTCGCCCTGCACGTGGTGGAGGACCCGTCGGTGCCGACGATGGCGGTGGACGCGTACTGGCGCTGCTACGTCTCCCCCCGTTTCGTGGCGGCCACCCCGGTGGAGGAGCTGGCGGGGGTCTGGGTGCACGAGGTCTCCCACCTGCTCAGGGACCACCACGGGCGGGGCGAGCGGTACGCGAAGGAGCACGGCGAGCACGGGCCGGGCGAGCGGCTGCGGCGCAACATCGCCGCCGACTTCGAGATCAACGACGACATCTACGGCGAGGGTCTGCCCCGGCCCGCCGGGGCGGTGCTGCCCTCGTTGCTGCGGCTGCCCGAGGGGCAGTTGATGGAGGAGTACCTGCGGGCGGCGTCGATGTCCGGGCTCGCCGCCGGCCTGGCCTGGCTGGACTGCGGCAGTGGAGCCGACGGCCACGAGCGGCCGTGGGAGCTGGGTCCCGACGGTGCGCACGGGCTGAGCGGACAGGAGCGGGACGCGGTCCGTTTCCGGGTCGCGGAGGGCATCAAGGGCCGTCCCGGTGACGCGCCGGAGGGGTGGCGCCGGTGGGCGGAGGAGGCGTTCCACCCGCCGCAGCCGTGGTGGCGCCTGCTGGGAGCCGCGGTCCGTTCGGCGGTGGGGGCGTCGGGGGCGGGCGAGGACCACAGCTACCGGCGTCCGTCCCGGCGTTCGGCCGGTGTTCCGGGGGTGGTGCTGCCGGCCCTGCGCCGCACGCCGCCCAGGGTCTGCGTGGTCATCGACACCTCCGGGTCGGTGAGCGACGCCGAGCTGGGCAGCGCGCTCCTGGAGGTGGCGGCGATCTCACGGGCGGTGGGCGGGCGGCGCGACCTGGTCTCGGTGATCTCCTGCGACGCGGCGGCCGGTGTCGCCGTGCCGATCTGCCGCGCGGAGAACATCGAACTGGTCGGGGGCGGCGGAACGGACCTGCGCTCCGGTTTCGCCCGGGCCCTCCGTGCCCGGCCGCGCCCGGACGTCGTCGTCGCCCTGACGGACGGCCAGACGCCCTGGCCCTCCGCGCAGCCGCCCTGCCGCACCGTCGTCGGTCTCTTCCCCCGCCCCTCCCGCGCCGTGAACGAGGAGGACCCCGACCACGTCCCCGACGCGCCGCCCGCCTGGGCGCGCGTCGTCACCCTCGCCTGAAGGAGCGCCGGAGGGCGCCGCGGGTTCCCGGGTGAGCGCGAACCCGTGACGCCCGGGGTGGCCGGCGCCCGGACGGGCTGCCTCCGGGCCCCGCCCGGGTCGGCCTCGGCGGGGGCGACCGTCCGCGTCGCCCTGGGTCAGGCGGTCGGGGTGATCAGGTCGCTCAGGGGCTGGGCGGAGTCGGTGCCGGAGTGGCCGAAGGGGGCGTCGAAGCTCCAGACGAGGAAGAGCAGGAAGACCACCAGGGCGCTGAAGGTGGTGGCGAGCAGCAGTTCGCGGGCCGAGCGGCGGATCTGCAGGGTGTAGAGCAGGCCGAGGGTGACCACGGCGCCGGCGACGAGGCCGAACCAGACCGCGCCGGGCAGGGTGGTGCCGGCGCTGTCCAGGCGCTGGTGACGGGCGTTGTCCGCGGCGGCGACCTGGTCGAGGAGGGGCTGGTAGGCCTGGGCCTGCAGTTCGTCGGCCGGGGTGTGGTGGGCGATGTCGCTGCGGATGCGGCCGAGCAGGCCGGCACCGGTGGCGTCGACGGGCGCGTCGTCCTCCATGGCGGGCCACTCGGCGGTGACGGCGTGCCGGGCGTAGGCGTCGATGTGTTCCTTGACCTGGGTGCGGAAGGCGACCGGGTAGACGTCGAGCCGCTGGTCGATCTCGTACAGGGCCTGGGCCTCGCGCTGGACGGTGTCCTCGGCCGTGCCGCGGGCCTCCCACACGCCGGCGATCGCCAGGCCGAGCACGATGGCGTAGACGACGCCGACCATCATGACCATGTACTCCAGCACGTCCGGGGTCTCGGTGGTGTCCTCGTCCGCGTCCACCCGGCGGTGCCGCATGACGGTGGTCACGATGACGAGCAAGCAGACCAGGACCGAGGCGAGGGTGTAGACGAGCCATTCCGGCACAGCGCAACTCCAGGACGAACGAAGCGAGAAGGGGAAGGAAGGAGAGAAGGGGGAAGGCGGGCGGGTCGTCAGCCGCGCCTGCGGCGACGGGAGCCGGGCCGCAGGGCGGCCGCGGCCAGGACGCCCGGAAGGGTGACGACGACCGTGGTCATGGTCGTCGACATTCCGGCCGGGGCCGGGCGCGTGGGGCCGCCGGTGTAGTACGGGCGCGGTACCCACCGGAAGGCCTGGCGCACCTTCGGCGGCACCGGAACGGAGGCCGGAACCGGGTTCGGGGCCGGGGCCGGGGGCGGGTTCGGGGCCGGGACGGCGTCGGGTGCCGGGTCGGCCGGCGGCGCGAACTCCCCCGACGGCTCGGCGGGCTTCGGCGCGGTGGTGCGGGAGACCGCGCGAGGGGTGGCCGACGGGGGTGTCGCGGACGGTTCGGGCGCCGACGCGGACGGAGGCGTCTCCGAGGGGCGCGGCGCGGGCGGGGGCGGGGACGGTGCCGGGGGCCGCGGTGTGGACGGGAGTGGAGGCGTGGGCGTGGGGCACGGTGTCTCCGGCGGGAGTTCCGCGTGGCCGTGGCCCATGTCGATCCACACGTCCGGGGCGCACACCACCAGACGGTCGGTGGTCGGGGTGTGGTCCATGACCACCAGGGCGCCGCCGTGCTGGGGCAGCGGGCACAGGGCCGCCGCAGCCCCCAGACCGACACTGATCCAACCGCCCACCGGCAGTCCTTTCCCGCTACGTCCTGTTCGCGTACGCCCCGCCGTCGTCCGGAGGGGCGGGAACGCCGTCTCCGCGAGGGGTGACGACACAGCGGGTAACGATCATGGACGGGGCAGGTCACGGACCGCGTGTCCGGAAGAGATACCGGGGACGGGGTCTTTCACCGGGGTGGAGGAACCGTCCGGTGTGCGGGCGGGCCGCTCAGGCCGTTCTGCGCACGGTGACGACGGGGCAGTGCGCGTGCGTCATCACGGCCTGGCTGACCGAGCCCAGGAGGAGTCCGGCGATGCCGCTGCGGCCGCGGGCGCCGACGACCAGAAGCCGGGCCGTACGGCTCGCCTCGATCAGGACCTCGCGGGCCTTGCCTTCCACCACCTCGCGCCGGACGGTGACGTCCGGATGGGTGTCCGTGCGGCCGGCGACCGCCTGGGCCAGGGACTGCGCCGCGGACTCGGGGGTCGTACCGGAGTCGGTCCCGTCCGGCTGCCACGCGTGCACCACCACGAGTTCGGCCCGGCGCCGCGCGGCCTCGGCGAAGGCCACGTCGACGGCCTCGTCGCTGTCCGGGGAGCCGTCGACCCCCAGGACCACGGGCCCCGCGTCGGCGGCCGCCCCGTGTTCTTCGCGGACCGTCATCACGGGGCAGTGGCTGCGGGCGGCCAAGGACACCGGTGTCGAACCCAGCAGCAGGCCCGTGATGCCCCCCAGCCCCCTGGAGCCGACGACGATCAGGTCCGCGGCCTGCGACTCGGCCTCCAGGACGTGCACCACGTCGCCCGTCACCACGGCGCTGGTCACCGCGAGTCCGGGCTCCGCGTCGAGGGCGCGGGCCGCCGCTTCGCGGACCAGCGTCGCGGAGGCCGGGTCCGGCACCACGTACCGGGGCTTGATCGGGACCTCGACGTGCACCACCCGCAGCTTCGCACCACGCCGTGCCGCCACCGCGGCGGCTGCTTCCACGGCGGTGAGGCTCATCTCCGAGCCGTCCACCCCGACCACGACCAGATTGCTCATAGCTGACTGCTCCACTTCAAACTGCGGGTTCCCAGCCTCGCCCGGTCGGCATGCCGCTGCAATTCCTGCGCGCTCCCGCGGCCGGCGCGCGGTTCCGGCCGCCGGCCCGTCGACAGGTCGCCCGCCGGGCTTCGCGCCGTTGGACCGGTGGTGGTCGCCGAAGCCCTGCTTCGGGTCGCGGCCGGTGGTGGGGGCCGCCTCGTCACGACTCCGAGGAGTTCCTCCGTACGGGTCGTCTCCTCGGCCCGGTCCGCGTACCGCTGCTCCGCGCCGGGCGGCGGCCTTCTCGCGGGGCCGGAGAGTGAGGGACCTGGTCGGGAGAAGCGGGTCTCAGCGCCGCAGGAGGGCGCAGACGAAGTCCTCCTGGACGGCGCGGACCTTGGCCAGGAGCTCCGGCTTGAGGGACTTGCTGGTCTGGGTGTTGATGGAGAACGTCAGGGACCGCTTGCCGTCCGCCGTCGCGGCGGCGAGCTGGGTGTAGCCGGGGAAGTTGCCGGTGTGGCCGTAGACCGTGCCGCACCGGGTCGTGTACCGGAAGATCGCGAGGCCGCCCGCGTTGGCCCCGGGTCCGGCGGGCTCCGAGGCGGCGCCGGGGATGAAGCGCCGCTGCTGGTCGCGGACCTCCCGGGACAGGAAGTCGCGTCCTCCCGCCCAGGCCCGGACGAACGAGTTCAGGTCTTCGGGCGTGGCCACGATGCCGCCGGAGGCCCACACGCCCGAGGCGCTGAGGGCCTCGCTGATGTCCTCGGGCGGGGCGGGCGGCGTGACGTCGTAGCCGTGCAGGTACGGCCTCGGCATCCGGTAGCCCTGCGGGAGGAGGGTCCGGCGCAGGTCCAGGGGCCGGTACACGAGCTGTTCGAGCAGCCGCTCGTACGGCCGGCCGGTCACCGCCTCCGCCATCAGCGCGACGGCGATGTTGTCGGAGTTGGAGTACGCGTACCGCGATCCCGGCGGGAACTCCAGTCCCCGGTCGGCGACGAAGTCGAGCAGCTCGCGCGAGTCGAAGTGGTGCCGCGGGTCCGCGATCAGGATCTCCAGGAACGACGGGGCGGTCGAGAAGTCGGGCAGTCCGCTGGTGTGGCTGAGCAACTGCCGGAGCGTCACCCCGTGCCAGGCCTCGGGCAGGGCGGGGAGGCGCTTGCCGATCGTGTCGTCCAGGTCGAGGCGGTGCCGGTCGACCAGGCGCAGGGCGACCGCCCCGCTGTACGCCTTGGAGACGCTGGCGAGGCGCATGTACTCGTCGGCCCGGGGCGGTCTGCCGGTCCTCGTGTCGGCCACGCCGGCGCGGTGGACCGTCGTCCGGTCGCCCACCTGCATCAGGGCGATCGCGCCGGGCGGCCCGCCGGCCGTCCTGACGAGGTCGTCCAACTGCCTCTGGAGGGCCTTGTCCGAAGGCGAGGAGGTGGACGGTGACGAGGACGGCGGCGGGGGCGTTCCGGCCGCTCGGGCCGGAAGGCCGGCGGCGCCCGGCGCCAAGGCACCGGAGAGGGCGCCGACGAGGGCGGCGGCGGACAGGCGCAGGCGTGCGCGCGAGCGGAAACGGACTCCGGGGCGTGCCGACACGGGAGCTCCTTCTCGGTGGGGCGCCGGGCGGACGCGCGTCCGGCGGGTGGGATCGGCCCCAGCATCGGGCGCCCCGCCGCCCCTCGCCTTCCCGCTGCTCCATCCGGCCGAGATCCCCGGCGCCGCCCCCTCGTCACGTGCCGGCGCGCCGATCAGAACGCGAAGGCTTCCCCGCCGTTCAGGGTGACCCCCATGACGCAGGCGTTGGAGAAGGTGTACTGCCAGGACGTACGGGTCCCCTCCCAGACGCCGTCCAGGGTGACGGTGACGGGGTCGAAGTGCTGGGGGCACGCCCGGTCGGGGTTCGGCGAGGCGAGGAGCCCCTCGAACCCGCCGCCCGCGAACCCGGCCTTGAGTTCGGCGCAGGCGGCCTCCGGGGCGGGGTGCGTCCCGGAGGGGCCGGGCATGCAACTGAGCGTGGCGGCGCGGAGGACGGTGAACGCGCCGGAGTCGGTGCCCTTGCCGACCGAGAGGACGACGGCGGAGGGGGCGTACAGGCTGGTGGATCCGGCTTCCGCGGTACCGGCGGCACCGGCGAGACAGAGAAGGGTGGCTGCGGAAATTGCGGCAGAACGACGAAGCACGAGAAGATTCTCTTTCGAATCGACGGGAGCGGGCGGCGTTTCTCCTGCGATTTCCGCCCGCCTTGCGCTTCGGAGTGTGTCTGACACGCTGAGCTACCGCACCTTCACGACCGTTATTCGGACACGGAGGCGCATCTATCGGTGCGCGCGGCGCGTCGAGGCTGCTCAGGAGCGGTACGGGGGGCTCCCGACACGGCCCCGCGCCGCCCCCCTCCCCTCCCCCACCGGCCATCGACCTGCCCGAATGCACGTGCGCTTTACCGAACGGTCATTCAGTACGGCCGGTTAACGACGCCCCGGCGTCCCGGTGCGCGCGTCGTACAGCGGCATCTGGATGCGGTCGGGTGTGACGCCCACGTCGGCTCGACGGCGTCGAACGGCTCTCGCTCGTACGACGAGAGCCCGGGGCCCGAACTCGATGAACGGCGCGCGCCCTGGTCTCCTCGCCCGCGAACCCGGGGACGCCGGTCGAGGGGCAGCAGACCGTAGGAGGGCGGTCGACTCGGCGGGGCCGCATGTTTCCGTGTTCACGCGGGTCATCGTGGACGGACCGGTCGGCGCCCCCTGATCCGCCCCCCTATGACGGGCGCGGGGCCGGCCGTACCGCTCCCGGCCGGATGACCGAGATGACCAAGTCGTCGTCACGGGTGCGGAACTCCGCGGACGTGCTCCCGGTCCACGTCCCGACCACGTCCGTGACCACCCGGCCCGGCGCGTCCGCGGTCGGACCGGCGGCGGTGGTCACGGGCCCTCGCACAGGAGGGTGAGGGCCTCGGTGGAGAAGGGGTCGGCGGGGCGGTACCGGCGGGTGGCGACCGCGGCCAGGGCGAAGCCCGTGGCCGGGCAGAAACCGAGGAACGCCTGCTGGCCGGAAGTGGCCCCGCAGTGGAAGAAGGCCGGTCCGCGCGGGGTCGGCTGCTGGAACCAGGTCAGCGTGTGGGTCTGGCGGTGTTCCCCGCGACCGTGGCTCACCACCGGTCGGCGCACCTCGCGCAGGGCGTCGGCCAGGGGCCCGGCCGGCTCCAGGTGGGCCTCCAGGAAGGCGAGCAGGTCGTGCGGGGTGGCGCGCACGGCTCCCGCCGCGGCGAACCCCGCGATGTCCAGGGGCGGCAGGGGCGTGGTGCCGTCCTTGGCGTGGCCGGTCGCGTCCCGGCCGCCCCCGGCGCCGGGCCGCAGGGTGGCGCCGGACAGGCCGAGCGGGTCCAGGACGTGCTCGCGCAGCAGGTCGTCCCAGGGCGTCGCGGTGCGGGCCGCGAGGGCGTGGCCCAGGACGGCCGCGCCGAAGTTCGAGTAGCGCCAGCGGGTGCCGGGGCGGCGGGGGCGGGCGCGGGCGAAGGCCTCGACGACGCGCCGGGCGTCGTATCCGGCGTAGGGGTTGGTGTTCCAGCGCGGCAGCGCCCGCGGGTAGAAGTCGCGGGGCAGGCCGGGCAGGCCGGAGGTGTGCGTGATCAGGTGGTGGAGGGTGACGGGATCGCGGCCGGGGGGCCGGTCCGGGAACAGCGCGGCGTCCACCGGGTAGCCGAGGGGGACGCGTCCGGAGGCGGCGAGGTGCGCCAGGAGCAGGCCGGCGAAGGTCTTGGACGCCGAGCCGATCTCGTAGCGCAGCTCCTGACGGCCGGCGGCCGCGTCGGACTTGCCACCGCCGCGCAGCTCCTGACGGCCGGCGGCCGTCGCGTCGGAACTGCCGCCGTCCCGCAGTGTCCTGCGGCCCCGTACGGAAGCGGCGAAGACGACGTCGGGGGCCTCGACGGAGGCGACGGCGGCGGCCAGTCGGTCGGCCAGGGGCGCGGTCGTCCCCGCTCCGGGCGGATCGGCGGCGGCCCGTGCCGGCGTCTCGCCCCCGCCGTCCGCGGGACCCGGTCCGTCCGTGTACGGCTTCACGCCGTCGCTCCCGGGGAGGCCGGCGCGCCCGCGAGGCGGGAGAAGGCGCGGGAGGTGGCCAGGGTGGCGGCGAAGGCGGCGACGACGGTGGGGTGGTACACCATGTCGAACAGCACGTCCGCGTCGGTCTCCTCCGGCATGTCCCGTACGGCCGGCATGGCGCCGTCGGGCTGTTGCGCGGCGGCGAAGCCCCGCCAGGCGCGGGCGTCCAGCGCGGGGCGCTCCAGGCAGGCGTCGACGACGAGGAGTTCGCCGAGCAGGTCCCAGCGCCGCAGGTCCAGCCAGTCGTCCAGCCACACGGGGAGCCAGGTGGCGAGGTAGTCGGCGGTGGCGGGCGGCAGGCCGGCGGGGCGGGCGCCCCAGTCCGTGAGGTGGAAGACGGTGTGGGTGACGTCGTAGGCGGCGTATCCCTCGACCGTCCACGGTTCCGGCGCGCGGGCCAGCCAGGTGCGTGCCGCGGCCTCCTCCACCGGGATGCGCGGGGTCAGCCCGAAGCGGTGCTCGAAGGCGCTCAGGCCCAGGCGCCGCACCGGTCTCATCTCCATCGCCGCCCAACTGCCGAGGCGCTGGTTGAGCCGGACCGCGCGGTCGACGTACGGCCGGCGGTAGCCCATCTCCCAGAACGGCAGGTAGACGTCGAAGGGGACGGGGGAGATCGGCTCGCGGCGCTGGCCCTCCTCCAGCATCCGGCCGCCGTCGAGGACGTCGCGCCACAGGTGGTCCAGGAGCCGGCGGGCCAGGTCGACCTGGTGGGAGCCGGCGACGCCCTCGCGGAAGAGGACCTTGCAGATCATGGCGACTTCGCCGACGGGTTTGAAGCGGTCGAGGAAGCCCGTCTCGGGGTCGGCGTCCGGCTCCAGGCGGAACCCCTCCCGGTGCTCGTACAGCCACTCCATGGCCCGCAGGCCGATGCGGTGGAAGAGCGCGGTGTCCACGGCGTCCGGTCCGTCCTGCGCGGAGGGGCCGGAAGGCGCGGGCGGCTGGTGGAGGGTCATGGGGCATCACCCGGCGGCGCGGTCTCGGGGCCCGGGAGGACCGTGGTGGTGAGGGACACGGGGGAAGCCCCGTACAGACGGGCGGCGGTGAGGGTCGCCGCGTAGGCGGCCACCAGCGTCGAGTGGTAGCAGTGGACGAAGCCCGGCTCGGCGGCGCCGTCGCGGCGGCTCGGGCCGACCTCGCACAGTCCGCCCGCGGCGTCCTGCGCGGCCGCGAGCCGTGCCCACGCGGGTTCCACTGTCCGCGCCGGGACGGGGACGGGGAGGCAGGCCGCCACGGCCAGCAGTTCCCCGGCGAGGTCCCAGAGCTCCTCTTCCAGGCACGAGTCCAGCCAGGCGGGCAGCCAGTGGTGGAGGTAGCGCGCGAGCCGGGGCGGCATGCGGTGCGGCGCGTTGCCCCAGTCGGTGAGGTGGAAGACGACGTGGGTGAGGGCATAGCCGGCGGAGCGTTCGAACATCCACGGTTCGGGCAGGCTGCCCAGCCAGGTGCGGTGCAGGGCGGTGAGCGGCGGGGCGTGCAGGGGCAGCCCGGTGCGGTGCTCGGCGTTGAGGATGCCCAGGCGGCGGGTCGGGTCCTGCTCCGTGTGCGCCCAGCTCCGGGTACGGGCCAGCGCGCGGGCCAGTTCCTCGAAGGCGGGGTGCCGGAAGCCCGCCGAGCGGAAGGCGGCGTAGATCTCCAGCGGGTAGGTGGACATCGGTTCCGCGCGGAGCTGTTCGAGGAGCAGGGAGCCCCGGCGCGTCTGCTCCCAGGCGAACTCCAGGAGTTCGGCGGCGCGTCGGCGGGCCGGGCCGGAGGTGGTGTGGCGGCGGATGCCGTCGCCGAGCTGGGCGAGTTCGCCGAGCGGTTTCCAGGTGCGGTCGACGAGTACGTCGGGCGCCAGCACGTCCTCGGGCAGCGCGAAGCACGGCAGGTGGTCGTACACCCAGTCCAGGGCGGTGCGGGCCACCTCCACGACCTGCGGGGCGGCGGAGGGGCGCGGGACGCCGTCGACGAGGGGCCGTGCGGTGTCGCCGGCGGGCGGCCGGGGACTCTCGGCGGCCGGCTCGACGGTCTGCGAGCCGAGCGGTTCGGCGGACTGCGCACCGGCCGGTACGGCCGTCTGCGCGCCGAGCTCCCGGTCCGGCACGGCCGCCGTCATGCGCGCACCCCCGTGTCGTCCTGCCGTCCGGCGTCCGCCGGCCGGATCGCGCGGAAGTGCTGCGCGGCGTGCACGTGCAGGTCCACCCGGGGGTCGGAGCCGCCCATCAGCAGGACGAAGTCCAGACCGGCGTCCAGGCCCAGGGTCTTCGGCACGCCGTCGACCACCGCCAGCCAGCGGCCCGCGGCGGCGGCCTGGAGCCAGTCCCGTCGGCGCACCGCCCGGACGAAACCGCGCGCGAGGTCGACGGGCCGCTGCCGGGCGGCCCGCGCGACGGCGGAGTCCGCGAGCACCGCGTGCCCGCAGGCGGCGGCCGCCGCCGTGTCGCCGGGGACGGCGAGCGGGGCGAGGAGCGCGAGCTGGTGGGTGAGCTGCTGCCAGGGCACGGCGGCAGGCCACGCGTCCCGCGCCCCGTCGGACCCGGCGCCGTGGTCGGGGCCGTGCTCCGCCGGGGAGCCGGTGGGCGCAGCGAAGGCGGCGGACCGCGCGTCGGGGTGGTCCGACATCCGCGTCAGGGCCCAGTGGCTCCAGACGGTCACCGGGGAGGAGTCGGCCCGGGGCGGGAAGGTGTCGGCGGCGCGCCGGCACGCGGCGACGTCCTGCGGGTGCGGCGGCCTGCCGTGCACGAGGGCGGGGAGCAGGAGGTCCGGTCCGAGCATGCGCACGGCCGCGAGCCACGGGCCGTCGCCCTCCGGGCCGGCCGTCCCGCTCCGGGCAGAGGAGTGGTCCCCGCCCTTGAGGGCGGAGACCACGTCCGAGGCGAGGTCATGGACCGCTTCCGCCACACGGGCAGCCGCCTCTGACCGTTCCATCAGCCCTTCTTGGGGCGGGGCGTCGGCGGCGACAGCAGGAGGCCGTACTGGCCGCCGGCGAGCGCCAGCGCCGCGCATTCCCTGGTGTCACGGGCCGTGCCGCCCGGCTCGCACGGGTTCAGGGCCTCTTCGATGTCGATGTCGTTCCACGTGGTGTCGTGGACGATTCGCTCGGTGGAAGCCATGCCACCATCCCTTTCCACAAACTTAACCCGAAAAAACGGGACTTTTTGGGTGGAATTTCCCTTCCAGTAGAACGCCATCCCCGTATAGATGCAACCCGACGGCCGTCACCGAAGCTCGACACCCGTCATCGGACCGACGACCGGGGAGAGCCGGGAGCACGGACGGTGAAACGCGCCTTCGGGGGTACGGACGGTGGGACCCGTCGTTTCACACAGGAGGAGGAGAGGTCCGTGGCGTCCTCGTTGCTGGAAGCGCTCGACATCAAGGCACCGGTGGCCGTGAGCTGGTCCCTCTGGGCCGACGTCGAGCGCTGGCCCACCTTTCTCAGCCACGTCAAGCGCGTCGACCCCATCGACGCCACGACGTTCGCGTGGCAGCTCTCCCTGCCGGGCGCCGACAAGGAGTTCGTGGCCGAACTGACCGAAGTGGTACCGGAGGAGCGGATCGCCTGGCGGACGACGGAGGGGGTCCACCACGCGGGGGTGGTCACCTTCCACCGGCTCAGCGACACCGAGAGCCGGGTGACGCTCCAGGTCGAGTACGAACCGAAGGGCTTCGTCGAGCACTTGGGCGCCCTGACGAACCTCGACGCGACCCTGGCCAACTACGACCTGGGCGAGTTCCAGAAGATGGCCGAGCACGAGGCCGGCCACCGCTGAGGGCATCGCCCGGCACGCGGCAGCACCGGACACCGCCCCCGAGCAGCACCGCGGGAACCGGCGGAACGCAGGAGGGGCCCGGCGACACCGGGCCCCTCCTGCATCGTCCTCCGCACGGAGCGGGACCGGCCCGGCCCCTGGGCGGTACGGCCGAAGCCCTCCTCGACGTCGAACCACTTCGTGACGGCGCCGACCGTGCCGTGCCCACCGGTCCCGCGCCTTGCGGGGCAGCGGAGGAACCGCCC
Organism: Streptomyces sp. NPDC007872; assembly: GCF_042868165.1. Classification (NCBI taxonomy): domain Bacteria; kingdom Bacillati; phylum Actinomycetota; class Actinomycetes; order Kitasatosporales; family Streptomycetaceae; genus Streptomyces; species Streptomyces sp. NPDC007872. The sequence goes on from NZ_JBIAEA010000001.1 coordinate 18,517, forward strand.
CACCGGTCGCCGGCGGAAGCACGCGGGCCGCGGAGACGGCTCCCGGCCCCACCACCCCGCGCCGTTCACCCGTTCCGTCGGAGTGGGCACGGAACCGCGCATGCCGCCGCGTCACGGGGAAACGAGAACGGTGTGCTCGAGGAGGACACCATGACGAACGACCGCATCGGACTGGCCGAGGTACTGGGAGCGGCGGAGGAGGCCTCGCCCGTGTCCTCCCTGGACGTCGTGGCGCGCAACCTGCGCGCCAGGTTCGGCGCGCGGTCCGTGTCCTTCCTCTTCGTCGACGTCGTCGGACGACGCCTGCTGCGGGTCGCCGAGGACGGGGACGCACAGCAGGAACACCCGGCCGAGCAGGTCCCCCTGGCCCACAGCGGGACCTACGACGAGGTCCTGCGCACGCAGAGACCGGTGCTGCTCCCGGAGGGCGGCGAGCACCGGGTGCTCGCCCCCGTCACCAACCGCGGCGACGCCATCGGCGTCCTGGAGCTGTTCCTGCCCCCGGTCGAGCGGGACGTCCTGGAACAGGTGGAGGAGACGGCACACGCGCTGGCGTACATCATCGTCACGGACCGCCGGTTCACCGACCTCTACCACTGGGGCAACCGCACCACTTCGGTCAGCCTGGCCGCGGAGATCCAACGACAGCTCCTGCCCTCGGCCCCTTCGTGCGAGGCACCCGAGTTCACCCTGGCGGGCGCCCTGGTGCCGGCCTCCGAGATCGCGGGCGACACGTACGACTACAGCCTCGACCGCGACACCCTGCACCTGTCCGTGACCGATGCCATGGGCCACAACGTCGACGCCTCGCTCATGGCCACCCTCCTGGTCAACGCCTCACGGGGCGCCCGCCGCGCCGGAACGGAACTGGCCGAACAGGCACGCCAGGCCCACCGGGCGCTCCTCGACCACGGCAGACGCACCTTCGCCACCGGCCAGTTCCTGCGCATCGCCCTGGACGGCAGCAGTGCGCAACTCGTCAACGCGGGCCACCCCTGGCCCCTGAGGCTGCGCGACGGCGCGGTCGACCGGGTCGAACTCGCCGTGGACCTGCCCTTCGGCGTCCCGGGCCAGGGACCCTACCGGGTGCAGGAACTGGACCTCCGCCCCGGTGACCGCCTCCTCCTGCACACCGACGGCATGCAGGAACGGCAGGCGGAAGCCGTCGACCTCCCGGGACTCCTCCGCAAGACCGCGACCGAGCACCCGCGCGAGGTCGTACGCACCCTGGTCACCGCGGTCACCGACGCCAGCGGCGGACGACCGCAGGACGACGCCACCGTCCTGTGCCTCGACTGGCACGGCCCACACCCCGCGGGTCCCCGCTCGAAGCCGTACGGCTGACCCGGACGCGAAGGGGCCCCGCTCCCCGCCCGGGACGGTCCACCGGGAGGAAGCGGGGCCGACGACCCCTCAGGCCGCCAACTCCGGTGCCGTCGATGCGGCCCCGGACGGCGCCGGACGGGCGCCCCCCGCGCGCGAGGCGGCCAGCAGGACGTCGGCGGCCGCCAGGGCGTCCTCGATGCGGGTCGTGCCGGTGGCCACGCACAGGGTGTAGGAGACGTCTTCCAGCGGCTGCCCCTCCCTCCTCTCGCCACGCGCCTCGGCGATGCGCAGGTCCGCGTAACGGGTGAGCAGGGAACGGAGGGTGCGGGGATCGGGAATCAACACAGGCCGGCCTTTCACGGTCCAACAAGTGGTGTCCGTGTGCCCCGCATCCGTCGGAACATGCGCGCCCCGCGACGAGGAACCCGGGGCGGGCCCCCGGGCGGGGCGTACCGGCAGGTCTGGGCGCCGGCCTCGTACGGGCGGGCCACGAGGTGATGCCGGCCGCGCTGGGCACCGCTCCCCCGGCGGTGCGCCGGCAGCCGCAGTGCGCCGCGGATCGTCATCGATGTCGGATCCACGCGTGGGGATCGCGGCGGAGCGGGTAGCAGGGAAGGCACTCCCGGGCTGCGGACCGTCACCGGTCCCGTGCGAGGCCTGCCGAAGCGTCGGCAGGGGCGCGGCTCCGGGCGACCGATCGGCCCGGCGGCTTGGAGAGACCACCATGCACCTCACGTACGCGTCGGCACGACAGCCCTCGGACGGCATCGCGGGCTGGGCGACCGGCCTCGTCGAGACCCTGGGCGGCCCCGGGGCCGGCCTGGCGGTCGCGCTGGAGAACCTCTTCCCGCCCCTGCCGAGCGAGGTGATCCTGCCGCTGACCGGGTTCGCGGCCGGGCAGGGCGTGCTCACGCTGTTCTCGGCGCTGTTCTGGACCACGCTCGGCTCGGTCGTGGGGGCCCTGGTCCTCTACTGGACGGGGATGCTGCTCGGCCGGGAGCGCGTGCACGCCCTCTGGGCCAGGCTGCCGCTGGTGAAGGCCTCCGACCTGGAGCGCGCGGAGGAGTGGTTCGCCCGGCACGGCACCAAGGCGGTCTTCCTCGGCCGCATGGTGCCCGTCGTCCGCAGCCTCGTCTCCGCTCCGGCCGGGGTGGAGCGCATGCCGCTGCCCGTGTTCGTCGCGTTGACCGCGCTCGGCAGCTCGATCTGGAACGCCGCCCTGATCCTGGCCGGTTACTGGCTGGGGGACCAGTGGGACGTGGTGGGGAGGTACGTCGGCGTCGTCTCCAGGGCCGTCCTGGTCCTGGGCGTCCTCGCCCTCGTGGTCTACGTGGCCGTGCGGCTGCGCGGCCGCGACCGGGACGGCGGGCGCCGCGCCTCCTGACCGGGCGGCGCGCCGGGCCCGACGCGGAAACGTCCCGCCCGCCCCGGTCGGGGGGCGGGCGGGACGTTCAGGTGATGCGGTGCGGCGCGCGGGCGGCCGCCGGGTCCTACTTCAGGCCGTTGCTGATCGCGTTCACCAGTTCGCCGTCGACGGTGTCGCCGTTGAACTCCCAGAAGAACGCGCCGCCCAGGCCCTGTCCCTTGGCCCAGGACATCTTGGACGTGACCGTGGCCGGGGTGTCGTAGCTCCACCAGTCGGTGCCGCAGTGGGCGTACGCCGTGCCGGCGATGGTGCCGGTGGCCGGGCAGGTGGTCTTGAGGACCTTGTAGTACTGGTTGCCCGGCTCGACGCCGGCCGCCGGGCCGGTGGCCGTGCCGCCGGGGGCGGACTGGGTGACGCCGGTCCAGCCGCGTCCGTAGAAGCCGATGCCGAGCAGCAGCTTGGAGGCGGGGACGCCCTTGGCCTTCAGCTTGGCGATCGCGTCCGCCGAGTTGAAGCCCTGGGCGGGGATGCCGGGGTACGAGGTCAGCGGGGAGTGCGGGGCGGTCGGGCCCTGTGCGGCCCAGGTGCCGAAGTAGTCGTACGTCATCACGTCGTACCAGTTGATGTACTGGGCGGCGCCGCCGTAGTCGGCGGCGTCGAGCTTGCCGCCGGTGGAGCCGTCGGCGGTGATGGCCGCGGTGATCAGGTTGTTCGGGCCGAACTTGGCGCGCATGGCCTGCATCATGTTCTTGATCGAGGCCGGGCCGCTGGTGTCACAGGTCAGACCGCAGGCGTTGGGGTACTCCCAGTCCAGGTCGATGCCGTCGAAGACGTCGGCCCAGCGCGGGTCCTCGACCAGGTCGTAGCAGGACTGGGCGAAGGCGGCCGGGTTCTGCACGGCCTGGCCGAAGCCGCCGGACCAGGTCCAGCCGCCGAAGGACCACAGGACCTTGATGTGCGGGTACTGCGCCTTCAGCTTGCGGAGCTGGTTGAAGTGGCCGCGCAGCGGCTGGTCCCACACGTCGGCCTTGCCGTCCACCGACTGGTCGGCGGTGAAGGACTTCTCGTAGTCGGCGTAGGAGTCGCCGACGGTGCACTTGCCGTTCTGCACGTTGCCGAAGGCGTAGTTGATGTGCGTGATCTTCGCCGCGGAGCCGGAGGTCACCAGGTTCTTCACCGTGTAGGGGCCCCAGTTGGTGAAGTAGCCCAGGTTGATCTTCCCGTTGCCGCCGGGGTTCTCGCCGCCGCCACCGCCGCCGGTGGTGCGGACCGCCGTGGCGGCGGAGGCCGGGCCGGTCTGGTCGGCGGTGTCGCGGGCGACCACGGTGTAGCTGTAGTCGGTGCCGGCGGTCAGGCCGGTGTTCGTGTAGGTGGTGCCGGTGACGGTCGCGACGGTGGCGCCGTCGCGCTTGACGTCGTAGTTCTTGACGCCCTTGTCGTCGGTGGCGGCCGCCCAGGTGAGCTTCACCGAGGTGTTGGTGACGTCGCTCGCGGTGGGCTTGCCGGGCGCGGAGGGCGCGTTGTCGCCGGGGTTGGTGGTGCCGCCGTCGCAGGAGGCGCCGTTGAGCTTGCAGCCGCTGGGGGCGCCGGTGCCGCTGCCGTTGAACCCGAAGGAGACGGAGGCGCCGGGGGCGAGGGTACCGTTCCAGCCCAGGTTCTTGGCGGTCCAGTGGTTCGCGGAGTTGGTGACGGTGGCGTCCCACGCGGAGGTGGCCTTGGTGCCGGTGGGGAAGTCCCACTCGACGGTCCAGGAGGAGAGCGTGGTGGTGCCGGTGTTCTTCACCGTCCACTGGCCCTCGAAGCCGGAGCCCCAGTCGGACTTCTTGGTGTACGTCGCGGTGGCGGAGGCGGCTGCCTCGGCGGGGGCCGCGAGCCCGACCATGGCGGCCAGGGGAAGGAACAGCGCGGTGACGCCCGCGACGGCCTTGGCCCGACCGGACCGGGTGACGCTCCGCGGCGACCGGAGTCGGCGACGGGGTGTTTCGGTGCTCAACGATGCTCCTCGGAGGGGATCCGGCGCGCAGGGGGTGTTCCGTGCCCCGCACGCCCTGCCTGGCCTTGAGTACGTGGTGCCCTGCCCTGCGCTCACCGCAGTGCGTTGCGGTGACACTAAGAAGGTCTGGACCAATCGTCAAGAGGTCTGGACCGCTAGGCTCGTACGAGGGGAACGACCAAGTCCTCTTCCGGCACCGCCGTTTGGGTTCCGGGGCCCGGGTCACGCGGCGTCCGGGTTACGAGGCTCCCGCGTCCCCGGCGAGCAGGCCGGCGCGCTGGGCGCGCAGCACCGCGCCGAGCCGGTCCGCCGCTCCCAGCTTCCGGTAGAGCGCGTGCAGGTGCTTGTGCACGGTGCGCGGCGAGATCCCGAGACGGCGTGCCATGGAGTCGGCCGACAGGCCGGTGGCGAGCAGGTGCAGGACGTTGAGTTCGCGGGGGGTCAGCGGCGCCGCCAGGGAGTGGTTGGCCTCCTGCCTCCGGTCGGCGCCCGCCGCCTCCCGCACCGCGTTCAGGAGGGACCGGTGGTTCGTCGCCGCCTTGAGCAGCGGCTGGACGCGGGCGGCGTACCGCACATCGTGCGGGGAGAAGTCGCCGCCCGGGCGGTGCACCATGAATCCGTTGACGTGCGGGCCCGTACCGGGGAACGGTATGCCGAGCACGTGCCGCGTCCCGAACGCCCGGTGGAGGGCGTCGGCGGTCGCGCTGTGCCGCCAGACCCGTGCCCCCGTGATGCCCGCGGCACTCCGCGGGGCCCGGTCCTCGCCGGCCCCGTAGTGGTCGGCGAAGGGATAGCCCTCCCGGATGCGGCGCCGGACCGACTCGTCGTGGTGGTGCTCCTCCGGCTCCGGCCGGCCCGACCAGAACGCCACGCTGCCCCGCTCCCGCGTCCAGGGCTCTTCCTTGACGACGACCAGCGCCGCGTCGAGCGCGGTGAGCAACTCCTCGGCGAGCAGGGGCCAGACGCGGTCCGGGTCCTCGGCGCTCATCACCTCGACCGCCAGGTCCAGCATCCGCGCATGCCGTTCCCGCATGACCGCTTCTCCCGGAAGACCTGGTGGACCGTGCCGTTCCACGGTAACCGACCGCCGTCCATACGCACTTCTCCCCATGGCACGGCCGTTCGGTCCACGCCATGATCGGACACCGGCGCACGCGCCGCCACCGTCTCGGAGCCGCTCCGGGCCGTCCGGTGGCGCGCCGCGCCGCACCACCGTGCTGAACGGGGTTGAGCACGGTGGGCAGAGGTCGACGGTCCGCTCGCGCGCCTGCTCCGCCGGGCAGGACGCGGGCGGCCGCGCCGGGCGGGCGCCGCCGGTCAGCGGGCCGCGTACCGGCGCGGGACGGCCGTGCCGCGCACCCGCCGTTCGTGCTCCGTGCGCGCCGCGTCCAGCAGGCGCCGCCAGGACGTCACGGCGGGACGCCGGCGCAGCAGGGCGCGCCGTTCCCTGTCGGTCATGCCGCCCCACACGCCGTGCTCGATGCGCAGGTCGAGGGCGTGGGCCAGGCATTCGGTGCGCACGGGGCAGGTCACGCAGAGCGCTTTGGCCTGGTTCTGGGCGGCGGCGTCGGCGAAGAGTTCGTCGGGGTCCGCGGTCCGGCACCCCGCCCGCTCGCTCCAGCTCTCCCGGTCGTGTCGGTCCACCCCGTCCTCGCCCTCTCCCTGTACGGCACGCCTCGCCTTCCGGCCCCGTCCGTATGCCCGGCGTCCGGACATCGATGCGGACGGGTGGCGCCCCTGGGGCGGAGGGGTTCGGCCCGGACGGGCCGACGGGTCATTTCTCGGGGTCGTGGCCCCAGTTCATCAGGGAGTGGCGCCATCTGCTGTCGGTGACGTCGCCCTTCGGGCGCTGTGCGACGTGGCGGTGGACGTAGCCGGTCACCTTGCGCATGTGCGCCAGGTCGTCGTCGTCGAGGTCGGCCTTCCGGGTGCGCAGGAGCGCCACGATGCGCCTGCCGGACGCGTGGCCGACGCTCTCGCCCCCGTCGCTCTGTCCGGCGCTCTTCGACTCCTCCGTGTCCAGCCACTTCTCCATCTGCGCGGCGGTCATGTTGACCGCCTCACCGAACGCGGAGACGGTCTCGTCCCGGTCGGAGTCATGTCGTTCGGCGGCCATCAGGAGTTCCCGCCCTTCTTGCGCAGGGCTCCGGGCTTGTGCACGGCGGAGCGGCCGGTCTTCTCGCTCTCCACTTCGTACTGCGGCTCCTCCTTCGAGGCGTCGACGGTCCGGCCCGCCGCCCGGGTACGGCCGGTGATCTTCTTCTTGACCTTTCCCTCGACGGTCTTGCCGTGGCTCTTCCACGAGACGTCGTCGCCCGTGGCCGGCTCGTCCTTCTTCGCCATCGTTCTCTCCTCACGGCCCCCGGTTCGTCGTGTCCCCGGAACCAGGGTCCTCCGCCGTGCCCTCGTCCGCACGGGGAGACGGGCAGATGTGCGGGCCCGCGGCGGTGCGCGGTCCGGAGCACGGCGGAGCCCGGCCGTCGGGTGACGGCCGGGCTCCGGGGCCGGCGGACGGGTGTCCGGTTCGCGGGCCGGGGTGCCGCGGGGGCGGACGCCGTCAGACCTCGCCGCGCCAGCCGCCGGTCTCCGCCCCGCCACGGGACTCGATGAACTTCTTGAACCGCTTCAGGTCGCCGACGGCCTGCCGCTTGACGACCCCGAGCTTGTCGCCGACGGTCTCGGCCAGCCCCTCGGGGTCGTGGTCGAGCTGGAGCATGACCTTGGTGGTGCGGTCGTCGATGCGGTGGAACGTCACCACGCCCGCCTGCCTGACCTCGCCGCCCACGGTGGTCCAGGCGACGCGCTCGTCGGGGATCTGCTCGGTGATCTTCGCGTCGAACTCCCGCCGGACCCCGTCGATCCTGGTCACCCAGTGGGTGAGGGTGTCGGTGCGCTGTTCGATCCGCTCGACGCCCTCCATGAACTCGGGGAACTCCTCGAACTGGGTCCACTGGTTGTAGGCGGTGGTGACCGGGACGGCGACCTCGACGGACTCCTCGACCTGCGACATGCTGTCCTCCTCTTCCGCCGGGGCCCGGTGGGCCGCCGTGCGGCGATGGGTCCGATGAACGGCTTTCGGTCTCGTATGCCTCTCTTGAGGCGGTTCATGCGGCCGAGCGGGGCCGTCACCGCTCCGGGGTCAGCCGGCGGCCCTGTCGTACGGCTCGCGGTGGTCCGCCAGGATCTCGGCCGCCCTGCTCCGGTGGTCGCGGAAGCGGCGCAGGTACGAGCGCGCCATGGGGCCGGGCGGCACGCCCCGGGCGAAGAGGCGCATGTTGCGCGCGCCCGTGTTGTAGCCGAGGGCGAGCAGTTCGTCGCGGGTGTAGCGGCGCGCGTGGCGCTCCGGAAGGCTCCTGTCGAGGTCCTTCAGGTGCAGGGCGGCCGCGTGGACGGCGAAGGCGGGGTCGTCGCGGAGGTCCTGCCACCGCTCCGTCAGGCCGTGCGTCCGGCGGACCTGTTCGAAGGCCGCGCGGTGCATGTTGGCGAGGCCGAAGGACGCCCCGGGCTTCCACCACTGCCAGAGCCGCTCCAGGAGGGGGTGGTGCGGCTTGTACGCCTCGTTGTGGAGCACGGTCATCACCAGCAGGGGGGAGACGCCGGTCTCCTCCGCGCTGCGCAGGACGCACGGGGCGTAGTCGGCCGGGTCGTAACCGCCGGGCCTCAGGGGCGGTGTCGGGACGTCACCGCGATCCACCAGTCGCAGCCGTCGCTCCGGTCCCGGCACGGTCCGTCCGGTCATGTGCACGCTCCCTCGTTCCCTGTTCTCCGTACGCGGCCGCGCCCGGCGGACCGGGCGCGTGCCGTCACGGGGTTCACGTGCCCTCGGGATCCGCGCCCATTCCCGCACGTACGACGCGCCGGACGGGCCGACCGGCGGGAAGCGACCCGAAAGGGGGGTCGGCGGAGGAGAACGCGGGCACACGCGACGGCATGAGGATCACCGGTGAGCACACGAAGCCCGTCGTCGGCGGATGGAAGCCCTACGCGGCCTCGGCCGTGGCGGTGGCCGCGACCGCCGTGGCCGGGGCCCGGGCGGTGGACGCGGACAGTCCCTGGTACGAGTCGCTCGACAAGCCGCCGTGGCAGCCGCCCTCCTGGGCGTTCGGGGCCATCTGGACCCCCCTGTACGTGTCGCTGGCCTGGGCCGGCGGACGGGGGCTGGCCCGGGCGCGCGGCCCGCGGCGTACCGCGCTGGCCGCCTCCCTGGGGGCGGACCTGGTGCTGAACGCGGCCTGGAACCACCTGTTCTTCCGGCGGCGCAGCCCGTGGGCGGGTGTGGTCGGCACCGCGTTGCTGGACGTCGCCAACGTCCGGCTCGTCCGGAGCACGTCCGCCGTGGACCGCACCGCCGGGCGCGCCCTCCTCCCGTACGCGGCCTGGTGCCTGTTCGCCACCGCCCTGAACCTGTCCCTGGCGCGGCGCAACCCCTCCGCGCGGGGCGGGCGCCGGGGCCCGGGGGCGCCCGCCGACGGGCCGGGACCCGTCAGCGCGGTGTCTCCGGAGGACGCCTTCCCCAGGCGGTGAGCAGGCCGGCCGACAGGTCGGCGCACTCGTCGGAGTCCAGGTACCGGATCGCGCGGTCGACGGCCTCGTCGTCGACCAGGCCGGTGGCGGTCATGGCCGCCCTGCTCCGTTCCCAGGTGTCGGCCCAGAAGCGGCCGAGGGGGCTGCCGGGCAGCAGCGGCGGGACGTGGATCTCGGCCGCGACGGCCTCCAGGCCGGCCCCGCGCAGCAGGTGCGGGTACGACGGCACCCAGGAGACGTCGGTCCCGATGGTGGCCCGCAGCCCCTGCCACATCGCCCGCATGGCCGTGGTGTACGGCGTGGCGGGCGTCCGGTCGCCCGTCAGGTCCACCGCGTCGCCGAGCACCAGCACTCCCCCGGGTTCGAGCAGCTCGGCCAGCGCCGTGACCAGGCGCTCGTGCTCGGGCAGGTGCATCAGGACGAAGCGCGCGTGGACGAGGTGGAACCGGCCGGGGGCGAAGTCCGGGGCGGTGACGTCGGCCTCCAGGAGGTCGAGTCCGGCCGTGGGGCGTTCGGCGAGGAAGCGCAGGTCGCGGTCGACGGCGAGCACGCTCGCCACTCCGGCCTCGTCGAGGAGCCGACGGGCGACCGTGCCCGTGCCGGCGCCCACGTCGAGGCAGCGCCACCCCGGCCCCGCCCCCAGGGCCCGCAGCCGGTGCACGGTGATGTCGTCGTAGGCGAGCGCGCCGTGGTCGATGCGCGCGCCCTCGCCGGTCCGGTCGGGGCGGAAGACGGCCTCGCCGTAGCGGCCGCCGTCCGCGTCACCGTCCGGCGCGGCGCTCACGCGGCCCTCCGTGCCGGGGGCGGTGCCGTGCGGGCCGGGTTCCGGACGGTCGGGCCGGTCCATGAGGGGTCCTCCTCGGGCGTCGGGAAGACGCCGGCCCGTCCCGGGGCCGCCGCCCCGCCCATCCTCCACGGGCGCCCGTCCGGTCGGCCGAGGCGCGCCGCGCCCGGACCGGGCCGGACGCCGCGAGAGGCCCCGGCGTGAGCGGACCGGCACCGTTTGTGGCTCCTCAGGAGGGGCAACCGGACATCACCCGCGGCGCAGGGCCCGGGAACGACGAGGGGGTTTCCCATGATCGAGGCGGACGCGCCGGAGGGCACCAGGGCGGTGTTCGGGGAGTTCGACACCGACGACGACTGGCTGCTGAACGTCCACGAGTTCGGCGGCGCCGTGCGACGGCTGACGGGACGGGCGCTCGACGACGACGCGCTGCGGCACCTCTTCCGCAGGGCGGACGTCGACGGCGACGGTCTGGTCTCCCTCCCCGAGTTCGAGGGATCCCTGAAGGAGCTGTGATCCGTCGGGGAGGGCGGGCCGACCGGTGTATGGACCCCGGGAGGGCGGGGCGGCGAGGATCAGAGGTCGCTGTCGATGCCGGTGACGGTCGGCGTTCCGAGAGGGGCGTCGGCCTCCGCGACGCCCGCCTTCCCCAGCGCCTCCGAGACGATCCGGACGGCGTCCAGCTCGGCCTCGTACCGGTCCGGGGCCTCCACTTCGAGGCGGACAGAGAAGGTGCCCCCCTCGTTGAGCGTGAGGAGGTCCAGCCCCTCGTTCTCGCTCACCTCGGTGTGCTGGGGGGACAGCTCCCTTTCGAGGGCCGAACGTGCGGAGTCGGTGATGCCCGAGGTGAACGTGCCGGGGACGGTGATGACGAACGTGGTCATGGCTGCTCCTCAACGGGGCCCGGCCCGACGGTCGGGCCGGGCCCCTTCGATTCTCCTGACGAAGTCGTGCCGGAAGGTTCCCGCGACGCACCGGGGAACGGTTCCGCGCGGGCCGGCCTCAGGCGCTCGCGTGGCGGGGGGCGGACGCCCGCCGCGGTGCGGCGTGGTGCGCCGGGCGGCGTCCGGCGGCGGTCCTGAGACCCCGCAGCCACACGGCGACGGTGCCCAGCAGGGCGACGAAGACCGCCAGCAGGCCCACGGAGACCCACATCTGCCGGGACCCCGGGTGGGTCCATGCCGTCCAGGCCGCCGCGACGGCCCACAACAGGGCGGCGGTCGCGTAGAAGGTGCGGATCCGGCGCAACTGGCGCGTGGTCCGCACGGGGGTGAGGTGATCGGTCTTCGCTGCCATGCCGCCCCGTGTACCCCGTGGAGTGCGATTCACCACAGGTCCGCACGGCCCTTTTCGAACCCGGAGGGGAAACGGGGGCGCGCCTCTTGCCACAGGATGGCCGGGAGGGCCGCGCCGTAACCCGACCCACCGCGGTGGGCGCTCGTCGGCGAGTTCGTTCCGGGCGCGCCCCGGAAGGCGGAACCGAAGGGAGCCGGTGACGATGACGTCAGGGTCTCGTCCTGAGCACACGCCCGACGGGCGGTACGTCGTGATCGGCGGCCGTCGGTGGCGCGCCACCGACCCGGACATCCCGCCGGAGGCGGCCGCGAAGCTGCGCTCCCTCCTGATGGCGGCCCGTCGTGCCGTGGGGGCGGCGCGGCGGGAGAACGACGCACGGGCCGAGCGCGCCGCGCGGGCGCGCGTGCACACGGCGAAAGTGGCCCTCGGGGAGCGCGGGGAGCCGTGGTGGGAGCAGAGCCCGGCGGAGCGGAGGGCCCGTTGGACCCGCGGGCTGGAAGCCCTGGAAGGATGACTCCGACCGGTGGGCGAGATCTTGCTCGCACCACCGGATACGGTCCCGGCGGCCGGGCATGCGGTCACCATGGAAACGAAAGCCAGTTCGGCCGGGGAGACGAAGGAACACCGCGCCGCGGAGCGGTCGCGAAGCCTGCCGACAGGGGCGGGGGGCGCCTCGGAGGCTTTCCGAACGGTTCGAAGGGGAGTAGGAATGACGTCCGTGGAACAGCGTCCCAGACCCGCCGAGGCCCGCATCCGTCACCTGCGTCGACGGCTGGAACGGCTGATGGGCGTCGCCGCCACCGAGGGGAACGAGCTGGTGGCGCTGCGCAACGGCGATCAGATCTTCCCGGCCATGCTGGACGCGATCAGAACGGCCGAGCACACCATCGACATGATGACCTTCGTCTACTGGCGCGGCCAGATCGCCCGGGACTTCGCCGAGGCCCTCGCCGAACGGGCCGCCGCCGGCGTGCGGGTGCGCCTGCTCCTCGACGGCTTCGGCGCCATGCGGATCGAGCAGGACCTCCTCGACCGGATGGAGGAGACCGGCGTGCGGGTCGCCTGGTTCCGCAAGCCGCTGTGGCTCTCGCCGCTCAAGCAGAACCACCGCTGCCACCGCAAGGCGTTGATCGTCGACGAGCACACGGCGTTCACGGGCGGCGTGGGCATCGCCGAGGAGTGGTGCGGCGACGCCCGGAACCCCGGCGAGTGGCGCGACACCCACGTCAAGGTCCGCGGTCCGGCGGTGGACGGCATCGCCGCGGCCTTCTCGCAGAACTGGGCCGAGTGCCACGACGAGCTGTACGACGACCGGGACCGGTTCACCGAGCACGAGCAGTCCGGGGACTGCGTCGTACAGGTGATCCGCGGCTCGGCGAGCATCGGCTGGCAGGACATGCAGACCCTCATCCGGGTCATGCTCACGAGCGCCGAACAGCGCTTCCGGCTGGCCACCGCCTACTTCGCGCCGGACAACTACTTCGTGGACCTGCTGTGCGCGACCGCACGGCGCGGTGTGGCCGTGGAGATCCTGTTGCCCGGCCCCTACACCGACCAGCGGGCCTGCCGGCTGGCGGGCCAGTACCACTACGAACGGCTGCTCGAGGCGGGGGTGACCATCCACCAGTTCCAGCCGACGATGATGCACGCCAAGGTCATGACGGTCGACGGCGTGGCCTCGCTGATCGGCTCGACCAACTTCAACCGGCGCTCCATGAGCCACGACGAGGAGGTGATGCTGGCCGTCCTCGACGAGGAGTTCACCGCCGGTCTGGACCGGGACTTCGAGGACGACCTGCGGCGCAGCACCCCCGTCGACCCCGCTCGCTGGCGGCGTCGCGCCGCCTTCCAGCGGATGCTGGAGGCCTCCGTCCTGCCCATCCGCCGGTTCCTCTAGGACCCGCCCGCCGGGTCCCTCCGGGGCCCGGCACGCCGGGGACGGGGCGGGGAGGACGGCCCCTCGGGACTAACCGACGCCGAGGTCCCGCTGGAGCGGGAAGTGGGCGACGATCCGCTTTCCCCCGCCGTGCGGCGCGACCACGACCCGGTCGCTGATCGTGTGGACCATGCGCAGTCCGTGGCCCCCCACCCGCGCCGGGTCGGCCTCCCTCACCGTCGGCGTCTCCGTGGAGGTGTCCCACACGGCGATCGTGAGTTCTTCGCCGGACAGCCGCAGGACGAGTCCGCAGGGGCCCGGGGCGTGCCGGGCGGCGTTGGTGACGAGTTCGCTGACGGCGAGCTCCGCGTCCAGGCGGAGAGGGCCGGGTACCGCGGCGCGCCCGGCCCGCAGGGCCCCGTCGAAGAGGGCCCGCAAGGCCTGCCGTGCCTCCGCGGCGCGGGCCGCACCGTCCTCCCAGACCACTTCGTGCCGCAGCGTGGCGTGGCCGTCCGTGGACGGCTCGTCCGCCACCTGCTTTCCGGGCGGGATGACCATGTGGGAATCTTTCGTCGTGTCCGTCGCTCTTCGGTGCTTGCGTGCTCTTGCGCATACCCCGGCGCCGAACGCACACACCGTGGACCACTCCGAGTGCCGCCGAACAGAGTACGCGGTCGCGCCGGAAGGGGCACCGGGCACGGCCACCGTCACGGATCCCCGTGGCACCGCACCAGACGTCGCGGCCCCGGCCGTGATCCGCCGGACAGGCCCTAGCAGGCGGCGGCGTCCTCCACCGTCTCCCGCACCTTGAGGACGGTGTCGACACCGGTGAGCTCCAGGATCCGCCGCACCGGGGTGGTGGGTCCGGCCAGGCGCAGGTCGGTCGTCCGGTGGGTGAGGATCAGCAGGTTCAGGAAGGCGGAGTCCGCGAAGGTGACGCCGGAGACGTCCAGGACCACGCTCGGATGCTCCTCGGCCGCGGCGCGCAGGGCCGCCGCCAGGGGCGCGATCGTCTGCATGTCGTAGTCGCCGTTCGCGACGACGACCCGGGCGCCGTGCGCCTCGTACCGCGTCACCGCGGGCGGGTCCGGGACGCGCGGCGCTTCGAGCGGTCCGGTCGCCCCTCCCCCGCTCCTGTCGGCACCGACCGCGTGCCCCGTCGTGACGACCTCGTTCCAGGACATCTGCGGACCCTTCCTGTGACCTTCACGGGATCACGTCATCTGTGACGCGAAAAGTATGTCACGTATGTGGTGTCCGGCAATGACGGTCATACGATGCCACGCGTGCCGGGAGTGCCCGCATCACACGGCGGCCGGACGTTCGTCCAGGACGAGACCGACCGCGCCCGGAGGAGGCGGGAGCCGCAGCGTCCCACGGACGACGACGCCCCGGAACAGGACCGCGCCGCGGACGGCGCGGGCGGGTCCGGGGTCAGCGGGCCGGAGGGTGGGCTCCCGGGCCCTGCCGGGCGGGGGCCAGGGGCGTGGGAGAGAGGTCGGTCGTCTCCTCCCCCGGTTCGAGGAGGGTGTCCGCCGCTCCGACGATGAGCGGGTCGGGCCTGCCGACCGCGTCCGGGTCCTTGTTCTCGTAGTCGATGCGGGACAGGAGGCTGCGCATGGCTTCGAGGCGGCCCCGGCGCTTGTCGTTGTTCTTGACCACGGTCCAGGGGGCGTGGTCGGTGTCGGTCGCCCGGAACATGGCGACCTTCGCGGTGGTGTAGTCGTCCCAGCGGTCGAGGGAGGAGAGGTCCGTGGGCGAGAGCTTCCACTGCCGCACCGGGTCGACCTGGCGGATGGCGAAGCGGGTGCGCTGTTCGGAGCGGGAGACGGAGAACCAGAACTTCACGAGGTGGACGCCGTCCTCGACCAGCATGCGTTCGAACAGCGGGGCCTGGTGGAGGAACAGCTCGTACTCGGCCTCGGTGCAGAAGCCCATCACCCGCTCGACGCCGGCCCGGTTGTACCAGGAGCGGTCGAAGAAGACGATCTCGCCCGGGCCCGGGAGGTGGGCCACGTAGCGCTGGAAGTACCACTGCCCGGCTTCGCGCTCGGTCGGCTTGTCGAGGGCGACGATCCGGGCGCCGCGCGGGTTGAGCCGTTCGGTGAACCGCTGGATGGTGCCGCCCTTGCCCGCCGCGTCCCGTCCCTCGCACAGCACCGTGATCCGGGCGCCGGTCTCCTTGGCCCAGCGCTGCAGCTTGAGCAGTTCGATCTGCAGGATCCGCTTCTGCCGCTCGTACGCGGCGCGCCGCACCTTGCGGGCGTACGGGTAGTTCTCCCGCCAGGTGCGGATGGGCTCGCCCCCGGGGCCGAGCAGGAGGGGCTGCTCGGGCCGGCTGGTGTCCACGCTGAGCCCTGCGAGGAGGTCCGGTCCGGTGTCCCGGCCCTCCTCGGCCCGCTCGTCACCGGTGCCGTTCACGCCGGTCATCGGGTACCCCGTTCCCTTCGCAAGTGCTTTCGGAACCTGCCTGTACCCGCTGCCGCCGGTCTCACCCGGTCGGCCGCCACGGCCGCCGCGTCCGGGGTCAGGACGTGCTGACCCCGCCACGGGCCAGGGCGAACACCCCGAGGACGATCAGCGCGACGCCGGCCGCCTGGGGCAGCAGCCACCAGCCCGTACGGACGTGCTCCTCGTACAGCAGGACGCCCAGGCTCAGGCTCACCGTGGCGTCGCCGAGGGTCAGGGCGGGCTGCGAGGCCACGAGCGGGCCGCCCTGCATGGCGTGTTCGAGCAGCAGGAGGGCCGCGATCCCCGCCGCGCAGAAGGCGTAGGTCTGCCAGGCCGTCAGGAAGGCGCCGATCCCGCCGTCGTCGAGGACGTGCATGGACGTCTTCATGAGGGCGGCGGTGAGGGCGTAGCAGATCGCCGTGGCGGCGCCGAGGCAGGCCGCCCTGGCGCGGCCGGGCGGTCTGCGCAGTCCGGTGGCGGCGAGCGCCACCACGGCGACGGCGCAGGCCAGCAGGACCGGCAGCCAGCGGTCCAGGGCCACGTGGGTGCGGTTGCCGGCGGGCGAGGCGGCGACGAGGGCCGTCCCGAGTCCGGCCACGACCGCCGCCACGGCCGCCCAGAGGCGGGCGGGCAGCCGTTCGCGGGCCACGAGGGAGGCGATGAGGAGGGCGAGGGGCAGTTCGAGGACGAACAGGGGCTGGACGAGGGCGAGCGGTCCGGTCGCGAGGGCCGCGGCCTGTCCGACGCCGGCGGCGATGACCGCGAGGATGCCGGCCAGCCAGAGCGGGCGGCGCAGCAGGTCGAGGACCAGTCCGGGCCGGAAGGAGTCGGACCGCGGGACGGTGAGCGCGGCACGCCGCTGGAGCACCGTGGCCAGCGCGTTGCTGAACGCGGCGAAGAGGGAGAAGAGGACCGGCAGGACGACGCCCATGCACCGATCCTGACCGGACGGCGGCCGTACGGGGGCGGCGACACCGGCCGGGCGCCCGTACGGGGGAACCGGCCGGGGACCCGGTCGGGCCAATGCCGGGTCCTGGTCGGGCGAATGTGGGACCCTCCGGCGTGGCCCGGTGCCGTCGCGGTGGTACGTCGTCGGTCATGCAGCCAGGCTCCCCACCGCAGGTGGCCCCGTTCCTCCGCACGGCCGCCGCGTACGCGTGGCGGCTGCTCGTCGTCGGCACCCTCGTCTACGCCCTGTTCGCCCTGCTCGGGCGGTTCCACGAGATCGGGGTGGCGGTCTTCCTCGGTCTGGTCGTCACCGCGCTGCTGCGGCCGGTCGTGGACCTGGTCGCCCGGGGGCTGCCCCGGTCGGCGGCGGTCGCCCTCACCCTGCTGGGCGGCATCGCGCTGGTCCTGGGGGTGCTCACGCTGGTCGGCGAGGCGGTGGCGGGGCAGCGGACGACGCTGGTGCGGGAGTTCCGGGACGGCGTCGGGCGGATCGAGCGCTGGCTGGAGCGGCCGCCGTTCCGGCTGGACCCCGACGCGCTGTCGGACGTGCAGGAGCGGATCGGCCGGTTCCTCTCCGACCACCGTTCGACGCTGGTCAGCGACGCGGTGAGCGGGGCGCACCATCTGGTGGCGGTGCTGACCACGCTGGCGCTCGCGCTGTTCTCCTCGGTGTTCTTCCTCCACTCGGGCGACCGCCAGTGGGCGTGGTTCCGGGAGCAGTTGCCGGCGTCCCTGCGGGGGCGGGCGGAGACCGGCGGGCGGGCCGCGTGGCGCACGTTCACCGGTTACACGCACGGGATCGTCCTCGTGGCCGCGACCAACGCGGTGCTCGTGGGGATCGCGCTGTGGCTGCTCGGGGTGCCGCTCGCGCTCCCGCTGGCGCTCCTGGAGTTCGCGGCCGCGTTCGTCCCGCTGATCGGTTCGCCGGTCGCCCTGGCGGTCGCCGCGGTCGTCGCCCTGGCGGCGAAGGGCCCGTTCGTCGCGGCGGCCGTGATCGCCCTGATCGTGGTGATCGGCCAGATCGAGGGGCACCTGCTGCATCCGCTGGTGATGAGCTGGGCCGTGCGACTGCATCCGCTGGTGGTGGCGATCTCGGTCGTCGCGGGCTCGATCGCGGCCGGCATCGTGGGCGCGGTGGTGGCGGTGCCGCTGGTGTCGGTGGTGTGGTCGGTAGTCACGGCGCTGCGGGGGGCGCGTGCGGCGGAACGTCCCACGGATGGGGGCGATCCCGGTCCGGAGGCGGCGGAGGGGTGAACGGAGGGCGTCGGTCCGCTGCCGTCATTGGGCCGACGAATGGCGGCGGCCGGAGCGGGTTGACGCGCGTCACCCGGCCCGCCAGTCTCGGAGTGCCCGCACCGCGGGGATCACCCCGTCGAGCACTCGCACCGCGGGGACCGCACCCCTGAGCGCTCGCACCCCCGGACCACATCCGACGCACGAGGCACTGGAGGCCCGATGGCCGGACGCACCGCACGTTCCCTCCCGCTGCGCTTTCTCCTCTCTATTGTCATGCTCATGTTCGCCTCCTCGGCCGGGGTGGTGGCCACCGCCGGCACCGCGCGGGCCGACGGCTGCTACACCTGGTCGCGCACCCTCTCCCAGGGGGCGACCGGCGCCGACGTCACGGCGCTCCAGATCCGCGTGGCCGGCTACCCCGGTCACGGCGCGGTGCTCGGCATCGACGGCTCCTACGGACCGGCGACCGCCGCCGCCGTCACACGCTTCCAGGCCGCCTACGGACTGGCCGCCGACGGCGTCGCGGGCCCCGCGACGTTCAGCAGGATCTACGCGCTCCAGGACGACGACTGCACCCCGGTCCACTTCTCGTACGCGGAGCTGAACACCTGCAACAGCACCTGGGCCGGGGGCGCGGTGAGCGCGGCCACCGCCAAGTCCAACGCCCTGCGCACCATGTGGAAGCTGGAGGCCCTGCGGCACGCCCTCGGCGACCAGTCCATCCGCGTCACCAGCGGCTTCCGGAGCCAGGCCTGCAACAGCGCGGTCGGCGGGGCCTCCTCCAGCCGCCACCTGTACGGCGACGCGGCCGATCTCGGCGCCGGACCCCATTCGCTGTGCCGGCTCGCCCAGCAGGCCCGCAACCACGGCTTCAACGGCATCCTCGGGCCCGGCTACCCGGGACACGGCGACCACGCCCACGTCGACCACCGGCCCAGCCGCTTCTGGTCCGCCTCCACCTGCGGCATCTGACGCGCGTCCGGCCCGCGTTCCCCCGGGAGCGCGGGCCGCGGCGTCCGTGAACGCCCCGGCGGGAGCGGCGCGGGCGGCCCGCGCATGACCCGCTCCCGGCGGGTAACACGGCGGCAATGACGAACGCACACGACGTGGGAGCCAGACCGGGCCCCGCCCTTCTGCTGCTGCCCGTGCAGACGGCCGTGATGGCCGTGCTGGGGCTGCTGGTCACCGGCCCCCTGGCGGCGTACTGGCCGCTCTCGGCGGAGGACGGCGTCAACCGCGCCCTGGCCGCCCACCGCGCCCCCTTCGCGACCGCCCTCACCGACTGGCTGTCCCTGGTGGCCGACACGCAGACCGTGATCGGCCTGACGCTGCTCTGCGTGCTGGGCCTGCTCCTCGTGCCCCGGGCGCCCCGGTGGTGGGAGGCGGGGTTCCTGGCCGTGTCGGTGGCCGCGCAGTCCGCGGTCTTCCTGCTCGTCACCCTCGTCGTGAACCGTGACCGTCCCGACGTCCCCCACCTGGACGGGGCGCCGCCGACCTCCAGCTTCCCCTCCGGCCACGTCGGGGCCTCCGTGGCGCTCTACGGGGGCCTCGCCGTGCTCGCGGCCCGGCACCTGCGGGGCCTCCGGCGGAACCTCGTGGTGGGGCTCCTCCTGCTGTTCCCCCTGGCGGTGGCCTTCTCCCGGCTGTACCGGGGCATGCACCACCCCTCCGACGTGGCGGTGGGGCTCCTGAACGGCGCCTGCACGCTGCTGCTCGTGGGGTCCGCGCTCCTGACCAACGCCCGGAAGGACGAGGCGGCCCCGGAGCCGGAGCCGGCCGTCCGCGGCACGCGGCGGGCCGTCGTGGTGCGCCACCCGCAGGCGTGCGGCGACGAGACCACCGCCGAAGTGCGGGCCGTACTCCTCCGGCACGGGTACGCGGAGCAGCGGTGGACGGACACGACGCCCGAGGACCCGTCCGGCGGCCTCGCCCCGTACCTGAACGGGACGGGCGCGGAACCGGCCGGACTCGTCGGACCGGCGGATCCGGCCGGACCGTTCGCACCGGTCGACCTGGTCGTCGTCTGCGGCGGGGACGGCACCGTGCGCGCCTGCGCCGACCTGGTGGCCGGGACCGGGATCCCCCTCGCGATCGTCCCCTGCGGCACCGGGAACCTCCTCGCCCGCAACCTGGGTCTGCCGACCGAGCCGGTGGCCGCGCTGCGCGAGGCCCTGTCCGGGCGTGCCACCGGGCTCGACGTGGGCCGGATCCAGGGCGACGGGCTCGCCCCGACCCGGTTCGCCGTCATGGCGGGCGCCGGGTTCGACGCCGCCATGGTCCGGGACGCCTCGCCCCGGCTCAAGGAGCGCCTGGGCTGGGCCGCGTACGTCCTCTCGGCCGCGCGGCACCTGCGGGACCCCCGGATGCGCCTGTCGATCCGGCTCGACGGGGGCGCCCCGCTGGAACGGCGGGCCCGCATGGTCGTCATCGGCAACGTCGGCTCCCTCCAGGGCGGGCTGCCGCTGCTGCCGGAGGCCCGGCCCGACAGCGGCCGGCTCGAGGTCGTCCTGCTCGACCCGCGCGGGGTGACCGGCTGGCTCGCCGCCGCCGGGTACCTCGTCTCCCGCGGACCGGGCGGACGGGCCCCGTCCGCCTCCGGCACCCGGGAGCGGACCGCCGCGCACGGCGCGCTGGAGTACTTCGGCGCGGCCCGCGTCGACCTCCGCTTCGCCCGTCCCCAGCCGCGCGAGCTCGACGGCGACGTCCTCCCGGCGGGCACCCGCCTGACGGCGGAGGTCGAGCCGGGGGCGCTGCGGGTGTGCCTGCCCGCGCCGGCGCGGATCGGCGCGCAGGGCCGGACCGGAGGGGAGGTGGAGGAGCATGGGCACCGCGACGCGCGTACCGCGGCTCAGTGAGGTCCGGGCCGTCGAGGCCGAACTGCGCCTCCAGGGCGAGACCCTGTCCGGGGAGGACGCCTGGGCGACGCTCCGCCGCTACGGGGGCTGGGCGCTCGTACGGGACTCCTTCGTGCGGTTCCGCTACGCCGACGGCTTCAGCCACTCCCGGGCCCTCGCCCTGCAGACCGTCCTGGCGATCCTCCCCTTCGGCATCGCGGTCATAGGACTGTCCGGCGTCCTGCACACCGAGGACGTCGGACGGATCGCCGAGTTGTTGATACGCCGCATCAGTGGCCCCAGCCAGGACGTCGTGGACGACGCCCTGCGGGCGAGCCGGCGGCACGCCGGGGACGGCGGCGCGCTGGCCCTCTGGTTCGGCCTGCTGTTCTCGATCTCCAACGTCACCACCGGCATGTGCCAGGTGGAGCGGGGCGCGAACCGCATCTACGGCGTCGAGCGCGACCGCCCGTTCCTCCACAAGTACGCCCGCGGGCTCGTGATGTCGGTGCTGGCCGGCCTGCCCCTCGGGCTGAGCTTCTGCGTCACCGTCCTGGGGTCCGACCTGAGCCACGCCCTGATCGAGGTCTACCACCTCGCCCCGGGCACCCGCCTCGCGTGGGACCTGCTGCGCTGGCCCGTCGGGATCCTGCTGGCCGTGCTCGCCACCAGCTTCGTCTTCCGGCGCTCGCCCCGGCGGCCCCAGCCGGGCCACACCTGGCTGGCCTTCGGCGCCACCGTCCACCTGCTGCTGTGGCTGGGCGCGACGTGGGGCCTGAGCCTGTACGTCGGCTCCGGCGGCTCCTTCACCACCGTCTACGGCCCGCTGAGCGCCTTCGTGGCGCTGCTGCTGTGGTCGTACCTCACGTCGCTCTCGCTCTTCCTGGGCCTGTCCTTCGCGGCCCAACTGGAGGCCGTGCGGGCGGGGGTGGACACCCCGATCAGCGAGGACCCGGGGGTCTGAGCCGCTCGCCCCGCCTCCTCCCCGCACCAAGGAAAGGAACCGTACCCACCATGACAGACCGTTCCCCCCGCATCCGGCGCCTCCTCGGGCGGTTCACGACCGGGCACGGCGGGCCCGACGCGCGGTTCGGCGCGCGGCTGGTGGCGGGCACGGCCCTGACCGCCCTGGCGGCCGTCCCGTTCTCCCTCGCGCTGGTCCTGGTGGAGTCGCACTGGACCCCGCTGCACCGGCTCGACCAGAGCGTGGCCGAGCGGCTGCACCGCTCCGCCCTCGACCATCCGGGCTGGGTGCGGGTGCTCGACTTCCTCACGCACGTCGCGTGGGGCCCCGCGACCATGCGGATCCTGGTGGCCGGGGTGGTGGTGTGGCTGCTGTGGCGGCGGGCCTACCGGCTGGCCGCCTGGGCGGCCGTCACGGCGATCGGCGGCGGGCTCATGGGCCTGCTGGTGAAGAACGTGGTGGAGCGCGCCCGGCCGCACCTGCCGGATCCCGTCTCCCACGCGCCCGGGTTCTCCTTCCCCTCCGGGCACTCCATGACGGCCGTGACCTCCTGCGCCGTCCTGCTGCTCGTCCTGCTGCCCCTCGTCCCGCGCGCGTGGCGGCCGGTGCCGTGGGTCCTGGCCGCGGTGGCGGTGCTCGGCGTGGGCTACACGCGCGTCGCGCTCGGCGTCCACTGGGTGAGCGACGTGGTCGGGGGCTGGCTGCTCGGCGTCGCCGTGGTCACCGCGACCGCGCTCGCCTTCGAGGCGTGGCGCGGCGACGTCGGCCGTCCCCGCACCACGCCCGCCGAGGGCCTGGAGCCCGAGATCACGACGGAGGACCCGGAGCCGGCGGGCCGGTCCGGGTCCCAGTGACGCGGAGGGGACGGGTCAGGCGTCGTCGTCCGACCCGTCGGCCCGCCCGCTCCCCCGGCCCCCCGCCGCGCGCCGCCGGGCGTCCTCCTGCGCGCTCCGGCTGGGCGTGAGGGCCTCGGCGGCCTCGCCGTCCTCGTCGGGGCGCGGGTCGTCCCGTACGTCCGTCTCGGCCTCCTCGAACTCCTTCAGGACCTCCTCGGCGGCGGTCCTCGGGTGGTCGGCGTTCCCCTCGGTGGCGCGGTGCTGCGACATGCGTCCCTCTTCCTCGTGGTTCGTCGGCGTACGACCTCTTTTGTACGTGTTCCGGTACCCGGTGTCGTGCGCTTCACGCCCCGCCGGCCGACGGGCGGGACGCGGAGGGCGCGCCGGCCGGGCGGGGGGCGCGCGGCGCCGTCGAACCGTTTCGGGCGTCGGACCGTTTCAGCCGTCGTCCCGGTCCCGCGTCGGGGACCGCCGTCCCCGCGTCGACGCCAGCACCCCTCCCACGACGGCGATCACCGCGAGGGCCAGGGCGATGCTCACCCAGCCCTCGGTGTCCCAGTAGACGTCCTCCAGGCTGATCAGCAGGGCCGCCTCGTCGACGATCAGGGCCATGCCGACGCCGTAGGCGAGTCCCATCCAGGCACGCGCGCGTGCCGAGCGTTCCACGAGGCCCGCCGCGCCCACCACGGCGAGCAGCAGGATCCCCCACACGTAGTGGTGGATGTGCACCCCGCCGGCCTGCACGTCGCCGATGCCGGCCACGTCGATGTGGATCAGCCAGGTGAGCAGGCGCATTCCGCCGAAGGCGAGGGCGAAGCCCCACCACGCCAGGACGAAGCCGCGGCGCTCGGAGGAGATGCCGGGCAGGAGGCGCAGCCACGGTGACCGGTGGGCCGTGTGCGGGGACGGCGGGCGGTCGGGTGACCGGGGGATGTGCGAGGGCGTCACGCCTTCTCTCCTGCCTTTCCCTCTTCTTCTGCTTCTGTTTCTTTCGTCCCTTCCGCCGTGAACGTCTCGATCAGGCGGGCCACGGCCTCCGGCGCGCTGTAGTGCGCCGCGTGCGCGGCGCCCGGGACGTCGGCCGCGCGCCCGTCGGGGACCAGTCGGGCCGCGTGCCGGATCCAGGCGTGGGAGGCGATGGTGTCACCGGCGCCCCGGATCACGAGCGTCGGCGCGGCGACCCGGGCCAGATGCCCCTCGAATGCCCCGGCCGCGTCCCGCAGGGCGTGCCGCAGGGACGCGGCGAAGCGGAGGGGACCGGTGAGCAGGTAGTCCGCCGCGGCCACCGCGAGCAGGGAGAGCGGTTCCCGGGGCGCGTCCGCGAGGAGCCGGCCGCAGTGGCGGAGGCCCGACACGTCCGGTTCGAGCGCCGGACCGAGCAGCACGAGCCGTCGGACCAGTCGCGGATGGCGGACGGCGAGGGCCGCGGCCACCTGGCAGCCGACCGAGTTGGCCACCAGCAGGCTCGGCCCCGGGGAGAGCCGCCGGTGCCAGCGGGCCAGGGCGTCGGCGGTCCGCTCCACGTCGGGCATCCGGCGGGCGGCGGCCCGTGACCGCGCGTTGCCCGGCAGGTCCGGCACGAGCACGCCGGCCCCGTTCGCCGCGAGGCGCCGGGCCAGCGGAGCGAAGTACCGTCCCGAGAGGCCGAGTCCGTGCACCAGGACCACGGTCGTCCCGCCCGCCCCCGGCGGGGGGCCGAAGGAGCGGGTGAAGAGACCGGCGCGGACCCCCTCCTCCTCCCTCCGCCCGGCCCCGTCGGGCCGGGCGGTGTCGGGGGCGGTCTGCTCGGTCATGTCGGTTCCCTCTCGGTCGTACGGCGCGTGAGCGCGGCTGCCCCGAAGGGGGTTCCGGGAAACGGCGTCGACCGGGTGGGGGTTCAGGCACCCGCGAGGCGCCAGAGGGGAGGTACGCGGCGCGGTGGCGTTCCCGCCCGCAGGGTCCGGTAGAGGGCGGCGGCCTCCGGAGGGGTGAGGGCGAGTTCCTCGGTGATCCTGCGGGTGGTGACGTAACCGAGGCCCTCGGCGAGCCGGGCCCGCTCCCACGCGGTGAACCGGGTCAGGAGGGCCCCGGGGTCCTCCGGCGGGCGCGGGGACGGCACGGCGGGCGCCGCCTCGGCCCGTCGCCGTTCGCGCGCGATCTCGGAGAAGCCGCAGACCTCGTACGACACCTCCTCGGCGGCCTCCAGGCCGGAGCAGCGGTCGAGCGCCCCCGCCAGCGGATTGAGCCGGAGCGCCTCCTCACAGGTGAGCCGGTGCACCCAGCGCGCGGAGTCGTCGAGGACCAGGGGGCGCGGGGCGTCGCGGGTGCCGCAGACGCCGCGCACGCCCCGGGCCGCCGCGACGAGCACGGCGCCGGCCTCGGACGGGTGCCAGTCGAAGACGGCGAGGACGCCCTCGGTGTCCTCGGGGGCGAGGGTGAGGGCCGGCTCGCCCAGCCGGGGCATCAGGAGCGGCAGGGGCACTTCGTTGTCCAGGCCGGGCCCCGCGACGTACACGGTCGTGGGGATGCCCGTCGCGGCGCAGGCCGCCAGGGCCAGCGCGTCGCCGAGGGGGCTGCGCAGGGTCGGTTCGTCCCCCCGCGCCACGATGTCCCCGCCCACGTCCACGAGGTCGATCCGGTCGGCCCCGCACCAGCGGGCCGCCGCGTCGATCTGGCGGGCGAGGCCGAGCGTGCCGCCGTAGGGGTCGAGCAGTCCCAGGGCGGGTCGCAACTGCGCGGCCAGACGGGGCAGCAGCGAGCCGGCCGGTGCCTTCGGCGCGGTCCGCGGGGTGATGAGGGTCAGGCCCGGCGCGGGCGCGGGGGCGCCGGTGAAGTCCGCGGCGCCGCGCGGGCCGGGAACGGGGTCGACGACCAGCCTCTCCCAGGCGTAGGTGAGCACCAGTGCCGGGGTGTCCGGTCCGTACAGCGCCGCGTGCACCATGGCCGCCGTGATGGCGTCGCCGCCACCGCCCGCGGCGACGAGAAGTCGCTTCATGGCGGACACCCAACGCCACGGGCCGCCTCCCCCGCCACCCGGAGCGGCCGGTTCCGCCGCCCCGACCGCCGTACAAACAAAGGCATTTGGAAGGAAAGGACCTTCTCCGCGAAAAGTGCATACGAAGCTCCATGCGGCGAAACCGATCTTTTGGCGTTCGCACTACAGATGCCGACGCGCCCGTCGCCCTAGGGTGCCGGTCTGTCACACCACGTGACGCCGTCGTCCGAGAGTGAGTCACATCGCGCCATGGGCAAGCCAGTCATGCTTCCGTCGCCGTCGACCCGGCCCTCCCTCCCCGCCGTCTCCGAGGAGGAGAGCCCCTACCAGCAGTACGTGTACGCCTACCCGCACCAGAAGGCCTACCGCCTTCTCGACGACGGTCCGCTCCTGAGCGACCTGTGGGCGGGCGAACGCCTCGACGCCCTCTCCTTCTACGCGCACATACCGTTCTGCGAGATGCGGTGCGGCTTCTGCAACCTCTTCACCCGCACCGGCGCCCCCGAGGAGGTGACGCAGGCGTTCCTGGACACCCTGGAGAGACAGGCCCGGGTCACCAGGGAGGCCCTCGACGCCCAGGGCCGGCCGTTACGGTTCACCCTCGCGGCCTTCGGCGGCGGCACGCCGACCTACCTGACGGCCGACGAGCTCGTCCGGCTCTGCGACATCTCCGAGGACGTCATGGGCGTCGACCTGCGGGCGGTGTCCTGGTCGGTGGAGACCTCGCCGGCCACCGCGACCGCCGACCGCCTCGCCGTCCTCGCGGAGCGGGGCGCCACCCGGCTGAGCATCGGCGTGCAGAGCTTCCTCGACGAGGAGGCGCGCGCGGCCGTCCGCCCGCAGAAGCGGGAGGAGGCCGAGGCCGCCCTGGCCCGCCTCAGGGACGCGCGGTTCCCCGTGCTCAACATCGACCTCATCTACGGCATCGACGGCCAGACCGAACGCACCTTCAAGGTCTCGCTCGACGCCGCCCTCGCCTGGGAGCCCGAGGAGATCTACCTCTACCCCCTGTACGTGCGCCCGCTGACCGGGCTGAGCACCCGTCACGCGGCCACCCCCGCCGCGTGGGACGACCAGCGGCTGCGCCTGTACCGCTTCGGCCGCGACCACCTCCTCTCGGCCGGCTACGAGCAGACCTCGATGCGGGTCTTCCGCCGGATCGGCACCGCCGCCGTCGAGGACACCGACGGCAGCAGCATCAGCGAGTACAACCAGCAGGCCGGCATGGTCGGGCTCGGCGTCGGCGCCCGCTCCTTCACGACCGACCTGCACTACACGACCGACTACGCCGTCGCGGTCCCCGAGGTGCGCCGCATCATCGACGACTACATCGCGACCCCGAGCGACCGGTTCCGGCGGGCGCAGTGGGCGTTCCGCATGGACGGGGACGAGCGGCGCAGGATGTACGTCCTCCAGCACCTGCTCGAATCGTCGGGACTGGACACCGCCCGCTACGAGTGGCGGTTCGGCAGCCGCTTCGAGGACGACTTCGCCCCGCAGCTCGACGCCCTCCTGGGACGCCACTGGCTGCGGGACGGCGGCGGCGTCCTCCGGCTGACGCCGGAGGGGATGGCCAGGGCCGACGGGATCGGCCCGATGTTCTTCTCCGCGACCGTGCGGGAGAACATGGGCGCCTACCGGGACCGGTGACACCGCCCGCCGCGGTCAGCGCCCGGCCGGCTCCGGCAGGTGTTCCTCCGGAGTCCGGCGGCGCTCCGGCACGGAGACCGTGACGAGGCCGCCGAGGAGCAGCGCGGCGCCGGCGGTGGCGAGGGGCCCCGGCCGCTCGCCGAGCAGCGCCACGCCGAGCACCGCGGCGACCAGCGGTTCGGTCAGGCTCAGCGTCCCCACCGTGGCGGCGCTGAGCCCGCCGACCCCCCGGGTGAAGAGCAGATAGCCGAGCGCGGTCGTGCCGAGTCCCAGCCAGCCCACCAGGGCGGCGCCGTGCGCCGTGGCCAGGCCCTCGGGGGCGATCAGGAGGTACGGGGAGACGAGCAGCCCGGCGCACAGGACGCCGACCGGGGCCGCCGCGTCCAGGTCGGCCCCGCGCGCGTCCAGTTCCTTGGTGGCGGCGATGTAGACGCCGAAGCTCGCTCCGGCCGCCGCCCCGTACGCGACGCCGAGCACGTCCGCGCGTCCTCCGCCGCTCGGGAGGAGCAGCAGCCCGATGCCCGCGACGGCGCAGACCGTGCCCACGGCCCAGCGCGGCGAGGGCCGCTCGCCGGAGAGCAGGCGCCCGCACGCCCCGCCGACCGCGGGCACGGTCCCGAAGGCGACCGCCGTCGCCAGGGCCGCCCCGCAGCGCTCGACCGCCTGGAGGAAGCAGACCTGGAAGGAGGCCGTGACGAGCACGCTCACCACCAGCCACCGGCGCGTCCCGGGCAGTCGCAGGGTGCGCAGTCCGGCCGGGCGCGCCATGAGGGCCGTGAGGACGAGCCCTCCCAGGAGCATCCGGGCGGCACCGAGCGACACCGGGTGCGCCCCGGTGTCGGCCCAGATCTGCGCCGGGCCCACGGTGCCCCACAGGACCGCCGCCACCAGTACGGACGCCACAGCCTTCACGCCGACTCCCCTCCCACCCCGCACGGACGGCGCGAACGTATCCGGGCGCGCCGGGCTGTGGCCCCTGGTGAAAACCATGAGATCCGCGTCCCGTGCGCCGCCGATCCCGTGTCTTCGCACCACTCCCCCTCCCTCCCGCTCCTCCGGATCGGTGCTCCGGCGAGGAGGCGGGCGCTCAACTCCGCAGGTGGGAGGCGCCGTTCAGGTCGAGGATCGAACCGGACGCCCATTCCGCGTCGGGGGAGGCGAGCCAGAGGACGGCCGCCGCGACCTCGGCGGGGGCGGCCACCCGTCCGAAGGGGCTCTGGGCCTGGATCGCGGCGCCCTCGGGTCCCTCCAGGCGCGGTGCGACGCGCTCGGTGGCGAAGAAGCCGGGCGCGACCGAGGCGACGGCGATCCCGTGGGGGGCGAGGGAGACGGCGAGCGACTGGCCGAGCGCGTGGACGGCCGCCTTGGTCGCCCCGTACGCCGGGTGGTCGGGTTCGCCGCGGAAGGCGCCCCGGGAGCCGATGTTGACGATCCGTCCGCCCGTCCCCCGGTCGATCATGCGCCGGGCGGCGAGGTGGCTCAGGTTCGCGGTCGCGAGGAGGTTGACGGAGACGTGCCGCCGCCAGACCTCCACCCACTCCTCGTAGGGGGTCTCGGGGAGGGGGTGGCGGAGGTTCACCGCCGCGTTGTTGACCAGTACGTCGATCCCGCCGAGCGCCCCGGCCGCCGTGTCGACCACGGTCGCGGCCGTCCCCGGGTCCGCGAGGTCGCCCCCGACGAGGACGTGGCCCGTCCCTTCGAGGGAGTCCAGGGTCGTCCGGGCCTCCTCGGCGCGCGAGGCGAAGTGGACGGCGACCCGGTCGCCGTTGGCCGCGAACGCCCGGGCGACCTCCCTGCCGAGGCCCCGGGAGGCGCCGCTGACGAGGACGCGGCGGCCTGTTGCGGGCAGGTTCATGGGGTGCCTTCCGGTCGGGGACGTGCCGTCCGGCATTCTGCACGCCGGTCCCGCCCGTCCCCGGCCCTCCCCCTCGCGCCTTTCACCGCTCCCGCTCGCCGGGCGGTCGGACGGTCGGGCGAGTGGCCGGGCGGGGCGGTCGCCGGACGGGCGGACGAGTGGCCGTGCGGGGCGGTCGCCAGAAGGCCGTCACGAGACCGTCAGGAGACCGTCAGGACGATCTTGCCCGTGGTGCGGCCCTCCTCGCCGATCGCGTGCGCCTCAGCCGCCTCGGCGAGCGGGAGGACGGTGTCGGCCACCGGCCTCAGCTCGCCGCGCTCCACCAGGGCCGCGAGCTCGCGCAGGCCGAGGTGGTCGGGTTCGACCAGGACCCAGACCGCCCGCACGCCGTCCGGGGCGGCGGGGACGTCGTCCGGGCCCGGCAGGGTGATCAGCCTGCCCCCGGGGCGGAGCACCTTCAGGGAGCGCTCGGCCGTCTCCCCGCCGATGCCGTCGAGGACGACGTCCACGTCCCGCAGGACGTCCTCGAAGCGGACCTCGCGGTAGTCGACCACCTCGTCCGCGCCCAGCTCCCGCACCAGGGCGTGCTTGGCCGCGCTCGCCGTGCCGATGACGTACGCCCCGCGGGCCTTGGCGATCTGCACGGCGAGGTGCCCCACGCCGCCGGCCGCCGCGTGCACGAGGACGCGCTCCCCCGGGCGGACGTCCGCCGCGTCCACGAGGGCCTGCCAGGCGGTGAGCCCGGCCAGCGGCAGCGCCGCGGCCTCCACGTGGGTCAGGGAGGCGGGCTTGGGGGCGAGGTGCCGGGCCGGGGCCACCACGTACTCGGCGTAGGCGCCCGCCTGGCGGGGGAAGAGCGGCATGCCGAAGACCTCGTCCCCGGGGCGGAGGTGCCCCACGCCGGGCCCGACGGCCTCCACCGTGCCCGACACGTCCCAGCCGACGGCCGGGACGGAGCCCCAGCCGATCAGGGCCCCGCTCGCGCGGGTCTTCCAGTCCACCGGGTTCACCCCGGCCGCGTGGACCCGCACCAGGACCTCGTTCAGGCCGGGCCCGGGACGCTCCACGTCCCGCTCGACCAGGTTCTCGGGACCGCCCCACCGCTCCACGACCACCGCACGCATGCCGTCCGCCTCTTTCCGTATCGATCGGTGCGCCCCGGAGCCCTTCCGCGGCGACGGGTCCACGATCCGGTGCGGCGCCCTCCCGCGGTGTTGGCCGTCCGGCCACTATGTGACAGGATTCGGCCATGGGAGCGATCTGTGGCCGGACGGTGCGGAACGAGCGGGAAGAGGGCCGGGCGGCGCCGCACCGGATCGCCGTGCTCGCACTCCCCGGCGTGCCCCCCTTCGAGCTCGGCATCCCCTCCCGGGTCTTCGGCAGCGCCACGGACCCCGAGGGCCGCCCCCTCTACGAGGTCACGGTCTGCACGGTCGACGGCGCCCCCGTGCCCAGCGACGCCGGTTTCACCGTGCAGCCCGCCGCCGGCGCGGAGGCCCTCGCGAGCGCCGACACCGTGATCGTCCCGCCCACGCACGCCATGCCCGAGCTGGTGCTCGGCGGCCCGCTGCCGCCCGAGGTCGCCGCGGCCGTCGCCGCCATCCGGCCCGGCACCCGCCTGGTGTCCATCTGCACCGGGTCGTACGTGCTCGCCGCCGCCGGGCTCCTCGACGGCCGGCCCGCCACCACCCACTGGCACCTGGCGCCGGAGTTCCGCCGGGCCTATCCGAAGGTCAGGGTCGACGAGGACGTGCTCTTCGTGGACGACGGCGACGTCCTGACCTCCGCGGGGGCGGCGGCGGGCGTCGACCTGTGCCTGCACATGATCCGCCGCGACCACGGCGCCGCGACCGCCAACCGCACCGCCCGCGTCTGCGTCGTGCCTCCCTGGCGGGACGGCGGACAGGCCCAGTTCATCGCCCGGCCCGTCCCGGAACCCACCCTGGCCGACACGACCGCCACCCGCGCCTGGGCCCTGGAGCACCTCGCGGAACCGCTCACCCTCGCCCGGCTCGCCGAACACGCCCGGATGAGCCTGCGGACCTTCACCCGCCGGTTCCGCGACGAGGTCGGCCTGACCCCCGTGCAGTGGCTCACGGCCCAGCGCCTGGAACTCGCCAAGCAGCTCCTGGAGACGACCGACCTCCCCATCGACCTCGTCGCCCACCGCGCCGGGCTCGGCTCCGGGAACTCCCTGCGGGCGCACATGCGGACGGCGTTCGGCGTCTCCCCCGCGGCCTACCGCCGCGCCTTCGGCGCCGGCGCGGACCCGGTCCCGGCCGCCGGGGGCGGGCACCGGATGTGACGTCGCGTCCGTTTGGAGCACCGGGCTCAGGGCAGCCGAGGTGCTACGGACAAGACACAGCGAGAGGTGCGAGTCGATGTCGACCGGAATCGTCCTGGCCATCGTCGTTGCCGCCGTCGTGGTGGTCGCGCTCGTCACCGTCGCCGCGGTGAACCACCGGCGACGGGCGCGTCTGCGCGACCGGTTCGGACCCGAGTACGACCGCGCCGTCGAGGAGACGGGCAGCAGGCGGGCCGCCGAACAGGACCTCGACGCCCGCGAGCGGCGCTACCAGGAACTGGACATCAAGCCGCTGTCGAGCGGCACGAGGGAGCAGTACGCGCAGCGGTGGAAGGAGCTCCAGGAGGAGTTCGTCGACGCGCCCGAGGGCGCGGTGCACGAGGCCGACCGGCTGGTGACGGCCCTGATGCACGAGCGCGGCTACCCCACCGAGGAGTACGAGCAGCGGATGCGCGACCTGTCCGTGCGGCACGGCCGCACGCTGGAGCACTACCGGGCCGCCCAGGAGGTGCACGCGCTGAGCTCCTCGCGGTCGGCCAGCACCGAACAGCTCCGGGAGGCGATGGTGCACTACCGCGCCCTCTTCGGCGACCTTCTCACCGACGGCGAACCGACCGGCTCCCGCCGGTCCTGACGCGGAGGCGGAACACATGCGCGACCACGACACGGCAGAACGGGCGGCGCAGGCCGCCCCGTACGAGGCGACGGACCGGTCCGGACCGAAGGACCGGAACGAAACGACGGACCGCCACGGAATGACGGAACGGCCCGGAACCAACGACCGGCCCGGAACCGACGACCGATACCGGACGGGCGACCGACACGGTACGACGGGCCGTTACGAGGCAACGGACCGTTACGAGGCGACGGACCGTCACGAGACGAACGAGCAGCGCGAAACGGGCGACCGGCCCGGGACGACCGGCCCGGGTGAGACCGACGACCGGCACGTGACGAGCGATCGGCGCGAGATCCACGAGCAGCGCGGGACCGGCGAGGAGCACGGAACCGGCGAGCAGTCCCCCGTCCCCGCGGAGCGGAGCACGGCGACCGCGGAGAGGTCCGCCCTCCCCGGGCAGACCGGCGTCCGGCCCGCCCCGCTGGCGAGCGCCACCGGGCGCGGGGACGACGAACACCTCCCGGACCTGCTCGGCAAGGCGGACGGCGACGCGTACCGCGAGCGCTGGCGCGAGGTCCAGGGCCGGTTCGTCGACGACCCGCGCGAGGCGGTGCACTCGGCCGACGAGCTCGTCGCCGACGTGATGCGGACGCTGGCGGAGGCGTTCGCCGACCACAAGCGCACCCTCGAAGGGCAGTGGAGCGAGGGCCGGGACGCCGACACGGAGGACCTCCGGGTGGCGCTGCGCGAGTACCGCTCGTTCTTCAACCGGCTCCTGACCACCACGGCCTCCCCCCAGTAGGCGGGGCGCCGGAGCGGGGGGGGGGGGGGGGGCCCCGCGGGGGGGGGGGGGGCCCCGCCCGCCCCCCCCCCCCCCCCCCCCCCCCCGCCGCGGGGGGGCCCCCCCCCCCCCCCCCCCTACCCCCCCACCCGCTGTCCCGGGGGGGGGGGGGGGGGGGGGGGGCCGCGCCCGCGGGGGGGCGGGGGGGGGGGCCCCCCCCCCCCCCCCCCCCGGGCGCCCCCCCCGCCCCGCTCCCGTCCGCCCGGATGGCGGTGCCGCCAGACCCAGAAGACGGCGGAGGACACCAGCGCCCATCCCGCGAGCACCACGAAGGGGAAGAGGTGCTGGTGGCCGCCGAAGTACACCGCGGTGTGCTGCGCGTTCACCGAGGCGCCCGGCGGCAGCCACTGGCCGATGTGCCCGAGCGGCGACGGCAGCAGCGGCCAGGAGACCGCGCCGCCCGACGAGGGGTTTCCGAGGAGCACCATCAGCCCCCAGGTCGGGAGCATGGCCCACCGCCCGATGAGGGTGTTGAACATCGAGAAGACCATGCCGGAGGCGAACATGGTCAGGGCGAGGATCAGCCACGACTCGACGAACGGCAGGTCGAGCGCGCCGAGCAGCCAGTCCACCGTCGCCGCGATGGCGAATCCGCCCAGCAGGGCGTAGAGCACGGTGAAGGCGATCCGCTCGGCGGGGTTCAGCGGCCTGGCGTGCACGCTGAGCTGGATGGCGCCGACGAAGCCGATGATCACGGCGGCGAGCGAGATGTAGAACAGCGCGAGGCCGCGCGGGTCGCCCTTCTGGAGCGGTTTGACGTCCGCGACCGCGACCGGCACCCCGGTCGCCCGCCCCACCTCCACCGCCGACTCCGCGAGGAGCTGGGCCACCGAGGCGCCCGAGGCGCCGGCGACGTCGAGGGCCACGCGGCCGTCCCGCAGGGTCACGACGGCGAAGACCTCCTGCTCGTTCACCGCCTTCAGCGCCCCGGCGCGCGTCCGGTAGGGCCGCAGTTCGAGCGAGGAGTCGAGCGCCCGCTCCATCCCCCCGGTGAACGTCCTGCCGGTCGGCGAGTCCGCCGCCCCGAGGACGGCCGTCGGGATGTGACGGGGGGTCGGGTTCGCCATGGCGTACGTGTAGGAGCCGGCGAACAGCGCGGCCGCCGCGGCCAGGATCAGGACGAGCACGGTCGCGGGGAAGAAGGGCGAGCGGGTGAACGTCTTCCAGTGGTCGGAGCGGCTCGGCGGCCGGCCGTGGGCGCCGTGCGGCGGCGCGGTCCGCTCGTCCTCCCGTCCCGTGCCGTCTCCCGTGGGGTCGTCGTGGGGCGGCGGGCTGTCCTCGTGCGTGTCGGCCATGATCTCCACACTAATCATGACGAACCGGATGACCGACTCCATTCGCCCACCAGCCGCCCCATGGCCCAACGGGCCGGCCCGGCATACGCCGCGAGGGCGAGGGCCGGTCCCTCGATCCGCAGCGTCGTGGCCGATCCGGCCGGCCGGGTGAGGACCGCGTGGTGCAGCCGCAGGCGCACCGGCCCGAGGCGGACCCGCCACGTCCACCGCCGCCGTTCCTCGTCGACGGACTCCACGACGAACAGCGCGCGGACACCGAAGAACGAGACGACCTCGCCGCGCATGCCGGGCGCGATCCGCCCGCCGTCCACCCGCACCGCCCTGATCTGGGGCGACCACGTCGGCCAGAGGGCGGGCAGGGCGTAGCGTTCCCAGGCGTCCCCCGCGGGGGACGGACCGGCGGCCCGCAGTGTCACGGCCGCCATCGGCCCGCCCGGCCCTCAGCCGACCCGGCCGTGGACGAACTCGTCGAGGGCCTTGCCCGGCCGCAGGCCCACCTCGCCGTCCTCGTCGTGGAAACTGCCGAAGCCCAGGAGGGTGACCGTCGCGCCCTCCCTGAGCGCCTCGGCGATCGCCCCCGCGTCCTCGACCGTGCCGAACACGGCGTCGACGACCCGTCCGATCTGCTCGGAGGACGGGGCGTCCCCGTCCGCCACCTTGCGCGTGACCGCCTCGATCAGTCCGGACCTGTCCATGCGACGCATCCACTCCTCGACGGGAAGACCGGTGGAGCGGCGGCCACCTCACCTGCCGGTCGCCGCCGTCCGGGGCCACCATCGTCACACCGCCGCCGCTCTCCCGCACGCGGCGCGCGGCCGTAGGCTGCCCGTGTGCACAGCGTGGAACTGCTGCCCGACCCGGCGACCGAGCGGGCCGTCCGGGACGCGTGGCGGCGTCTGGCGGACGCCGGCCTGCCCAGCCAGGCCGGGCACCGCCATCCGACGAACCGGCCCCACCTCACCCTCGCCTCGGCCGACGGCCTCCCGCCGGAGGTGCGCGCCCGGTTGCTCCGCCTGCTGGCGGAGGCGCTGCCCGTCCCGCTGCGCCTCGACGGGCTCGTACGGTTCTCCGGCCGGGTCCACGTCCTGGCGTGGGCCGTGCGGCCCGACGACGCCCTGCTCCGGTTGCACGAGGCGGTGTGGCGGACCCTGCGCGAAGCGCCGGAGAGCGAGAGGGCGAACCCCCTCCTCGATCCGGCCCGCTGGGTCCCCCACATCACGCTCGGCCGCGGGCGCGAGGCCTCCTGGGACGGGCCGGCGGACGAGGTGCTCTCCCCGTCCGCCGGCCCGTCGGCAGGTGTCCCGGCCGGGGCGTGGACCTCCGCCCGGAGCTACGACTCGGTCACCCGTACGGTGGAACGCCTCGTCCCCTAGGGGGCGTCCGGGGCCGGCAGGAAGCCCGTGCCCCGGAAGTAGGCCAGGTAGCGCACGAGGACCTCCTCCGTCAGGGCCGGTGGCCGTACGCCGAGTTCCGCCGCGGCCCCGGCCGTGCGGCGGGAGTCGAAGCGGCGCCCGTCGGCGTCCACCGCTCCCCCGGCGCCGCCGCCCCCGTTCCCGTCCTCGCCGAGGAACAGTTGGGCGGCGTTGTCGGGGCGGGCCGCGACGCGCGCCCGCCACTCCTCGGTGGACACCCTGCGCAGCTCGTAACCGAGCTTCTCGGCGGCGGCGAACACCCGCTCCAGGTCCGGGGCGTCCGGATGGGTGAGCTGGAAGGTCTCCGTGCCGTCGCGGCCCGCCGAGGCGAGCGCCACCACCGCCGCGCTGACGTAGTCCACGGGCACCCAGCCCGTCGACCCGTGCGGCAGGTCGGGGACCGCCTTCGCCTGGAGGCAGCCCTTGATGAGCTGCCACAGCAGGTCGCGGTCCTGGCAGGCGCCGGTGGCGGTGTCGCCGCTGATGCGGCCGGGCCGGTGGACGGTGACGGGGAGGCCCCGTTCGCGCGCCAGGCCGATCAGGCCCTCCGCGACCCACTTGCTCTGCGCGTAGCCGTCGGGCAGGCCCTCGGGCGGGCCGGTCGGCGTCGTCTCCGTGACCGTCACGGGGCCGGGCGACGGGGCGTGGACGCTCGTGGTGGACACGTAGTGCATGCCGGGCGAGCCGGAGTCGGCGAGCAGCCGCAGCAGTTCCCCGGTCCCGGCGACGTTCGCGGCGCGCAGGTCGCGGTAGCCGGCCGCGAAGTTGACCCGGGCGCCGTTGTGCAGCACCGGGCCGAGCCGGCGGACGAGCGCGGTGCGGGCCTCCGGGGAGAGGCCGAGGCCCGGGGCGGCGAGGTCGCCGGGCACGGGGTGGATCAGGTCCCGGTAGCGGTCGCGCCAGAGGCCGTAGCGCCGCAGGTTCTCCCGCAGCCGGTGCGCGCCGTCCTCCTCGCCGTCCGCCCGGACCAGGCAGTCGACCGGGCCGCCGGTCGTCTCGATCAGGTCGCGCAGCAGGAACGCGCCGAGGAAGCCGGAGGCGCCCGTCAGGAAGGGCCGGGGCGAGGGGCGGGAGGGGCGTCGCCGTCCCGGGTCCGCCGGGGCGGGCGTCCGTCCGGCGCCGGTGACGTCCTCGGGCAGCCGGACCTCCGCCGCCCAGTCGACCGGCCTCGGGGCGGCGGCGTCCTCGGTGTCGTCCAGGAGGCGGGCGACGCCCTCGACCGTCGGGGCGGCGAACAGGGCGCGCAGCGACGGGCGCCGGCCGCACCGCTCCTCGATCCGCTGGGCCAGGGTGACGGCGAGCAGGGAGTGTCCGCCGTGGTCGAAGAAGTCGTCCGTGACGCCGATCCGGGGCAGTCCGAGCGTCTCCGCGAACACCTCGCACAGCGCCCGTTCCCGGTCCGTGCGCGGTGCGCGTCCGCCGGCGGTCGGTTCCCCGGGCGCCGGCAGGGCCTTGCGGTCGGTCTTTCCGTTGGGGGTGACGGGCAGCGTGCCGAGGACCACGTGGGCGGAGGGGACCATGTGGTCCGGCAGGGCGTCCGCGAGGCGGGCCCGTACCTCCGCCGTGTCGAGGGCCGCCGCCCCTTCGGCGGGCACGGTGTAGGCGACCAGGCGGCGGTCGCCGGGCCGGTCCTCCCGTACGACGGCGCAGGCGGCGGCGACGCCGGGCAGCGCGGTGAGCGCCGCCTCGACCTCGCCGAGCTCGATGCGGAAGCCGCGCAGCTTGACCTGGTCGTCCACGCGTCCGGCGTATTCGAGTTGTCCCTGGTGGTTCCACCGGGCCAGGTCGCCGGTGCGGTACATGCGGCCGCCCGTCCGGTCGAACGGGTCGGCCACGAACCGGGAGGCGGTGAGCCCCGGCCGGTCGTGGTAGCCGCGGGCCAGGCCCTCGCCGGAGACGTACAGCTCCCCCACCACGCCGGGCGGTACGGGGGCGAGCCGGTCGTCGAGGACGCGGACCCGGGTGCCGTCGACGGGTGCGCCGATCGACACCGTGCGGTCCGGGGCGAGCGGTCCGTCCGCGTGCTGGAAGCCGCTCATGGTGGCGCAGACGGTGGTCTCGGTGGGGCCGTAGGCGTTGACGAGGTGCCGTCCGCGCGCCCAGGTGCGGGCGAGGGCGGGCGGGCAGGCCTCGCCGGCCAGGACGATCGTGGTCCCTGCGGGGAGCGAGTCCGGCGGCATGACCGCGAGGGCGGCCGGCGGGAGCGTCAGGTGGGTGACGCCGTGGTCGCGCACCCGGGCGGCGAGGGCCGGTCCGGGCAGCAGGGCCTCGCGTGCGTCGATCTCCAGGCAGGCCCCGGAGAGCAGGGCCATGCACAGCTCCCAGAAGGCGGCGTCGAAGCTCACCGACGCCAGGTGCAGGACGCGACTGTCCGGGGTGAGCCGGAGCCGTTCCCGCTGGGTCGCGGCCATCGCCCCGACGCCCCGGTGGGTGACGACCACGCCCTTGGGGCGGCCGGTGGAGCCGGAGGTGTAGATGACGTACGCCGGGTGCGCCGCGTCCGGGAGGGGCAGCGGGGCGGACGGGTCCACGGCCGGCGCGTCGTCTCCGGGGTAGAGGGGGGCGACCGGGGTGTCCGGGAGGCGCCGGTGCAGTTCGGGGGTGGTGAGCAGCAGGCGGGGGGCCGCGTCGTCGAGCATGTGGGCCAGGCGGGCGGCCGGGTAGTCGGTGTCGAGGGGCAGGTAGGCCGCTCCGGCCCTGAGCACGCCGAGCAGGGCGACCACCAGGCCGGCGTCGCGGGGCAGGGCCACGGCCACCCGGTCCTCCGGGCCGATGCCCCGGGCGGCGAGCCGCCGGGCGAGGGCGTCGGCGCGCGCGTCGAGTTCGCGGTAGGTCAGGGTGGTGTGCGCGTCGCGGACGGCCGGGGCGTCGGGGGTCTGCCGTACCCGGTGGGCGAAGAGGGCGGGGAAGGTCTCCTCCGGCAGGTCCCGGGTCGGTCCGGTCCCCCACCGGGCGAGGCGGGCGTTCTCGGCGTCGCCGAGGACGTCGTAGGCGTGCAGGGGCAGGCCCGGGTCCTCGGTGACGGTGCCGAGCAGGCGGACGAGCCGGTCGGCCAGGCCGCGCACGGTGTCCGCGTCGAAGAGTTCGGTCGCGTAGTCGACGGAGGCCCGCATGCCGCCGGGCGCGTCCGCGCCGCCGGGCGTCTCCACGAAGGTGAAGGAGAGGTCGAACTTGCTGGCGCCGAGGTCGGCCGGCACGCCGTGGACGGTGAGGCCGGGGAGGTCGACGGGGTCGGCGGGGGTGTGGTTCTGGAGCACCAGCATCGTCTGGAACAGCGGGTGGTGCTGGGCGCGGGCCGGGTTGAGGAGTTCCACCAGCCGTTCGAAGGGGACGTCCTGGTGGGCGTGGGCGGCCAGGTCGAACTCCTTGACGCGGTGCAGGAGTTCGCGGAAGGTCGGGTCGCCGCTCAGGTCGGTGCGCAGCACGAGCGTGTTCACGAAGAAGCCGACCAGGTCGGCGGTCGCCTCGTCGGTGCGCCCGGCGACGGCCGTGCCCAGGGGGACGTCCTCGCCGGCGCCGTGCCGGGAGAGCAGGAGGGCGAGGGCCGCCCGGAGCACCATGAAGACGCTGCACCCGTTCTCGCGGGCGAGTGCGGCGATCCGCCCGGCCGTGGCGTCGTCGACGGCGAAGTGGTGGGTGGCGCCCTCGTGCCGGGGCGCGGAGGGACGCGGGCGGTCCCGGGGCAGTTCGACGCAGGCGGGCAGTCCGGCCAGGGCGTCCCGCCAGAAGGCGAGTTGGCGCGAGACCGGGCTGTCGGGGTCCGTCTCGTCGCCGAGGAGTTCCCGCTGCCACAGCGTGTAGTCGGCGTAGTCGACGGGCGGCGGGGTCCAGGCCGGGGCCGCTCCCCCGAGGCGGGCGCGGTAGGCGGTGCCCAGGTCGCGGACGAGGGGGGCCAGGGAGGAGCCGTCGGCGGCGATGTGGTGGATGACGAGGACGAGGACGTGGGACTCGTCCGCGAGCCGCAGCAGGGTGGCCCGCAGCGGGAGTTCGCGTTCGACGTCGATGGGTTCGGCCACGGCCCCGGCGATCCGGTCCGCGCCCTTGTCCTCGTCGACGGAGTCGACGGGGAGCACCGGCCGGGCCTCCTCGGGCGCGAGGACGTGCTGCACCGGATGCCCTCCCCGCTCGGGGAAGACGGTGCGCAGGGGGGCGTGGCGGGCGACGACGTCGTGGAGGGCCAGGCGCAGGGCGTCCGCGTCGAGCGCGCCGTCGAGGCGTACGGCGAAGGGGATGTTGTACGTGGCCGAGGGGCCGTCGAGCCGGTGGAGGAACCACAGCCGCCGCTGGGCGTACGACAGGGGCAGCGCGTCGGGTCGCGGCCGGGCCGTCAGGGGCGGGCGGGCCGGGCGTCCGGCGTCCTCCAGGGCGGCGGCGAGCGAGGCGACGGTGGGGTGTTCGAAGAGGGTGCGGATCTCGGTCTCGGCGTCGAGCGCGGTGCGGATCCGGCCCACGAGCAGGGTCGCGAGCAGCGAGTGGCCGCCCAGCGCGAAGAAGTTGTCGTCGGCGGCGACCTCCGGCAGGCCGAGCACGTCGGCGAAGAGCCCCGCGAGGATCTCCTCGCGGGCGCCGCGCGGGGCCCGCCCGGCGGTGGCCGGGGCGGCGGCGGGCGCCGGCAGGGCCGCCCGGTCGAGCTTGCCGTTGGCCGTCAGCGGCAGCGCGTCCAGGGTCTGCACGGCCGAGGGGACCATGTAGGCGGGCAGGCGGCCGCCCACGTGCGCGATCAGGGCGGCCGGGTCGGGCGTGCGGCCGGGGACCGGGACGACGTAGGCGGTCAGGACGCGGTCGCCGGGCCGGTCCTCGCGGACGACGACGCACGCGGCGCGCACCGAGGGGTGGGCGCGCAGGGCGGCCTCGATCTCGCCCGGCTCGATGCGGTGGCCGCGCAGTTTGACCTGCTGGTCGGCGCGGCCCACGTGGACGACGTCTCCACCGGGGGTGCGGCGGACCAGGTCGCCGGTGCGGTACATGCGGCCGCCCGCGGGGTCCGAGGGGTCGGCGACGAACCGGGCGGCCGTCTGCCCCGGCTGCCCGAGGTAGCCGCGGGCCACTCCCGGGCCCGCCAGGTACAGCTCGCCCTCGGCGCCGTCCGGCACGGGGCTCAGCGAGGCGTCCAGGACGAGGGCGCGCACCCCGTCGAGGGGCCGTCCGACGGGCGGCACGCCGTCCGGGTCCCCGTCGGCGGCGACCTGGTGCAGGAGGGCGAAGGTGGTGGCCTCGGTGGGGCCGTAGGCGTTGAAGAAGCGGGTGCCGGGGTGGGCGGCGGCGAGCCGCTGGAGCACTCCGGGGGCGGCGGCCTCCCCGCCGGCTGCGGCGAGGCGGAGCAGGCCGAGGGCGCCGGGGTCGGTCTCGGCGAAGACGTTGAACAGGGCGGTGGTGAGGAAGGCCGCGGTGACGCCGTGGCGGGCGACGAGTTCTCTGAGCCGCTCGGGCTGGAGCACGCCGTCCGGCGCCACCACGATCCGGCCGCCGCGCAGCAGCGGCACCCAGATCTCGAAGGTGGCGGCGTCGAAGACGTAGGCCGAGTGCAGCAGGACCGCGTCGGTCGCGCCGTCGCCCCAGGTCCGTTCGGCCGCGAGCGCGGCGACGTCGGCGTGGGTGACGCCGACGGCCTTGGGCAGGCCGGTGGAGCCGGAGGTGAACATGGTGTAGGCGAGCCGGGCGCCGCCGGGGGCGGCGGGCAGCGGGCCGGGGGCGGCGGGGCGGCCGTCCCGTACGCGGCCGGCGGCGTCCACGGTCACGATCCGCGTCCCGGGGCCGAGCGAGCGCACCCAG
Source organism: Streptomyces sp. NPDC007872 (assembly GCF_042868165.1). NCBI lineage: Bacteria > Bacillati > Actinomycetota > Actinomycetes > Kitasatosporales > Streptomycetaceae > Streptomyces > Streptomyces sp. NPDC007872. The sequence continues at coordinate 59,674 of NZ_JBIAEA010000001.1, forward strand.
GGGTGGGTGCGGTTCCCTTCGTCGACGACCAGGAGGCGGGGGGCGGCGGCCCCGGTCACCCGGGAGAGCCGGTCCTCGGGCCAGCGGGGGTCCAGGGGGACGTAGGAGGCGCCCGCGCGCAGGACGCCGAGCGGCGCGGTGACCTGGGCGGCCGAGCGGCCGACGAGGAGGCCGACGCCCTCCTCGGCGGTCGCGCCGAGCCCCGTCAGGGTCCCGGCCAGGTCGTCGGCGAGGGCGCACAGCTCCCCGTACGTGAGCCGTTCGCTGGCTCCGGTGACCGCGACCGCGTCCGGGTGGGCGGCGGCGTGCCGGGCGACGGCGTCCGGGAGGCCCGGGGCGAGGGCGGCGGCCGGGAGGGCGGTGCCCTCGCCCCGGGCGAGCAGCGTCTCGCGCTCGCCGTCGAGCAGGACGGACACGGTGTCGGCCCGGCGGTCGAGGCCGTCGGCCAGCGCGGTCAGGAGGACGCGCATGCGGGCGACCGTGCGGGCCGTCTCCTCGCGGTCCAGGGCGCTGGGGCGGAAGCCGAACGTGATGCGCAGGGCGGTGCCGGGGGCGATGGTGAGGGTGAGGGGGTAGTGCGCGGCGTCCGTGCCCTCGAACCCGGTGACGGCGAGGCCGGGGAGCCCCTGCCGGGCGGTGCGCAGGGTCTCCTCGTCGAGCGGGTAGTTCTCGAACACGGCCAGGGTGTCGAAGAGGGTGTCGAGGCCGGTCGTCGCGCGTATCTCGGTCAGGCCCACGTGCTGGCTGCCGAGCAGCCGGCCCTGTTCGTCCTGGAGTCGGGTGAGGAGTTCGGCGAGGGTCTCGCCGGGGCGCAGGGACAGGCGCACCGGCACGGTGTTGATGAAGAGGCCGATCATCGACTCGACGCCGGGCAGCTCCGGCGGGCGGCCGGAGACGGTCGTGCCGAAGAGGACGTCGTCGCGGCCGGTGAGCCGGGAGAGCAGCAGGCCCCAGGCGCCCTGGACGAGGGTGTTGAGGGTGAGCCGGTGGGCGCGGGCGGTCGCCCGTAACCGCTCGCTGGTCACCGCGTCGAGTTCGAGGACCAGGGTCTCGGGCAGTTCGTCCGGACGCGCCGCCTCCGTGGCGCCGCGCCCGGCGAGCAGCGTCGGCGCCTCGATGCCCGCCAGGGCGGTGCGCCAGGTGTCGAGGGCGGCGGCCCCGTCCTGCCCGGCCAGCCAGGCGAGGTAGGTGCGGTAGGGGGTGACGCGGGGCAGGGTGAGGTCGTCGCCCCGGTGGGCGTACAGCTCGAACAGCTCGCGCACCAGGATCGGCATCGACCAGCCGTCGAGCAGGATGTGGTGGCTCGTCATCACCAGGCGGTGGTGGCCGGGGGCGGTGCGCAGCAGGGCGAAACGCATCAGCGGCGGGGTGGTGAGGTCGAAGCGCCGGGTGCGGTCGGCGGCGAGGAAGGCGCGGACCCGCTCCTCGACCGTCCGTCCGTCGTCCGGCGTCGTGAGGTCGTGCTCCTCCAGGGGCACGGGGACGTCGGCGGCCACGGCCTGCACCGGTTCGTCGAGGTCCTCGTGGAGGAAGCCCACGCGAAGGTTGGCGTGCCGGCGCAGGAGCGTGCCGACGGCGGCGCGCAGCACGGCCGTGTCGACGGCGCCTTCGAGGGTGAAGGCGAACTGCGCGGTATAGACGTCGACGGCGTCGGAGTCGTACAGGGCGTGGAAGAGCATGCCCGCCTGCAACGGCGTCAGCGGCAGGACGTCTTCGAGCTGGAACCCGGTCACTTGCGGCCACCCCACTTGTTCTTCAGTCGGTCGAGCTGGTTCTGGTCGAGGGAGACCAGGGGAAGGTCGGACGGCGTCCAGCCGCCCGCGTCGGGCCGTTCGGCGTGTTCGGCGATCGCCGTCAGGGCCCTGTCGAAGGCGTCGGCGAGGGCCGCCACGTCCTCCTCGTCGAGCAGGCCGGCGGGCCAGGTCCAGCGCGTCACGAGGCGCGGTCCGCCGGGCCGGTCCTCGGTGTGGGCGTTGATGTCCAGGACGTGGTGGACGGGCATGTCCCGGTCCTGGGCGGCCGGGCCGCCGCCGTCGAGCACCACCTGCCAGTCGGCGTCCCCGTCGCCCGCCGGGTCCTGCGCGGCGTACCGGCCGAGGTAGTTGAAGCCGATCTGGGGTTCGGCCGCGCCGTCGCGGCGGGCCCGCGCCCCGGGGTCGAGGCGGTGGAGCACGCCGTGGCCGATGCCGTGGTCCGGCACGGCCCGGAGCTGTTCCTTGACGCGCTTGACGGCCCGGTCCACGAGGCCGGCGTCGAAGCGGGCGGGGTCGCGCGGGTCGAGGGGGCCGGGGTCGAGCAGGACGGGGTGGAGACTGGTGAACCAGCCGACCGTGCGGGACAGGTCGAGGTGTGCGGCGATCTGCTCGCGGCCGTGGCTCTCCAGGTCGATCAGGACGCCGGTGCCCTCCGGGCGCGGCGCCCCGGTCCGGTCGGCGCGCCGTGCCCGCCAGGAGCGGACGGCGAGGGCGAGCGCGGCGAGCAGGACGTCGTCCACGCCCGCGTGGAAGGCGGCCGGGGCGGTGGTGAGCAGGGCCGCGGTGCGGGGGGCCGCCGGGTGGGTGGTCAGGGTCCGGGTCCGGCCCGCCGTGTCCCGCGCGGGGTCGAGGGGCCGGTCGGCGAGCGGCGGGTCGGAGGCGCGCGCCACCGTCTCCCACAGCGGGAGTTCGGACGCCCGGGCGCCTTCCTCGGCCTGGGCGGCGAGGAGGCGCGCCCAGGACCGGTAGGAGGTGGTGACGGGCGGGAGGACGGGGGCGTCCGGGGCCGGTACGGGGTCGGTCCCGGTGGACGTGCGTACCGGGTCGGTGGTGGCGGTCACCGCGCGCCAGGCGGTCGCCAGGTCCTCGGCGAGCACGCGCCAGGACACCGCGTCGACCGCCAAGTGGTGCACGACGAGCAGGAGCCGTCCGCGGGCGTCCGGCCCGGCGTCGCACCACACCGCCCCGAACACCTCGCCGTGCGCGGGCCGCAGCCGCCGTCTGGCGTGCTCGCCCGCTTCGGCGAGGGCGGAGCGGACCTCGTCCGCGTTCCGCCCGGTGACGTCGATCCGGGTGAGGCGGGGGCGGACCGGTACGGTCCCCCGGGGCAGGGTCTCCAGGGCCGGTTCGCCGCCGGCGGTGCGGACGACCCGTGCCCGCAGCATGTCGTGGTGGTCGACGAGGAGCTGGAGCGCGGCGACCAGGCGTTCCTCGTCGGCGCCCGCGGGGGTGCGCAGCACGGCGGACTGGTTGTAGCCGTCCGTGGGGCCCGGCCGGTCCAGGAACCAGGCGGCGATGGGGGTGAGCGGCATGGTGCCCACACCGTCGTCGGCCGGTGCCGGGGTGCGTTCGTCGAGCTCCTCGGCGGCGGCCGCGATCGCCTCGGGCGTGCGGTGCAGGAAGACGTCCCGGGGGGTGACGCCGAGCCGGTTCTCGCGGATCCGGCTGACCAGTTGGATGGAGAGGATGCTGTCGCCGCCCAGGGCGAAGAAGTCGTCGTCGGTGCGCACTTCGGGCACGCGCAGCACCGTGGCGAACACGTCGCACAGGATCCGTTCCCGCGCGGTGCGCGGCTTGCCGCCGTCCTGCCGTCCGGTCCCGGCGGCGGGCCGGGCGGGGGCCGGGAGGGCGCGCCGGTCCGTCTTGCCGTTGGGCAGCAGCGGCAGCGCGTCCAGGGGGACGAAGTCGGCGGGGATCATGTACGGCGGGAGGGACGCGGCGAGGCGTTCCCGCAGGGCGCGGGCGTCGGGGATCCCGGGGCCGCCGGGCGCGGGGACGGCGTAGGCGACGAGGCGCTGCTCGCCGGGCCGGTCCTCGCGGACGAGCACGGAGGCGGCGGCGACGCCGTCGAGCGCGGTGAGGGCGGCCTCGATCTCGCCGGGCTCGATGCGCAGGCCGTGCAGCTTGACCTGGTCGTCGGCGCGGGACACGTAGGCGAGGAGGCCGTCCGCGTCGCGGCGGACGAGGTCGCCCGTGCGGTACATGCGCGTTCCGGGGGGCCCGAACGGGTCGGCGACGAACCGTTCGGCGGTCAGGCCGGGGCGGCCGAGGTAGCCGCGCGCCAGGCCCTCGCCGGCCAGGTACAGCTCGCCCACCACGCCCGGCGGGACCGGGGCGAGGGCGTCGTCGAGGACGTACGCGCGGGTGTTGTCGATCGGCCGGCCGAGGGGCACCGTGCCCGCGTCCCGCGTTCCGGACGCGGTCGGGTCGGACGCGGTCGGGCCGGACGCGGTCGGGCCGGTCGGCGTGGCGTCGGCGGGCCGGTGGTGGTGGGCGGTGGCGTCGACGGTCGCCTCGGTCGGTCCGTACAGGTTGTGCACCTCGGTGCCCCAGGCCCGTCCGGCGCGTTCGGCCAGGGAGGCGGTCAGGGGCTCGCCGCCGCACAGGACGGCCCGGAGGGAGGCCGGGGGTTCCTCGCGCCCGGTCTCGCCGAGGACGAGGGAGAGGAGCGAGGGCACGAACTGGGCGACGGTCACGCCTTCCCGGCGCATCCGGGCGAGGAGTCCGGCCGGGTCGTGGTTGAGGGCCGGCGGCACCGGGCAGGTGGCGCCGCCGTGCAGCAGCGGCAGCCAGGTCTCCCACACCGAGGCGTCGAAGCTGGGCGAGGTGCGGGCGAGGACGCGGTCGGCGTCGGTGAGGGACAGGTGGTCGGCCATCCAGGCCATGTGGTTGGTGAGCGCGGCGTGGGTGACGACGACGCCCTTGGGGCGGCCGGTCGATCCGGAGGTGTGGATGACGTAGACGGCGTCCCGCGGGTCCGGTGCGGCGTCCGGTACGGATACGGGCTCGGGTACGGGCTCCGCCGCCGTCTCCGGTCCGTCGACCGTGAGGACCGGCACCGGCAGGTCCGGCAGCGTCCTCAGGGTCGCCGTCGTGGTCACGAGCAGGACGGGCCGGGCGTCGTCGACCACGAAGCCGAGCCGGGCGGCGGGGTACTCCGGGTCGACCGGCAGCCACGCGGCGCCCGCCTTGGCGACCGCCAGCATCGCCACCACCTGGTGGGTGGTGCCGGGCATCGCGAGCGCCACCACGTCCCCGTGGCCGACCCCGCGCCCGCGCAGCAGGCGCGCCAGGGCGTCGGAGAGCGCGTCGAGTTCGGCGAAGGTGGTGTTCCGCTCGCCGTCCCGTACGGCGACCGCCCCGGGAGTGCGGTCGCGCTGGGCGCGGAACGCCTCGGGCACGGTCCGCGCTCGTACCGTCCGGGCGGGGCCGTGTCCGCTCCGGACGAGCGCGGTCCGCTCGTCCGCCGTCAGGACCCCGACCGTACGGACGGGCCGGTCCGGGGCGGCGGCGAGCGCGCCGAGGAGCCGGGTCAGACGGGCGGCGAGGGCGTGCGCGGTGGGGGGCGCGAAGAGGTCGGTGGCGAACTCCAGGTGCCCGTCGAGTCCGGCCGGGCGGCCCTCCTCGTCACGGCGCTCGGTGAACGTGAACGTGAGGTCGAACTTGCTGATGCCGGTGCGGACCGGCTGCTCCGTCACCGTGAGGCCCGGCAGGTCCACGCTCGCCCCGGCCTGGTTCTGGAGCACCAGCATGGTCTGGAAGAGCGGGTGGCGGTTCTGGGCCCGCTCGGGGTCGAGCGCGTCCACGAGCCGTTCGAAGGGCACGTCCTGGTGGGCGTAGGCCGCGAGGTCGAACTCCCTCACCCGGTCCAGGACTTCGTCGAAGGTGGGGTCGCCGGACAGGTCGGTGCGCAGGACCAGGGTGTTGACGAAGAAGCCGACCAGGTCGTCGAGCGCCTCGTCGGTGCGGCCCGCGACGGGTGTGCCCAGCGGGACGTCCTCGCCGGCGCCGTGCGCGCGCAGCAGCACCGCGAGCGCGGCCTGGAGGACCATGAAGAGGCTGCATCCCCGGGCCCGGGCGAGGTCGGCGAGGGCGCGGTGCGTCGCGGCGTCCACCGGGAAGGCGAACGCGTCGCCCCGGTGGGTGGCGACGGCCGGGCGCGGCCGGTCGAGCGGCAGGTCGAGGAGGTCGGGCAGTCCGGCGAGCGCGGTCCGCCAGAACTCCAACTGCCGGGCGGCCGTGCCGGACGGGTCCTCCTCGTCGCCGAGGAGCTCCCGCTGCCACAGGGTGTAGTCCGCGTACTGGACGGGGAGTCCGGCCCAGGCCGGCTCCTCCCCCGCGACGCGGGCGCGGTAGGCCGTGCCGAGGTCGCGGGCGAGGGGGGCGAGGGACCAGCCGTCGCCCGCGATGTGGTGGACGAGGAGCACCAGGACGTGGGAGTCGTCCCCGAGGCGGAGCATCCGGGCCCGCACCGGCCGTTCGGCGCTCACGTCGAAGGCGTACGCGGTCTCGGCGCTCAGGACCGCGTCGAGCAGGTCCGGTGCGACGTCGCGGGGCGTCAGGTCGAGGTCGGCGCCGGCGGCGTCGAGGACCCGCTGGCCCGGCACTCCCCCGGTGTCGGGGAAGACGGTGCGCAGGCTCTCGTGCCGTTCGACGACGTCCGTGAGGGCGCGGGTCAGGGCGTCCGTGTCCAGCGGCCCGTCCAGGCGCAGGACGAGCGGCACGTTGTACGTGGCGCTCGGGCCCTCGAAGCGGTGGAGGAACCACAGGCGTCGCTGCGCGGGGGACAGCGGCATCGGGTCGGGCCGGTGCGCGACCCGTTCGAGCCGCGCCCTGGCCGTTCCCGCGCCGTCGAGGGCGGCGGCGAGCGCCGCGGGCGTCGGGTGCTCGAAGACGGTCCTGACCTCGATCTCCACGTCGAGCACGGTGCGCAGCCGGGCGGCGAGGCGGGTGGCGAGCAGGGAGTGGCCGCCGAGGGCGAAGAAGTCGTCGTCGGCGCCCGCGGTCCGCAGGCCGAGCAGGTCGGCGAAGAGGCCGCAGACGATCTCCTCGCGGGCGGTGCGCGGGGCCCGGCCGCGGGCGGGGGCGTCGTGGGCGGGCGCCGGGAGGGCGGCGCGGTCGACCTTTCCGTTGGGGGTGAGCGGGAGGACGTCGAGCGGGACGATCGCGGCGGGGACCATGTAGGAGGGCAGGACGCGGCCGACCTCGCGGGCGAGGGCGCCGGGGTCGGGGCGAGCGCCGGCGACCGGTACGACGTAGGCGACGAGCCGCCGGTCGCCGGGCACGTCCTCGCGGACCAGGACGAAGGCGTCGGCGACCTCGGGGAGGCCCGCGAGGACGCCCTCGATCTCGCCGGTTTCGACGCGGTGTCCGCGCAGCTTGACCTGGCCGTCGGCGCGGGCGACGTACGCGACGTGCCCGTCCGGGGTCCAGCGCACGAGGTCGCCGGTGCGGTACATGCGGCCGCCGTCGGCCGCGAAGGGGTCGGCGACGAAGCGGGTGGCGGTCGGGCCGGGGCGCCCGGTGTAGCCGCGCGCCACGCCGCGCCCGGCGAGGTACAGCTCGCCCACCACGCCCGGCGGGACCGGGCGGAGGGCGTCGTCCAGGACGTACAGGCGCATGCCGTCGAGGGGGCGGCCGATGGGCGGCGGTCCGGCCGGGAGGTCGGCGGCGACGGCGTACCGGGTGGCGAAGGTGGTGGTCTCGGTGGGTCCGTAGACGTGCAGGACCCGGGTGTCGGGGGCGAGCGACGCGACCCGCTGCATGGCGTCGGGTGAGGCGAGTTCGCCGCCCGCGCACACCGTCCGGAGGCCGGCGAAGGCGCCCGGGTCGGTCTCGGCGACGACGTTGAACAGGGCGGTCGTCAGGAAGACGGCCGTCACCCCGTGTTCGTGGACGGCGGCGTCGAGGGTGCGGGCCTCCAGGAGGCCTTCCGGTGCCACGACGACCCGGCCGCCGTTGAGGAGGGGGGTCCAGATCTCGAAGGTGGAGGCGTCGAAGACGTACGCGGAGTGCATCAGGACCGCGTCGGCGGCGCCGTCCGCCCAGGCCGCGTCGTGCGCGAGGGCGGCGACGTCCGCGTGGCTGACGCCGACGCCCTTGGGCAGGCCGGTGGAGCCGGAGGTGAACATGGTGTAGGCGAGGGCGGCCGGTGCGGGTACGGGCACCGGGGTGCCGGGCCGGTCGGGGGCGCCGCGCAGGACGCGTCCGAACCGGTCCACGACGAGGAGCGGCAGGCGGCCGGCGCGTGCGGTCACCCAGGGGGTGGCGGCGTTCTCCTCGTCGACGACCAGGACGCGGGGCTCCGCCACGGCGGCGACCCGGTCGAGCCGGTCGTCGGGCCAGCGCGCGTCCAGCGGGACGTAGGCGGCGGCCGCGCGGACCGTTCCGAGGGAGACCGTCACCACGGCGGGCGACCGGCCCAGGAGCACGCCGACGGAGTCCTCGGGTCCGACGCCGAGCCCGGCGAGGGCGGCGGCGAGGGCGGCGGAGGCGCGGTCGAGGTCGGCGTAGGAGAGGGTGGCGGCGCCGTCGGTGACGGCCGGCGCGCCGGGGGTGCGGCGCGCCCATCGCGCGAAGAGCGCGGGCAGGGTGCCGTCGGCGGCCCCGGATCCGGTCCCGGCCTCGGCGGGGAGGGCGCGGCCGGTGCCCCAGCGGGTGACGCGGAGGTGTTCGTCCGGGGTGAGCGGGTCGTACCCGGACAGGCGCCGGTCCGGGTCGGCGACCACCTGTTCGAGCAGCCGGAGGAGCCGGGCCGCGAGCGCCTCGACGGTGGCGCGGTCGAAGAGCGCGGTGGCGTACTCGACGCCGCCGGACAGACCGCCCCCCGTCCCGGCCCCGTTCCCGGCCCCGTTCCCGTCTCCGTCCTCGTCCTCGCCGAAGGCGAAGGTGAGGTCGAACTTGCTCAGTCCGTTGTGGACGAGCCGGTGCTCGACGGCGAGGCCGGGCAGGTCGGGGCGGACGGGCCGCTGGTTCTGCAGGACCAGCATGGTCTGGAAGAGCGGGTGGTGGTCCCGGGCGCGGACGGGGTTGAGGCTCTCGACGAGCCGCTCGAACGGCACGTCCTGGTGGGCGTGGGCGGCGAGGTCGAACTCCCTGACGCGTCCGAGCAGTTCGCGGAAGGTCGGGTCGCCGGACAGGTCGGTGCGCAGGACCAGCGTGTTGACGAAGAAGCCGACCAGGTCCTCCAGTGCCTCGTCCGTGCGGCCCGCGACGGGCGAGCCGAGCGGGATGTCGTCGCCCGCGCCGTGCTGCCGCAGCAGTGCGGCCACGGCCGCCCGGAGCACCATGAAGAGGGTGCTGCCGGAGGCGCGGGCCAGGTCGAGGAGGCCCGCGTGCAGGGCGGGCGGCACGTCGAGGGGGACCACGGCGCCCCGGGGGTCCGCGACGGCGGGGCGGGGCCGGTCGAGGGGCAGCTCGATCAGTTCGGGCAGGCCCGCGAGCGCGGTGTGCCAGTGGTCGAGCTGCCGCGCCAGGACGTCGCCGTCCTCCCGGAGGAGGTCGTGCTGCCAGAGGGCGTAGTCGGCGTACTGGATCGGGGTCCCGGCCGCCGGTTCGGGCGCCCGGCCGGCGAGCCGGGCCCGGTAGGCGTCGCCGAGGTCCCGGGTCAGCGGCCCCAGGGACCAACCGTCGCCCGCGATGTGGTGGAGGACCAGGACCAGGACGTGGTGCTCGGGGGCGGCGCGCAGCAACCGGGCGCGCAGCGGCGGGTCGGTGAGCACGTCGAACGGTTCGCGCACGGCGGCGAGGACGGCCGCCTCCAGGTCCGTCGGCGCCGTGCTCTCGACGGGCGGCCGGGGGGCGGCGCCGGCGGCGGGCAGCACCGTCTGGTGGGGCACCCCGTCCCGTTCGGGGAAGACCGTGCGCAGCGCCTCGTGGCGCTCCACCACGTCGAGCAGGGCGGCGCGCAGGGCGTCCGCGTCCAGTGCGCCGCGCAGCTCCAGGACGAGGGGGACGTTGTAGGTGGAGCCGGGTCCTTCGAGCCGGTTGAGGAACCACAGCCTGCTCTGCGCGAAGGACAGCGGCAGGGGGTCGGGGCGCCGCCGGACGGGCGTCACCGCGGGCCGGGCCGGGCCCGCCGGGTCCAGGACCCGCGCGAGGGCGGCGGGCGTGGGGTGTTCGAAGAGGGTCCGTACGGCGAGGTCGGCGCCGAGCACGGCGCGGACGCGGCTGACGACGCGCATCGCGAGGAGGGAGTGTCCGCCGAGGTCGAAGAAACTGTCGTGGGGTCCGACCGAGGAGCGTTCCAGGACGTCGGCGAAGATCCCGGCGACCAGGTCCTCCCGGAGGGTGCGCGGGCCCGGCCCCGTCCGGTCCGGGTCGTCGTCGGCGGGGGCGGGCAGGGCGCCGCGGTCCACCTTGCCGTTGGGCAGCAGCGGCAGCGCGTCGAGGACGACGACCGCCTCGGGGACCAGATGGTGCGGCAGCGTTCCGGCGAGCGCGTCCCGCAGGGCGGTGGCGCCCGGCGCCGGGTCGGCGGTGACGGCGTACGCGACGAGCCGGCGGCGCCCCGGGGCGTCCTCGCGGACCACCGCGCAGGCGGCCGTGACGCCGGGCAGGTCGAGGAGGGCGGCGGTCACCTCGCCGGGTTCAATGCGGAAGCCGCGGAGCTTGACCTGGTCGTCGGCGCGTCCGAGGTGTTCGAGCAGCCCGTCGCGGTTCCACCGGGCCAGGTCGCCGGTGCGGTACATGCGGGCGCCGGGGGCGTCGAACGGGTCGGCCACGAACGCGGCGGCCGTGAGGGCCGGGCGGTCGAGGTAGCCGCGGGCGAGGTGGGGGCCGGAGAGGTACAGCTCGCCGGTGACGCCGGGCGGCACGGGGCGCAGCCGCTCGTCGAGGACGTAGGCGCGCGTCCCGTCGACGGGCCGTCCGATGGGGACGGATCCGCCGGAGGCCGGGCGGGCGGACTCCGCCGGGTCCACCCGGTGGGCGGTGGCGTCGATGGTCGCCTCGGTCGGCCCGTACAGGTTGTGCGGCTCGGCGTGCCACCGGGCGGCGACGGCGTCGGCGAGGGCGCGCGGGAGGGGTTCGCCGCCGCACAGGACGGCCCGCAGGGCGGGCGGCGGCGTCCCGGCCTCCTCGGCGAGGACGAGTTCGAGGTGGGAGGGCACGAACTGGGCCACGGTGACGTCGAACCGGCGCATCCAGGAGAGGAGTTCGCGCGGTTCGCGGTTGGCGCCGGTGGGGGCCACGCAGACCTGGGCGCCGTGCGTGAGCGGCAGCCACAGCTCCCAGACGGAGGCGTCGAAGCTGGTGGAGGTGCGGGCGAGGACCCGGTCGTCCGGGGCGAGGTCCAGGTGGCGCGCCATCCAGGCCATGTGGTTGGCGAGGGCCGCGTGGGGGACGACGACGCCCTTGGGGCGGCCGGTCGACCCGGAGGTGTGGATGACGTAGGCGGCGTCCGCCGGGTGCGGGGCGGCGGTTTCCCCGGATCCGGGCGCCGGGTCCCCGGCCCGTACGGCCGGGTCGTCGAGGGAGAGCCGGGGTATGCCGCCCGTCGGCGTGTCGGCGGGGACGTCCGTCCCGGTGAGGAGCAGCACGGGGCGCGCGTCGTCCAGGATCCGGCGGATGCGGGCGTGGGGGTACTCGGGGTCGACGGGCACGTAGGCGGCTCCGGCCCGCAGCACGGCCAGCATGGCGACGACGGTGTCCGCCGAGGCCGGGACCGCGAGCGCCACCAGGGTGCCGCGGCCGGCGCCGCGCTCGCGCAGCACGCGGGCGAGGGCGTCGGCCCGCGCGTGCAGCGCGGCGTACGTGAGGGTGGTGCGCGGGTCGCGCACGGCGGGCGCGTCCGGGGTGCGGGCGGCCCACTCCCCCACGGCCTCGGGCACGGTGAGGGCCGGCAGCGGGCGGCGCTCGCCGCGCCCCCGCTCCAGGAGGTCCGCGCGCTCCTCCGGGGCGAGCGGGTCGAAGTCGTCGACGGCGCGGTCGGGTTCGGCCACGGCGCGGGTGAGGACGCGGGCGAACCGGTCGGCGAGCGCGCGGGCGGTGGCGGGCTCGAAGAGCTCCGTGGCGTACTCCAGGTGGCCGCCGAGCCGTACGGCCTCCCGGGCCTCCGGGGTCTGCGGGGTCTCCCGTCTCTGCGGGGTCTGCGGAGTCTCCGGGACCTCCACGAGGGAGAACGTCAGGTCGAACTTGCTGATGCCGGTGTGCCGGGACCTGTCCCGCACGGTGACGCCGGGCAGGTCGAGCGCGGCCGTCCGCTGGTTCTGGAGCACCAGCATGGTCTGGAAGAGCGGGTGGTGGCCGCCGGACCGGTCCGGGTTGAGCTCCTCGACCAGCCGCTCGAAGGGCAGGTCGGCCCGGTCGAAGGCCGCGAGGTCGAACGCGGCCACCCGGCGCAGCAGTTCGCGGAAGGTCGGGTTGCCCGAGAGGTCCGTGCGCAGCACGACGGTGTTGACGAAGAAGCCCACCAGCTCGTCCAGGGCCTCGTCGGTCCGGCCCGCCACCGCGGTGCCCAGCGGGATGTCGGTGCCCGCGCCGTGCGCGCGGAGCGTCACCGCGAGCGCGGCCTGGAGGACCATGAAGGGCGTGCAGCCCGCGTCGCGGGCGAGGGCGCCGAGCCGGGCGTACGCGTCGGCGGGCAGGTCGAACGGCACCGCGCCGCCCCGGTGGTCCGGGACCGTCGGGCGGGGCCGGTCCAGGGGCAGTTCGAGGAGGTCGGGGGCGCCGCGCAGGGCGTCGCGCCAGAAGGCGAGCCGGCGTGCCACCGGGCTCTCCGGGTCGACGTCGTCACCGAGCAGTTCCCGCTGCCAGAGGGTGTAGTCGGCGTACTGGACGCGCAGTTCGGGCCAGTCGGGGGCGGTGCCCGTGGTCCGGGCGCGGTAGGCGGAGCCGAGGTCCCGGCAGAGCGGGGCCAGGGACCAGCCGTCGGCGGCGACGTGGTGGAGCACGAGGACCAGGACGTGCCGGTCGGGGCCGGTGGCGAGCAGCCGGGCGCGCACGGGGAGGTCGGTGGTGAGGTCGAAGGGCTCCGAGGTCAGGCGGCGTACCGTCCGCTCGGCCCAGTCCCCGGCCGGTTCGCCCGCCGGGGGCGTCTCGACGGCGAGGGGGACGAGGTCCTCGGCGTCGCGCGCGTCGGCCACGATCTGGCGGGCGGCGCCGTCGTGTTCGGCGAGCACGGTCCGCAGGCTCTCGTGGCGGGCGACCACGTCGGCGAGGGCGCCGCGCAGCGCCCCGGTGTCGAGGGGTCCTTCGAGGTCGAGGACGAGCGGCACGTTGTAGGTGTCCCCCGCGTCCTCGGCGCGGTTGAGGAACCACAGCCGCTGCTGTGCGAAGGACGGCGGGAGCGGGTCGGGCCGGTCCTGGGGGACGAGGGCGGGCCGGGTCTCGCTGGTCGTGCCGAGGGTGGTGGCGAGGGAGGCCACCGTGGGGTGCTCGAAGAGGTCGCGCAGTTCGGTGTCCGCGCCCGTCGCGGCCCTCACCCGTGCGACGAGCCGGGTGGCGAGCAGGGAGTGGCCGCCGAGGGAGAAGAAGTTGTCGTCGACGCCGACGGCGGGCACGCCGAGGACGTCGGCGAAGAGGCCCGCCAGGACCTCTTCCTGCGGGGTGCGCGGGGCGGTCCCCCGGGCGGCGGGGGCCTGGGGCGCGGGCAGGGCCCGCCGGTCGACCTTGCCGTTGGCGTTCAGCGGCAGCGCGTCGAGGAGGACGAACACGGAGGGGACCGTGTACGCGGGCAGGACGCGGCTGAGGGCACGGGCGAGTCCGGAACCGTTGGGGCGGGTGCCGGGGGCCGGTACGACGTAGGCGACGAGCCGGCGGTCGCCCGGGGCGTCCTCGCGGACCAGGACGCACGCGGCGCGGACGTCGGGGCGGGCGAGCAGGACGTTCTCGACCTCGGCCGGTTCGATCCGGAAGCCGCGCAGTTTGATCTGTCCGTCGGACCGTCCCGCGTACTCGACGTCCCCGTGCGCGGTCCAGCGCGCCAGGTCTCCGGTGCGGTACATCCGGCCGCCGTCCGGGTCGTACGGGTCGGGGACGAACCGGGTGGCGGTGAGGCCGGGCCGGCCCAGGTAGCCGCGGGCGACGCCGGCGCCGCTCACGTACAGCTCGCCCACGACGCCGGGGGGCACGGGGCGGAGGGATTCGTCGAGCACGTACAGGCGCGTGCCGTCGAGGGCCCGGCCGATGGGCGGGACGCCGGGGGCGCCGGGCCCCACCGGGTGGCGGGAGGCGAACGTGGTGGTCTCGGTGGGCCCGTACACGTTCAGGACGCGGGTCCCGGGCGCCGCGGCGGCCGTCCGTCCCATCAGGTCGGGGGCGGCGGCCTCGCCGCCCGCGGCGACCAGGCGCAGGCCCGCGAAGGCCGTCGGGTCGGTCTCGGCGACGACGTTGAAGAGGGCCGTGGTCAGGAAGAGGGCGGTCACGCCGTCGCGGGCGGTCGCCTCCTTGAGCCGGCGCGCGTCCAGGAGTCCGGCGGGGGCGACGACGACCCGGCCGCCGTTGAGGAGCGGCACCCATATCTCGAAGGTGGAGGCGTCGAAGACGTACGCCGAGTGCATCAGGACCGCGTCGCAGGTGCCGGTCCAGGCGGAGTCGGCGGCCAGGGCGAGGACGTCGGCGTGGCCGACGCCGACGCCCTTGGGCAGGCCGGTGGAGCCGGAGGTGAACATGACGTAGGCGAGCCGGTCGCCGCGCGGGGTTCCCGGCAGCGGGCCGGGCCGTTCCGGGCCGCCCCGGAGGAGCGTGCCCGTGCGGTCGACCACGAGGACGGGCAGCCGGGTGGCGGCCACCTTCACCCAGTCGCGTCCGGCGGCCTCCTCGTCGACGACCAGGGCGCGGACGCGGGCGGTCCCGGCGACGCGGTCGAGGCGCTCGGCCGGCCAGTCGGCGTCCATCGGCACGTACGCGGTGCCCGCCTCCACCGCGCCGAGCGAGGCGGTCACGACGGCGGCCGAACGGCCCACGAGGACGCCGACGCCGTCCTCGGCGCGGAGGTTCCAGCCGGTGAGGGAGCGGGCCAGGGCCGTGGCACGCCCGGCCAGTTCGCCGTACGAGAGGGTGGTGGGGCCGTCCACGACGGCGGGGGCGTCCGGGGCCGTGCGGACGCGCGCGGCGAACGCCTCGGGCAGGCTGGTGGCCGTGGTCCCGGCCGGCAGGGCCGCGCCGCGCCCGTGGTCGAGGAGCTTCCCGGCGGCCCGCGCGTCGAGCAGTGGGAGGTCGCGCACGGGTGTGCCGGCGTCCGTGTCGGCGAGCGCGGCGAGGAAGCCGACCACGGCCTGCTGGTGGAGCCGGACGTCGTCGGGGTGGTAGAGCGCGGGGTTGGTGTCGAAGCCGATCAGCGGGCCGGTGCCCTCGGCCCGTTCGGAGACGAACAGGGACACGTCGTCGACGGGGCCGATGGACAGCAGCCGGGAGGTGGCGGGGCTGCCGCCGAAGTCCAGGTCGTAGTCGTACCCCATGACGTTCACGACGAGGTCCGTGAGGCGTGCCGCCCCGTCGGCCAGGTTCAGTTCGCGGGCCAGTTGTTCGCGCGAGAAGCGGCGGTGGCGCAGGGCACCGCGCATCTCGGCGGCGACGCTCCGGACGAGTTCCCCGACCGTCGTGCCGGGGTCGACGGCCAGTCTCAGGGGCAGGACGTTGGAGGTCATCCCGATCACGTGCCGGAGGGAGCCGTGGCGGCCGTGGGAGGCGAGACCGACGCAGACCTCCCGGCGTCCGGTGACCCGGGCCGTGTAGGCGGCGACCGCCGCGACGAGGACCGCGCTCCAGGTGGTGCGGTGGCCGGCGGCGAGCCGTCTCAGGCCGTCGAGCACGGGCAGTGGGAGGGTCTCGCCCGTGTGCAGGTCGGCGGCGCCGGGGCGGGCCGGGTCGCCGCCGTCCGCGGACCGGTCGGCGGGCCGGGCCAGGTCCGTGCGTCTCCTGAGGAGGGGGTTGCCGTCCTCGGGGCCGGGTCCGTCCGCGGCGCGGTCGGCGAATCTGCCGGTCCAGTGGGCGCGGTCCGCCTCCAGCCGGTCGGAGGCGCGGTAGGCGGCCTCGTCGGCCACGAGGGCGCGCAGGGGTCCGGTGGGCGGTTCCGCCTCCGCGAGGTCCTCGCCGCCTGCCGCACGCGCGTAGAGGTCGGCCACGGTCCGGGCGAAGAGCGCGCCGCCGAGGCCGTCGACGGCGATGTGGTGGTAGCGGACGTACCAGTAGTGGAGGCGCGGGCCGAGCCGCAGCAGCGCGAAGTGGTGGGTCGGCGCGTCGAGGCGGTCGACGGTGGCCATGTCGTCGGCCATGTACCGCTCCGCCGCCGCGGCGGGGTCGTCGGTTCCCGTGAGGTCGACCCGGCGCAGCCGGTCGGTTCCGGCCGGCGGGCGGACGACACGCTGCCGGACGGAGCCGTCGTCGGCCGTGAACGTGAGGTTCAGGCTGTCGCAGAGGTGGACCGCCCGGTTGAGGGCCGCGGAGAATAACGTCTCGTCGACGCCCCCGCGAATCTCCATGCATTCCCCGATGTTGTATTTCGGGCTGTCCGGGTCGACCAGTTGGCCGTACCACACACCTTGCTGGGCCGTGGTCAGTTCGAGGTATTCGGGAGCGGATTCGTCCGACGGAACGGAGGGGTATTCAGGCATGCCGACGACACCTTCGGTGAGGTTTTACAGGGGACGGTCGAGCGGCGGACGGGCATTCGGCGAGCCGAGATCGGGAACGGTCTTTTCCCGCGTGACGGGACACGCGGGGAGACATGGCGAGGCCTTCGCCGCGGATGCCGTGGGGATCTCGCGCGGGGACGCGCCCACCCCGTCCGGTCCGTGCGGACCGCACGGACCGGACGGGAGGGGAAGGAAGTCACGAGGTGCCCCGCCGCCGTCTCGTGAAGAGGGTTTTCGGGACACCACGCGCACGTGTCGATCGCACATGACCGACAAGGGATCACTTCTGAGCGAAACTGCTCATTACACGAACGAAGTTGACACCCGGGTCACCTCAGGAGCCGTCCGACCTGCACGGATCCCCCTCGACGGCCCGTCGATCCGTCAACCCGCTTCGGCCTCCATCGCCGCCACCAGACCGGCGGGGCGCATGTCGGTCCAGACGTTCTCGATCCGTTCCAGACACTCCTGGCGCGACCCCTCGACGCCCTCGCGGTCCCAGCCGCCGGGGACGTCGAGGTGCGCGGGCCAGAGGGAGTACTGGGCCTCGCCGTTCACCAGCACGACGAAGCGCCCCGACTCGTCATCGAAGGGATTGCTCACGTTCCCACCCGTTCTCGATATCTCGTTCCAGCCTTTTTCACGCACGGTTCGCCCGGCTCCACCGGGCGACCGGATCGGGATTTCCCCCGAACGGCGCGGCATGCACGCCGCCCCTTCAAGGAGGTCTCGGCACGACCACGGAGGCCGGCGGTCCACTCCGCTCCGGATCGGGGCGGCGAGCACCCCCGGCCAAGACTTCCCCCTAAAACCGAACTCACTCCGGTCAGATTAAAGGATCCTCCTCGGCCAAGGATGCGAGCCTTCATGTTACTTTCCAGTAATTCATCAAGTAGGAAGTTCGGAAAGGGCACGGGTCATATGCCAAGAGCCACCCCTTGCCGGATATCCGGCCAAGGAAAGTCCGTTTGGCACCCACTTGACTCCTTATCACCCGCACCATTCCGGCTGACCGTCCGACGCCCCCGCCGGTTCCCCGTTACGCCCCCCGGAAGCGCGGTGCGCTCCCATGCGCCGGGCATGCGCCCCGTCCGGGAGGCAACCTCACGCCGAAAAAAGTGGTCCCCCCGGCCATCGCGGCGCCTTCCGGTCGGCCGGTTGAAGCCACTCCGGGACTGCCGGCCGGGGCGCCGCCCGGTCGTATCAGGCCACGGCGCGGACGAGGAGGCGGGGCGCCGACCGCACCAGCGCGACCGCGGCGAGGCCGACCGCGGCACCGGCCACGACGTCGGAGGGGTAGTGCGCGCCGCTGTGGACCCGTTCGACGGCCACCAGCGCGGCCGGCACGGCGCAGGCGGCTCCGGCCGGGGGCCAGGACAGCGCGACGGACCCGGCGAACGCGACGGCGGCGGCGGTGTGCCCGGAGGGGAAGGAGGAGCTGTCGGGCCTGTCCTCCACGTCGTCGTGCGGGATCCACTCCTCCGGCGGCCGGCGCCGTTCGACGCACTGCTTGACGACCCCGTTGGAGAGCAGTTCGGCGACCGCCATGCACGTGACGCCGGCGACCGCGGCCCCGCGGCCCCGCCGCCCGCCGGCGGCCGACATGAGTGCGGCCGCCGCCCACCACAGCTTCGTGCGCCGGGCGGCCTCCTCCAATGGGGGCAGGAGGCCGCGGACCCACGGGGAGTCCCAGGAGGCCATGCGTCTGGACAGGCCGTGGTCGGTGGCGCGCAGTCTCGTCAGAAGTTCCATGCCCACCGGCTTTCCTGCCGGTCGCGGTTTCACACGGTGCGGGCCGCGGCGCCGTCCGCGCCTCCCGCGTCGGCCCTCGACGGACCCGCGGCCCCGTGGACCGGTGGCCAGTAGCCCACAACAGCCCAAAGACCCGTAAGGAGGACATGCGTCACGAGAGGTTGACGATCCTCACCATCCCTCGACACATCCCCCTCCGTAGTCGCACACTTTCGAGGAGTGATCACGGCTCACGGGGTAACCGCGTTGTGAAGCGCCGCCGCCCCGGGCGGCGTCCGAAGTTGGAGCCTCCGTGTCCCGTCCCGGTTCTGCCGTCCCCCCCGTCTGCCGCGAGATCACCTGGAAGACCACCGCCTTCCTGGTCACCGACTCCTGCCGCGTCCCGCTCGGGACCACCGTCCGCTACCGGTCCCGTTCCCCCTTCGTCATCGAGCTCACCCTGCACACCCCGACGGGCGACACGGTGTGGCAGTTGGACCGCGACATGTTCCTCGCCGGCACCGAGGGGCCCGTCGGCATCGGCGACGTCCACATCCGGCCCGCCCCCTACGACCAGGTCGTCCTGCGCCTGGGCACCCCCTCCCACGCCGCCCTGATCAGCCTGGGACGCGGCCCCGCGCTGCGCTGGCTGAACACGACGTACACCGTCGTGCCCGCCGGGGACGAGAGCTCCCACCTCGACTGGCGGCCGCTCCTCGACGTCCTCGCCGACTGACCTCCGGTGCGGCGGGCGCCCGCCCGCCGCACCGGGGGCCTTCACCGCGCCGGGCGCATACTGGCCCTGTGGAATGGTCGCCGCCCTTCGTGGACGACCTGAGGGAACGGCTCGGGAGCGAGCTCTTCCGCCGTGTCGCCGGGCCCTCGGGCGAGCAGACGCGCGCCCGCGTCCACGGGACGCCGGGGCCCCGGTGGTTCGGTCCGGACCGGCCGATCCGCACGGTCCACGGCGACGCGTCGATGTTCGTCGGGGGCCTGACGGCGCTGCTGCTGCAGTCGCTGCACCCGTCGGCCATGGCGGCCGTGGCCGCCCATTCG
The DNA here is from genome assembly GCF_042868165.1 of Streptomyces sp. NPDC007872. Classification (NCBI taxonomy): domain Bacteria; kingdom Bacillati; phylum Actinomycetota; class Actinomycetes; order Kitasatosporales; family Streptomycetaceae; genus Streptomyces; species Streptomyces sp. NPDC007872. The sequence continues at coordinate 78,791 of NZ_JBIAEA010000001.1, forward strand.
GGCTTCCGGGGCGACCCGTGGGGAAGGCTGCAGCGGACCAGCACCTTCCTCGCGGTCACGACCTTCGGCACGGCCGACGACGCGCGGCACGCGGTGGAGCGCGTCCGCGCGGTCCACGAACGAGTACGGGGCACGACGTCCGGAGGAAGGCCGTACCGGGCCTCCGATCCGCACCTCCTGGGCTGGGTGCACGTGGCGGAGGTCCACAGCTTCCTGCGGGCGCACCTGCGCTACGGCGCGTCTCCGCTCACCCGTACGGGCTGCGACGGCTACGTGGCGGACGCGGCCCGCATCGCCGAGGAGCTGGGGGCGGAGGACCCGCCCCGGACCCTGGCCGGGCTGGCGCGGCGGATGGAGGCGTACCGGAGCGAACTCGGCGGCACCCCCGAGGCGCGGGAGGCCGCCCGTTTCCTGCTGCGGGACCCGCCGATCCCCCGCCGGGCCCGCGCGCCGTACGCGCTGCTCGCGGCGGGGGCGGTGGAGCTGCTGCCGCCGTGGGCCCTCGGGGAGTTGGGCCTCCCGCCGCTCCCCCGGCCCGTGCGGGCGGCGGCGCGGGCGGGCGGGCGGCTGGCGACCGGCGGGATCCGCTGGGCGATGGCCCCTCCTCCGCCCTCCCCTCCGCGCACGCGGCCCGACGGGACGCCGCACGGGCGGGGACCGACTCCCACCGCGCCGACCGGACCCGGGTGACGGTCCGCGTCAGTTCCGGCGCTCCCCCTTGGCCTTCGGCGATCGGTGACCGGAGCCGTCGCGTGCGGGGCCCCGGGCGGCCTCGGCCCGGGGAGGGCCCGGCTTCTTCGGGGAGGCGGCGGGGACGCGGGCCTGGCGCCCGCCGCCCGGCGGAACCGCAGGCCGCTCGGCGGACGTGCCGGCGGAGGACGTCGTACGGGAACGGGGCGGAGGGACGGGTGCCGTCGCCGGGAGGGCCGGGGCCGGGTGGCCCGCGCGACCGGACGGGGAGTCGGTGACCCGGCCCGTCCGGGGCGCCGGTGCTCCGGTCGCGGGGCGGGGCGCCGGCGCCTCGGCCGTGATCCGCTGCGGTGCCCGGGGCGGCGGCACCTCCTCGCTCGCGGTCGGAGCGCCGATCGAGCCGGTCAGGGTCGCGCCGAGCACGGTCAGCGCCGCGCAGGCGGTGAGGGCGCGGCCGGAGCGGTGGGTCACGGAGGCCGGACGACGGCCGGCGGGGCGCGCGGGTACGGACGGGGGTTCACCGGACGAGGTCCCGACGGACGGGAATCCACCGGGCCGGTTTCCGTCGAGGGGAGCTCCACCGACCCGGGGTCCACCGGGCGGCGCGACCGCCCCGCCCCGCACGGCCGTCAGCACGCGGCAGCAGGTGTCGGCGTCGGGCCGGGCCTTCTCGTCCGGGTCCGTCATGGCCGCCACGAGGCCGGCGAGTTCCGGCGGGAGGCCCGCGGGGATGACGGGAGGCCGGTGCAGCCGGGCGAGCGCGGACTCCAAGGGGGCGCCCGCGTACTCCAGTTCGCCCTTCAGGGACTCCAGGAGCACCAGGCCGAGGCTGTAGACGTCCGCCGCCGGTCCGGCTCCCCTGCCCAGGACCTGCTCCGGCGCCATGTAGGCCGCGGTCCCCACGAGGGGGCCGGTCTCGACGCGGGTTGTGGCGTCGAGCAGCCGGGATATGCCGAAGTCGGTCAGGTACGGGGTGCCCGACCCGTCCAGGAGGACGTTCGACGGCTTCACGTCGCGGTGCACGACGCCGGCCGCGTGCACGTGGGCGAGCGCGGAGGCGAGCGCGGCGCCGGTCCCGGCGGTCTCGTGGGGCGTGAGGGGGGCCGCGGCGATGCGCCGGCGCAGGGTCGTTCCCCTGACGAGCCGCATCACGAGGTAGGGCCGCCCCTCCTCCCGCCCGGAGTCGTACAGCGTCACCAGACCGGGGTGCTCCATCTGCGCCAGCAGACGGCCCTCGTCGTCGAAGTTCTCCTCGCCCTGGGCCTCGCCGCCCGGCCGGAAGAGCTTGACCGCCACCGGTCGCCGCAGCCGCAGGTCCAGCGCCTCGTACACGTCGGCCGCGCCTCCGCGTCCCAGCAGGCCGTCGAGCCGGTACCGTCCGGCGACCGCGTGGGCCGTGAGCCGGAGATCCGGTCGGACCGACCATGGACGGACCATCATCGACGCTCCCTGCGTTGCGTTGCCGTCTTCCGCCGTTCGCCCGGCCGGTACGCGTCGGACCCGGCCGCCGTACGCTCCGGGCCGCGGGCCCCGCCCGTGCGCGGGCACGGGAGTACGCGTGCCCCGGGAACGCCGGGGCATCCCCGTGCGCCACCGGTGAATCCGGTGGGGGCGGAACCCCGGAAGACCGGTGGCGGGGAAACCCGAGCGGCGCGCCCTCCCCCGACGGGCCGGGGGCCGCCGTAACGTGACGGCCCGGAGTCCGGCGTTCCAGTGAGGAGTGACGACGTCCATGGGACAGAGGTCCACGGGACAGACCGACGGCGATGCCGACGTCGACGTGGTGGTCGTCGGGGCGGGGGCGGCCGGTCTCGCCTGTGCGGCCGACCTGGTCGCCGGCGGGGTGCGGGTGAGGCTGTTCGAGGCCTCCGACGCCGTGGGCGGCCGGATGCGCACCGACCGGGTCGCGGGCTTCACGGTCGACCGCGGCTTCCAGGTGTTCAACACCTCCTATCCGCAGGTGAAGAGGCGCCTCGACCTGCGGGCCCTGCGGCTGAGGCCGTTCACGCCGGGCGTGCTCGTGCACACCGACGACGGGTTCCGCCGCTTCGTCGACCCCTCCCGCCGTCCGCGCGAGGGCCGGGACCTGCTGCCCGGCCGGCTCGCCTCGGCCCGGGACCTGGCCGCCCTGGGCGTCCTGTCGGCCAGGGACGTCCTGGCGCCGGTCCGGTACCTGCGGAGCCGTCCCGACGCGACCACCCTGACCGCCCTGGCCGACGCCGGCGTCTCGGCGGACCTGGTGGAGACCTTCTTCCGGCCGTTCCTCTCGGGGATCTTCCTGGAGGACGAACTGGAGACCTCCGCCCGCTTCTTCCACCTCGTGTGGCGCACCATGCTGCGCGGCACCCTGTGCCTGCCGGCCGACGGCATCGGGGCCGTGCCCGCGCAGCTCGCGTCCGGCCTCCCCGGCGGTGTGCTGCGCACCGGAGAGCCGGTCGCGGCTCTCACCGACGGGGGCGTGGCGCTGGCCGACGGCGGCGAGGTGCCCGCCCGCGCGGTCGTGGTCGCCACCGGCCAGGGCGCCGCCGGCCGGCTGCTCCCCGGCCTGGACGTGCCGGCCGGGCGCGTCGTCACGACCCTGTACCACGCGGCGGACCGCTCCCCGCTGTCCGAGCCGACCCTGGTGGTCGACGCGCGGCGCCGCTTCCTCAACACCTGCGTGCTCACCGAGGTGCACCGCGGTTTCTCGGCGGACGGCCGGGCGCTGGTGGCGACCTCCGTCCTCGGGGACCCGGATGCGGCGCGGGAGGCGGAGGTCCTGGCCGCCCTCTCCGAGGTGTACGGCACGGACGCCCGGACCTGGGAGCCGGTGCACCGGGTCGTGGTGCGCGACGCCCTCCCGGCCATGCCGCCGCCCCTCCCGCTCTCGCGTACCGGCCGGGTCTCCCCCGGCCGGTACGTGTGCGGCGACCACCGGGCGACGGGATCGGTCCAGGGCGCCCTGGCCTCCGGCGCCCGCACGGCCCGGGAGGTCCTGGCCGACCTGTGACCGCGTCCCCCGGGGGTGATCCGGGGTTCGGGGGGCAGAGGCGGGACGTCGGGAAGGAACCGGCGTCCGGGGGCGGCACGGTGGTGCCGGAGTGGCCGGGGGTACGAGAACAGCGAAACGGAGAGCGCCGAGATGACGGAACTGCCCGGTACGTACGAGTCGTATTGGATGGAGACCGGGACGGGCCCCGCGTACCCGGCCCTGGAGGGCGAGACGGAGGTCGACGTCGCGGTGGTCGGCGCCGGTGTCGCCGGCATCTGCGCCGCCTGGGAGCTGGCACGCGCCGGCCGGCGCGTCGCCCTGGTCGAGGCCGACCGCGTGGCGGCGGGGGTCACGGGCTACACCACCGCGAAGCTCTCCGCCCAGCACGGGCCGCTCTACGCGAAGTTGCGCGGATCGCTGGGCGCCGAGGGGGCCCGGCGGTACGCCCGTTCCCAGCAGGAGGCCGTCGAGCACGTCGGCCGGGTCGCGGCGGAGCTGGGCGTCGACTGCGAGCTCGAACGGGTCCCGGCGTCCGTGTACGCGGAGTCGGCTGACGCGGTCGACCGGCTGAGGGAGGAGGCCGAGGCGGCCCGGGAGGCGGGCCTCGCGGCGTCCTTCGTCCGGGAGACCGGTCTGCCGTTCCCGGTCGCGGGCGCGGTCCGGGTGGAGGACCAGGCGCAGTTCCACCCGCGCAAGTACCTGCTGGGCCTGGTGGCCGACCTCGTCGCGCGGGGCGGGGCCGTGTACGAGCGGACGCGGATCGTCTCGCTCCACGAGGGCGAGCCCTGCCGTCTCACCGCGGAGGACGGGGCCGTGGTCGTCGCCCGGGACGTCGTGGTGGCCACGCACTACCCGGTCTTCGACCGCGCCCTGCTGTTCTCCCGGCTCGAACCGCACCGCGAGCTGGTGGTCGCCGCGGCCCTGCCCGCCGCGCGCGATCCGCGGGGCATGTACCTGACGCCGGAGCGGAACACCCGGTCGGTGCGCACCGCCCCGTACGGCGGGGACGAGCGGCTGCTCATTGTCACCGGGGAGAAGTTCAGGCCCGGCGAGGGCGGCCCCGGCGGGGTGGGCGAGCGGTACGAACGGCTCGCCGCCTGGACCCTGGAGCACTTCCCGGACGCGCGGATCACCCACCGGTGGGCGGCGCAGGACAACGCGAGCACGGACGGGGTGCCGTTCGTGGGGCGCTTCCACCCCGGGTCCCGGCACGTGTACGTGGCGACGGGCTTCGGCGGCTGGGGCATGAGCAACGGCGTCATGGCGGGCCGGCTCCTCGGGGACCTGATCACGGGCGGGGAGTCGCCCTGGACCTCCCTCTACGATCCCCGCCGCCTGCACGCCCACGAGGTGCCGTCGCTGCTCAAGGCGCAGGGCGCGGTCCTCAAGCACTTCGCGGGCGACCGGCTCCGCCCCTCGCACGCCGACGACGTCGCCGAGATCGCGCCCGGCACCGGGGCCCTCGTACGGGTCGGCGGACGGCGCTGCGCGGTCTACCGCGACGAGGACGGCGGGACGCACGCGGTGTCCGCGCGGTGCACGCACCTGGGGTGCCTCGTCCGGTTCAACGACGCCGAGCGCGCCTGGGAGTGCCCCTGCCACGGTTCCCGTTTCGCCGTCGACGGCTCGGTGCTCCAGGGCCCCGCCGTCCACCCGCTCGAACCGCGGACGCTCCCCGACGAGGGCCCGTCCGGCACGGAGGGGTCCGTCTAGGCACATATCGAAAGCGGATCTCGGACTGTGCATGACCACGGTTCATGGATCGGTGAGATCCCACAGACGAGGAGTGGGCGCCGTCGGGGCCGTCGCTGCCGAGAGGGGCCAAGCCGGGGCGGCCACCGGTCCGGCCGCGACGGCAGCTGATCGGCGGCATGCGGTTCCGGGTCCGTACCGGTGTTCCGTGGCAGGACGTACCCATCGAGTGCGGACTGTGGAACCGGGTCCACGACCTGTTCGGCCGATGGCGGCGCAACGGCACCCGGCACCGCATCCCGGTCCGTCTCCAGTCCCCGGCAGACGTGAAGGGTGCGATCGCCAGGGTCCCGAGCGTCGACTCCACGGTCTCCCGCACCCACCACCACGTGGCCGGCGCCCGAAGGCAGGGCGACCTCCACGAAGAACCACCGAACGATGTCCGTGAAGATCCCAAGGATCACGGGCCGGGACGGTCGCCCGGCGGTTTCACCACCAAGCTGCACCTGGCCGTCGAACAGGACCAGAGACCCATGGCGGTCGCGGTGACCGCCGGGCAGCGCAGGGACTCACCGGAGTTCGAACCCGTCCCGGCAGAGGTCCGTGTGCCCCGTCTCGGACCGGGCCGGCCACACGTCCGCCCCGACCGGATCCGCGCGGACAAGGCGTACGCCCTTCGCAAGAACCGTGCTTACCCGCGCCGCCGCGAGATCCGCTCCACCATCCCCGGCAAGGCCGATCAGGCCCGCAACCGCCGAAAGCCCGGCTTCCACGGTGGCCGGCCGCCGCGCTTCGATAAGCGTGGCTGTCCATCCGGATGCCGCGCGCTCTTCGGATCGTTGTCCGCCGCAGTAGGACACCACCGGAACATCGAGGCATGTTGCCCCCAGGGCGGCTTCCCAGGCGTCCGGGTCGGCGCCGAGGCCAGCTTCCAGAACCTCACCGCGAACGGCAACGTGAGCGTAGAAGTCCCAAGCGGACACCCGCCGAACCGCCTCAACCATTCGGACAGGGCATCACGTGCCGGTCTCCCCACAGGACAGGCGGACCGGCGCCCAGCATTCGGTGATCGTACAGAGCAGCCCGTCGGGGCAGTCGCCAGGCGAGTCCGTCGTCCACCGCGGCCAGCGATCGTGGCGGGCCGCTACCGCACCCGGCAGGATGGGCCCGTGCCGAAGAGTCCCCCGGAATCGACGCAGCACCACCTGCATCAGCGTCTGAACCGCCACGCCCGCGCATGCTGGCCCCGCGTGGACGCCATCACGGTCCGCTTTCGCGCGGGATTCGCCTCCATGGCAGCCGAGTTGCCCGGAGGAGAGAGTCTGCCGCTGTGTCGCCTGCGCTTCACCGGCATGCCGCACGCCTGGGGCTTCGCCCTCTATCTGGCCGGCGATGACAGCTACCGCGACGACATCCTGCCCAGCGGACTGCCCGTCGGCTCCCCGGAGGAAGCCCTCGACCGCGCGGGCGCCCTCTATCTCACCGCTTTCGCACCGACCATCCAGGTGCCGTCAGGCCTCGTCGTCCTCGTCGGCCCACCAGCCTCGGGCAAGACCAGCTTCGTTCAGGCACTGATCGCGCGCCGGCAGATCGACGCGGAAACCGTGGTCTCCAGCGACGAGATCCGCGCGGAGCTTTTCCCCGCCTCCCCCGCACAAGCGGAATCCGACGCGGCGGACGCACGGATCTTCGAGGAACGCGACCGCAGGATCGTTGCCGGGCTCGCCAACGGACGCAGCGCGGTCGCCGAGTCGACGAACGTCACCCCGCAGGCACGCGAACGACTGATCGCCGTCGCCGGGCGCTTCAACGTCCCGGTGACCATGCTGCGATTCGACCCGGAGGTCACCGACCTCCTCCAGCAGTACACCGAGCGAGGCCGCACCGACCTCACCGCCGCAGACGTCCGCGCCTACGCCGCAGCCATGGCCCGAGACGCCAGTGCCGACCAGCTCCGCTCCGAGGGCGCAACCGCCGTCCACGACGTCCCCGGACGTCGTGAAGCGACCACACCCGCCGAAGCCGCCTCGCACTTCTCCTTCGCCTGACACCTCCGACGTGTCCGGACCTGCCCTCGGCGCCCCTCCACGAACCTCCGCGTGGCAGCACTCATGCTGGTGAATATGGCCAGGAGCTCGCCGGACGCCGATGACGGCCGGGACGGCGCCGACCAGGCAGAGGATTCCCGCGGTCAGGACGGCTGTGCGCACGCCGTTCGTGAAGGCGTGATGTCTGCCTTCGATGATCGCCGGCTTGAGCTGCGCGGATGTGGCGGTGGCGATGGGTGCGATGCCCATGGATACGGCGTCCTTGGCCTCCAGTAGTGCGGTGGCCGCAGGTGCGGGGACGCCTGCCGAGGTGAGTTCGCCGGTGAGGGTGGTGCCGATGGTCGGGGCAGGATCGCGGAACAGGCGCATCGGCAGCAGTGGTGAGGCGACACGGTTCTGCCACCGGCCGAAGAGCACCAGGACCAGCAGACCGGCACCGATGGCGCCGAGGGTGCCGGCGGAGGTCCGGCCCCGGGTCTCTCCCCTGACCACGCCGAAGACGAGCGCGAGCAGTCCCAGGGCGAGCAGGACGACGCCGAGGACGTCGAACCTCTCCTGCACGGCGTGTTCGTCCTTGCTCTGCGGGAGGACGGCCGCGCTGAAGGCGAGGGCGATGACGCCGATGGGGCGTTGATACAGAAGACGGATTCCCAGCCGACGTGCTGGACGAGGAAGCCGCCGACGATGGGACCCAGGGCGGTGGAGACCGAGGAGACCACGGCCCAGGTGCCGACGGCCATGCCGAACTTCCCGGGCGGGAAGACCGCGCGGAGCAGACCGGGGGCATTGGGCATGAGCAGGGCACCGAAGAGGCCCTGGAGCGCGCGGAACGTGATGACGCCCCCGATGGAACCGGCCAGGCCGATGGCGATGGCGGCGAGGGTGAAGCCGGCGATGCCGACCAGGCAGAAGGTGCGGCGGCCGAAGCGGTCGCCGAGCTTGCCGCCGAGGGTCCCCCCGTTCGAGGCGGAGGGTCTCCACGCCCTCGCCGTGGCCGTGTTCACCCGTCCACACCGACCGCCGGTCCACGCGGGTCCGCTCGCTCCGCCGCTGGACGCGCTGCTGACCAAGGATCCGGCTGAGCGCGTGGGCGCCGCGGAGGCGGCCGAGACGCTCAGGGCCGTACGAGGGCTCCGTCCCCTCCCCCACCGGCCCGGACCACGGCCCCGGGCCGGAAGCCGAACCCGGCGATGGGCCAGGACCGGAACCCGCTCCCGGCGCGGAGGAGACTCCAGCCCCGGATTCGCCGGTGGAACCCTCCTCCGTGGCGACGATGCCCGAGCGGGCCCCCTCCTCGACCCCGTCCGTACCGACCCCCACCGTCCCCGGCTCCTCCGGAGCCGGCGCGGGCCCCGCGCGTCACCGCGCGCCCGACCGGCCGACCGCACCGCCGGTCGTCGTGGCCCCGGACGACCAGCCGCCCACACTCGACGCGACGGCACCGCCGAAGCGGGACGACCGGACGTCCAGGGAGCCCCGGGGCCTCACTCGGCGCTCCGCAGTCCTGGGAGCGGCGCTCGTCGTGCTCGCCAGGGGCTCGCTCCTGGCCCGGTCCCTCACCCGCGACCACGACCCGCGGGGCGGCGGCACGGGCGGCAGCGGGTCGGCGGCCTCTCCCCTCACGGTACGGATCGGGGTGGACGCGCCCCTCGGCGGCGGACCCTCCTCGATGGGCACCGGCATCAGGAGCTCCGCCGAACTCGCGGTCCGGACCGCCGACGAGACCGGTCACGTCCCCGGTGTGACCTTCGAGGTCACGCCCTCGGACGACGGGGCCGACCCCGCCGAGGGCGCGGCCAACGCCACCCGGACGGTGTCTGACGACAAACTGTTCGGCGCCGTCGGCCCACCCGACTCCGCCGTCGCCCTCACCTTGGTGCCCGTGCTCTCCCGCGCGAGCGTGGTCGACGTGTCGCCGGGCAACACCGACCCCGCCCTGACCCCGACCGGGTCACGGGCACGCGCACCCGTCCGCACCCCACCTGCTTCCGGACGATCGGTCACGCCTGCGGCCATGGCGGGGAGCAACTCCGACGGACTTCACCCAGGGGTGTAACGTACGGTACGTTCGGCCATCGGGTGGGCCGCATCTGTAGCGAGGGGCGGCCGGGTCACCCGAGACCACGGGCGGCTCGCCGGAGCCGGCGCTGCGCGCAGGAAGGACCGACATGGGCGGCACACTGGCCGACGAGATCCGCAGTCGACTCGGGGAGCTCAGCCCTGCCGAGCGCAAGGTCGCGCGGGTCCTGCTGGCCGGCTACCCCGCAGCGATCTTCGAGACGGTCGCCACGATCGCGGAGCGGGCCTCCGTGTCCGCCCCCACCGTACTCCGCTGTGCTTCCCGACTCGGCTACCGCGGTTTCCCCGACCTGCAGGCGGCCCTGCGTGCCGAGCTCGATGCGCGGCACGCCTCACCGATCACCCTGTACGAGAGCGCGGGTCCGGCGAAGGCGCAGGAGCCGTCGGACGGGCAGCGGGGCGAGGACGACGAGCCGGTCGCGGGGAACTCCCTCGCTCTCGTACAGCAGGCCCTGTCCCGGACCTTCAGTGAGGTCTCCCCTCATGAGTTCGGCCTCGCGGTCAAACTCCTGAGCGATCCGCGACGCCGGATCCACCTCACCGGCGGCCGTTTCACCCATCTCCTCGCGGAGTATCTGGGGCTCCATCTGATGCAGTTCCGCGACCAGGTCGCCTTCGTCCCGGAACGGGACGTCGAGCGGGCGGCGTTCCTGACCCAGCTGGCGCGTCGCGACGTGACGGTCATCTTCGACTACCGGCGCTACGAGAGCGACAAGGCGGTCATCGCGGAGCTGGCGCGGGAACGCGGCGGAAAAGTGATCGTCTTCACCGATCCGTGGCTGTCCCCGAGCGCCAGCCACGCCGACGTCGTTCTCACCAGCCAGGTGAACTCCGCCTCCCCCTACGACAGTCTCACCCCCACTCTCGCGCTCATCGAGTCCGTCGTGGCCTCCACCCTGGGCGAGCTGGGCGCCGAGGCGCACCAGCGGATGAAGGACGCCGAGGCAGTCGCGCGGCGCACCGGGCTGCTGTGAGGGAGGCGCTCCGGGATCAGTCGAGGGCGCCGTTGACCGTCGCCCTCGGGATCGCGATGTTCGGTACCCCGTACTTGCCGAGGATCTTCCGATAGGAGCCGTCGTCCATCAGCGACTGCAGGGCGGCCCGCACCGCTTCCTTGAGGCCGGTCTGGTCCTTGGATATGCCGATTCCCATGGGCGAGGCGCTGTATTCACCGACGGCGGCGCGGCCCGTCACCGTGGAGAAGGCGTTGCCTCCGTCCGCTGTGGAGGCGACGTACGCGGCGGTGACCTCGTCCAGGTAGTCGGCGACCACCTTGCCGCTGCGCAAGGCGAGTTGGGCCTCGGAGTCCTTGGAGAAGGTGAGGATCCGGATGGGCGGGAGGCCCTTCGCCTCGCAGAGCTGCTGGCGCCGCTGCAGGAGCTTCTGGTGGTTGGTGCCGGTCTGCACGCCGACCGGCTTGCCGCACGCGTCGGTGACGACGGTGATCCCGGCCGGGTTGCCCTTGGCGACCAGCCAGCCGGGTCCCGCGTTGAGGTAGTCGACGAAGTCGACGGACTTCTGCCGCGCCTTCTTGTCGGTCATAGCGGACATGACGGCGTCGAACTTGCCGGCCTGGACGGCGGGGAGGATGCCGTCGAACTTCTGGGCCTCGAAGTCGAACCGCACGCCGAGCCGGGCCCCGATGGCCTGCCCGAGGTCGTGGTCGATGCCGGTGATCTGCTTGCCGCCCTCGTTCGCGTACATCTCGAAGGGCGGGTAGGGGATGTCCGTGGCCACGCGGACGGTGTTCGCGCTCCGAATGCTCTCGGGGAGCATCGCGTGGAGCTTCGGGTCGGGCTCGACCATGAGGTCCGGGAGAACGGCGACCGGACCGGCCGTCGGCCGGGCGTCCGCAGCCGTGGTGCCGGTGCTGCAGGCGGACACGGCCAGGGCGGTGACGGCGGTGAGGACCACGGCCGGAGTGACGTGCGAGCGCATGACGGTTCATTCCTTCGGTGGGCGTGGCGGGTGGAGGCGGGACGTGACGGGCTGCGGGCCGCGTCGGAATCGGACGGGGTCAGACCAGGTGGACGCGGCGCGCGGTCTCCTCGCCTCGTTTCATGTGCTGGTGGGCACCGTCGCCGAGTGACGTGACGAGAGCGGCCACCAGGGTCTCGACGATGGCGAGGGTGGGCACCAGACTGTCGTAGGGGGAGTGCGCGTCGACGCGGTGCGACAGCACGACGTCGGCGTGCGTGGTGGTGGGAGAGAGCCACATGTCCGTGAACACGATGACCTTGCCTCCACCGTCCTTCGCCAGTCGGGCGATGGCGAGTTTCTCGTTCTCGTAACGCCGGTGGTCGAACACGACGACGACGTCGCGCTTGGTGAGCGTGGCCAGGAGCGCCGTGCGTTCCACGTCCCGGTCGGGCAGGAGGCGGATGTCGTCGCGCAGCTGCATCAGGTGCAGGCCGAGGTGGCGCGCGAGCAGGTGGGTGAAGCGTCCTCCGACGAGGGTGACGCGGCGCCGGAGGTCGGACAGCAGGGCGAGCGCTCCGGCGAAGTCGTGCCGCGGGATGTCGGTGAGGGTCTGGGTGAGGGACTGGGTGAAGAGGGTGGTGCCGTGCGCCACGAGGCCGTCCGTCGAGTGTCCGTAGGCCCCGTTGCCGGCGGTCTCGTAGAGCGAGAGCGGTGAGGCGCCGCGCTCGTCGAGTTCCTTGCGCAGCGCGGCCTGGAAGTCGGGGAAGCCCGTGTAGCCGAGGCGGGTGACGAAACGCAGGACGGTGGGTGCGCTGACGCCGGCGCGTTCGGCGATCGTGGCGACCTTCTCGAATCCGGCGGACGGGTAGGACGCGAGCAGGATGCGGGCGACCTTCCGCTCGGCGGGTGTGAGGATGCCGAGCTTGCGGCGGATGTCGTCGGCGACGGGGCTGGGAACCACGGGAGACTCTCTTCGGTCCTGCGCACGCCGAACGGTGTCGCGCGGGTGGCACGGGGCGGAACCCCGGGGCGTGCACCGGACGCGCCCGGGGGCCTTCGCCCAGGAGGATGGAGCGGGAGTCACCTGGGCGTGATGCTGATCCCCATCCCGATCAGCGTCTGCGCGGTGGCGCCGTCACCGGTCCAGGCGGAGAAGCCTCCGGCCTTGCTGAAGGTGACGTCGAAGCGCGGGCCGGACTCGAAGGTGGTGGCGGTCGCGGTGTTCTGCGCGCGGGTCGAGGCGAGCCCGCGGGCGGTGGTGCGGAAGGAGTAGGGGGTGCCGTTCGGGTTGGCGGAGGAGTGGAAGACGTCGGTGTTGGCGGGCACCGGGGCCGTGCTCATGGGGCTCAGGGGCCGCTTGCCCGGTGCGGGCCGGGGGGCCCAGGTGCGGGCGTCGTACCGGTCGTGATCGGTGAGGTAGGTGTAGCGGGCTCCGCGCAGGATCCAGCCGGCGGCAGAGGTGTGCGCGCGGGCGCCGCGCAGGTCGAGGACGGCGACGCCGTTGGGGCCGAGCACGGTGAGGTGCTCGCGCGGGGTGCCGGGATCGTCGACGACCAGGGCGGTGTTCTCCTCCAGCGCGTAGACGCGGTCGTGTCCGGTGTCCGCGGCCAGGCGCAGCGCCCGTCCTTCGCGGCCGTAGGCTCCGGTGTGGGTGTCGACGAGTCCGGAGCGCAGGAAGCCGAAGCCCCCCTCGGGGATGCGGGCGAGCCGGGTGGGGTCCTCGTAGTAGCCGGGGGTGCTGCCGTCGCGCAGGCCTTCGTAGGATTCGCCACCGCTGACCATGTCGGGTCCGGAGGCGATCTGGGCACCGGCGGAGGAGCCGGCGACGACGGCGCCGCGGGCGAGCTTGGCGCGGATGGCGGCGAGGACCTTGGAGTCGGTGTGCCGGTCGCCGTGCAGGAGGGTGGTGAGGTAGCGGTACTGGTCGCCGCCCCCGAAGAAGAAGCCGGTCATGGAGTTGACCTGCGCGACGACGGCGTCGGAGTCGGCATCGGCCACGTGGTCGATGTCGAGGGGGATCCACTGGGCGTCCGCGGCACCGTGGCGCTTGAAGAGGTCGGCGTAGTAGGCCCCGTTGCAGGCGGAGTTGCTGCACAGGTCGGGGTCGCCGGCGTGGGGGTCCTGGCTCTCGGGCAAAGAGGCGGCGGTGATGACGCCGATGCGTGCCGCGGGGCCGCCGGCACGCTTGATGATCTCCCCGTACACCTGCTTGTTGTCGTCCTTCAGACCGCCGCCGACGAGGACCAGGGAGCCGTGCGGCTGCTGCGGGCGCTCGCTCAGGGCGTGCGCCGTGGGGGTGGTGAGGAGGGCGAGGGCGATGCTGCCCGCGAGGACGGTGCGGCGTGCCGTGCCGGAATGTGCGCGCATGAGGCTCTCCATGGGTGAGGGGGTGGGGCGACGGGGCCCGTCGACCGGCTTCGGGCCCGGTCGTCTCCGGCATCGCCGGGGGCGATGCCGGAGGGACTGCGGGGTCAGGCGGTGTTGCGCGCGTCGCCGAGTGCGGCGACCAGGTCGGCGAGCAGCGCGATGCGGTGCGGGACGCTGGAGACGTCGAGCCATTCCTGCGGGCTGTGGTCGGCGCCCCCGATGGGGCCCAGACCGTCCAGGATGGGAATGCCCACGCCGGCGATCAGGTTGGCGTCGCCCACTCCGCCGGTGGCCGCGGCACCGAGCGAGACGCCGACGGCGGAGGCGGCCCGGCAGGCGTTGTCGAGCATGCGGCGGGAGGCGGGGGTGTCCTCCATGGGCGGGCACAGGTCGAGCTGCTCGACCTCGACCGTGGTGCCGGGCACCGCGGGATGGTCGGCGATCTCCTGGATGGCCCGGGTGACGCGCCGTACGTCGGCCGTCGTGGCGGCCCTCACCTCGATGCGCAGTTCCGCCTCGGGGCAGACGATGTTCGCCCTGGTCCCGGCGCGCACCACGCCGACGTTGACGGTGACGTCGTCCCAGTGCCCGTTGAGGGCCTGGAGCTGCACGACGAGGTGCGCCGCGGTCAGTGCGGCGTTCGCTCCGCGCTCGGGCTCGATCCCGGCGTGGGCGGCGCGCCCCGTGACGGTGAGGCGGAAGTCGGCCACGCCTTTGCGGGCGATGACGAGGTCACCGTTCTCCCGGGCGCATTCGAGGCCGAGCCCGTAGTGCATGACGCGGGCGGTCTCCTCGATGAGCTCCCGACTGGCGGAGGAGCCGATCTCCTCGTCCGGGGTGGCGAGGAACACCAGCTCGTCGTAGGCGTCCGCGCCGTGGTCGTGGAGGAGTTCCAGGGCCGTGAGGCCGGCGAGCAGGCCGCCCTTGTCGTCGCTGACCCCGGGGCCGTGGGCGATGCTTCCGGTCAGGCCGAAGGGACGCGCGGCCGCGGTCCCCTCCTCGAAGACGGTGTCCATGTGGCCGGCGAGGAGGATCCGCCGTCCGCCGTCGGACTCGGCGAGGGCGCCCTTCTTACGGGCGACGAGGGCGTCACCCGCCTGGAAGCCCTGCCGCCCCGGCGGGAAGGTCACGCGCTCGACGGCGAAGCCGATGCCGGTGAGCCGGTTCTGGACCCAGTCGGCGACCCGGTTGACCCCGTGGGGCGTGTAGGAGCCGGAATCGATGGAGACGAGTTCTTCGAGGTCGTGCAGGTAGCGGGTTTGGAGGGAACGGGCGCCGTCGAGGAGTTCCGCGGCGAGCTGCCGGCGGGTGGGGACGCTCACAGGACCTTGGACAGGAAGGCGCGGGTGCGTTCCTGCTCCGGTTCGACCAGGATCCGGCGCGGGTCGCCGGCCTCGACGACGACCCCCTCGTCCATGAAGACGGCGGTGTCGCCGACCTCACGGGCGAAGCCGATCTCGTGGGTGACGACGACCATGGTCATGCCGTCGGCCGCGAGCTGCCGCATGACGTCCAGCACGTCCCCGACGAGCTCGGGGTCCAGGGCGGAGGTCGGCTCGTCGAAGAGCATCAGCTTCGGCCTCATGGCCAGCGCCCGGGCGATGGCGACCCGCTGCTGCTGCCCGCCGGAGAGCTGGGCGGGGTAGTGGTGGGCCCGGTCGCCGAGTCCGACCTGTTCGAGCAGGAGCTGTGCCTGCCCGCGGGCATCGGCCTTGGACACGGAGCCGACCTTCACCGGTGCCTCGGTGATGTTCTCCAGGGCGGTCATGTGCGGGAAGAGGTTGAAGCGCTGGAAGACCATGCCGATGTCCCGGCGGCGTTCGGCGACCTCGCGTTCGCGCAGTTCGTGGAGCTTGTTGCCGTGCTGGCGGTAGCCGACGAGTTCACCGTCGACGGTGAGCTTGCCGCCGTCGACCTTCTCCAGGTGGTTGATGCAGCGCAGGAAGGTCGACTTGCCCGAGCCTGAGGGACCCAGCAGGCAGCAGACCTGGCCGCGTTGAACGGTGAGGTCGATGCCCTTGAGCACTTCGAGCTTCCCGAAGTGCTTGCGTACGCCTTCGGCGCGCACCATGGGGGTGCTCATCGGTTCCGCTCCTTGCTGTTCTTGCCGAGCCGCTCCACGGTTCCGCCGAGCAGGCGGCGGAACGGCGAGACGTGTCCGGCGCGGGTGGTGCCGCGTCCGTAGCGCCGCTCCAGCCAGGCCTGCGGCACGCCGAGGAGGGTGACGAGGGCCAGGTACCAGAGGCTGGCCACGACCAGCATGGGGATGACCTGGTAGTTCTGGGCGTACACGTCCTGGATGTTGGACATCAGGTCGTGGGCGGAGATGACCGAGACCAGGGCGGTCATCTTGAGCATGTTGATGGTCTCGTTGCCCATCGGCGGGATGATCACGCGCATCGCCTGGGGCAGCACGATCCTGCGCATCGTGAGCGCGGGACGCATGCCCAGCGAGTGGGCGGCCTCGGCCTGGCCGGGGTCCACCGACTGGATGCCGGCGCGCACGATCTCCGAGGCGTAGGCGGCTTCGTTCAGCCCCAGGGCGAGCAGGGCCGCGATCGCCGGGGTCAGCAGGGTGTTGGTTTCGGCCTGGAAGAAGGTGACCTCGGTGAAGGGGATGCCGATCTTCACGTACTTGTACAGCGCCGCGGCGTATCCCCAGAAGATGATCTGCACGAGCAGGGGGGTGCCGCGGAAGACCCAGACGAAGGCGTTGGCCAGGCCGTACAGCACGGGGCTGGCCGACAGGCGCATGACGGCGATCAGCGTGCCCAGGCCCAGGCCCAGGAGCATGGCGGCGGCGGTCAGCCAGAGCGTGGTGGTCAGACCGTCGAAGATGAGGTCGGCGAAGAGGTAGCGGCCGACGACGTCCCAGTGCAGGTTGTCGTTCTTCGCCAGCGAGCCGATCAGGCCCACCAGCGCCAGGAGCGAGGCGACGGCGGCGATCCACCTGCCGTAGTTGCGGACGGGAACGATCTCCAGGTCCCGCACGCCCGGCGCGCTGGTGGTCGTGTGGTCGGCGGGAGACTTGGTGTCGATCATGCTCAGTCCACCGACGCGTTCTTGGTGGCTTCCTTCACGAGGATGGAGCCGACGCCGTACTTGTTGTAGATCCTGAGGACGGTGCCGTCGTCCATCAGGGACTGCAGGGCCTTCTGGATCGCGTCCGTCAGCTCGGGCTGCTGCTTGCTGATCGCGATGCCGTTGGGCGTGGCGTCGTAGCCGCCGGACGCGGCCGGGTCCTCGACCAGGTCGAAGGCCTTGCCGGCGTCAGCGGTCTTGGCGACCCAGCCGGCGGCGGGCTTGGTCAGCACCTGCGCGACGACCTTGCCCGAGCGCAGGGCGAGCTGCGCGTCGGAGTCCTTCGGGAAGGTCTGGATGTCGATCTCCTCCTTGCCCGTCTTCCCGCAGGCGTCCTGATGGGACTTCAGCAGGTCGAGCTGATGGGTCGCGGCCTGCACGGCGACCTTCTTGCCGCACAGGTCGTCCAGCGTGGTGATCCTGCCGGGGTTGCCGTCTGCGACCAGGACGCCGGAGCCGGACTGCGAGTAGTCGACGAAGTCGACGACCTTCTGCCGCTCCTTGTTGTCCGTGATCGCCGACATCGCCGCGTCGAACTTGCCGGCCTGGATCGCCGGGACGATCCCGTCGAACTTCTGCGGCGTGAACGCGAAGGTGACACCGAGCTTCGCGCCCAGCGCCTGGCCCAGGTCGTAATCCAGACCCGTGAGGGTGCTCTCGCCTTCCTTCACGAACATCTCGAAGGGCGGGTAGGGCACATCGGTGGCCACCCGGACGGTACCGGCTTTCTTGATCCCGGCCGGAAGCAGGTCGTGGAGCGCCTGGTCCTTCTTGATCTCCACGCCGGCGACGGTGACCTTTCCGCCGACTGCCGTGGCGGTGTCATCACCGCCTCCACAGGCGCAGAGCGTGGCGAGGGCCGCGGCCGTCAGGGTGGTGGCTACGACGCGGTGGGCAAGGCGAGCGTTCATCGCGGTGGAACCTCTCAAGGGGGAACTCTGCCGACGGATTCCAGCCGTCAGCCGCACATCAGTGAAATTACAGATCAATCCGAGGATTGACTAGATGTACTTCACGTTACGTTCACGTAACGCGGCCGCCACCCCACACTTACGGGGCTCCTTGCTGCAGGTTCACGAACCCCAGACAGCCACTTCCCAGCAAAGTGGTCGTACATCTTCCCGTCGAACGCGATGACTTGTAAGTTCCGCTACCAACCTCATCAACTTTCGGCCAATCGACATCCAGCCGACCGACGAGGCACCCTTTCCCTCCTCCAGGAGTCCCCATGTCGCCACGCCTGTCCCTCGGTTCCACCGCCGCAGCGGTCGCGCTGCTGTCGGTCGCCCTCACGCTCACCGCCGCCCAGGAGCCCGCCCACGCCAGCTCGAACAGGATCCGTCTCGGCAACGCCTCGGACGTCAGCCGTACCTCCTGGAACGGACCGGCCTTCACCATGAACGGCGCCGGAGCCGTCGTCCCCGCCTCCATGAGCCGCGCCGTCAGCGACATCACCGGCGGCACGGGAACGATGGACGTGGTCGTCCTCGCGGGCTCGGCGCCGACCTCAGGAAGCGCAACGCCCGAGTGCGACACGGTCATGCCCCTGACCGGCGTCAACTCCTGTACGACCTGGACGCTCACCGCCGCCAACGACGGCAACAACAGCCAAGTCAACACCGACATCCGCAACGCCGAGTTCGTCTACTTCGCGGGTGGCGACCAGTGCAAGTACGCCGCGTGGAAGGGCACCGCGCTGGAGGCCTCCGTCGAGTCGGTCGTGGCCAAGGGCGGTGGATCCGGCGGCGGAAGCGCCGGCCACCACATCAACAGCCCCGTCGTCTACGACGCCTGCAACGGCAGCGTCACCAGCGCCGAGGCACTCGCCAACCCCTACAACCGCTACGTCAGCTTCACCACCGGCATGTTCCAGTGGCCGAACTACGCAGGCGTCATCAACGACTCCCACTTCGTCACCCGTGACCGGATGGGCCGCACCATGTCCTTCCTCGCCCGTGCGGTGAAGGACGGTCTCGCCCCCGGCGGCACGGCCTGGGGCGTCGGCGTGGAGGAGGGCGGCGGCTCGCTGTACCTCGACCGCAACGGCATGGCCACGCAGTACGGCAAGGACTCCTACGTCGTCCTCGCCGACCACCAGCCCGAGCAGGCCGTCGACCGCAAGCCGCTGACGTACTCCGGATTCAAGATCTGGCGCCTGACGCCGGGCTCGACCTTCGACTTCAAGAATCGTCCGACCTGCGGTTACTACCTCCGCAGCGTGACCAACGGAGTCGCCGACGCCAACCTCTACACCGGCACCCCCCAGACGAACTGCGGCAGCCAGGGCGGCGGCACGTTGACGGAGACCGAGCCCAACGACGCCCGGGACACCGCCGACGACGCCACGACGCTCGCATCGCCCGGGACCGTCACGGGCTCCATGAAGTCCACGACCGACCGTGACTACTTCAAGCTCGGCCTGAACTCCGGCCAGACCGCCTCGGTGAACTGCGCCGTACCCAGTGCCTACGACGCCGACCTGTACTGGCTGGACTCGACCGGCAGCACGCTCAAGCGCTCCGTCAACAACGGCGCGGGCTCGGACGAGTCGGTCTCCTTCACCCGCACCGCCGCGGGCGCCGACACGTACTACCTCGAGCTGGAGGCATACGCCGACTCGGGAACGGCCTCCTATAGCTGCAGCGTGACCAAGAGCTGACCCCTCCCCGCGGCAGCGCACGCCGCACCTGGCTCTGCACTTCCCAAGGCCGCACGGTGGCCCTGGCGGGCGGCCGACCGCCGGTCGGGGCCACCGTTCCGCGCGGTGCACGGGGCAGGGAGACGAGGTCTCCCGTCGGCGGCGCAGCAAGGCGGGCGCCCCTGACATGGGCAGGGCGGAACCGGACGGCGCCCACCGGGAGCCACCCCCTGCCGGCGGGGCACCTGGCGCCGTCCCTTCTCCACAGGTTGGCGCGGGTCTCCTTCCGCGTCGCCGGTCAGCGGGGACGGGCCAGGGTCCACAGGTCGAGGCGCGCTTCCAGCTCCTCCTCGGAGAGCAGTCCCTGGCGCCTGGCGAGTTCTCTCACGGACAGGCCGGTGTTGAGGCTCTCCTGCGCCAGCTCGGTCGCACGCTGGTAGCCGATGACGGGATTGAGGGCCGTGGCGAGACTTGCGGAGCCTTCGACCAGCTCGCGAAGGTGCTGCTCGTTCGCCTCGATGCCCCGGACACACCGCTCGGCCAGCAGGCGGCTCGCCGCGTCGAGGCGGTTCGTGGAATTGAGCAGCAGGTGCACGATCAGCGGCTCGAAGGCGTTGAGCTGGAGTTGACCGGCCTGAGCTGCCGCGCAGACGGATGCGTCGACACCGATCACCTCGAAACACACCTGGTTCACCGCCTCCGGGATGACGGGATTGACCTTGCCGGGCATGATGCTGGAACCGGCCTGGAGGGCGGGCAGTCTGATCTCGCCCAGACCCGCTCTGGGGCCGGAGCACAGCAGCCGCAGGTCGTTGCAGATCTTCGCCAGCCGGACCGCGTACTGCTTCAGCGCGCTGGAGAGCTGGAGGAAACCGCCCATGCCCTGCGTGCCCTCGATCAGGTCGCGGGCCGGACGCACGGAGAGGCCGGTGATCGCGGCCAGGTGCGGTACCACCGCCTGGGCGAATCCCACCTCCGCATTGAGACCGGTCCCGATGGCAGTCCCGCCCAGATTGACCTCGAGCAGGGCGTCCGAGGCCCGGGTGATCGCTTCGGCGTCGTCCCGGACGGTGAGGGCGAAGGTGTCGAACTCCTGCCCGAGGGTCATCGGTACCGCGTCCTGGAGCTGCGTCCTGCCGAGCTTCACCGTCTTCGCGAACACCCCTCCGCGCTCCGTGAAGGCACCGGCCAGCTCGCTCATGCCGTCGAGGAGCCGGCCCGCGGCCGCGTACAGGGCGAGCTTGACCGCGGCCGGGAAGGCGTCGTTGGTGCTCTGCGAACGGTTGACGTCATCGTTGGGGTGCAGACGGCCGTAGGCGCCGCGCTCGTGACCGAGCAGCTCCAGCGCGCGGTTCGCGATGACCTCGTTGGCGTTCATGTTCGCCGACGTGCCGGCCCCTCCCTGGAACACGTCGACCACGAACTGGTCGTGGAGCCGTCCCTCACGAATCTCCTCGCATGCCCGTATGACGGCGTCCGCCTGTTCAGCGGTGAGCACGCCGAGGTCCCGGTGCGCCGCGGCAGCGGCCGCCTTGACCGCCGCGAGCGCCTCCACCAGCTCGGGATGCGCCGACAGGGGGATGCCCGTGAGCGGGAAGTTGTCACGGGCGCGCAGTGTGTGGATGCCGTAGTAGACGTCTTCCGGTACGAGGCGGTCACCGATCAGGTCGTGTTCTGCGCGCTGCGAACTCACTGTCGCGGTCTCCGGTCGCTCTGGGGCAGCACACCCTGCCCCCCAGTACCAATCATTACACTTAACGATCCACTAGCGCCATACGGAATAGGTGTTACTCGCGAGGAGCGCCCGCGAACCACGTCGGATCGTCGACCCCCGGAGGGTGTCCGGAAAGTCATGGGAGCCGGAGCCGGAAGCAGGTGAGGGTGGCCATGGCCTGGTGGCGCCGGGCCCGTTCGTCGTGGCGGGCGGCCGGGTCCCGGTTCCGCTTGAGGCGGTTGAAGCAGCGCTCCATGACGTTGCGCCGCCGACAGACGGCCTCGTCGAGGCGGCAGCGGGTTTCGCCACGGCGGATGCGGCCGCCGATCTGCTCGACCCGTTCGGGGATGGCGCAGTCGATTCCACGTCCTCGCAGGTGGGCACGGACCTTCCGGGCCGATTGGCCCTTGTCCGCGACGACACGGTCGGGCCGGGTCCGAGGTCCTCCCGGGCCCGGCCGGATGACCTCGATCCGATCCACGACCGCCTCGAAACGGGTGCGGTCGTTCACGTTTCCGCCGGTCAGGGTGGAGGCGAGGGGCCGGCCTTGCCTGTCGCGGGCGAGGTGGATCCTGCTGGTCAGCTCGCCGCGCGACCGGCCCGGCGCCCCGCCTTCCCGAGGCCCTTCCTCGGGCCCGGCCGCGTGCTGGCGGGCCCGCACCGTGGTGGAATCCACGCAGACGATGATCCGGTCCACCTGTCCGACGGCGCAGGAGTGCTGCTGGACGTGGGCCGGCGAGCGGTCCCAGGCGCCGTCGGCGGACCAGGGCCGAAAGCCGTTCACGGACCGTCTTCCACGGCCCGTACCGCTCGGGCAGATCCCGCCGGGCCGCACCGGCGGACGGTTTCCACAAGATCCCGTCGACGATCTGGCGCCGGCCCCGCACCGGCCGGCCCATCCGGCCCGGCCCCGGCAACGGAGCGATCAACACCCACGACTCATCCGCCAGTTCGTGTCGACGCACCACGAACGGAGCAACGAGCCGTCCGCTTTCCGGACACGACCCAGGGACGGCCCGTCCGGGGGCGGTCCGCGGTCCGTCGTGGCGTCAGAAGCGCACGTCGGAGCAGGCGTAGAAGGCGTTGCCTGTGTCGGCGACGGTCCAGACGCCGAGGATGAGGTGCCGGCCGCTCTTCTGGGGCAGGACGCCCGTGTGGCTGACCGTGGCGGTGGGCTGCCGTCCGCCGAACGGCACCGTCAGGAACGGCTGCGGGTCCAGGTCGGCCCTGGTCAGCGGCTTGGTCGGGTCCCAGCCGTCCTTGGTGACGTAGTAGCGGAAGTCCGTGGTGGCGTGGCGTGCGGTGATCCGCCAGACGAAGGTGTGGTTCCGGCCGGCGGTGAGGGCGGTGGCCGGCCAGTTCCCGCCCCGCGGGTCGTCCAGCTCGGAGAAGCGGCCGTTGCCGCCCGCGCAGATGGTCCCGTCGACCGGTCCGCGCGCGGGGAAGCCCTTGGGTCCCTCCACGCTCGGCGGCTCCCACTGGATCTGTCCGCATCCGCGGACGGTGCCGTTGCCGCACAACTGCTGGCGGCTGACGGGCGAGTCGGTGTAGCCGTGGCCCTGGGCGCTGCCGGTGGCGGTGAGCAGGGTGCCGCCGACGAGGCCGAGGCCGAGGAGTAAGGAGGTGATCTTCCTGCGCATGACGTGCTCCCGTGGTCCTGGAGGGCGAGTGGGGGCGGACGCGTGCCCCGGCCGTGCCGCCGGTCCGAGGAGTGGGGACGGAGCGGCGGAACGGAAGGCACAACCGGAGGACACGCGTCCGATGCGGTCTAGACCAAGTGAAAGGCTAGACCCGCCACTTGAACATGTCCATACCAATGGAGGGTGCGGCGTCCCCCGTCCGCGCAGGCACACCGGGCGTTCGCCGGAACGAGTGACGCCTCCCCAAGGGCTTGACGAAGAGGGGAGGTTGGCGCCTTTCGGATGCCGCATCCGGGCGAGCGAGGGGGCTCCGCTTCGTATCCTGTGCGTGTTCATCGCATGACGCACTGTGCAGGGAGTCTCTTGTTGGGTACGCAGTCTCGGACGACCGGTGCCGGCTCGTCCTCCCCCTCGGCGGACGGGTCCGGAGCACCGTGGCACGAGCGGGCGCGGGACGTCGTCGCGTTCGGCGGATTCGATCCGCGCCTCGCGGCCGAGGCGGAGGAGCTGGCGCTCGCGGGCGGCCTGACCCCGCGCGACCTCCGGATCCTGCTGCTCGTGACGGGCGACCACCCCGGGTGGCTCCCCGCCCGGAGGTGTGCCCTCGCGGCCCTGGACGCCCGCCCGGAGACACCGCACCAGGTACTGGCCCTGCACGCGCAGTTGGAGGCCTGGGCGCCGCCCGCGTACGCGGAGTCCTCCGAGCGGGCGCCGCACGGGGAGGCCCTCCACCGGGCGGAGTTCCGGATCGGCCCGGCCGACGCGGTCGTGAACGGCCCCGCCCGGACGGCCCCTTCGCCGGAGCGGGCGCGCCGGGCGGCGGCCGACGCCATGCTCCGGGCCCTGGCCGGCGTCGGGGCGGAGCGGCTGCGGCTCCCGGGGATGACGGCGGAGCTGTTCGACTCGCTCCTGAGCACGCGCCTGGAGAGCGCGGCGTATCCGGGCGAGGAGCTCCACGCCGAACTCGTACGGCGGGCGGCCGCCTCGCGGCTGCGGCACCGCGACGCCCTGCGGCTGCTCTTCGACACGACGGCCCCCGGGTGGCGGGAGGTCCGGCTGCTCGCCCTCGACCACACGGCACGGGTGCCGCCGACGGCGGCGACCCTGCTCCAGTGGCGGGCCGAGGCGTGCCGCGCCGGACTCCGCCACACGGCGGTGGAGCGCTCCGGGGGCTTCGCCTCGGTGTGGAGCTGGGAGGAGGCCGACGGCCGGGTCCGTACCGGCCCCGAGCGGGTCTCCGACGACCGGCGCGCCTCCCTGCACGCCGCCGCGGTCGCCCTCCTGGCCCTGCTGTGCGGGCTGCCCGAGCCCCGGGAGCGGGTCGTGGAGAGGCCCCGGAAGGCCCCGCCCCGGATCCAGCCGGTGCCCCGGGGCGAGGACCCGGTGAAGTACCTCAACAAGTACACCCAGTTGGAGGTGATCACGAAGCCGGAGCTCGGTGTCGTCTCCAGGCCGAAGACCATCGTCTGCACGTACACGTGCCGGCACGTGGCGACGGGCAGGACGGTACGGGGCGCGGGCACGGCACGGATGAAGGGGGACGCGCGCCAGAAGGCGGCCGCGGCGCTCCTGGAGGAGCTGGCCCGCCTGGACGCGCGGCCCGCCCGGCGGCCGGAACGGTCCGCGCCTCCGGCGCCGCCCTCCCCCGCGCCCGTCGTGATCCCGAGGCCCCGGCCGGCGGGTCCTGCGGCCGCCCTGCCGCCGGGACCGGCGACGGCCCCGCCCGCGGGTCCGTCGGTGTTCCTGCCGGCACCGCGCGCGGAAGCACCCGTGGCGCCGGAAGGGCCGGTCCCGCCGGAAGGCCCGGTGGTACCGGAAGGCCCGGTAGTGCCGGAAGGTCCGGTCGCGACAGAAGGCCCCGTAGCACTGGAAGCCCTCACCGCGCCGGAAGGCCCGGTGCCGCCGGGGAACCCCGAGGCCCCGGAAGCCCCCGTGGCAGCGGACGTGCCGGAGACCCCGTGGGAAGGGCTGTCGGCCGGTGCCGTGGCCGGTGAGGCGCTCGCGGCCGGGTGCGCCCTCTCCCTCGTCCCCCCGGTCACGGGTGGGCCGGCCGCCGGGATGTTCCTCTACCGGGCCGACGGCGCGCCGATGCCCGAGGTGCCGCTGCCCGCCCCGCTCGCCGCGACCGTCCGCCGGCTCGGCGTACCGGCGGCCGACGGACTCGTGGAGGTGACCGGCTGGCACCTCCCCCTCGCCGAGGCCGTGCCGCTCCTGCTCGGACGGTCCCGGTCCGCCGCGTGGCACCCCACGGCCGTGGAGTGGGAGCAGGCCGCGCGCCTGGGCGTACGCCTGGTGGCGGCCGGACTCGTCCGTCCGGCGCTCGGCACCGACGGGACCGGCCGGTGGAGGGTCGGCCCCCTTCCGGACGCCGCCTTACAGGGCGTGGACGAGCTGGCGCACCACATGTCGCCCCACGCCCACGCCGTCGTCGGCGACGGCCCCGCCCCGCCGGCGCGGGACGCGGTGCTCGTCTTCCTGGACTCCGTGGCCGACGGCCTGGTGCGTACGCCCGCGGCGGTCATGTTCGGCTCCGGCCCGTTCACGGGCCCCGCCGGGGAGCGCGTCCCGCCCGCCGAGGCCGAGGCGGTACGGCCCTGGCTCGACGCGCTGGAGGACCGATGGGACGACGGACCGCCGCCCCGCCTGGTCCTGGAGATGGGAGAGCCTTCCGAGCGGGAGGCCCTGGCCGGGCGCCTGACGGGCCGTCTCCTGCTCGACCCCGGACCGGGGCGGGAGGGGGGCGAGGTCGCGGCCCATCTGCTGTGGTCGGGGCGCGCCTTCCCGCGCGGTGTCGACCGGCACCGGTCGCGCGAGCGGGTCGGGCGCCGTCTGGAACGGCTGGAGCGGCTGTGTCCCGGCCTGTCGGGACTGGCCTCGCGGCCCGGGGCGTTCACGGTGGACGCGGCGGGCATCGCGCGGCTCCTGCGGGCGGAGGAGGAACTGGCCGCCGCCGGCCTGCTGCTGCGCTGGCCGGACCGCCTGCGCCGGGGGCTCTCCTCGTACGCGGTCGTCGGCACCACGACCGCGACGGCCGGCGGCACCGGGGCGCCCGGGTTCGGTCTCCGGGCGCTGCTCGACTTCCGCTGGCAGGTCGCGCTCGGCGACGACACCCTCGACGAGGCCGAGATGGACGCGCTGGCCGAGGCCGCCCGGCCGCTGGTACGGGTGCGCGGCCGCTGGGTGCTGCTCGACCCCACCGTGCGCGCCCGCGCGCGGCGCCGGGAGCTCGGCCGGCTGGCCGGGGTCGACGCGCTCGCCGCCGCGCTCACCGGCACCGTCGGCGTCGACGGCCACCAGGTCCCCTGCCGGGCGACCGGTGACCTGGCCGGTGTCGTCGCCACGCTGCGCCGGGGCGAGCACGTCCCCCCCGTCGCCGTCCCGTCCCGGCTGAGGGCCGTGCTGCGCGGCTACCAGGAACGGGCCCTGGCCTGGCTCGCCCACACCGGCGGGGTCGGGTTCGGGGCCGTGCTCGCCGACGACATGGGCCTCGGCAAGACCCTCACCGCGATCGCCTACGTCCTCCACCGCCACGAGACGGGGCACACCGGCCCCGTCCTGGTGGTGTGCCCGTCCTCCCTGGTCACCAACTGGCAGCGGGAGATCGACCGGTTCGCCCCGGACCTGGACGTGGTCCGCTACCACGGCGCCGACCGGAGCCTCGACGCCGTCGGCGGGCACACGGTCGTCCTCACCACCTACGGCGTCCTGCGCCGGGACGCGGAACTCGCGGCCGTCACCTGGGACCTGGTGGTCGCGGACGAGGCCCAGCACACCAAGAACCACGCCTCGGCGACCGCCCGGGCCCTGCGCTCGCTCCCCTCCACGGCCCGCCTCGCCCTGACCGGCACCCCCGTGGAGAACAACCTCTCCGAGCTGTGGTCGCTGATCGACTGGGCCAACCCGGGCCTGTTCGGCACCCTGGAGGCGTTCCGGTCCCGGTACGCGGCCGCCGCCGAACGCGAGCCCGACGGCCCCGCCGCCCGGGCCCTCGCCCGCCTCGTCGCGCCGTTCGTCCTGCGCCGCACCAAGAGCGACCCCGGCATCGCGCCGGAGCTGCCCGCCAAGGTCGAGACGCGCAGGATCGTCGACCTCACCCCCGAGCAGGTCGCCCTGTACGAGGCCGTCGTCCGGGAGACGATGGACCGGATCGCCGGCTCCTGTGCCGCCACCCGCTCCGGCCTGGTCCTGAAGCTGATCACCGCGCTCAAGCAGATCACCAACCATCCCGCCCACTACCTGCGGGAGACGCACCCCGGGCCCGCGCACGTGCGGCGGTTCGGCCGGAGGTCGGCCAAGCTGGAGGCGCTCGTCGAGCTCACCGGGGCGATCGCCCGGCGCGGCGAGGCCGCCCTCGTGTTCACGGGGTACGTCGCCATGGGCCGGCTCCTGGAGGAGCACCTCGCGCATCTGGGCCACCGTCCGCTGTTCCTGCACGGCGGCCTGGACGCCGGGCGGCGGCAGGAACTGGTCGACACCTTCCAGGGCGGCGGGGCGCCGCTGCTCGTCCTCTCCCTCAGGGCGGGCGGCACCGGCCTCAACCTGACCCGGGCCAGTCACGTCGTCCACTTCGACCGCAGTTGGAACGCGGCGGTCGAGGACCAGGCGTCCGACCGGGCCCACCGCATCGGCCAGCGACGGACCGTCACCGTCCACCGGCTCGTCACCCGGGGCACGATCGAGGACCGGATCGACCGGCTCCTCGCCCACAAACGCGCCCTGCAGAACACGGTCCTGGCCTCCGGCGGCACCGGCCTCGCCCGTCTCACCGACCGCGAACTCACCGAACTCGTCCGTCTGGGGGCGCCCCGATGACCGCCGTCCCGCCCCGCCGGCACGCCGCCGCCGGGCCCCTTCCCCGTACGCGCCCTTCCGCCGGCCCCCCGGAGGGCGGCACGGCGACCGGCGACCGGGCGGTCCCGGCCGCTCCGGCGTCCGGGGCGCCCACGGCCGCCGGGGCACCGCGCCTCCCCGCCCAGGGCGTACGGACCGGGGCCCTGCCGCCGCTCCCGCCGCTCGATCCGCACGGCACCCCGCCGGTCCTCGACGCGGTCACCGCCGAACCGCCCGCTCCGCTGCCGGACCTCGCCGCCCTGCGCGCGCTCGTCCGGGACGCCGCCCGGCGCGCCGCCTCGCTCCTCCAGGGCCACGTCCCCGAGGCCCACGACACCGCCGCCGACATCGTCCGCTTCACCGTCGGCACCGGCGGCGCCCACCTGGAGACCGCGGCCGCCCACCTCGGGCTCACGCCCCTCCGGATGCGGCACCTGACCGCCGCCTACCACCACGGCGGTCCGCACGGCGTCGCCGCCTGCCTCTCCCCCCGGCCCGCCGACCCCGCCGTGCTCGCCGGTGCGGAGGCCGCGATCCGGCCGCTGCGCCCCTTCGCCGAACCGCCCGTCGAGCGTCGCCGCGACCGGCTCACCGACCCGCCCGCCGGGGTGGAGCTGCGCCACGGCCCGGACGGGCGCTGGTACCCGTACGCCCACCTCCACGGCGCCTGGCAGCCGGTGGCGGGGCCGCACCGGGACCCCGTCCGCGCGTACCGGGCCGCCCGCCTCGCGCTGCGGCGGCACCGCTGATCGCGGGGGCGCATGCGGGTCGGGCGCCTGGGTAGCCGGGCCAGTGACCTGAGGAAAGGAAAAATGCCATGAAACCGTCACGTCTCGTGTTCAAGCCGCTCTCGCTCGCCGTGAGCGCCGGGACCGGCGTGCTCGCGGGGGCCGCGTTCAAGAAGGCGTGGCAGCTCCTGGGACACGACGACGACACTCCCGACGCCACCGACGAGCACCGGGGCTGGGGAGAGGTCCTGGTCGCCGCCACGCTGCACGGCGCGATCTTCGCCCTGGTGAAGGCCGCCGTCGACCGCGGCGGGGCCACGGCGGTGCGGCGCGTGACGGGCACCTGGCCCGCCTGAGCCCGCCCCGAACCGACGGCCCGGAGGGCCGCCCCCCGCGGGGGGCGGCCCTCCGGGCCGTTCGGGACTCACTCGCCGGCGGTCGTGATCCGGGCGCAGGCCTTCACGACCTCGTGGAGGTCCAAGCCCTCGTCGCGCAGGGCCCGCTGGCGGTCCGCGCCGCCGCCGTGGGCCAGGTGCGCGGCGATCCCCTTGCGCGCGTCGTCGAGGTCACCGGTGTCCGCGAGGGCCTCCTCGACGTGGTCGAGGAGTGCTTCGTACGCCGTCTCGACGGAGGTCTCCTCCAGGGTGAGGGGGTGGAGGAGCGGCCCCCGGAGGCCGGACCGGGCGGCGCGCCAGGACGCGAGCCGCAGGAGACCGGCGGAGACGGGGGCGGCGGGCTCGCCCTTGCGCCAGGCGCGGGCGGCGGTCTCCACGAGGCCCCGGGCGAGGGTCGCGATGAGGACGGTGGTGTCGGGCTCCAGACAGACGTCGGCGACCCTGATCTCCACGGTCGGGTAGTTCGCGGAGAGGCGGGCGTCGAAGTAGATCATGCCGGAGTCCCGCAGGACGCCGGTCTCCACCATGGCCTCGACCTGCTGGTGGTACACCTCCGGGCTGCCGAACAGCTCGTACGGGCCGGCCGACGGCCAGCGGTTCCAGACGCGGCTGCGGTAGCTGCTGTACCCGCTGTCCTCCCCCTGCCAGAAGGGGGAGTTGGCGCTGAGCGCGTTCAGGAGGTAGAGCCAGGGCCTGATCCGGTCGAGGACGGCGACGCCCTCCTCGTCGGAGTCCACGGCGACGTGGACGTGGCAGCCGCACGTGAGCTGCTCCTTGGTGGTGAGGGCGAACTGCTCGGCCATCCACCGGTACCTCTCGCCCCGGTGGCGGGACGGCTCGACGGGGACGGGCGAGGTGGCGAGGGCGGCGACGACCGCGTCGGACTCCCGCGCGTACCGCAGGGCCTCGCCCCGCCACCGTACGATCTCCTTCCGCATCTCCGCCATGTCCGTCAGCGGCTGGGTGGAGAACTCGAGCTGCTCCTGGTGCAGCTCCTTCTCGAAGACCTCCCCCGCCTCGCCACCGCGCAGGGCCGCCGACGCCAGTACCGCCGACGACACGGCGAACGGCTCGCCCGTCCTGGCGTTGACGAGCATCAGCTCTTCCTCGACTCCTACCGTGCGCATCGGCTCTCCTGATTACTGCTGTTACTGCGACGAATGCCCCGCGCCGCCGGCCGCCCCGGGAGGGGCCGCGAGCGGTGCGGGACAGGGACTTTCTCCCCCGTATGCCCACTTCCGCCTCGGTGACGCACTTCGCTTCGCGCTCCCGGCGGGTGTTCTCGCACTCCGCCGGTACGGGCCGGAGTCCGGGCCTTCCGTTCGTGCGGGAGCGTCCGCTCAGCCGTAGGTGACGGTGACCCGTTCGAAGCCGAGGGCGCGCAGGAGGCCCTGGAGCATGGCGGTGGTGTTGCGTTCCGCCCGGGTGGTGAGGTCGCTCTCCTTCGCGGCGTCGCCGATGCGCTCGGCGGCGAGGACGTTGACGGCCTGCTCGCTCGCCGGGTTGTCGGAGAAGAGGTCGCCCAGCCGGTCGAGGAGTCCCCGCTGTTTGGACACCGTGTAGGAGCGTTCGGGGTCGAGGAACGGCTGCGCGAGCCGGGCGTGCGGCAGGCGGAGGGTGGCGGTGGTGCGCTTCTCGTCGACGGTGACGGCGTTCTCGCCGAGGCCCGAGAAGTCGACGTAGGCGCTGACGCTGCCGCCGGCCACGTAGAGCGTGCGGGTGCCGCGGATCGCGTCGGGCAGGAACCGGGCGTCCTTCTCCAGGTCGACCACGACCTGGTAGGCGCCGGCGGCCCCCTCGTGGCGGTTCATGTCCTGGATCGACTTCAGCACGGCGGGGCCGGAGCGGTCCTTGGTCTCGGTTCCGAACAGGTCGCCCAGGCCGGGCGGGTGGAAGAACCGGCCCAGCAGGACCAGGACCAGGATCAGGGTGAGGAGCGCGGCGGCGAGGGGCCATCCGCGGACGGACCGCCCGGTCCGCCGGCGCTCGCGCGAGGGTCTGTTCTCCGTGTCGTCTGCCATGCGCGTCTGGTGCCCGCCTCGTCCGGGGGGCATGCGGAACGCGGCTTCTTTCGGCGGTGGTTGGGGTTTCCGTGGCCGCTGTGGCCGGTGTCGCGCCGGGGCGGCGCGCATGGGTTGCCGCGCCGCTTCCCGGGTAGCCGCACCCCCTCGGAGAGACCTGACCCTGGGGGCGGAACATGAGGATGTGGACACGCGGTCGGAGCGCGGACAAGGCGGTGGCGGCCGACGATCCCGTACCCGCCGCTCCTGCCGTACCGGCCGAGCCGCCCCGGGAGGAGCCCTCCCGGGGGAGGGAGCGCCGGGAGGAGCCGCGGCGGCCGGGCCTGGCGGTCCGGGCGCTGGTGGCCCTCGTCGCCGTCGTCGGCATGGTGGCCTTCGCGATCGTCCTGGCCCGGCTCACCCTGAACGCCTCACCGGCGTCCGTACCGCTCACCCACAGCAATCTGACCCCGGGCAGTTCCATCCGCGCGTACCTGGGACAGCCGGAGTTCGTGGAGACGGTGAAGCAACTGGGCGGCAACGTGCTGCTCGGCGTGCCGTTCGGCATCCTGCTGCCGCTGCTCTCGCTCAGGACCCGCGGACTGGTGCGCGTGGCCCTGCTCACGGTCGTGACGATGCTGCTCGTCGAGCTGGTGCAGGGCGCCCTCATCACGGGGCGCGCCTTCGACATCGACGACGTCCTGCTCAACACCACGGGCGCGCTGCTCGGCTATCTGCTGATCGGGCGGCGGCTGGGCCGTGCGGTGCACCCGCGCGTCCGGCGCCGGTGGTGGCAGCGACGGAAGGGCACCGACCGGGCCCTGGCCGCCGACCGGTAGGCGCGCGGGCGGGACGGACGGCGGCCGGACGGCCGGGCCGGGGTCAGGGGCCGGCGACGAGCCGGCCGAGCCGCGCGGCCGGAAGGTCTCGTCCCGTTCGGCGACGAAGTCGGCCGTCTTCGCGCGTTCCTCACCGCCGAACAGCTCCGCGGACCGCGCGTTCATGGCGGTGATCCGCTCGGCGAAGGTCCCCTCGCCGGGTGGCAGGACGTCGTCCCGCTCCACCTCCTCGCCGGGCTGGACGAGGGAGGTGTACCCGGGGTGGACGACCGCCAGGTGCGCGCCGACGTCACCCACCGACCACACGGGGACGCCCGATCCCGCGTCCGGGTCGGGCACGGCACGCAACGGCCCGACCAGGCGCGGGAGCGCGGCGGCAAGGGCGGCGCGGGCCCTCTCGTGCTCGGTGACGGGATCGGACGTCGTGACGGTGCCCGCGCCACTCCCCCGAGTCGCGGGCGGATCCGCGGATCACCGTCGAGTGGCACGGCTGCGACAGCCCTCGCACCGGATGGATCCGGGGCATCCCCGCCCAGCTCAGAAGTCGCTCAACTCCCTTGCCGGGGAAGCCTGCGAGCGGGCAGCGTCGTCTCCGCCACCGACCAGTGGCCTTCGGAGGGGGAACGGGCATGGGGATCGAAGAGGGCCGCCTCGCGGCGGGTGTCGTCGCCGCGCTGCTCACGGGGGCGGGCGCCTGCACGTCCGGCGGCGAGCCGGCGGCCCGGCCGAAGGCGACGGCCGGGCCCGCCTGCGAGGACGGGACCTACGCGTGGTTCAACGTGGACAGGCGGGACGTCCTGACCGGCGTCGCCGAGAAGCAGAGGCTCGGCAAGGAGGGCGGCGTGCTCACGCGCGAGATGACGCCGCTCCACGTGCCGCGCGTCGCGGTCGCCTTCGAGAGGGGACCGGGGATCGACGCGAAGGCCGTGCTCCGCTCCCTGGGCACCCGTACCGGAGACGCGGACGACGATCCGGGGTTCACCGACGTGCACAGGCCCGCACCGGATCCCCGGGCGGTCACCACCGACATGGAGGGCGCCGGGACCTTCGTGAACTACTCCTGGGTGAAGCAGGTCGTCGCCGACTTCACGTACACCTGCGGGGACGGCGGACGGACGACGGGCCGCGCGACCAGTTGGGTCGTCAACGGCTCGGGGGTCCTGGACTGCTCCCTGCCCGCCGAGGACGCGAAGGAGGGGGATCCGGCCCTGGCGGCGGCGCGCTTCTCCTGCGACCCCCACGACCCGGCCGTGAAGCCCGGCAAGGGCCGGCCCGCACGTCCGGCGTCCTCGTGAACGAAGCGGTCCCCGGAGGCCGGGGCCGCCGTCACCGGTCGGTCCCGGCCCACCCCCTGAGGAGTTCGGCGAGGGCCTCCCGCGCCCGGACGCCCTTGGCGTCGTCGCCCCTGAGGGCCGGGGCGAGTTCCACGTGCAGGAAGGTCGCGTCGAGGTGTTTCGCCGTCCGGCCCTGGACGTTCGTGGTGCCCTCCAGGGGACACCGGTCGGACCAGCCCTCGCAGACGCGGAAGCGGCGGTCCTCCATGAGGGCGGCCAGCCTTCCGGCGTCCGCCGGGGCCGTCCGCGCGGCGCCGGTGGAGACGATGGCGTCGTAGGGGCGGTCGGAGTCCTTCGCGAAGCCGTGGACCTGGACGCCGGGGACGCCCCGCTTCTGGAGTTCCGTGATGACGACGTGGAACGCGCTGTCGGTGCGGTGCGCCACGTCCGCCGCCCCCTCCTCCCCGGAGGTGCGGTGGGCACCGGCCACGACGAGCGCGCCGCCCGGGGCGCTCTCCAGGAGGCGGGCCCCGAGGGTCTCGGTGCCGCGGTCGGAGACCGGGTGCGGCACCTGGACGCTCCATCGGACCGCGGCGTCGGCGCTGACGTACAGCCGTCCCCACCGCGACTCGACGCCCGACCCCCGGGCGGCGACCTCGTGGTAGCGCCGGCCCGAGACGGCGTCCGTGAGCGTGGTCACACGGAAGCCGATGCCGGAGAAGTGCTTCCCGGCCCCTTCGAGGTCGCCGCCCAGGAGCGCCCCGACGCCGTGCGCGAGGCGCTCCCGCCGGTCGTCGTCGAGGGGCGTGTAGGGTTCGCGCTCCTTGGCCCGCCCGGCGTACTCGGTGATCCGGTCCTCCAGGTCCACGAGTTCACTGGCCGGCGGCCGCTTGCCCTCCGCGGCGTTCCACGGTGCCGTCTGGCAGCCGACCAGCGTCGACACGGCGACGAGCAGAGCGAGAACGTGAAGAGAAAGTGATGATCCCGTGATGCCTCGTGGGCGGTTGATCTTGGTACTCGTGTGAAGATCGTCCGGTGACATTCTGTGATTCTCTCCCCTTCGGTCGCGCCCTGGTGGTGACGGCGGCCTTCGCCCTGCTCACCGCCGGTTGCGCGTCGACCCCTCCGGAGTCACAGGACAAGCCGGGCGGGCGGTCGTTCACCGTCGCCGCCGCGGGAGATGTTCTCATCCATCCCGAGCTCGTCGAGCAGGCGGCCGAGGACGCGGAGCGGACCGGCAAGGGCCAGGCGGGGCTGGACTTCGGTCCGCTGATGGCCGGTGTGAAGCCGGTGATCAGCAAGGCCGACCTCGCCATCTGCCACATGGAGACCCCTGTGGGCAAGCCCCGGGGCCCCTTCCAGGGGTATCCGGAGTTCCTGGTGCCGCCGCAGATCCTCACGACCTTGAAGGACGTGGGCTACGACACCTGCTCGACCGCCTCGAACCACACCTACGACCACGGCCTGAAGGCCGTCCGCCGCACCCTGGACACCATGGACCGGGTGGGGCTCGGCCACGCCGGCTCGGCCCGCACCCCCGAGGAGGCGGAGAAGATCAACATCCGCGACGTCCGGGGGGTGAAGGTGGCCCACCTCGCGTACTCGTGGGAGTCCTTCCTCAACCCCACGCCCCAGAAGGAGCGCTGGGCCTTCAACCGGGTCAGCACGGACGCCGTCAAGAAGGCCGAGGCACGGGCCCGGCAGCAGGGCGCCGAGGTGGTGATCCTCTCCCTCCACTGGGGCCTGGAGCACTACAACGAACCGAGCGTGCCCCAGATCGAGCTGGCCGAGCGGATCACCGAGCAGACCGGGGTCGACCTCGTGATCGGCCACCACGCGCACGTGGTGCAGCCGATCCAGAAGATCAACGGGACCTGGGTCGCCTTCGGCCTGGGGAACCAGGTGGCCCGGCACTCCTCCCCCTCGGGGCTCACCGAGGAGGGCGCGATCGGCTGGTTCGAGTTCCGGGAGACGGCCTCCGGCTGGAACGTCTCCGCCCGGTACCGCACCACCCTGGTGGACGTCCCGCCCGAGACCGAGCCGGGTGAGAAGCTCTCCGCGGGCGCCGTCGAGGAGCACCGGCTCGTCGACGTCCGGCAGGCGCTCGACGAGCCGGGCGACCTGACACCGGAACGACTCGCCCGCTACCGCCTCGCGGCGGAACGCACGCGCGGGTTCCTCTTCAACCGGGGAGCCCCGGGAGGCGACGGCCTGGCCGAACTCTCCCTGAAGGACTGAGCCCGCACGACGAACCGCTTCGCGCGCACCCGCGTGACGACCCGTGCGAGGAGCGGCCCCCTTCCGGCAGGGCGTCCACAGGAACCAGGAAAGAGCAGCAGTGACATCGAGTAATGCCGCGTACTCCGCGCGGGGAGGACGGCGACGGAACCGCCGACGCGCGGACATGCCGCTTCTGGGCGGCATCCGTCCGCCGATCGCGGTCCTGTGCGTGCTGGTCCTCGCGCTGGCCGGCCTGACGGCCAAGGTGCTGGGTCCCGGCAAGGAGACGATCGTGCCGAAGGCGGTGCTCTCCTCCCAGCAGCACTTCGCGGAGGACGGCGCCATCGCCCTGCGCGCCTCCGTCGACGAGCGGGTCGCGGACCTGGAGCGCACCACCGCGGCACTGAGCGAGGGACGCTCGGTGAAGCCCGAGCGCGTCCTGTCGGACCTGAGTCGGACGTACCAGAAGTGGACCGGCACCACCGTCTTCGACCTGGAGAGCGGAGACGTGGTCGCCGCACGGGGGGAGACGATTCCCCTCGCCTGGCTGGACAAGGACGTCCTCACCGGCGGACAGGCCCTGACGCCCCGCATGGTGCGGTTGAAGACCGGTGACGTCCGCCTGATGACCATGGCCGTCCTGGACTGGCGGGACCGCCCGCAGCAGCTCCTGATCGCGTCGAGCAGCCTCTCCGTACCCGCCATCAACCTCGGCCCGTTCCGCAGCATGGCGGTGGTGACCGAGAAGGGCGAGATCCTGGCCACGGCGGGCTTCGAGCAGGCCGAGGCGCTCAACTCCGACGAGGAGCGCAAGGAGCTGGCCTTCCTCCACAAGGAGATGAGCCGACTGGCCGACGTCGCGGCGAAGCGGACCGAGCAGCATCCCGTGAGCGCGAAGGAGCCCGGTTCGCGCGGCTACCCCGGCGTCAGCGGCTCCCTCGTCGGTGACGCGTACAACGGCCGTGTGAGCACCGCCGGATACGCCTCGCTCGCCTCCTCCGACCCGGAGGACAAGAAGAGCGTGGCCGCCGGTCTCGGTCTGACGGTCGTGGCCCTGCTGCCCGTGGTGGAGCAGCACGGCTCCGACCAGGACCGCGCGCTGTACGGCTTGGCGGCGGCCGGCGTCCTCGTCCTGCTCGGGCTGCTCGCGGCGGCCGTCCTCTGGGCGACCGTGCAGCGTCCCCTGCTGCGCCTGTTCCTGGAGTCGCGGCGGCTCGCCCGCGGCGACCTGACCCGGCCCGTCACGGTGCCCCGCCGGGGCGAGGCCGCCCGCATCGGAGCCGCGCTCGAACGACTGCGCAGGCGTCTGGCCCACGACGACGACGGCGACGGCGGGGCGGGGTCCGGTGGCGCCCCGCGCCGGAAGGTCCGGATCGGTGGGCGCGGCCCTCTCCTCCTGACCGGAGCCCTGCTGCTGGTGTGGTGCGTGCCCGTCGGCCTGCTGCTCAACCGCACGGACGACTCGGTCAGCATTCCGACCAGCATGGTCAACGACCAGCGGGACCGCACCGACCTGATCGCCGACCGGCTGCGCAGGGCGCTCAACGAGGCGCAGGCGGACCTCGTCTCCACCTCCCACCTGATCGGCGCCGCCGACGCCGGGGCCGCGGACCGCCTCCTCGAAGAGGCCCTGGTCAAGCACTCCCGCTACCGGGCCCTGTACGTCGTCGACGCCGACGGGCGCGTCGGTGCCCGCGCGGGCGCCGACCCCCACGACTGGAGCCGCGACGAGGACCTGCCGCTGGTGCGGGTGTCCGGGAAGGGCGGCAAGGTGCCGGTCATCCAGGCCGGCGCCCCGGTGAAGCCGGTGAAGGGAGGGAAGGGCGGCACCCTGGTCGGCGAGATCCGGGTCGAGTTCCTCAACTCCCTGCTGACCCGGCCGGGCCTCGGGGAGGTCCGGGTGGTGGACTCCGAGGGTCTGACCCTCGCCTCCAGCGGCGGCTTCCTGGCCTTCGAGGAACTGCCCCGCGAGACCCTGACCGACCTCGTCCGGGCGGGCGGGATGCGGGTCGGGGCGGGCCCCGTCGAGAACGGCCTGCTCATCCGGGAGGGGAAGGGCGTCACCGTCGCCGCGGCCGCCCCGTTCTCCGGCGGCGGCGTCACGGCCGACATCGGCTGGACCGTCGTCAGTTGGCAGGACGCCGCGCGCTTCCAGATCGCCGCGTACGAGCGCGAGGACCGCAGCGTCCTCGCCGGAATGCTGGGGCTGGCCGCGATCATCCTCTCCCTCGGCTGGATCCACCTGGTGGTCGTGCGCCCCCTGCGGGCGCTGGCCACCAGCGCCGAGAACCTCGCCGACGGCGACCTCAAGACCGTGCTGTACCCCCGCTACCAGGACGAGGTGGGCGCCGTCGTCCGCAGCCTCGAACTCCTGCGCCAGCAGGCGCAGGCCCATCGACACAACCAGGCGCGCCGGTCCGCGGAGCCCCGGCCGGACGGAAGGTGACAAGGCCGTGCTCTACCTCTACTTCGTCCTGCTGATCAGCGGGGTGTCCCTGCTGGTCGCGGGCATCGTGGAACAGCGCAGGCACTACGCCGCCCTGCACGTCATCCCCGCCCGGGTGCTCGTCAACGGCATCCGGGGCAAGTCCTCCATCACGCGGCTGTGCGCGGGGGCGCTGCGCGGCGGCGACCTCGTCACCGTCGCCAAGACGACGGGCACGGCGGCGCGCTTCATCCACCCCGACGCCACCGAGGAGCCGGTCTACCGCAAGTTCGGCATCGCCAACGTGGTGGAGCAGATCGGCATCGTGCGCCGGGCCGCCGCGTACCGGCCCCACGCGCTCGTCATCGAGTGCATGGCCGTCATGCCGGCCCTGCAGGAGGTCAACCAGAGCAAGCTGATCCGCTCCACCATCGGCGTGCTGTGCAACGTCCGCGAGGACCACCTCGCCGAGATGGGCCCCACCCTGGACGACGTGGCCCGGTCGCTGTGCCGCTCCATGCCGGAGGGCGGGATC
This sequence comes from Streptomyces sp. NPDC007872, assembly GCF_042868165.1. NCBI lineage: Bacteria > Bacillati > Actinomycetota > Actinomycetes > Kitasatosporales > Streptomycetaceae > Streptomyces > Streptomyces sp. NPDC007872. The sequence continues at coordinate 116,877 of NZ_JBIAEA010000001.1, forward strand.
TGCGTGACCGCGGAGAAGGAGCGGTTCCACATCCTCCAGGAGGAGGCGGACGCCCGGGACTGCAAGCTGGTCTACGCCGACCCCGAGACGGTCAGCGACGCCGAGCTGCGTGGTTTCAGTTGGTTCACCTTCAAGGAGAACGTGGCGATCGCCCTGGCCGTGGCGGAGCTGCTCGGCGTCGAGCGGCAGGTCGCCCTCCAGGGCATGTACGACGCCCCGCCGGACCCCGGCGTCCTCTCGGTGGAGCGCTACGTGGCCCCCGGGGACAAGCGGCTCGCCTTCGCCAACGTCTTCGCCGCGAACGACCCCGAGTCGACCCTGATGAACGTCAACCAACTGCTCGACCTCGGGGCCGTCAGCCGCCCGCTGAACGTCGTGATCAACTGCCGGCCCGACCGCGTCGAGCGCAACGGGCAGATGGGCGAGATCATCCCCGATCTGCGCCCGGACAACGTCTTCGTCATCGGGCACCCCTCGAAGAGCGCCATCGACGCCATTCCCGCCGAGTGGCGGGACCGGGCGGTCGACCTCGGCGGCGAGCGGCGGGCGGCCGAGGAGTTCATGCCGGCCATGTTCGACCGGATGCCCGACGGCTCCTCGCTCGTCGCCATCGGCAACATCCACGGACAGGGCGAGGAGCTGCTCGAATACCTCGCCGAACTGCCGGCGGACGAGAGCGGCGCCCCGACCGGCCCGGACACGCCCGCGGCCGTCGCCCCGCAGCCGATGCACCTCGACCCGTACGCCTCGTACCCCCAGGCCTACGAGGAGCGGTACCAGGTCAGCCAGACCCAGGAGATCCCCCTCGTGCGGATCCCGCCGGAGTACTACCGCCCCGCACCGCACCACGAAGAGCCGCACCACGCCGGATACCACCACGCGGGACCGCACCACGAAGAGCCGCACCACGCCGGTTCCCACCGCGCGGAACCGCACCACGAGCACGGACCGGTCCGGGCTCCGCACGGAGACGGCGGCGAGGAGTCCTTCGGCTGGTTCCACCAGCCGGCCCATGAGGACGAGCCCCCGTCCCCGCGTCCCTGACCGCCGTCCCGCCTCACCACCCGTACACGCGCCCGGAGCCCCCGTTGACCACCGCTGCCCTGACCCCCGAGATGGCCGCCCTGGGCATCGCCATCGGCCTGCTCTTCTCCCTGCTGTGCTACCTCACCACCAACCTCTCCCCCGGCGGGATGATCACACCGGGGTGGCTCGCCCTCACCCTCATCGAGGACCTCCAGCGGGCGGCCATGGTCGTCGGCGTCACCGCCCTCACGTACGCGGGCACCAAGGTCATGCAGCGGCTGGTGATCCTGTACGGCAAGCGGCTGTTCGCCGCGGTGGTCCTCCTCGGGGTGCTGCTGCAGGCCACGGTGATGATCGTGCTCTCGCTCGAGTTCCCGCTGATGTACGGCAACCAGACCCTCGGCTTCATCGTGCCCGGTCTCATCGCCTACCAGTTGGTCCGCCAGCCCAAGGGCCCCACCCTCCTCGCCACGGCCTCCGTCTCGCTCATGGCCTACATCGTCGTCGCCGCCGGTCTGCTGCTCGGCGTCATGCCCGTCGCCTGACCGTCCCCGGCACCCCCAGAAACGAGGAACACCACCCATGGCAGGGAAGAAGAAGTCACGCCCGCTCCTCTCGGGCCTCGCGGTCCTCGGGCTCGTCGCGGCCTCGGGCTACCTCACCCTGGAGCTGCGCGAGCGCGAGGAGCGGGGCGTCACCGAGGTGCGCAACGTCGGCGTGCTCGACGGGGCCGGGAAGCAGGCCGGCGCGGACCGGCAGAAGACCGGGCAGCGGTGGTCCCGCCTGGACAACCCCGCGCGCAGCGTGCTGCGCGGCGCCGACGGCCAGGTCGTGGCGGTCCTGACCGACGGCACGCGCACCGCGAAGCTGACCGGCCCGGCCCGGACCTTCGCCGAGCCGGCCTCCACGGCGTCCAAGGTCTCCACGACGGACTGGGTGCGGATCATGCCCGAGCCCTGGACCAAGGGCGCCGAGAAGGAGAAGTGGTTCAAGGACTGGTACGCGGAGTACGCCGGGAGCGAGGAGGACGACGTCTTCGCCTTCGCCTTCCAGTACGTGGCGGGGGCGTCGCAGCGGAAGGACGCCAAGGGCCTCGCCATCGCGGGCGACGCGAACTTCGGGCCGCTGAACACCACCGGCGCCGAGGGCGGCGACCTGCGCCTCGAACAGTCGGACTTCTACGACTACCTGGGCACGCCGTACCCCTTCCGGGACGGGACCGTCGGAACGCCGGAGGCCATGCGCGCCCGGTCCCTGGACTGCTCCGGCTACATGCGGATGGTCTTCGGCTACCGCGCCCGCTACCCGCTGATGTCCTCGGACAAGTCGGGCGACGGCCTGCCGCGCACGGCCAACGGGATGGCGCGGTCCCGCCAGGGCGTGGACGTCCTGCCGCTGACCGGCGTCACGGCGCAGCACCGCTCCACCGCCGTCGACCAGCTCCAGCCGGGCGACCTCGTCTTCTTCAAGCTCGACGGGCGGACCGGGCAGCGCCTCGACCACGTCGGCATGGTCCTCGGCCACGACACGGAGGGGCACCTGATCTTCGTCTCCAGCCGCGAGGAGGTCAACGGCCCCACCATCGGCGACATCGGCGGCGTCTCCCGGCTCGACGGCAACGGCTACTACGCCAAGGCCCTGCGCAGCGCGAAGCGGCTCTAGGCGCCTCCGGCACGGCCCTCGCGGCCCTCGCGGCCCTTTCGGCCCAGTGGGCCGCCCCGGCCGACTGGCGGGCGGGGCCCGCGGGGGGATGATGGAGTTCCGGCCCCGCGCGGCAGGGGGCCCGGTGTGACATGGAGGAAACGCTCAAGGCGGGCCCGCGCGGGGGTGCCGTGTCGTGTGAGGGAGGCAGAGCACGAGGTGGACGACGAGATCCCGCCCTTCGCACCGGAGTACCGGGGGCTGCCCTTCGCCGGTGAGGCCGCGGGGGCGCTGCTGGACTCCGAGGGCCGGATCATCGGCTGGACGCGCGCGGCGGAGGACCTGCTCTCCCTGTCCGCCGACCGGGCCTGCGGGCGGCACATCGGGGAACTGCTCAAGGATCCGGACACCCGGCACGTGCCGCCGTCCGACCGGTGGCCCGAGGCCTGGTCCGGCGTGGCCGTGGCGCTCACGGGCGCCGGCGGGGAGCTGAGGGTCGACTTCCAGGTCCTGCCGCTCACGGACGCCGGCGCGTGCGCCGGGGCGCCCCGGTACTTCGTCCTGGCGGCCCCCGAGGGGACGGCGGCCCGGTGGCGGCAGGACCAGGCCTTCACCACGGAGCTGTTCCTCCAGGACCGGCTCGGCCTGGCCGTCTTCGACGTGGACCTGCGGCTGGTCAGGACCAACACCCACCTCCTCCCGTACACCGGGCTCGCGCCGGACCTGCGCGGCCGGCGGCTCATGGACTTCCTGTACGCCGAGGACGCCGCGGCCGTCGAACGGCGACTGCGCGAGGTGCTGCGGACGGGGCTGCCGCTGGTACGGGCGGAGGAGACGGTCCGCACCCTGGAGGAGCCCGGGGGCGGGGCGGTGATGGCCATCTCGGCGTTCCGGCTGCAGGCGCCCGACGGGCAGGTCTTCGGGGTGACCGCGCTGTTCACGGACGTCACCGAGCTGCGCCGCACCAGTGAGCGGCTGTCCGTGCTGCACCGCGTGACCGCGGCCGTCGGCGGCTCGCTGTCGGTCGTCGGCACCGCCGAGGACCTGGCGGCGGCGCTCGTGCCGGCGGTGGGCGACCTCTCCGTGGTGGAGATCGCGGAGGAGGTGTTCACCGGCGAGGAGCCCACCCCCGCCCCGGACGGCAGCATGCCGCTGCGCCGGACCGCCGTGGCCGGGCACAGGACGGCGGAGGCACCGCTCGACCACGTCGTCCTGGCCAGGCCCGACGCCCCCGCGAAGCCCGCCGACCCGCTCACCTCGATGACCGTCGCGCTGCGCGCCCGGGGCAGCGTCCTCGGACGCGTGACCGTCCACCGCGACGCCGGGAAGCCGCCGTACGAGGCGGCCGACCTGCACCTGCTGCACGAGATCGCCGGGCACGCCGCGCTCGCCCTGGACAACGCCCGCCGCTACACCCGCGAGCACCGCGCGTCGGTGGGGCTCCAGCGCAGTCTGCTGCCGCCCTCGGAGGCCGAGAACGTCGCCGTGACCACCGCCGGGGTCTATCTGCCCGCCGACACCGGCACCGGCGTCGGCGGCGACTGGTTCGACGTCATCCCGCTCTCGTCGGCCCGGGTCGCCCTGGTCGCCGGCGACGTCGTCGGCCACGGCCTCGCGGCGACGGCGATGATGGGCCGGCTGCGGACCGCGGTCCGCACCCTCGCCGACCTCGACCTGGAGCCGGACGAGCTGCTCGTGCACCTCGACGACCTGGTCTCCCAGCTCGGCGTGGAGACCGACGGGAGCGACGAGTCCGACGACGCGACGGGGCCCGCACGGTCCCGGACCGACCCGATCGGCGCGACCTGCCTGTACGCGATCTACGACCCGGTCTCCCGGCGGCTCGCCATGGCCTCCGCCGGGCATCCGCCGCCGGCCGTGGCGGCCCCGGACGGGACCGTCGCCTTCGTCCCCGTGAATCCCGGGCCGCCGCTGGGCGTGAGCGGGCTGCCCTTCGAGATCGCCGAGGTCGACGTGGAGCCGGGGAGCATCCTCGCCCTCTACACCGACGGCCTGATCGAGAGCCGCGAGCGCGACGTCGACGAGGGCATGGCCGACCTGGCCCGCCACCTCGCGGCGCCGGGGGTCTTCGACACGCCGCTGCGGAGGCTGGGGCGCGAGATCGTCGCGGGCCGCCCCGCCGACCACCTCACCGACGACATCACCCTGCTGCTCGCCCGTACGCGCGCGGTGCCGTCGTACGACCACGTCGTCTGGCCGGTGGCCGCCGACCCGGCCGCCGTGGCGGAGGTGCGCGGGGCCGCGGCCCGGCAGTTGGACGACTGGGGCCTCACGGAGCTGGCCTTCACCACCGAGCTGGTCCTGAGCGAGCTGGTCACCAACGCCATCCGCTACGCCGGCGGCCCGGTCGAGGTGCGGCTGATCCGGGCGGGCCGCCTGGTCTGCGAGGTCTCCGACCCGAGCGCCACCCAGCCCCGCATGCGCCGCGCGCTGCTCACCGACGAGGGCGGCCGGGGCCTGTACCTGGTCGCCCAGCTCACCACCCGGTGGGGCTGCCGCTACACGCGGCACGGCAAGACGATCTGGGCGGAGCAGGAGATCCCGGACGAGGTGGACGCGGGGCGGTAGCGGAACCGGACGGTGGGCCGGGCGACCGGGTCGGGCGACCCGCCCCCGGCCGCGGTCATGGACGGCGCCGGCGCGCCGGCAGGATCCGGTGCCGCTGCGGCGGGTCCGGTACGGGAACCTCGACGGCGCCCTCGTGGACGGCCCGTTCGGCCGTGTCGTCGTCGACGCCCGCGAAGACCAGGACGTCCCGGGCGACCAGCCGTACGCTCTCCCACACGGTGACCGTGGGGGCGGGTCCGGCGTCCGGGGCGTTCCGGACGGCGTCGAGGATCCGGCGGGTCGCGTGCCGGCGGACCGCGCGGCTTCCGGGCGCCGCCGCGAGCGCGTCCAGGGCGCCCGCCAGGGCCCGCAGCACGGGGGCGAACTCCTGGCGGTGCCGGGTGTCCAGGGCGAGGGCTCGGCGGACGAGGGTGAAGCAACTGTTGCCGAGCAGGTCCAGGTGCAGCGCGGTGACCGTCTCCCGGGTGAGGTGCTCCCTGCCGCCGCGCCGGTGGAGGGTGCGGCCGGCGACGGCGGCGCTGTCGGTGCGCGCCCGGCCCAGGTCGTCGAGCAGCGCGTAGACCGCGCGCACCTCGTCCCAGGTCCGGAAGGTCCGTTCGTCGTCCCCGGCGTCCATCTCGCGCGCCGTGAGGCCGAGGGCGTCCGCCAGGCCGGACAGGGTGGTGGACTCGGCCTTCCTCAGCAGGGCGAGGGGGCGCGCGGGGAAGAGGAGCTGGCTGAAGACGAGGGCGACGGCGCCGCCGACGAGCGCGTCCAGGACGCGGTCGCTGCCGGCCTGCCGTCCGGCGGCGACGCAGATGACGGCGCCGACGGCGGCCTGGGCCATGGTGATGCGCTCGCCGTCGAGGACGAGCGCGACGAGGAGCGCGCACAGCACGGCCGCGCCGACGGTGACGGCCCCGTGGCCGAGGAGGTCGAAGGCGAGCTGTCCGACGACGACGCCGCTGATGACGCCGACCAGGACCCGCACGGTGTTGGTGCCGCGCCCGCCCAGAGGGGTGTTGAGGGCGACGAGCGTGGCGATCGGGGCGAACAGGGGGACGTGGTGGTCGATGAGGTCGTCCGCGATCCACCAGGACAGGGCGGCGGCCACGGCCTGCTGGAGCACCGGCCACAGGTTGTCCCCCACGCGCTTTCGGACCCTGGCCATCGTCCCCCTTCCGCCCGTTCCCCGTCAGCCGACGTCCTCGAAGAGGCGGCGTCCCGGCTGGTGCCAGTACTCCAGGTCGGGGAGCCGGTCGGCCGCCTCCGGTCCCCAGGTGCCGGGTTCGTACGGCAGGGGCGGCCCGACGGGATCGAGGACGGGCCCGACGATCCGCCAGCACTCCAGGATCGTGGGGAAGAAGGCGAAGGTCTCGGGGTCGCCGACGACGGCGCCCCGGAGGATGTTCTCGTACGGCAGTTCCTGGCGTCCGAGGACCTTCGCGAAGTCGACGCCGATGGGCACGGTCACCGGGCGTTCCACGCCTTCCCCAGGCTTGCGGAGCATCAGGTCGGCCCGGATGCCGGTGTCCCCGTCGATGCGGAAGCGGATGAGGTTGGGCGGGGTCTCCGCCGCGTCGCCGCCGAAGAGTTCGAGGGGAGGGGTGCGGAGCTGGACGATCACCTCGGTGGCGGTGACGGCCAGCGCCTTGCCGCTGCGCAGGTAGAAGGGGACTCCGGCCCAGCGCCAGTTGTCGATGAACAGGCGGGTGGCGAAGTACGTCTCGGTGGTGGAGTCCGGCCGGACGCCTTCGACCCCGAGGTAGCCCCCGTACTGGCCCCGGACGGTGGCGGCGGGGTCCATGGTGCGGGTGGCGTGCAGGACCCGCCACTTCTCCAGGCCCTGGGCGCGGGCGTTGGAGACGCTGGGCGGGTCCATCGCGAGGAAGGCGAGGACCTGGAGCAGGTGGTTCTGGACGACGTCGCGCAGACAGCCGACGGCGTCGTAGAAGGAGCCGCGGTCGGCGACGTCGAAGTCCTCCGCGAGGGTGATCTGGACGTTGTCGACGTAGGAGCGGTGCCAGATCGGGGCGAGGAGGGTGTTGGCGAAGCGGGCGACCATCAGGCTCTCCACGGCGGTGTTGCCGAGGAAGTGGTCGACCCGCAGCAGGTGGCGGTCGTCGAAGCAGGCGTTCAGTTCCTCCTGGAGCTTGCGCGCGGAGTCCGTGTCGTGCCCGAACGGCTTCTCGACCACCAGGCGGGCGTCGCGGTTCAGGCCCGCTTCGGCGAGGGCGCGGGCGACGGTGGTGAACAGGGACGGCGGGATCGCCAGGTAGTGGGTGACGAAGCGGTGCCCGTCGACGGCCTCGCGGAGCCGGTCGAAGGTGGCCGTGTCGGTGAAGTCGCCGGTGACGATGGACAGGTTCGCCGCGAGCCGGGCGAAGACCTCCTCGTCGAGGTCGGGGACGGCGGCGGCGACCGCCTCCCGGGCGTGCCGGCGCAGCGCCTCGTCGTCCCAGTCCCCGGCGGCGACGCCGATGACGGGGACGGTGAGCCTGTCGTCCTCGGTGAGGCGGTACAGGGCGGGCAGCAGCATCTTCTTGGCGAGGTCGCCGGTGATGCCGAAGAGTACGAGGGCGTCGGCGGTCTCGAGGTCGTCGGGGCCGAGGAGGGTGTCGCTCATCGCGAGCGTCCTTTCTGCGGGGATGCCGTCCCGTCGGGGTCGCCGGAGCGGTCCCGGTGGTCCGGCCCGTGCGGGAAGCGGGCGTCGAGGGCCTCTTCGATCTGCTCGGGGTCGCGGCCGCGGGTCTCGGGCAGGTACCGGCTGACGAAGAGGAACGCGAGCAGGCAGATCCCCGCGAAGATCCAGAAGGTCTCGCCCTGGCCGACGAGGCCGGCCAGGGGCAGGAAGGCGAGGCTGACGACGAAGTTGGACACCCAGTTGACGGCGGTGGAGAGACTCGATCCCTCGGCCCGGACGGACGGCGGGAAGATCTCCCCGATCAGGGTCCAGAAGACGGGTCCGAGGCCTCCCGCGAAGGCGGCGATGTAGATCACCATGAACATCAGGGTCAGTTCCGCGTTCATGTCCACGACGAACGCCAGGCCCAGCAGGAAGATCGAGACCGCCATCAGGCCGAGCGAGACAAGGACCATGGGCCGTCGTCCGACCCGGTCCACCAGCTTGATCGCCACCAGGGTCATGACGAGGTTGATGAGGCCGATGAAGACCGAGTAGAGGATGGCGTTCGAGGCGTCGAGTCCGGTCTGCTGGATGATGGTCGGCGCGTAGTAGATGATCGTGTTGATGCCGCCGAACTGCTGGACGGCGGCGAGGGTGAGTCCGACGATCAGGGCCGGCCGCACGTCGGGGGCCAGCAGCCGCCGGGTCCCCTTCGCGCCCGCCGCCTCGTCGCGCTCCTGCTTCTCGCGGTCCTCGGCCATGCGCCGCCGGGACCGCCGGACCAGTTCGTCGGCCGTCGGCCCGTCGGTCAGGGCGGCGATCCCCCGGCGTGCCGCGTCCTCCTGCCCGTGGGAGATCAGCCACTGCGGCGACTCGGGCAGCAGCCACAGCGTGGCGGCGATCATGAGCAGGGCGGGAACCGCACCGACGGCGAACATCGCCCGCCACGCCTCGCTGCTCGCGAAGGCGAGGTTGACGAGGTACGCGACGAGGATGCCGATCGTGATCATGAGCTGGTTCATGGTGAGCAGCCGGCCGCGGATCCTCGTCGGCGAGATCTCCGAGAGGTAGACCGGCACCGTCGCGGAGGCGGCTCCGACGGAGAGTCCGAGCACGATCCGGCCCGCCATGAGGGTCAGGTAGCCGTTCGCCAGGGCGGCGATCGCGGTGCCGACGACGAACACGACGCCGATGAGGCGCAGGGCCTTGCGTCTGCCGAGCAGGTCGGCGAGGCGGCCCGCCGAGGTGGCGCCGACCACGGCGCCGATGAGCAGGACGCTGACCACGCTGCCCTGTTCGAAGGAGTTGAGGTCGAAGTCCTCCTTGATGTAGAGCAGCGCGCCGGAGACGACGCCGGTGTCGAAGCCGAACAGGAAGCCGCCCAGCGCGATCGCGGCGGCCCAGAGGGTGATCCTCCGTATGCCCTCCGGCGCGACCTCGGTGAGCGGACCGCGGGTCCCCGGCTCTCTGGAAAATCCCTGGACCATGCGACGCCTTCGTCTTCCGGACGCACGCCGTCTCGACGCCCGTCTCCTCGGTGCCCTTTCGGTGCCGTTCGCGATCATCGTCACCGCACGGCGGTGGTGACGACATCTGTGCGGGCGATCGGGTGAACCGGGAGGCCGTGCCGTGTGTCGGTGGGGGGCCGTAGGTTGGGGCCGACCGAGCACCGACCGTCAGCACACCGCGAACAGGACGATCCGCATCATGGGGAACCCCTCCGCCGAGCACGGCGTTCCGCTGACCGACCGCGTCGTGGCCTCCGTCCGCGCCGATCCCGGGCGGCCGGTGCTGGAGTACGACGCGTGGGCGGGGCCCTGGGTGGCGGGAGCGGCGGAGCCGCTGGCCGACGACGTGCTCGCGGGGGCCGTGTTCCCGAGCGGGCGCCCGCTGCCGCCCGGTCTGCGCCGGTGGCTGGCGTTCGACAGCGGTCTGCTGCGCCGGTTCGGCTGGTTCGGCTCCGGGGCGCGCTTCACCCCGCGGACGCTCGGGCGGATCGGCCGCGACGAGTTCGGCGACGGCTGGGGAGCACCCTTCGAGGCGCTGTCGGAGCGCTTCGACGAGTGCTTCCTCCTGCCCGGTGGTTCCGACTCCCGCCGGGTCCTCGCCACGGGCGAGCCGGACGCGTACGGCGAGTACCCGGTGTTCGCGCTCGACGTGGACGACCTGCCGTGCGTCGAGCTGATGTACCCGGGCCTCGACGTCTGCCTGGCGGACACGGCGGGCCTCGTCGCGCGGCCGGAGGGCGGCTACTCCTCGCTCGCCGCCGATCCCGTGTACGGCCCGCGGATGCGGGCCCACGCGCGGAACGCCTTCGCCGGGAGGTTCCACGAGGAGTGCCTGGACTGGCCGGACGCGTGAACCGGACCGGCCGTGATCCGGAAGGCGGCCCTAGCCGATGGTGGGGACCTGGGTGACGAGGCCGAAGGCATCGTGGACGATCCGGACGCGGTTCTCGTCGTACTCCATGGTGACCAGGGCGCCCTCGGGGACGTGGACGACCCGCAGGTCCGGCCGGTCCCGCAGGATCACCTTCTCGGCCCAGGCCTTCGGCAGTCCGAGGGTCTCGGGCCACTGGGTCCTCGTCCCGGTGGGATCCGTCGTACGGGCGCCGGGCAGGGCGGTCGCGTCGAGGACGGCGGGGACCGCGGTGGCGGTGGCGTCGGCGGTCTCCGGGGCCGCGGTGGCGACGGCAGGAGCGATCAGGGCGGTGGCGGAGGCGGCCGCGAGGGCCGCCAGGAGCATCTTCTTCACGTCCGGCAGAACGATTCGCCGCCCCGGCGGTCACCATGGACGGGCTTTCGGTCACCGGTACGGCCCCCATCCGGCGGGCGTCGCCGGGTGGGGGCCCGCGGGGTGGGCGTCGCCGCCGGGCGGGCCGGGAGTGTCGGATCCGTGTCGACAGTGGGGCCGTGATCTGCTGCGGCCGGTGCGGGCTCACTCCGGCCCGTCGCCCAGTTCGGTCCTGACGACCTCTCCCACCAGGCCGCGCAACCAGGCGTGGGCGGGGTCGGCCTCGTAGCGGGGGTGCCAGGCGAGGGAGAGGTGGAGGGAGGGGAGGTCGAGGGGGATCGGGAAGGTGGCCAGGCCGAAGCGGCGGGCCGTGGCCGAGTGGACGCGGTCCCCGAGGATGCCGACGAAGTCGGTGTCGAGGAGGGCGAGGAGGGCCGAGGCGAAGGTCGGGTAGACGGCCACGACCCGCCGCGTCAGGCCGTGTTCGGCGAGGGCCGTGTCGATCGGGCCGGTGAACCGGCCCCGGCGCGAGTAGTTGAGGTGGTCGGCGGCGGCGAACCCGGCGGGGGTGGCCCCGCCGTCCAGGAGGGGGTGCCCGGCACGGGCGACGCCCACGAAGCGGTCCTCCAGGAGCGGTTCGATCCGGGTCTCGGGGCCGGTGCCGGTGACGTTGCCGATCTCCAGGTCGGCCAGGTCCTCGCGGAGGAACTGCACGTCCTGCGGGCCCTCCCCCAGGAACCGGAGGGAGACGCCCGGGGCTTCGGCCCGCATCCGGGTCAGGAGCGGTGCGCCCAGGCGGACGACCAGGGACTCGTCCGCCTGGAGGGTGAAGACCCGTTCGAGACGGGCCGGGTCGATCTCGCCGGCCGGTGCGAAGACGGCGCGGGCCCGTACGACCAGTTCGTGGACCTCGGCCCGTACGGCGAGGGCGCGCGGGGTGGGGACCATGGCCCGCCCGGACCGGACCAGTACGGGATCGCCGAGGGCGCGCCGGATGCGGCCGAGGGTCCGGCTCATCGCGGGCGAGGACAGGTTGAGCCGGTCGGCGGCGCCGCCGACGCTGCCCTCCTCCAGGAGGGCGTCCAGGGCGACCAGCAGGTTCAGGTCCAGATTCAGTTGCATGGCATGCACTTATCTCTTCGCGAAGTTGCATTTGAAGGCAAGTCCGGTGCGAGCCTACCGTGGCAGCACGGCCGGCCGGCCCCCTCCTTCGGTCTCTTCGAACGAAAGATCCTTCCCATGCTCCTGGATGAAGTGCGTCCCGCGCCGCGCCCCGTCGGCCTGCGGGCCGTGTACGCCGTCATGGCGGCGTGCTCCGTGCTGGTGGTGTCGCTCGTGGCGGCGGTCAACCTGGCGATCCCGAAACTGGCGGCGAGCGCGCTCGCGCCCTCCCCCGGCCAGTTGCTGTGGATCGTCGACACCTACGTGCTGGTCTTCGGCTGTCTGCTGATCCCCGCGGGCGCGCTCGGCGACCGGTACGGCCGCAAGGGCGCGCTCCTGACCGGGCTCGCCCTGGTCGCGGCCGGCGCGCTCGTGTCGGCGGCCGCTCCCGGCGTGGCCGTCCTGATCGCCGGCCGGGCCGTCACCGGCGCGGGGGCGGCGCTCGTCATGCCGACCACCCTGTCGCTGATGCTGGAGGTGACCGAACCGGCCGGGCGGCCGCAGGCGGTCGCCGTCTGGACGGCCGCGACCGGCATCGCCGGTGTCGTCGGGAACATCGGCGGGGGCCTGGCCCTCCAGTACCTGCCGTGGCAGGGCCTGTTCCTGTCGGTCGCGCCGCCGGCCGCCGTCCTCGGCCTGCTGGCGGCCCGCTTCGCGCCGCGCGGCGGGCGGCGGCCCGCGACCCTGGACCTGCCGGGCTCGGCCCTGCTCGTCGCGGGCGTCGGCGCCCTGCTGTACGGGATCATCGAGGGGCCCTCGTCCGGCTGGGCGTCCGGGCGGGTGATCGGCGGGCTGCTCCTGTCGGCCGCCCTGCTCGCCCTGTTCGTGACGCGCTCGCTGCGCGCGGAGCGTCCGCTGCTCGACCCGCGCGTCTTCCGCGTCCGCAGGCTGCGGGCCGGTGCCCTCGGCGTCGGGACGGCGTTCTTCGGCCTGTTCTCCCTCTTCTACGTCAACGCCCAGTACCTCCAGTACGCCAAGGGGTACTCGCCGCTGGTCGCGGGCTGCGCGATCGCCCCCCTCGCGATCGGCATGATGATCGCCTCGCGCCACAGCATCCGGCTGGCCGCCCGCTTCGGCGACGGCGTCGTCGCCGTCGGCCTGGCCGCCATCGTCGCCGGTCTGGTCCTGATGTCCTTCGCCACCGCCTCCACCCCGTACCCCCCCTACGCCCTCTTCCTCGTGCTCCTCTCCCTGGGCATGGGCCTGTGCGTCCCCGTCCTGTCGGCCGCCGTCATGACCTCCCTCCCGCAGGACCGGGCCGGTCTGGGGTCGGGGCTGAACGGCGCGACCCGCGAGATCGGCAGCGCGCTGGGCGTCGCCGTCATGGGGACGGCGCTCTCCTCCCACGGCTCGGAGGTCTTCTCCACCGCGATGTCCTTCGGCTTCCGCGTGGTCGCCGGTCTCGTCCTGGCCGTGTCCCTCGTCACGCTCGCGTGGTGGCGCGGCGGCGACGGGGCGCTGAAGGCGCAGGTGAGGTGAGTCCGGGCCGCCGGCGGCGGTCCGGCGGGATGTTTGGGGTGCCGGTCGACGGTCAGGCGTAGTCGTCGAACCTGTTCGTCTCATCGACTGGGGAGCACATGGAGAGCGTTCTTCGGCTGGCGGCATCCGTCGGCGGCTCGGCCCTCGTGGCGTTCGTCGTGGTCCGCCTGGCGGACCTATTGGCCCGTCACGCGGACGCGCGCCACCACGAGACACCACTGTGGGGGTTGCTGCGCCGCTGCCGTACGCCGCTGTTCGTCGTCCTGCTGACCGCGCTGCTCCGCTGGACCTATCCGGCGTCGGCCGCGTCCCTCCTGGACGAGCACGCCCAGGTGGTGAGCCACGTGCTGCTGCTGTCCCTGATAGGCGGCGGCGCCTGGCTGGCGATCCGGGCGGCCTCGGCCGTCGTCGAGTCCTCGTACGCGCGCTACGCCGGGCGTGCGCGGGACGCCGCGCGGCTGCGCCGGGTCCGTACGCAGGTCACGCTGATCATGCGGGTGGTGTCGGTCGCCGTCGGGGTGCTCGCGGCCGCCGTCGCCCTCGTCACCTTCCCCTCCTTCCGCACCCTCGGCACGTCGCTGCTGGCCTCGGCCGGGATCATCGGCATCGTGGCCGGCGTGGCGGCGCAGTCGACGCTCGGCAACCTCTTCGCCGGCTTCCAGATCGCCTTCGGCGACATGGTCCGCATCGGGGACACGGTCGTCGTCGACGGCGAGTGGGGCATGGTGGAGGAGGTGACGCTGACCTTCCTCACGGTCAGGACCTGGGACGAGCGCCGGGTGACGCTGCCCGTCTCGTACTTCACCTCGCGTCCGTTCGAGAACTGGTCGCGGGGCGGTGCCCAGATGACGGGCTCGGTCTTCCTCCACTGCGACCACTCCACCCCCGTCGCGCTCATGCGGGCGCACCTGCGGGAGTTCCTCGCCGCCTGTCCGTCCTGGGACGGGCGCGGCTGGGACCTGGCCGTCACGGACACGTCGCCGACCTCCATCACGGTCCGCGCGATCGTGACCGCCAAGGACGCCGACGACCTGTGGACGACCCGGTGCGCCGTACGCGAGGAACTCGTGCGCTGGCTGGCACGGGAGCACCCGGGCGCCCTCCCCCGGGTCGTCACCGCCCCCGCTCCCGAGGAATCGGGCAAGGCGGCCTGAGCCGCCGCGCGCCCGGACGGGGCGACGAGGGCGAGGCGGTGGACGGCGGCACGCTCCGCGTACGGGGCGGTGTCGAACGACCCGCGCGGGTCCGCCCGCTCAGACCGGCGGCTCGTGCGCCGACGACCGGCCGCGAAGGACCGGCCCGTGCCGCAGCGTCCGGCCCGCCTCGTTCCGGACGCGGCGGGTGCGTCCCCGTTCGGCCAGGAGCGCGAGGGCGGTGGGCGGCGTCGCGAAGCGCCGGGACGCGGCCGTGCGCTGGAGCCAGTCGGACGCGTCGAGGAGCTCTCCGGGGGGCCGGGCCTCGCCCCGTACGAGGGCGTGGAGCAGGGACCACTCGCGCAGGCGGCGGGCGGGGAAGTCGTGGGCCGCGACGGTCCCGGCGAGGCGCCGGGCCCATTCCGTGAAGTGCGGGCCGGCCAGGAGGCCGGCGGCCCTGCGGTCCAGGTGACGGACCACCGCGCTGCCGGCCGTCGTCGCGTCCCGGTCGCGCAGGACGGCGGACACCAGCGCGGCCTCGGCCTCCTCCGGTACGGCTTCCAGCGCCTCCAGGTACCGGGCGAACCTCCGGTGCTCGGGCGGTTCCTCGTCGAGGTGCGGGGCGGTCATGCCGCGATTCTGCCCGGTCGTTCGAGGACGCGACCGGGAATTTCCGGGCACGCCGACGGCCCTGATCCGCCGGACAGGCCTTGGGAGCGGGGGAAGACCCGGACGCCCCGGGAGACCCCGTGCGCGACGGAGGTCCGGCCGGCCGCAGGGGGATCGGCGGGATCCGGCCGACCGCGACTACCGGCCGGGCTTCGCGGCGCCCCTGATGGCCGAGGACCTGAACCTGGCCGCCAACGCCCTGCTGGCCGGTGGCGTGGACGCGCAACTGGCTCTGAAAGCAGCCGGATCGTACACGGCCTTCGCGGAGGGGGTCGCCCGCGTAAAGGGTCGCCCGCGCGAGCCCGTACACGCCCGTGCAAGCCCGTACGAGCTCGTGCACGCCCGTACGAGCCCGTACGAAGGGTCGCCCGGTCCCCGCTTCCGCGCCCGGGGCGGGTCACACGGGCACGGAGAGCGGGACCACCGGTTCAGGCCCCGGCCACGACCCGGGGCAGGTCCGCGAGGATCGCGGTCAGGTCCCCGGCGGGGACGCCTCCGCCCTGGGCGATCTCCGGGGAGCCGCCGCCCCGGCCGCCGAGGAGCTGCTTGACGGTCGCGGAGGCGTTCCGGCCGGCCTCGCGGGCCGGGGCGTTGACGGTGAGGACGAGTCCGCCCGACGAGGTGGCGACGGCGACCAGGCCGGGGCGGGCGTGCGGGAGGCGGTCGCGGACCGCGAGGGCGAGGGCGCGGGCCTCGTCGGCGGCGCCGTCGACGGTCGCGGTGACGACCAGCGCGTCCCCCGCCTCGACGGCCCCCGCGGCGAGTTCGGCGGCGTGGGCGGCCGTGGCCCGGGCCTTGAGGCGGGCGTTCTCCCGGTCGGCGGCCTTGAGGCGGTCGAGGAGGCCGGCGATCCTCTCGGGCAGTTCGGCGCGGGGCGCGTTCAATTGCTCGGCGATCCGGCCCACGAGGTCGCGCTCGCGGGCGAGGTAGCCGAAGCCCTCGATGCCGACGGCCGCCTCCAGGCGGCGCATGCCGGCGCCGACGGAGGACTCGGCGGTGAGGGCGACCGTGCCGATCTGGGAGGCGTGGTCGACGTGGGTGCCGCCGCACAGCTCGCGCGACCAGGGGCCGCCGATCTCGACGACCCGCACCTTCTCGCCGTACGTCTCGTCGAAGAGGGCGAGCGCGCCGAGCTCCTTGGCCTCGGGCAGGGTCGTCCAGCGGACGGTGACGGGCAGGTCGCGGCGCAGGGCCCGGTTGGCGGCCTCCTCGACCTCGCTCCGGACGGCCGGGGAGAGGGCGCCGCGCCAGGGGAAGTCGAGGCGGAGGTAGCCGGGCCGGTTGTAGGAGCCGGACTGGAGGGCGGTGGGCCCGAGGACCTCGCGCAGGGCCGCGTGCAGGACGTGGGTGCCGGAGTGGGCCTGGCGGGCGCCGAGGCGCCACTCGGGATCGACGGCGGCGTGCACGGTGTCGTCGACGGCCAGTTCGCCCGCCGTGATCCTGACCCGGTGGACGACGAGACCGGGCAGGGGCCGCTGGACGTCGACGACCTCGGCCTCGGCCGAGGTCCCGGAGAGCAGGCCCGCGTCGCTGTCCTGGCCGCCGGACTCGGCGTAGAAGGGGGTGCGGTCGAGGACGACGGTGACGAGGTCGCCGGTGCGGGCCACCGGGACGGGACCTTCGGTGCCGAGGAGGGCGAGGACGCGGGACTCGGTGGTGAGGGTGTCCCAGGCCCGCCAGTCGGTGGGGCCGTGGGCGTCCAGGACGGTGCGGAGGTCGGTGGTGTCCGCCGTGCCGCCGGACTTGCGGGCGCGGGCGTCGGCGCGGGCCCGTTCGCGCTGCTCGTTCATGAGGGCGGTGAAGCCCTCGCGGTCGACCTCGACGCCCTGTTCGGCGGCCATCTCCAGGGTGAGGTCGACGGGGAAGCCGTAGGTGTCGTGGAGCAGGAACGCCTGGGCGCCGGGCAGGGAGCGTCCGCCGCCCTCCTTGACCTTGGCGACGGCGGTGTCGAGGACGGTGGTGCCCTGCTTGAGGGTGGCGCGGAAGGCGTCCTCCTCGCCGTACGCCTGGTCGGAGACGCGGGCGTAGGACTCGACGACCTCGGGACGGCCGGGGGCCATGCAGTCGCGGGCGACGGGCAGCAGTTCGGGCAGGGCGGGGTCCTGGAAGCCGAGCTGGCGCATGGAGCGGACCGAGCGGCGCAGGATGCGGCGCAGGACGTAGCCGCGTCCCTCGTTTCCGGGGGCGGTGCCGTCGGCGAGGAGCATGAGCGCGGTGCGGACGTGGTCGGCGACCACGCGGAGCCGTACGTCGGCCTGCTCGTCGTCGCCGTAGCGGACGCCGGCGAGGGCGGCGGCCCGGTCGAGGACGGGACGGGTCTCGTCGATCTCGTAGAGGTTGTCGACGCCCTGGAGGAGGGTGGCCATCCGCTCCAGGCCCATGCCGGTGTCGATGTTGCGGCGGGGCAGTTCGCCGAGGATCGGGTAGCCGCTCTTGCCGGGGCCCCCGCCGCGCTCGTACTGCATGAAGACGAGGTTCCAGAACTCCATGTACCGGTCCTCGTCGACGGCGGGTCCGCCCTCGCGGCCGAGGGCCGGGCCGCGGTCGTAGTACAGCTCGGAGCAGGGTCCGCAGGGGCCGGGGACGCCCATGGACCAGAAGTTGTCCTCGTCGCCGCGCGCCACGATCCGCTCGTCGGGCAGGCCGGCGACCTCGCGCCAGATGCCGCGGGCGTCGGTGTCGGAGTGGTGCACGGTCACCCAGATCTTCTCGGGGTCGAGCCCGTAGCCGCCCTCGGCCCACGGCTTCGTGGACAGGTCCCAGGCGAAGGCGATGGCCTCCTCCTTGAAGTAGTCCCCGAAGGAGAAGTTGCCGTTCATCTGGAAGAAGGAGCCGTGCCGGGTGGTCTTCCCGACCTCCTCGATGTCCAGGGTCCGCACGCACTTCTGCACGCTCGTGGCCCGCTGCCACAGGGGGGTCGCCTCGCCGGTGAAGTACGGCTTGAAGGGGACCATGCCGGCGTTGACGAACAGCAGGGTGGGGTCGGGGGTGGGCAGCGGCGCGCTGGGCACGACGGCGTGTCCCCGGGCGGCGAAGTAATCGAGGAAGCGCTGGCGGATGTCGGCGGTGCGCAAGGTTCTCACTGCTTCCGGTGGAGGGGGACGGTCGGTTTCCGGTGGAGGGCGACGGTCAGGCGGCCCGGACGGAGGGGGCGGGGAGCGGGGTGAGGGAGGCGTACTCCAGGGGCGCGGACGGATCGATCGACACGTCCAGCGGGGCGGGCTGCGCTCCCGACCGTACGAGGAGGTCGCCGACGGCGGCGATCATGGCGCCGTTGTCGGTGCACAGCGTCATGGGCGGGACGCGCAGCTCGACCCCGGCGGCGGCGCAGCGCCGCTCGGTGAGGGCGCGGACGCGGGAGTTCGCGGCGACGCCGCCGACCACGATCAGCGTCTTGACGTCGTGGGCCGCGCAGGCGGCGAGGGCCTTGCGGCTGAGGACGTCGGCGACGGCCTCCTGGAGGGCGGCGGCGCCGTCGGCGACGGGCACGTCCAGGCCCTGGAGGCGGTGCTTCTCGACCCAGCGGGCGGCGGCGGTCTTGAGTCCGGAGAAGGAGAAGGCGTACGGGTCGTCCCCGCCGCGGGTCAGCGGCCGGGGGAAGTCCACGGCGCGCGGGTCGCCGTCCCGGGCGGCCCGGTCGATAGCGGGCCCGCCGGGGTAGGGCAGCCCGAGGATGCGGGCCACCTTGTCGAAGCACTCCCCCGCCGCGTCGTCGAGGGTGTCGCCCAGGTGCAGGATCGGCTCGCGGACCAGGTCCCGGACCAGGAGCAGGGAGGTGTGGCCGCCGGAGACGATCAGGACGACGCAGGGGCTGGGCAGCGGGCCGTGCTCCAGGATGTCGGCGGCGACGTGTCCGGCGAGGTGGTGCACGCCGTACAGCGGGATCCCGGCGGCGTAGGCGAGCGTCTTCGCTCCGGCGAGGCCGACCTGGAGGGCGCCGGAGAGGCCGGGCCCGGTGGTGACGGCGACCGCGTCGATCTGGTTCAGCCGCAGCCCGGCCCGGTCGAGGGCCTCCCGCACGACGGGGTTGAAGGAGTGCAGGTGCGCCCGCGCGGCGATCTCGGGCACGACCCCGCCGAACCGTGCGTGCTCGTCCATGCTGGTCGCCACGACGTGCGCGAGCAGTTGCCCGTCCCGCACGATCCCCGCCCCGGTCTCGTCGCACGAGGACTCGATCCCGAGGACTACTGGTCCGCCCACCGCTTCACTCCTTCTGCACTCTTTCCGCACCTGCAATATATGTGCAACAAGGCGGGTGGGGGCGAATGGGCCGGGGTCCCCGAAGGCCCGGACCCGGTGAGGTCCGGTGAGGTCCGGTGAGGTCCGGTGACATGATGATCGTCACGGGTGGGAGGCCGCGGCCGGTGGGCCCGTACCGCCGCGCACCCGCCGTCCGTGACGTCCGTCGGCCGATAGCGGAGGAGAGCACGTGGAAGACCGGATACGGCCGGAAGGGGCCGGACGGTGAACGCGCGGCAGGTCCCGCCCCCGCTGCCCTCCTGGGTCACCTGGTGGCAGCGGCCCTTCCCCGACGCCAACACGCTGCTGCTCCACGGGCGGCGGCCGGCCCTGGTCGACTCCGGTTTCACGGGGCACGCCGAGGAGACCGCCGCCTGGGTCCGCGAGCGGGCCGGGGAGGTCGAACTCGTCGTGAACACCCACTGGCACTCCGACCACGTCGGCGGCAACGCCCTCCTCCAGGCGCGGGGCGCGGGCGTCGCCGCCGGGGCGCCGGAGGCGGAGGCGATCGCGCGCCGGGACCCGGGCTGCTGCGCGGCGGAGTACCTGGACCAGCCGGTGGCCCCGTACACGGTCGACGTGTCGCTCGACGACGGACAGGTGCTCCGGCTCGGCGACGCCGAGTGGGAGGTCGTCCGCACGCCCGGTCACACGCCGGGCCACCTGGCCCTGTGGCAGCCGGACGAGGGGCTGCTCGTGGTCGGGGACGCGCTGTCGGACTACGACGTCGGCTGGGTGAACCTCGCCCTCGACGGTCCGGACGCGGCCGCCACCGCGCTGGCCTCCCTCGAGCGGATGGCCGACCTCGGCCCGCGCGTGGTCCTGCCGTCCCACGGTCCGGTCCCCGCCGACCCGGCCGCCGCCTTCGCCGCCGCCCTGCGCCGGGCGCAGCGCCTCGTCGACGACCCCGCCGGGGCCGTCTGGTACGGCGCCCGCCGGATCTTCGCGTTCGCCCTGGTGATCCGCGGGGGCGTCCCGGCCGGTGAGGTCGAGCCCTGTCTGCTCGCGCGGGCCTGGCTGACCGACGCGGCCCGCCTCCTGGGCCTCGCGCCGGAGGCGCTGGCCGCCGAGCTGGTCGCGTCCATGCTCGGCAGCGGCGCGGTCGCCCTGCGGGACGGGCGTCTGCACGCGTCCGCCGACCACACCCCCGTACCGGCCGGGTCGCTGCGGGTGCCGTACCCGCGCGCGTGGCCGGGTCCGGAGCCGCGCTGACGGCCGGGGGCGGGCGGACGCGCCGCGCCCCAGGTCCGGCGGGGGCGAGGCCGTCAGCGGGGAGGGATCGCCGCCTCGGCCGCCGCCTTGATCCGGGTGCCGAAGGCGTCGGCGTCCTTGCGGGCGGCGGCGAGCGCGAGGCCGACGAGGAGCTTGCCGATCCCGTGGCCCTCCAGGACGTTGAAGATGCGGACCCGCGTCCCGCCGTTCGGGAGCGGCCGCAGGTCGTAGCCGCCCTCGCGGGCCGTCACGCTGTTCTTCGAGACCTCGGCCCACCGGATCCGGGTCGGGGTTTCGAGGGCGGTGACGCGGAACTCCCGCGCGGACCTCATCCCGGCGTCCTTGACGGTGCTCCGGAAGACCGTGCCCACGGCGGTCGGGCCGTCGGGGACCCGGTCGATCCGCAGGACCCGGGGGCTGAACTGCGGGTCGTTGCGCCCGTCGGCGAGGTACGCGAACACGTCCTCGATCGGCCGGTCGATCTCGGTCGTCGCTTCGAACTGTCCTGACACGGGTCTCCTCCGGTCGGCCGGGCCGTGCCCCTCCCCCGCGTCGTGCCTCCGGTCCGGTCGCGACGGCACCGCGACCCTATGCGCCCCCCGGGCCGCCCGCACGGCGAGTGACGTGCGCGGGGAGGGGCGGCCCCCGGGCCTACTCCAGGTAGTCGGCGACCAGGACCGCGAAGTCCTCCGGGGTGAGGACCTCGACGCCCGCCTCCTGCGCCTTGACCGCCTTGGAGCCGGGCTTGCCGCCGGCCGTCGGGGCGGCGACCAGGAAGGCGGTCCGGGAGTTGACCCCGCTGCCCATGCGGCCGCCGGCCTTCTCGATGAGGGCGCCCATCCCGGAGCGTCCCCAGCCCTCCAGGGGGCCGGTCATCTTCCCGGTCACGACGACGGTCCTCCCGCTCAGCGGCCCCTCGACGGCGCCCTCCGCCCGCTCCGGCCGCGGCTCGGTCATGGTGACGCCGGCCGCGATCAGCTTGTCGATGACGGGGGCGAGCGCGGCGACCTGCCCGACGACGACCGGGGCCTTCTCCGGGCCTATGCCCTCGACGTCCTGGAGGGTGTCGGCGTCGGCCGTGCGGATGGCCTCCATCGTGCCGAAGTGGGCGGCGATGCGCCGGGACATGCTGCGGCCGGTGCCGGGGATGCCGAGGGCGCAGAAGACGCGGCTCAGCGGGCGGGCCTTGGCGAGGCGGATCTGCTCGGCCAGTCTGGCGCCGCGCTTGGCGCTGCCGGAGGCGGTGGTGAGCTGCTCCTCGGTGAGGGTGAACAGGTCGGCGACGTCACCGACGTCTCCGGAGGCGATCAGCGCGTCGACGTACTTCCTGCCGAGGCCGTCGATGTCGAGGATGTCGCGCCCGGCGGCGTACTCGATGAGCGGGGCGAGCGCGCAGGCGGTGCCCTTCGCGCAGCGCCACCGCTCCTGGCTCCTGTCGATCGCGCCGCCGCAGTGGGGGCACTCGTGGGGCAGCGGGACGGGGACGGCGTCGCGCGGGCGGAGCTCGACGACGGCGGCCCGGACGCGGGGGATGATGTCGCCGGCCTTGTGGACGGTCACGGTGTCGCCGATGTGGAGGTCGCGGCGGAGGATGTCGGCCGGGTTGTGGAGGGTGGCGCGGGTGACCGTGGAGCCGTCGAGCTCCACCGGGGCGAGCACCGCGGTGGGGGCGAGCACGCCCGTGCGGCCGACCTCCCAGAACACGTCCCGGAGGACGGTCTGCCGTTCGACGGCGGGGAGCTTGTAGGCGACGGCCCAGTGGGGGAAGCGGGTGCCGAAGCCGGCCGTCGCCTGTTCGGTGGCGCTGTCGGCCTTGACGACGACGCCGTCGATGCCGAACGGCAGGCTCGCCCGCAGCGCGGCGATCGCGTCGATCCTCTCCTGCGCCTCGTCGAGCGTGGCGACCACGTGCAGCCCGGCCGGGGTGTCCGCCGTGGTCCGCACCCCGGCCCGCGCGACGGCGGCGAGGGTCTCGGCATGGCCGGTTCCAACGGGGAGGAAGGGCACGCCGTCCAGTTCGACGGCGCCGTACGCCCAGAAGGTCATGGCGAGCCGGTACGGGCGGTCCTTCGCCCGCAGCGTGCCGGCCGTGCCGTTGCGGGGATTGGCGAAGACGGCGGCGCCGTGCGCGGCGCGCGTCTCGTTCGCCGCCTCGAACTGCTCCTGGGTGAAGAGGACTTCGCCCCGGGCCTCGAAGGTGGCGGACACGGGAAGCCGCTCGGGGAGGCCCACGACGGTGCCGATGACGTGGCTGACGTCCTCGCCGTGGGTGCCGTCGCCGCGCGTGACGATCTGCACGAGCCGGCCGTCGCGGTAGCGGGCGGCGACGGCCGCGCCGTCCATCTTCGGCTCGACGGTGAACCCGCCCGCCGGTTCGTGTCCCAGGCGGCGGCGGAGCGACGCGCCCCAGGCCACGAGCTGTTCGGGGGCGAAGACGTTGTCGAGGCTGAGGAGGCGCGAGGTGTGGGCGACGTCGCCGGCGGGGGCGGCGCCGTCGGCGACCTGGTCCGTGGGCGAGTCCGGTGCGGTCTCGTCGGGGTGCTCCGCCTCCCAGTTCAGCACCGCCAGGCGCAGCCGGTCGTACGCGGTGTCGTCCATGAGGCCGTAGCCCGCGCCGTAATAGGCGCGGGAGGCGTCGCGCAGACGCTGGACGGCCGCCTCGTACTCGGCGCGGCCGGACATGCTGAAAGACGCCTCAACGGCGGAAACGTTCGTCATGGGAGCATCCTTGCCCATGGGTCTGACAACGCCCCGGACCGAGTTGACGGGCTGAACCACGACGAGACCCTCGCCCTCCTCGCCGCCGGATCGGCTTGCGTCACCCGGCCCGGAGGCGTCTCCGGCACCGCTTTCCCGTGTGACCTGCGTCACGCGTTAAAAGTCCTTTAAGAAACAAGGTCTCGGAAAGCCCAATTTGCCCTGTTCTATTAATAGTTGACGCTTGCTTTGAACGACGGTCAATATCTCCACGGCTTCGCCACACCTCCCCCGGCTTCCCCTCTTCTGGAGCACTTGATGCGCAACAGGGCTGCCCCGACCACACCGGTCACGTCCGTCACTCGTGAAGCAACGGGCGCGGAACACCGGGGCGACCGCGTCTTCGGGAAGGTCGCCGGACCGGACCGGGACGGCACGGGGGCGCGGGGACAGGACATCGAGCTCTTCGACGCGACCATCTCCCTGCCGAAGGTGTCACCGCAGGCCGCGAGGCCCGCCCGCGCGTCACGGCGGACCCGGCGCGCCCGCGCGGCGGCTCCCGCGTGGCGGTCCATGCCGCTCCCCCTGATGCTCGCGGGCGCCCTGTCCGCGGGGCTCGGCGCCGCGGTGGCGGTGTGGCTCTCCGCCGGGCCCGACTCCGTACCGGCGTCGCACCCGTCCGTCTCGCTCCCCGGCCTCGTCACGCCCGCCCCGCCCCCCGTCCGGCGCGCCGCCTCCGACGCGCCCCCGTCCTCCGGGACGGGCACCGCGCGGACGACGCCGTCCGTCCCGTCCCCGACGACCCCCTCGGCGTCCGGGGCCCCGACCCCCGGCACCACCCCCGTCTCCGCCCCGTCCACGGCCTCCCCCGCCGTCACGGCCTCTCAGGCCGCCGCGACCGTCCCGACGCCCAGCCCTTCGTCCTCGCACCGCCACCGTCCCCCACGCTCCGGCCGGGACGAGGACGGGCGGAACGGGGACGGGCGGGGCGAGGGAAGACGGGGTGAGGTCGGGCGGGGAAGCACCGGGCCCGAAGTCGTCGACCTCCAGCGGCGGCTCCAGCAGCTCCAGTTGTACCCCGGCCCCGCCGACGGGGTCTTCGGCGAGTCCGTGGAGGCGGCCCTGCGCCGCTACCAGGTGGCGCGGAACATCCCCCAGGAGAACGGCGCCTACGGTCCGCTCACCCGCGCCGTCCTGCGGGCCGAGACCGACTGAGACCCCCTGTCCCTCCCCCTCCCTCGTACTCCTCACAGGACATCGGAAAGGTTCACGCACATGAGCAACACCGGAAGAGCGCGCACGCGGCTGAGCAGCGCCGTGGCCGTCGGGCTCGTCCTCGGCCTCACCACCGCGGGCAACGCCCCGGCCGCGCCCTTCACCCCCGCCCCGGGGGCCGCCCGGACCTGTCCGGCCCCCGGGGCGGAGCCCGGCATCGGTCACGAGCCGCGGTTCCTCGACGCCAACGTCGCCCTCTACGCCGGCGGCAACTACACCGCCGACGGCGCGACCGCCGAGGCCGAGGGCCTGCTCGTCGTCGGCGGCGACGCCACCTTCGCCAAGGCGTCCGGCGGCACCTTCAACGTGGGCCGCGTCGGCGCCGGTTCGGGCATCCTGCCGGACTCCGGAGCGGTCATGCTCTCCGTCGGCGGGGACCTGACGATCGCCGGGGGCACGCGGGTCGACGTCGGCCACGGCCTCACGGCCGGCCCCCGCTACGGCGGCGCCGTCCGCGTCGGCGGGAAGATCGACGAGAAGGGCGAGCTGGAGACGAACGGCGGCAGCCGCTCCTCGGGTCTGGGCGCGCGGGGCGCCCTCACCCCGTACGACACCTTCGGCGACACCGTACGGGGCGAATCGACGTCCCTGGGGGCGCTGGAGCCCACCGGCACGAGCGTGCGCTCGGGCGACACCGTCACCTTCGAGGGCGGCGGCTCCAGCAGCCCGCAGGTGTTCGAGATCTCCGCCGAGAAGCTCGACGGGGCCTCCTCCTTCGACTTCCGGTCGATCCCCGGAAGCGCCCCGGTCGTGGTGAACGTGACGGGCGGCCACCCGGTCGCCCTCTCGCCCCTGTCCGTCGGCTTCAACGGCGACCGCGTGGACGCCTACGCCTCCGCGCACTTCGGCGAGGCCGCGTCCCGGATCCTCTACAACTTCGAGGCGTCCCCGTCGATCACCCTCGGCGGCGGCGGAAACTTCATGGGCTCGATCCTCGCCCCCAGGGCGTCCGCGGACCTGACGGCCGGCACGAACGGCCGCGTCTACGTCGGCGGCGACCTGCGGACCCACGGATCGGGCAACGAGGCCCACAACTACCCGTGGAACGGCTCTTCGACCTTCGGCTGCAAGCCGACGCCGGACGGTCCGGGCACCACGCCCGCGCCGACGCCGACACGGCCCGGGACCGAGCCCTCCGGCCCGGCGCCCTCCACCACGCCTCCCACCGGCGGGGGCACCGCTCCCGGCGCCCCGGAGACGACGGCCCCGGGAATCTCCGAGCCCTCCGCGCCGCCCGCGGAGGACACCTCCGCCCCCGCCGCACCCGGCACGACGGCGCCCTCGCCGTCCGCGACCGACGACGGTGACGGCTCGCTCGCGACCACCGGGGCGCAGTTCACCCCGTACGCGGTGGCCGCCGGAGTCCTCGCCGCCGCCGGCGCCGTGATCCTGGTGCTCACCCGCCGCCGCCGGACCCCCGGCCGGCACTGATCCCGGACCCGCCCGTCCCGGAGGGGAGATCCCCTCCGGGACGGGCGGACCGGGACCCGGGAGGCACGGCGGGGCGGATTACCGGCCACTCCTGACATCGGGTCAGGCGGGGTTTCCACCGACCGATCGGACGCCTCCCGCCCCCGTTCGAGCGCCGCGAACCCGCAGGGACACGGGGAAGACGGAAGGTACGGGGCCATTCCGGTGGATTGGCCGAACTGTGCGTAGACCGGATAGGTGCCTGAGGCATGTAGTGGTGACGGAAGCGACGTCAGAGCCACCGATTCGCCCCTAGCGAGGCCCCCATGACGCAACCCGTGACACGCTCCGAGACACGGTCCGGGGCGGAGCCCCCGGCACAGCCCGTGCCGCAGCCCGCGACGCAGCCCGTGGCGTTCCCCCAGAGCCGTACCTGTCCCTACCACCCGCCCGCCGCCTACCCCCGCGTCGACGACGGGGGCCCGCTGTCGCGGGTGACCCTCTGGGACGGGCGGGAGGTGTGGCTCGTCTCCGGGCACGCGACCGCCCGGGCGCTGCTCGCGGACCAGCGCCTGTCGACCGACTCCACGCGGGACGACTTCCCGCTGCCGACCGAGCGGGTGGCGGGCCTGCGCAGGCGGCGGCGCGCGGCGCTGCTCGGCTGGGACGACCCCGAGCACAACGTCCAGCGCCGGATGCTGATCCCGAGCTTCACCCTCAAGCGCGCCGAGCGCCTGCGGCCCCGCATCCAGGAGACCGTGGACCGGCTGCTCGACGCGATGGAGGCCCAGGGGCCGCCGGCCGAGCTGGTGAGCGCGTTCGCGCTGCCGGTGCCGTCGATCGTCATCTGCGACCTGCTCGGCGTGCCGTACGCGGACCACGACTTCTTCGAGGAGCAGTCGCGGCGGCTGCTGCGCGGGCCGACGGGCGCGGACACCGAGGACGCGCTCGCCCGGCTGGAGGGCTACCTCGGCGACCTGCTCGACCGGAAGCGGAGGGAGCCCGGCGAGGGCGTCCTCGACGACCTGGTGGCGCGCGCGGCGGCCGGGGACGGCGGGCCCGACCGGCAGGAGCTGGTGCAGCTCGCCACGATCCTCCTCGTCGCGGGGCACGAGACCACGGCGAACATGATCTCCCTCGGCACGTTCACGCTGCTGCGCCACCCGGAACGCCTCGCCGAGCTGCGGGCCGATCCCGGGCTCGTGCCCACCGCCGTGGAGGAGCTGCTGCGGTTCCTGTCCATCGCGGACGGGCTGTTGCGGGTCGCCCGCGAGGACATCGACGTCGCCGGGACGGTGATCCGGGCGGGCGAGGGCGTGGTGTTCTCGACGTCCGTCATCAACCGGGACGCCGCCGCCTACGGCGACCCGGACGTCCTCGACTGGGAGCGCCCGGCCCGCCACCACGTGGCGTTCGGCTTCGGCATCCACCAGTGCCTGGGGCAGAACCTGGCCCGCGCGGAGCTGGAGATCGCGCTCGGGACGCTCCTGCGCCGGCTGCCGGGGCTGCGGCTCGCCGTCCCCGCCGAGGAGGTCCCCTTCAAGCCGGGCGACACGATCCAGGGGATGCTCGAACTCCCCGTGACCTGGTGAAGGGGGCGACACGCGTGCATGTCTCGATCGACGGGGACGTCTGCATCGGCGCCGGGCAGTGCGCCCTGACCTCGCCGGACGTCTTCACCCAGGACGACGACGGGTTCGGGACGGTCGTGCCGGGCCGGGAGGACGGCCGCGGGACGCTGGTCCGCGAGGCCGCCCGCGCCTGCCCCGTACAG
Organism: Streptomyces sp. NPDC007872; assembly: GCF_042868165.1. Taxonomy (NCBI): domain Bacteria; kingdom Bacillati; phylum Actinomycetota; class Actinomycetes; order Kitasatosporales; family Streptomycetaceae; genus Streptomyces; species Streptomyces sp. NPDC007872. Next base: position 144,520 of record NZ_JBIAEA010000001.1, read on the forward strand.
GCGATCACCCTCGACGGCTCCGGCGGTGACCCGGGGACGTGAGCCCGCGGGCCGCGCCCCGGCCGGGCCCCCGGGGCCGGTGCCGGGGCCGGTGCCGGTCGTGGCGCGCCGGCCGCGTACCCTCGCCTCGGAGCGGCACGGCGAACGGTGAGCGGGGAACGGAACATGGGCGAGGGGTCCGGACCCGGTGGATCTGGTGCGTCCGGCGAGCCCGGTGGGACCGGCGGGGTCGGCGAGCCCGGTGGGACCGGCGGGAACGTACGGGCGCGGTCCGCGACCGCACGCGTGTTCATCGCGCTCGCGCCGCCCGACGACGCGAAGGACGAGCTGGCCGACGCGCTGGCCCCGGCCTACGCGGCGTACCCGCGCATGCGGTGGAACCGCATCGAGGACTGGCACGTCACGCTGGCGTTCCTCGGTGAGCTCCCGGTCGCGACCGTTCCGCTCCTCCGGCCGCCGCTCGCGGACCTCGCGGCCTCGCACCGGCCGGTCGAGCTGGCGCTGCGCGGCGGCGGGCACTTCGACGACCGGGTGCTGTGGAGCGGGATCGACGGGGACCTGGAGGGGCTGCACGGGCTCGCGGCCGAGGTGCGCGCCGTGGTCGGGGAGTGCGGGATCCCCTTCGAGGCCCGGCCGTTGCGCCCGCACCTGACGCTGGCCCGCGCCCGCCGCAACGACACCGCCTCCGTGGTCGAGGCCGCCGCCGGACTCGCCGGGTTCACCGGGCGCCGGTGGCGGGCCGGGCGGCTGCACCTGGTCGGCAGCGACTTCGGGCGCGGCCCGGGACCGATCCGCTACCGCGACATCGAGTCCTGGCCCTTCCGCGGGGCCTGAAGCCCGTCCTCCCGGAGGCGTGCGCTCAACGGCCGTACATCTGGCGGCAGAGGCCGGCCGCGCCCATCGGGGCGTCGATCCGCTGGGCCTGACGGCAGAGCCGGCGCAGTTCGGGCTGCCCGGCGGTGGTGGTGGACGGGTGATGGCGGGTCCGGAGGGGTTGCTTCTTCTTCGAGGGGCGGGGGGCGGCCCGCGTCCGGTTCTTCTTCGTCTCCTTCTTCTCGGTCGTTTCCCGCTTCTTCGTCGTCCTCGGGGTACGGGAGACGGCTCCCGTACCGCTCTTCTCCGCCGCCGGCCGGCGGGAGGACGGCGTTCGGGCGGGTTCGGTCCGGGGTTCCGTGGTGACGAGCGCCTCGCGCGGGGTTCCCTGCGGGGGATCCGGCCAGGTCGGCAGCGGCGAAGGGGGTCGTTCGGCGGCCGGGGCGAGGGCGGCGGGGCGGTCCGGCGGGCCCGGGGCGGGGCCGTGCGGGACGGCCACGCAGCCGCTCGTGAGGAGCGCGGCGATCAGGAGGTACGGGGTGCGGCGGGCGTGCATGGGGCCACGCTGCCCGAGCCCGTACGGGACGGGGAGGCGGCGCGGCCCGTATCACCGTGACGAGTGAACCGGCCCCGTGGGTGGACGGGGCCGGCCCGGAGGTCACCGCTCCGCGAGGAGGGCCGCGACCGCGTGGGCGGTGGCCGGGTGGCGGTCCGTCAGGGACGGCGGGCGGAGGACCGCGTCGGCCGGGGCCCAGGGCTCGTCGCAGCCCAGGAGCCGCGCCGGCGCGTCGCAGGTGTCCGGGTGCGCGGACAGGAGCGCCGCACCGGCCGTGCCCGGGGGCGGTCCGCCGGCCGGGGCCCACTCCTCCGTGCAGCCCAGGAGTTCCGCGAGCGCGTCGCAGGTCGCCGGGTGGGCGGGCAGGAGCGCGACGCCGCGCAGGGCGGCGGACGCCGGGCCGGGGCGGGCGGCGCGGGGCGCGGCCGGGGGCCGGCGCCACGGCGGGATCCAGGCGTCCAGGTCGGCGAGCCGGGCCGGGAAGGTCCGTCCCGCCTCGCGGACGAGCAGCGGGGCGAGGTCCCCGGCGTTCGCGCGGAGGGTCGTGACGAGGACCGGCAGCCAGGGCAGCAGGACGGCGTCCGGCAGCCGTCCGAAGGCGTTCGACACGGCCTCCACCACGACGTCCGCGAGCCCGGGCACCGGTTCGAGGGCGTGCACGAAACCGCTGAGGTAGCGCGGGTAGGAGGGCACGACCAGGGGGCTGGCGAGCAGTTCGTCACAGCGGGCCCGCAGCTCCTCCCGGGAGAGCGTGCCGAGCCGCACCCGCGCCGCCCAGAGCAGCGCCGTCTTCGCCGGGTCCTTCGGGCGCGACTGGGCGACGGCCAGTTCCAACTGGGTCCTGTCGCAGCCCAGGGACAGGGCCAGCCCCTCCATGCCGAAGAGGAAGCCCAGCATGGCCGCCACCTGCCCCGTGGTGGCGTCCTCGTCCTGGAAGGTCGTGGGCAGCAGCGTGCAGTAGTGCGCGTAGCCGGTGCGGACGAAGGACTCGATCCACGGGGGCAGCACCGGTTCGGCGGTGCGGTAGTACGCGAGGAGGCCGCGCACCCGGCGCAGCACCTCCGGCGCCCCGTCCACGGTCCGCTCGCCCGCGAGGACCTCCAGGGCGCGCGTGCCCAGCTCGTCGGCGAGCCGACGGCCGCCGAGGTACAGGGTGGCGTCCTCGACGGCCGCGAGGACCCCCGCCGTCGTCACCCGCGGCCCGTGGGCGGTGCGGCGCAGGCGCTGCTCAAGGACCTGTTCGAGACTGACGCCCTCGTAACCCAGTTCGATGAGGGCCCGTTGGTGGGTGCCGAGCGCGAGGTCCCAGGACTCCTGGACGGACCGCTCGCCCAGCCGCCGTTCTCCCATGACGGGGCGGGCCGCACCCGCCGGGAGCAGACGGCGCAGCATCCACAGCACGTCGGAGCAGGCCCGCAGTTCCGGCCGGGAGGTCATGTCGAGCAGGGCCCGTCGTACGCCGCGCTGCTGGAGGTCCGGTTCCAGCGGTGCGAGCCGGTCGTGCACGTCGCGGGCGAGGGGCGGCAGCGCCTCGTAGCCGACCTGTCCGATCCGGTCGCCGCCCATCATGATCTCGACGATCCTGCGGACGTCCCGCCGCCCGGGGACGGCGTCCTTCTCGATGCAGGTGACCGCCGCGTCCTGGAAGTCGTACGGGGTGGGCTTGGCCCGGTCCCGCATCCCCGCGAGCAGGATCGAGGTCTCGAAGACGGCGATGGCGTCGGCGGTGGAGGCGAGGTAGCCGCTGCGGCGGGCGGCGCGGACGACGTCCACGGACCAGCCGAGGAGTTCGGCCTCGTCCAGGGTGTCGAGGACGGGCGGCCGCCGGAGGAAGCCGGAGAGCCTGTCCCCGGCGGGATCCGGGCCCGGGTCCGGACCCGGATCCTGGTCCGGGATCGCGACGGGGGCCGCCGTCTTGTCGGCGAGGGCCTCCGCGGGGGTTTTCGCGGGAGTCTTCGCGGAGCCCTTCCTCGTCCCGGCCTGTCCCTCCAGGCGGTACGGCTGCACGCGGGTGCGCGCGAGGTTCTTCGTCCACTGCGCGGCGGCGATCGACACGGACCCGGTAGCGAGGCCGAACTGCGTCTCGATGGCCGCGTGGCTGGACGGGATCAGACCGTACTGCCAGGTCGTGGCGGTGCGCGGGGAGATCGCGAAGCCGTCGGCGCCGTGCACGCCGAACTCCTCGACGCGACTGGCGGCGTGGAAGGCGCCGCAGACGTAGAGGCAGTCCGCCGGGTCGGTGCCGGTCGCGGCCAGGTGCTCGCGCATCCGGGTCCACATGTACCGCTCGCGGTCCTCGTCGACGCGGAGGCGGTCCCCGTCACCGGGGGCGAGCCGCCGGAAGAGGCTGCCGATGAGGAACATGACCTGGCGGTAGGTGTCGTGGTCGCCGTCGCCGAGCGGTACTTCGACGTACTGGTGCCACCACTCCGACCAGTGCCGCACCTTGCCGTGGCGCAGGAGGTGCTCCTCCAGCTCGGCGAAGCGCGGGCGCAGGTCGCCGATCTCGACGCCGACGGCCTCGCCGTGCAGCGCGGCCCCGTCCTCGCCGGTCCCCTCCTCCTGGTCGTCGCCGGCCGGGCGGCGGGCGTCCCACTGGAAGACGTGGTCGGAGGAGCGGTCGACGAGGACGAGTTCCACGCCGGGGGTGCCGAGGGCGTACGCGACGGCCTGGTACTCGGCGGAGGCCTCCGTGATCGGGGCGACGACGGACAGCGGGGCCCAGTCGGACGGGAAGCCGTCGATGTCGCTCGCGAAGGCCTGCACCGCGACCGGCAGCCGGCAGGTGCGCAGTTCGGTCAGGAGCGGGGCCATGTCCTCGCACAGCTCCAGGTACACGACCTTGGGCCGCTTCTCGCGCAGCCTGCGGGCCATGGCGAGGGCGGAGGCGGGCGAGTGGTGGCAGACGGGGAAGATCTCCAGCGGTTCGCGGACCGCCCGGTCGACGTCGTCGACCATGCCGAGGAGGATGCCCTCCAGAGCGTCCGGTCCTCCGGCGAACTCCTCGGCGGCGGTGTGCAGTTGACCGCGCAGGGCGGCGAAGGACGGGGGGACGGCCGTCGGGGTGGCGGCCGTCCCGGTGGTGGAGGCCGCGTAGGTCTCGGAGGTCGTCCCGGCGGGTGCCGCGCGGGTCTCGGGGGCCGTGCTCATGCCAGCTTCGCGATCGCTTCGCGACCGCCCTCCAGGAACTCGGGCCAGGGGCCGCCCTCCTCCTTGCCCCGGGGCTCGACGACGCCGTGCAGGTACTTGTTGAGGATGGCGAGGTCCTCGGGCTCGCGGCGGGCGAGGGTGCCGACGAGCGAGGCCGCGAGGGTGCGGGCGGTCAGGGCGCGCTCGCCGAAGAAGGTGCCGTGCAGGATCGAGTCCTCCAGGACGCCGATCTGCTCGGCGGTGGAGAGCGCGGACTCCAGCTTCTCGTCGTCGTTGCCGGCCGCGGCGGCGGAGGCGCGCAGGTCGGCGAAGCTCTGGAGGAGGACGTCGAGGAGGGTGGGCGGCACGTCCAGCTCGATCCGGTGCCGGCGCAGCAGTTCCTCGGTGCGGAAGCGGACGATCTCGGCCTCGCTCCTCCTGTTCGTCACGACCGGGATGCGGACGAAGTTGAACCGCCGCTTGAGCGCGGACGAGAGGTCGTTGACGCCCCGGTCGCGGCTGTTGGCGGTGGCGATGACCGAGAAGCCGGGCTTGGCGAAGACGATGTTCCCGCCGTCGGCGCCGTCGAGTTCGGGGACGGAGACGTACTTCTCGGAGAGGATCGAGATCAGGGCGTCCTGGACGTCGCTGGTGGAGCGGGTCAGCTCCTCGAAGCGGCCGATGGTGCCGGTCTCCATGGCGGTCATGATCGGCGAGGGGATCATCGACTCGCGGGACTGCCCCTTGGCGATGACCATGGAGACGTTCCAGGAGTACTTGACGTGGTCCTCGGTGGTGCCGGCCGTGCCCTGGACCACCTGCGTGGAGTTGCGGCTGATGGCGGCCGCGAGGAGTTCCGCGAGCCAGCTCTTTCCGGTGCCGGGGTCGCCGATGAGGAGGAGGCCGCGGTCGGAGGCGAGGGTGACGATGGAGCGCTCGACGAAGCTGCGGTCGCCGAACCACTTCTGCGTCACCTCCCGGTCCAGGCCGTCGGCGCGCTCGGAGCCCAGGACGAACAGGCGGACCATCTTCGGGGACAGGCGCCAGGAGAACGGCTTGGGGGCGTCGTCGATCGACTCCAGCCAGTCGAGTTCCTCGGCGTACTTGATCTCGGCGGGAGCGCGGAGCAGGTCGGACATGCGAGGGGCCTTTCGGGTTCTCAGGTGAGGAAGGTCTTGAGTTCGTGCACGAGCTTGTCGACGCGGCCGGAGATCACCGGGGTGCCGAGGGCCTTGAAGCGCTCCCGGAACCAGGGGTTGACCTCCTGCCGTCCCGAGCTGGTCACCGAGCCGACGGGGAGGAACCGCACGCCGGAGCGGTGGACCGCCTCGATGCCCTCGAACAGCGGCTGCGAGCGGTCGAACTCGTAGAAGTCGGAGATCCAGACCATGACGGTGTTCTTCGGTTCGGCGATCTTCGGCCGGGCCATGGCCATCGCCACGGGCCCGTCGTTGCCGCCGCCGAGGTTGGTGCGCAGGAGCACGTCGAACGGGTCGCGCACCCAGGGGGTGAGGTCGATCGCGCGGGTGTCGTACGCGACGAGGTGGACGTCCACCTTGGGGAGCCCGGCGAAGATCGAGGCGAGGACGGTGCAGTTGACCATCGAGTCGACCATGGAACCGGACTGGTCCACGACCACGATCAGCCGCTGGGGCGTGGTCCTGCGGGTCGTGTGCCGGTAGTGGAGGCGGTCGACGTGGAGCCGTTCCTCCTCCGGGCTCCAGTTGGTGAGGTTCTTCCAGATGGTGCGGTCGAGGTCCAGGTTGCGGAAGACCCGCTTGGGCGGGACCGAGCGGTCGAGCTCGCCGGCGGTGGCCTTCTCCACCTGGGTGCGCAGGACTTCGGCGACCCCGTCGACGTAGCGCCGGATGAGGGACTTGGCGTTGGCGAGGGCGACGCCGGAGAGGTTGCCCTTGTCGCGGAGCAACTGCTCGATCAGGGACATGCTGGGGGTGAGCCGGGCGGCCAGCTCCGGGTCGGCGAGGACCTCGCGCAGACGCATGCGGCTCACGAGGCCGGCCTCGATGTCGCCGAGTTCGGTCCCGAGGCCGCCGTCGGCGGGCGCACCGGCCCCCCGTTCCCCGGGCGGGCGGCCGAGGGCGCGCTCCAGCCACCCGGCGTCCGACTGCCACCGGGCCAACTGCCCGGCGGACACGGCGCCCGAGCCGGTGGAGAAGACGTTGAGCAGCAGCTTCGAGGCGAGGGCGGCCCGCCGGACCTCGGCGGCCCGGTCGCGCGCCCCGTCCGGTTCGGCCTCCGGGGTCATCAGGCCGTCGAACTCGCCGGCCAGCTCCGGGTGGCGCTGGACGACGGAGTCGACGGAGGCGGCCGGGTCGAGCAGGGCCGGCGGCAGGCCGACGTCCTCGACGACGGCGAGGCTCGCCGACTCCAGGGAGGCCTGCTCCTCGGGGTCGAAGAGCCGGGCGAGGAAACGCCAGTAGAGGACCTGGCGACGGTTGTCGTCGGGGTCGGGGACGGGTTCCGTACCGGCGGGGCCCACGGTCCGCGGCGCGGTGGGCGCGGGGACGGGTTCCGTACCGGCGGGGCCCACGGTCCGCGGCGCGGTGGGCGCGGGGACGGCGGGTGTTGAGGCCGTGGGTGCCGGAGCGGCGGATGCCGGGGCCGTGGCCATGGGCGTGGGCGCCGTACCGGTGGATGCCGGGGTGGTGGGATCGGTCATGTGCGCAGCAGCTTTCCGGCTCGTTCGCGCAGGACGGCGACCGCGTCCGTGGCCGCCTTCTCCGCGCGGGCCCCGGCCTTGTCGGTGGTGCCCCCGGCCCACGCGCCCGCGTGGACGGCGGCGGTCTTCTTCCGGACGGTCGTCTCGACGGCGAGCGGCTGGAGGACGAACTCCCCCGCGTCCCAGCGGAGCAGTCCCAGGCACGCGCCGGACGCGGCGACCGCCTCCGGGGTGAGCGGTCCGGCGGCCGGGATCCGGTCGGTGTCGACGGCCAGCCGGTGGCCCGCGACCGTGAGGGCGAGCGCGCCGTCGTCCGCCCGCTCCGTCGCGTACCCCTCCAGGAGGAGGGGCACGGCGATGCGGGACGGGTGGCGGTCCAGCGGGGCCGTCACCGGGTCGGCGGCGGCGGAGAGGATCACCCGGGCCGTGGCGAAGGGGTCGGCGGGCTCTCCCGTACGGGCCCGCCCGTCGTCCCAGAGCAGGTCGCCCTCGGCGGTGACGGGCATGGCGTCCAGCTCCACGGAACGGCCCTCGCCCGCGGCGGCGAGCAGCGACATGCGGGGCCGGAGCAGTTGCCACAGGCCGGCGCCGACGACGGTGTCCGGCTTGGGCGCGGACACCGCGGCCCGGACGAGGCGGGGTGCCGTGCCGTCGGCGGGCTCGAACACGGCGTGGACCTGGGCCTGGACGGCGGTGGCGTGCTCCTGGAGGTCGACGCCGAGCGGCAGGAGGCGGCCGGTCGCGGTGGAGACGGCGGCGGTGCGGCCGGCGCCGGGCAGGGTGAGGAGCAGGGCGCGCGACCACAGGTCGGCCCAGCGGCGGACCGGGACGCGTTCCAGGGTGGATCCCGGGCAGGAGGCGGCGAGTTCGGCCGCGAATCCGTCGAGGAGCGTGGCCTGCCGGCGCAGCGCCGGGACCGGGAGCAGGGCGGAGACGACGGGCGCGGCGCCGCCGACGAGGTCGTGGTCGATGCCCCGCCAGCCGGCGCGGGCGAGGTCGCACAGCCAGGCGCGGGCGGCGGCGAGCACGTGCGCGGCGGGTTCCTCCCCCGTGGCCGGCGGGGCCGTCGGCTCGGCGGCCGGCCGGCCGGTGACGTCCGCGACGCGGGCCGTCAGGGCGTCGTGCACGGAGCCCATGAGGGCGGTGCGGGCGGCGGCGAGCGCGACGGAGTGGTCCTCGCCGGCGGCACCGGCCGCGGCCCTGTCGGCCGCCTCGGCGACCCGTGCGGCCAGTGGTGTCCCGGCGACGGCGTCCACCAGGGCGGCGAGTCCGTCGGCCTGTTCGGGCCCGGGGCGGAGCAGTCCGGCGACGAGCACCCGGTCGAAGGCGTCGACGGCGTCCAGGGCCGCGTCGAGGCCGTCGAGGGGATCGGCGAGCAGGTCCGTGCGCATCAGGCCACCGCCCTCGTCGGCGGGAACCAGTGCAGCTCGGGCACCGGCAGGGTGGTCGGCTCCAGTTCGAGGTAGGCCAGGTGCCGCAGGAACCGGCTGAACACCGGGGCGGCGGCCGAGGTGTCGCCCTGCGCGGGCCGCGCGGCGGTCATCGCCGCCACGAGCGCGGGGGCGTCGGGCTCCGTACCGGGCGCGTCGGCCTTCAGGTAGCGGGCGACGCGCCCGGCGCCGTACTGGAGGACGGCCTCGCCGACGAGCGCGCGGATGTGGTTGCAGAAGCCGCCGCGCGCGCCGCCGCAGGGGCGGTTGTTGTTGGTGCTGCACGCGAACGCGTACGTCCCGGCGGCGACGGAGGACACGTACACGCGTCCCGTGTCGGAGCCGCTGGACACGACGCCCTGCAACCGTCCGTCGGCCAGCTCGACGAACGGCACCTTGGCGAGTTTCCGCGGTCGCGCGGGCGGTACCACCCGCGCCGTACTCGACCTCTCCCAGACCGGCAACGTACCTCTCCCATGCACGTCGAAGGGGGTGTTCACGCCCGACCGGCGGAACGTCGACGAACCTATCCCCGGCCACTGACAACGGCTTCGGACACGGTTTCGAACGAGGCTCCGGACGCCCGGAGGGGGCCGCCGGACCGAGGGCGTTCCTACGCCTGGAGGGTGAAACCCGGCGAGTGGGCCGGGATCCCGCGCACGGCCGCGCGATACCTGTGGAGCGGTCCCGCACCGAGGCGGGACGGTTCACAGTGGGGATGACCATGCGCGTACGAGCAGTGCTGATCTCCCTGGTCGCGGCGGGTTCGATGCTGGGCACGGCCGCGCCCGCCCCGGCCGACGCCGTCGGTGAGGTCGTCGTCTTCTCGACCGAGGCGCAGCCGCTGGACGTCTACCGCGACCCGGCCGGCTGTCAGCGGCTGCCCACGGTCGCGCACGTGCTGACGAACCGGACCGACAAGCCGGTGAAGGTCTACGGCAACCCGTTCTGTCTCGGGCCCTCGCTGACCGTCCAGCCCGGATACGGAACCCGTGTGCCGGGCGGCGCGGGGTCGTTCTCGGCCTGACGCCGGCGTCGAGGGCGCGACGGAGTGGCTAGGGGGTGTCCGCCCCCTGGGGCTCCCCCGCTCCCTCGACGTTCGCGATCACCGTGCGCAGCACCTTGAGCGCGGCCACGTACTCCTCGTCGTCGATGCCCCGGTGGACCTCGGCGCGCAGTGCGGTGACCAGGCCGCGCAGCCGGGACCCGGCCGCCTCCCCGGCATCGGTGAGGTGCAGCTCCCCTCCGGTGCCGGTCCGCAGCCAGCCCCGGTGGAGCAGTTGGTCGACGGTGCGGGAGCTCTCGTGCGGTCCGCCCGCCAGAGGGGCCAGTTGGGCGGTCACCTCCTCACGGCTCGGCGCCGCGGGCCCGCCGTTCACCCGGTTGAGCACCCAGTACTGGGGCTGGGTGACGTCGACCCGGGCCATGGCGTCGCGCAGGTGCCGGGTCACGGCCTCGTGCGCGCGGCCGCTCCAGTAATCGATGGATTGCCGGGCGAGCACGTCCTCCGTGGCGGCCGGATCGGCCGGTGCCTGGTCGGTGGTGCTGTCGCTCGTCGGCTTCATGATCACGAAGCTGTCCTCCCGTTCACGGAACGGCACCCGCTTCACGGCAACGTGCGGGTGAGCCGGGCCACTTCGCCGCTCTCCTCGGTGGATACGCGGGCCCGCTCGAACCCGAGCTTCTCCAGGACGCGGAGCGACGGCCCGTTCCACGTGCCGGCGGTCGACCGGAGCCGCTTGCGTCCGGTCGCCGCGGCGGCGTCGAGGACCGCGGCCGGGGGTGGCGAGAGCCCGTGGTCACGCTCCCGTCGTGGAGCCGGGGCGGACGATCATCAGGACGGTGACGGTGGCCCACAGCAGGTTGAAGACGCCGGTGTGCACGGCCAGTCGGCTCGGGTTCGAGGGGGTCGGCGGCGTGGTGGGACCCGCCGTTCCGGTCAGCGCGTCGTCCTGGGCGGGCAGGACGAGCAGGGCCAGGACGCCGGCGGCGACCGCGGTCAGCAGGATCGAGGCGATCAGCCAGGCGTCGCCGAGGACGCCGAGGCTGCCGGCCGTGAAGAAGCCGGTGAGGGGGACGGCGACGCCGACGCCGGCGTAGACCCGGCAGATGCGGTGCAGGGTCCGCAGGGTCGTCCGGGCGTCGGCGTCGGCGGGGTCGCCGAGGGCGCGGCGCAGCGTCGCGGGGAACATGCTCGCGGCGACGGTGACCGGGCCGACGGCGACGAGGGCGGCCAGGACGTGCAGGGACAGCAGGAACTTGGTCACGCCCGGTCCTCCGGGGCGGTCCGGCGCGCGCCGGTGACCTGCGAGGCCGGGAGGCGGCCTGCCTTGGAGGTGCCCCGGAGGGCGTCGCCGTCGACCGTCACGTCGAACGCCAGGTTCAGCCGCAGGGGCTTGGTGACGGCCTGCTTCCAGGTGAGCCGGTCGCCGTCGAGGGCGATGTCGACGAGCGGTACCCGCTCGCCGGCTCCGTGGGCGACCCCGGTCAGGACGGCGTCCCGCTCGCGGAGTTCGAGCACGGCCTTCATCCTGCCGAGGGGGGTGGAGAGGGACAGGTCCCAGGTGCCTTCGACGGTCATGCGGTGTTCTTCCTGACTGTGCGGGCAGGCTGTGCGGTGCGGTCTGCTGTGGCGCGATGCGATGCGGTGCGGTGCGGGGGGGGGGAGGCTCAGAGGGCGGCGGGGACCTGGCCCCGGGCGCGCCAGACGGTGCCGCGCCGTTCGTGGGCGAACAGCTCCTCGACGGCGTGGGCGACGCGGGGGCCCAGTTCGCGTTCGAGCAGGTACAGGCCCAGGTCGAGCCCGGAGGTGACGCCGGCGCCGGTGATCAGGTCGCCGTCGTCGACGACACGGGCGCGGACCGCGTGGGCGCCGGTGGCGTCCAGCAGGTCGAGACCCAGGTGGTGGGTGGTGGCGTGGCGTCCCTCCAGCAGGCCCGCCATGGCCAGGACGAGGGAGCCGCCGCAGACGGCGGCGACCGTGACGTCCGGGTCGTCCATCGCCCGCGCGAGGAGCGCGGGGAGTTCGGTGGTCAGCGTGCGGCCGAGCAGCACCGGGACGAACGCGTCCCGCTTCCACTCGCCGGCGCCCGCCTCTTCCTCGGGAAGCTCGCCGGGCTCGCCCACGCGGCCGGAGGCACCGGGCACGAGGATCGTGTCCGCCCGCTCAGGATCGAGGAGGCCGGTGGCGCGCAGCACCAGTCCCCCAGTGCCGCTGATCACCTCGCGGGGGCCCTCGGCGGAGACCAGCTCGACGGTCAGCGCGCCGCCCGATGCCGTGCCGCCGGCGTGGAGCACCTCGTAGGGGGCGACGACGTCGAGCGGGTCGAAACCGTCGAACAGGACGATCTGGATGTGCACGGGCGTTCCTCGGGGTCGGTCTCATTGCGTCGCGTCGAAGTCAACCGTCCGCCGGCCCGGTCGCCCAGTGGCAGGAGTGACAGGTTCCAACGGGAAAGTGACAGCGGCTCACGGAGGTCTCGAAACCGCGCTGACATGGTGGTTTCGGGAGGTCACCCTGAGATCGCCGTACGGCGAGGAGGTAGGTTCCGGCCATGCACACCGTCGCCGTTCTCGCGCTGGACCGGGTGATCCCGTTCGACCTGTCCACCCCGATCGAGGTCTTCTCGCGGACCCGCCTGCCCGACGGGCGGCCCGGCTACCGGGTCCGGGTCTGCGCCGAGCGCGAGGAGGTCGACGCCGGGGCCTTCGCCCTGCGCGCCCCCTGGGGCCTGGAGGGCCTCCGGGGCGCGGACACGGTCGTCGTGCCGGGCGTCGCCGACCCCACGGTCCCGCTCTCCCCCGCCGTGCGCGACGCGCTGCGGTCGGCCGCCGCCGAGGGCACCCGGATCGCCTCCATCTGCGTGGGGACCTTCCCCCTGGCCGCCACCGGCCTCCTCGACGGGCTGCGGGTCACGACCCACTGGCAGGCGGCCGGGCTCCTGGCCGCCCTCCACCCGGAGGTCGACGTCGACCCGGACGTCCTCTACGTCGACAACGGCCGGTTCCTCACCTCGGCCGGCGCGGCCGCGGGCCTGGACCTGTGCCTGCACATGATCCGCCGGGACTACGGATCGGCGGTCGCCGCCGACGCCGCCCGCCTGTCGGTGATGCCCCTCGAACGCGAGGGCGGGCAGGCGCAGTTCATCGTCCACGACCACACCCCCACGCCCCGGGGCTCCGAACTGGAGGCGCTGCTCGCCTGGCTGCGGGAGAACCTGGCCCGCGACCTCACGCTGGCCGACATCGCCGCGCGGTCCGGCACCAGCACCCGGACCCTGATCCGCCGGTTCCGCGACCAGACCGGCACCACTCCGCTCCAGTGGCTCCACCGGGCCCGCATCCGCCGGGCACAGCACCTCCTGGAGACCACGGAGCACTCGGTGGAGCGCATCGGCGCCCAGGTCGGCTTCGGTTCGCCCACCACGTTCCGGGACCGCTTCAAACGCACCACCGGCGTCAGCCCGCAGACCTACCGGCGCGCTTTCGGCTGAGCGGACCCGCCGGCCCGGCGCCTCGGACGTCGCACGTCCGAGCTCGTCGCACGGGGGATGATGGGGACGAGAAGACGGATCACGAGGACAGGAGCCTCCATGACGAAGCGGGTTCACCGGCCCCGCGAGGACGCGGAGTTCGACTTCGTCCTCGGGATGAGCGGAGTCCCGGTCCTCGCGTACTTCATCGGGACGTGGCCCAAGGCGATCGAGGCCTGCCGGGCGATGGACCTCGTCGTGGGCGGCGTCGCCGACGAGTACGCGGGCCGTCTGACGGTCGTCCGCGCCGACATCGCGCGTTGTCCGGCCGCGACCGAGCGGTACGAGGTCACCGGGGCGCCGTCCTGCGTCCTCGTCGAGGAGGGGGAGGCGGTCGCGCACGGCGCCGGGCCCATGACCACCGCCGAACTGCGGAGGCTCCTGGACGACCGCCTCTGAGACCCCCGCGTCCGCCCGCGGTGCGGCGACGGCGGCAGGGGTTCCGTCGCCGCGGGGTGGCCGGTTTCACCGGATGCTCGAAGCCTTGCTTCGCCTTGGCGGATGTCCGGAGGAGCGGCGCACTCGGTCCCTTCGGCATGGCAGTGTGCCCGGGGCCCGTGATCCGGCAGGGCCGTTCCTCCGCGTTCGGATCCGGGTCCCGGAAGGCCGTCGGCCGCCCCGGGGCCGGTGGGCGGGCCGGCAGTCGGTCCCCTCCGCGCGGTTCAGTCGCTGTGGCAGAGGTGGTGCGCGAGCGCCCGTTCGTCCTCGTCGCTGAGTGAGGTCTTGAGGACGGTTCCCCCATAGGGCTGCATCGCGGCGGCGAACTTGTCCTCCGCGACCTCCGATGCCATGAGCACGACAGCGGATCCGCCGGGAGCGAGGAAGTCCTTGACCTGGCTGCGGAACCGAGCGTCGACGCCGCTCTTGTTGAGCCTGCCGACCAACCCGCCCATCGTCCCGCCCAGGAGCAGACCCAGGCCGGGAACGAGGAACAGCAGTCCGAGTACGGACCCCCACAGCGCGCCCGACGCGACGGAGAGGCCGACGGGGCTGGAAGCCGTGTCGACGTGAACCTCGCCCTTCTCGTCGACGTGCACGGCGGCGAGGCCCACGAGATCGACGACGAGGTCGCCCCTCAGGTCTCGAACCTGCTGGTAGGCCTGGACAGCTCGGGCCGGTTCGTCGTAACCGATGACGATCAGTTCGGACAAGTGATGCCTCCTTCGGTTCTGGATGCGTGCCGGTGGCGGCGACGCCGGGGCGCGGGTACGGACCGACGGTCGGGTCGGTGGGTGAGGTGGGAGGCCGCGGCGCCTCCGCCCTCGCTTCGGACGCGGGAGAGGCACCGGAGGACCAGGGAGCCATGGAGACGCGGTCGGGTCGGGGCGCTCCCGGGCTTCCCCGCTCCACCGCCACCGCACCGTCGGTCCGTTCGGACGCGGATCTGCAGCACGACAGTAGCGACGCTGTCGCGGATGAGGACGTGCGACACGGTCGGCGGGCGCACCCGGGTTCGGCACTTGCTCCGACGACCCGCTCGTACGCCCCCCGACCGGGGGGCTCCTGCGGGACGGAATCCCCGGTGCCCTCGCGCACACCGCATCCGGTCTCCGGGCGCGGACCGAAGTGGCTGTCGTGAGTCGGAGTCAAAAACGGTGCGAGAGCGGTTTCCGATGCTTTCACGTCTACGCGTCACCGTTCGGAATGGTGTTGCCGCACTCGGAGCGAGTGTGCTCGTCGGTCTGGTTCCGGGCGTGACGACCGCGTCGGCGGCGATCGGCCGGGCGGGCGCCCCGTCGGCGGCGTGGATCTGGAGCGCTACACGGGCACCTGGTACCAGATCGCCGCCGTTCCCCGGTTGTTCGAGGTCCAGTGCGCCAAGAACACCAAGGCCGTCTAGCGGCCACCGGACGGGGCGCCGTCCCGGTCGTCAACAGCTGCACGACGTGGCTGGGCACCACGAGCAGCATTCGCGGTGAGGCCAAGCCCCTGGACGGGACCGGAGCGCGCCTGAACGTGTCGCTCCTGCCGAATCTCATCGATAGGGAAGGCCATCTGCACGGTTCCGACACCGACTACGTCGTCGCGGGAGTCGGGACGGAGTACGACTGGGCGGTCGTGACGAACGACAGCCGGGACGCCGGTTTCATCCTGTCGCGGACACCCCGTCTCGACGGTGTCCAGAGTGCTGCGGTCCTCGCGGCCGTGAGTGGGGCGGGACTGGACACCCGAGATTTCCGCGCGACCCGTCAGGACGACGGCGACGTCCCGCCTACATGAGTCGACACCGGTGTCGCCGGTGACCGGCGGAGTGCCCTGGCCGCCTCGGGCCGGCCGCGGCCCTCCTGGTTCGCCGTCCGAGGCCGGTGACCACCGCCCCCGGGGCACGGTCATGCGTCGCGTGCCCGTGGTCGGCGGCCCCGCACCGCAGGCCGACGCGTCCTCACCGGCCGGGAAGCCTCTTCCTCGTTCCGCCACCGCTTCCGCTGCCGGAGGATCCGAGCGGACCTGGACGGGCCGAAGGCGTGGTCACGACCTTTTCCACGCATGCCTCGCGTCGCCTGGCGATCGATTCCCGAGCCGCCTCGCGAGGATGGCGCCGTTTCCAACAGGGATTGTCGTGGGGCAGCCTGCCGGATACCCGCCCGTACATCCCGAATATGAGGACCAGCAGCCCGATCAAGAAACTGAACATCACGTTGGTCATGCCGAAGTCGAGGAAGTTGGCTGGCTTCTCCAACGTGAAGGGGTGATAGAACCCGCTCAGCACGAACAGGCTCCCGACGGTCATGTTGAGCGTGGAGGCGAAGTTTCCTCCCACGACGGCTCCGGTGATCAGCGCGATGCCCACGACGTCGGAGATGACGCTGAGCGCGGTGTTGCTCGTCATGCCCGCGATCCGCTCTCCGGACGTGTCGAAGGAATCGAGGGCGCTCGCGAATCCGAGGCAACCGAAGACGATCAGGATGACGCCACAGGTTGCGGCGCCGACGCGGTGCACTGTGGCGAGGCGGTGGTCGACAGGTAGTTCTTCCCTGAGTTTCACGGCAGGTCTCCCACGTCTTCGCGAGAAGGGGTGGGCAGGTCGATGAGGTCGTGCCCTCCGCCTTTCGGGTGTTCCCGACGCGCGGGGGCTTCACCGGAACTCCTCCGCCGGTCCTGTCAGCTTCTTCCGGTTCACGACGGGATGCGGATGCGGGAGGGCAGGACCGCGGTTCCGCCCTCGTCCGACCGGCCCTCTCCGCCCGTCACGTCCGCGTACTGTCCGGCCATCGCCCGGGCCATGGCAGCCGCCGAGTACGTGGTGCGGATGAGGCGCCGGGCACGAGAGGCCATCACGGCGGCTTCCTCGTCACCGATCCGCAGGAGGCGTTCCAGTCCGCGGCCGAGGCTCCGCGAAGTGGAGGTGTCGATCAGCAGCCCGTTCTCCCCGTCCTCGAGGTAGTGCGGGACGCCGCCCCTCACGGGGCCCGCCGTGACCAGACCGGCTTCCATGGCCTCCAGGACGGCGAGGCCGAATTCCTCCTTCGCGCTGGAGCAGACGTAGCGGGCACGGAGAGGCCGTGTCGGAAGGGCGAGGGCCCGTTCGAGAAGCCGCACTTCCGGGTTGGGGAGGGCGGGCAGCAGGAGCAGGCGTCGACGGGCCTCCGGGCAGGAGGCGACCGCCTCCTCGATCCGTTCGTGCATCGAGCGCTCCACCGCGTCCCCCCTCCGCGGGCTGCCGCCGACGATCACGAGGATCGAGTCGCGGTAGCACCCGGACTCCACCCAGGCACGGACCAGTACGTCCTGCTGCTTGATCGGATGGAGGCGACCCACGTTCAGCAGCACCGTGGGCACGCGGTCCGCGCAGGCGCTCGCCACCGCGTCGACCGCGCCGAGGAGCAGCTCGCGGCGCCGCTCCTCGTCGGGCGGCGGCTGGTAGGGGGCGACGCCTTCCGGTAGGGCGATGGGCGTCGTGCCGCCGACCTGTTCGGCGAGCTGGGGGAAGTGCCGCAGCAGCTCGTCCGTCCCGCCGGCGCGTCCGGCGATCCCCACGACCCGGTCGGCCCGCTCGACCAGGCGGTCCGCGAGGAACACCCGGTGCAGGTCATGACGCACGTGGCCGGGGTCCGCGTCGGGGGCGCCGTGCCGTTCGCCCATCTGACGGTGAGGGTCGGGCGTGGCCGTGAAGACGAGGGCCGCGCCGACCCTGCGGGCGGATTCCGCCAGGGCGAGGGAGCCGTCGTCGGCGTAGCGGACGTGCAGGACGTCGACCGGGCGCGGCAGTGCCCCCAGCAGTCGGGTCGCCCACCAGGCGAGCGCTTCCCGGTGCGGCCCCATCTCCTCGGGGCGTACGGGGCGGTCGCTGTCGAGGGGAAGCCTGAGGATCCAGTGACCGGAACTCCGGCGGCGCAGCAGGGTCGGGTCCTCCTCCAGCTCCGGGCGGCAGGCCGTGACCATCGTGACGACGGCGGCGATGCCGTCGGTGCGGGCGAGGGCGTCGCCGAGCGAGCCGAGCAGAACGCCCAGCCCCCCGCTGAGCCCTTCCCCGGGGCGGTCGAAGCGGCCCATGAGCATGGACTGGGCGACGAACAGGCCCGGCCGGCCCCCTGCGGTCCCGGTCCCCGTGAGGGGTAGCTGCTCCAAAGCGTCCAGCAGGAGCCGCTCGTAGGCGTCGGCGGGGTCATGTCCAACGGTCGCGAGGGACGGGCGGTGGCCGTACGTCGCGAGGAGGCGCCGGGCGGCGTGCGCGACGCGTCGCCCGTGCCCGCTCGCGAACCGCAACAGCTCCAGCGGCGGCAGGGGACGCAGGTCCGCCGCGGCCGCCGCGTCGAGCAGGAAGGCCACCGCGTTCGGATCCCGCGTCACGTGGAGCCCGGAACGCACGGCGGCGGTGGTCCACGCTGCTCCGTAACGGCGTACGGTGGCCGACCAGCTCTCGAACAGCACGGCCCGCACGGATTCGCTTCCGGTGAGCAACCGCACGCACTCGTCCGGATCCGGCACCTCTCCCGTCCGGATCCGGTGCCTCAGACCGGCCAGGACCAGGTCCCCCGACGTCGTCACCCCGAAGCGGGCCCGCGCCCGGTGGTCGGGGCGGTACTCAGCTCCGACCAGTTCTTCCAGCAGGCTGCGGGGGTACGAACCGAATCCGTGCGAGTCGCACGGATTCCCTCCGCCGAGCAGACGGTTCCAGTAGGTCGTCCTGGCCTCGACGAACGGGTCGTGCTCCTTCCGCGCTCCCCCCGGAGCGCGGCTGCCGTCGCGCACGGCGGCTACGGACGGAGGTTGTTCCATGGGAGGGCTCCTCGGCTAAGGCTGTCTGCCTGCGGTGTTTCACCAACGGAGCGGCGCTCGGATGCACGGTGCGCCGTGACCGGCCCGCGACCGGGGGAATCCGTGCGGAACCGGAAGCCCGGCGCGGTCGCCGGCCGATGATCTCCGTGGCGTGCATCCGCTGTGTTCGCGGAGGACGAAAACACGGCATGATCTCGCCACCTCGCACCCGCGCGGCAGGACGACCACCACGTGTGGTGGTCGTGAGTCCCCCGTTCCATTCGCACGCCCAGCCCCTGTCGGTACTCGCGAGGGCCCTGGCCGAGGCGGGTGCCCGGGTGCACTTCGCCAGCGCACCCTCCTTCGCCCCGATGGCCGAGGAGGCCGGCGTCGGCTTCGTCCCGCTGACGGTGACCCGGAACGCGAACACCGGGGTCGCGCGGAGCACGCGGCAGGACGCGCGGGAGGCGGCGCGTCTGGAGGAGTTCCTGGACTCGACCCGGCAGGGAGCGGTCGCCGCTCTCCTCGCACAGGCGCGTCATCGCGGCGAGGATCTGCTGTCGGACCCGGAAAGGGTGCTGGCCGAGCTCAGGGCCCTGCACGAACGGCTGGCTCCCGACTGGTACGTGGTCGACCAGCTGAGCTATCCGGTCACGCTGGCTCTGCACTGCCTGGAGCTGCCCTTCGCCACGTTCTGCCCCGGGCACCCGACGTACGTGCCCCACCGGTCCGACGCGTTCTTCGGGGTCCCTTATGCCTGGCCCCGCGCGATTCGTCCCGCGGCGGGGGCGCTGGCGGAGCTGCGGCAGGCGGCTCGGGCCAACGACGTGGCGTTCACCGAACGGTTCGCTGAGGTCTCGCGGACGCACGCCCCCGCGGCCGGTCCGCCGGGACGGGCCTTCGCCCTCGCGTCCCGCCGCGCCGTGGTGTTCAACTATCCGCGGTTCCCGTGGCTTCCGGAGCACGCCCCGACCGGGGCCGAACTCCTGTACGGGGGCCATTGCGTCCCCCCTGCGGAGCCGGATCCCGGCGCGGAGTGGGAGGCGGTCGTCCGCCGGCTGAGGTCGGCGGCCCGCCGGTTGGTGCTGATCGCCCTGGGGACCTTCCTGTCGGCCCGGAGCGACGTGCTGAAGCTCCTGGTGCGAGGCGTCCTCTCCCACGTCCCGGACGCGGCGGTGGTGGTCGCCGCCGGCGACGGCGCTCCGGCTCTCGCCCGTCTGTCAGGTCCGAGGGTGCACGTGGCCCGAGTGGTGCCCCAACGGTGGTTGCTGCGCCGTGCCGACGTCATGGTGCACCACGGCGGGAACAACTCCTTCACCGAGTGCGTGGCGTCGGGAACCCCCGCTCTGGTCCTTCCCTTCTCCAGCGATCAGTTCTCGATCGCGCACGACGCCGAGCGGGCGGGGTTGGCCACGTGCCTCGATCCGTCCCGGCTGGATCCCGGAGAGGCGGGCAGAGCCGTGGACGGTCTGTGCTCCCGCCCTCCCGAGGGCATGTCGCGGTGGACGAGGGAACTGCGACGCCTGGGGCCGGACTGGATCGCCGATCGGCTCCTGCACGCCATGGAGGCGACGGGGCGGCACCGCTGATCGGAGCGGACCGGAAGCCGAAGGCCCCGGCGGCGGAGAGGAGGACCGTGGAGGCGGTCCTGCGGAACCGGGGAATGGCCGGAACGGAGCGGTCCACGCACCCGAAGGGCGTCCGGACCGCCGGAGGACCCTCCACCCCGCTCCTCCCGGTTCCACGGAACCCGCACCCGTACGGTGCGGCGTGGTCCCGGTGTCCGTCGCCGTCGTGCATCCGCATGGCGCGCCGTCCCCGAAAACCCGGTGTCCACGCGCGGAGCGGAAGGGGTCGACGGTGAAACGAGCAGGAAGGTACGTGTCCGCCGAGCCCCCCTCCGCGGGGCCGCCCCGGGCCGTGGACCGTGCCCTGTTCCGTCAGTCCTGGCACGACCTGGTCTTTCTGCACTGGCCGGTCCCGCCGGACCGAGTGGCACACCTGTTCCCCCCGGGAACGCGCCCGGACGAACTCGACGGACGCACCTACGTGGGGCTTGTCTTCTTCGAGATGCGCGACCTGGGCCTGGGCACGGGACCCGCCTTCCCCGTCGTCGGCGGGTTCACCGAGGTGAACGTCCGGCTCTACAGCGTCGACGACCAGGGCCGCAGGGGCGTGGTGTTCCTCAGCCTGGACTGCTCGATGCTCCTTCCCACGCTGGCCGCCCGGGGCGGATGGGGACTCCCGTACCACTGGGCCGAAGCCCGCCGTCTCACCTTCGGCGACAGGCTCCTCTACACCGTGCGCCGTCGAGGGCCGGAAGGACCCCGGTCACGCGTCTGGGCGGCCACGGGCCGGCGGATCCGCGTAGAAGACGCTCTGAGCACCTTCCTGACCGCCCGCTGGGGCCTGCACGCCCGTGCCCGGGGCCGTACCTACTACTGGCCGGTCGAACACGAGCCGTGGGGGTTCCGGCAGGTTTCCCTCCTGTCCCTGGACGACTCTCTGGTCGGTTCGGCGATCGGCACGCGTGTGACCGAGGCCGATCTCGCGAGCGTGTTGTACTCGCCCGGCCTGCGCGTCAGGTTCGGTGTGCCCCGACGGGTGGACGCTCCACCCGGACGGCGCGGTGACGAAGGGCGACGCCCGGGGCGGGGGTGACGGGTGCGCGGGGAGCGAGCCGGACGCCGACCCGGGACGCGGCCGACGACGCCACCGCCGCCGCGGCATCCCCGGCGGCGCGGAGCCCACCGGCGGTCCAGCCGTGCGTCAAGCCGGTCCACCGGGAGCACGCCGCCCCGGTCGCGAGCTCCTCGACGGGCCGCCCCACGGCTGGACCGCCGGTGGGCTCCGCGCCGGGGCAGCCGGTCCCCGTATCCGTCCGGTTGCCGTCCGTCCGGGCTGCGGGAGGGGAGGCTACGGGCACCGGACGGGCCGTGTCAGCCGGCGACCACCTTCGCGAGCAGGCCCACCGCAGTGCTTCACACGGCCGCCAGGGGCGCCGCGGGGCGCTCGAGCCGTTCGACGTCGTTCAGGAAGTCCAGTTCGTCGAAAGGGGCACCGGTGTAGAAGCGCTGCCACAGATCGGCCACCTCAGACGGCCTCTCGAGGAGCGAGAGGTGGTCGGTCTCCTTGACCGTGGTGAACCTCGCCCGGGGGAAGAGGCCCGCCACCTGGCGGCTGTGCGAGGGCGGCGTGAGGGTGTCGTACTCGCCGGTGAAGGTCAGACACGGCACGTCGGGCAGCGGTCCGGAGGCGTACACGCCGTGGCGGAGCAGGCGGTCGCTGTGCTCGGCGTCCATGCGCAGTTCGCGCGCGGTGCGGTTCGTGCCCTGCCGGTGGAGCATGCGGGCCATGACGTTGCGCTTGCGCACGGGACCGAGCTCCGCGGGGGCCGTGAACGCCGCCACCATGCCGGAGGCGTAGCCGGCCCGGTCTCCCCGTCGCAGCATCTCCTCCCATTCGGCGACCGCCGCCTTGAAGCCCTCGGGCACCGCCAGTGTCGTGCCCGCCAGGATCATGCTCCTCACGGCCTCCGGGTGGCGTTGTGCGAAGCGCAGGGCGACGTTGCCTCCGTAGCAGGCGCCCATGAGGTGCACGACGGGATGTCCGAGCCCGGTGATCATGTGGTGGACCGCGTCGGCCAGGAAGTCCAGGCCGTAGGCGGCCGGCAGGAAGTCGGCCGACCCGTAGCCCGGCAGGTCCACGGTGATGACCGCGGCCGTCGGCGTCAGCCGCGTCTCGTGCCTCACCCAGGTGTAGCGGTCCTGCGAGGAGCCTCCCAGGATCACCACCGGCACGGCACCCGGCTCGGCCGGCGATCCCACGACCCGCGCGTCGTAGGCGAAGCCCTCGTACGACAACCTGTGTTCCACGACCGTCTCGTTCGCACTCGCCCTGCTGACTTCCGCTGTCACCGCGGGTCCTCCTCGTCGTCCGTGCTTCCGGGCGTGGACGCGTCGGGCTTGACGGCCCCGGCAGAACCGACGTCACCGGTCGCAGTGGCGCTCCGGGCACCACACGGCCGGCTCCGGCCGGTGAGGGCCGCGTCGGTGCCGCCGGCACGGAACGCGAGCGGAGTCCTGTCGTCGCCGCTCCCGCCGACGCGCACGTCGGTCCCGCAGAACGGTTCCCGCGGTGGTGTCGGTGCGACGACGACCCCGAGAGCGTCCACGCTCTGTGAACGACGTCGATCGGATCCTGTCACTGGTGCGACGGGAACGGTTGGGGTCACCGACGGTCCGTGGGGAGGCGGCCGGGCGGAACCGGACGGTGCCGACGTGCGCGCTCCCGCCCGGCGCGGAGCGGGTACGGGAGCGGCTCCGGATCGACGTCGTCGGGTACGGGAGCGGTGCCGGATCGACGTCGTCGGATTCGCGGACGGGTCGTCGGATTCGCGGACGGTTGCGGTGCCGACGGGATTCGAACCCGCGAGAAGGATGGGGGCAGGACCGCCCCTTCCCCGTCACTCGTGGTGGGAGGGGCCTCTCCCGCCACGACTGCAATGGACCGCTCTGCCACGGCACGCAACCTGCGGGACCACGCGCGGCCCCGCTCCGTCCCAGGATAGGGGTCGCGGCCACGTGCGGGGGCCCCGCGCGGGATCTCCCGGTGCCGGGCCGTGCCCCGGGGCGTAAGGGCGGGCCGGGATCCGCGGGCGCTCCGCACCCCCTCCGTGAGGTACGCGTGCTCGGGCGGTGCTTGAGATCGGATTCCGGGGGTACATGGGTCGGGCTTCTGTCGGGCAGGGAAGAGGACTGGGCATCATGGAGCAGATCGTGAACCGCGGGGACCGGCGGACAGGCCGGGACGAGGCCGTTTCGGTGTCCGGGGCGTTCGAGGGCAGTGAGGACATCGGCGCCGCCCGCGACCTCACGTACCGTTTCCTCGCCGATGTCCAGGCCGTCCACGGCCTGCCGGTCTCCGAGTCCGCGATGGACGTCGTGCAGCTCGTGGTCAGCGAGTTGATGACCAACGCGAGCAAGTACGCTCCCGGCCCCAGCCTGCTGACCCTGCGGGTGAAGGACGGCACGATCGAGGTCGGCGTGTGGGACGGCAACCCCACCCCGCCGGCGATCCTCCCGCCCGACCCCACTCGGATCGGCCAGCACGGGCTGGAGATCGTCATGAAGGTCACGCGGAGCTTCGCGGTGTGCCGCGAGCCCCTCGGCAAGCGGATCACCGCCGTCGTCGGCCTGGTCGACGACCACCGGTGACCCCCGTTCACGAGCCCCCGCCGCCCGGCGGAAGGGGAGGCGCCGGGTCCGCTCCCGGCGGCACGGCGGTCCGTCCGCCGGGAGCGCCCGTCAGCCGCCGAGGCCGAGCCTCGGCCCGCCCCGGTCCCGCAGTCGTCTGAGGAAGGCGAGCACACCGGCCGAACCGCCGGCCCAGGTGGCGTTCGACCGGACCAGGCCGGTGTCCGGGAACACGGGCCGGGACCAGGTGCCGCCGCTGCGGCTCAGGATGAGCACGGCGACGGTTTCCGCCTCGTCCCAGAACTCCTCCGTCCCGGAGGCCTCCGCGACGTCCACCATCAGGTCGCCCACTCCGGCCAAACCGCAGCACTGGGTGACCAGCGGCATCCGTGGTGCCAGTGCGGCGCAGGCGCGCGCGGCCCGCTGGGCGAGGGCGAGGTACTCGGGTTCCCCGAGGTGGCGGGCGGCCCGGACCAGTACGGTGCCGATGCCCGCCAGGCCGCGGCACCAGGAACCGTAACGGCGTGTCGCTCCGGGTGCGAGGGCTGCCGAGACGATTCCGGGTGTCACGGCGGCCAGGCGGGCGGCGGCCCTTTCGGAGCGGTCGATCACGGTCCGGTCCCCGGTCGCACCGCCGTGTTCGAGCAGGAAGCAGACGATGCCCGCCTCGCCGTGCGCGAGGCCTTCGCGGAGCGCGGCGGCGCCGGTCGCGCCGGAGCCGGTCGGCGTCAGGCGGGCCGCGCCGGTCGCCAGCATCCGGTCGCAGTCGGCGGCGACGGCGAGGTGCCGGTCCGCGACGTCCCGGTGGCCGGACCGGAGCGCGTGCCGGGCGAGCGACAGCCGGCCCAGGCCGATTCCGGCGGCGCCCGCGATCAGGTCCGCTTCGGGGGGCCCGCCGTCCGGTGCGCGGTCCGGCAGGGCGGGGCGACCGGGCCGTACGTCCGTTCCCGCGGCCGTGAGGAAGAGCTCGACGCCGGTGTGCCCTGTGTAGAAGCCCGGCGGCAGGTTCCCGGGCTGTCGTGCCGTCCACCGCGCCAGGTCCGTGACGGCCGGCCGTACGCGAGGGCGGTGCAGGTGGTGGAGGAGTTCGAGGCCGAGTCCCGAACTGCCGGCGTAGACGTCGGTCGGCGTGGGGGTGTTGCGGTGCGCGGCCCGTACGGGATCCACGATTCCGTACGCCTCGTCGACGCAGAACGCGGTCGTGTGCTCGATGACCTCTTCGAGCAGGTCCTCGTCGATCCGGGGCCGTGAGGGCGGGCGGGAGGCGGTGGTCGTGCCGGTGCGCAGTCCGTCGGCGGCGGCGGTCCGCTCGGCCGGGTCGAGGCTCAGCAGGCCGGCGATCGCCGAGCGGGCCCGCCGGTGGACGCGTCCGGGCAGTGCCCGTTCCAGACAGGCCAGGGTCCGGTCCCGGTTGACCCGGCGGTCGGCGTCGACGACCACCGGGTCCATGCCGGTGGCGGCGAAGAACAGGGTCGCGCCGAGGGAGTAGTGGTCGTCGGCGGGCGCGGCCGGTCCGGTCGCGCGCAGGACCGGCTCGCCGTACCCGGGGGTGGCGCCTCCCGGACCGGTGCCGTCCAGCTCGCTGATCCCGAAGTCGACCACGTGGCAGTGGCCGGAGGCGTCGAGCACGACGTTGTCGGGCTTGAGGTCGCGAACGACCACGTTCCGGCGGTGGATCGCGTCCAGGACGCGCAGGAGCCGGGTCGCGAGGCCGGAGAGGGTGCGCGCGGGCCGGACGTCGTCGTCACGGTAGGGCCCCCTCTCCTGGACCTCCCGGCGCAGGTTCCGGTCGCCGCAGTCGCTCGTCACCAGGTACTCGTCCATGTGGTGGCCGAAGTAGTCCAGTGCGCGGGGCACGCCCGGCACGCCGTGGAGAGCGGTGAGGACGGTGCGTTCGTTGCGCAGCCGGTCGCGGGCGTCCGCGCCCGACGGGTCCTCGCCCACGAAGGCCCTCGCCTGTTTGACCACCACCGGCCGCTCCGGGGTCCGGTCGACGGCACGGTAGACGTTGCCCCGCGGTGCGCGCACGATGCCGCCGGTGACCGCGTAGCGGCCGCCGCCGAAGCCGGGCGCGGGTCGTCCGGCCCCGTGTCCGGAGCCGGTCGCGAAGGGGTCCTCGGCCCAGGGCGGGCACCGGTAGCGGCCGACGGCCAGACCGTCGAAGACCCGGCCGTCCGGTCCGGTCATGACCGATTCGAGCCGTCCGCTCCGGCCGGTCCTGTAGTCGCCCGTGAAGGGGCCGTAGCGGTAGTAGACCGGCGCCCGCGGATCGACCCTCCTGTCGCTGAGGACCTGCGGCCCTTCCCGGTCGCGCAGCACGGCGACGAGGGCGCGGGCGACCTCCACCACGGTGCCGGCCAGGGGGTAGACGGTGACCGCCTTCCCGACGGCGCTCCCGCTCGGCACTCCGGAGTTGATGCGGCGGAGCGTCTCCGCGTCCCGGACGAACTTGGCGTGGCAGACGTACCGGTCCAGCACCGGCAGGACGAGTTCCGTCACGGCTCCTAGGTCACCGGGACGCGCGGAGACGTGGAGTTTCCAGCCGTGTTCCATCGCCGGCATGCGCGGATCGTCCAGGTACGACCACGTGTCGTCGGACCGGCCGTCGCGGCCGGCGATGGAACCGGGCACCGCTACGAGTTCAGGTCGCAGGCGAAGCGGGTGGTCGCGGTCACCCAGGGGTCGGCGAGACACGCGGTGTGCTCGCGTTCGCCGCGGTCGTCGTCCTCGAACACGATCGTCTCGTCGTCGATCTCCAGCGGTCCCGCGTCGCGGAGTCCGCCGTCCTGCAAAAGGTCGGGCACGGCTACGGGCATGTGACGCCTCCATGTCTTGTCGTGCGCCGGAGCGGGCCGGCGAGGGGCGCGGGCAGACGAACCCGCTGGGCCAAGGGCGTGCGGCACAAAGCTAGGAAGGACCCGTCGACCTGACAAGGGGTCAGGTCGCCTTTCCGGGAGGGCGCTCGGCAATGGCCGGTATTCACCCACCGCGCGGACAGGAGGGGCCCGTGGACGGTCTCCCGGCCCGGCCCCGCCGGGATGCGGCATAACCCAGACCCCACCATCTACCCGCGCTTGCACTTATAGCGCGCATGCAACTATTGTCGAAGCGTGCAAAGGGATCACTCAATCAATCCTGGAAGGGGGCGAGCCATGCCGCTCGCGCTACTCGCTCTTGCGGTCGGGGCCTTCGGGATCGGCACGACCGAGTTCGTCGTCATGGGGCTGCTGCCCGAGGTCGCCACCGACTTCGGGGTCTCCATCCCCACCGCCGGTCTGCTGGTCACCGGCTACGCGCTCGGTGTCGTCGTCGGCGCGCCGCTGCTGACCGTCCTCGGGGGCAGGGTGAGCCGGAAGCGGATGCTCATGCTCCTGATGGGCCTCTTCGTGCTCGGCAACGTGCTCTCCGCCCTCGCCCCGAGCTTCGGGCTGATGCTGGCCGGCCGCGTCGTCGCCTCGCTCGCCCACGGTTCGTTCTTCGGCATCGGGTCCGTGGTCGCCGCCGGCCTCGTCGCCCCGGACAAGAAGGCCGGCGCGATCGCCACCATGTTCACCGGTCTGACGGTCGCCAACATCGTCGGCGTGCCGCTCGGCACCTTCATCGGGCAGGCGATCGGCTGGCGCACCACCTTCGCGATCGTCGCCGCGCTCGGCGTGGTCGGACTGCTCGGCATCGCCCGGCTCGTGCCCGCCATGCCCCGCCCCGAGGGCACCCACCTGCGCCGGGAGCTGAAGGCGTTCCGCAACCCCCAGGTGCTGCTCGCGATGTCCATGACCGTGCTCGGCTTCGGCGGCGTCTTCGCCGCGATCACCTACATCGCGCCGATGATGACCGAGGTCGCCGGCTACTCCGACGGCGCGGTCACCTGGCTCCTCGTGCTCTTCGGCACCGGCATGTTCCTCGGCAACCTGCTCGGCGGCCGGTACGCCGACCGCGCGCTGATGCCGCTGCTGTACGCCACCCTCGGCGGGCTCGCGATCGTCCTCGCGCTGTTCACCGTGACCGCGCACCACAAGGCCCTCGCCGCGATCAGCATCCTCCTCGTCGGCGCGCTCGGCTTCGCCACGGTGCCGCCGCTGCAGAAGCGCGTCCTCGACCAGGCGCACGGCGCGCCGACCCTGGCCTCCGCCGTCAACATCGGCGCCTTCAACCTCGGCAACGCGCTCGCCGCCTGGCTCGGCGGCGCGGTCATCGCCGCCGGCTTCGGCTACACCTCCCCGAACTGGGTCGGCGCCGTCCTGGCCGCCGCCGCGCTCGGCCTCGCCCTCTGGTCCGCCGCGCTGGAGCGCCGGACCCCCGCGGCCGGGGCCGACGCCCCCGCCGCCGAGGCCGTCGAGACCACCGGCGCCCGCGTCCCCGTACGCCACTGACCGCTCCCCACCCCACACCGCTCCGGAAAGAAAGCCGCACCTCCATGTCCCTCCCCCACGTGCCCTCCGTCGCCCTCAACGACGGCACCGAGATCCCCCAGATCGGCTTCGGCGTCTTCCAGGTCCCCGACGGCGAGACCACGACCGCCGTCGCCCACGCCCTGGACGCCGGATACCGCTCCGTGGACACCGCCGCCGTCTACGGCAACGAGGCCGGCGTCGGCCGGGCGCTCGCCGCCTCCGGCATCGCCCGCGACGAGCTGTACGTCACGACCAAGCTGTGGAACGCCGACCAGGGGTACGACGCCACCCTGCGCGCCTTCGACGACAGCCTCGCCGAGCTCGGCCTCGACCACGTCGACCTGTACCTGATCCACTGGCCCGCCCCGGCCCGCGACCTGTACGTCGACA
Source organism: Streptomyces sp. NPDC007872 (assembly GCF_042868165.1). NCBI lineage: Bacteria > Bacillati > Actinomycetota > Actinomycetes > Kitasatosporales > Streptomycetaceae > Streptomyces > Streptomyces sp. NPDC007872. The sequence continues at coordinate 172,835 of NZ_JBIAEA010000001.1, forward strand.
CCTGGCGCGCCATCGGGACGCTGGTCGCGGACGGACGGGTCCGTACCGCCGGCGTCTCCAACTTCACCCCCGCGCACCTGGAGCGGCTGCTCGACAGCAGCGACCTCGTGCCCGCCGTCAACCAGATCGAGCTCCACCCCGGCCTCCAGCAGCGCGAGCTCCGCGCGCTGCACGCCGCCCACGGGATCGCCACCGAGGCGTGGAGCCCGCTCGCCCAGGGCGCCGTCCTCGCCGATCCGGTCATCACCGGCATCGCGGACCGGCACGGGAAGTCCCCCGCGCAGGTGGTGCTGCGCTGGCACCTCCAGCTCGGGAACGTCGTCATCCCGAAGTCCGTCACCCCCGCCCGCATCCGGGAGAACCTCGACGTGCTCGACTTCGCCCTCTCCTCCGAGGAGATGGAGGCCGTGGCGGGCCTCGACCGCGGCCTGCGCACCGGGCCGGACCCCGACACCCTCGACTGAGTCCGCCACGTCCGGGGGAACCGGCGGCGGAGGCCGGTGGTTCTGCCGATGCCGGCCGGACGCCGGAGGCGGAGAGTGGCCGGGCCGGTCCAGGCCCGGCCGCTCTCCGATCCGCTGTCGGAAGGCGGCCGCCGCACGACACGAGAGGACGACTCCGTCGTGAGACGACACCTTGCCGCAGCCACCGCCGCCGCCTCCCTCACCCTGCTCCTCGCTCCCGGCGTCCGCGCCGCCGACACCGGGGGCGCCGCCGCCAATCCGTACGAGCGCGGCCCCGCGCCGACCCGGGCGAGCGTGGAGGCGCTCCGGGGCCCCTACGCCGTCTCGGAGACGAGCGTCTCCTCCCTCGCCGTCACCGGCTTCGGCGGCGGCACCATCTACTACCCGACGTCCACGGCCGACGGCACCTTCGGCGCGGTGGTGATCTCGCCGGGGTTCACCGCGTACCAGTCCTCCGTCGCCTGGCTCGGGCCCCGCCTCGCCTCGCAGGGGTTCGTGGTGTTCACCATCGACACCCTCACCACGCTCGACCAGCCCGACAGCCGGGGCCGGCAGCTCCTCGCCGCGCTCGACCACCTGACCCGGCGCAGTGCCGTGCGGGACCGGATCGACGCCGGCCGCCTCGGGGTGATGGGGCACTCCATGGGCGGCGGAGGGACCCTCGAAGCCGCCAAGGCCCGGCCCTCCCTCAAGGCCGCCGTTCCCCTCACCGGCTGGAACACGGACAAGACCTGGCCCGAGATCAAGACCCCCACCCTGGTCATCGGCGCGGACGGCGACACGGTCGCGCCCGTCGCCACCCACTCGGAGCCCTTCTACGAGAGCCTGCCGGGCTCGCTCGACAAGGCGTACCTGGAGCTGAACGGCGCCACGCACTTCACCCCGAACACCTCGAACACGACGATCGCGAAGTACGGCATCGCGTGGCTCAAGCGCTTCGTCGACGACGACACCCGCTACGAGCAGTTCCTCTGCCCGCTGCCGCGGCCCGACCTCACGATCGAGGAGTACCGGGGGAGCTGCCCGCTCGGCTCCTGACGGCTCCCCGCGCCGTCCGTACGCCGTCCGCGCACCGCCTGTGCGCCGTCACAGGACGGGGCTCCCGGTTCTGGGCCACCGCCCAGGGCCGGGAGCCTTCCGCCGTTCCGTACGGGTCGGTAGCGTGACCGTCGTGAGCGGAGCGACGCACGGCACCGCCCCCGGCCGCCGGCTGTACGACCGCGCGGCCGAACTCGCCGCGGTGGCCCGTCTGACGGATCTCGCCACCGGGGGCGGCGGGGTCCTGTTCGTCACCGGAGGTCCCGGGGAGGGCCGCTCGGCCCTGCTCGCCCGAGCGGCCGACGGCTTCCCGGGCGCGGCGTACCGGGTCGCCGCGCCCGGCCACCGGGTGCCGTGGAGCGGCGCGCGGGCCCTGTTCGGCGCCCTCGCGCCCACCGCTGCGGACGCGCGCCGGGCGCTGCGGACCGCGCGGGGCGAGGACGGTCTGGCGGCGGCGGTGTCCGGGCTCCTCGGGGACCGCCCGGCCCTGATCTGCCTGGACGACCTGCACCTCTGGGACGCCCATGCGCGCGCCGCGCTCGCCGTGGCGTGGCGGCGGGGTCCCGGGCCGGACCGGGGCGGGCCCCGCTGGCTCGTGTCGGCCGCCCCGCACCACCGGCCGCCCGAGGTGCCGGGGGCGGAGACCGTACGGCTCGGGCGGCTCGGCCCGGACGGCGCGCGGGCCCTCCTCGGCGACCTGTGCGCCCCTCCCCCGGCGCCGCCGGTGGTGCGTCGCCTCCTCGAAGCGGCGGCGGGGCACCCCGGTGTCCTCGTCGCGGCGGTACGGCGCCTCACCCCCGCCCAGCGCGCGGGCGCCGCGCCCCTCCCGGAGCCGCCGGTCGGCGGGAGCGTCCTCACGGAGGTGTACGGCGGCTTCCTGGCGCACCTGCCCGCGGACTCCCGGCGGCTGCTCACGGTGGTGGCGCTCGCGGGCCGTACCGACGAGGGCCGGCGGGAAGGCGGGCACCGCCTTCCCGGTGTCGCCGTCGACGCCGTCCTCGGCGCGGCGCGGGCGGCGCGCGTCCCCGCCGAGCCGCTGGACGGCCTGGTCGCCGACGGGCTGCTGCGCCGCGCCGACGGGCTGCTCCGCTTCGAGGACCCGTTCCTCGGACGGGCCGTCCTCGCGTCGGCCCCGGCCTCCGGGCACCACGGGGCCCGGCGGGCGGACGCGCCCCGGCCGGCCCGTACGGCGGTGGCGCTCGCCCGGGGCGAGCGCCACCGCGCCGACCATCTGGGACCGCCCGCCGCCGTGCACGCCCTCGCCCCCGTGGTCCGGGGCCGCTCACACCTCGTGCGCGGTCTGGCGGCGCTGGCGGGCGGGCCGGTCATGGACGCGCACGAGGCGCTGCTGCGGGCGGCGGAGCTGCTGCGGGACCGGGCGCCGGCCGAGGCGTCCGACGCCCGGTTCCTCGCGATGGAGGCCGCCTGGGCGGGCGGCGACGTCGACGCGTGCCGGGCCGCCCTGGGCTGCGGCGGGGACGCCGGGGGGACGGAGCGGGACTTCCTCGACGGGCTCGGCGCCGCCCTGGCCGTACGGCTCGACGAGGCCCGTCCGTCCCTGGCACGGGTGGTCGCGCGGGACGGCGCCGAGGACGATCCCCGGCTGCTGCTGCGGGCGGGGTCGGCCGCGCTGGTGCTCGGCGACACCGCGGCGGCGGCCCGGGTCCACGCCCGCGCGCTCGCCCGCGCCCGGGCGGAGCACCGCACGGCCCTGCTGCCGCGCGCCCTCGAACACCTCGCGTACGCCGAGCTGCGGGCCGGGCGGTACGCCAGGGCCGCGCGGACCGCCCGGGAGGGGTTGCGGGCGGCGGAGCTGACGGGGCAGCGGAACGTGGCTGCCCACCAGCACGCCGTCCTGGCCCTGGCGGCCTCGGTGGTGGGCGACGGCCCCGCGGTGGCGGAGCACGCGGGTCTCGCCCTCGACACGGCGCGCCCGCACGGCCTCGTCCAGGCGGCGACGCTCGCGGAGTGGGCGCTGGCCCGGGCCGAGCTGGGGAGCGGTCTGGCCGCGCGGGCGGCCGCGCGCCTCGTGCCGCTCGTGCGCGCCGGGCCCCGGGGCGGTCACTTCGCGCTGCGGATGCTGGTGGTGCCCTGCTTCGTGGAGGCGGCCGTCGCGGCGGGGCGGGCGGCCGAGGCCCGGACGGCGGCCGGGGAGTACGCGGTCTGGGCGGCGCAGGGGGTCGACCGCGCGGCACCGGCCCTGCTGGCCCGCTGCCGGGCGCTGCTCGCGCAGGGCGAGGAGGACGGGGAGGCGGCGCACTGGTTCGGCGAGGCCGTCCGCCGCCACGAGGGCTGCGGCAACGACTTCGAGCGGGCCAGGACCCTCCTCGCGTACGGGACGTGGCTGCGGCGCCGGCGGCGTCCGGGGGCGGCGCGGGGGCCGCTGGGCGACGCCCTCGTCACCTTCGAACGGGCAGCGGCGGACCACTGGGCCGACCACGCCCGGTCCGAGCTGCGTGCCACGGGCGGCGCGGGCGGCGGGCCCGCCGATCCGGCCGCGTGGGGCCTGCTCACGCCGCAGCAGCAGCGGATCGCCCGGCTCGCCGCGCGGGGCGCCACCAACCGGGAGATCGCCGGCCGGCTCGCGCTGAGCCCGCGCACGGTCGACCACCACCTCCGGAACGTCTTCGCCCGGCTGGGCATCCGCTCCCGCGTCGAACTCGCCGGGCCGGCCGGACGGTGGGACGAAGGGGCTCGGGGCCTGTCCGGTCCTGAGCCGCCGGACAGGTTTCAAGCGGGCGGTACGGAGGTGAAGGGGCTGGTGTCGAGGCGGGCGAGGAGGTCGGCCGGGTCGTCGTAGACGGCGGCGGCGCCCGCCCCGGTCAGGTCGGCCTCGGGGATGCCGCCGCACAGCAGCCCGACGACGGTCACCCCGGCGCGACGGGCGGCCTTCATGTCCCAGACGCTGTCGCCGACGAACACGGCCCGGTCGGCCGGCACGTCCACGAGGGAGAGGGCGTGCTCGACGGGGTCGGGGGCGGGCTTGCCCTCGTCGACGTCGTCGGAGGTGGCGGTGTCCGTGAGCGCGTCGTCCGCGTCGATCGCCCGGCGCAGGGCCTTCAGCTCGCGGCTCTTGGCCGAGGTCACCAGGACCACCTTCCAGTTGTCGCCCGCGAGCTTCCGCAGCAGGTCGGCGGCCCCGTCGAAGGGCTGGAGCCGCTCGAAGTACGTCCCGTAGAGGGTGTCGTGCGCGGTGCTCAGGCGCTCGTCGTCCGACCGGTCGCGGTCCTGTCCGAGCAGGTGGTCGAGGAGCCGCCCGCCCGGCAGGCCGATGGCCCGGTGCACGGCGTGCATGGTCACGTGGTGGCCGCCCTGGCGGAGCGCCTCCCACCAGGCGACGGCGTGCAGGTGGTTGGTGTCGGCCAGGGTGCCGTCGACGTCGAAGAGCGCTGCGCGGTCGCGGTCCATGGTCGGGGTCTCCTCACGGGGCACGGGGGTGGTGCGGGACGGGCACCCGGCGGCTACCCGGAACGGTTCCGTTCAGTCGCCGCCCGCGCCGCCGGTCCGCACCCCGGGATTCGTCGGGGCCCGTCGGCGCGTCGGCGCGGCTTCGCGGGGCGGCACCACGGAGCATCGCGGTGCGGAGGCGTCGGGCGGGTAGGCGCGCACAAGATCGCGCCCGGCCCCGGACGCGTCCCTCGCCCACCGGAGGAGGAGTACTTCATGCCCCACCGCTCCGTATCGCTCGCCTCGCTGCGCCAGTGGCGCCTGTGGCAGTGGTGGGAGCGTCAGCGGCGGGACCCCTTCGTGGTCCAGACCCTGCGTTCCACCGCGGCGGCGACGATCTCGTACGTCGTCGCGCTCCGGCTCAGCTCCGAGCCGGCGCCGCTGACCGCGCCGCTGACGGCGCTGCTCGTGGTGCAGGTGACGCTGTACTCGACGCTCGTGACGAGTCTGCGGCGGGTGAACTCCGTCGTCGTCGGCGTCCTCATCGCCATCGCGTTCAGCGTGCTCGTCGGCCTGACCTGGTGGAGCCTCGCCATGGTCATCCTGGCGGCGCTGGTGGTGGGGCGGTTCGTCCGGGTGGAGGAGTTCGTCGCCGAGGTGGCGATCAGCGCGATGCTGGTCCTCGGGGTCACCCAGGTCGCCGACACGGCCTGGGACCGCGTCCTGGAGACCCTGATCGGCGCGATCGTCGGCATGGTGTTCAACATGGTGCTCGTGCCGCCGGTCTGGGTGGACACCGCCGGGGACTCGATCGTGGACCTGGCCCGGCGGATGCGCCAGTTGCTCCTGGGTCTCGGCGAGGAGCTGACGGACCCGGACGTCCCCGCCGAGCCCGATCCGTTCGGCGACTTCGACGGGCCGTCGTCCGTGGACCTGGCGGCGGCGCGGCTCTACGAGGCGCGGCGCCTCGACAACGACGTCGCCGACGTGGACGCGGCCCTGCGGCAGGCGGAGGACAGCCTGCGGCTGAACCCGCGCGTGAAGGAGGGGCTGCTGCACCGGATCGTGCTGCGGACGGGCCTCGACACCCTGGAGATCTCCGCCGTGGTGCTGCGGGTCCTGACCCGCACCCTGACCGACCTGGCGCGGGAGCGGGACGGGGCGGTGCTCTTCCGCCGGGAGACGGCCCTCGTCCTCCAGGAGGTTGTGCGGCACCTCGGGGACACCCTGGTGAGCTTCGCGGTCCTCGTCACCTCGCATTCCAGCTCCGGTGCGGAGACGGCGGAGAACCGCCTCGCCGAGCAGTTGGACGCGGCCCGCGAGGCCCGTGACCGGGCCGCCGGGATGCTGCGGGCGGATGCGGTGGACGACCCGGGGCGCTGGCAGTTGTACGGGGCCCTGCTCGCCGAGATCGACCGCGTCCTGAACGAGCTGGACCCCGGCCACCGGGGCCGCCGCCTCATGGAGGAGCTGGACCGGCACACGCGCGAGCGCAGGGCGCGCAGGCAGAAGGTCGTCTCCCTGGCGTCCCGCGCGCGCCGCCCGTCCTGACGGTCCCGGCGCTCCTCCCGGCGGGTCAGACGGGGCGCAGGGCTCCGTCGGCGCGCAGGTCGCCGAGGGTGGGATAGCCGTCGACGGCCATGATCAGGTCGGCCTCGGCGAGGAGCGAACGCAGGACGTGGACGACGCCGTCCGTGCCGCCGAGGGCGAGTCCGTACGCGTACGGGCGGCCGACGCCGACCGCCGTGGCGCCGAGGGCCAGGGCCTTGACGACGTCGGCCCCGGTGCGGACGCCGGAGTCGAAGAGGACGGGCAGGCCGTCGGCGGCCTCGACCACCCCGGGCAGGGCGTCGAGGGCGGGCAGGCCGCCGTTGGCCTGGCGTCCGCCGTGGTTGGAGCAGTAGACGCCGTCGATCCCGCCGTCCCGGGCGCGCCGTACGTCCTCGGGGTGGCAGATGCCCTTGAGAAGGATCGGCAGGTCGGTGAGGGAGCGCAGCCAGGCGAGGTCGTCCCAGACGAGCGGCTTGCCGAAGACGCCGGCCCACTCCACGACGGCGGCGCGCGGGTCCTCCTCCGGGGGCTTGGGGAGCCGGGCCCGGAAGACGGGGTCGGAGGTGTAGTTGGCCAGGCAGTGGCCGCGGAGCTGGGGGAAGTTGCTGGTGGCGAGGTCGCGGGGGCGCCAGCCGGTGATCCAGGTGTCGAGGGTGACGACGATGCCCCGGAAGCCGGCCGCCTCGGCGCGGTGCACCAGGCTCTCCGCGAGGGCCCGGTCGGTGGGGGTGTAGAGCTGGAAGAGGCCGGGGGTGTCGCCGAGTTCGGCGGCGACCTGCTCCAGGGGGTCGGCGGTGAGCGTGGAGGCGATCATGGGCACGCCGGTGCGGGCGGCGGCGCGGGCGGTCGCCAGGTCGCCGTGTCCGTCCTGGGCGCAGAGGCCTATGACGCCGACGGGGGCCATGAACAGCGGGGAGGGCAGCGTCATGCCGAAGAGGTCGACCGACAGGTCGCGTCGCGCGGCGCCCACCATCATGCGCGGGACGAGTCCCCACTTGCGGAAGGCCGTGGCGTTGGCCTCCTGGGTGTGCTCGTCGCCGGCGCCGCCGGCCACGTACGACCACAGCGAGGGCGACAGCGCCGACCGCGCCTTCGACTCCAGTTCGGCGAAGGTCATCGGCAGCGCGGGGACGGTGCCGAAGAGGCCCTCGAAGTAGATCTCGTTCTGGTAGTCGCCGAAGTGCGGGGGCATGGGGCCCGTCCCTTCACGTCAGGGGCGGGCGCCCGGGGCGCCCGCCGTGGTGCCGTCCAGGGTGCCCGTCGCGCGCCTCCGTGACCACGGGGCGGTCGTTCGTCCTCGTCGGGGCCGCCGGGCCGGCGCCCTTCGAGCGGCTCGCGCCGCGTTTATCCGGGTGCGCGGCCCGGAGGCCGGACACGATGATGAAGGGATGGAACGCACCTTCGAAGAACTCGTCGCGGAGGCCTCCGGGGCCCCGGTCGACGGCTGGGACTTCTCCTGGCTCGACGGACGGGCCACCGAGCGGCGCCCCTCCTGGGGCTACCACCGGCTCCTCGCCGAGCGGCTGGCCACTGCCTCGGCCGGGCTCGACGTCCAGACGGGCGGCGGCGAGGTCCTGGCCGGGGTGCCGGCGCTGCCGCCGACGATGGCGGCCACCGAGTCGTGGCCCCCGAACGTCGCCCGGGCCACCGAAATCCTCCACCCGCGCGGGGTGGTGCTCGTCGCCGATCCCGACGAGCCGCCGCTGCCCTTCGGCGACGCCGCCTTCGACCTCGTCACCAGCCGGCACCCGGCGACCGTGTGGTGGTCGGAGATCGCCCGCGTCCTGCGGCCGGGCGGCACCTACCTCGCCCAGCACGTCGGGCCCGCCAGCGTCTGGGAGGTGGTGGAGTACTTCCTCGGTCCGCAGCCGGAGGCGGCCCGGGCGCGGCACCCCGACGACGAGGCCGCGGCGGCGCGGGCGGCCGGGCTCGACGTGGTGGACCTGCGCACCGAGCGGCTGCGGATGGAGTTCCACGACGTCGGCGCGGTCGTCTGGTTCCTGCGCAAGGTGATCTGGATCGTGCCCGGGTTCACCGTCGAGGCGCACCTGTCCCGACTGCGCGACCTCGACGCCCTGATCCGGGCGGAGGGGCCGTTCGTCGCCCACTCCGCCCGGACCCTGATCGAGGCGCGCCGACCCTCCGCGTGACGGGCGCGGGCCCCGCTCAGGAGCGCGTCGGCGGAACCCCCCAGTCGAGGCGCAGGACGGCGAGGTCGTCGGAGTGCCGGCCGGCGTTCAGTCGGTGGGTCTCCTTGATGAGGAGGTCGACGTGGGCGGCCGGGTCCTCCGGCGGCAGGGTCGCGATCAGGTCGAGCAGTCCCTCGACGCCGAGCCGCTCGTCCGCCGTTCCGTTGTGGCCCTCGGTGAGTCCGTCGGTGTAGAGGGTCAGGGCGCCGGTGGCGGGGAGCGGGACGACCGTCGCGGGCCAGCGGTGCGGACCGGAGAAGATGCCCAGGGCGATGCCGTGGGCGGCCTCCAGCTCGCTGGTCCCGGCGGGCGTGGTGAGCAGGGGTTCGTGGTGGCCGGCGAGGTGGAGGGTGGCGGTGCCGGCTTTCTGGTCGAGGGTGAGGAGGGTGCAGGTGGCGAACATGTGCTGGCCACCGCGCTCGGCGAGCAGGATGCGCTCCATCAGGTGCAGCAGGTCGTCGCCGCGGTGGCCGCCGAGCACGAGGGAGCGCCAGGCGATCCGCAGGCAGACGCCGAGCGCGGCGGCGTCGGGCCCGTGTCCGCTGACGTCGCCGACGACCGCGTGCAGCAGCCCGTCGTCCCCCTCCACCACGTCGAGGAAGTCGCCCCCGAGCAGGGCCAGGGTGGCGCCCGGCAGATAGCGGGAGGTCACCCGCACGGTGGAGGTGTCGAGGATCGGCTGGGGCAGCAGGCCGCGCTCCAGGCGCGCGTTCTCCTCCGCCCGCAGCCGGGCGGCCTGGGCCTCGGAGTTCGCCCGCTCGGTCTTGCTGCGGTAGACGGCGTAGCGGACCGTCCGGTGCAGCAGGTCCGCCTCGACCTTCCCCTTGACGAGGTAGTCCTGGGCTCCGGCGGCCATGGCGTCGGGCCCTGCCTGCGCCTCGGCGAGCCCGGTCAGGACGATGACCGCGGTGTGCGGGGCCATGGCACGGACCGTGGTGACCGCGTCGGTGCCCGACACGTCGGGCAGGTGCAGGTCGAGCAGGATGCAGTCGATCGGCGTGTCGGCCAGCTCGGCGCGGGCCTCGGCCAGGCTGGTCCGGGTGGTCAGCTCGAACCGCAGCCCCGTGTCGTGGAGGAGTTCCTCGACGAGCAGGGCGTCGCCCAGGTCGTCCTCGATCAGGAGGACGCGGTACATCGGCTCGTGGGGCGACGTACCGCCGCCGGTCACGGTCGCTGTCATCTCGTGTGCTCCGTGCCGGACGCGGCGGCCTGCGGCACGTCGGCCTGGAGGGGGATCTCCGGCGGCTCGGGCGCCAGGGTGAAGGTGATGCGCGCTCCGTCGTGGTGGTCGGTGTCGACGGCGATGGTGCCGCCGTGGAACTCGACGATCTTCTTGCACATCGCGAGGCCGATGCCGCTGCCCGAGTACACGTCCTTGGTGTGCAGCCGCTGGAAGATCACGAAGACCTTGTCGGCGTACTCCGGGGCGATGCCGATGCCGTTGTCGGTGACGGTGAAGCGCCACAGCCGGCCCTCCCGGGCCGCCGTGACCCGGATCCGGGGCGCCTCGTCCGGGCGGCGGAACTTCACGGCGTTGCCGATCAGGTTCTGCCAGAGCATCCCCATCTGGGTGGGGTCGGCGACCAGGGTCGGCAGCGGGTCGTGCGTGATGACCGCCCCGGCCTCCTCGATGCCGACGCTCAGGGAGGACAGGGTCCGCTCCAGGACCTCGTCGAGGTCGACGCTCTGGTGGGTGTTGTGCAGGCGTCCGACGCGGGAGAAGTCGAGCAGGTCGTTGATGAGGACCTGCATGCGGTTCGCCCCGTCGACGGCGAAGTCGATGTACTGGTCGGCCCGGCTGTCGAGCTGTCCTCCGTAGCGCCGCTGGAGGAGCTGGGTGAAGCTGGAGACCTTGCGCAGCGGCTCCTGGAGGTCGTGCGAGGCCACGTACGCGAACTGCTCCAGCTCGGCGTTGGAGCGCTGGAGGTCGGCGGCCTGCGCGTCGAGGCGCATGCGGGCCTCCTCCGTGAAGGCCAGCTCCCGCACGAGGCGCCGGCGCATGGAGTCGATCTCCTCGCCGAGGAGCCGCAGGTCGGCGGGGCCGGAGGGAGTGATGGGGTGATCGAAATCACCCCCGGCGATGGTCCGGGCGTCCGCGCCGAGCCGGTCCAGGGGCTCGTTGATGCCCCGGCGCAGGCCCTCGAAGATCAGGGCGGTCAGTACGGCGATGAGCACCGCGATGGCGCCGAAGACCCAGTTCCGGACGCCCATCATGGCCATCAGGTCGTCCCTCGTGCGGGCGCGCTCCTCGCGCAGCCGTTCCTGCTGCGCGCCCAGGGCGGCGCGCACGGCGTCGAAGGCCTCCTTGCCCTCGGTCGCCCGCGCGGCTGCCAGCGGCGAGGGCGAGCCGGGCGGCGCGGCGGCGACCGGGCGCGCGATCCGCTCCTGCCACACGGCCACGGCGTCCCGCACGGTCCCGAGGTCGGCCAGGCCCGCCCGGTCGCGGGTGAGGAGTTCGGAGAGCTGCGCGGTCCGCGTCTCCTGTTCGGCGAGGCCCTCACGGTAGGGGGCGAGGAAGTCGGGGGTGCCGGTCAGGCCGTAGCCGCGGATCCCCGTCTCCTGGTTGAGGACCGCCGACTCCAGGCGGATGGCCGTGGTCAGCGCGGGGGACCGCACGTCCACGAGTTCCTTGCTCAGCGTCTCGGTCCTCAGGAGGATCCAGCCTCCCGCCGTTCCGAGCAGGGCCAGGACGACCAGGGACACGGCCGCGCCCACGCGAAGCCACCGCCGGGTCGTCCACGCGGACAGGCCCCGCCCACGCGGTTGCTTCCCATCGCCGGTCATGGTGCGGACTCCTCTGCTGCGACAGCCGCCGAAGGTGCGGCGCGATCACTGTAATGGGCGACAACGGTTGTTGTCGCCGGGCCCCCCGGGGACCTAGAGTGCCGGATGTGCCAGGCAAGGACTTCGTGTTGCGGACCACTCCGCAGGAAACGGCCGCCGCCGCGGAAGCGGCGGTCGGCGATCTCGCGCGGCGCCTCGTCCGGAGGCTCCTGGACGATCCCTCGCGACCGGCACCGGACGACCGCGCGCAGGCCCTGGCCCTGCTCCACGTCCTGGACCACGTCCAGAAGGCCGCCGAACGGCTCCAGCAGGAGGCGGTCGTGGCCGGCGCCCGTGCGGGAGCCGGCTATCCGCAGCTCGGCGCGGCCTGCGGCATGACCCGACAGGGAGCCCGCCGCCGCTGGCCGGGGCTCTTCGACCACTCACACGACAAACCCACGGAGCAAACGATCATGACCACCCCCGCCCGCCCCTTCGACGTCCTGCTCGTCGAGGACGACGTCGCCGATGCCATGCTCATCGAGGAGGCACTCTCCGAGCGCGGGGCCCGCAACCTGGTCCAGGTCACCGACGGGGTCGCCGCCCTCGAGCACCTGCGCGCCCCGGACGCCCCCCGTCCCGACCTCATCGTCCTCGACCTGAACATGCCCCGGATGAACGGCCGGGAGCTGCTGAAGGTCCTCAAGTCCGACGAGGACCTCCAGACCATCCCCGTGGTCGTCCTGACCACGTCGACGGCGCCCGACGACGTGACGGGGGCGTACAGCAGCCACGCCAACGCCTACGTGACCAAGCCGGTCAACCTGGAGGAGTTCGAGCGGGCCGTCCAGAGCATCGACGCCTTCTACCTCGACACCGCCGCCCGCCCGCGCCCCTGACGTCCGGAAGGGGCGGGTTCAGTCCAGGTCGACGCGGGCGGTGACGCGCTTGCCGACCGGTTCCCGCCGGACGCGGAGCTCCCGGGCGACGGCCTGGACGATCTCCAGGCCGTGCTGACCGACCCGGTCCGGGTCGGCGGCGTGGGCCGCCGGAACCGTGGGCTCGCTGTCCCACACCACGACGTCCACGGTCCCGGCGCCGATGCGCAACTGCAGCAGCACCGGGCCCGGGGCGTGCCGGCGGGCGTTCGTGACCAGTTCGCTGACGACGAGCCGCGTCAGCTCCTCCGCGCGCTCGGAGACGGGCACGCCCCAGACGGTGCGGGCCTTCTCCAGGAAGGCGGTGGCGCGGTCGCGGGCCTCGGCCACGAGCCCTTCGCCCTCGTCCCACGCGTGTCCGACCTGCATGAGGTCGTCCTCGGGCACGGCACAGTCGTCGTCGTCGGCACCGGCCGTCGTCGTCATCGTCTTCCCCCCGTTGTTCACGCGCGCGTCACCCGCCATGACGTCGTGTCCACCATAGGTGTTCTCCCACGTGGTCAGGGGCGTGGTCGGGGGTCAGTCGCCCGGCGCGATCAGGACGACCTGGTCCCGCGCGTGCCAGTACCGTACGTGGGCCTTGGGCGGATTGACGCGCATGCCGTGGCCGGAGGCGGTCGCGGAACGGTAGCCGATGGCGCACTCGCCGCGGCGGGCGGCCGACGCGGCGACGGCGGCGAAGGAGGTCGTCCGGCCGGTGGTGACGTAGTGGGAGGCCGGGCGGAGGTGGAGGGTGTTGCCGGCCGGGGAGAGGAGTTCCTCGAACACGGCGGTCAGATGCGGGTTCTGGGAGATCTGGGTCATGAGGAGGCCGACGAGCCTGCCGCTGACGACGAAGTCGGCCCAGGGGTGGCGGGGGGCGATCAGCCGGTTGCGGTCGTCGGCCATCTCGGTGACGACGGGCACGTGACGGCCGCCCTCCTCCTCGCGGGCCCGCAGGTGCAGGAGGGTGACGAGGGTCCGGTCGTCCGGGTCGCCGCGGCCGGGGCGGGGGTCGGGGCCGAGCACGATCACGACGTCGTAGCGGGTGAGGTCGAGGGCGTCCGTCGTCGACCTCAGCGCGGGGTCCGCGGGATGGTGGCGCACCGGCATGCGGGGGGCGAGGGCCTGGGCGGCGGACCGCACGGCGGCGGTCGTCGCGGCGCGCGGGCCGGCCACGACGTCGAGGGTCGAGCCGGGCGGGGTGCGCCGTGAGAGCTGGTCCACGATCCGGGGCGCCCTGCGGTTCCAGCCGAGGAGGAGGACGCGTTCGGCCGGGGCGGGGGCCGGGGACGGCGCGTGGGTGAGGGCCCTCGGGTCGTGGGGCACGGGGAGGTCGGACAGCCGGGTGGAGTGCTCGTCCCGCGCGATCACGAGGAGGCTGTCGTCCTCCCGGAAGCGGGCGGGCAGGGGCGGGTTGAGCGTCACGGTGCCGTCGTCGTGGGCGATGCCGACGGCGATGGACTCCGGGCAGGCCCCGGCGGCCTCCTCGAAGGTCAGGCCGGGCAGGCGGGGGTCGCGCAGGGTGTGGAACTCGTGTCCGGCGAAGTCGAGGAGTTCCTGGTGCACGAGGGAGAGTCCGGGCTGCCGGGCGCAGTCGACGACGAGCCGGGCCGAGATGTCGTCCACGTCCAGGACGGTGGCCCGGGGGCCGCCCGCCAGTCGGGCGGCGGTGAGGTGCCGGTCGTCGCGCACGGCGGCGACGACGCGGACCCGCCGGTCCTTCCCCAGGGCGGCCGAGAGGGAGAGCAGGGTCTTGACGGTCTCGGCGTCGTCCCGGGGGTCGTCGCGCGGCAGGACGAGGACGCAGTCCGCGGTGTCCGGGCTCACGCGGGCGAGGGCGACGGGGTCGGCGGGGCGGCCGGTGCGGCACAGGACGCGGGTGCGGCCCGTGGCGCGGGCGGTGGTGTGGAGGTCCTCCTCCATGGCGGACTTCTCCCGGTCGGCGAGGACGGCGATCACGCGGCGGCGGCGGTCGGTGCGGGCGGCGACCAGTTCGGAGACGACGGTCGGGATCTGTTCGGACCAGCCGAGGACGACGGTGTGGCCGCGCTCCAGGATCGTGGCCCGGCCCCGGTCGAGGGCCATCAGCCGGTCGGTGAGGCCGGTGGTGATGAGGCTGACCAGGGTGGAGACGTAGAGGAGGGCGATGAGGGCGAGGAGCACGGACAGGACGATGCGCAGGGGCGGTCCGACCTCGCCGCCCAGGCGCATGGTCTGTCCGGTGCTCCGCCAGACCGCCGCGATCCTCGCTCCGAGGGTGGCGGGGGCGGTCCGGTCGGTCCACACCAGGAGGGCGCTGACGGGGACGACGAGCGCGAGGCAGCCGAGGGCGAGCCAGCCGCAGAGGGCCGGTATGCCGCGGGCGAGGGTGGTGTCGAACCAGTAGCAGAGGCGTGCCTCCGCCGAGGGGACGGGGTACGGCGTCCGGGGCCGGGCGGACGGGGTGGTCGCGGGCCGGTCCGCCCCGGGTCCCCGTGCGGCGTTCCGCGGTCCGGGAACGACCTTGTTGCCTTCTTTGCGCACGTCGGCAGCGTGGCGCCCCGCCGTGTCCGGCGGGGCGCCATCGCCGTGGATTCATCCCTTCGTGGGCGGCCGGAGGGGGTCGGGTCAGCCGTTCGGGTCGAAGGTGATCCCGGCGGGTTTGGCCTTGGCGAGGTGGTCGGCGAAGCTTCCGTCCTTGAGACCGAAGTGGGCGCTGCCGAAGTCGGCCGCGACGAGCTTCTCGCGGATGCCGGCGGGGTAGCCGTTCCAGCCGACCAGGGTGGGGAACTGCCAGGTGTGGCGGTGGTTCTCGGGCGGTTCGTCGTTGGTGTTGGCGGGGCGGAAGCAGTGGGTGCCGATGCCGTCCTTGTGGTAGACGACCTTGGGGTGGGCGCCGTCCCAGCGGATCCGGTCGCGGGCGTAGGTGTCGAAGTTCCCGTGGGCGGAGGTGGAGACGTACTCCGCCCGGCCGTCGCGCACCCAGACGACGACGTGCTCCCAGTCGTGGCGGTGTCCGCCGAGGCCGCTGCCGGGCACCGCCTGGTCCTTCTCGAAGTAGAGGCCGTAGAGGACGGCGCACCAGCCGTTGTTGCACTTCGCGCGGGAGTAGCCGTTGGTGGCGGCGAGGTCGGAGGCGTCGCGGCACTGGCCGTTGAGGGCGCCGGACGGGTTGAGGCCGCCGTTGAGGGTGCCGTCGGGGCCGATGGCGGCGGTGGGGTAGCAGCCGTCCGTGTCGTAGTCGAAGGCCGGCTGGAAGGCCTGCTCCAGGGTGTCGGCGTTGCCGGGCAGGGCGGCGGGCGGTGCGGCGAACGCGCTGCCCGGGAGGGCGATGACCAGCGCGAGGGCGCCGGCGAGGGCGAGGGCTCCCCGGGCGGCGTACACGGGTGTCTTCAACTGCGTCCCCCTTGGGTCGGACGGCGGTGGGCGAGGGCGTGCGGCGTACGGCGTCGTGGAGCTCCGCACGGCATGCGCCATCGTGGCATGGCCACGTCAATATAGGGAGTCGTCGACCGCTCCCGGCGGTGAACGCCGCCCGACGGGCGGTGGACCGGCACCTCGGAACCCTCCGCGAAAAACAGTAGACGATACGTATCGTCTCGCCTAAGGTGATCACCATGACCACCGTCTCCCCCGCACACATCGCCATGTTCTCCATCGCCGCCCACGGCCACGTGAACCCCAGCCTGGAGGTCATCCGCGAGCTCGTCGCCCGGGGCCACCGGGTCAGCTACGCCGTTCCCGCCTCCTTCGCCGCGAAGGTCGCGGAGACCGGGGCCACCCCCGTCGTCTACACCTCGACGCTCCCGACCGAAGACGACCCGGACGCCTGGGGCACCGAACTGATCGACAACATCGAGCCGTTCCTGGCCGACGCCGTGCAGGCGCTCCCGCAGCTCGCCGAGGCCTTCGACGGGGACCGGCCGGACCTGGTGCTGCACGACATCACCTCGTACCCGGCCCCCGTCCTCGCCCACACGTGGGGCGTCCCCGCCGTCTCCCTCTGGCCGAACCTCGTGCCGTGGGAGGGGTACGAGGAGGAGGTCGCCGAGCCGATGTACGCCGAGCTCAAGGCCTCGCCGCGCGGCAAGGCGTACTACGCCCGGTTCGGGGAGTGGCTCGCCGGACACGGGATCGACACCCATCCCGACCGGTTCGTCGCGCGGCCCCGCCGGGCGGTCGTCCTCATCCCCCGCGCCCTCCAGCCGCAGGCCGACCGGGTCGACGAGTCCGTCTACACCTTTGTCGGAGCCTGCCAGGGCGAGCGCGCCGACCAGGGCACGTGGGAGCGGCCGGCCGGAGCCGAGAAGGTGCTCCTGGTCTCGCTGGGCTCCGCCTTCACCAAGCAGCCCGGCTTCTACCGGGCCTGCGTCGAGGCGTTCGGCGACCTGCCGGGCTGGCACGTCGTCCTGCAGATCGGGAAGTTCGTCGACCCGGCCGGACTCGGCGCCCTGCCGGAGAACGTGGAGGTGCGCTCCTGGGTGCCCCAGTTGGCGATCCTGCGGCAGGCCGACGCCTTCGTCACCCACGCGGGCGCGGGCGGCAGCCAGGAGGGCCTGGCCACCGCCACCCCCATGGTGGCCGTGCCGCTGGCCACCGACCAGTTCGGCAACGCGGACATGCTCCGGTCCCTGGGGGTGGCACGGCACCTGCCGCTGGAGGAGGTGACCCCCGAGCGGCTGCGGGAGTCCGTCCTCGCGCTCGTCGACGACCCCGAGGTGGCCCGCCGGGCGCGCGAGATCCAGGAATCGATGGCCCGCGAGGGCGGCACGCGGCACGCGGCCGACCTGATCGAGGCCGAACTGGGCTGATTCCCGGTTACGGGGACGGAGGTCAGACGACGGCGCCCGTGCGGCGGCGCGGCGCGGGAGCCGCCGGGGCGGGGGCCGGGTGACGGGTCTCCAGGGTCACGGCCAGCGGGATCGCGGTGAAGACCGTGGACGCCATGCCCAGGACGACGCCGGCGAGCAGCGCGACCGAGAAGTCCGTGAGCGAGTCACCGCCCAGGACGGCGAGCGCCACCAGGACGAAGAGCGCACCCATGCCCGTGTTGACCGTGCGCGGGAGGGTCTGGGCCACCGCCCGGTCGGCCAGGTCGGTCAGCGGTGTGCCGCCGCCGCGCCGCCGCAGTTCCCGCAGCCGGTCGAGGACCACGACGGAGTCGTTGACCGAGTAGCCGACGACGGTCAGCAGCGCGGCCAGGAACACGCTGTCCGCCGGCTTGCCCAGCCAGGCGAACAGGCCGATCACCAGGAGGACGTCCTGGGTCATGGCGGCGACGGCGGCCGTCGCGTACGTCCAGCGGAACCGCACCGTCAGGTAGAGGAGCTGGGCCGCCACCGCCAGGCCGAGCGCGAGCAGGGCGTGGGTGCGCAGTTCGCTGCCCAGGCTCGGGCCGATCAGGTCGTCGCGTTCGACCGTCACCGGTCCGGCGATCCCGGTGAGCGCCTCCGCGATCTCCCGCTGTTCGCCGTCGCCCGTCTCCTTCACCCGGACCGACACGTCGCCGTCGCCGGTGGTCTGCACGACGGCGTCGGGGAAGCCGGCGGCCGCGACGGCCGCGCGGGCCGCGTCGGCGTCCACCGGGCGGTCGGCCGCGTACTGGACGACCCGGCCGCCGGTGAACTCGACGCCGAACTCCACGCCCCGGACGCCGATTCCGGCGAGGGCCACGAGGAGCAGTCCGGCGCAGCCAGTCAGCCAGCGGCGGCGGTGGGCCGTCAGGCGCGGGACGCGGCGGGTGAGCCGGGTCCGCAGCCGGCCGAGTCCGGCGATGCCGGTCACCGCCGGCCGCCTGCGCACGGCGGGCAGCCGGAGCGCCAGGTCGGCGAGGAGCCGGGTGACCACCATGGCGGTGAGGAGCGAGGTCACGACGCCGACGGCGAGCGTCACGCCGAAGCCCTTGACCGGTCCGGTGGCGAAGACGAACAGCAGGCCGGCGGCGAGCAGGGTGGTGACGTGGGAGTCGGCGACCGCGCTCCACACCTTGCCGAACGCCGTCGTCACCGGCCGCCGCAGGTCGCGCCCGGCGGTCCTGCCCAGGGCCGCGTACTCCTCCCTGGCCCGTTCGAAGACCAGGACGTTGGCGTCGACGGCGATGCCGACGGCCAGGACGAAGCCGGCGAGGCCGGGGAGGGTGAGGGTGGCGCCCAGGGCGACCACGGCGGCGTACGAGATCAGGCCGTACAGCAGGAGGGCGACGGTGGCGAGGAGGCCGAGGAGCCGGTAGACGGCGATGACGAAGAGGCCGGTGCAGGCGAGGCCGATCACCGCCGCCAGGGCGCTGGCCCGGATCGCCTCCGCGCCGAGCGTCGGGCCGACGGTGCTCTGTTCGACCGTCGTCACGGGGACGGGCAGCGCGCCGCCCCGGACGAGCGCGGCGAGGTCGCGGGCCTCCTGGCCGGAGAAGCCGCCGGTGATCTGCGCGGAGCCGCCGCCGATGCCCGCCCCGCAGGGGACGCCCGTCCGCATGCCGGGCGCGGAGACGATCCGGTCGTCGAGGACGATGGCGACCCTGCGGGCCGGGTCGTCCGGGGACGCGCAGGCGGCGTCGCCGGTGATCCGCGCCCAGTCACCCGCGGCCCGGTCGCGGAAGGAGAGGTCGACGGTCCAGCCCCGGCCGCTCGTGGTGTCGAGGGCTGCCTCCGCGTTCTCGACGCCGTCGCCGGTCAGGGCGGGGGCGGCCAGGGCGAGGAAGCGGCCGGGCGCGTCGGGGTCGGCGAGGACGCGGGTGCCGTCGGCGGCGGCCGGTCCGGCCGGCCCCTTCGCCTCGCCGGTGACGGCGTGGAAGGTGAGCTGGGCGGTGCGGCCGATGGTCGCGGCGGCCTGGCGCGGGTCGCGCAGGCCGGGGAGTTCGACGACGATGCGGCGCTCGCCGGAGCGGGCGAGGGAGGGTTCGGCGACGCCGAGGCCGTCGACGCGCTTGCGGAGCACCTCCAGGGCGCGGTCGGTGGCCGCGGCGTCGGCGCGGGTGGTGGGGCCGTCCTCGGTCTGGAGGACGATGCGGGTGCCGCCGCGCAGGTCGAGTCCGAGGCGGGGCGGGGTGGTCAGGGCGATCCAGAGGGAGAGCGCGACGACGGCGAGCGCGAGGAGCGCGCGCCACGGCGTGGCACGAGAGGACATGGGTGTCTCCACGGGCGGTGCACGGGTCGGCGGGCGCGGCCCCTGGGGGTGCGCGGGCCGTTCCCGTGCCGGGCGTACGGTCGGAGGCGCGTCGGCGACCGGCCCGGGACATGCCGGGGGCCCGGACGGCGACGCGGGGGAACGTCAGCGGTGCCGGGTGGAGGGAGGGCCCCTGGGGTCCCTCGGGACGTACGGACCGCCGGGCGGCGCCCGTTCGCGGCGGGGATCGCCGGCCAGGAGGCCGCGCGGGGGCGGGGAGAGGTCGACGGGCGCGACCGCGGGGGCGGCGGGCGCCGCCGGGAACCGCACGGAGTGCTCGACGACCGCCGGAAGCCCCACGACGGCGGCGGGCGCGAGATGCGGCTCGGGCGGCGCGAGCCGGTGGGCGGGGGCGGGGGCCGGTGGGGAGGCGTGGGCGGTGCGGGCTGCCGGGTCCACGGCCGGGGCCGGGGAGATCGCCGCCGTACGGACCGCCGGAGGCGTGGCCGTGTTCGAGGCCGACGCGGGGGCCGGGGCCAGGATCAGGGACCAGAGGGCGCAGAGCAGCGCGGGGACGAGGGCCGCGAGGCGTCGTGCGGAACGTTCCACCGCCCGGCACCTCCCCCGTCCGTGCCGGCCCGCCGTGCCGGGCCGTCCGGGCTCAGCGTAGACCGGCGGGGAACGCACCCGGCCACCGGCTCCCGTCCTGAGTACGAGGGTTGAGTACGTCCGCTCATGCCGGGCCGTCCCGGTCCCGCGACGATGACGGGGTCAGCCCATCCTCCTCGGCTCCAGGGGGCCCGCCCGTGCTCAGCCGCATCGCCGCCCGCGTCGTCCCGTTCTTCGGGCGACTGACCGTCACCGCCGACCCGGGGGCGTCCCTCGCGCCCGGCAGCATCCTGGTCGTGAACCACACCTCGCTCGCGGACCCGGCGCTCGTGCTCGCCGCGCTCCGCCGGCGGCTCGCGGTCGAGCCCGTCCTGATGGCCACCTCGGGACTCTGGCGGGTCCCGGTCCTCGGCCGGGCCCTGACCCGCGAGGGACACGTGCCCGTGCACCGGGGCACGGCCCACGCGGCGGCGGCCCTCGACCGGGCGGCGGTCGCGCTCGCGTCGGGGCGGCACGTGATGCTGTACGCGGAGGGGCGCATCCCGCCGCGCCGGGACTCCGCCGAGAACCCGCCCGAGGCGTTCCGGACCGGGCTCGCCCGGCTCGCCCTGGCCACCGGGGCGCAGGTCGTGCCGATCGGTCAGGCGGGGGCGCGGCGGATCACCTCCGGCGGGCGGGCGAAGCAGCTCGCCGGAGTGCTCACGGCGCCCGTCCGCAGGCCCGGTCTCCACGTCCACATCGGGGCGCCGCTGACGCTGCCCGCCGACGTGGCGGAGGCGACGGCGCTCGCGCACGGGGCCGTCACCGAGGCCTGGCGGACGGCGGCCGGGGCGCTGGGCGAGCCGGCGGCCCTCGGCGTCTGCGGGAGGCCCGTCGAGGCACCGCGGGCGCGTCGGCGCTGAGGTTCCGGCGTACCGTCCGGTCCCGTGTCAGAAGACGGACAGGCCGGTGATGGTGGTGAACCGGTCGAGGGCGGCGACGCCCGCCACCGAGTTGCCCCGGCTGTCCAGGCCGGGGCTCCAGACGCACAGGGTGCAGCGGCCCGGGACGACGGCGACGACGGCCCCGCCGACGCCGCTCTTGCCCGGAAGGCCGACGCGGTAGGCGAAGTCGCCGGCCGCGTCGTAGGTGCCGCAGGTGAGCATGACGGCGTTGACCTGCTTGGCCTGGCTGCGGGTGAGCAGCCGGGTGCCGTCGGCGCGCAGGCCGTGCCGGGCGAGGAAGCCGGTGGCGAGCGCCAGGTCGGCGCAGGAGGCTTCCAGGGAGCACTGCCGGAAGTACTCGCGCAACAGGTCGGGGACGGGTCCCGTGATGTTGCCGTAGGAGGCCATGAAGTGGGCGAGGGCGGCGTTGCGGTCGCCGTGGGCCGCCTCGGAGGCGGCCACGTCCGGGTCGAAGGCGAGGTCCGGGTTGCCGCTCTCGGCGCGCAGGAAGGCGAGCAGGCTTCCGGAGGCGTCGCCGGTGAGGCGGTGCAGGCGGTCGGTGACGACGAGGGCTCCGGCGTTGATGAACGGGTTGCGCGGGATGCCGTTCTCGTACTCCAGTTGGACGAGGGAGTTGAACGGGTCGCCGGAGGGTTCCCGGCCGACGTGGGTCCAGAGGGTGTCGCCCTCTCCGGCGAGGGCGAGCGCGAGGGTGAAGACCTTGGTGACGGACTGGGTGGAGAAGGGGCGCCGCCACTCCCCCACCCCGTAGACGGTGCCGTCGAGTTCGGCGACGGCCATGCCGAAGTCGGCCGGGTCGCCGGCGGCGAGGGCGGGGATGTAGTCGGCGGGGGCGCCCCGGTCGGCGAGCTCCGCGACCTCCTCGGCGATGCGGTCGAGCACGGGCTGGAAGGAGGTGGCCGTGGTCACGCGCGGGTCCCGGGGCCCCGGCCGGGCTCCTCCCCGCCGCCGGCGAGGCCCAGGTCTCCGCCGGGCGGCGGGACGAGGTGGCGGGCGACGTCCGCGTCCGTGACCGCTTCGAGGGTGGCGGGGGTCCAGTGCGGGTCGCGGTCCTTGTCGATCACCTGGGCGCGGATGCCCTCGACGAGGTCGGGGGTGGCCAGGGCGGCGCAGGAGGCGCGGTACTCCAGGTCCAGGGCCTCTTCCAGGGTGGCGAGGGCCCGGGAGCGGCGGAGGACGGCCAGGGTCGCCTTGAGGGCGCTCGGGGACCTCGTGAGGAGGGTGGCGGCCGTCTCCTTGGCAGCGGGGAGGCCTGTGTCGAAGAGGCGCTCGACGATCTCCTCGACGGTCGGGGCGGCGTAGCAGGCGTCGATCCACTCCCGCTGTCCGGCCAGGACGCCGGGCGGGGGCGTGGTGGCGTGGCGGGCGAGGGCCTCCCCGGCCGGCAGGCGGGTCAGGTCGTCGGCCAGGGCGGGGAGTCCGGCGGCGGGGACGTACCGGTCGGCGAGGCCGGTGAGGATCGCGTCGGCGGCTCCGACGGGGGTACCGGTGAGGGCGAGGTGGGTGCCGAGTTCGCCGGGGGCGCGTCCGAGGAGGTACGTGCCGCCGACGTCGGGGACGAAGCCGATGCCGGTCTCCGGCATGGCCACCCTGGAGCGTTCGGTGACGACGCGGTGGGAGCCGTGGGCGGAGACGCCGACGCCGCCGCCCATGACGATGCCGTCCATGAGGGCCACGTAGGGCTTGGGGTAGCGGGCGATCCGGGCGTTGAGCCGGTACTCGTCCCGCCAGAAGGCCGCGGAGGCGGTTCCGCCGGCGCGGGCGTCGTCGTGGATGGCGCGGATGTCGCCGCCCGCGCACAGGCCGCGTTCGCCCGCCCCGTCGATCACGACCGTCTCCACGGCCGGGTCGTGCTCCCAGGCGGTGAGGGCCTCGTCGACGGCGAGGACCATGGCGTGGGTGAGGGCGTTGAGGGCGCGGGGCCGGTTCAGGGTGACGAACCCGGCACGGCCCTCCGTCCGGAGGAGTACGTCGGCGGTTCCGGTCGGCACGGTCACTCGGTCCCTTCGGGCGGTACGGCTGGCTGTTCCGGCCACCGTACCGGCGGGGCGCGGGCGACCGCCGCCCCGGGGAGCCGGGGCGGCGGTCGCGGGCCTCAGGCCGGGAGCAGGTCCTGGGGGACGCGGACCTGGCGCGGGGTGGACAGGCGGAGTTCGACGATGTCGCGGACGGCGGGCCACTCGTCGTCGAGGACCGAGTAGAAGGCCGTGTCGCGGACGGCTCCGTCGAGGCCGCGGGAGTGGGCGCGGCGGACGCCCTCGCAGGTCGCGCCGAGGCGTTCGATCGCGATCCTGGAGCGGGTGTTGCGGGCGTCGGCGCGCAGGGTGATGCGCCGGACCCCCCAGACCTCGAAGGCGTGCCGGAACATGAGGTACTTGGCCTCGGTGTTGATGCCGGTGCCCCGGGCGGCGCCCGCGATCCACGTGTTGCCGATCTCGGCGGCGTCCGGGACGGCGGTCAGGGGATCGCCGTGGGGCATGCCGGGGACCGGCGGCCAGACCAGCGGGCCCCGCCAGTAGTCGAGTTCGAGGAAACGGGTCGAACCGACGACCCGTTCGTCGGCCGTACTGACCACGGCGAAGGGCAGGCAACGGCCCGCCGCCTGGTCCGCGAGGGCGCGGGCGATGTAGTCGAGGGCCGATTCGAGGCCGTCGGGCACGGGGGTGAAGGCGTAGGCCGATCGGTCCGCCCCGCCGGCCCGGGCGAGGGCTTCGGCGTGCCGCATCGCCAGCGGCTCCAGGCGCACGGAGCGCCCGGTCAGGAGAACAGGTACTGGCACGGAACCTCGGGTCTTTCACGGGCAGGGGAGGCTCCCGTCGCGGAGGGTCCGCGGCGGCAGCGGGAGGGAGGTTCTCGCCGGTGCCGACCATGTCGTGAGAACGACGAATGAGCAGGTGAGAGCGGTCCGTCACCGGTGCGAGGAGGACAGTATGCAGCCCCGGCCGCTCGGAGAACAGAACCCCGGACGAACCCGCGTACACGGGTGGGTGAAGCCTCTCGCGCGCCCCGGACGCGGCGGTCTCAAGCAACGGACGGGGCCGCCCGCCAGTCGGACGGCCCGGCCGTTCAGACGCAGGTGGGATGGCCCCAGCCGTCGGGGTTCTTGCTGATGGTCTCGCCCTTGTCGTAGGACTTGCCGCAGCGGCAGCGGCCCGCGAATCTCGCCTTGAGCGTGCCGCCGGACGGGCGTGTCCGGCGGGCGGAGGAGGCGCTGCCGGACGCGGTCCGGGAGCCGGAGGGCGCGGAGGAGCGCGAGCGGGGCGCGGAGGCCCGTGCGGGCGCCTCCGGCGGGGGCAGCGGGGATCCGGAGTCGGAGCCCGCGGCCTCCTGGGTGCGGGCGCTGTGGCTGGCCGCGCGGTCGGCGGCGTCGTTGAGGGGGTCGCCGTCGACCTGGTGCGCGGGGGTGTAGACGAAGTCGACGTCGCGGCCGGTGAGCAGCGCGTCGATGCGGACCACCAGGTCCTTGTTGGCGACGGGGCTGCCGGAGGCGGTCTTCCAGCCCTTGCGGCGCCAGCCGGGCAGCCAGGTCGTGACCGCCTTCATGGCGTACTGCGAGTCCATGCGGACCTCGACGGGCACGTCGGGGTCGAGGACCTCCAGGAGCCTTTCCAGGGCCGTGAGTTCGGCCACGTTGTTGGTCGCCCGGCCGAGCGGGCCCGCCTCCCAGCGGTCGACCGAACCGTCGGCCCGGCCGATGACCCACGCCCAGGCCGCGGGGCCGGGGTTTCCCTTCGACGCGCCGTCGCACGCCGCGATGATCTTTTCCACCATCCCACGATCCTGACACGGCGCCGGGGGCGGTCGGTGCCGCCCCCGGGCCGCCGGTCAGAAGGCGCCGTAGTTGACCTGCCAGGTGGGGAGGCCCATGCGGCGCCAGAGGGCCACGACGCGGTCGCGGTCGTCGAGGGAGACGCGGACGGCGTAGCGGTGGCGGACGTGGGCGTCGAAGAGCTCCGCCTTGACGAGGTCGTCGCCCCGGCCGTCGCCGGAGGCCCGCATCCACAGTTCGTCGTAGGGCACCTCGTGCCGGGCGAGCCACTCCTCGGTGAGGGCCCGGTGGTCCTCGCTGCGGCCGGACAGGAGGACGATCCGGTCGCGCTCGGCGCTCCGGAAGGCCCGCAGGGCGTCGCGGACGGAGAGGTTGAGGGCGTCGCGGTCGCAGCGGGTGAAGTCGTACGGGCCGCGGTCGACGCGCAGGGCGAGGGTGCCGTCGATGTCGCACATGACGGCGGTGGGAAGGGCCGGGTCCGCGACGTAGGGCTCGGTGGCGGGCCGGTCGTTCAGCCAGTCGGCGGTCAGGCGCCAGCCGCCCCGGGTGGCCTTGGCGTGCTTGTCGGCGAGGATCCGGATGATCTCCTCGCCGACGGGCCGCTCGCGGGCGGCGTCGCGGCGGACGCACTCGTCGACGGGGACGCCGGTGAAGTCGTGGACGGCGAAGGTGACGTCCAGGCCCGCGACGGCGGCCTTGAGCCGCTTGGGGATGTGCGGGGTGAGGTGGGTGTTGTCGACGACGACGTCGAAGCCGCCGTCGACGGCCGCGCGGACGGCGGCGTCCTGGACGGCGAGGACGGTCTGCTCGTGGGTGTGCGAGCGGCCGCGCTCCGGGTCGGGCAGGTCGAGCATGGTGCGCAGGTCGTCGAGGTTGACGCGGCGCACGCGCCCCTCGGCGTCGGCCTGGAGGGCGCGGGCGGCCGTCGTCTTCCCCGAGGCGGGAAGTCCGGTCATGACGTGGACGACGGGCACGGTCAGTTCTCCTGGTCGTGGGCGAAGGGGTCGGTGGCCTCGGGGCGGATCTGCCGCCAGACGAGGAGGTCGGTCGGGCGCCCGTCGAGGCGCTGGAAGAGGGCGGCGCGCAGGCCCTTGTCGGGCAGGGCGGCGGCGGCGCGGGCGAAGGCGGCCCGGTCGCCCGTGAGGTGGGCCAGGCGGGCGTACGCCTCGTCGACGGCACGCTCGCGGTCGGCGGCGGCCGTCTCCAGGCCGGCGACCACTCCGCGCACCCACTGGTCGAACTCGTCGGGAACCTGCTCCAGGAGGGCGTCGAGGGGCTTGCCGCCGGAGGCCTCGACGTCGGCGACGGAGCAGCCGAGGCCCTTGGCGACCTGGCCGGCGGGCAGGGCGGCGAAGCGCTGGACGCCGTGTCCGCGCCAGATGTCCCGCTCGGTGACGCCGGTGAGCACCTTGTGGAGGCGGACGTACTCGCTCAGCTTGGCCTTGGCGCGCAGGCCGGAGGCGAAGCGGAGCACGAAGCCCTCGGCGTCGGTGCCGGTGGCCGGGTGCCCGCCCGGGAGGGTGTTGGACTCGGTGAGGGCGACGAGTTCGTCGAGGGTGGCGACGGACCAGGTGCGGACGACGCTGCCGAGGGGCGCCCAGGAGGCGGCGGCCTCGGCGAGGGGCACCTCGGTGCCGTCCGGGCCGAGGGCGGCGAGCAGGACGAGGTCGCGGCGCTCGCCGTAGTTCACGACGATCCGGTTGGCCGGGTAGAGCATCTCGGCGAGGTAGGTGGTGCCGGGCGTCAGGCCCGTGGTGTCGGCGGCGTCGAGGCGGCGCTGCGCCCAGACGGCCTGGGAGCTGGTGAAGGAGCCCTTGGAGGCGGCGTGCCAGCGGCCGGCGTAGTGGAAGACCACGGCGAGGCTGCCGTCGACCTTGTCGTACACCTCGAAGGGCTCGTCGGGCAGCGGCGGTGCGTAGGGGCTGCCGGTGGCGTGCTCGGCGAGGTTGAAGAACTTGGGGAGGGGCAGTCCGACGATCCGCCCGGTGCTGTCGTCGGCGACGAGGCCGCGGCAGCGGAGGGTGGCCCGGTTCCAGTGCTGGGCGTACTGGCACGCGCGCGTGTACGTGTAGATCGACAGCGGCAGCTCGGGGTGCGGCTTCCGCGTCACGTGCCCGTCGGCGAGGGCGGCGGCGAGCTCGTCGGACGGCATCAGGTCGTGCAGAGTCAGGGTGTCCTGGCTCATGGGGTCCCCTCCCGTGGTGTTCGATGATCCATTCTCGGGCGGAAGGGACGGGAAGAACAGTGATTATCGGATCGGGAGGGGCCCGTCGGGGTGACGACCGGGCTCCCGGGCCCGGCCGTGTCGGTGGTGCCCCGTAGACTCGCCGTCGCCCTGTCGGTGACGGACGCCGGCGCAGACGAAGGAAGCGAGCCCCATGAACCACGCGGACGGCACGGCACCGATCTACGCCGAGCTCATACGGGAACGGGGGGATGTTCCCGGTGACGTCCGCCAGACCGCGGAGGAGGTCCTGCGGGACCTGAGCCGGGTCATCCAGGTTCCGCCGCAGGGCGTTCCCGCGCCGCAGGGCGGCGTCGCCCACGCGGGCGCGCAGCACGCCGGGGCCCCGATGGGGCAGGGTGGTCCGATGGGCCAGGGCGGCCCGATGGGTCCTGGTGGCCCGATGGGCGCCGGGGGTCCGATGGGCCAGGGCGGTCCGATGGGCCAGGGTGGTCCGGGCGGTGCGATGGGCGTCACGGGTGCCCTGGGCGTCGTGGGCCAGGCCGCGGGTGCCGTCGTCGCGCACCGGCCGCAGCGGTAACGATCCCCCGCATCGGGCCGGGGCGTTGTCAGTGCCGTGCGCCATGCTGCCTCCCGGGACGGCTCGCGCCGCGAGGGGGCGGGCCGCGCACGGCGACCAGGAGATGACGACATGGCCGGGGTTCTGCTCTTCCACCACGCGCTCGGGCTGACGGAGGGCGTGCGGGCGTTCGCCGACGGACTGCGGCGCGCCGGGCACACGGTGCACCTGCCCGACCTGTACGAGGGGCGCGTGTTCGACGATCTCGGGGCCGGAGCCGGACACGCGCAGGAGATCGGCTTCGACACGCTCGTGGAGCGCGGCGGCCGGGCGGCCGAGGGGCTGCCGGAGGACCTCGTGTACGCCGGGCTCTCGCTCGGCGTGCTGCCCGCGCAGAGGCTGGCGCAGACCCGCCCCGGGGCGCGCGGCGCCCTGCTGATCGGTGCCTGCGTGCCGGCGGACGTGTTCGGCACGGTCTGGCCGGAGGGCGTGCCCGTGCAGGTGCACGGGATGGAGGACGACCCGTACTTCGCCGGCGAGGGGGACCTGGCGGCGGCGCGCGAGCTGGTGGCGGGCGCGGCGGACCGGGAGCTCTTCCTGTACCCGGGCGGCGCGCACCTGTTCACGGAGCGCGGCACGCCGTCCTACGTGCCGGACGCGGCGGCGCTGTGCGCCGAGCGGGCGCTGTCCTTCCTCGGGGGCGTCACGGCGTGAAGCCGGACCGGCCCCCTCCTCACCCTTCTCACACCGTGAACCGGCGCACGTAGCGGCGCTGCCAGGGGGTCTCCACGGCGTGCCGGTCGTAGTGGCGGCGCACGTACGCGACCGCCTCCCCGGCCGGGACCCCGTCCAGGACGGCGAGGACGGCCAGGGCCGTGCCGGTGCGGCCCCGGCCGCCGCCGCAGGCGACCTCGACGCGTTCCCCGGCGGCGCGTTCCCAGGCCTCGGCGAGAACGGTACGGGCCGCGTCCCGGTCGGCGGGGAGCCGGAAGTCCGGCCAGCGCAGCCAGACGGACTCCCAGGGCACCTCGGGGGGCGTCCGGCCGAGGAGGTGGACGGCGTACGCCGGGGCGGGACCCTCGGGCAGCGGGCGGCGCAGGCCCCGGCCGCGCACCAGGCGCCCGGAGGGCAGCCGCAGGACCCCCGGGGCGGCTTCCTGCCAGAGATCGGTCATCGCGCCACCGTAACCCCCGGAGCGCCCCTCCCCGGGCGGAACGGGATCGTCCGTTCGGCTGCCCCCGGTGTCGTCCGTCCCGCCGCGGGACGGGGGCCGCCCGGCGGACCGTACGGGGGCGGGCCCGGGCGGAGGGCCGGCGCGGGGCGCGGGGCTCAGAGGCCGACGATCAACTGGATGCAGATGATCTTGACGATGATCGCGAGGGCGAAGAGGGTCGCGTAGCCGGTGTTGACCCGGCCGTCGGAGACGCGGCTGTTGGCGTACGCGGTGATGGCCGGGTTGCCCACGTAGCCGGCGAGGAGCCCCATGGTGCGGGGCCGGCTCTGGCCGAGGAGCCGGGCGACGAGGACCATCAGGGCGTAGCTGAGCAGGGCGCCGACGAGGAGCACGGCGAGGAGCTTCAGGCCGAAGAGGGAGAAGGCCTCCCGGCGGAAGGCGTAGCCCGAGGTGAGGCCGACGCAGGCGAGGAAGAGCAGCAGGCCGATCTGGCGGAGCGTGAGGTTGGCCCGGGTCGGGAGCACCCACACCAGGGGGCCGGTGCGGCGGAGGCGGCCGAGGACCATCGCCATGACGAGGGGCCCGGCGGCGGTGCCGAGGGAGAGGACCGTGGAGCCGACGGTGAGCTTCGGGATGCCGACGAGGAAGCCGGCGGCGAGGCCGAGGCCCATGCTGACGGCGCTGACCTCGCTGACCCTGGCCTCGGTGTCGCCGAGGAAGGCGGTGACCTCGGCGGTGCGTTCGCGGGGCATGACGACGCGGACCCGGTCGTCGAGCTGGAGCAGCAGGTCGTCGTGGGCCAGGAGGTCCTGGTCGCCGCGGCGGACACGGGTGGCCTTGGCCCCGTAGCGGTCGCCCAGGCCCAGTTCGGCGACGGTGCGGCCGGCGAGGTCGGGGTTGGTGAGCAGGACGCGCCGGTAGTCGACGACGTCGCGCCGGTCGAGGAGGTGGGCGGGGGCCAGGGTGCCGAGGGCCTCGACGCCGGCGGCGACGGCCTCGGGGCCACCGACGAGGACGACCTGGTCGCCCGGGGCCAGGGCGTCGAGCGCGCGGGCGACCCGGGGGGCGCCGCCCGCCGGGCGGTCGGCGCTGGCGAGGAGCCGGCCGTCGGCGGCGCCGGGGACGTCGGCCCAGCGGACCGGCCGGGTGACGTCGACGGTACGGGTGATCAGCTCCGCGGGGAGGCCGCTGCCGGGGTCGCGGCGGGAGGGCCAGTTCCGCACGGCGGCGATGCCGGCCACGAAAAGGATGGTGAGAACGACCGCGAGGGGGTAGCCGATGGCGTAACCGGTGGCGGGCTGGGCCGGATCGGGAGAGGAGGCCTGGGCGGCGGCGAGACCCGGAGTGGTCGTGCCGATGCCCGCGTAGCCGCCCGCCAGATAGGGGCCGTCGATGCCGAAGACGGTGCTGCCGAGGAAGCCGACGGCGAGGGCGGTGAGGACGAGGGCGACGACGGCTCCGGTCATCACGGCCAGTTGCGGGCGGAGTTCGCGGAAGAAGGCGGGCCCCGCCTCCAGGCCGACCGTGTACACGTACAGGGCGAGGCCGAGGACGGAGAGGCCCGCGGGGACGGCCGGACCGATGTCCGGGTCGAGCGCGCCGAGCAGCAGTCCGGCGAAGAGGACGCCGGCGGCGCCGAGCCGCACGGGGCCGAAGCGGACCATGCCGAAGAGCGATCCTGCAGCAATGACGATAAAAAGGGTAAACCACGGATAGTCAGCGAAAAATTGCCACATGGTCATACTCAGCCACAACCCGTGGCTCCATGCACGCTCATACGGAAGGGCGGACAGCGTGACGCGACCGAGGATTCTCGTGGTGGGCGCCGGCTTCGCCGGAGTGGCCTGCGTACGGCGGCTCGAACGGCGGCTGGCGGAGCGGGAGGCGGTCATCACGCTCCTTTCGCCGTTCTCCTACCAGCTCTATCTGCCGCTGCTCCCCCAGGTGGCGGCGGGGGTGCTGACCCCGCAGTCGGTCGCCCTGTCGCTGCGGCGCAGCGAACGGCACCGGACCCGGATCGTCCCCGGCGGGGTGGTCGGCATCGACACGGCCGCGAAGGTCTGCGTGGTGCGGACGATCTCCGGGGAGTACGTGAACGAGCCGTACGACCACCTCGTGCTCGCGCCCGGCAGCGTGACCCGGACCTTCGACATCCCGGGGCTCACCGAGCACGCGCGCGGGATGAAGACGCTCGCAGAGGCCGTGTACGTCCGCGACCACGTCATCGCGCAACTGGACCTGGCAGACGCCAGCAACGACGAGGCGGAGCGGGCCGCGCGGCTGCAGTTCGTGGTCGTCGGCGGAGGCTACGCCGGGACGGAGACGGCGGCCTGCCTCCAACTGCTCACCCACAACGCGGTCAAGCGGTATCCCCGGCTCGACCCCGACCTCATCAAGTGGCACCTGGTGGACATCGCGCCGAGGCTCATGCCCGAGCTGGGCGAGAAGCTGGGCAAGGCCGCGACGGACATCCTGACCCGGCGCGGCATCGAGGTGTCGCTCGGCGTCTCGGTGGCCTCGGTGGACGAGAAGACGGTGACGCTCACGGACGGGCGGGTGCTGCCGAGCCGGACCCTCATCTGGACGGCCGGGGTGGCGGCGAGCCCCCTGATCGGCACGCTCGGCACGGAGACCCTCAAGGGCCGGGCCGTGGTCTCGCCCGAGATGGCGGTGCCGGGGCTCGACGGGGTGTGGGCGCTCGGGGACGCGGCGGCGGTGCCCGACCTCGCCAAGGGCGAGGAGGGGGCGATCTGCCCGCCGACGGCCCAGCACGCGATGCGGCAGGGCAAGGCGGTCGCCGACAACCTGGTCTCGACCCTGCGCGGCGAGCCGCTCCACCCGTACCGGCACAAGGACCTGGGGCTGGTGGTGGACCTCGGCGGGATGGACGGCGTGTCGAAGCCGCTCGGCGTCGAGCTGCACGGGATGCCGGCGCAGGCCGTGGCCCGCGCCTACCACTGGGGCGCGCTGCGGACCAACGTGGCCAAGACCCGGGTGATGACGAACTGGGTGCTCAACGCCCTGGCCGGGGACGACTACGTGCGGACCGGGTTCCTGGCCTCGAAGGCGGGGACGCTGAAGGACTTCGAGTACACCGACGCGTACCTGTCGCCGGATCAGGTCCGCAGCCACACGGCGTCGTTCCACGGGGCGATCGCGTCCGGCGGGAGCTGACCGGGGGACGGGAGGGACCCCCGACGGACCCCGAGGGGCGCCCGGCTCTCTGCCGGGCGCCCCTCGGCGTGCGTGGCGGACGGGCGGTGTCAGCGGGCCAGTTCGGTGGCGGGGCCCATGACCACGACGGGTTCGCGGGCCGGGTCGAGGGCGCGGAGCAGTTCGCGCAGGTCCTCGCGCTCCAGGGTCACGCAGGCCTGGGTGGGGCCGCCGTGGTCGACGTGGATCCAGACGCCGCCGCCCTTCTCGGCGCCGAGGGGGCGCTCCTTGTCGAGGGGGCTGCGGCCGGGCACCCGGTTGTAGTCGATGGCGATGACGTGGTCGAAGGAGCCTTCGAGGGGCTCGCCCACGAAGCCGGTGCCGCTGATCGCGAACTGCTCGTCCTGGTCGTACGGCAGGAGGGCGCCGGGGTCGGGCAGCCGGCCGCCCGCGTCGCCGAGCCGGAAGACCCCGATGGGGGTGCGCAGGTCGCCCGCGGTGTGGTCGGCGGTCCAGCCCCGGAGCGCGTTGTGGGTGGGCCAGGGGCCGGCCTGGGCCTTCCAGCCGGTGGCCGGGTCGCGGGCGTAGAGCGTCGCGGTGGAGGTGCTGGAGTCGGGGGACGTGCCGGTGACCACGAGGGCCTGGGAGGTGCCGTCCGGGACGGAGGCGCGGGTGACGGGGCCGACGCCGGGGAGCGGCGTCTCGGGGAGCGGGGCGGCGGCGGGGCTGCCGGCGGCCCTGCCCGGCGGGCCGGGGTGGGCGCCGTCGGCGGGCGCGGGCGTGGTGGCCGGGGTGGTCGGAGTGGGGACGGGGGCGGGCGGGGCGGCGGGACTCCCGCAGGCGCTGAGCAGCAGGGCGGCACACAGTGTGCCGGCGCTCAGCAGCGCGGGGGCGCCCTTGCGGACGGGCATGGGACGGCATTCCTCCTGACCGGGGGGCGGAGCGGCGATCTGACCGGAGGGACAGTGCAGCGATCCGTACCCGTTCGGCGGGCGGGGCTGCCGTCGGTCCCGTGCCCTCACCCGTACGGACGCGCCCTCCCGGGGCCGCGAAAGCGGTTGACCGACCGGACGGGAGGCGGTTGGCTGCCCGGATGAACGATCTTCACATCGAGCGGGCCCGGAGCGGGGCGGGGCTCGCGGACTGGCGCGCCGTCCACAACACGGTCGTTCCCACGGCCGTCCTCTCGCTCGACGAGGTGCGGGAGCGCGCGGGCCGCAACCTGCTGGACGTGGCCTACCTCGGGGACGTGGCGGTGGGCTGCTCGACGGTGCGTCCGCCGGACGGGGAGACGGCGGCGGCAACCGTCATCGCCCGGACGCTGCCCGGGTTCCGGGGCCGGGGCTTCGGGACGGCGCTGTACGAGCGGGGTCTCGCGCACGCGCGGACGCTGGGCGACGGGGGCGTGGAGACGGTGGTCCTGGTCTCCAACGAGGAGGGGCTGCGGTTCGCGCTCGCGCGGGGCTTCGTGGAGGTGGAGCGGTACGTCCTGCCGGGGGACACGGTTCCGTTCGTGACCCTGCGGCTGGCGTGACGCGCGCGGCGGGTTGATTCCGGCTCGCGGACGGGCTGGGGGGCGCCGTCCGCGAGCCGGGGTCCTGGGGGTGCCCCGCCGGTCAGGCGCGGGCGGGGACGGCCGGGGCCGAGCGGGAGCCGCCGGTGGCGAGGGCCGGTTCCGCGCGGACCGGGCCGTCGAGGAGCCGGCGCAGGAGCGCGGTGGCGCGGGCGGGGTCGCCCGCGCCGCCCTCCTCGGCGAGGAGCGCGGCGAGGACGGCGATCCGGGCCTGGGCGGCCCGGAGGGTGCCGGTGAGCAGGGCCCCGGCGGCGACGAGGTCGACCGCGCCGCCGCCGGTGTAGATCTCGGCGAGCGGCCCCGAGGGGACGCGGGTGGTGACGGCGACGAGGACGCCCCGGGCCACCGCGTCCGCGACGGCGGCGACGATCTCCGGGGTGGCGTTGCCCGCGCCGGTGGCGACGAGGACGATGCCCCGGGCGCCGGCGCCGACGGCCGCGTTCAGGAGGAACGGGTCGCCGTCGGAGTGGTGGGTCACGATGTCGACGCGGGGCAGCGGGGCGGCGCCGGACTCCGCCGTGCGCGCGGCGGCGGGGAGGGGCAGCGGGGCCGGGCGCTCGGGCCGTCGCTCGACGTCGACGCGGGAGAAGCCGACGCGGCCGAGGCGCTCGGCCGTCGGGTCGGAGAAGGCGTCGGCGGCCAGGGTGCGGTACTTCACGGTGCCGCGCGCCGCGTGGACGCGTCCGTCGAAGACGACGAGGACGCCGAGGTCGCGGACGGTGGAGGCGACCTGGAGCGCGTCGTAGAGGTTGCCGGGGCCGTCGCCGTCGCCGGTGCCGAAGGGGCGCTGGGCGCCGGTGAGGACGACCGGGCGGGCATCGGTGTGGTGGAGGTCCAGGAGGAAGGCCGTCTCCTCCAGGGTGTCGGTGCCGTGGGTGATCACGATGCCGTCGACGCCGGGGTCGGCGAGCGTCTCGTGGACGGTGCGCAGGAGGGCGAGCTGGTGGGCCGCGGTCATGCGCGAGCTGTTGACGTTGAAGAGGTCGACGACCTCGACGGTGACGTCCTCGGGGAGGGGGGCGGTGGCCAGGACGTCGCTGCCGGAGGCGTCGGCCGCGTAGCCGGTGCCCTGCCAGCGGCTGGCGATCGTGCCGCCGGTGCTGATGACGACGATCCTGCGCGCTTCCCCGTCGTGCGTCCGCTTCATGGCTGCTGTCCTCGACTCCGTACCGAAAGGGGCTCCGCCCCCGTGGTGAAGGGCTCGCGGGAGGCTCCTCCGGAGGCCTCCGAGTCCGCAAGGATAGGACAAACAGTGCGCAATGCGATTGCCGAATGAGCCGCTGAAATGTTTCATCGTGGCAGGATGTTGCGCCATGGACCGAATCGATCTCCACATCTTGCGCGAGCTCCAGGACGACGGCCGACTGAGCAACCAGGAGCTGGCCCAGCGGGTGGGGCTCAGCCCCTCCCCCTGCCTGCGGCGGGTGCGCCAGTTGGAGCAGGACGGGGTGATCCGGGGCTACCGGGCGATCATCGATCCGGAGGCGGTGGGGCGGGGCTTCGAAGTGCTCGTCTCGGTGGAGGTGCGGCGGGACCGGGAGACGGTGGAGGCCTTCGAGGAGGCGCTCCGGGACGTGCCGGACGTGATCGAGGCGTACCGGCTCTTCGGGAGTCCCGGCTGTCTGCTGCGGATCGCGGTGGCGGACCTGGCGGCGTACGAACGGCTGTGGATCGAGCGGCTGACGACGCTGACCGGGGTCACCGAGGTCAACTCCCAGATCATCATGAAGCGGATCAAGGAGCCGAAGGGGATGCCGGTGGACGTCCGGGGCGCCTGACGACGCTCGGGACGGGACCCCGGGCACGCTCCAGACGGGGGCCCTGGGCGGGGGCTCCGGACAGGCTCCCGGTGCGCTCCGGACGGCCTCCGGGACCCTTCGGTGCCCGCGTATGCGAGAACGTCACGGAAACGCCTCCTCCCGGTTACACGGTGGGCCACTCCCCCGTGCCACGCTCCCGGCTGACAAGAAGTCAACACGCGTAGAGCGCGGCGTCCTTGAGCCGGGCGCCGCGCTCCGCCGCGTGACCCACCGGGAAAGGGCACCCCCCATGTCCGTTGCACAGCCCCGCCGTCGGAAGGTCTGGGCGGCTTCCATAGCGGCCGCCCTCGTCACCCTCACCCTCCCCGCGGTCGCCGCGACCCCCGCGAGCGCCACGGCCTCCCCGTACGACAGCACGTACTACAAGGACGCGGTCGGCAAGACCGGTCCGGCCCTCAAGTCCTCGCTGCACACCATCATCAGCAGCCAGAGCAAGATCTCGTACGACGCGGTCTGGAACGCGCTGAAGACCACCGACCAGGACCCGAACAACCCCAACAACGTGGTCCTGCTCTACAGCGGCGTCTCGCGGAGCAAGTCCCTCAACGGGGGCGACGTGGGCGACTGGAACCGCGAGCACACCTGGGCCCAGTCCCACGGCAACTTCGGCACCTCGGCCGGGCCCGGCACCGACCTGCACCACCTGCGGGCGGCGGACGTCCAGGTCAACGGCATCCGCGGCAACAAGGACTTCGACAACGGCGGCAGCCCGGTCAGCGGCGCGCCCGGCAGCTACACGGACAGCAACTCCTTCGAGCCGCGCGACGCGGACAAGGGCGACGTGGCGCGGATGCTCCTCTACATGGCCGTCCGCTACGAGGGCGGCGACGCCTGGGCGGACCTGGAGCCCAACGAGTCGACGTCCAACGGCAGCGTCCCGTACCACGGCCGGCTCTCGGTCCTGAAGCAGTGGAACGAGCTGGATCCGCCGAGCGCCTTCGAGAAGCGCCGCAACGACCTCATCTTCGGCACCTACCAGGGCAACCGGAACCCGTTCGTCGACCACCCGGAGTGGGTCGAGGCGATCTGGTAGGCCGACCGGATCACCCGTGCCGCGTCACGAGGACGGCGCGGCACGGGGTGACCCCTACACATCACCGCTCTTCACGGCTTCAAACGCGAAACTCGGAATCGTCTCACGCTCTTTGAGGGAGTGAATCTCAAACATCAGAGCCGTTATCCATCCGTTATAAACGGTCAGTTTGTCGGCCTTCGAGTCGATTCGCCGTAGGGGGAAGGTGGGATTCACCTCACGAGCCCGGTAAGTGCACCTATCACGTACTCCTTGCTCGAACAACACCCCAGCCCCAGGAAGTTCTCGGATCCGCTGGGTACCTTCGGCGCCCATGACCACTGCTCAGACCATCGCCCCTACGACGTGCGGAAACGAAGGCCTCTCCATCGGTCCGGCCGGGATCGAGGACGGCGCCCACCTCTGGCGGATCGCCCGCGGCTCGGGAGAGCTGGACCTCAACTCCCCGTACAGCTACCTGCTGTGGTGCCGCGACTTCGCCGACACGACCGCCGTCGCCCGTGACGCCTCCGGACGCCCGGTGGGCTTCGTCACCGGATACCTGCGGCCCGAAGCGCCGGGCACGCTCTTCGTCTGGCAGGTCGCCGTGGAGGATTCGCACCGCGGAAGCGGGGTAGCCGGGGCCCTGCTCGACGCCCTGTCCGCCCGCGTGGCGGCCGGGCACGGACTCGATCGCGTGGAGGCGACCGTCACGCCGGGAAACCTGGCGTCCGACCGGATGTTCCGGTCCTACGCGCGCCGTCACGGCGCCGAGGTGACGCGCGAGATCCTCTTCCCGGCCGCCTCCTTCCCCACGGCGGGACACGAGGCCGAGGTGCTCTACCGCATCGGCCCCCTGGGCTCCGCGGCCCCCTGAGCCGCCAGGCAGCCCTTCCCGCCCGCACCCGCACCCCCTTTGGAGAAGAGACTCCGTGACCCTGACCGACCTCGCCCCCTCCTCCGTCTTCGAGACCGTCGAATCGGAGGTCCGCAGCTACTGCCGCGCCTGGCCCGTCGTCTTCGAGCGCGCCTCCGGCAGCAGGCTGTACGACGAGCAGGGGCGGCCGTACCTCGACTTCTTCGCCGGAGCCGGCTCGCTGAACTACGGGCACAACAACCCGGTCCTCAAGCGCGCCCTCCTCGACTACCTCGCCGACGACGGCATCACCCACGGCCTCGACATGTCGACGACCGCCAAACGCGACTTCCTGGAGACCTTCCGCTCGACGGTCCTGGAGCCCCGCGCCCTGCCCTACAAGGTGATGTTCCCCGGCCCCACCGGCACCAACGCGGTGGAGGCGGCCCTGAAGCTCGCCCGCAAGGTCACCGGCCGGGAGACCGTCGTCTCCTTCACCAACGCCTTCCACGGCATGTCGCTCGGCTCGCTCGCCGTCACCGGCAACTCCGCCAAGCGGGCCGGGGCGGGCGTGACGCTCCCCCACGCCACCCGGATGCCCTTCGACCACTACTTCGACGGGCAGGTCCCCGACTTCCTGTGGTTCGAACGGCTCCTGGAGGACCCGGGCTCCGGCCTCGACCACCCGGCGGCCGTCATCGTCGAGACCGTTCAGGGCGAGGGCGGGATCAACGTGGCCCGCGCCGAGTGGCTGCGCGCCCTCGCGGACCTCTGCCGCCGCCACGACATGCTCCTGATCGTGGACGACGTCCAGATGGGCTGCGGGCGCACCGGTGACTTCTTCTCCTTCGAGGAGGCGGGCATCACGCCCGACATCGTCACCCTGTCCAAGTCCATCAGCGGCTACGGCCTGCCCATGGCCCTCTGCCTGTTCCGCCCGGAGCTCGACGTGTGGGAGCCGGGCGAGCACAACGGCACCTTCCGCGGCAACAACCCGGCCTTCGTCACCGCCACCGCCGCCCTCGACGCGTACTGGCGCGACGGCGCCCTGCGCGAGCGCACCCTGCACCGGGCCGACCGGGTGGAGCGCGCCCTGCTCGACCTGTGCGGGGACGACGAGCGGTCGGGCGTCGCGGTGCGCGGACGCGGCCTCGTGTGGGGCCTGGAGTTCGCCGACGGGGAGCGTGCCGACGCCGTGTGCCGGCGCGCCTTCGAGACCGGCCTGCTCCTGGAGACGTCCGGACCGCACGGCGAGGTGGTCAAGCTGCTCCCGCCGCTGACCGCGACGGACGACGAACTCGACGAGGGCCTCGGCATCCTGGCCCGCTCCGTCCGCCACACCGCCTGAGACCGCCCTGCACCCCACACCGCGAAACACGCGACATCCGCGACATCCGCGACATCCGCGAAAGGAGATCCCCGTGATCGTCCGTTCCTTCGACGAGCTGGAGAACACCGAGCGGCACGTGAAGGCCGCCTCGGGCACCTGGGAGAGCAAGCGCATCGTCCTGGCCCGCGAGCGGGTCGGCTTCTCCCTCCACGAGACGGTGCTGTACGCCGGGACCGAGACGTCCATGTGGTACGCGCACCACGTCGAGGCCGTCGTCTGCACGGAGGGCGAAGCCGAGCTCACCGACCACGAGACGGGCCTCACCCACACGATCGTGCCCGGGACGATGTACCTGCTCGACGGGCACGAGCGCCACACCCTCAAGGTCAAGCGGGACTTCCGCTGCCTGTGCGTCTTCAACCCGCCCGTGACGGGGCGCGAGGACCATGACGAGAACGGCGTCTACCCCCTGCTCACCGAGCCCGAGTCCGAGCCGACCGACGCCGACGCCGCGGACGACGCCGCCTGACCCGGCGCACTCCCCCGCGCCAGACGCACCAGACGCACCAGACGCACGAAAGGAAGGCACACCGCCCCATGGCCTCCGCACCCACCCGCCCCGTCGACCTCTACCCCACCCGCGGCCCCGGGGAGGAGCTGATCGGCCGCAAGGACCCCGTCGTGTGGTCCGAGCCCGGCACACCCGGCCCCTTCTGGGCGCGCGAGCTGGAGGACTACGACCGCGACGGGTTCGTCACGGTGGACGAGCTCGTCACCCCGGACGAGGTCGGCGAGCTCCGGGCGGAGCTGGACCGGCTCGTCACCGACCCCGCCGTCCGGGCCGACGAGCGGGCGGTCGTCGAGCCCCGCTCCCAGGAGATCCGCTCCGTCTTCGAGGTGCACCGGATCAGCGAGGTCTTCGGCCGGCTCGCCGAGGACCCGCGGGTCGTCGGCCGCGCCCGCCAGATCCTCGGCTCGGACGTCTACGTGCACCAGTCGCGGGTCAACGTGAAGCCGGGCTTCGGCGCCAGCGGCTTCTACTGGCACTCCGACTTCGAGACCTGGCACGCCGAGGACGGTCTGCCGCAGATGCGGACGGTCTCGGTGTCGATCGCGCTCACGCCGAACTTCACCACCAACGGCAGCCTGATGATCATGCCCGGTTCGCACCGCACCTTCCTGGGCTGTGCCGGGGAGACCCCCCGGGACAACTACAAGAGGTCGCTCCAGATGCAGGACGCGGGGACACCCTCGAACGAGGCGCTCACCACCTTCGCCGAGGCGTGCGGCATCCGGCACTTCACGGGCGCCGCCGGCTCGGCCACCTGGTTCGACTGCAACGCCCTGCACGGGTCGGGCGACAACATCACCCCGTACCCCCGGAGCAACGTGTTCCTGGTCTTCAACAGCGTGGAGAACCTGCCGGAGGCGCCCTTCGCGGCCCCGGTCCGGCGCCCCTCCTTCATCGCCGCGCGTCCGTAGCCGCCGGACGCCCGCGTACGGAACAGGGCTCCCGCTCCGGAGGAATCGGAGCGGGAGCCCTGTCGTCGGTGGGCGCCGGGCGCTCAGCGAGTGGCGCGCGGCTGTTCGAACATGCCCTCGCGCAGGCGGTTGAGGCTGCGGGCCAGGAGCCGCGAGACATGCATCTGGGAGACGCCGAGCCGCTCGCCGATCTGCGCCTGCGTCAGCTCCTCGACGAAGCGGAGGTGGAGCAGCAGCCGGTCGCGTTCGTCGAGGGCCACCACGAGCGGGGCGAGGGTGTGGAAGTCCTCGAAGAGCGCGAGGGCCGGGTCCTCCTCGCCGATGAAGTCGGCCAGGGCCGCCTCGTCCTCCTCGTCGCCGCCGCTGATCGCGGCGTCCAGCGAGGTCGAGTTGTATCCGTTCGAGGCGATCTGGGCCTCGACCACCTCCTCCTCGGGAAGTCCCATCAGCATCGCCAGCTCCGCGACCCGGGGGGCCCGGCCGAGCCGCGAGCTCAGCTCGTCGGTCGCCTTCGCCAGCTCGACGCGCGCCTCCTGGAGCCGGCGGGGCACGTGCACCGCCCAGGTGGTGTCCCGGAAGAAGCGCTTGATCTCGCCCACGATGTACGGCACGGCGAAGGTCGCGAACTCCACCTCGCGCGAGAGGTCGAAGCGGTCGATCGCCTTGATCAGGCCGATCATGCCGACCTGGACGATGTCCTCCATCTCGTCGGCCCGCGCGCGGAACCGCCCCGCGGCGTACCGCACGAGCGACATGTTGATCTCGATCAGGGTGTTCCGGACGTACTGGTACGCCTCGGTGCCCTCCTCCCGTTCCGCCAGTTCGCGGAGGAACACCTTCGTCAGGGTGCGGGCGTCCTGGGGTGCCACCTCGTGGGGGGCCTCCAGGACGGGCAGGTCCTCGCACGTACCGCTCGTCACGTACGTCGCCATCACTTCGGCCGTCTCGGTCCGCACGCGACAACCTCCTCTTTCTCACGGTCCGTTCAGCAGTTCCGGTTCTCGTACCCCCACTTCCCGGGCGCACTCCCCGAAACGCGACTTCCGCTCCGGTCGGAGTGGCGTGCATCACTTCTGTGCGAACGGGCAGGCGAATTCCGTCACCTGTTGAGGAATCGGTAAGAAAGGGACCATGTGATGAACATTCGGAGCGACACCCGGTCCCGTACGCCGGCGGCCCCGACGGGCCGCCCCGGCGCCGGATCGTACGGGCCGTCGCCGGTCGGTACGCCCGCGCAGGCGCGGGAGTTGGTCTGCCACACGCTCGCGGCCCTCGGTCCGCTGCCGCCGGGCCAGGTCGACGACCTGCTGCTCGTCACGTCGGAGCTGGTCACGAACGCGCACCGGCACGGCGGCGGGGTCACCGACTTCGGCATCGCCGTCGGCCCCGACCGCGTGACCGTGTCCGTGGCGGACGCCAGCGGGGAGGCGCCGCGCCACGAGCTCCACGACGAGCTGCGCCCCGGCGGCTTCGGCTGGCCGATCGTGCTGCGGTTGTGCCGGGAGGTCACCGTGGACGCCCGGCCGGACGGCAAGACCATCCACGCGGCGGTGACGGTGGACCGGTGAGGGGCGTCCGTCCCGCCGGACACGGCGGAGGACGGGACGGGAACGGGACGAGAGGGGTGGGGCCGCCCCCCGCCGGGGCCCCCCCCCCCGCCCCCGGGCCCCCCCCGGGGGGCCCGGGGGGGGGGGGCCGCGGAGGGGGGCGCGGCGGGGGGGGTGGGGTGGGGCAAGGAGACACAGC
>NZ_JBIAEA010000001.1:214448-400598 GCF_042868165.1 Streptomyces sp. NPDC007872
CGGGGGGGGGGGGGGGGGGGGGGGGGGGGGGCGCGCCCCCCCCCCCCCCCCGGGGGGGGCGGGGGGGGCCCGGGGCGGGGGGGGGGCCCCCCCCCCCCCGGCCCCCCCACCCCTCTCGTCCCGTGTCCCGCGTCGTGTCTCCGGGACTCGTGTCGTGTCTCCGTGACGGTGACGGCAGCGGTGGCGTTCCGTTCGCTCATTCGCTCAGAGCAGGTCCCTCCGGTCGTCCTCGGTGGTGACCGTGGGGGCGACCGGGGGGACGATCATCCGGCGCCGGCGCAGCACGCTGACGTAGGCCGCCGTGCCGATGATGCCGACGGCCATGAGGATCAGACCGACCAGATCGAGGTTGACGCCCTCCATCTGCCAGTCGGACGCGAACGTGAGAATGGCCCCCACCGCGATCAGAATGATGAAAGCTCCCAGACCCATGATTCCTCCCTAGTGGGTTGGACGGTCATCGGGTACCCCGGACCGGCGCCCTCATCCCCGATCTCCCTCACGGACACGTGGAGGTGACCGCGGGTCAGGAACCCGTCCGCGCGGGTTCGCCGTCCGCCGGCCGGCCGGGGGCGTGCTCCGGCGGGCCGTGCAGCCGTACGGAGTCGGGGCCGGCGGCGGAGTGGCGTTCGGCCCAGGTCTCCAGGGCGGCGCGGCAGGCGTGGTCGAGGTGCTGGAGCCCGGAGAGGTCCAGTTCGA
This sequence comes from Streptomyces sp. NPDC007872, assembly GCF_042868165.1. Taxonomy (NCBI): domain Bacteria; kingdom Bacillati; phylum Actinomycetota; class Actinomycetes; order Kitasatosporales; family Streptomycetaceae; genus Streptomyces; species Streptomyces sp. NPDC007872. The sequence goes on from NZ_JBIAEA010000001.1 coordinate 215,148, forward strand.
CCGGGCGGTCCCCCGGGAGGGCTTCGAGCGTGTCGAGTATCTTCGGCAGCCGCAGGAAGGTGACGTTCCCCGACAGGCTGACGCGCACCGGCCCGTGGCCGTCGTCGGTCCGCTCGACGCGGAGGTGGGAGGCGTCCCAGGCCGCCTTGGCGACGGAGAGCACGAGTCCGATCAGGACCCCTTCGAACATGTTGACCGTGACGATCGCCACGGCCGTCGCGACCAGGACGAGCGCCTCGCCCCGGTGACCGCGCCACAGCGTGACCAGCCCCTTGAAGGGGATCAGCTTCCAGCCGGCGTGGACGAGGATGCCGGCGAGCGCGGCGAGCGGCACGTACTCCAGGGTGGCGGGCAGCAGGGCGGCGAAGAGGAGCAGCCACGCGCCGTGGAGCACCCGGGAGGCCTTGGTCCTGGCCCCCGCCTGGACGTTGGCCGAACTGCGGACGATCACCGCGGTCATGGGTAGGGCGCCGAGCACACCGCAGACCGTGTTGCCGACCCCCTGGGCGAGCAGCTCCCTGTCGTACTCGGTGCGCGGTCCGTCGTGCAGCCGGTCCACGGCCGCCGCGCTGAACAGCGACTCCGCCGAGGCGATCAGCGCGAAGGCGAGGACGGTGCCGAGCAGGGCGAGGTCGGCCAGGCCGGCGAAGGCGTCCGCGCCGGGCACGCGCACGGCGTCCAGGACGCCGCTCACCCGCACGGTGGCGACGGGCAGGTCGAGGAGGGCGGTGGCGAGGGCCGCGAGGAGGACCGCGACGAGCGCGCCGGGCACGGCCCGCGCCCTCGGGGGCAGGTGCCGCCAGCCCACGATCACGAGGACCGTGCCGGCGGCGACGACGAGCGGGACCAGATTGGCGGTGGAGGTCAGGGCGCGGACGAGGGCGGCCGGGAGGCCGGCGAGCCGGGCGAGGCCGGAGTCGGGGGCGTCGAGTCCGGCCGCGGCGTAGAGCTGGCCGGCCACGATGACGAGGCCGATGCCGGCGAGCATGCCCTCGACGACCGAGAGGGAGATGGCCCGGAACCAGCGGCCCCACCTCAGCAGGCCCATGAGGATCTGGAGCAGTCCGGCGAGGAGCACGATGACGCCGAGGGCGGCGAGGCCGAAGGCCCGGACCGCCTCCAGGACGAGGACGGTGAGGCCGGCGGCGGGCCCGGAGACCTGGAGGCTGCTGCCCCGCATGAGGCCGGTGACGACGCCGCCGACGATGCCGGTGATCAGGCCGAGTTCGGCGGGCACGCCGGAGGCGACGGCCACGCCGATGCAGAGCGGCAGGGCGACGAGGAAGACGACGAGGGAGGCTGCGAAGTCCTGCCGGAGGTGCGGAAACTGCCGGAGGTTCGGGAACTGCCGGGGGCGGGACGAGGAGGACGGCATGCGGATCTCCCCTCACGGGATCCGAGGAGCGGGGACGGGCCGGTGGTCGCGCGGACGGACGGGACGGACCAGGGCGGTCCGGGACGGCCCGCGGCCGGGCGCGGCACGTCCCTCTCCGGAGTCACACCGGCATCACGCTTCACCAAGACACGGTCAAGCGAAGACCAACGAAGGGTAATGCGCACTGGTGGGCCGGACCGTGAACAACCCGGGCCCCCAGGGGGGTTTCCGACTGGAACCGGACGGAAGTTGACGCGATCACCCCCGCGGAGGGCGCGCGGGGGCGCGGAACGCCGGGGCGCATCGGGTCACAGGCGCCCGCACACGCGCACGGCGGGAGGGCGTACGGTCGCCCGGCCGGGGCTCACGCGGGCGCCGGGCCCGGGGTCACCACCAGTAGGCGGGGTACCTCGGCGCCGCGCGCCGGACGCGGGAGGCGGCGAACGCGGTCAGGACGAGCAGGATCGTGGAGCCCAGGAGGAGGGGGACGAACCGGCCGGGGGCGGGCGCCTGGAGCACGATCACGACGGAGGTGGCGCAGGCCGGGGAGTGCGGGGTCCGGGCCAGGGTGGTGAGCGCGAGGGTGACGCCGGCGGCGAGCGCGGCGGCCCAGGCGCTGCCGCTCGCGGCGGCGCCCGCCGCGTATCCGGCGGCGGCTCCGAGCAGATGGCCGACGACCACGCTCCGTGGCTGGGCGAGGGGCAGTGCGGGGGCACAGTGCACCAGGGCGGCGCTGGCGGCCAGCGGGGGTATCAGGACGGGTTCGTGGAGGAGGGCGCCGAGGCCGACGAGTCCGAGGAGGGCGGCCGTGGCGGCGCTGACACCGTGGACGGCGGCCGCGGGGGCGGGCCGGGCCGGGGCGCGCCCGGCCATCCTCGGCCGCCGGGGCGCGTCCGGGCCGGGGGCGGCGGATCCGGAAGCGGCGGGGGCCGTGGGGGCGGCGGGGGTGGTCTCGGGGGACAGGGCGGTGTCGGTGCTCATGCGATGCGACGTTTCCGGGACAGGCGGCCGTGGGCCGGGCGAAGCGGGGGCAGGGGTGGCCGTACGGGTCCCTGTGGTCGGCAGTCGGCCCGGTCTCGCACCCGGTCCTGGTGCGGCGGCGCAACCTCCCACCACTCTAACCAGCGGTTTCGTGACGCCGCGGGCGGGGTCGGGAGAGGATCCCGGCATGACCGAGACTCCGCGCGCCGCCACGGCCGAAACCTCCCGCGCCCCTTCCTTCGCCCTCCTCCCCGGCGCCCCGGACTCCCCCGTCCTCCTGCACGTGCCGCACTCCTCCCGCGCCGTGCCCGCCGACGTACGGGCCGGGATCCTGCTCGGCGACGACGAACTGGCGCGGGAGCTGGACCACATCACCGACGCGCACACGGCGGAGATCGCCGCCGCGGCCGCGGCGGCGGCCGGCACGGCCCCCTGGCGGTTCGTCAACCGGCTCTCCCGGCTCGTCGTCGACCCCGAGCGCTTTCCGGACGAGCGGGAGGAGATGGCGGCCGTCGGCATGGGGGCGGTCTACACGCGCACCACGCACCGGGCCGCGCTGCGGCCGGCCGGGTTCGACCCGGCGCCGCTGCTCGACCGGTACTTCACGCCGTACGCGCGGGGCGTGGCGGGGGCCGTGGCCGGCCGGCTGGCGGCGACGGGCCGGGCGGTGGTGATCGACGTCCACTCGTATCCGAGCGAACCGCTGCCGTACGAGCTGCACGGCGGCGGTCCCCGGCCCCCGGTCTGCCTCGGCACGGACGCCTTCCACACGCCTCCCGCGCTCCTCGACGCGGCGCGGGAGGCGTTCGGCGGATTCGGCGGGGTGGGGACGGACAGCCCCTTCGCCGGGACCTATGTCCCGCTGGCGCACCACGGCCGGGATCCGCGGGTCCACGCGCTGATGGTGGAGATCCGCCGGGACCTCTACATGCCGGAACCCGGCGGTGCGGCGGGCCCGGGGGCGGCGGCCCTCGGGGCGGCCCTGGCGCACCTGGTGGACGCCGTGTCCCGTACGGCCTGAGGGGTGCTCCCACAGCCCCGGACAGGATCGGTTCGATAACAGCGTAAAATAGGGCAAATGAGCATATCCAGATACGAGCTGGTGTTCACCGACGTCACGGGCGCCACCCAGGACGTCGTGGTCGTGGAACGCACCCTCTACAAGGGCTCCGGGGGCCATCCCATCTACACCGACCCGACCGGCATCATCCGCGCGGAGATCAGCGACCGGGGCGAGGTGCGCGTCATGCCCTCCGGAGGGCACCAGGACCCCGCCCACGCCGTGCGGGCCCGGGCCCTCCCCGAGAGCGACGCGGAGGGCCCCGCCGCTCCTTCCGGCTGAGACCGAGCGCCTCGGGCCCCCGTCGACACCCCCGTTTTGGTTTGTCGGACGATCGTCAATACGATCCGGCGATGATCACGAGAAAACGGCTGGCGACCGGGGCCTGCGCGCTGCTCGCCGCCCTGGGCGCCGCGCTCCTGCCGACGCAGGCGGCCGCCGACGCGCCGACGGCGAAGGAACCCCCCAAGGTCGAGCTGGTGCTCGACGTCAGCGGCTCCATGCGGGCCAGGGACATCGACGGCAAGTCCCGCATGGCCGCCGCGAAGCAGGCCTTCAACGAGGTCCTCGACGCGGTGCCCGAGGAGGTGCGCCTCGGCATCCGGACCCTGGGTGCCGACTATCCGGGACAGGACCGCAAGCAGGGCTGCAAGGACACCCGCCGGCTCTACCCGGTGGGCCCGCTCGACCGGACCGAGGCCAAGACGGCGGTGGCCACCCTGGCCCCCACGGGCTGGACCCCGATCGGTCCGGCGCTGCTCGGCGCGGCGAAGGACCTGGAGGGCGGCGACACCACCCGCCGGATCGTGCTCATCACGGACGGCGAGGACACCTGCGCCCCGCTCGACCCCTGCCAGGTGGCGCGGGAGATCGCGGCGAAGGGCATCCACCTCGTCATCGACACCCTGGGCCTGGTGCCGGACGCCAGGACCCGGCAGCAGCTCACCTGCATCGCGGAGGCGACCGGAGGCACGTACACCTCGGTCCACCGCACCGAGGAACTCTCGCGCCGCGTGCGGCAGTTGGTCGACCGCGCGGCCGACCCGGCCGTCACGCCCGTCGCCGCCCGGGGCGCCGCGCGGTGCGCCGACGCCCCGGAGCTGAAGCCCGGTCTGTACACGGACCGCGAGACCTTCGGCGAGCACCGCTGGTACCGGGTGGACCTGCTGCCCGGCCAGGAACTGCGCGCCTCCGTCAGCGTGTCGGCCGACCGTGCCGTCAACGACGACTACGGGGTGCTGCTGCGCGCCGTCACCCGCCACGGCCGGGAGATCACCCGCGGCTCCGAGGCCGGTGACGGGCGCGCGGACGTGATATCGACCGGGCTGCGCTATCCGAAGCCGGAGCTGTCCGGCACCGACTCCGACGACGCCAAGCCGGCCGCCGAGACGGTCTGCCTCCAGGTCAGCAACTCCTTCTCCGCCCCCCCGTCGGTCAAGACGACGCCCGGCATGCCGATCGAGCTGGCCGTGGACGTCGTCGACGGTCCTTCGAGCGCCTCGGACGTGGCCTCGTTCGGTCTCGGCCGGGGCTGGTGGCTGCTCGGCGCGCTGGTGCTCGCCGGCTTCCTGGCCGGTCTGATCTGGGGCTGGCTGTCCCGCTGGCGCGTCGCCGTCTGGAGGACCCACTGATGCGCACCGTACGCACGCTCGCCGCGGCCGCGCTCGCGGGCGCGGCCCTGCTCGGGCTCGCGGGCCCGGCCGCCGTCGCCGACTCCCCCTCCGGCACCGCGACCCCGGACACCCGCTCCACCGCGGGTCCGACGGAGGCGGGCACCACCTTCCGCACCGCCGCGAGGTTCCTCCCGGGACAGCAGGCCACTGCGCAGGCCGCCACGGGCGACTACCTGTACTGGGTGTTCCCCGCGGACACCGGGCAGCGGCCGACGGTGAACGCCGCCGTCACCCTGCCGGACGCGGCCCTGCGGCACGGCCCCTCCACCTGGCGGATCGACGTGTACGACGGGCTGCGGCGCCGCCAGCCGTGCATGTACGGGGCGCAGTCCCGCACGGCCGCGAAGGACGCGGCGAAGGTGGAACTCGCCTGCGTGCTGCGCCCGGTGCGCGCCTCGGCCGACGCCTGGGCGAACGACCCGCTGCCCGGCAGCTACTTCGTACGCCTGACCGTCACGGGCCTGCCGGCCGAGGACCTCGGCCAGCCCTTCGACGCCCGGCTCGGGGTGGACGTCAAGGACGAGGGCGGCGCCCACGCCACGGACGGGGCGCTCGCCGCGCCGCTCGTGCCGGGCGCGACGACCGCCGACCGGGCGGAGGCGGACGCCGACGCGGGCCGCCCGTCCGCCGTCGAGGCGGCGGCCCCGGAGGACGGCTGGTCCTCCGGCTGGTGGTCCGACCGCTGGCTCTGGACCGTGGCGGGCGGCGTCCTCGCGGCGCTCGCGGGCATCGGCGGCTACGTCCTGACGCGCGGCGCGGGCCGCCCGCCCCGGGTCCCGCCGGCCGCCTGACCCTTCCGGAACCCGTCGAGGGCCCCACCGCCGCGGAGCGGTGGGGCCCTCGCTCGTCCTCGCCCGCCCCGCCCCCGCGTCCACATGTTTAATGATTCAACATAATTAGATGGATTTGTGCCGTTTCTCTGTCGTTCGTCTGGTAAGAGGCGTGGTGAACGAGACGAGAGAGAGCAGGAGGGTCGACATGATCGCCCGAGAGCAGATCCACGCCGTGCTGGACCATCCCGTCTACGACGCGGAGGGCAAGAAGGTCGGCGACGCGAAGCACATCTTCGTCGACGACGCGACCGGCCTTCCGGAGTGGGTGACGGTGAAGACCGGCATGTTCGGCACCAGTGAATCCTTCGTCCCGATCAAGGACGCGGCTCTGGTCGACGACCACCTGGAGGTCCCGTACCCCAAGTCCACCATCAAGGACGCCCCCAACGTGGACGTCGACGCCGGCGGACACCTCTCCGAGAGCGAGGAGCACCGTCTCTTCGAGCACTACGGCATCGCGTGGGACGACGCCTGGCAGCGGGCCAACGAGCCCGGTGAGGGCGGCTGGGCCCACGGCGAGACCGGAACCGCCGCGGGCACCGGCACCGCGGCCGGGATGGGAACCGGCACCGCCACCGGCCCCATGGGCACCTCCGAGGGGTACATGGCGGGCGACACCGCCGGACGCGCCAGGGGCACGGACGACGACGCGATGACCCGCTCCGAGGAGCAGATGCACGTCGGCGTCGAGCGCACGGAGGCCGGACGCGTCAGGCTGCGCAAGTACGTGGTGACCGAAGAGGTCCAGCAGACCATTCCCGTGAGCCACGAAGAGGTGCGGATCGAGCGGGAGCCGATCACGGACGCCAACCGTGACGAGGCCCTGTCCGGCCCGGAGATCACCGAGGCCGAGCACGAGGTCATCCTCCACGAGGAGCGCCCCGTCGTGGAGACCCGGACCGTCCCGGTGGAGCGGGTGAGCCTCAAGGCCGACGAGGTCACGGAGGAGCAGACCGTCTCGGGCGAGGTCCGCAAGGAGGAGATCGAGGTCGAGGGCCTCGAGGACCCGGACGACCCCGACGCCCGCGGCCGGCGCCACTGACCGGCCGACGACCGACCGGTGCCGCCCCGCGAGTCGGGGCGGCACCCCCGTACGGGAGTTCGCGCTCCCGGGCGCGAAGGCGAAGTCGCGCCGCGACGGTGGCCCGCCCCTTCCTCGGGGCAGGCCACCGCCCTTCCCGCCTTCCGGCGCGGCCGTAGGGTGCCGTCATGACCGAAGCCGCGCACGTCACCGCCACCCGCCGCTCGTACGACACCGTCGCCGCCGACTACGAGCGGCTCCTCACCGGCCGGTTGGACGCGGCGCCGCTGGACCGGGCGGTGATCGCCGGGTTCGCGGAGGAGGTGGAGCGGTCCGGTGGCCCCCGTACGATCGGGGACCTCGGCTGCGGGACGGGCCGGGTGACGTCCCATCTGCGGAGCATCGGCGCCGAGGCCTTCGGGGTGGACCTGTCGCCGGGCATGATCGCGGTCGCCCGCGAGGCCCACCCGGGGCCGCGCTTCGAGGTGGGGTCGATGACGGCGCTCGACCTGCCGGACGCCTCACTGGGCGGGGTCCTGTCCTGGTACTCGACGGTGCACATGCCGGAGGACGAACTCACGGCCTCCTTCACGGAGTTCCACCGAGTCCTCGCGCCGGGCGGGCGGCTCCTGATCGCCTTCAAGGTGGGCGACGAGCGGGTACGGCTGGAACGGGCGTACGGACACGAGGTCGCCCTCGACGTGTACCGCCGGTCACCCGACCGGATCGCGGAGCTCCTGGCCGGGGCCGGCCTCGTCGCGTCGGCCCGTCTGGTGCGGGAGCCGGATCCCCGGGAGAAGTCGCCGCAGGGCTTCCTCCTGGCGCGCAGGCCGCGCGACTGAGCCGGACCGGGGGCGCACGGCGGACCGGAGCCCCGCACCCGACCGGAGCCGTACGCCCGCGCCCTTGCGAAGTCCCGCCCCGCTCCTGAGCTGGGCCCGGGAGATCCGGGCGCTCCGGCCGCCGCCCGCGATCAGGGCGTTGACGGAGGCCATCGGGTCCGCGCCGACCGACCGGGCGATCAGGGCGCCGACGAGCACCGGCCCGAGGGCCACGGCGAGGGCCGTGCCGGTGGCCGTGACGTGCTGGAGGGGGCGGGTGCGCCGGGCTTCGGAGGTCATGGCCCCAGTCAAGCGGCGGGCGGGCCGGCGGCACATCGGTCGGCGTACTCAGACGTCCGTACCGCGCTACTCAGGGCCGGAGTCCGTCCGCGCGCGCCCGCCGGCCCGCCCCGGCGTACCGTGGGCGGGCCACCGTACGCGCACGAAGGAGACCCGCCGCCATGGCCGACTACCGGATCGAGACCGTCCGCACCGGGTACCGGAACTGGACCGCCCGCAACGACCGGGGCGCGGAGGTGCGGATGGCCGCCGCGGACGACGACGGCGCGCAGCCCTCGTTCACCCCGGTCGAGCTGCTGCTCGCCGCGATGGGCGGCTGCGGCGGGCTCGTGATCGACCGGACCGCGCGGGCGGTGGACCACGACGACCTGCGGATCGTGGTGGAGTCGGTCTCGGGCCCCGAGGACGACGGCCGGGTGGGCCGGATCCGGGTCAGCTACGAGTTCGACCTGCCGGACGACAACCCGAAGGCGGCGGAGGTGTTCGCGCGCGGGGTGCGCCTGACGCACGAGAAGTTCTGCACGGTGAGCCGGACCGTGGAGCACGGCGCCCGGGTCGAGGCGGTCCTGCCGGACGGCACGGTCGGCTTCGAGGGCTGAGTCCCGTGCGCCGGGCCCGAGTCCGGGTCCGGGCCCGTCGGCCCCGGGCCCGTCACTCCTCGATCGCCCCGCCGATCCGGCGCAGGTGCTGCCGGAAGGTGTACGAGGGGTCCTCGGCCCGGCCCGCGAGGTAGGCGTCGAAGCGGGTCTGGTCGCGCAGGGTCTCCCCCGCCGTGATGCGCCGGGCCTGCTCCCGTTCGGTGCGGAAGAGGGACAGCGCGGCCTCCAGGACGGCCCCGGCCCGGTCGGCCGCCACGAACAGCACCCCGTCGTCGTCGCCGAACACCACGTCGTCCGACGTGACCTCGTGCTCCCCGAAGCGCGCGGAGCGCAGCGCGTCCGGCTCACGGGGGTCGAGGCGCACGGGGCCGGGGGCGTGGCGCCCGTACGAGAAGACGGGCAGTCCGATCCGGACGAGGTCCGGGGTGTCGCGGTGCAGCCCCCAGACGGCGATCCCGGCGACGCCCGCCGCCCCGGCCTCCAGGACCGCCAGGTCCCCGATGCAGGCCTCGTCGCGACGCCCGGCGTTGTCGATGACGAGGACGTCCCCGGGCTCCGCGTGCGCGAAGGCCTCCAGGAAGACGTCGACGCTTCCGTAGTGCCGCACGGGGAGCGCCCGTCCGGCGATCCGCTGCCCGTCGACGACGGGCAGCACCCCGGCGGGCGCGGCGCGCAGGGGTTCCCCGAGCCGCACGCAGGCGTCGGCGACCAGGGGCGTGGAGAGCTCGGCGAAGCCGGCGAGGTCCTTCGACATCGGGCGTTCCGTTCCATTCCGTGACGGGGCGGCGGACCCGCGTGATGCTAGCGGCCCGCCCCCCGGACGGACGAGGCCCCGGCCGCCCGGCATGCGGGCGGAACCGCTCCTTCCTACGATCGGTGGAGGGACACGTCTCTCTGCTCTGTCCGAGCGGACCTGAAGCGGCCGAACGGAAGCGGCGGAACGGGAGCGAGGGAACATGGCAGTCGAGGACCCCGCGTCCGGGGACCGGCCGGCGGATCTGAAGCACGACGCGATCGGCTTCGTCGACGCCCTCGTCATCGGGCTGAACTCCACCTCCCCCGCGTACTCCATCGCCGCCGTCATCGGCCCGATCGTCGCGCTCGCGGGGATCTACGCGCCCGGGGTGATGGTCGCGTCCTTCGTCCCGATGCTGCTGATCGCGTCGGCGTTCTACTACCTGAACAAGGTCGACCAGGACTGCGGCACGACCTTCTCGTGGGTCACGCGCGCGATGGGCCCCTGGGCGGGCTGGCTGGGCGGCTGGGCCATCACGATGACCGGCGTCCTGGTCGTCGGCTCGCTCGCCGACGTGGCCGTGAGCTTCGGGCTGCTCGCCGTCGGACTCGACGGCTGGGTGGAGAACGCGTTCGTGCGCCAACTGCTCACCGTGCTGCTCATCCTCGTGATGACGGCCGTGTGCGTGATCGGCACCGAGCTGTCGGCCAAGGTGCAGAACGTGCTGATCCTGGCGCAGGTCGTCTTCCTGCTCGTCTTCGTGTGCGTGGCGCTCGCCGAGGTGTACGCCGGGACCAGCGCGTACGACTCGGTGGAGCCCGCGCTCGACTGGCTGAACCCGTTCGGCGCGGGCGGCGCGGCCCTCACCGGCGGGCTGCTACTCGGCGTCTTCATCTACTGGGGCTGGGAGTCGGCGGTCAACCTCACCGAGGAGGTCGAGGACTCCGCGACCGCTCCCGGCAAGGCGGGCCTGTGGTCGACCGTGATCCTGCTCGTGACCTACGTGTCCGTGGGGTTCGCGGTGGTGGCCTACGCCGGTCCCGCGTTCCTCGCCGAGAACGCCGACGAGGAGGAGTTCGTCTTCGCCCAGCTCGCCGGGGACGTCCTGGGCGGCTGGGACTGGGTGCTGCTCCTCGCCGTGTCCACGTCGGCGATCGCCTCCACCCAGACCACGATCATCCCGGCCTCGCGGACCGCCCTGTCGATGGCCCGCCGCCGGGCGCTGCCCGCGCACTACGGGCACATCAGCGCGCGGTTCCGCACCCCCGACGTGAGCACGTGGTGGGTCGCCGGGATCGCGATCGTCTGGTACCTGACGGTGAACCAGATCAGCGAGAACGCGCTCCTGGACTCGCTCACCGCCCTCTCGCTGCTCATCGCCTTCTACTACGCGCTCACCGGGGTGGCCTGCGCGGTGTACTACCGCCGGCACCTCTTCGAGAGCCTCCACAACTTCCTGCTGATCGGGCTCGGCCCGCTGGTGGGCGCGGGACTCCTGACGTGGCTCCTCGTGCGGTCGGTCTCCGACATGGCCGATCCGGAGAACTCGTACAGCGGCGACTCGTGGCTCGGTCTCGGCCCGCCGCTGGTCATCGGCCTGGGCATCGCCGCCGCCGGGGTGATCGTCATGATCGTGTGGCGGCTGCGGGCGCCCGCGTTCTGGGACGAGCGCCCGGGGGTGGCCGATCCGGACGTGGTCCGGGGCATCCGGGGCGGCGGGGACGGTCACGGTCACGGAGGGAAGGGCTGAGATGTCGGTCGTGCTGGGTTACGACGAGTCGCCCGGGGCCGCCCGCGCGCTGCGGATCGCGGTCGAGGTGGCGGCCGCCTTCGGCGAGACCCTCGTCCTGGTCTACGGCGCGGCGGCCCCCGGCCCCACCGGCGAGGAGTACCGCTCCCACTACGACGCCATCCGGCAGGCCGGCCGCACCGGTCTCGAACACGCGGTCGCGGAGGCCGACCGGGCGGGCGTGCCGACCGTCGTCGAGGTCATCGACGAGAAGCCGGCCCAGGCCCTGATCGACGCGGCGACCCGCCACGCGGCCCGGGTCATCGTGGTCGGCAGTTGGAGCGAGAGCCCGATCCGCGGCGCCCTCCTCGGCTCGACCCCGCACAAGCTGCTCCACATGTCGGCGGTGCCGGTGCTCTGCGTGCCGCCGGAGGAGTGACGGGCGTCCGGGGCGGTGGGAGCGGGCGGGCGGGCGCCCGGGGAGGAGAGGGCGGAGACGGCGGCCGGACAGGTGCGGGACGAGACGTTGTTCGCGGGCGCCGCCGCGTGCTACGGGCGTGGGAGGCCGCCCTGCGCGCCGGGACTCGTAGACGCCCTCGCCGGAGCGCCGGGGCTCGACGGGCGGGAGCGCCTGCTCGACGTGGGGTGCGGTCCCGGCACCCTCGCCCTGCCGCTCGCTCCCCTCTTCGAGGAGGTCGTCGGGGTGGACCCCGACGGGGGGATGCTCGCCGAGGCCCGGCGCTGGTCCCCGTGGCCGACGACGAGACGGAGGTCCGGTCCTTCGAGGGCGTTTCCGCGTCCGGCGGCGCCCCGCACCGCGATCGGTCGCCTCGTGGCGCGGTGTCTGGGGCCGGTCCGCCGGGCCGGCCGGGGCGTGCTCCCGGACGGGACCCCGGGCGGGGAGGCCGTGGTCCCCGCCCGCGCGGACTTCTCCGGGTCCGAACGCCTCGTCGTCCCCGGCGGGCAGGTGCTCGACCGCGCCGAGGACGACGTGGTCACCCGGGTGTTCTCGATGTCGTACTCGGCTCCGCGTCTCTTCGGCGCCCGCCCGGAGGACTTCGAGGCGGACCTGCGGAGGCTGCTGCGAACGGCCTCCCCGACGGGCCTGTTCTCGGAACGGCAGCCGGGCACCGAAGTACACGTCTGGCGGACGTGGTTCCGGGAACGGCCCGTTCGCTCGGGGCGACCGCCCTACTCGATGATCGTGCCGAACAGGGCCACCGCGCCTCCCGCGGCGACACCCGCGGCGATGAGGGCGTCGGGAACGCGGTGCGTACTCAGGTAGGTCAGGCCTCCGGCCGCGGCGGCGGCCAGCAAGCCGAGCACGAAGATCAGGGCGGTGCGGAGGGAGAGGAGGGCTTGGTCGCGCGGGCCGGTCATGGTGACGGGTCCTTTCGGTTCGGCCGGAACGGACGGATCCGGCGGGGCACGGTGCTTCGCTCGCCCGTGGAGAGGGCGGTGCGAGGCGCTCTGGAGCCAGACTGGACTCGGGCGTTCGCAAAACGGAGGGGTGGTTTTTGCGAGCGGCGGCCGTCCGGTTCCCGCCGCGCCGGGCCCCGGTCGGCGGACCGGCCGCTACAGTGCGGGACGGGGGTGGTACGCGTGCGGGTCGCCGTGGTGGACGAGCGCGAGGACGTCCTGGACGGTCGTGTCGGCTGGCTCCGCGCGGCCGGGCACACCGTTGTGGGTTACAGCTTCGAGGCGGCGTTCGAGGAGACGGACTGGCAGCGGTTCGACAGCGTCGTACTGGACGGCCGGGACGACCGGGAACGCCCGGCCCTCATGGGCCGCGGTGAACTGCCCGACCGCTTCCTCGGCCCCAGGGTCGCGCAGCACATCCGTGAAACGGCGGGCAGGGGGCGGCCCGTGATCATCCTGGTGAGCTCGTACGCGCGCACGCATCCCGAACTCTCCCTGCGGTGCCAGGAGGCAGGGGTCGACTACGCCTTCGACTACCTCGACGTGCCGTCCTCGGCGCACTTCGTCCGGGCGGTGGAGTCGCCCCGGGACATGGCTCCCCGGGAGCCGGTGGACTGGCGCGCCGTCGGTTTCGTCGCGCCGCCGCGGATCGGGGACGCACTCGCCGCCGCGGAGAGCAGCAGGGCCACGCCTCCACTGGTCTCGGCCGGCGCTCCGGCCGCGGACGTGTCGCCCTACGAACGCCGGAGCCTGCGCGAGTCACTGGGACGCCTCCTGCCCGTCGCACTGTTCCGTACGGGCGAGCGACGGCGGCTCGCGCACGAGAAGGAACTGAGACCTCTCCTGCGGCGTCTGCTCGGGCTCCGGGCGACGGACGATCCCCACGGCGGCAGCGATGGGTGAGCGGCGCGTGCGCACTCGTGCGCGAGGGCCGGCTCCTCGTCCGGAGCGGCGGGGCCGGCGGTCGCGCCCGGCCCACCGAGGCGGCATTGCCGCCGCCGAACCAGCCGCGCCATAGTGGCCCCATGGGTGTTCTCGGCCGCGTGGGACGTGCCTTCTCCCGGGTCTACTGGCGGGAGGAGCCCCTTGTCGAGCGGATCAGGCCGCATCTGCCGGCGGGAAGCAGCGTCCTCGACGTCGGGGCGGGGGGATGTCGCGTCGCGGAGCTCCTGGGCGCGGACGGAAGGCTCTCGGTGACGGCGGTCGACGTCGTCGACCACAACGTCACCGCGGTGCCGTTGCGGCTCTACGACGGGGAGAGGCTGCCGTTCCCCGACAAGTCGTTCGACGCGGCGTTGCTCGTGTTCGTGCTCCACCACGCCGAGCGTCCCGAGGCTCTCGTGCGCGAGGTCCTGCGGGTGACCCGGTCGACGGTCGTCGTCGTCGAGGACGCACCCGGGACATGTGCGGAACGCCGGTTCTGGCGGGCGTGGGACTATCTGCTGAACCACGCCGCGCACGACGACATCGGGGTCGCGCACCGTGCGCGAGACGCCGGGCAGTGGGTCGCGTTCCTCCGGTCCTGCGGAGCCGCTCCCTCGTCGGTCCGTCGTTTCCGGGCCTTCTATCCGGTCCTGCGCTCCTACCCTCACGTCGTACTGCCGGTGTCCGTGGACTCCGCGACAAGCGGGTGAGGCGGGCGGCGGGCCGCGGCACGCGCTCCGCCGACGCCGACGGGCCTCCGCCCCGCCGCCCGCCCACACGGGTTCAGATCAGCCGGGCGGCTCTCAACACGCGCAGCGCCTCCTCGGTGCCGCGCTCCCCCACGGCTTCCGCCGAGACCCGGAGCGCCCGCCGCCGGTACTCCACCGCCTCGGGCGCGCGGGTCATCGCCGCCATCGTCCGCGCGAGCCCGGCGCTGTCCAGCTTCCGTCGCGGCACGGGGACGGGGCCGACGCCGAGCAGGGCGAGCCGACGGGCGTAGTAGTGCTGGTCGAACTGGTGCGGGACGGCGGTGGAGGGGACGCCCGAACGCAGCGCGGCCGTCGTGGTGCCCGCCCCGCCGTGGTGGATGATCGCGGCGGTACGGGGCAGCAGCCACGCGTGCGGGACTTCGTCCACCACGTAGGCCGTCGCTCCGACGCGGCCCGGTGTCGTGCCGGAGCCCCGTGGCACGGTGGTGACCAGGCGGACGCCCGCGGTCGTGGCGGCTTCGAGGAACAACGGGACGTCCGAGACCAGTCCGACGCTGCCGAAGCTCGCGAAGACGGGGGCGGGGCCCTCCTCGAGGAACCTCGCGAGGCCCTCGGGCACGTCCTGGCGGTCGGGTGCGGGCGTGTGCCACGGTCCGGTCAGCCGTACCTCGGTACCCCAGTCCGCGGCGACGGGGACGAGGAGGCGACTCGCGGCGAGGAGGACGGGAACATCGGGGGGACCGAGGAAGGAGCGTTCGGTGCGCCGCCCGGTCAGGCCCAGCTCGCGCCGCGCGGCGGCACCGCCCGGCCGGGACCACCACGCGCCCGCCGACCACGCCAGTGTGCCTCCCGCCCGGTTGAGGACGCTGGTGTGCGCGGGCCTGAGCGGTTCGATGAGGCTGGGTCCCTCGCGCGTGGGCAGGCACGGGGCGAACAGCGCCACGGCGACGCGGCATCCGAGTGCGGCGCGGAGCGCCAGCGCCGTGTCGAGGGTCAGGATCCCGCTGATGACCGTGTCGGTGGGGCGGGTCCGGCGCGTCACCGATCGCGCGATGTCGGTCGCGACGCCCTTCAGCCACAGGCCCACGCCCGCCACGGCCACGAGCGGGTGGCGGTGCGCGTGTCTCATCGCCCAGTCCACCGCCCGGGACGCCTGCCCCGGGCGGGGAAGGCTCGTCCGCATGGACGCGAAGTCGATGCCCGCACGCCCGACGAGGTTCCGGAAGTCGTCCAGCGCGTGGATCACCACGTCGTGACCGTCCTGCCGCAGCGCCCCGGCGAGGGCGACGCACGGCTCGACGTCGCCCCGGGATCCGAGGGCGAGAATGACCACGCGGCCCATCGGCGAACTCCTGACCTAGATGGTGTGCGCCACGCCCCGGGGGCGCAGGGCTTGGAGGGAGGACCTGGCCTCCGCGAGCAGTCGGGCGGGAACCGCCACGTCGTACTCGCCCTCCGCGCGACCCACCATGCCCGCGGCGTGGACGATCTGACGCCGCAGCGAGTCGATCTCCTCCTCGAAACAACGGGACCTGATGTCCTCGGCGGTGGCCTGGAGGCGTTCCACCCACTGGTCGTGGAGGCGCAGGCCCAGGTCCCTGTTCCTGTTGTCGAAGGCCAGGACCGCCATGACCACGCTGGCGGGAATGATCAGGGTGCCGATGACCGACCGGAAGGGCGGCGCGCCGTACGGATTCATCCGGACGGCGACGAGCGTCCAGGCCAGGCAGAACGCGATGGTCCACCGGCGCAGGCGGGGCGGCAGTTCGGGCCAGATGATGCCGACCATGTAGAGCGTGCTCGTCAGTCCGACGATCGCGGGAACGATGATCCGCCCGTCCGCCAGCCTCCACTGGACGGGCAGCACGGCCGTCATGGCCAGGACGAGGAGGGCGGGAAACAGGGTGGCGAGCCAGAGTGCGCGCGTCCCCGTCCCGAGGCCCTTCTCCCGTCTGCGTCTTCTCCGTCGTTCGGCCGCGAGGCCCAGCGCGGCGGTGGTCGCCACGGTGAGGAGGACGGGAGCGAGGGGCAGGTCCGCGTAGATCGGGTTGACGAGGGCCAGCAGGGAACCGGAGCCGAAGACCACGGCTGCGGGCACGAGCGCCAGCTTGCGCCCTTTCGCCGGAGGGACGTGCAGCGTCCGGCCGCCGACGGAGAGTTGCGCCTCGCCGGTGACGGGGTCGCTGAAGAGGACCTCCGCCCGGTGTCGTCCCGTCAGGTCGAGGGCGGCGAGCCCGGCCATCAGCACCTCGGCCTGAGCGGGGGACAGCACTTGGAGGCGTTGCTCCCTGTCCATCGTGAAGTGCAGGTGTTCCGCGACGGCGGGCCGTCCGACGCGCTGTGCCGCCGCCGCTTCCAGGAGGATGTCGGCCAGGTACCTGGCCTCTTCCCGGGTTCTGTCGGAGAGGCACTGCTGTTCACGGCGGAACTCGTGGTGGGCTCGGCGTGCCGTGTCCCCCAGTGTCACCTCGAGCTGGTACCAGGTCCGGTTGAGCGCCTCCACCACGGCTCCGCCACGGCCGAGGAGGAGTTCGTTGCGCGTCTGCAGGGCGACCATGTTGCGAAACGCCTCGCGCTCCGTCAGAAACCGCCTCTGGTGCTGCCGTCCGGCGAGTTCGGTCACGGCGAACGCGACGGCCCCGATGACCAGCATCCACACGCCGTAGAAGAGGAGTTCGAACACGTAGGGGTCGGCGCCGGCCGCGACGCGGGTGAGGTACATGACGCCGTCCACCGTGGCGACGTACAGCGTGCCGAGCAGCAGTCCTCGTACGGCGATGAGTTCGATGGCCGTCGGGACCAGGAAGAGGAGCACACCGGAGTACGGCCACGTCGGAGGCACGGCGAGCGCTCCCAGGCACGCGTAGAGCAGGTCGAGCGGTACGCGCGCCTTCATGAGGTCGCGCCCGGAACGGTGCAGGCGCAGGGCGATGCCCGCGTCGACCGCCGCGGCGAGAAGGGTGAGCGCGAGGACGAGCGGACGGTCGTCGACCCAGCCCTCCGCGGAGACGATGTTGAAGACGTAGAGGGGCGCCCGCAGGCTCACGAAGAGAGCGGCCCGCGCGCTGGAGAACGTCATGCGCCCCAGATGGTCCCTCGCCAGCTCCGCCATCGCCGCCCGCCGAGCACGCGCGGACGGGGCTCCGTTGCACCGGCCGCATGGAGCGACCCATCATGTCTCACGGAGAACGCCGAGGACAGTGGTGTGCGGACGCGAGAACCTCCTTCGAAGGATTATCCGCCTTCGGTCCGTGAACCGCCCCCGGATGGCCGTATTCTGCCTCGATGTCGGCACTGGTTGTAGTGAATCCCCACGCGACGGGCGTCGACCGCGCCCGGCGCGACTGCCTCCTCGACGCGCTGCGCGGGATCACGCGGACCGAGACGGCGGAGACCACGGGCCGTGGCCATGCCGTCGCGCTCGCCAGGGAGGCGATGCGGGGACGAGAGGTGGACGTGGTGGTCGCGCTGGGCGGCGACGGCACGGTGAACGAGATCGCGAACGGCCTTCTCGCCGACGGAGTCCACGGTCGCGTCCCGGTCCTGGGTGTGGTCCCGGGCGGTGCGACGAACGTCTTCGCCCGTTCCCTGGGGCTCCCCCGGGACTTCCGGACCGCGACCGACGTCCTGCGGTGTCACCTGCGCACCGCGCGGTACCGCACGATCGGGGTCGGCCGCGTCGACGAGCGCTACTTCCTCTTCGCCGCGGGGGTGGGTCCGGACGCCGCCATCGTGGCGGACGTGGAGGAGCAACGCGCGCGGGGACGGCGGTCGAGCCTCGCGCGCACCGCGGGCACGGCGGCACGCCACCTCCTCGTGCGTTCACCGCCCGAGCTGCGGCTGCGGCGGTCGGGTTCCCCGCCGTGCGAGGGCGTACGGTGGCTGGTCGTCGCGAACAGCGATCCCTGGACCTATGTGGGCCGCCGACCGCTGCGCGCCACGCCCCGCGCGTCCTTCGACACGCGACTGGACCTCTGCGCCCGCCGGACGGTGAACCCGCTCGCGCTGATCCGCTCGGTCGCCCGCATGGCCGGCCGGACACCGCACGAGCCCTGCTCCGGTGAGCTGTTCGCACACGACGTCGACCGGTTCACCGTCCGGTCGGACCGGCCCGTGCCCGTACACGTCGACGGGGACCCCCTGGGACACCGCGTCCACCTGGAGTTCGCGTCCGTGTCCCGCGCCCTGCGTGTCCTCGCTCCCCCGCCTCTCGACCAGGAGGAACCAGCATGAGGCTCTCGTACCGTCTCGCCCTGACCACGGCCCGTGTCGTGGTGGAGGGGCGCGGACCGCTGCACGTCGAGGGGTCGGACCACATCCCGCGCTCCGGCCCCACCCTGATCGTCGCCAACCACGACACGCCCCTGGACGCCCTCGTCGTCGGCGTCGCGGCACGTCGGCACCGGCAGGTCCGGTTCCTGGCCAAGCGGTCCTTGTGGGAGAGACCGCCCCTCGGCGCCGTGCTCGACCGCCTCCAGCAGATCCCGATCGAACGCGGCCGGGAGAGCGGCGGTCTGGACGCGGCGGTGGAGGCGCTCCGGGCGGGCGACTGCGTCTGCGTGTTCCCCGAGGGGACCCTTTCCCGGGGCAGGACGTTACGCGTACGCAGCGGCGCCGCCCGCCTCCTCGGCGCGGTTCCCGAGGCCACGCTCGTCGGGTGTGCCATCACGGGTGCCGGGGCCCTCGCGTCGCTCCGGCACCGGCCACGGGTGCGGGTCACCTTCCTCCCCCACCCGCGCGAACCCCTGTCGGTCGGCCACGAGGCCGGTGCCCGGTCGGTCGAGGAGTCGATGCGCGCCATCCGCGCGATCGCTCCGCCCACGCCGTGAGCCGCGCCGCCGGGCCGGGCTCGCGACGCGATGTCGGTGAACCCCCTAGACGACCGTGATCCGGGCCAGGGCCCAGGAGGTGTGGTCGAAGGAGGTCTTGTCGTTGGCGTCGGTGACCTCCAGGCGCAGGACCCGGACGCCCCGGACGTCGAGGTCGAGGGGGACGGGGCCGGTGGCGGCGGTCAGGACGCCGGTGGTGTGCAGGACGCGGTCGTCGCCGTACACCGTGGCGCGGGTGGCGCCGACGGAGCTCTGGCGGGCCGAGAAGTCGTCGATGCCGACCAGGGCGGTGAAGCGGTCGCCGACGCCGCCCAGGTGGAAGGCGACGTCGCTGTACGCGTGGACGCCGAGGCCCTTGGGGTACGTGGTGCCGCCGAAGGCGATCGGGGTGCCGTCACCGGCGGCGTTCTTGCCGTTGGAGGCGTCGCGCTCGACCGGGCCCCAGCCGTTGACGGCGCTGATCCAGGGCAGGTCGGAGAGGTGGCCGTCCCCGGTGGGCGCCGGGGGCGGGGTGGTGGCGGTGCCGGGAGCGGCGTACCGCACCGGGCCGCCCGGGGCGGTGGCGGTGCCCTCGGCGGTCAGCGTCCAGGGGGTGCCCGCCAGGGCGCCCGGGGGCGGGGTGACCTGCCAGGCGGCGGTGAGCCGCGCGCCGGGGGCGAGCCGCGCCGCCGCGGTGGCCGTGGTGGCGCGCACGGTCCAGCCGGCCGGGACCTTCAGGGCGAGGGCGGCCGAGGTCCAGGGACGCGCCGAGCCGTTGGCGAGCACGGCGGTGGCGGTGAAGGGCCTTCCGGGGACGGCGAGGGACGGCACCGTCAGGGACGCCCCGAACGGGGCCCGGGGGTACTGGTCGCGCCAGGAGGAGCGCATCAGGGCGACCAGTTCCGTGACCCGGGCCGGGTGGCGGGCCGCGAGGTCGGAGGTCTCGCCGGGGTCGGCGGCCAGGTCGTACAGCTCGACCTGCCACCGGTCGTCGGGGAGCGCCCGGTCGCGGACGGGGGCGAAGCGGACCGCCTTCCAGCGGTCCTTGCGGAGCGCCTCGGCGAGCCAGGTGGCGCGCTGCTCGTCCTGGGCGTTGGCGCGGGAGGTGACGCCCTTCTCGTCGCGGTACCAGTAGAGGTGGTCGTGGTGGGCCGGGTCCGTGCCGCCGGTGAGGAGGGGCGCGGCCGACAGGCCGTCCACGTCGGTGGGGGCGGGGGCGCCGCCGAGCTCCGCGAGGGTGGGCAGGAGGTCGGTGAGCGGGGTCGGGCGGTCGCTGGTGCCGGGCCGGATCCGGCCGGGGCCCCAGGCGAGGAGGGGGACCCGGATCCCGCCCTCGTACAGGTTGCGCTTGTAGCCGCGCAGCGGTCCGTTGGAGTCGAACAGGTCGGGGTCGACCCCGCCCTCCTCGTGGGGGCCGTTGTCGCTGGTGACGAGGAGGACGGTGTCGTCCTCCAGGCCGAGGGCGCGCAGCCGGTCGACGACGTCGCCGACGAGGGCGTCGAAGAGGCTCACCTGCGCGGCGTGCCCCTTGTTCGCCCCGCTCCAGTCGCGGGAGGCGTACGCGCCGGTGTCGGGGACGTCGCTGGGGGCGTGCGGCACGGTCGGGGTGAGGAACAGGAGGAACGGTTCGGCCGCGTGCCGGTCGATGAAGTCCAGGGCCCGCCGCCGCAGCAGGTCCGGCGCGTAGGCGCCCCTGGCGCCGTTCGCGTTGGCGGGGATCGTCTCCTTGGCGCCGTCGTGCCAGAGGTACTGCGGATAGTACTGGTGCGCGTGGCCGTGGTCGATGTAGCCGTGGAACTCCTCGAAGCCCCGGGCGTTGGGGTGGCTGTCCTGGCCGGCGCTCTCCGGCCCGAAGCCCCACTTGCCGACGAGGCCGGTGCGGTAGCCGCGGGCCCGGAGCACCTGGGCGAAGGTGGTGTCGGCGGCCGTGAGGGAGCCCTGGGCGCCGGACGGGTTGGCGCGCACGGTCGCGTGTCCGGTGTGCAGGCCGGTGAGGAGCGAGCAGCGGGAGGGGGCGCAGACGGCGGCCGTCGAGTAGGCGTCGGTGAACCGCAGTCCGTCGGCGGCGAGCGCGTCGATGCGCGGGGTGGTGATGAGCTTCTGGCCGTACGCGCCGAGTTCGCCGTACCCGAGGTCGTCGGCGAGGACGACGATCAGGTTCGGCGGCCGGACGGCGGCCGCCCCGGACGCCTCCCGTGCCGTCCCGGTCTCCCGCGCCTCGGCGGTGCCGGTCGCCGGCAGGGCGCCGAGGCCGAGCGTGGCGGCGGACCCGGCGAGGAAACGGCGGCGGCTGGGCATGGCGGGGCTCCTTGCGGGAGGGCGGGGTACGGGGGCGGGGCGCGGCCCACCGCCGATCATGGACGCGCCCGCCCCGGCGGACCATGCACGGGACATGAAGAACGTGTGACGCGGCACCGGGCCGGGCTCCCCGGCCGAATGCGCGCTCGTGCGCCGGGGTGGTGGCCCCTAAGATCAGGGGTCCACGCGGAAGGGGGCCGGTGATGAGGTGGAGCGTCGACGCCCTGGTGGGGGTGCTCGTCGTCCTGATCGCCGTGGGGCTCATCGCGACGGGCGTGCTCCGCGAGGGGTGGTCGGTGCGGCCGTTCGCCGCCTCGCGCGCGCGTGCCTTCGCCCAGCGGGAGTACGCCCGGGACCTGCAGCGGTCGGCGGACCTGGTGATCGCGGCGGCCCGGCGGGCCGCCGGTGAGGGCGAGCCGGCGATCGTCACCGTGGCGGCCGTGGTGCGGACGGCGGAGGAGCGCTACGGGTACGACGGGGTGGAGCGGCGGCACGCGGCGGCGGCGCTGCGGCGCCGGTACGAGCACGGGCGGTGCGCCGCCGACTGCGTGACGGACGCCTACGGCTGACCGTCCTCCCCGGGCACGGGCGTCGCCTGGTGGTAGTACATACGCATGCGCCCGCCGTCCGCCGCGGAGGCGCGGCGCCAGAGCGAGCTGCGCCGGGCGCGGTGGCCGTCGCGGACCGTCTCGAACGTGAGGTGGACGACGCCGGGCGCGAGCGGGGTCCCGGTGACGGCGGACGGCCGGTAGTGCGTCCCGTCCCCGGTGTCGCCGGCCATGTCGGGGAGGGCGGCGAGCATCTCCTCGTACGTCCAGCGCCGGCCCGAGGCCCCGACCTCGGTGAACTCGGGGTCGAGGAGTTCCGTGGCGAGCGCGCGGGAGGAGCGCACGGCCGGGTCGAGCAGGCGCAGTTCGCCCTCGACGGCCTCGGTGACGTCGGGGTGGCCGGAGGCGTCGGAGGCGTGGGCCCGCGGTTCTCGTTCCATGCGGGCATGGTGCCGGACCGCCGTGCCGGACCCGGCCGGGGGGCCTGGGTCCGGCGCGGGGCCGGGTTCCTACTCGAAGGCCGCGGCCGCCTCCTTCAGCGCGGCGGCGACGGCCTCGGGCGCGTCGGGGCCGGGGACGCCGGGCCGGTAGGTGACGGAGCGGAGGCGGCCGGTGAAGCGGAAGGAGCGGTGGCGTTCGTGGAGCGGCCAGGAGACCGGGGACTTGCGGTCGACGCCGACGCTGATGCCCTGGAAGGGGGCCATGCCGATCAGTTGGCGCACGCTGTCGGGCGCGGCCCGGTGCTCGCCGTCGACGGTGACGGCGAACCGCCAGCGCAGGCCCTCCTCGGCGGTGGCGGAGACGAGGATCTCGTGCGGGCCGGGGCCGAGGGGCCCGGCGTCGGTCTCGTGGAGGGTGCCGTACTCGTTGTACGCGAGGACCAGGCGCCCGTCCTCCACGTACAGGCTGTAGCCGCCGCCCTGGTCGCCGTGGGAGACGAGGACCCCGTCGCCGGTCTCCTCGACGGCGACGGCGATCTCGAAGGAGCGCAGGGCGACGAGCCGGGAGGAGCGGTAGCGCTCCAGCTCGGGGGTGCCGGGCAGCAGGGTGAGGGGATGGGTCAGGCGCTGTTCGGCAGGGTTGCGGCGGGCGAGGGCGCCGCTGTGGTCGGGCAGCGGGAAGACGCCGTTGCGCCAGGCGGCCTCCTCCCAGGCGGCCGACAGCTCCTTGACGAGCTCGGGGCGTTCGGCGGCGAGGTCGTGGATCTCGGTGGGGTCGGTCCGGATGTCGTAGAGGGCCCACTCGGAGTCGTCGTAGGGGGTGCCCGGGCGGTGCAGGGTGACGAGCTTGTGGCCGTCGCGGTAGTGGCTGCGGTTGCCGGTCATCTCGCAGTACTGCTCGGGGTGGGTGGAGTCGTGGGCGGGGTCGGCGAGGACGGGGGTGAAGCTGACGCCGTCCGGCTCCTGGAGGGGGACGCCCCGGCGGCTCTCCGGCCGGGCGAGGCCGGCGAGTTCGAGGAGGGTGGGGGCGATGTCGGTGACGTACTGGTACTGGGGACGGAGCCCGGCGGCGAGCCGGCCGTCGCGGACGCCCTCGGGCCAGGACAGGACGAAGGGCACGCGGACGCCGCCGGCGTAGGTGTGGCCCTTGTAGAGGCGGAAGGGGGTGTTGGAGGCCATGCCCCAGCCGCGCGGGTAGTGGACGAGGCTGCGGGGGCCGCCGATCAGCTCGGGGTCGCGGTCGACGTCGGGGTCCCAGTCGCCGGGGAGGCGGGGGTGGTGGACGAAGCGGCTGAAGTAGGAGCGGGTGCCCTCCGCGCCGCCCTCGCCGGTGCCGCCGTTGTCGGAGGTGAAGACGACGATGGTGTTGTCGAGTTCGCCGAGCGCGTCGAGGGTGGCGGTGAGCCGGCCGAGGTTCTGGTCGATGTTGTCGACGAGGGCGGCGTAGACCTCCATGTAGCGGGCGTAGAGCCGCCGCTGTTCCTCGGTGAGGGAGTCCCAGGCGGGCACGTCGAGTCCGGCCTCGCCGTTGCGGGCGGGGAGTTCGGTGCCGGGCGGGAAGAGTCCGGCGGCGATCTGGGCGGCGAAGCGCCGCTCGCGCAGGGCGTCCCAGCCCCCGTCGTAGCGGCCCCGGTGGCGGGCGATGTCCTCGGACCTGGCCTGGAGGGGGCCGTGGACGGCGTTGTGCGCGAGGTAGAGGAAGAAGGGCTTGTCGGGGTCGTGGGCGCGCAGCGACTTCACCATGGAGATCGCCTGGTCGGTGATGTCGTCGGTGTAGTAGTAGTCGTCGGGGAACTCGTCGATGTCGAGCGGGCTGTTGTCCCGGACGAGCTGGTGCGGGTGGAAGAGGCTGGTGAGGCCCTCCAGGACGCCGTAGTACTGGTCGAAGCCCTTCTGGAGCGGCCAGTTGCCCCGGTGGTCGGCGGCGTTGGAGGCGGAGTCGCGGACCAGGTGCCACTTGCCGACGGCGTAGGTGGCGTAGCCGGCGTCGTGGAGGAGTTCGGCGAGGGTGGGGATGTCGTCGGCGATCTCCATGCCGTAGCCGGGGAAGCCGGGGTCGGAGTTGGCGACCATGGCGTAGCCGACGCGGTGCGGGTTGAGGCCGGTGAGCAGGGCGGCGCGGGCCGGCGAGCAGAGCGGCATGGTGTGGTAGTTGGTGAGCCGTACCCCGTCGTCGGCGAGGGCGTCCAGGACCGGGGTGGGGATCTCGGAGCCGAAGGGGCCGATGTCGCTGAAGCCCATGTCGTCGACGAGGACGACGACGATGTTGGGGGCCTTGGCGGGCGGTGCGGTACGGGCGGGCCAGGCGGGTTCGGACTCGGCGAAGGTGCGGCCGACGCGCCCGGCGAAGCCCTCGTAGGGGTCGCGGCGGGGGGCGGTCGGGGCGGTTTCGCCGGGAATTCCGGTGGTCATGCGGGGGCGGGTCCTTCCGGGAGGAGCGAGCGGGCGACGCGGAAGCCGCCGTGGCCGGTCGAGGAGTCGGGCGTGTTGTGGGAGCGGGCGGCGACCCGGTAGCGGTTGCAGTAGGAGGAGTGGCAGAGGTACGAGCCGCCGCGGATGACGCGCTCGGCCGTCTGCGCGGGACCGGTCGGGTCGAAGGCGTCGGCGGGGGCGAAGGCGTCGGCGCACCACTCCCAGACGTTGCCGGAGGTGTTGTAGAGGCCGTGGCCGTTGGGCTCGTAGGCGGTGACGGGGACGGTGCCGACGCGGCCGCCGGGCCGGTCGGAGCGGTGCGGGAAGTCCCCGAGCCAGGTGTTGCACCTCTCCCGGCCGCCGGGGGTGAGGTCGTCGCCCCACGGGTAGCGGGCGCCGTCGAGGCCGCCGCGCGCCGCGTACTCCCATTCGGCCTCGGTGGGCAGCCGGACGCCCGCCCAGGCGCAGTAGGCGAGGGCGTCGTCGTACGAGACGTGCGTGACCGGGTGGTCGGCGCGGCCTTCGAGGTCGGAGCCGGGCCCTTCCGGGGCGTGCCAGGAGGCACCTTCGACGCCGAGCCACCAGGGGGCCTGCGGGACCCGGCCGAGGACGTGGCGTCCGGCGGCGGGGTGGAGCAGGAGGTGGAAGACGAAGGAGGAGCCGAAGCGTTCGGCGTCGGTGCGGTGTCCGGTGGCCTCGACGAACCGCGCGTACCGCTCGTTGGTGACGGCGGTGGCGCCGATCGCGAAGGGGGCGACGGTCACCTCCCGCACGGGTCCCTCGTGGTCGGCGGGGTAGCCCTCGCCGAAGGAGTCGCCCATGCGGAAGGTGCCGCCGGCCAGGTCGAGCAGGGCCTGGTCCGGCGGGGCGGTCCGTACGGCCGGCAGGGGCAGCAGCTCGGCGGAGGCCGGGTGGCCGCCCCCGCCCGCGCAGGTGCGGCCGGGGGTGCAGCAGGCGCTCACGCGGACACCGCCTCCGCCGCCGCGGGCACGGGCGCGGCCGTGAGCGGTACGGGTTCGGGCGCGGCGGCGAGCAGTGCGCGGGTGTAGGGGTCGCGGGGCCGCTCGCACAGCTCGTCGGCGGCGCCGGTCTCCACGATCCGGCCCTCGTGCATCACGGCGATGCGGTGGCTGACCTGGCGGACCACGGCCAGGTCGTGGGCGATGAAGACGAGGGCGAGGCCCAGGTCGCGCTGGAGGTCGGTGAGGAGGCCGACGATCTGCGCCTGCACGGACACGTCGAGCGCCGAGACGGGTTCGTCGCAGATGAGGACGGACGGCTCCGGGGCGAGCGCGCGGGCGATGCCGATGCGCTGGCGCTGGCCGCCGGAGAAGGAGCGCGGGTGCCGGCCGGCGGCGGCCGGGTCGAGGCCGACGAGGCGGAGGAGCTCCGCGACGCGGTCGGCCCGCTCGGCCGGGGCGCCGATGCCGAAGGCCCGCAGCGGCTCGGCGACGATCTCGCCGACGCTCATGCGGGGGTTGAGGGAGGCGTACGGGTCCTGGAAGACCATCTGGACGCGGCGGCGCACGGCGTGCAGCTCGGCGCGCCCGGGGCGGGTGACGTCCCGGCCGTCGAGGAGGATCCGGCCGCCGTCGGAGGGGTGGGCGTGGGCGAGGACCCGGGCGAGGGTGGACTTGCCGGAGCCGGATTCGCCGACGATGCCGAGGGTCTCCCCCGCCGCGAGGGTCAGGGAGACGTCGTCGAGGGCGGTGAAGGTGCGGCGGCCCCGGCCCCGGTAGGTCTTGCGGAGCCCCTCGGCGGCCAGGACGACGGCGCCGGGCGCGGGCCGGTCGATCCGGGCGGGCGGCGGGGGCGGCGGCAGCGGCTCGGACCGTTCGGCGGCGGGCAGGCAGGCCGCGCGGACGGTGTCGGTGAGGGCGACGAGCGGGGGCGCGGTCGTGTGGCAGTGGTCCTCGGCGAGGGCGCAGCGGGCGGCGAACGCGCAGCCGGCGAGGGGCAGGGAGAGGTCGGGCGGGGTGCCGGGGATGCCGGTGAGGCGGGTGCCGGAGGGCGCGGAGAGCCGGGGCACGGCGGCGAGGAGGCCGGCGGTGTAGGGGTGCCGGGGGCGGGCGAGGACCTCGGCGGTGGGGCCGTCCTCGACGACGGTGCCGCCGTACATGACGAGGACGCGTTCGCAGGCGCGGGCGACCACGCCCATGTTGTGGGTGATGAGGACGAGGGCGGTGCCGGTGGTACGGGTGAGGTCGCCGAGGAGGGTGAGGATCTGGTCCTGGACGGTGGCGTCGAGGGCGGTGGTGGGCTCGTCGGCGAGGAGGACGTCGGGTTCGCCGGCGAGGGCCATGGCGATGAGGACGCGCTGGCGCTGGCCGCCGGAGAACTGGTGGGGGTGGTCGTCGAGGCGGCGCTCGGGGTCGGGGATGCCGACGAGGCGCAGGAGTTCGACGGCGCGGGCGCGGCGGGCGGCCTTGTCGCGACGGGTGCTTCCGGGGCGGCGGGGGCGGCCGGGGCTCTCGGAGCGGCCGGGGTCTCCGGAGCCGTCGGCCGTCTTGTCGGTACTGGTGGCGGTACTGGTGCCGTTCGCGGTCCTGCCGTTCCGGTCGCCGTGCGCCCTGAGCACCTCGTCGAGGTGGCGGCCGATGCTGAGGACGGGGTTCAGGGCCGTCATCGGGTCCTGGAAGATCATGCCGATCCGTGCGCCGCGCACCTCCCGCAGCCGGTCCTCCGTGGCCGTGGCGAGGTCCTCCCCGTCGAGGAGGACGGAACCGCCGGTGATCCGGCCGGTGCCGGGCAGCATCCGGAGCAGGGCCAGGGCGGTGGTGGACTTCCCGGAGCCGGACTCGCCGACGACGGCGAGCGTCTCGCCCCTGCGGAGGGTGAAGGAGACGTCCCGCACGGCGTGCAGGGGCCGGCCGTCGGGGGTGGTGAACCCCACGTCCAAGCCCTGGACTTCGAGGAGCGGAGGGGTGGTCATCGGCGTATCTCCCGGTTCAGTGCCTCGGCGGTCAGGGAGAGGCCGAGGACGAGCGCGGTCACGGTCACGAGCGGTCCGGCGGCGAAGTGCGGGGCCTGGGCCAGATAGGGCATGGACTGGCTGAGGACGGCGCCGAGGGTGGGCTCGGGCGGCCGGACGCCGACGCCGAGGAAGCTCATGGCGCCTTCGATGAAGACGGCGACGGTGAGGGAGACGGCGATCTGGACGACGAGCGGGTCGGCGGCGTTGGGCAGGACGTGCCGGGTGAGGATCCGGCCGCCGGAGGAGCCGCCGACGCGGGCGGCCGTCACGTACTCCCGGCCGCGCTGGACGAGGATCCCGGTGCGCAGCAGCCGTCCGAAGACGGGGATCTCGGCCAGGGCGATCACGATGATCACGGGCAGTCGGCCGGGGCCGAGGATCGCCGTGATGGCGAGCGCCAGGATCAGTCCCGGGAAGGCCAGGATCAGGTCGAAGGCGCGCTGGACGACGGTGTCGGCGATCGGGTGCGCGGCGGCGGCCAGGGCGAAGAGGCAGCCGAGGAGCGCGCCGAGCGGCACGGCGATCGCGATGATGCCGAGGTCCGCGCGGATGCCGTGGAGCAGCCGGGAGAGCAGGTCGCGGCCGAGGTCGTCGGTGCCGAGCGGGTGTCCCGGGGTGCCGGGGCCGGCGAGCGTCAGACCGCTCTGGTCGGTGGGGCCGTGGCCGGCGAGCAGCGGGGCGAGGAGTCCGGCGAGGACGACCAGGCCGACGAGGACGAGTCCGGTGCGGCCGCGGGCGGTGGCGAGGGCGGCCCGGTAGGGGTGGCGGGGCCGGCGCGCGAGGGGCGGTGCGGCCTTCGTGAGGGTGGTCATGGCGGTCACTCCCACCTGATCCGGGGGTCGAGCCAGGCGTGGACGAGGTCGGTGAGCAGTTGGACGAGGACGAAGACGGTGACGAGGAGGAGCAGGAGGTCCTGGACGACGGGGTAGTCCCGGCGGACCAGGGCCTGTTCGGCGAGCTGGCCGAGGCCGGGCCAGGCGAAGATCGCCTCGACGAGGACGGCGCCGCCGAGGAGGTTGCCGGTCTGCATGCCGAGGAGGGTGACGACGGGCGGGAGCGCGTTCGGCAGGGCGTGGCGCCACAGCAGCCGGCGGGGGGCGATGCCGGCGGCGGTGGCGGTGCGGACGTAGTCCTCGCCCAGGGCGCGTTCGATGCCGTCCTTGAGGTAGCGGCCGAGGACGGCGGCGCTGGGCAGGGCGAGGCAGAGGGCGGGCAGCAGCAGGTACTGGACGCCCAGGTCGGGTGCGGTGAGGAGGGGGACGCGGCCGCCCGGGGGCAGGACGCCCAGGAGGACGGAGAAGAGGAGGACGAGGAGGACGCCGGTGACGAAGGGCGGCACGGCGAGGGCGCCGGTGGTGACGACCCGTACGGCGGTGCGCACCCAGCGGCTGCGGGAGGTGGCGCCGAGGATGCCGAAGACGGCACCGAGGACGACGACGAACAGCAGGGCGGCGAGGGTGAGTTCGACGGTGGCGCCGAGGCCGTCGCCGATCAGGTCGGCGGTCTGTCCGCCGATCGCGTAGGACGGCCCGAGGTCGCCGGTGAGGAGGTCGCCGAGCCACCGGAGGTACTGGGCGGGCAGGGGTTCGTCGAGGCCGAGGCGCGCCCGGATGGCGGCCTCGGTCTCGGCGCTCGCGTCGGGTCCGGCGAGGACGGCCGCCGGGTCTCCGGGGACGAGCCGGAGGACGGCGAAGGCGACGAAGGAGGCGACGAGGAGGACGAGGAGCGCGGAGGGGATCCTCCGCAGCAGGTAGCCGCGCATCTCAGCCCGCCAGGTGGGCGTCGTCGAGGTTGAGGTAGGCGAACTTGTTGAGGGTGACGCCGTGCAGCTTCTTGGCGGCGACCTGGACGGAGCCCCGGATGACGAGGTCGATGATGAACGCCTCGTCGAGGAGGGTGTCGGTGATCTGCTGCCGCAGGGCGTTGGCGCGGGCGCCGGTCTCGGGGGTGGTCCAGGCCTCGCGGACGACCTTGGTGTAGGCGGCGGAGCGGAACCTGGAGGTGTTCTTGGCCTCGTTGAAGGGATAGGCGCTGACGGCCAGGGTGGAGGGCTGGACCTGGGCGAAGCCGTGGCTCATGGTCCAGAGGCCGGGCATGGACTGGGAGATGAGGTTCTTCTGGGCGGTGGCCGGGTCGGTCGGTTCGAGGGTGACCTGGACGCCGATCTGCTTGAGGTCGTACTGGATGGCCTCGGCCACCGCGGTGTCGCCGGGCAGGTTGATGTGGAGGAGCGGCAGGTCGAGCTTGGTGTGGCCGGCGGACTTGAGGAGTTCGCGGGCCTTGCCCGGGTCGTAGGTGTAGTGGGTGCGGCCGGCCTCGCTGAAGGCGGGCGAGGACTTGGGCCAGGGGGTGGCGGAGGCGAGTCCGTAGCCGCCGAGGACCTGCTTGAGGATCCGCTCGCGGTCGACGCCCCAGGCGAGGGCCTGCCGGACGGTCTTGTCGTTCAGCGGGGCGACGGTGGTGTTGACGCCGAGGTAGTGGGCGCCGCCGCCGGTGGCGTACTCGCTGATGGCGAGCTCGGGGTCGGCGGCGAGGACGGCGAGGTTCCGGCCGGGGACGCCGTAGGAGAGCTGGCTCTGGCCGGTGCGCAGGGAGGAGAGGAGGGCGTCGGCCTGGGCGATGACGCGGAACTCGACGGCGTCCAGGTAGGGGCGGTCGGGCTGCCAGTACTTCTCGTTGCGGGTGAAGCCGAGGCCGGTGCCGGGGCTCCACTTGGTGAGCTTGAAGGGGCCGGTGCCGTTGAGCTTCCTGCCGGCGACGGCGTCCTCGACGCTGTTCCGGTCGGTGATGATCATGAACTCGAAGAGGTCGAACAGGTTGTTGACCGGGTGGGCGAGCGTGAGGACGAGTTCGTGGTCACCGCGCTTCTCGAAGCCGGTGATCGCGGCGGCGGTGGCCCTCAACTGGGCGGCGCGCAGCGGGTTCTGGAGGTTCTTCACCGCGAAGATCACGTCGTCGGCGGTGAAGGGCCGGCCGTCGTGGTAGGTGACGCCGGTGCGCAGCTTGAGGGTGATGGAGCGGCCGTCCTCGGCGTAGTCCCAGGAGGTGGCGAGCTCCGGCTGCGGCTGCAACCGGTCGTCGTAGCGGACGAGGGTGTTGTAGACGAGCCGCTGCTGGAGCGACTGGCTGCTCTGGGCGAAGAGCAGGCTGGGCGTGAAGTCCGAGTTGACGGCGACGGTGAGGGTGCCCCCGCGCCGGGGCTCCGCGGTCGCCTCGGCGCCGGGCGCCGGGGACTCGGCCTCGGA
Organism: Streptomyces sp. NPDC007872; assembly: GCF_042868165.1. Taxonomy (NCBI): domain Bacteria; kingdom Bacillati; phylum Actinomycetota; class Actinomycetes; order Kitasatosporales; family Streptomycetaceae; genus Streptomyces; species Streptomyces sp. NPDC007872. The sequence goes on from NZ_JBIAEA010000001.1 coordinate 246,054, forward strand.
GACCGCCGAGCGGCAGCCCGCCAGGCCGAGCCCGAGCAGCAGGGTGCCGCCGCCCGCGGCGCGCAGGGTGGTGCGCCGGGAGAGGGCGGTGGGCGTGGTGGGGTACAGCTCGGTCATCGATGCCTGCCTGTGAAAGGGGTGGAGGTCCGCGGGGTGCGCGGATTTCCTTCCGCTGCGGAAGGAAGGAACCACGACGGGGTGGAGAGGGGTGCGCGGATCCGGGTACGGGGATGCGGAAGCACGCGGAACCGGGTGCGGAGCGGTGCGGAGGATCACGGCGACGGGGACCGGGGGTCACGGAGCCGGTGGAGGCTTCGGCCCCCTCGCGTCACGGAGCCGTGGTGGCGCGTCCGGCCGGCGGGCGGAACGTCGGGGCGCTCGCCGGCCGTCGGTGACGGGGGTGCGGCGGGCGGCCCGGGGCCTGCGGGGCCGGTACGGGAGCGGTGCGGCCGGTGCGACGACCGGCGCCGGGGTCAGGCGCGGACGGCACAGACCGCGCTGGCCTGTCGACAGAGGTCGACGTGCCTGCGGGAGATGAGGCGCATGTCCGGATTCACGGGAGCAATATGACAGCGGCTTCGCGCAGTGGTCAACCGGCGTTGACCGCATTCCGAGACGACATCAGTCGTCCGCCCCTGCCGGCAGGAGCTCTTCGATGGTCTCAAGAGGCCTCCTGAACAGGGGGTTCAGCAGAACCGTGCCCGCCGCGACGGGCAGTGTGGCCGGTCCGGCATGTGGACTGACGATGCGTTCGGGGTCTCCGCAGACGTGCGAGAGGTCGATCGCGGCCCCCCGGATCTCCTCCAGGTAGTCCGGTTCGATGACGCTGGCCTGCTCGGTCACGACGACCAGGTCGGGGTTGAGCACGTCGAGCAGGAGCGCCACCGCGCGGCCGACCGCGCGGGCCCGTTCGCGCAGCAGCCGGTCGGCGCGCCGGTCCCCGGCCGCCGCCGCGTCCACCACCAGGGAGGTGTCGGGCTCGGGCACGATGCCGCGGCGCACGGCGGTGCGCCCGAGGGCGGTGTTCGACGCGGTCGCCTCCAGGCAGCCCGAACGCCCGCAGGGGCAGGGGGCCGTGGAGTCCGGTACGGGCAGGTGCGCCACGTCGCCGGCCGCCGCCCCGGGCCCCTGGTGCACGACCCCGGCGAGTCCGACGGCCGCGTCGACGACGTTGCCGACGAAGAGGTGCACGAGGCTGCGGCGGGCGGCGGGCCGGCCGAAGAGGATCTCCGACTGGGCGATGGAGCGGGCGTGGTTGTCCAGGCGCACGGTCCGTCCGCCGAGGCCGCGGGCGAGTTCGGCGGCGAGCGGCCGGCGGCGCCAGCCGAGGGCGTCGTGCCGGACCACCACCCCTTCGGCCGGGTCCACCCAGCCGCCGATCGCGGCGCCGACCCCGAGCAGGGGGCGACCCCGGGTGTGCTCGTCGAGGAAGCCCCGCAGCTCGCGGGCGAGTTCCCCGGGCAGGGCGTCCGGCGCGATGCCCTCGTGCGCGTGGGTGTGGCGGGCCAGGACCCGGCCGCGCAGGTCGACGAGGGCGAAGGTCGAACCGGGCACGCCGAGGTGGACGCCGCCGACGACGGGTCCTCCGGTGACGCCGACGTGCAGGTCGACGGGGATCTGGGGCCGCCCCACTCCCCCGCCCCCGGCGAGTTCGGGCAGCTCGCGCAGGAGGCCGAGCCGGGTGAGGTCGGTGGCCTGGCGCGAGACGGCGGCGGGACTGAGGCCGGAGAGCCGGGCGACGGCGCCGCGGGCGACCGGTCCGTGGTCGAGGACGGTCCGCAGGACGGTGGCGGCGTTCGTCTCGCGTCTGCCGTCACCGGCCATCCGGGAGCCGTGCGGGGTGCTCGTGGTCATGGGTACCTCTCCGGTCACTGTTGCGGCGGTGTGAAATCCCGGGCGGTCGCCGGCGCGGCCGTCCTGCGCCGTCCGATACCGGCCGCGTTCCCCTTCCGGAAGGGGAACATCGCTGGTCACGTGGGGTTCTGCGGGGTGGGGGAGGCCGGATCGGCGGCGCCGGGCAGGCGCCGATTCAACCACCGGGGGCGGCGGTTCGGGGAGCGGACGGGCGCTTGACGCGCGGCGGCGGCCGCTGCGAGGCTCCGGGACATGTTCGCGACCCCCTCCTGTCCCGCCCTCCGCGGCGCCTGACCCTCGCGACTCCTCGCGCGACCGGTCCGCCGGTCCCGCCCCCGTGGTCCGGCCCTTCCGGATCCGCCGCGTCCGAACAGCGTCCTCCCGCACCCGGTCCGCACCGTCCCGGTCCGCACCGCTCCGGGCCCTTCACCCCGCTCCGCAGGCCCGGACGGCGCGTACGCACGACGGACGCGCACGTCCATACCGACCCCTCCGTCGGCTCATTACTTCCTCTCCGAGATTAATTGCTCCGGACCCGCTCCGGGGCTCCTGAACTCCCGCACTTCCCGAAAGGACACGTCATGTCGACCACCACCTCCCCCGACGTCCGGAAGATCACCGTCCAGAAGGTCGGCGGCCGCCTCGGCGCCGTCATCTCCGGCGTCCGCCTCGGCGGCGACCTGCCCGCCGAGACCGTCGCCGAGATCCGCGCCGCGCTCCTGGCGCACAAGGTCGTCTTCTTCCGGGACCAGGGCCACCTGGACGAGGAGGCGCAGGAGGCGTTCGGCCGGCTCCTCGGCACGCCCGTCGCCCACCCCACCGTCCCCTCCGCCGACGGCCGTTACTCCTTCCCGATCGACTCGGACTACGGCGGCCGGGCCAACCAGTGGCACAGCGACGTGACGTTCGTCCCGGCCTACCCCGCCTTCTCGATCCTCCGCGCGATCGTCATCCCGCCGTACGGCGGCAACACCCTGTGGGCGAACACGGCGACCGCGTACGAGAACCTCCCCGAGTCGCTGCGGAAGCTGGCCGACGGCCTGCGGGCGGTGCACTCCAACGACTACGACTACGCGGCCCTGCGCCCCGGCACCCTGCCCGAACAGCTCGTGCGCTTCCGCGAGGTCTTCGCCTCGACGAAGTTCCTGACCGAGCACCCGGTCGTGCGGGTCCACCCGGAGACCGGTGAGCGGACCCTGCTGCTCGGCAACTTCGTCCAGCGGATCAGCGGTCTGACCGGCGCCGACTCCCGGGACCTGTTCGCCCTCTTCCAGCGGCACGTGGAGCGCCCGGAGAACACCGTCCGCTGGCAGTGGCAGGTCGGCGACGTCGCCATCTGGGACAACCGCGCCACCCAGCACTACGGCGTGGACGACTCCGACGACCACGACCGCAAGCTGCGCCGGGTGACCATCGACGGCGACGTGCCGGTCGGCGTGGACGGGCGCTCCTCGGTGCTGCTCGCGCCCGAGTCCGTGCCGGACCCGGCGTTCGGCATCGCCTCCGGCGCCTCGACGACGGACGCGGCGGGCACGGCGGACGGCGCGGCTGGCGGTACGGCTGCCGGTACGGCTGCCGGTGCGGCGGAGACCGCCGCCGTATGACGAACGTCCCGCCCCGGGTGATCGTGGTCCTCACCGACCAGCAGCGGTGGGACACCACGGGCGTCCACGGCAATCCGGCGGGGGTGACCCCCGAGTTCGACCGGCTGGCCCGCGAGGGCACGCTGGTCGAGCGGGCGATCACCCCCAACCCGGTCTGCGCGCCCGCCCGTTCGGCGTTGCAGACCGGCCGCTGGCCGACCTCCACCGGGGTCTTCCGCAACGGCCTCCCGCTGCCGGAGGACGTCCCCACCCTCGCCTCGGTCCTCGGCGCGGCGGGGTACGCGACCGGTTACATCGGCAAGTGGCACCTGGCCGGCGAGGAGAACCCGGACGGCCCCGTGCCGCCCGGGCGCCGGGGCGGCTACGCGCACTGGCTGGCCTCGGACCGGCTGGAGTTCACCTCGGACGCGTACCGCACGGTGGTCCACGACGAGGAGGGCGAGCCGGTCCGGCTGCCGGGCTACCGCTCGGACGCCCTCGTCGACGCGGCGATCCGGTTCGTCGCCGACCACCACGACCGGCCGTTCCTGCTCTTCCTCTCGCTGCTCGAACCGCACCACCAGAACCCGACGGACGACTACCCGGCCCCCGCCGGGTACCGGGAGCGGTACGAGGGCCGCTGGCTGCCGCCCGACCTCGCCGCGCTGAGCCCCGGCGCCCCGCACGGCGGCGCGCACCGGCACGTCGGCGGCTACCTCGGGCAGGTCAAGCGGGTGGACGAGGGGGTGGGCCGGCTCCGGGACGCGCTGCGCTCCCTGGGCATCGAGGACGACACGGTCCTCGCCTGGACCGCCGACCACGGTTCCCACTTCCGTACGCGGAACTCCGAGTACAAGCGGTCGGCGCACGACTCCTCGGTGCGGGTGCCGTGGGCGCTGACCGGCCCCGGCTTCCGGGGCGGCGGCCTGGTCCGGCGGCCGGTGTCCACGGCCGACCTGATGCCGACGCTGGTCGAGGCGGTGGGGCTCGACGTGCCCGAGGGGGTGCAGGGCCGGTCGCTGCTGCCGCTGGTCGGCGGCGGGACGGACCCGGACCGTCCCGAGTCGGTCTTCGTCCAGATCAGCGAGGACCAGGTCGGCCGGGCGGTGCGGACCGAGCGGTGGAAGTACGTGGTGTCGGCGCCGCCCGGGACCGACGCCTGGCGCGAGCCGGCGGCCGGCCGCTACCGGGAGACCGAGCTGTACGACCTGGCCTCCGACCCGTACGAACTGGAGAACCTGGTGGGCCTCGTCTCGCACCGGGAGGTGGCCGACGGACTGCGGGAGGCGCTGGCCGGGTGGCTGCTGCGGGTGGAGGGGGCCGATCCGGTGATCGAACCGGCCGCACCGCGCTCGCTCGACCAGCGGTGCCCGGAGTCCTTCCCGTACGACCGGGTGCCGTGGGAGGGGGTGAGGTTCGGCCACCACTGAGGCGCACGGCCACGGACCGGGCGGACCGAGCGGGCCGGACGAGCCGAGCAGGTCAGGCAGGTTTGGCGTAGTCCCCGAAGCCCGCCCGGTCGAGGACCACGCACGGGTCGTCGCCGAGGACCCACGCGTCGTGACCGGGTTCGACCCGCATGAAGTCGCCGGGTCCGAACTCCTCGGTCTCGCCGTCGTCCATGACGACCTCCAACCGGCCGCCGACGACGTACCCGACGTGCGCGGCCCGGCTCGAACACGGCGCGGCCGACCGGACCGTCCGCGCCGGTCAGCAGGTCCAGCCTGCCCTTGCCGTCCTCGAAGGGACGGGTCTCGTCCGCCGAATCGGAACTTCTCCGCACGATGCCGGTCATCGCCCGCTCCCGGCGCTGGAAGGCCGATTCCCCGAGTTCCCTTCCGGGCTACGCCGGGTCTCCGGCGAACGAGCGGCTCCTTTTGGCGGAACCCGGCACAACCGGTGTCCGAATTCTGTGCACATCCCTCAGGGCCAGAACTACACATAAAGGCCAGATAAGAGCACAATGGAACAGCGGCGCGCATTCGCCGCACACGCGGCCCGACACGCAAGACGCCAGAAGGAGGCGAGTCACATGGCCGACGTCTCTCATCGCCCCGGTGACATCTCGGGACACCCGGACGCGCCGGAAATGCGGGACCGATACGCCCGCATGCTCCAGACCCGAGGTGTGGCGGCGGTCGAGGAGCTCGTGATCCTCGCCGGCGTCTACGCCGCGATCTCCGCGTGGACGGTCCACTTCGCCGCCGCCCGGCCGGAACTCGCCCTCAGCAACCTGGTCGTCGGCATCGCGCTCGCGGTCCTCGGCCTGTGCATGTCGATGGTCCCCGAGCGGTCGCAGGACCTGAACTTCGTGGTCCTGCTGCTGGGCGCGTGGCTGATCGTCTCGCCGTGGGTCGTCTCCCGGGGGCCCGACACGGGCATGATCCTCAGCAACGTCATCACCGGCGCGTGCGTCTGCCTGTTCGCCCTCACCGCCGGCGGACTGCTCATGAGCAAGAGCAAGAGGACGTGACGTCCGGCTCCGCCCCGGCCCCCCGCTGATCCCCGTCCGTGACGGCGGCACCTCGACTCCCAGGAGGTGCCGCCGTTTCCTGTGCCCGCGGGTGAACCGCACCTGGAAGGTAACGAATTGACCCATCCGCTTTCGGCCACATAAGTTCTGCGTAAAGCTTGCTCCACAGGGACAGGCTCCTGCTCGCACACCCGGTCCTTGGGGGGACAAAGTGAACTGGTACCTCGACGTTCTCAAGAAGTACGCGGTGTTCAGCGGCCGGGCACGCCGCAAGGAATTCTGGATGTTCGCGCTCTTCAACCTGATCGCGATCGCCGTCCTCGCGACCGTCGACCTGCTGATCGGCACCTTCCCGCTGCTGTACGCCCTCTACGCCCTGGGCATCTTCCTGCCCTCCCTCGGCGTGTCCGTCCGGCGCCTCCACGACACCGGCCGTTCCGGCTGGTGGCTCCTCATAGCCCTGGTCCCGTTCGTCGGCGGCATCATCCTGCTGGTCTTCAACTGCACCGAGGGCGAGCAGCAGCAGAACGCGTACGGCCCGAACCCGAAGCTGGCCCCGGCCTACTGACGGTCCCCGCGCCGAAGCGACACCCGTGGCCGTGGCCCCCGGAGGATTCCTCCGGGGGCCACGGCCTCGTCACGTCCCGGCCGGGTCCTCGCGGGCCGCGTCCAGCTCGGCCCGGTCCGGCGGCCGGGCCCCGGCCCGGGAGACGGTCACGGCCGCCGCCGCCCCGGCCCGGGCGAGCAGCCCGGTCAACTCCCCGGCGGAGAGCGCGCCGAGGGCCGCCCGGTCCCGTACGGTCAGCGCGTCCAGGGCGGCGGACATGAACGAGTCGCCCGCGCCGACGGTGTCGACGACGTCGACCCGGGGCGCCCCGGCGGCGACCGTGTGGTGCCGGGTGACGGCGAAGGAGCCGGCCGCGCCCCGGGTGACCAGGACGACGGCCGGGCCGAGGGCCAGCCAGCGGGTGGCGACGGCCTCCGGGTCCTCCCCGGGATACAGCCAGGCCAGGTCCTCGTCGCTCGCCTTGACCAGGTCGGCGAGGGCGACGCAGCGTTCCACGCGGGCGACGGCCGAGCCGTGCTCCCCCATCAGTCCGGGACGCACATTGGGGTCGTAGCTGACCGTGGCCCGGTCGCGGAGCCGCTCGGTCACGGTCAGGACGGCCGCCGCGCCGGGGGCGGTGACGGCCGCGATCGAGCCGATGTGCACATGGGCGGGCGCCCGCGCGGGCAGCCCCCCGGCCTCCAGCGTCCAGACGATGTCGAAGGCGTACGTGGCCCGGCCCTCCGCGTCGAGGCCCACGACGGCCGACGGGGTGCGCTCGGGGAGGCCGCCGACCTCCACCCGTACGCCCGCGCCCCTCAGGTGGTCGCCGATCAGACGCCCGGCGGGGTCGTCGGCGAGCTGGGTGAGCAGGGTGACGTCCCGGCCGAGGCGGGCCAGGCCGTACGCGACGTTGGCCGGGCTGCCGCCGGGGTGGACGCGGTCGGCGGTGCCGGGCGCGCGGACGACGTCGGCGACGCACTCGCCGATCACCAGGAAGGACATGGCGGATCTCCTCGGAGCGGGAGCGGACGTCCCGGCCGCCGACCGTATCGTGTCACCGTCCAGGTCCTGGTGCGGGGGAGGTTCGGGTGGAGACGGTCGAGGGACTCGCGGTGATCACGTTCGGCGGCGGGGAGGAGCTGGAGGCCTGGCTGGAGAGGCACCACGGCGACACCCCGGGCATCTGGCTGCTGCTCGCCCGCAAGGGCTCGGACCTGGCCTCGCCCACCGCCGAGGAGATCCTGGACGCCACGCTCGCCCACGGGTGGATCACCGGCAAGCGCAGAGCGCGCGACGAGCGGTCGTACCTCCAGAAGATCACACCGCGCCCGCCCGGGAGCCTCTGGTCCCAGGTCAACGTGCGCCAGGTCGAGGCGCTGACCGCCGCCGGCCGGATGCGCGAGCCGGGCCTCGCCGAGGTGCGGGCGGCGCGGGCGGACGGGCGGTGGGAGGCCGCGTACCCCTCCCAGAAGGAGGCGACCGTGCCGGACGACCTCGCGGTGGCCCTGGCGGCCGAGCCCCGCGCCGCGGCGGCCTTCGAGGCGTTGAACAGGACGGACCGCTATCTGGTGATCCTGAGCCTCTGGCAGGCCCGCACCGCGCGGACGAGGGCGGCACGGCTGGAGCGGGCGGTGGCGGCACTGGCGGCGGGCGGGCGGCCGCGGTGAACGGCGCCGACGGGCGGAAGGGCCTCAGGCGGGCCCGTCGTCGCGCCGTCGCCGGTACAGCACCTGGTGCGCGTCCCACTCCACGAAGGACTCGGCGTGCTCCAGGCCGACGGCCTCCAGGAGCCGCCGGGAGCGGTGGTTGGCCTCCTGGGTGACCGCGACCACGCCGGGCACGTTCTCCAGGGCCCGCGCGACGGCCGCGCCGACCGCCTCGCGCGCGTACCCGTGCCCCCAGTGCTCGGGCAGGAACTGGTAGGAGACCTCCGTCTCCCCGTTCCGCCCGCCCTCCTCCACCGTGACGAGCCCGAGGAGGACGCCGTCCTCGGCGCGGACCACGGCGTGGAAGCCGGGCGCCCCGACGATCCGCCGCTGCCGGATGCGAATGACGGGCTCGGTGACGGGGCCGCCGAGGTGACGCCGTACGTCGGGATCGGTCCACAGTCGCGTCACGGCCGGAACGTCACCGGCGCGGACGGGCCGCAGCAGCAGCCGCTCGGTGCGGAGCGGTCGCCGCGCCGCCGGTGGCGCGGGGTCCTGGGCCGGGCTCGGTGAGGTGGACACCGCCCCATCCTCTCGCAGCCCGCCGCGCCCCGGAGGCCCGGCCCGCTTCCGGAGGCCGCCGCGGGCGGGGGCCCGGAACCGCCGTGCGCGCGGAGGCGGTGCCGGACGCCGCTCCGGGCACGACCGGCTTCGTACAGTTCCCCCTCCCACCGAACCTCCGTTCGCGGCCTCCCCGCCCCCTTCCGGGCCTTTGACATATGCCAGAAGCACCACCGGATCGAGTGTTGCCAAACCTCTTACGAGCCGTCCCGGGCTGTGCAACAGTCGTATGCGGGCCTCCTCTTCACTCTTGGCCGCGCCGCGCCTGCATCGGAGTACGACATGCCGTCCCCTCTGTTCGCGGACCGCCCCGCCCAGCCGCCGGAGCCGGGCGCGGTGGACGCGCTGATCTCGCAGACCCGCCGCCTGCGCGGCGAGGTCGACGCCGTCCGCCGGGACGCCGTGGCGGACGAGGACGACCCGCAGCAGCGGTGGCAGCGCGCCCTGTGCGACCTCGCCGTACACCAACTCGACGACCTCGGAGCCCAGTTGGGCCAGTTACGCGCGGGCGTTCCGGTGGAGGTGTCGCCGGGGACGGAGAGCGGCGGGGAGGACCTCCACGACGCGGGGTTCGCGACCGATCCCGGCACCGCGTACGGCGCGGCCGCGCCGGCGCGCACCGGCGCGCTGCTCTCCCGGGTCGGCAGCGCCGAGTGGAACCTGCTCACCGACGAGGTGAGCTGGTCCGAGGAGCTGTACCAGATCTTCGGCCGCACCCGCGAGAGCGGTCCGATGTCGCTCGACGAGATGCCCACGATGGTCTTCGCCGAGGACCAGCCCCTCCTCCAGGGGATGGTGACGGACTGTCTGATCGACGGGAAGCCGATCGACGGCGAGTTCCGGATCGTCCGGGCCGACGGGCGGGTGCGCACCGTCCACATGACGGGCGAGCCCGTCCTCGACGCCGGCGGTTGCACCGCCTCCATGTGGGCCGTCCTGCGGGACGTCAGCGAACTGCGGCGCAGCCAGCGGGCCGTCAGGGAGAGCCGGGCGGGCCTGGAGCGCAGCCGGGACATCGAGCGCACCGAGCGCCGGGTCGCCGTCGAGCTCCAGGAGGCGGTCCTGCCGCCCTGGCGCGGCTCGCTGCACTTCGCCCACGGCGGCCCGGCCCCGCTCGACGTGGCCGCGCACTACCTCCCGGCCGCCAGCACCGGACTGATCGGCGGCGACTGGTACGACGCGCTCGCGCTGCCGGACGGGGACGCCCTGCTGACCGTCGGCGACCTGACCGGTCACGGGGTCGCCGCGACCTCCTCCATGGCGATGCTCCTCGGCGCGCTGCGGGGCATGGCGGTCGCCGGGATCCGCCCCGCCGCCCTGATGGGCCACCTCAACCAGCTCCTGGAGACCTCCGTGCAGCCCGCGCTCGGCAGCGCCATGTGCTGCCGGTACGATCCCGTCGCCCAGACCCTGACCTGGGCGCAGGCCGGCCACCCCGCCCCGCTGCTCTTCCGCGGCGGGACGGGGCGCGCCCTCCGGCGTCCCGAGGGCGTCCTCCTCGGGGCGACGGCCGGCGCCGCGTACGACGAGGCCGAGACCCGACTGCTCCCGGGCGACCTGCTCGTCCTGCACACCGACGGGCTGACCCGGGACGGCGGTACGGACGACGACACGGGAGCGGAACGCCTGCTCGCCCTCGGCCCCCGGCTCGCCGGCGCGCGGGACGCGCGGGAAGGCGTGCGGATGGTGGTCGAGGAGTTCGGCGAGGAGGCACGCGAGGACGACGCCTGCGTGATGGTGGTGCGGGTCGGCCACTGAGCCGGCCGACGACCGGTAGTCGCAGTCCCGGTCCCCGGTCCCCCGAAGGGGCCGGGGATCAGGCCTGTCCGGGCCTCGGGCGGTTCACCGGGGACCGGGTCAGGGCCAGCTCGATCTCCTCGCGCAGGACGTCGGTCCTGGCGTAGTCGGCGTACTGGCCGGTGAGCCGGTACATCTCCCGCAGCCGGTCCCAGGTCCGGTGGGAGGAGGTCTCCCCCATGGACGTGAGGGCGAGCCGGGCGTACCGGTCGGCCTGCTCCGGGTCGTCGGCGATGAAGCAGGCGGAGGCCAGGGAGATGTGGTCGAAGAGCTTGGACCGCTCGTGCCCCTTGCTCCGCAGTTCGAGCGCCAGCTTGGCGTGGCGCTGCGCGGGGATCGCGGCCGTCGGGTCGTGGTCGGCGAGGGTCCGGTAGGCGAGGGCCTCCATGCCGTGCATGTCGGCCTCGTCGAAGTTCTGCATCCAGTCCGGCGTCGCCTCGTCGCGCCGGTCCGACACGAACAGGTCCTCGGCCTCGCCGAGGGTCCGGCGCATGGCCTGCCCCCGGCCCATCGACGCCTGCGCCCAGGCCTCGATGGTGTGGAACATGGCCCGGGTCCTGGGCAGCAGCCGGTCGCCCGAGCCCGTCTGGGCCAGCTTCATCAGGTCGAGGGCGTCGTCGGGCCGGCCCAGGTGCACCATCTGGCGCGCGGCACGGGACAGCGCCTCGCCGGCCCGGGGCCGGTCGCCGCTCTCGCGGGCCGCGTGGGCCGCGATGACGAAGTACTTCTGCGCCGTGGGTTCGAGGCCGACGTCGTGGGACATCCAGCCCGCGAGGACGGCCAGGTTGGCGGCGACGCCCCACAGGCGCCGCTGGAGGTGGTCGGCGTGGCGGTAGGCGAGCATGCCGCCCACCTCGTTGAGCTGGCCCACCACGGCCTTGCGCTGGAGGCCGCCGCCCCGGGAGGCGTCCCAGGCGCGGAACACCTGCACCGAGTGCTCCAGGGCCTCGATCTCCTCCGACCCGATGGGGGCGGCCTCGTAGCGGTCGAACCCGGCGGGGTCGGCGTGGAGGGGATCGGTGGCACGCGGAGCGGCGCCCGGGCGGGCGGGATCGGTCTGCAGCCAGTCGTGCATGGCCTTGCTGAGTACGGAGCCGGCGGCAAGCGCGGCACCCGCGCCCACCAGGCCGCGTCGGTTGAGCATGAGGTCCATTCCCGTGAATTCGGTGAGGACCGCCGCCGTACGATCGGGTGGCCAGGGCAGTTGGTCAGGGTTCTCCGTCGTGCTGACGTCCTGCCGTTTCCCTGCACGCCCGTGTCGTACGAACCCGAGGTCCTCGATGGTCACGACACGGCCGAGTCGCTCGGTGAACAGTGCTGCCAGCACCCGGGGGACGGGGTCGCGCGGGGTCTCGCCCCGGTCGATCCACCGCCGCACCCGCGAGGTGTCGGTCGCGAGCTGGGGGTGGCCCATGGCCGCCGCCTGCCGGTTGACGAGCCTCGCGAGTTCTCCCTTGGACCAGCCGGCCAGGCCGAACAGGTCCGCGAGACGGGTGTTGGTTTCTCCGGTCACGTCTAAGCCCCCAGGTTCTCGGCTGAGTTGACAGTAACCCCCTGTCATGGGGCTGGCGACTATTCGCCAGGGTTCGCCAGGGTGCGCCCGATGTTCCGCCACCCGCGCGCGGGTGTCAGGTAGGAACGCGCCACCCCGTCCCGTCGACCGGCCCTCATTCCCCAGGGTGCGGACCGGGGGCGGGCGGGGCGACGCACGCAACTCGTCGGCACACGAAGGGATCTGTCACCTCCATGTACACAGCATCGTCCTCCGTGTCCGCCCCGCCCCGGCCGCAGCACCGCGTCGTCCCCGCCGGCGCCGGACCGTACCTCGCCCCCGCGCCGCAGGCCGTCCGGCCGCGGCGCTGGGCGGGCGGCACCGGCACCCAGCCGGTCAGCGGGAGGATCGATCTGTCCGGTCCCCAGGGCGCGCAGCTCAAGATGGCGATCGCCTCGGTCCACCGCATCTGCCCGGAGTTCAAGCCGGTGCAGGTACTGCGGCGCAGCGGTCGTTCCGTACTGATCGTCGGGACGACCGGACGGGCCACGGCGGTCGCGAAGTGTTTACTGGACCACTCGCCGGCCTGGGTCGAGCGGTTCCGGCACGAGATAGCTTCCTACCGCGCCTTCGTCCGGCACCGTCCGCCGGTGCGGGCGCCCCGGCTGATCGCGGCGGACCCGGAGAACTGCACGCTGGTGATCGAGCGGATGCCGGGACGGGCGGCGGCCCTCTCGCGCCACCCCGTCGAGGCCCCGCCCCGCGCCGACGTGCGGGCCGCGCTCGGCGCGATCGCCCGGCTCAACGCCTGGCGGCCACCGGCCGGGACGTTCGACGCCCCGCTGGACTACGGCGCCCGGATCGCCCGCTACCACGAGCTCGGGCTCTTCACCGACCGGGACCGGGACGACCTGCAGAAGCTGCTGCACGGTCTGGCGCACGCGGGCGGCCGCCAGGGCACGGGCCAGTTCTGCCACGGCGACGCCCTGCTCTCCAACGTCCTGCTCTCCCCGACCGGGCCGGTCCTGGTCGACTGGGAGCACGCGGGCTGGTACCTGCCCGGCTACGACCTGGCGACCCTGTGGGCGGTGCTCGGTGACGCGCCGCTGGCCCGGCGCCAGATCAGTCAGCTCGCCCAGCAGGCGGGCCCGGCCTCCCGGGACGCCTTCCTGGTGAACCTGATGATCGTGCTCACGCGGGAGATCCGCACCTACGAGACGGCGGTGCAGCGCACCATGAAGGAGGCTCCGCCGGCCGGTTCCGTGCCGGTGCCCTCGGGGGCGCTCGCCCCCGGGGAGGAACAGCGGCTGCTGCTCAGGCGGCTGCACGACGACTGCGCCATGGCACGGCGGGCCGTGCGCGCGGCGGTCGGGACGCGCTGAAGGGCGGGGCCCGCCGACCACGGGGGTGGTGCGCCGTGCGCCCGGTGCCGACACACCGGGACGCGGCGCACCGGCTTCTCCGGCCCCGCCCTCCCCCGCGGGTGCCCCTCCAGTGGTCCACTCCAGTGACGCGTCCCAGGCCCGGGGCCCGTCGCCGCGAAACTCCGCCGTTCGGCCGCCGTTCCCGCTCTGACGTGCGAACTTTCATGGCTCCAGGTGTGATTGACGGATCGTCCGGGAGCCGATACCCCTGTACGGGTTCGGCCCCGCACGCTCCCCGTGTCACCCCCACGCCTTGGAGGCCGCCTTGCTCCGTTCCGGGTCCCGCAGACGTACGCCGCCGGTCCGCGCGCCGAGGGCGGCGGTCGCCCTGGCGTCCGCCGCCCTGCTGCTCCCCCTGCTGTCCGCCGCGCCGCCGGCCGGCGCCGACGCGCCCGAGGAGGGCTCCCTCCAGGGGCAGTTCACCCGGGCCGCCGCGCGCACCGGCGTGCCCGAGAGCGTGCTGCTCGCCGTCTCGTACCTCCAGTCGCGGTGGGACGGCCACGGCGGCGCGCCGAGCGTGACCGGCGGGTACGGGCCGATGCACCTGACGGACGCGGTGACGGCCCTGAAGCGGTCCGCCCCGCACCACTCGGACGGCGAGGAGGACGCACGCGGCGACTCCTCGCGCCCGGCGCGCACGGAGGCGCCGGCGCCGGTGCCGTCCGCCGGCCGGCTGCCCGGACGGCTGCGGACCCTGGAGCGGGCGTCCGCGCTGTCCGGGATCCCGGCCGAGGAGCTGCGGACCCGGCCGGGCGCCAACATCGAGGGCGGCGCGGCCCTGCTCGCCGCCGCGCAGCGGGAGGCCGGGCTGCCCGCGAGCGCGGACCCGGCCGACTGGTACGGGGCGGTGGCGCGGTACTCCGGCGCGGACGACGCGGCGACGGCGGCCGCGTACGCGAACGACGTGTTCGACGTGATCCGGACCGGGGAGACGCGGACGACGGACAGCGGGCAGGTCGTGACCCTCCCGGCCGCCCCGGCGGTCGCGCCCGTCACGGGGCAGGTGGCGGCGCTCGGTCTGCGGGCGCCGGCCGCCGGCCCCGTGGAGTGCCCGCGGACGGTGGCCTGCGAGTGGATCCCCGCGCCGTACGAGGAGTTCGGCGACGGCGACTACGGCAACCACGACAAGGCGGACCGGCCCGTCTCCCAGTCGATCGACTACATCGTGATCCACGACACCGAGGCCACCTGGGACGTGACCCTGGGCCTGGTGCAGGACCCGGCCTACGTGTCGTGGCAGTACTCGCTGCGCTCCTCCGACGGGCACGTGGCGCAGCACCTGGCGCTGAAGGACGTCGGCTGGCACGCGGGCAACTGGTTCGTGAACGCCAAGTCGGTGGGTCTGGAGCACGAGGGCTTCCTGACCTCGCCGGACTCCTGGTACACGGAGGCGATGTACCGGTCGTCGGCGCGCCTGGTGCGGTACCTCGCCGCCCGGTACGGCATCCCGCTGGACCGGCAGCACGTCCTGGGACACGACAACGTGCCGGGCACGGTGACGTCCTCGATCCGGGGCATGCACACGGACCCGGGCCCGTACTGGGACTGGGCGCACTACTTCCGGCTGCTCGGCCGTCCGATCGTCCCGAGCGCCGGTCCGCACGCGGGCGTGGTGACGATCCGGCCGGACTACGACGCCCACCGGCCGGTCTACACCGACTGCGCGGCGGCGGGGACGGCGTGCGCGCCGCACGGCAGCGGGGCGGTGCGCCTGCGCACCGCGCCGGACGAGGACGCGCCCCTGGTGAAGGACGTCGGGCTGCGGCCGGGCGGGGAGTACTCCACCACCGGCGTCAACGACACGGGAGCGCGTGCCTCGACGGGGCAGAGCTTCGCGGTGGCGGAGCGCCGGGGCGACTGGACGGCGGTCTGGTACCTCGGGCAGAAGGCCTGGTTCCACAACCCGCGCAGGCAGCCGACGGCGGTGAACGGACGGGGGCTCGTCCTGACGCCGCGCGAGGGCCTGGCGGAGGTGCCGGTGTACGGGCGGGCCTACCCGGAGGCCTCGGCCTATCCGGCGGGCGTGCCGGTCCAGGCGGTGTCGCCGCTGCCGTACAGGCTGCTCGCCGGTCAGCGGTACGTGGTGGGCGACCGCACCCCGGGCGAGTACCTCTTCGCACCGACGTTCGACACGACGGGGCACGCGGTCGTCCGGGGCCGGGAGGAGTACTACGAGATCCAGTTCGGCCACCGGGTGGCCTTCGTGAAGGCCGCCGACGTGCGGGTTTCCCGGATCTAGCGGGAAGGCGGCCGAAAGGCGCGGGGTGGTGCCGGACGCGCGGTCCGGCACCGCCCCGTCGGCGTTCATACGACTATTCGGGAGATCGTGTGCGCCGTACGGGCGAGGGGTAAGGCTGGCCCGGTCACCCGACCCTCGTTCACCGGAAGGCCCCCCAGCACATGCCGCAGCCCTTCGTCATGCCGGATTTCTACGTCCCGCATCCGGCACGCCTCAACCCCCACGTGGAGGCCGCCCGCACGCACACGCGCGCGTGGGCGCGGGAGAGGGGGATGCTGGAGGGCTCGGGGGTGTGGGAGGAGCACGACCTCGACTCCCACGACTACGCGCTGCTCTGCGCCTACACCCACCCCGACTGCGGCGAGGAGGCCCTGAACCTCGTCACCGACTGGTACACCTGGGTCTTCTTCTTCGACGACCACTTCCTGGAGGTCTTCAAGCGCACCCAGGACCGGGCGGGGAGCAAGGCCTATCTGGACCGGCTGCCGATGTTCATGCCGGCGGACCCGGTGGACATGCCGGAGCCGTCCAACCCGGTCGAGGCGGGCCTCGCGGACCTCTGGCTGCGGACCGTGCCCTCCATGTCCGAGGGCTGGCGCAAACGGTTCGCGGAGGCCACGGAGCACCTGCTCTACGAGTCGCTCTGGGAGCTCGACAACATCAACGAGGGGCGCGTCGCCAACCCCGTCGAGTACATCGAGATGCGCCGCAAGGTGGGCGGGGCGCCCTGGTCGGCGGGGCTGGTCGAGTACGCGGCGGGGGCGGAGGTCCCGGACCGGGTGGCGCACTCCCGGCCGCTGTGCGTGCTGCGGGACACCTTCTCGGACGCGGTGCACCTGCGCAACGACCTCTTCTCGTACCAGCGCGAGGTGGAGGAGGAGGGCGAGAACAGCAACGGCGTGCTCGTCCTGGAGCGGTTCCTCGGCTGCACGACACAGGAGGCGGCGAACGCCGTCAACGACCTGCTGACCTCGCGGCTCCACCAGTTCGAGAACACGGCCCTGACCGAGGTGCCGCCGCTCGCCGTCGAGAAGGGCCTCTCGCCGGAGGAGTGCGCGGCCGTCGCGGCGTACGTGAAGGGGCTCCAGGACTGGCAGTCCGGCGGTCACGAGTGGCACATGCGCTCCAGCCGGTACATGAACGAGGGGATGGCCGGCGGTCCTTCGCACCTGGACGGGATCATCGGCACCTCGGCCCTGGACGTGCGGAACCTCTTCGGGCGTCCGGCGGCCGCGCGGCTGCGGACGCTCACCCACGTGCCGCACCGGCACGTGGGGCCCTCGCTGCTTCCGGAGTTCGACCTGCCGTACCCGCTGGCGCTCAGCCCGCACCACGCGGAGGCGAAGCGGCGCTCGGAGGACTGGGCCGAGCGGATGGGGCTCCTGGACGACATCTGGGACCGCCCGATGATGGACGGCTTCGACCTCGCGCTGTGCGCGGCGGGGCTCGACCCGGACGCCACCCCGGAGGAGCTGGAGCTCAGCTCCGAGTGGCTGACCTGGGGCACGTACGGGGACGACCACTATCCGCTGGTCTTCGGCCGGCCGCGCGACCTCGCCGGCGCGAAGGCGCAGACCGAGCGCTTCAAGGCCTGCATGCCGCTGGAGGACCCGGCCCTGGGGGCGTCGTCCGCCGTGAATCCGATGGAGCGCTCGCTCGCCGACCTCTGGGCGCGGACGGCGGGCCCGATGTCGCCGGAGGCGCGGGGGCAGTTGCGGTACGCGCTCGACGCCATGCTGGACAGTTGGCTGTGGGAGCTGCACAACCAGGCGCAGCACCGGGTGCCCGACCCGGTCGACTACATCGAGATGCGCCGCTCCACCTTCGGCTCGGAGCTGACCACCCTGCTGTGCCGGCTGCGGCACGCCGACGCGCTGCCGCCCGCGCTCTACCGCACGGGCACGGTGCGCGCCCTGGAGCGGTCGGTCATGGACTACGCGACGCTCCTCAACGACCTCTTCTCGTACCAGAAGGAGGTCGAGGTCGAGGGCGAGGTGCACAACGGCGTCCTCGTGCTGCAGACGTTCTTCGACTGCGACTATCCGACGGCGGTCGCGATGGTCGACGACCTGATGCGGGGGCGACTGCGCCAGTACGAGCACGTGAAGAAGCACGAAGTGCCTCTGCTCTTCGAGGACTTCGGGCTCGACGAGGAGGGCAGGGCGGCCTTCGGGGCGTATCTGCGGGAGCTGGAGGACTGGCTCGCCGGGATCCTCAACTGGCACCGGAACGTACGGCGTTACCGGGCCGAGGACGTGCGCTCGGGCGCCGGGACCGCGCTGCTGCGGCACGGGCGGGGCCCGAAGGGGCTCGGCACCTCGGCCGCGCGGGTGGCGGAACTGCTGGGGTCCGCTCCCCGCTGACGCACGCGGAAGGGTCCCGGGGGCCTCACGTCTCCTCAGGGGCGACGGCCGCGCAGTTCGTCGATCTCCCGGCGTTCGCGCTTGGTGGGACGGCCCGCGCCCCGGTCGCGGACGGCGGCGACCGCGACGTGCTCGCGCGGCGGCGGGGGCGGGCTGTTGTCCACGTAGGCCTCGGCGGCGACCGGCGGGCCGATCCGCTTGGTGTGCAGCACCTTGACCTCGACGATCCGCTCCCGGCCACCGTGGAAGACCCGGACCTCGTCGCCGGGCTTCACCGGCTGGGCGGGCTTGACCCGCTCGCCGTTGACCTTGACGTGTCCGGCCCGGCAGGCCGCCGCGGCCTGGGAGCGGGTCTTGGTCAGGCGGACCGCCCAGATCCAACTGTCGACGCGCGCGCTCACGCTGCCCCGCTCCCCCGTCAGCCCTGCTGGAACAGCTCGGCGGGCAGCGGCTTGAGCAGCGCGTACAGGTCGTCGGTGATCGGCCGGTCCCAACTGGCGATCGTCACGAGGACGTTGTCGCTGCGGTCGAACTGGACGCAGGAGATGCGGCTCTCGGAGAGCTTGAGGCGGCGGACGACGAGGAGGTTGTCGCCCTGCATCACGGGGACGTCCTCGGTGTCGAGCACCTCGACCGGCTCGTCGTTCTCCAGGGCGGCGAGGAGCTGCGCCACCTCGAAGGGGATCTGGCCGTCCGCGAGCTCGCGGGCCGGAGAGCCCTCCGGCAGGTTGCCGATGATCATCGCGGGGCCGCGGCCGCCGAACAGGTCGTACCGGAGGAACACTCCCTGGCAGGAGCCGTCGGGTGCGGGCAGCAGGCCGGCGCCGAGGTTGCCGGGCCAGTCCCCCGGGTCCATGGCCAGGACGTCGAAGTCCGGACCCGCGGGTGTGGCGGCGCTGCGGCGGCGGAGGAAGGACATACGGCCATGGTACGTGCCCCGGGGCGGCGCGCGACGCGCCGGGCGGCTCCGTACGGCCGCCCCGACCGCACCGGTGTGCCGCGGTGCCCGTTCCTCGCTCTGCGGGGGCTCGGGCGAGGCCCGGACGGGCCCCCGGCGGCCCGCTCCGGGAGGCTCGCGCGCGGGGTACCCGGCGCCCCGGCGGTCACCCGAGGTGCCCGGAGGGTCGCTCCGGGTGCGCCGTACGGGCGACCGGCCCCGCACGCCCCGGCCGGAACCGTCTCACTCGCCCCGGTCGCCGCCCGACCGCTCCGCCAGTCGGTTCAGGAGGCCCAACGCCTCCTCGGCGCGGGCGCGTTCGACGAAGAGGTGGTCGTGGTGGAACCCGGCCACCACGTTGCAGCTCAGGCCGGCGCCGGCGAGTTCGCGCGCGACGGCGGCCGTGAGCCCGACGGCGTCGAGGGCGGAGCGCACCCGCAGGGTGATCCGGCCCGCCACGTAGTCGTACGGGAGGGAGGCCGCGTCCGCCTCCTCCTGCCGTACGACGAGGGTGAGCCCCTCGGGCTCGGTGACGGTGACCACCGGGACGAGCCCGGCCGGGACGGGGCCGTCCACCGTGGTGAAGACGTACCGGCCGGGGTCGAGTTCCGGTCGCAGGCCGGAGAGGAGCCGGGTCAGGTCGCGTTCCGCGTTCATGCGCGCCAGGGTAGGCGGGCACGGTCACGGGTGCGGCGGGAGGCCCTCCGCCGGTCCCGTGGCGAACGCCAGGGGCGGGGCGATCGCCTGGGCGTCCGCGCCCTCCCCGACCCACAGGCCGATGAAGAGCGCGGCGGTCGCCTCGACCAGTCCGGCGCGGTCGAGGCCGCCCCCGGCCAGCGGGGTGCAGCCCGTGTCCCGCACCAGCTCTTCGACCAGCGCGAGCGCTTCCCCGTCGTCGCCGCAGACCGGGACGGCGAGGGGCCGGCCGTCGAAGACCGGCGGGGTCATCCGCCACACGTCCTCGTGGCAGAGGTTGAAGGCCTTGACGACCCGCGCCCCGGGCGCCGCGTCGGCCAGCCGGCGGGCGGCGGAGGGGCCGCCGTCCGTGAGCAGCCGGAAGCCGGGGCCCACCGGATTGGAGCAGTCCAGCAGGACCCGCCCGGCCAGGGAGGCCCGTACGCCCGCGACGACCTCCGCCCCCGCTCCGTACGGCAGCGCGGCGAGGGCGACGGCCCCGAAGCCGGCCGCCTCGTCGAGGCTCCCGTGCCGCGTCCCACCGCCGAGCCGGGCGGCGAGCCGCTCCGCCCTTCGCGCGTCGCGGCCGCCGACGAGCACCTCGTGGCCCGCCCGTACCCAGTGGGTGGCGAGGGCGTCCGCCATGTCGCCCGTGCCCAGTACACCGATCCTCATCGTTCCCGTCCTTCCGGTCTTCCGGTCCTCCGGTGCCGACGTCCGGCACTCCGGGGACGACACTAGGGAGCCGGTCGGGCACCATTTGGTGCGTGACCTCCGACGGATACCTCGCCGACTGCCGCGCCCGGCTGGCCTTCGACCTGCTCGCCCACACCTGGAACTCGGTGGTGCTCTGGGCCCTGCGCGACGGCCCGAGCCGCCACGTCGAGCTGCGCGGGCGCGTCGGCGGGATCAGCTCCAAGGTCCTCACCGAGACGCTGCGACGGCTGGAGTTCAACGGCCTGGTGGAGCGGCACGTCCACGCGGGGGCTGCGGCCCGGGTGACGTACGGGCTCACCCCGCTGGGGCGGACCCTGCTCGGTCCGATCGACGCGTTCGGGGCGTGGGCCTTCGAGCACGGCGACGAGGTGATGGCCGCCCAGGAACGCCACGGCGGGTGAGGGAAGCCCTCCCTCCTACAGGCCGAACTCCCTTACCAGGGAGAGGAATTCGGCCGTGCGGTCGGTGTGGACGAGGTGGCCGGCGTCGACGGTGACGAGACGGGCTCCGGGGATCCGGTCCGCCAGCCAGGACAGCCGTTCCTGGGGCACGTGGCTGGTCGGGCCGCCGGCCAGGACCAGGGTGGGGGCGGTGATCGACGCGAGCCGGTCGCGCCAGTCGGGGTCGGGGTCGTTGAGCTGGGCGTCGGTGGCCCGGACCACCTCCCAGTCGAAGCCGAGGGGGCCCTCGGGCCGTTCGGCGGCGGGGCGCGGCGGGTCGAGCGGGAAGAAGACCGGGGGCTCCTCCAGGACGAGGCGGCCGACGAGGCCGGGCTCGTCCCGGGCGAGGAGGTACGCGGCGGCGGCACCCATCGAGTGGGCGACGACGGTGGCGCCGGTGAGGCCGAGGGCCTTGAGGAAGCCGCCGAGCTCGTCGCGGAAGGCGTCGAAGCCGTAGCCGCCGGGGCGCCGGTCGCTGAGTCCGTGGCCGCGCAGGTCGAGCGCGTACACCCGGTGGTCGGCGGCCAGGTCGGCCGCCACCCGCGCCCAGGTGGTGCTGTTCTCGCCGCGTCCGTGGACCAGGACGACGGGCGGGGCGTCCTCGGGTCCCGCGACCCGGTGGGCGAGGCGCACGCCGTCCACGGTGACCGTGCGGACGGCGGGATCGAGGAAGGCGGTGACCGCGCGGACGAAGGCGTCCGGGTCGTCCACCCAGGGGTGGTGCCCGGCGCCGGCCTGGACGACGAGCTCGGCGGAGGGGAAGAGGGCGGTCGCCTCCGCGGCCTTGGCGGGGGTCGGTCCGGCGTCGCGCTCCCCCGCGAGGACCAGGACCGGAGCGGTGAGCGCGGTGAGGGCGCGGCGGGTCGCCGCCGGGTCGTAGGCGCCCTCGCCGTGGTAGGCGCCGGCGGCCTCCCAGCGGGTCTGCCGGTCGGCGGCGGCCGCGTGTTCCCGGGCGGCCTCGTCCCAGCGGCCGTAGGCGAAGGGCGCGGTGATCTCGCACACGCGGGACAGCGGGGTGTCGGGGCCGATCGCGTCGAGCGCGGCCCTGGCCTCCGGGTACCAGGGCCGGTCGGCGAAGACCTCGGCGGCCGCGTCCCACTCCTCGTCGGTGGTGGTGACGCCGAGCGCGCGGCCCGCGGAGGTGACGAGGACGAGGGAGCGGATCCGCTCGGGGTGGGCGGCGGCGTACAGGGTCGCGAGGTTGCCGCCCGCCGAGTGGCCGAGGAGGTCGATCCGCTCCAGGCCGAGGTGGGCGCGGAGCGCCTCGACGTCGCCGACCTGCCGGTCGCAGCGGTACGTGCCGGGGTCGGCGGGCACGGCGCTCGCCCCGGTGCCCCGGGCGTCGAGGAGGACGAGCGTGCGGTGGGCGGCGAGTCCGCCGAGGTCGCCGAGGTAGGCGGCGTCGCGCATCGGCCCGCCCGCCAGGCACACCAGCGGCTCGCCCTCCCCCTGCGTGCGGTAGGCGAGTTCGGTTCCGTCATACGTCGTGAACGTCGGCATGCGTCGATCCTCACCGGCCCCGGTGATCTCGGCAACGAATTTCGCCGAGAGCACGGGACCGGGCGCGATACGGTGGACGGGCCGCTCTCCCCGGCGCCCTTCCCCCACCCCTAAGGAATCGTTTCACCGTGCCCGACACCCGGGAATCCGCGCTGCGCGGCGACTGCGCGAACTGCTTCGGCCTGTGCTGCGTGGCGCTGCCCTTCGCCAGGTCGGCGGACTTCGCCGTGGACAAGCCCTCCGGCGAGCCCTGCCGCAACCTGCGGGAGGACTTCCGCTGCGGCATCCACACGCGGCTGCGGCCGAGCGGTTTCCAGGGCTGTACGGTGTACGACTGCTTCGGCGCCGGCCAGCGGGTGTCCCTGGTGACCTTCGGCGGCGTGTCCTGGCGCGAGGCCCCGGAGACGGCCCGGCAGATGTACGAGGTGTTCCCTGTGGTGCGCGGGCTGCACGAGCTGCTGCGTCATCTCACCGAGGCCCTGGCGCTGCCCGCCGCCCGTCCCGTCCACGCCGAGGTGCGGGCGGCGCTCGCCCGGGTCGAGGCGCTCGCGTCGGGTACGCCGGACGCGCTGGAGGAGCTGGACGTGAACGCCGTGCGGGCCGGGGTGAATCCGCTGCTGCTCCGGACGAGCGAGCTGGTCCGGGCCACGGCCGGCGGCCGGCCGAAGAGCCGGCGCGGAGCGGACCTGATCGGCAAGCGGTTGCGCGGGGCGAAGCTGCGGGGCGCGGACCTGCGCGGGGCGCTGCTCATCGCCGCCGATCTGACGGGGGCGGACCTGTCGCTCGCCGATCTGATCGGTGCCGACCTGCGGGACGCCGACCTGTCGGGCGCGGACCTGACGGGTGCCCTCTTCCTCACGCAGCCCCAGGTGAACGCGGCCCGGGGGAACGCCGCCACCCGCCTCCCGGAGGGCTTCGAGCGGCCCGCGCACTGGACCGCCTGAGGAGCGGCGCCCCGATCAGACCTCGTACGCGTACGGGGTCGTGGTCGCCAGTTCGAGGAAGCCGAGGCGGCGCAGGATCGGGCGGCTCGTGGGCGCCGCGTCGACCTGGACGTAGCGGTGGCCCCGGTCGGCGGCGATGCGGGCGCGGTGGGAGACGAGGGCGCGGTAGAGGCCCCGGCCGCGCCAGCCCTCGACGGTGCCGCCGCCCCAGAGGCCGGCGAAGTCGGTGCCGGGGTGGAGTTCGAGGCGGGCCGCGCTGACGGGTTCGCCGTGGGCGAGGGCGACCACGGCGGCGACGCCGCCGGGGTCGGTCGCGAGCCGGTCGAGGAGCTGACGGCCGAGGGAGGCGCTGTCGGTGCCGAAGGCGCGCGCGTGGACCTCGACCACCTGGCGTACGCCCGCCTCGTCGGTGACGGCGCGGAGTTCGACGCCCCCGGGGAGCGGGACGTCCCGGGGCAGGGCGGCGGCCTCGGCGGCCATCAGGGTCTCGGACTCCCCGGCGGTGAAGCCCGCCGCGCGGAGCCGGTCGCCGAGGCCGGCGGGGGCGTCATGCCCGTACAGCTTCCATTCGAAGGACAGGCCCGCGGCCCGGTAGTGGTCGATCTGCGCGGCGACGGCGGCGTCGGCGCCGGGGCCGTCGAGGCCCGACCAGAGGACGCCGTTCCACGCGTGCGCGGGACCGGTGGCGCGGACGACGCCCCCGACGTGCTCGACGCGGCAGCCGGGGCCTTCGGGGCGGGCCTCGCGGCGCACCTGGCGGTCGTACAGGGCGAGCAGGTCACGGGGGCCGCGCGGCGCGCGCGGGTGCGGGGGTTCCATGGCGGTCACTCCAGCACCCGGGCCGGGGAGCGGCAACGGGTTTTGACGGGCGGGAGCGGGGCGGCCCCGCCTTCCTCTCGCCGACCCCTTGCCAAGCCCCCCGTACCTCCGGTTTTACTGGCCCGAGCGAAGCTACCGAATGATCGGTAGGTTGCTTCGAGGGTGTTGCGCGGAGCGTGGAGGAGCGACGCATGACGGAAGAACTGCTGGACGGCGGCGAGCGGCTCGGCCGGGAGGAGCTGGCGGCGCTCCAGTTGGAGCGGCTGCGCGCGACCCTGCGGCACGCGTACGAGAACGTGGACTTCCACCGCCGTTCCTTCGACGCGGCCGGGGTGGCCCCGGACGACTGCCGTACGCTCGCGGACCTGGCCCGTTTCCCCTTCACCGCCAAGTCGGACCTGCGCGACCACTACCCCTTCGGGATGTTCGCCGTCGACCCGTCGCGGATCCGGCGGATCCACGCCTCCAGCGGCACCACCGGTCGGCCCACCGTCGTCGGCTACACCGACGGCGACCTGGAGGTCTGGGCGGACGTGGTGGCGCGCTCCCTGCGCGCCGCCGGTGTGCGCCCCGGGCACAAGGTCCACGTGGCGTACGGCTACGGCCTGTTCACCGGCGGGCTCGGCGCCCACTACGGCGCGGAGCGGCTCGGCTGCACGGTGATCCCCGCCTCGGGCGGCATGACGGCCCGGCAGGTGCGGCTGATCCAGGACTTCCGGCCCGAGGTGATCATGGTGACCCCCTCGTACATGCTGACCCTGCTCGACGAGTTCGAGCGGCAGGGCGTGGATCCGCGGTCGACCTCCATGGAGGTGGGCGTCTTCGGGGCCGAGCCGTGGACGGAGGAGATGCGCAAGGAGATCGAGGAGCGGTTCGCGATCGACGCGGTCGACATCTACGGCCTGTCGGAGGTCATGGGGCCGGGCGTGGCGCAGGAGTGCGTGGAGACCAAGGACGGCCTGCACGTCTGGGAGGACCACTTCTACCCGGAGGTCGTGGACCCGTTCACGGGCGAGGTGCTGCCCGACGGGGAGGAGGGGGAGCTGGTCTTCACCTCGCTCACCAAGGAGGCCATGCCGGTGATCCGCTACCGGACCCGGGACCTGACCCGGCTGCTGCCGGGGACGGCGCGGGTCTTCCGGCGGATGGAGAAGGTCACCGGGCGCAGCGACGACATGATCATCCTGCGCGGTGTGAACCTCTTCCCCACCCAGATCGAGGAGATCGTCCTGCGCACCCCGGCGGTGGCGCCGCACTTCCAGTTGCGCCTGACCCGGGAGGGCAGGCTCGACGCCCTGACCGTACGGGCCGAGGCCCGGGCGGGCGCGACGGCAGAGCAGCGGGCGGAGGCGGCCCGGACGATCGCGGCGGCGGTCAAGGACGGGATCGGGGTCTCGGTCGGGGTCGAGGTGGTCGACCCCGAGACGCTGGAGCGCTCGGTGGGCAAGATCCGGCGGATCGTGGACCTGCGGGAGTCCGCGTAGGGCCTGTCCGGCGGATCGTGGACCCGTGGGGGTCCGCACAGGGCCTGTCCGGCGGATCAGGTCCTCCGCCCGTCCGGTGGGGCCGGGCCGTCCGGTGGGGCCGGGCCGCCCGGCGGACAGTGCCGTCAGCCCAGGAAGGCGAGCAGCCGTTCGTCGAGCCGCTCCGGTGCGGTGAGCGGCAGGGAGTGGTGGGTGGCGCCCGGGAGCAGGACCACCTCGGCCTCCGGGAGCGTGCGCCGGACCCGGTCGGCGACCTCGGCGGCGCGGTGGGTGCGGCTGCGCTCCGCGAGCAGCACCAGGAGGGGCGCGCGCAGGTCGGCGACCCGGGGCCGGCCACCGGCGACGAGCTTGCGTCCGGGGGTGGCGGAGGCGAGGGCGTAGAGCCGCTGCCAGGCCTCGTCCGGACGGGTGCCCGCCGTCTCCCAGGCCAGGAAGGCGCGGGCGCGGGCCTCGCTCGGGCGGATCAGGACGGGCAGCGCGCGCAGCAGGTAGCCGGGGCGGAAGCCGGCGAAGACCTGGGTGGGGTCGACGAGGGCGAGGCGGTCGACCCGCTCCGGCGCGTGCAGCGCGTACCGGGTGGCCAGCCAGGCGCCGTACGAGTGGCCGCACAGGTGCGCGCGGGTGAGGCCGAGGCCGTCCAGGAGCGCGTCCAGCCAGGCCGTCAGGTCGTCGGCGCCCTTCAGGGGCCTGCCCCGGCGTTCGGTGCGGCCGGCGTCGCCGAGGAGGTCGACCGCGTGGACCCGGTACCGCGCGCCGAGGGCCCGTGCGTTGGCGAACCAGACCAGGCCGGTGGCGGAGCCGCCGGGCAGCAGCACCAGCGGGGGGCCGTCCACCGGGCCGTGGACGTGGACGCGGGTCGGCCCGTACGGGGTGTCGACGTCCCGTTCCTCGGTGGACCCGGGCCAGCGGGCGCGGAGTTCGTCGTAGGCGAGACCGAAGGCGCGTTCGTGGGCGGACGGAGGCATACCCATTCCTCTCGCTGAGCGATAATCTCGTTCAGCGAGAGGGTACGCAAGGGTTCGAGGCGCGGAGGAGCACGGGTGGACGACCGAGGTCCGGCGATGCGGCTGGTGCACCTGCTGCGGGCGGTCACCGTCGCATTCGACCTGCTGGGCGCCGAGTTCGCCGCGCGCGAGGGGCTGCATCCCACCGACGTGCGGGCGTTGGTCCACCTGCTGGACGCGGCACGGGACGGCACCCGGGTCACGCCCGGACGGCTCGGCGAGCGGCTGCGGCTGAACTCCGCCGGCACCACCGCCCTGGTGGACCGGCTCGAACGGCTGGGGCTCGTCCGGCGGGAGCGGGACACGGAGGACCGGCGGCGCGTCCTCCTGCGGGTGGAGGAGAAGGCCGTGGAGCTGGGGTGGTCCTTCTTCGGACCGGTCATCGGCGGGGTGGTGGCGGTCGCGGAGGGGTTCGAGCCGGACGAACTGGAGACCGTGCGCCGCTTCCTGACCTCGGTCCTCGCGTCCACCGGGCACCCGGCAGACACCCCCTGAGAGGAGGCTCCCTCCCTAGACCTGCGCGAACCGGTCCCTCAGTTCGCGCTTGAGGATCTTGCCGCTCGCGTTGCGGGGCAGTTCGGGGAGGAAGTGGACGCGCTTGGGGGCCTTGAAGTGGGGGAGCTTCTCGCGGGCGTGGGCGAGGAGTTCGGTCTCGGTGACCCCGCCGCGCGGGACGACCACGGCGGTGACCGCCTCGATCCAGCGCTCGTCGGGGAGGCCGATCACGGCCGCCTCGGCGACTCCGGGGTGGGTGTAGAGGGCGTCCTCGACCTGGCGGGAGGCGACCAGGACGCCGCCGGAGTTGATGACGTCCTTCACGCGGTCGACGATCGTGTAGTAGCCCTCGGCGTCGCGGACCGCGAGGTCGCCCGAGTGGAACCAGCCGTTCCTGAAGGCCGCCCTGGTCTCCTCGGGCTTGTTCCAGTAGCCCTCGCACAACTGGGGCGAGCGGTAGACGATCTCGCCGGGGGTGCCGTCGGGGACGTCGTCGCCGTTCTCGTCGACGACCCGGGCCTGGACGTGGCGAACGGGCCGGCCGCAGGATTCCATGCGGCCCTCGTGCTCGTCGGGGCCGAGGACGGTGGCGAGCGGGCCGATCTCGGACTGGCCGAAGCAGTTGTAGAACCGCAGCCCGGGCAGCCGGGCGCGCAGGCGCTCCAGGACGGGCACGGGCATGACGGAGGCCCCGTAATAGGCCTTGCGGAGCGCGGAGAGGTCGCGGGTGGCGAACTCCGGATGGTTGGCGAGGCCGACCCAGACCGTCGGCGGGGCGAACAGGCTGTCGGCGCGGCCCGCCTCGACCAGGTCGAACAGGACGGCCGGGTCGGGTCCGTCGACGAGGGTGTTCTCGGCGCCGACGGCGAGGTAGGGCAGCAGGAAGACGTGCATCTGCGCCGAGTGGTAGAGCGGCAGCGCGTGCACGGGCCGGTCGTCCTCGCGCAGGTCGAGGGCCTCGACGGCGCTCGCGTACTCGTGGGCCAGGGCGAGATGGGTCATCATCGCGCCCTTGGGCCGGGCGGTGGTGCCCGAGGTGTAGAGCAACTGGGCGAGGTCGCGGGCGTCGCGGTCGGTGTCGTGCGCCTCCGGCTCGGCGAGCGCGTCGAGCAGCGAACCGGGCGCGTCCCGCAGCGGCTTGACGGGGAAGCCGTCCGGGATCCGGTCCGCGAGGGCGGGGTCGGCGAGGACGAGCGAGCTGTCCGACTGCTCCAGGACGTACGCGAGGTCGTCGCCGGTCAGGTGGTGGTTGACCGGCACGTGGACCAGGCCGGCCCGGGCGCACGCCAGGAACGCGATGAGGTAGGCGTCGGAGTTGTGGCCGTAGGTGGCGACCCGGGCGTACTCCGGCAACCCGATGCCGTGATGGGGCTCCCGCAGGACGGCGGCGGCGGTGGAGACGGCCGCGTCCAGCTCCGCGTACGTCCAGCTCCGGTCGGCGTACCGCAGGGCGGTCCGGTCGGGGACGCGCCGGGCGCTCGCGCGCAGGACGCCGTCGACGGTGCGGCTGGGGAGTCGGCTCATGGCGCGATCCTCCGTGTCCGCCTCACGGGAGGTCAAGTACCGTGCGCCGCGCCGGAGACGACCCGCACCGGCACGCCGCACGGGATGTTGACAAGGGGGCGCCCGGCTGGGTGCATGGTTCGATCCGCAGTGCTCCACCGTCACCGGGAGGCACCTTGCACCTCCGCACCCGACTGAAGCACCTGGCGCTCGCCGGGGCGGCCCTGGCCGTCGTCACCGCCTCGATCGGACGCGGCTGTACGCCGGCGAGCGCCGGGTGACCTCCCGGTTCCGCGAGAAGGACATCCTGCGCTCGCCGGCGCTGCGGGTGGTGGTCGTCCGGGACTGAGCGGCGGACCGGTCCGAGGGGCCGTCAGGGACTGAACGACATGAACACGAAGGCGGCGAAGATCGAGAGGTGGACGCCGCCCTGGAGGAGCGTGGCCCGTCCGGGCACCACGGTCAGGGCACTCACCACGCCGGTGAGGGCGAGCAGGACCATGTGGAGGGGGCCCAGGCCGAGCACCAGGGGCCCGGACAGCCAGATCGAGGCGAGCGCGATCGCCGGGACGGTCAGGCCGATGCTGGCGATCGCGGAGCCGTAGGCGAGGTTGAGGCTGGTCTGCATCCTGTCCCGGCGGGCCGCGCGGACGGCGGCGAGGGTCTCGGGGAGCAGCACCATCAGGGCGATGACGACGCCGACGACCGCCTTGGGCAGACCGGCCGACTCGACGCCGTCCTCGATGGTGGGCGAGACCAGCTTGGCGTTGCCGACGACGGCGACGAGGGCGAGGAGCAGCAGGCCGAGGCTGGTCCAGGCCTCACGGCTGTCCGGCGGGGCGGCGTGCTCGTCCTCGGAGTCGTGGCCGGGGCGCGGCACCGGGAGGAAGTAGTCGCGGTGCCGGACCGTCTGGACGCCGACGAAGACGCCGTACAGGCAGAGGGAGGCGACGGCGGCGAAGATGAGCTGGGCGCCGGAGAACTCGGGGCCGGGGTGGCTCGTGGTGAAGGTCGGCAGGACCAGCGTCATCGTGGCGAGGGTGCAGACGATGGCGAGCGCGCCGCCGGAGCCCTCGGCGTTGAAGACGGCGACGCGGTTGCGGAGCGCGCCGACGAGGAGGGAGAGGCCGACGATGCCGTTGCAGGTGATCATGACGGCGGCGAAGACGGTGTCGCGGGCGTAGGTCGAGGTCTTCTCGCCGCCTCCGGCCATCAGGGTGACGATGAGCCCGACTTCGATGACGGTGACGGCCACGGCGAGGACGAGCGAGCCGAAGGGTTCGCCGACGCGGTGGGCGATGACCTCGGCGTGGTGGACCGCCGCGAGGACCGCCGTGAGGAGGCAGAGGGCGATGAGCCCCACGACGAAGCCGGGGAGGTCACGCCCCCAGGCCGCGCCCAGGGCGATCGCCGCCACCACTGGTCCCCAGGTGGTCCACTGACGTGTCATTGCCGCCGTGCTCGAACTCATGATCCGCATCCTGCCATAAAGGGGGCTTTCGCCCGATTTCGTTCATTCCAGGGGTTCGGCGAGGCCGCGCTCGTACGCGGCGAGCGTCTCGATGAACATCCGCCGCTCCCTCGCGTCGAGCGGAGCCAGGGCCGCGCGCCAGGCGTCGGCGCCGCGTCCGAGCCAGCCGTCGATGGCGGCCCGGTGGTGCTCGGAGATGGACACGATCTTGCGCCTGCGGTCGGCCGGGTCCTCGACCCGCTCCAGGACGCCCTTCTTCGCCAGGTCCCCCACCATCAGGCTGGCGGTCGTGGGGGCCACCTCCAGATGGGCGGCGAGCTCGTTGACGCTCAGCGGTCCGTCGAAGAGGAGGTGGGCGAGGAGGGAGAGGTGGCGGGGCGCGAGGGTGAGCGACCGCAGGTCCTCGGGGATCCTGAGGCGCTTGACCCGTGCGACCGTCCGGGGCATCAGCAGCAGCAGCGTGCGCACGGCCTCGTCCAGATCCGGTTCGGGGTCCTCGTCCTCCTCGTGGGCGTTCTGCATCGCGCGCTTCCCCCTTCGTTTCGGTTTCACACTCTTTATTTTGCTTTGAAAGCAAAGAGATCTTTACGGCCGATGCTACCGGAAGGGCCGTTCGGTCCGGGAGGATCCGTTTGGCGGTGGGCGGCGGTGGGATGACAGTGGGCATGACGGAGGATGCGGCGAGGCAAGGACGTTCGACCCGGCGCGCGTTCGGCGGCGGGCTGCTGGCCCTCGGAGGAGCGGTGGTGATCGGTGCGGCGCCGGGCGCCGGCCTCGCGGCGGGATCCGGGAGCGGATCGGGAGGCGGGCCCGGGAGCGGGACCGGGGCCGTCGCGCGGCGGACCACCCTGCGGCGCGGTCCGGCCGCGCGGGCCGGGCTGCTCGCGCCGCACCTCGACCGGTTGGTGACGGAGGCCGAGGCGTTCCTCGCCCCCTCCCCCGCGCACCCCTGGTACGCGGGCGCGGTCCTGCTCGCCGGGCGCGGCGGGACCGTGGCCCTGCACCGGGCGATCGGCTCGGCCGTGCGCTACGCGGCGTACGACGAGAAGACCGACACCGGCGTCGAACTGCCGCCGGAGCGGCAGCGGCCGACGACCGAGGACACCGTCTTCGACCTGGCCTCGGTCTCCAAGCTGTTCACCTCGATCCTGGCGGTGCAGCAGATCGAGCGCGGGGCCCTCGACCTGGAGGCGAGGGTCAAGGCGTACCTGCCGGAGTTCGGCGGCGGCGGGAAACGGGACGTGACGGTGCGCCAGCTCCTCACCCACACCTCGGGGTTCCGGTCCTGGATCCCGCTCTACCGGGAGCCGACGCGGGAGGGGAAGCTGCGGCTGCTCTGGGAGGAGCGGCTCGCGAACCCGCCGGGGTCCGCGTACCTCTACTCCGACCTCAACCTGATCTCGCTGCAACTGGTCCTGGAGGAGATCACCGGTCGCGGTCTGGACGTCCTGCTCCACGACGAGATCACCGCTCCGCTCGGGATGCGCCGCACGCGCTTCAACCCCCCGGCCTCCTGGCGGCCGGACATCGCCGCCACCGAGGACGCCCGGCCGCCCTGGTCGGGACTGGACCGGGGCATGGTGTGGGGCGAGGTCCACGACGAGAACGCCCACGCGCTCGGCGGGGTCGCCGGGCACGCCGGGGTCTTCTCGCGCGCCTGGGACCTGGCGGTCCTCGCCCGCGCCCTGCTCAACGGCGGGGCGTACGGCCGGGCCCGCATCCTCTCCCCCGCCTCCGTGGAGCTGATGTTCACCGACTTCAACACCGCCTTCCCCGGCGACGCCCACGGGCTCGGCTTCGAGCTCCACCAGCACTGGTACATGGGGGCGATGGCCACGCCCCGCACGGCCGGGCACACCGGTTTCACCGGCACCAGCCTCGTCCTGGACCCGACGACCGACTCGTTCCTGATCGTCCTCGGCAACTCCGTGCACCCGGTGCGTTCCTGGCGCTCCGGCTCCGCGCCGCGCGTCGCCACCGCGAACCGCCTGGCCAGGGCCGTGCCCGTACGGCCCGCCCGGGGGCGTACGGCCTGGTTCTCGGGAATGGCGAGCGGCGCCACCGCCACCCTCGCCCTGCCCCCGGTGCCCGGTGCCGCGCGCCTGGAGTGCGCGCTGTGGTGGGACACCGAACCGGACGCGGACGCCGTCTTCCTGGAGGCCTCCCGCGACGGCGGGGCGACCTGGGAGGCGGTGCCGTTCGTCACCGCGCGCCCCGGAGAGGAGCCGTCGCCGCACCCGGCGGGGGCGGTGGGCGGCTGGTCCGGGCGGGTCTGGCACCGGCTGGCGGCCGAGGTGCCGGGGGCGGCCCGGGACTCCGCCCCCGTACGACTGCGGTGGCGGTACGCGACGGACGCGCGGTACGTCGGACGCGGGGTGTACGTGGACGGGCTGCGGGTCCTCGACGCCGCCGGGCGGCCGCTGTTCGACGAGGCCCGGCCGGCGGACGGCGCGCGGATCGAGGCGGTGGGCTGGACGGCGTCCCGGGACTGACCGGCCCGGTCCGGGGTCCTCAGTCGGCCGCCGCCGTGCGCAGCTCCGTCAGGAGCGGGCTGATCAGGGGGTGTTCCTCGGCTCCGCGCCGTACCGCGGCGAAGACCCGGCGGGTGGGGGCGACCCCGTCCACGGGGCGGATCTCGACGCCCGTGAGGTCCGTCCCGCGCAGCGCCGAGCGGGGCACGAGGGCGACTCCGGCGGAGGCGGAGGCGAGGGCGACGACGGCGCGGAAGTCGTCGGAGACGTGCGCGAAACGGGGGGCGAAGCCGGCGTACTCGCAGGCCAGGACGGTGACGTCGTGGCAGGGGTTGCCGGTGGACTGCCCGATCCAGTCGTCCTTGGCGAGGGCGGCGAGCGCGACCCGGTCGCCGGCCGCCAGGGGGTGGCCGGCCGGCAGGACCGCGTCGAAGGGCTCGGCGTAGAGCGGGACGCGGGTGAGCCGGTCGTCGTCCTCGCCCGGCGCGCCCCGGTACTCGACGGCGACGGCCACGTCCACCTGCCGGTCCAGGACCATGAGCAGGCTCTCGTCGCCCTCGGCGTCCCGCACCCGGACCCGGATGCCGGGCGCGGTGCGGGCGAGCGCCGTGAGGGCGGGGGCGACCACGAGGCCGATGCCGGTGGCGAAGGCGGCGACCGTGACCGTGCCGGCCTCGCCGGAGCCGTAGGCGGCGAGCTCGGCCTCGGCGCGCTCCAGTTGGGCCAGGACGGCGTTGGCGTGCTGGAGCAGGATCTCGCCGGCCGGGGTGAGGCGGGCGCCCCGGGCGCTCCGCTCGACCAGACGGTGGCCGGTCTCCTGCTCCAGGGCGGCGAGCTGCTGGGAGACGGCGGAGGGGGTGAGGTAGAGCGCGGCGGCCGCCGCCGTGACCGTGCGGTGGTCGGCCACCGCACGGAGGATGTGCAACCGCCGCGCTTCGATCATGTCCCCAGTCTCGCAGGCCGGAGGGCCTGCTCCGGACCCCTGGGGCCGGGGTCCGGGACCGGGTCTCAGCCGGTCAGGGCGGCGCGGGCCGCGACGAACGCGTCCACGGCCCGGTTCACGTCCTCCGTGGAGTGGGCGGCCGAGAGCTGGACGCGGATGCGGGCCCGGCCCTGCGGCACGACCGGGTACGAGAAGCCGATCACGTACACGCCGCGCTCCAGGAGCAGCTCGGCCATCCGGCCGGCGACGGCGGCGTCCCCGATCATGACGGGGGCGATGGCGTGGTCGCCGGGGAGGACATCGAAGCCCTCCTCGGTCATGCGGGAGCGGAAGAGCGCCGTGTTGGCCCTCAGGCGGTCGCGCAGGTCGCCGGCGGACTCCAGGAGGTCGAGGACCTTGAGGGAGGCGGCGGCGATGACCGGGGCGAGGGTGTTGGAGAAGAGGTACGGGCGGGAGCGCTGGCGCAGCAGGGCGACGATCTCGGCGCGGGCGGCGACGTAGCCGCCGGAGGCGCCGCCGAGGGCCTTGCCGAGGGTGCCGGTGATGATGTCGACGCGGTCCATGACGCCGTGCAGCTCGGGGGTGCCGCGCCCGCCGGGGCCGACGAAGCCGACGGCGTGCGAGTCGTCGACCATGACCATGGCGTCGTGGCGCTCGGCCAGGTCGCAGATCTCGTCGAGGGGGGCGACGTAGCCGTCCATCGAGAAGACGCCGTCGGTGACGATCAGCTTGCGCCGGGCGCCGCCCTCGGTCGCCTCCTTGAGGCGCTGCTCGAGGTCGGCCATGTCGCGGTTGGCGTAGCGGAAGCGGCGGGCCTTGGAGAGGCGGATGCCGTCGATGATCGAGGCGTGGTTGAGGGCGTCGGAGATGACGGCGTCCTCGGGGCCGAGGATCGTCTCGAAGACGCCGCCGTTGGCGTCGAAGCAGGAGGAGTAGAGGATCGTGTCCTCCTGGCCCAGGAAGGAGGACAGGCGCGCCTCCAGCTCCTTGTGCACCTCCTGCGTACCGCAGATGAAGCGGACGGACGCCATGCCGTAGCCCCAGCGGTCCAGGGCCTCGTGGGCGGCGGCGACCACCTCGGGGTGGTCGGCCAGGCCCAGGTAGTTGTTGGCGCAGAAGTTGAGCACCTCGCCGGGGCGGCCGCCGGCGGTCACCTCGACGGTGGCCGACTGGGGAGTGCCGATGACGCGCTCGGGCTTGTGGAGCCCGGCCTGCTCGATCTCTTCGAGGGTGGCACGGATGTCGTCGCGAACGGAATCGAACATGGGTCAGGCTCCCGCAGTCCAGTCGAGGATGATCTTGCCGCTCTTGCCGGAGGCCGCGTCGTCGAAGGCGGCCTCGAAGTCGGTGTACGCGTACCGGCCGGTGATCACGGGGGCGAGGTCGAGGCCGCCCTCCAGGAGCACCGACATCGCGTACCAGGTCTCGAACATCTCGCGGCCGTAGATGCCCTTGACCGTGATCATGGAGGTGACGATCTTGGCCCAGTCGACGGCGAAGTCCTCGCTGGGCAGGCCCAGCATGGCGATCTTGCCGCCGTGGGTCATGTTGGCGACCATGTCGCGCATCGCGTGCGGGTTGCCGGACATCTCCAGGCCGACGTCGAAGCCCTCCTTGAGCCCGAGGGTGCGCTGGCCGTCCGCGATGGTCCGCTCGGCGACGTTCAGGGCGAGGGTGACGCCCGTCTTGCGGGCGAGGTCGAGGCGCTCCTCGCTGACGTCGGTGATGACGACGTTGCGGGCGCCGGCGTGCTTGGCGACGGCGGCGGCCATGATGCCGATCGGTCCCGCGCCGGTGACCAGGACGTCCTCGCCGACGAGCGGGAAGGAGAGCGCGGTGTGGACGGCGTTGCCGAAGGGGTCGAAGATCGCGGCGACGTCGAGGTCGACGGGGACGCGGTGCACCCACACGTTGGAGGCGGGCAGCACGACGTACTCCGCGAAGGCGCCGTCGCGGCCGACGCCGAGGCCGACGGTGGCGCGGCAGAGGTGGCGGCGGCCGGCCAGGCAGTTGCGGCACTTGCCGCAGACGAGGTGGCCCTCGCCGCTGACCAGGTCGCCGACGGCGATGTCGGCGACGTCACGGCCGGTGTGGACGACCTCGCCGACGAACTCGTGGCCGAGCGTCAGCGGGGTGGCGATCGTCTTCTGCGCCCAGCCGTCCCAGGAGCGGATGTGCAGGTCGGTGCCGCAGATGCCGGTCCGCTTGACCTTGATGAGGACGTCTCCGGGGCCGGTCTCCGGCTCGGGCACGTCCGTGAGCCAGAGTCCCGGCTCCGCCTTCAGCTTGACCAGTGCCTTCAATGCAACGGCTCCCGACGTGCGTGTCCTGTGATGCGGGGGTGAGGGCAGGGCTGTGCGCCCAAGATCCCTGGAAGAGAATCTCCCGTACGCGCGGCCCCGGTCCATCGAGGATTTCTTAAGCGCGCTCGCAGATCAGCTTCACACCCCGGGCGGGGACGGCCCGGCGTCAACACGCGGGCACGGCGCTCACCCCTCGGGGGGCGTCACCGCCCCAGGACGCTCATCGCCGCGTTGTGGCCGGGGATGCCGCTCACTCCCCCGCCCCGGACCGCTCCCGCGCCGCAGAGGAGCAGGTTGGCGTGGCGGGTCCCGACGCCCCAGCGGCCGCTGTCCTCTCCGTGGGCCGGCTCGTCCGCGTAGGGGAAGGAGAGGTCGCGGTGGAAGATGTGGCCGCCGGGCAGCCGCAGGTCGCGTTCGAGGTCGAGCGGGGTCTTCGCCTCGATGCAGGGCCGCCCGTCGGCGTCGGGGGCGAGGCAGTCGGTGATCGGCTCGTCCAGGTGGGCGTCGAGCTGGGCGAGGGTGGCCGCGAGGAGCGCGGCGCGGGCGCCGTCGTTGTCGGCGGCGAACAGCCGGGCGGGGGCGTGCAGTCCGAAGAGGGTGAGGGTCTGGTACCCCCGGGCGGCGAGGTCCGGGCCGAGGATCGTCGGGTCGGTGAGGGAGTGGCAGTAGATCTCGGAGGGCGGGGCGGTGGGCAGGCGCCCGGCGGCCGCCTCGGCGTGGGCGGTGGCCAACTGCCCGTACCCCTCGGCGATGTGGAAGGTGCCGGCGAAGGCCTCGCGGGGGTCGACGGAGCGGTCCCGGAGCCTCGGCAGCCGGGTGAGCAGCATGTTGACCTTGAGCTGGGCGCCCTCGGGGGCGGGCGGGGGCGGGTCGCCGAGGAGCGCGGCCAGGTCGCGCGGGGAGGCGTTGACGAGGACGTGGCCGGCCTCGACGGTCCCCTCGCCGTCGGCCGTGCGGTACGTGACCTCGGCGCGGCGGCCGTCGGTCTCGATCCGGGTGACCTCGTGGCCGGTGCGCAACTGGGCTCCGGCGGCGCGGGCCGCGTCCGCGAGGGCGTCGGTGAGCGCGCCCATCCCGCCCACGGGCACGTCCCAGTCGCCGGTGCCGCCGCCGATGACGTGGTAGAGGAAGCAGCGGTTCTGGAGGAGGGTGGGGTCGTGGGCGTCGGCGAAGGTGCCGATGAGGGCGTCGGTGAGGACGACGCCGCGGACCAGGTCGTCGGCGAAGTCCTTCTCCACCGCGATGCCGAGGGGCTCCTCGAAGAGCATCCGCCAGGTGTCGGCGTCGTCGACGCGGGCGCGCAGCTCGGCGCGGCCGGGGAGCGGTTCGGTGAGGGTGGGGAAGATCCGGCGGGCGGCCCGGCCGGTGCGGGCGTAGAACGCCCGCCAGGCCTCGTACTCGCGGTCGGAGCCGGTCAGGGCGGCGAAGGAGGCGCGGGTGCGCTCGGGACCGCCGCCGACGAGGAGGCCGCCGTCGCCCTTCGGGGTGTACGAGGAGACGGACCGCTTCCGCACCTCGAACCTCAGGCCGAGGTCCCGGACGATCTTCTCCGGGAGGAGCGAGACGAGGTACGAGTACCGGGAGAGGCGTGCGTCCACCCCGGCGAACGGGCGGGTGGAGACGGCCGCCCCGCCCGTGGAACCGAGGCGTTCCAGGACGAGGACGGTCCGCCCGGCGCGGGCCAGGTAGGCGGCGGCGACGAGCCCGTTGTGCCCGCCCCCGACGACCACGGCGTCGTACGAGGGGGCGGGTGCGGGGACTCCCGGAAGCGGGGCGGGGGCGGTCATGGCTCATGCTCACACGCGGGCGGGGGCGGGGAAGGGGGCGGGGGCGGGGCCGGGGGCGGCACCTCCCGTGGGAGGCGGCTCCCACCCGGCGGGTCAGGCCGGGGCCGCTCCCCGGGGTGGTGTGGCCGCTCCGAGGAGGAGGGCGGCGGCCTCGGCCGGCCGGCCGAGCCGTTCGAGGCAGTGGGCCCCGTCCTCCAGGGCGGCGACGGTGTCGGGGTGGGCGGGGCCGAGGAGCCGGGTGCGGGCGGCGGCGACGGCGCGGTGGGTGTCCAGGGCCTCTTCCCAGCGGTCGAGCCGGCCGAGGGCGACGGCGGTCTCGCGGCGGCTGAGGAGGGTGTCCGGGTGGTCGGCGCCCAGGACGCGCTCCCGGTCGGCGTGGACGGCCCGGGACTCCGCGAGCGCCTCCTCCCAGCGCCCGAGCCGGCCGAGGTTGACGGCGAGGGCGTGGCGGGCGCGCAGGGTCTCGGGCCCGTCGGCGCCCTGGGCGCGGGTGCGGGCGGCGACGAGGTCGCGGCAGACGTCCAGGGCGTCCGCGGCCTGTCCGAGCCGCCCGAGGAAGACGCCGGTCTCGTAGCGGGCGGCGAGGGTCTCCGGGTGGTCGGCGCCGAGGGCCGAGGCGCGCGCCTCGGCGACCGCCCGGTACTGGGCGAGCGCCTCCTCGCCGCGCCCCAGGCGCCCGAGGACGTGGGCGACCTCCTGGCGGGTCGCCAGCGTGTCGGGATGGGCGGGGCCGAGCAGCCGGGCCCGCGCCTCCGCGACCTCGTGCGCCGTGCGGTGCGCCTCCTCCAGGCGACCGAGGCGGCCGAGGGTGAACGCCAGGTTGTGGCGGCAGCGCAGGGTGTCGGGGTGGTCGGGGCCGACGGTGCGCTCGCGGGCGGCGAGCACCTCGACGTACAGCTCGTACGCCTCGGGGTGCCGGCCGAGGCGGCCGAGCGCGTACGCCCGCTCCTGCCGCGCCGCGAGCGTGTCGGGGTGGTCCTCGCCGAGGACGCGGGCGCGGGCGCGGGCGACCCGGTCGAAGGCGTGCAGGGCGTCGGCGGGGCGGTCGAGGCGGGCGAGGGCGAAGCCGACCTCGTAGTGGCTGGCGAGGGTGTCGGGGTGGTCGGGGCCGAGGACCCGCGAGCGGTCCTCGGCGACGGAGCGGTGCACCGCCTCGGCCTCGTCCCAGCGGCCGAGCCTGCCGAGGCCCATTCCGGCCCGGTACCGGCCGGCGAGCACCGCGACCAGTTCGGCGGGGGGC
This sequence comes from Streptomyces sp. NPDC007872, assembly GCF_042868165.1. Classification (NCBI taxonomy): domain Bacteria; kingdom Bacillati; phylum Actinomycetota; class Actinomycetes; order Kitasatosporales; family Streptomycetaceae; genus Streptomyces; species Streptomyces sp. NPDC007872. The sequence goes on from NZ_JBIAEA010000001.1 coordinate 284,829, forward strand.
GCGGCCGGGGCGAACGCGGTGGTGGCGGGCGCGGGCGCCGGGGTGGCGGGCGCGGCGGTGGCGGGTGCGGGCGCCGAGGTGGCGGGTGCGGCGGTGGTCCACTCGGTGGTGAGGACGGCCGCGGCGGGGTCGTGGGCGGCCGGACGCGGGCCATCGCCGGACGCGGCGGCCGGGCGGTGCCCGCCGGCCATCCCCCGCGCCCACGCGGGCGCGGGCGCGGCGGGACCGGGGCCGGGCCCGGTGCCGTCCGGCACGGGCCGGGTCGGCGGAAGGGGCGGCTGTGCGGGCACGCCGGGCAGCGGCCCGAACGGGGACGGGCCCGCGCGGCCCGAGACGATCCGACGGCGCAGGTCGCCCGCGTCGGCCGGCCGCTCCTCGGGGACCTTGGCGAGCAGGTCGACGACGAGGCGGTCGAAGTAGTCGGGCAGCTCGGCCCGGTGGGCGCGCGGCGGGCGCGGCACCGTGTCCCGGTGCCCGATGAGGATCGCCCAGGAGTCGCCGAGGTCGAAGGGCGGGGCGCCGGTGGCGAGTTCGTACAGCACGCACCCCAGCGAGTAGAGGTCGCTGCGGTGGTCGACCTCGCCGCCGCCGATCTGCTCCGGGGACATGTAGTGGGGCGTCCCCATGGCGATGCCGGTCCCGGTGAGCTTGGAGGTGAGGCCCATGTCGGCGCCGAGTCGCGCTATTCCGAAGTCGCAGATCTTCACCGTGCCGTCCCGCAGCCGCATGATGTTCGCGGGCTTCAGGTCGCGGTGCACGATGCCCTGGTGGTGCGTGTACGCGAGGGCGTCGGCGACCTGGTCGGTGATCTCGACGAGGTCCTGGACGGGCAGCGGGTTCTGGGCGTTGGCCACGAGGAGCTGGCTGAGGTTGCGGCCCTCCAGGAGCTCCATGACGAGGAAGAGCACGCCCTCGTACTCGCCGAAGTCGTGCACGACGGTGATGCCGCGGTGCTGGAGCGCGGCGGCCACCCGGGCCTCGCGCCGGAAGCGCTCGCGCACCACGTCGCGGGCGTGGGGGTCCTGCTGCGGACCGAGGGGTTTGAGGCACTTCACGGCGACGCGGCGGCCGAGCGCCTCGTCGGTGGCGCGCCACACCTCGCCCATGCCGCCGCGGCCGATGACCTCGTGCAGGCGGTACCGGCCCTGGATCAGTCTGGAGTCCCCCATCGCGTGCCGCCGCCCCCGTCGATTCCGTGCGCCCTTTCCGGTGTGTCCAGTATGGCCGCCGGGTCGGACAAGGGGTACGGGGTGGGGTACGCGCAAGGGTCGGGGCGCGTCTCCGGGCCGAGCCGTGCCACGGCCCGCAGGACGTGCCGGGGCGGCAGCCTCCAGCGCAGGCCGGAGGGGACGCAGCGCAGGAGGTTGGCGGTGGCGACGAGCCGGCGGGTGACGGTTTCGGGCGGCGGGGCGGGCCGTCCGTAGAGGGCGTGGGCGTACGGGGGCAGGGTGTCGTACGCGAGTGCCGTGACGCGCCGCCAGATCACCTCGCGCGCCGGTACCAGGGCGGGTCCGACGGGCGGGCGGCGCAGGAAGTCCTCGACGGTCCGGGCGTCGGGCCCGGCGGCGAGCCGGGGGCGCACCGCCTCGAAGTAGGCGGCGAGTTCGGCGGTGGACGCCGGGACGGCGTCCGGGTTGAGGCCCACGAGCCGGGCCGAGGCGCGGTGTTCGCCGACGTAGCGGTCGGCCGCGGCGTCGGTGAGCGGGATCCCTGAGCGGCGGGCGACGGAGAGGTACGAGTCGGTCTCGGCGCAGTGGACCCAGAGCAGCAGTTCGGGGTCGTCCACGCCGAGCCGCCGGTGGATCCGGCGGACGCGGGCGCCGGCCTCCTCCGCCGCGGCGGTGGTGCCGTAGCTGAGGGTCCCGACGAAGTTCGCCGTCCGCATCAGGCGGCCCCAGGGGTCCTGCCGGAAGCTGCTGTTGATCATGACGCCGCGAACGGCGACGGGGTGCAGCGCCTGGAGCCAGAGGGCCCGGACTCCGGCGATCCACATCACCGGGTCGCTGTGGAGCTGCCAGGTCACGGAGCGGGGCCCGAAGAGCCCGGGGTCGGCTTCCTGCGTCATGGCGTTCAGGCTACGCCGGAACGGGGGCGGGGAAGCCGGTCGGGACCGTTCCCGTACGACCGGGCGTCGGGGCTGCTCCCGTATGCCAGGGCCTCGCGTCGTTCCCGTACGGCGGAGCCTTGGAGCCGTTCCCGTATGACCGGGTGTCGGGACCGTTCCCGTATGCCAGGGCCTCACGCCGTTCCCGTACGCCGGAGCCTCGGGCCCGTTCCCGCGGAGGAGCCGCGTCTCAGGTCGCCCGCCGCTGCCGGGACGCGTAGGCCCGGGACTTGTTGCGGTTCCCGCACACCCGCATGGAGCACCAGCGGCGGCTCCGGTTCTTCGACACGTCCCAGAAGGCCCATCCGCAGGTGTGCTCGGCGCAGCGCTTGAGCCGGGCGGCGTCCCCGGTCGCGACCAGTTCGCTCCAGGCGATGGCGATCCGTGCCAGCGGTTCGCGCTGCGGGGGCAGTCCGGCCGAGGGGGTCAGGACGCCGTGGGCCGTGATCCGCACCGGGTGCGCGGCGAGGACCCGGTCCGCCTCGGCGAGCAGGGCGGGGTCGGGGGCGTCGCCGACATGGACCCCCAGCTCCTCGCGGAGGCCGGCGCGCAGGGCCAGGTAGTCGCGGTGGATCCCGTCGGGGACCGTACCGGGCACGTCGAGCAGGCCGCGCCCCTCCAGCCAGTCGGCGAGCCCGGCCGGGGTGGCGATCTCGTCGCTCCCCTCCTCCACGTCGACCGTGTTGGCGAAGGCCTCCACGAGGACGGCCGGGGCGGGCGGCTCCAGCATGACGACTCCTTCCGCGAACCTCCCCCCATCCTACCGGTCAAACGTTTAGACGGTTGCGGACCGGGCGGCCGTACGCCAGAGTGGCTTCACCGGCTAAAGGGTTAGATGGTTAGGGGAGAATCATGCTCACAGCGCCGCCCGGAGCGACGAAGACCGGCGAGAGCCCCGGCCGGGCCGACCCCCGCCGCCGCAACACCCCGGTCCTGGTCGGCTTCACCGCCGTCACCAACCTCGCCGACGGGGTGGTGAAGATGGCCCTCCCGGTGCTCGCCGCCCGGCTCACCGGCTCCCCCGCCGAGGTCACCGCCGTCTCGCTGACCCTCACGCTGCCCTGGCTGCTCGTGGCCCTGCACGTCGGCGTGCTCGTCGACCGCTTCGACCGGCGGCTGCTCCTCTGGGGCGCGAACGGAGCGCGGCTGGCGGCGACGGTCCTGCTCACCGCCTCCGCCGCGGGCGGCGGCCTCACCCTCGGGGTGCTCCTGGGCGCCGGGGCGGTCCTCGGCGTCGCCGACGTCCTCGCCTCGACCGCCGCCTCCGCCCTGGTCCCGGCCGCGGTGCCGGCGGAGCGGCGTGAGGGCGCCAACGCCTGGATGGTGGGGGCCGAGACCGTCGGCCAGGAGTTCGCCGGTCCCTTCGTCGGCGGGCTGCTGCTGGCCGCCGGGACGGGCTTCGCCCTGGGGGCGACGAGCGTCGCGTACGCCCTCGCCGCCCTCTCCCTGTTCCTCCTGGTGGGCCGTTTCCGGGCCCCCGCGCCCGCCCCGGACGCGGTGGCCGTCCCGGTCAACGCCCGGATCGCCGAGGGGATGCGCTTCCTGTGGCGGGACCGGGTGCTGCGCACGCTGTCGCTGATCGTCGCCGTGCTCGCCGCCGTCTGGGGCGCCTGGCTGGCGCTCATGCCGCTCTACGCCCAGCGGGACATGGCGCTCGGCCCCCGGGAGTACGGCATCGTGCTCAGCGCCCTCGGCGTCGGCGGGCTGGTGGGCGCGGCGGTCGTCACCCGGGTGAACCGGCTGCTCGGCGCGCGCTGGGCGATGTTCGCCGATCTGGTCGGCACCGCCCTGATGGTGGCCCTGCCCGCCCTGACCACCGACATCCGGGCCGTGGCGGCCGGGGCCTTCCTCGGCGGCATGGGCGGCACGCTCTGGACGGTCAACGCCCGCACCCTCACCCAGCGCGTCGTCCCCGACGAGATGCTCGGCCGCTACAGCGCGGCGGCCCGGCTCTTCAGCTTCGGCGCCATGCCGCTGGGCGCGGCCCTGGTCGGGCTCCTGGCCGAGTGGGGCGGCACGCGGCTCGCCTTCGGCGTCTTCGCGGTGGCCGTCGCGGTGACCCCGGTGCCGTTCCTCAGGCACGTCACCCCTTCCGCCCTGCGGGCCTTCCGCGCCCGCTGAGAGGCCCGGGAGCCCCGGCCCGTCCGGTTCCCCTGACCCGTCCGGCCCCTCTTGCGGGCGCACCGCCCTGTGTCACGCCCCCTCCGGGCGGATCGCGCACCACCATGGGACGTGCGCGCCCGGAGCGGGGCGTGTCCGGGGCGGCGCGCGGGGCAGACGCCCCCGGAGGACACCGGGGCCGGTCGGCCGGGCGACCGCGTCCGCGCACACGGGGCCGTACGAGGCCGTACGGGCACACGGCCCACACGAGGCAGACGACGGAGGAGACATGCGCATGAACAGGCGCTCGAACGGCGCGTCCCCGACCGACGAGGAGATCGACGCGCTCGACGCCCACTGGCGGGCGGCCAACTACCTCGCCGTCGGACAGATCTACCTGATGGACAACCCGCTGCTGCGCAAACCCCTGGAACCGGAGCACATCAAGCCCCGGCTGCTCGGACACTGGGGCACGTCCCCGGGGCTGAACCTCGTGCACACCCACCTCAACCGGGTGATCCGGAACCGCGGCCTCGACGCCCTGTGCGTGTGGGGACCCGGCCACGGCGGACCGGCCGTGGTCGCGAACTCCTGGCTGGAGGGCAGCTACAGCGAGGTCTACCCGGACGTGAGCCGGGACGAGGAGGGCATGGCCCGGCTGTTCCGGCAGTTCTCCTTCCCCGGCGGGGTGCCGAGCCACGTGGCGCCCGAGACCCCCGGCTCGATCCACGAGGGCGGCGAGCTGGGCTACTCCCTGTCCCACGCGTACGGCGCCGCCCTCGACAACCCGGACCTCCTGGTGGCCTGCGTCATCGGGGACGGCGAGGCGGAGACGGGGCCGCTCGCCGCGTCCTGGCACGCGAACAAGTTCCTCGACCCCGTCCACGACGGGGCCGTCCTGCCGATCCTGCACCTCAACGGCTACAAGATCGCGAACCCCACCGTGCTCGCCCGGCTCCCCGAGGCGGAGCTCGACGAGCTGCTGCGCGGCTACGGCCACGAACCGCTGCACGTGAGCGGCGACGACCCGCGCCGGATCCACCGGGCGATGGCAGCGGCGATGGACACCGCGCTCGACCGCATCCGGGACGTCCAGCGGAAGGCCCGCGACGGCAAGCCGGGCGAGCGGCCGAGGTGGCCGGTGATCGTCCTGCGCACGCCGAAGGGCTGGACCGGCCCCGCGGAGGTCGACGGGCTGCCCGTCGAGGGCACCTGGCGCTCCCACCAGGTACCCCTGCCGGGCGTGCGGGAGAACGCGGAGCACCGCGGACAACTGGAGGCGTGGCTGCGCTCGTACCGGCCCGAGGAGCTGTTCGGCGACGACGGCACGCCGTCCGAGCAGGTGCTCGCCTGCGTGCCGGAGGGGGAGCGCCGGCTCGGCGCCACCCCGTACGCCAACGGCGGCCTGCTGCGGCGGGACCTGCCCGTGCCGCCCCTGGAGCGCTTCGCCGTGCCGGTGGAGGAGCCGGGCGCCACCCGGCACGAGCCGACCGGCGTCCTCGGGGACCTCCTCGAAGCCGTCATGGCCGCCACCGCCGACCGGCGCGACTTCCGGCTCGTCGGCCCCGACGAGACCGCGTCGAACCGGCTCCAGGCGGTGTACGGGGCCAGCGGCAAGGCCTGGCAGGAACCGCTCCTGAAGACCGACGAGCACCTCGACCGGCACGGGCGCGTCATGGAGATCCTCTCCGAGCACACCTGCCAGGGCTGGCTGGAGGGATATCTGCTCACCGGCCGCCACGGGCTGTTCTCCTGCTACGAGGCGTTCGTCCACATCGTCGACTCCATGGTCAACCAGCACATCAAGTGGCTGCGGACCTCGCGCCGGCTGCCGTGGCGGGCCCCGATCGCCTCCCTCAACTACCTGCTGACCTCACACGTGTGGCGGCAGGACCACAACGGCTTCTCGCACCAGGACCCGGGCTTCGTGGACCACGTGCTCAACAAGAGCCCCGAGGTCGTCCGCGTCTACCTGCCGCCGGACGCCAACACCCTGCTGTCCGTCGCCGACCACGCGCTGCGCAGCCGGGACTACGTCAACGTGATCGTCGCCGGCAAGCAGCCCTGCTTCGACTGGCTCTCCCTGGACGAGGCCCGCGCCCACTGCGCCCGGGGCGCCGGGGTGTGGGAGTGGGCGGGCACCGAGGACGGCACGCGCGAGCCGGACGTGGTCCTCGCCTGCGCGGGCGACGTGCCCACCCAGGAGATCCTCGCGGCGGCGGGCCTGCTGCGGCGCCACCTGCCCGACCTGGCGGTCCGGGTGGTGAACGTGGTCGACATGACGCGGCTCATGCCCCACGAGGAGCACCCGCACGGGATGACCGACGGGGAGTACGACGCGCTGTTCACCACGGACCGGCCGGTGATCTTCGGCTACCACGGCTACCCCTGGCTGGTGCACCGGCTGGCCTACCGCCGGGCCGGGCACGCGAACCTGCACGTGCGGGGCTACAAGGAGATGGGCACCACCACGACCCCCTTCGACATGGTCGTGCGCAACGACCTCGACCGCTACCGCCTGGTGATGGACGTGATCGACCGCGTGCCCGGCCTGGGCGTACGGGCCGTGGGGGTGCGGCAGGCCATGGCGGACGCCCGTACCCGCCACCACTCCTGGATCCGGGAGCACGGCATCGACATGCCCGAGGTGGCCGACTGGACCTGGACCACGGCCGACGACCAGGACGAGAGCGTCCTGTGACGGACGCTCCCGGTGGGGGCGGGTGCGTGTCCGCGGCACGGACCGGCCCGACGCGGCACGGACCGGTCTGACACAGCCGGGAACATACCCCCCGGGGTAAGCCTGTTAAGGTGGACCATATACCCCGGGGGGTAATTTTCCAGCGAAGGGAACGGCACGTGTTCTTTGTCGACACCATCGACGTGGAGGGCCTCGGCAACCGCGGCTACGTGGCCGGTGGCGAGCGGACGGCGGTGGCGGTGGATCCGCCCCGCGACGTCGACCGGGTCCTCGCGGCCGCCGCCCGACGCGGCATACGCATATCCCACGTGGTGGAGACGCACCTCCACAACGACTACGTCACCGGCGGCCCGGAACTGGCCCGGCTCACCGGCGCCGCCTACCTGGTCCCGGCCGCCGCCCGCGTCTCGTTCGCCCGCGTCCCCGTCGCGGACGGCGACACCGTTGACGTCGACGCCGGCCTGACCCTGACGGCCGTCGCGACCCCGGGCCACACCCCGCACCACACCGCGTACGTCCTGAGCGAGGCCGGCCGGCCCGTGGCCGCGTTCACCGGCGGCTCCCTCCTCATCGGCACCGTCGGCCGCCCCGACCTCGTCGAGCCGCGCCTGACCGAGGAGCTGGCCCGCGCCCAGCACGCCTCCGCCCGCCGCCTCGCCCGGACCCTGCCCGACGAGACCGCCGTCCTGCCCACCCACGGATTCGGCAGCTTCTGCTCCTCCGCCCCGGCGGGCGGCGACGCCACCACGATCGGCAAGGAGAAGGCCGCCAACCCGGCCCTCACCACGGACGTGGACGCCTTCGTGACCGACCTGCTCACGGGCCTGGAGGACGTCCCCGCCTACTACGCGCACACGGGCCCGGTGAACGCGGCCGGTCCCGCGCCGGTGGACCTCACCCCGCCCGCGCCCGCCGACCCGGACGAGATCGCCGCGCGGCTCGCGGCCGGGGAGTGGGTCGTGGACCTGCGCAACCGGGTCGCGTTCGCCAAGGGGCACGTGGCCGGCTCGTTCAACTACGAGGCGGACGGCAAGCTCGCCACCTACCTGGCCTGGACCATCCCCTGGGGCAAACCCGTCACCCTCCTCGCCGAGACCGCCGAACGACTCGCCGCCGCCCAGCGCGAACTGGTGCGGGTGGGGATCGACCGCCCGGCGGCCGCCGCCCTCGGCGGGCCGGAGCGGTGGCTGCGCGCGGGGGAACGGCCGGCGTCGTTCGCCCGCTCCACGTTCGCCGGCCTGGCCGGGCGGGGTACGGACGGGATCGTCGTCCTGGACGTGCGCCGCGCGTCGGAACGCGCGGGCGGGTGGATCGAGGGCTCCGTCCACATCCCGGTCCACGCACTGCACCACCGCATCGGCGAGGTGCCCGACGGGACGGTCTGGGTGCACTGCGCCGGCGGCGTGCGCGCCGCCGTCGCCGCCTCCCTCCTCGACGCGGCCGGCCGCGAGGTGGTCGCCGTGGACGACGGCTTCGACGCCGCCACCGAGGCCGGACTGACCGTCGTCACCGGCTGAACCGGGCTCCACGCCCGCCCGTATCCGTACGTACGCCTGCCCGCCCGCCGGGGCACGGCCCACCCCTGCGCCGGGCCCCGCCCCGTGGGGCCCCTCCCGGCGGCAACAGAGAGAGCCACCCCCATGATGTCCCCCGGCACGACCGCGTGAGCGCGCTGGTCCTCGCCCTGACCGCCGGAGCGGTCGTCGGTCTGGCGCTCGGCGCCCTCGGCGGAGGAGGAGGCGTCCTGGCCGCCCCCGCCCTGATCCACCTGCTCGGCTTCACCCCGGCCGCCGCCGCCACGGCCGGCCTGGTCATCGTCACGGTCACCACGGTCGGCGCCCTGCCCGCCCACGTCCGCGACGGCCACGTCGTCTGGCGGACGGGCGCGCCGTTCGCGGCGGCGGGCGTGGTCCCGGCCTTCCTGGCCGGAGCCGCCGCGGCGCGCCTCCCCGGGTCCGTGCTCACCGTCGCGTTCGCGGCCGTCGCCGCGCTGGCGGCGCTGCGGATGCTGCGCCCTCCGGACGCCCGGCCGGCGACCGGCGTCCGCGCCGTCAGGGCGGCCGGGGCGGGGGCCGGGCTCGGCACGGTGACGGGCCTCCTCGGCGTGGGCGGCGGCTTCCTCGCCGTTCCCGTACTGACGGGGGTCCTGGGCCTGCGGATGCGGCAGGCGGTCGGCACGAGCCTGCTCGTCATCGCCGTCAACTCCCTGGCCGCGCTCGCCGCGCGCGGGGGGAGCGGCGGAGACCTGCGCTGGGAGCTGACCGGCCCCTTCGCGGCCGCCGCCGTCCTCGGCGCGTGGGACGGCAGGCGGCTCGCCGCCCGGGTCACCGGAGACGCGCTGCGGAAGGCCTTCGCGTGCGCGCTCCTGGCGGTGGCGGGCCTCATGCTCGTCGACGCCGTCCGCTGAGGCGCGCTTCCGGCGGGGCGCCGCCGCCCGTCGCCCAGGACGGCGTACGCCCCGGGCCCCCCGCCCCGGCCACGGCCGACCACCACGACCAGCCACCCCCACACATTCCGGCAACACTCCCGCAATACCCCCAGGGGTAAAATGTTCCCGCCCCGCGCGGGCCCCGTCGACAGACACGGACAAGGACCACATCCGCCATGACCACGCCCACCGCCCTCGGCACCGACGAGGCACGCGCCCGCCTGCACGAGCTGACCGTGATCGACGTGCGCACCCCGGGCGAGTTCGCGAGCGGCCACCTCCCCGGCGCGCTCAACGTCCCCCTGGACCGGCTCGAAAGCGCCCTGTCCGAGATCCGCGGGGCCGCCGACCGTGGGGAGGTCCTGGTGGTCTGCGCCTCCGGCGCCCGCTCGGAGAACGCCTGCCGGACCCTCGCCGGGCACGGCGTCACCGCCGCCACCCTCGCCGGCGGCACCGGCGCCTGGGCCACCGGCGGACACGACCTGCACCGCCCCGAGGGCGGCCCGCGCGCCTCCTGGGCCATGGAGCGGCAGGTCCGCCTCACCGCCGGCGCCGTCGTCCTCCTCGGACTGCTCCTCGGCCTGCTCGTCCACCCGGCCTTCCAGCTCCTCTCCGCGGGCATCGCCGCCGGCCTCGTCTTCTCGGCCGTGACCGACACCTGCGGCATGGCCGTCGTGCTCGGCAGGCTGCCCCGCAACCGGCCCCGCCCCGCCGACCTCGAAGCGACCCTCGCCGCGCTGCGCGGCCGCTGACACCGGGGGCGGGGACCGGGGCACGGCCTCCCCGTGCGCGCCGCCGGCCGGCCGCGCATGCTCGAAGCATGTCCCAGGTGACGACCACCGACCTGTACGAGGTCACGACGGCCCTCTCCTACCTGCGGGAGGACATGCGGGCACGGGCCACCTTCAGCCTCTTCGCGCGCGACCTGCCGCCGGGCCGCGGGTTCCTCGTGGCGGCCGGCCTCGAACCGGCCCTGGACTACCTCTCCCGGTTCCGGGTGGGCCGCTCCGACGTCCAGGACTTCGCCGAGACGCTGCGGCGGCCCGTCGGGGACCTCGAACCGCTCCACGGCCTGTCGTTCGACGGGGAGGTCCGCGCCGTGCCCGAGGGACGGATCGTCCTCGCGGGCGAGCCGCTCCTGGAGGTCACCGCACCGCTGCCGCAGGCCCAGCTCGTGGAGACGTACCTGCTGTCCCTCGTCTGCCACCAGACGACGGTCGCCTCCAAGGCGGCGCGGTGCGTGCTCGCCGCCGCCGGGCATCCCTTGGTGGACTTCTCGCTGCGCCGGACCCACGGACCCGAAGCGGGAGGGCAGGCCGCCCGGCTGTGCGCCCTGGTCGGCTTCGCGGGGACCAGCAACGTCGCCGCCGCCCGCCGGTACGGCATCGCGGCCGCGGGCACGATGGCCCACTCCTACATCGAGGCCTTCGGCTCCGAGGAGGAGGCGTTCCGGGCCTTCGCCCGCACCCACCCCGGTCCGGTGACCCTCCTCGTCGACACCTACGACACCGATCGCGGTGTCGCGACGGCCGCGCGCGTCCTCACGGACCTCCGGCTCGGTCCCGGCTGCGGGATCCGCCTCGACAGCGGTGACCTGGGCGCGCCGGCCCGCCGGGCCCGTGCCGTGCTCGACGGGACGGGCCTCGGGGACGTGCGGATCATCGCGAGCGGCGGCCTGGACGAGTACGGCGTCGACCGGCTCGTACGGGAGGGGGCGCCGATCGACGCGTACGCCGTGGGCACGAAGGTCGGCACGGCCGCCGACGCGCCGTACCTGGACATGGCGTACAAGCTGGTCGAGTACGACGGACGGCCCGTCATGAAGCTGTCCCCGGCGAAGGCGACGGCGCCGGGCCCCAAGCAGGTCTTCCGCGGCCCCGGTTTCCGCGACGTCGTGGGCCTGGCCCACGAGGAGCCCCCCGGGGGCACCGAGCCGCTGCTGCGGACCGTGATGCGCGGAGGGCTCCGGACGGAACCGCCCGACACCTTGGCAGCCGCCCGCGAACGCTTCGAGAGGGACCTCGCCGCCCTGCCGGAGGAGGCCCGGCGCATCGACCGGCCGGTGCCTCCCGTTCCCACGGCCTCGACCCGGCTGACGGTCCTGACGAGCCTGGTCCGACACAGGGTCGGGGCGGGGACGGCGCCGGGGTGACGGACGCCCCGGACACCATGCCCCGGGGCCCTCTTCCCCATGGCCGAGGGACCCGGGGGCTGAAGGGCCTTACGACTGGAGGCTCCCGGCCCGGACGCGCGTCGGCCCCGGGCCGGAGGCGCACGCCCTCCGGGCCGGGGCCGACGGGACACGACCCAGGGACCTAGGGCAGGAGTTCGTCCATGGAAGCGCGCCCCTTCTCCGCCATCCGGCGTTCCGCCCAGGCGAGGTTCTTCGGGGTCACGTCACGGCCGGAGGCGAGGACCAGGTCCTCCGCCGTGAACTCCCCCTCCGATCCGGCGTGCAGCAGCCGGTCGGGCGTCGGGGAGTCCCCCGGGGACGTCTTGTCGGGCTCAGCGTTCATGCCGCCTCCTACGTGTTCGTCCGGCACTGGCCATTCTGGTGGCCGGGCGGCGAGAGCGCATCCGGGGCCGGAGGGGGTCCGGTCCCGGCCCGTGTCGACGCGGTGTCGGCCCCCTGTCGGCGGCTCCCGGCAGGGTGGGTCCCCCGCCCCGACGACCACGAGGAGCCACCCATGTCCCCGTACCTGGCCCTGCCCCTGCGGCGCCCGCACGTCACCGCCGTCCGCCGGATCACGCCCCGCACGGTCCGGGTGACGCTGGGCGGCCCGTCGCTCGACGGGTTCGTGCTCGCCGGCCCCGACCAGCAGGTGAAGCTGTTCTTCCCCCGGCCGGGACAGCCGGAGCCGGTCCTGCCGGTCCCGGGACCCGACGGGGACGCGATGCGCTGGTACGCGGCGTACGCGGCGCTCCCCGAGGCGGAGCGTCCGTGGATGCGGAGCTACACCCTCCGGGCGCACGACCCGGCCGCCGGAACCGTCGACGTCGACTTCTTCCTCCACGGGGACGAAGGGGACGGAGGGAACGAGGGGCCCGCGACGCGCTGGGCGCGGACGGCGCGGCCCGGGGACGTGCTCGGCATGTTCGGCCCGTCGGAGGAGTTCGCGGTGCCCGTCGATCCGGGCGCCGGCGACTGGACCCTCCTCTACGCCGACGCCTGCGCGTTCCCCGCCCTGGCCACGGTCGTCGCCGCGCTCCCGCCGGGGCGGCGGGCCGTCGCCTACGTCCAGGTCCCGGACGCGGCCGAGGAGCAGCCCCTGCCGACGCCCGGCGACCTCACCGTGCGCTTCCTGCGCGACGACGACTCCCCGGTCGACGCCGTGCGGGCCGGCGACCTGCCGGAGGGGCGCCCGTACGCCTGGCTGGCGGGCGAGGCCTCGGCGGTGCGCGGGCTGCGGCGCCACCTCGTGGAGGAGCGGGGCGTCGACCGGCGCTCGGTGCACTTCACCGGGTACTGGCGCCGCCGCCTCGCCCAGGACGACGCCCCCACCCCGGAGGACCTCGCGGAGGCGAAGGAGCGCCTCGCGGGCGGCTGATCGGGGACGCCCCCGGTCGTACGGGCGACGCTCAGGCACCCGGAGCCGCATCCGGCGGTACGGGCGACGCTCAGGCGCCCGGTGCCGTCCAGGGCCGTCGTACGAGGTCGGCGGCGGCCCGGAGGGACAGGGCGGCCCCCTCCTCGTAGTGACGGGCGTACGCCTCCGGGGCGAGGGCCGCGCGCAGGACCTCCTCCGCGCGGGTGCGGATCAGGGCCTCCGTCCCGGGGGTGAAGGGCCGGAAGCCGCCGGTGCCGGCCCCGGCGTGGGCGTCGTACGCGCCGAGGAACCGCGCCCCGGCCTCGGCGTCGCCCGGCCCGCCCCGCCCGCCCCGGGCCCACGCCGCGGTGCCGAACTGGGCGACGACGAGGTACGGGGCGACCAGGTGGGCCAGGGTCTCCACGTCCACGACGGCGCGGGCGAGGCGTTCGACGGCCCGGTCGTACGCGCCGTCCACGCAGTCGAGCCACGCCCACGTCCCGCCGGCCAGGCCCCAGAAGAGCGCCGGGGTGACCTCCCCGAACTCGCCCTCCAGAAGGGTGAGCTGGGTGCGGGCGAGGCCGGTGCGCCCGGTGTGGGCGTAGTGCTGGACGAGCAGCATCCGGGCGGCCCCGGCGGCTTCGGCGCCCCACTCCCCCGCCGCGCCGGCGGCCTCGATCAGGAGCCGTTCGGCCTCCGGGTCGCCCTCCGGCCGGAGCCGGAGCCGCACGGCGGCCAGGCGCGCGGTGAAGACCGGCACCTGGGAGCGCGCGCCGACGCGGGCGGCGGCGGCCGTGGCCCGTTCGAAGTCGGCGGCGGCCTCGGCGAGCCTGCCGTCCAGTTCGTAGGCCTCGCCCCGGGCGGCGAGGGACTCCGCGGTCCCCCAGGAGTCCCCGGCGGCCTCGAAGAGGGCGAGCGCCCCGTCGGCGTCGGCGCCGCGCCCGGCGAGCTTGGCGCGCATGAGGAGGGCGAAGCCCAGGTCCCAGCCGGGTGCCCGGTCGCGGCAGGCGTCGACGATCTCCGTGAGGGTCTCGTCGAGGGTGGTGAGTTCCCCGGTCATCAGCCGGGCGAAGTGCCACATGGTGCCCGGCTGCCGGCAGGTCTGCGGCAGGCCGGGGCGGTACGCGGCGACGAGGGCGGAGAGGCGGGCGCGGGTCTCGGGGCGTTCGAGGGCGGTGGCGCCCGCGCCGCCCTCGGTGGCGAGCGCGTACAGCCGGCCGCCGCGCCGGGCCTCCCACAGGCGTTCGCCGGTCCACGGCGGCGGCACGTCCGCGCACCGCCCGTCGAGCGGCTCCGCGCGCCGGACGGGCTCCCGGAACGGGTCGGGTCCGAGGCGCCCGGCCTCGACGGCCCAGGTCCGGGCGTCGACGTGGTGGTTGCGCAACTGCCAGAACCAGCCGAGGCAGTGGACGAGGCAGAGCACCTCCTGCTCGTCGCCGAGCGCCACGGCGGTCCGCAGGGCGCCCCGCAGGTTGTCGTGCTCGGTCTCGAAGCGGGCGATGGCGGCGACCTGCCCCGGCCCCCGCAGCTCCGGATCCGTACGCCGGGCCAGCTCCCGGTAGTACGTCAGGTGCCGCCGCTCCACCCCCGCCCGCTCCCCCGCCTCCACCAGCCGCTCCCCCGCGTACTCCGCCACCGTCTCCAGCAGCCGGTAACGCATCCCCGCCCCACCCGGCGACGCCACCACCAACGACTTGTCCACCAACGCACCCAGCACATCCAGCACGTCCCCGGCCTCCACACCCCCGCACACCACCTCCGCCGCCCCCAGATCACACCCACCCGTGAACACCGCAAGCCGCCGCAACACCACCCGCTCCGCACCCTCCAGCAGATCCCACGACCAGTCCACCACCGCCCGCAACGTCTGCTGCCGCGGCAACACCGTCCGCGCCCCCGCCGTCAACAACCGGAAACGATCATCAAGACGCTCCGCGATCTGCCGCACCGACAACACCCGCAACCGCGCCGCCGCCAACTCGATCGCCAACGGCAACCCGTCCAGACGACGACACACCTCCTCCGCCGCCTCCCGGTCCTCCCCCACCACGAACCCCGGCCGCGCCGCCGCCCCCCGCTCCCCCAACAACCGCAACGCCATCCCCACCGGCAACGGACCCAACAGCCGCACCACCTCCCCCGGCACCCCCAACGGCTCCCGACTCGTCGCGAGCACGGTCACTCCGGGGCAGCGCGTCAGGAGCGCCTGCGCGAGTGCGGCCGCCGTGTCGACCACGTGCTCGCAGTTGTCCAGGAGCAGGAGCATCCGGCGTCCGGCGCAGTGCTCGACGAGGTCGGCGAAACGGTCCTTCGGGGCGGTGTCCGGGACGTTCGGGCGCTGCCAGAGCTGTGTCTCGCGGGCCCCGAGCGCGCTGAGGACGGCGGCGCCGACCGTCGATCCGTCGCGTACGGAGGCGAGTTCGGCGAGGTGGACGGGTCCGTCGTACGTCCCGGCGGCCTCCAGGGCGAGCCGTGTCTTGCCGACGCCGCCGGGCCCGGTGAGAGTGACGAGCCGTCGGTCGCCCCAGGAGGCGACGAGGTCCCCGAGTTCGGCGTCGCGGCCCACGAAGGAGTTCAGGCGGGCGGGCAGGGCGGCCGTCCGGTGCCCGGTGATGACGGGCCGGATGGCCGTCCGGCACTCGGTGGTGGCGGTCCGGACGGCCGTCCGGTGCCCGTCGGCGGCGGGCCTGTCGTCCGTCAGGAGTTCGGCGTGCAGGGCGCGCAGTGCGGGCCCGGGATCCGTGCCGAGCCGGTCCGCGAGGGCCGTGCGCACCTCCTCGTACGCCACCAGGGCCTCGGCGGGCCGCCCGGCCGCCCGCAGGGCGCGGATCCGCAGGGCCTGGAGCGGTTCGTCGAGGGGCTGTCCGGCGGCGAGGGCGGCGAGCGGCGCGAGGACCTCGTCGGCCCGCCCCAGGGCCAGGTCGGCGGCGAACCGGTCGCGGCGCGCCCGCGCGTGCCGCTGTTCGACCCGTACGACCAGGGGGTCCGCGTCCCGGCCCGGGAGGTCGGCGAGGGCGGGGCCGTACCAGAGCCCGAGGGCCTCGTCGAGCAGGGCGGCGGCCCGCCCGGCGTCCCCGGCGGCCAGGGCGGCGGCCCCGTCGGCCGCGAGCCGTTCGAAGCGGTACAGGTCGACGTCGTCGCGGGCGGCGGCGAGGCGGTAGCCGCCGGGCTCCGAGGCGACGGCCTCCCGGCCCAGGGCCCGGCGCAGCCGGCCGACGAGGGCCTGGAGCGCGGCCGTGCGGCCCCGGCCGTCGGCCGGGCCGGCGTCGGTGTCGGTGTCGGTGTCGGTGTCGGCCCAGACCTGCTCGATCAGCGCGCCCGGGTCCACCGCCCGTCCGCCGGCCGCCGCGAGGGCGACGAGCAGGGCCCGGAGCCTGCCGCCGCTCAGGACGGCCTCCGTCCCGTCATCGGTACGGAGGGCCCGGCACGGACCGAGGACGCGGTAGGACGGCTGCACCGGCCCATTCTGCCCCGCCGGTCACCCGGGCCGCGCCCGTCCCCCCGCGGGGCCCGCCCGTCCCCGGTCCGTCCCCTCCCTTCTCGGCGAACTCGCGCCACGCCGTGTCACCGCCATGGCGTCGCCGGGGTGCGGGTTCGACAATGGGGGGGATGACCGATGACGACCCGCGTACGCGCAGTGGCGAGATCGGGCCCGCCGAGTGGCTCGCCATGAACCGGACCGGCAGCTTCGACTGGGATCTCGACACGGGCAGCATCGATGCCGACGAGTCCGGGCTGCTGGTCTTCGGCGTGGCCCCGGACGCCTTCGACGGGCGCCCCGAGTCGCTCGTCGCGCGCCTGGCCCCCGAGGAGCGGGTCAAGCTCCGGGGCGTCGTGCGCGAGGCCGTCAAGAGCGGCGCGGCCTCGTACACCGCGCACTTCCCCATCCCGCAGGACGACGGACCACCCCACTGGACGCACGTGCAGGCGCGGATCCTGCGTTCGCCGGACGGGCGGGCCCGGCGGATCGTCGGCGTCGTGCGGGACACGACCGCCGAGGTGATGCACTTCGCCTTCGTCCGGGACCTGGAGAAGCGGCGCGAGGTCCAGACGAACATCGTCGAGCGGACGACGAACGCGCTGTCGCGCGCGGTGACCGTGGACGACGTGACGGCGGCCCTGACCGGTCCGGGCGGGCTCGCGCGGCTCGGCGCGGACGGCCTCGCGCTCGGGCTGGTGGAGAACGGCTCGCTGAACATCATCGCGCTGAGCGGCGAGTCCCTCGACGTGCTCGACGGCCTGCGCGACCGGCGGCTCGACCGGCGGCTGCCGCTGGCCGAGGCGGTGCTGAGCGGCCGGCCCCGGTTCGCGTCGTCCTTCCCGTCGCTGGGGCGGGACTTCCCCGAGCTGGCCCCCTACCTGCCCCGGCTCGACTTCCGGGCCGCCTGCTACCTGCCGCTGGTGGCGCAGGCGCGCTCGCTGGGCGGGATGGCCCTGTTCTACCGGGGCCGCACCTCGTTCAACCCCGACGAGCGGAACCTGGCCCTGGGGCTCGCGGCGATCGTCGCCCAGTCGCTCCAGCGGGCGATGCTCTTCGACGAGGAGCGGGAGCTCGCGACCGGGCTCCAGGCGGCGATGCTGCCGCGCCGGATCCCGGAGATCACCGGCGGGGAGATCGCCGTCCGCTACCACGCGGCGTGGAGCGGACGGCAGGTCGGCGGCGACTGGTACGACGTGATCCCGCTGCCGCGCAGCCGGGTCGGGATCGTCGTGGGCGACGTCCAGGGCCACGACACGCACGCGGCCGCCATCATGGGCCAGTTGCGGATCGCGCTGCGAGCGTACGCGGGTGAGGGGCACGCCCCTTCGACGGTGCTGGCCCGTGCTTCCCGCTTCCTCGCCGAGCTGGACACGAACCGCTTCGCGACCTGCACGTACGCACAGGTGGACCTGGCGAGCGGCACCCTGCGCGCGGTGCGGGCCGGGCACCTGGACCCGCTGATCCGGCACAACGACGGCCGGGTGGGGCAGCCCAAGCTGCGGGGCGGGCTCCCGCTGGGCCTGGCGACCGTGTTCGGGGACGAGGAGTTCCCGGAGACGCGGCTCGACCTGGTGCCCGGTGAGACGCTCGTGCTCTGCACGGACGGGCTCGTCGAGCAGCCCGACTCGGACATCTCGTCCGGTCTGGCCGCGCTCGCCGGGGCGATCGCCAGTGGTCCGCCGCAGGCCGAGGCGCTCGCCGACCACCTCTCCGACCGCTTGTGGGAGCGGTGGGGTTCGGGCGACGACGTGGCCCTGCTGGTGTTGCGGCGCAGCCCGGATCCGGGCACGCCCAAGGCGCCGCGCATCCACCAGTACATCCACCAGGCCGATCCGCAGGGCCTGTCGGACGCGCGGGCGGCGGTGGGGCAGGCGCTGCGCGACTGGGGCATGCGGGAACTGGCCGACGACGCCGAGCTGTTGACGGGCGAGCTGCTCGTCAACGTGCTGCTGCACACGGAGGGGGGCGCGGTGCTGACCCTGGAGGTGCTGCCCGAGCCGGTGCGGCGGGTGCGCCTGTCGGTGCAGGACCGGTCGAGCGCCTGGCCCCGGCGCCGCACCCCGGGCGAGGCGGCCACGTCGGGGCGCGGGCTGCTCCTGCTGGACGCGCTGGCCTCCCGGTGGGGGGTCGAGCCGCGCGGCGAGGGCAAGGCGGTGTGGTGCGAGATCGGCCCGGCGCAGGTGCCGGCCGACACCGCTCCCGGCGACGGGTGAGCCCTCGCCGGGAGGAGGGCCCGGGAGGGGTCAGGCGCGCTGCCAGACCGTGGTCGCGTTGCAGAACTCGCGGATGCCGTGGCCGGCGAGCTCGCGCCCGTACCCGGAGCGCTTGACCCCGCCGAAGGGGAGCGCGGGGTGGGAGGCGGTCATGCCGTTGACGAAGACGCCGCCGGCCTCCAGGTCGCGGACGAAGAAGGCGACCTCCTCCTGGGAGCGGGTCCAGACGTTGGAACTGAGGCCGAACGGCGAGTCGTTGGCGACGGCCACGGCCTCCTCGACGTCCCCGACCGGGTAGACGGTGGCGACGGGGCCGAAGGCCTCCTCGCGGTGGATCCGCATCTCGGGGGTGATGCCGGTGAGGACGGTGGGCCGGTAGTACCAGCCGTTCCGCAGCTCCTCCGCCTCGGGCCGGTGTCCGCCGCAGAGGGCGGTGGCGCCCCGCTCCACGGCGTCGTCGACGAGCTCCTCCAGGTCGGAGCGGCCCTGCTCGGTGGCGAGGGGGCCGACGTCGGTGGACTCGTCGAGGGGGTCGCCGACGGTGAGGGCGTTCATGGCGGCGGTGAACCGCTCGGAGAAGTCGTCGTACACGTTCCGGTGGACGATGAACCGCTTGGCGGCGATGCACGACTGCCCGTTGTTCTGCACGCGGGCGGTGACGGCGGTCTTCACGGCCGCGACGACGTCGGCGGAGGGCATCACGATGTACGGGTCGCTGCCGCCGAGCTCCAGGACGGTCTTCTTGATCTCGTCGCCCGCGACGGAGGCGACGGCCCGGCCGGCCGGTTCGCTGCCGGTGAGGGTGGCGGCCACCACGCGGGGGTCGCGCAGGACGCCCTCGACCTCGCGGGAGCCGATGAGGAGGGTCTGGAAGCAGCCCTCGGGGAATCCGGCGCGGCGGAAGAGGTCACCCAGGTAGAGCGCGGTCTGCGGCACGTTGGAGGCGTGCTTGAGCAGGCCCGTGTTCCCCGCCATGAGGGCGGGCGCGGCAAAGCGGACCACCTGCCAGAGCGGGAAGTTCCACGGCATGACGGCGAGGACGGGGCCGAGGGGCCGGTAGTGGACGCGGGCCGTGTCCGCGCCGGAGTCCTGGACGTCGCTCTCCGCCGGGTGCTCGTCGGCGAGGAGTTCCTCGGCGTGGCGCGCGTACCAGCGCATGGCCTTGGCGCACTTGGCGGCCTCCGCGCGGGCGGCGGCGATCGGCTTGCCCATCTCGATCGTCATGGTGCGCGCGATGTCCTCGGTGTCCTCGTCGAGGAGGCTCGCGGCGGCGCGCAGGAGGCGGGCGCGTTCGGCGAAGGAGGTGGTGCGGTACTGGCGGAACGTCTCGTGCGCGGCGGCGACGCGGCGCTCGACCTCCTCGGGCCCGTGGGCCTCGTAGGTGCGCAGCGTCTCGCCGGTGGCGGGGTTCACGGTGGCGATGCCCATGGCCTCTGTCTCCTCCTGCGTCGGCCCCCGTCCGACACCAACCTCCCGTGAAGAGCGGCGCGGCGCAACAGGGGCGGGACGGCGGGGTGACCCGGGCGGGCGGCGGGCGGGCGGCCCGGCCGTTCAGGCGGTCAGCCAGGTCAGGGCGCCGGCGAGGTGGGACCGGAAGAGCGGGTCGCGGTACGCCTCCGGGGCGTGCCCGAGGGCGGTGAAGAGGACGCGCCCCCGGTCCACCGCGCGGCACCAGACGAGCGGGTGGTCGTCGCCGTGGGTGCCGCCTCGGTACGAGGTCTCGTCGGCCCGGGCCAGGACCCGCACCCCCCGGGGGGCGGAGGTGAAGTTGTACCACTCGTCCGTCCGTTCCCAGCGGGCCGGGAGCGGGGCGGTCGCCGGGTGGTCCCCGGCGTCCACGAGGACGGTGCCGGGCTGGACCTCGGGGTGGCCGTCGAACCGGGTGCCGAGCAGGTCCCCGTAGAAGGGCCAGTCGGGCTCGGCGTTGGCGGCCGCGTGTACGGCGAGGAGGGCGCCGCCGCTCCGCAGATAGGCCTCGAAGGCGGTGCGCCCCTCGGGCGTCAGGACGTTCCCCGTCGTGGAGAGCAGGACGACGACGGCGCACCGGGCGAGCCGTTCGGGCGTGAAGGCGGCCGGGTCCTCGGTGGTCTCGGCCGTCCGCCCCAGCTCCCCCGCCAGCTCCGTGAGCGCGGCGGCGCCGTCGGGGATGGACTCGTGGCGGTACCCGGCGGTGCGGGTGTAGATCAGGACGTCTGCGGTGGGCACGTGGCGGGCTCCAGGGGTGGGAGGGGTGGAGCGGGAGGGCCGGGTCGGGAGAGTTGGGGAAAGCGCTTTCCCCCTGCGGCTCGACCGTAGCCACCGGGAGGCTGGGCCCGCAAGACGCGTTCTGAATCCATTGTCGTACCGGATGCATCTCTGTATCTTTTGGCGCGCCGTTCCGGGCCGTTTCCGTCCGCCCCCAGCCCCCGTCTCCCCGGAGGAGCCGCCATGAGCACCGTGCCGCCCGCGCTCGCCGCCGCCGCCGGGCCGCTGCCCGACGGGGCCGTCCTGCCGCTGCCGCCCGCCTTCGAGAGCGTCGAGGAGGAGCGGCGGTACCGCAAGGAGCAACTGGCCGCCGGGTTCCGGATCTTCGGGCGGTTCGGCTTCTCCGAGGGGGTCGCCGGGCACATCACCGTCCGCGACCCCGGCGACCCGAACGCCTTCTGGGTCAACCCGTTCGGGATGAGCTTCACCCAGATCAAGGCCTCCGACCTGATCCTGGTCGACCACGAGGGGGTCGTCCTCGAAGGGCGCCGCCCCGTGAACCGGGCCGCCTTCGTCATCCACTCGCGGGTCCACGCCGCCCGGCCCGACGCGATCGCCGCCGCGCACTCGCACTCCCTGTACGGCAAGGCCTTCTCCAGCCTGGGCGTCCCGCTCGACCCGATCACCCAGGACGCCTGCGCGTTCTTCGAGGACCACGGGATCTACGACGACTACCGGGGCGTGGTGAACGAGACCGAGGAGGGCGAGCGGGTCGCCAAGGCCCTCGGCGCGTACAAGGCGGTGATCCTCAAGAACCACGGGCTCCTCACGGTCGGGCACTCCGTCGCCGAGGCCGTCTGGTGGTTCGTCACCATGGAGCGCTCCTGCCAGGCCCAGCTCCTCGCGATGGCCGCGGGCACCCCTCAGTCCATCGACCGGGAGACCGCGCTGCTCACGCGCGGGCAGATCGGCGGGCACCTGGCCGGCTGGTTCCAGGCGCGCCCGCTGTGGGATCAGGTCACCGCGTCCGACCCGGACCTCTTCGACTGACCCCCGGATGCGGACGGTTCCGGCAGTTCGCGCGTCGAGGCCTCCAGGAACGCGGGGAGGAACTGGCGCTCCAGACTGCCCGGCGGCAGCGCGTCCGGCTCCACGTAGCTCTGCGCCAGGCCGCCCTCGCGCAGGGCGATGAGCAGGCGCGCGAACCGGTCGGCGTCCACGGTCAGTTCGCGTCCGGCCCGGCGCAGGACGAGCGCGAGGCCGCGGGCGATCTCCGCCCGCAGCCGCTCGTCGTGGCGCGCGAGCACCCAGGCGGCCTGCGGGTCCCGGATGGCGTGCAGGGTGAACTCGGTGGTCACCAGGTACCAGTCCCGCTCGTCCGGCTCCACCCGGGAGGCCAGCTCCGCGAGCCGGGCCAGGGTGTACTCCTCGGCCGTCAGCGCGTCGATCGACGCGGCGAGCCGCCGCACCGTCCGGTCGCTGTGCTCGTCGAAGAGGGCGAGGAAGAGCTCCTCCTTGCTCGCGAAGTTCGAGTAGTACGCGCCCCGCGTGTACCCGGCGCGCTCGCAGATCTGCTCGATCGTCGTCGCGTGGAAGCCGTGCTCGGCGAAGGTCTCCAGGGCGGCCCTCAGGAGCGCCGCGCGGGTGCGGGGCCGCCGCTTGGTGACGCCTTTCGGCACGGGGGTTCCTCCAGTTCGTCCGGGCCGCTTCCCGCGGCGGACGCCCACCCTACCGGCGCCTCCCGGCCGGGCGGGGATCAGCTCCGGCGGATAAAATTCCCTACATGGGACAGCGGCCAGCCGCGCCTGCGGCGCCCGACCTGGTCCTCGAGATCGACGGGGACGCGACGCTCATGGATCCGAGCCGCGTCTACCGCATCGGACGGGACCCCGCCAGCGACATCGTCCTCTCGGACGCCCGGGCGTCCTGGCACCACGCGGTGCTCAGCGCCTCCGCCGGCCGGTGGACCCTGACCGACGAGGACAGTACGAACGGCACCTTCACGGACGGCCGGAAGGTGGCCCGTTCGCGGGAGGTCGGCGCCGGCACCGTCGTGCGGTTCGGACACCCGGAGGACGGCCCGCGCGCCGTCCTCTCGCCCGGCGCCCGCGCCCGCCCGGCACAGCCGCCGCCCCCGCCCGGACCGGCCGCACCGGAACCCGAGCCCGAGCACGTACGGGGGCGGGAGGCGGGCCCGGAGGCCGTACGGGAGCGGGAGCCGGTCGCCGGGGCCGTACGGGAGCGGGAGGCCGTCCCGGAGCCGGAACCGGGGCGCGGGCCCGAAGGCCACGTCGTACCGGAAGAGCGTGCCGTACCGGAAGAGCGCGGACCGGAAGAGCGTCTGCGGGAGGAACCCGTACGGGAGCCGGAGCCCGTCCCCGAGCCCGCACGGGAGCCGAGGCCCGCGCCCGAGAGGGCGCCCGCGCCGGAGCCCGCACCCGGTCCCGTACCGGAACAGGAGCCCTTCCCCGGGCCCGCGCCGGGGCGGGAGGTCGGTCCTCCCCGGCCGCCCTCCGTCTCGCACCCCGCCGCCACCGGCACCTTCCGGCAGCCGACGTCCGTCCGGCCGCTGCCCGCCCACGGCATCCGCATCGGCCGCGCCCCCGACAACGACGTGGTCATCCCCGACCTCGTCGTCTCCCGGCACCACGCCGAACTGCGCGCCCACCCCGACGGCACCTACTGGATCCACGACCTGGACAGCCACAACGGCACCTTCCTCAACGGACGGCCCGTCACCGACGCCCGGGTGACGCCGGAGGACATCGTCGGCATCGGCCGGTGCGCGTTCTGCCTGATCGGCGGGCAGCTCGTCGAGTTCACCGACACCGGCGAGGTCTCCCTCGACGTGCGGTCGCTCGCCGTCACCGTCGACCACGGGCACAAGGCCCTCCTCGACGAGGTGTCGTTCCCGGTGGGCGAGAAGTGCCTGCTCGCGGTCGTCGGGCCGTCCGGCGCCGGGAAGTCCACGCTCCTGAACGCCCTGACCGGCCAGCGCCCCGCCGACCGGGGCACGGTGCTCTACGACGGCCGCGACCTGTACCGGGACTACGCCGAGCTGCGCCAGCGCATCGGGCTCGTCCCGCAGGACGACATCCTGCACCTCCAGCTCACCGTCCGCCGGGCCCTCGGATACGCCGCCGAGCTGCGGTTCCCCGAGGACACCGAACGGGCGGAACGGCAGGCCCGGGTGGACGAGGTGATCCGGGAGCTCGGCCTCGTGGAGCGCGCGGACCAGCCGATCCACAGTCTCTCCGGCGGCCAGCGCAAGCGGGTGAGCGTGGCCCTTGAGCTGCTCACCAAGCCGTCCCTCCTCTTCCTCGACGAGCCCACCTCCGGCCTCGACCCCGGCATGGACCGGTCCGTGATGCACATGCTGCGCGGGCTCGCCGACGACGGGCGCACGGTCGTCGTGGTGACGCACAGCGTGCTCAGCCTGGACGTCTGCGACCGGCTGCTCGTGCTCGCGCCAGGCGGCCGGGTCGCCTACTACGGCCCGCCCTCCGAGGCCCTCGGGTTCTTCGGCTTCACGGAGTGGCCGGAGGCGTTCGAGGCGTTCGAGAGGGAACGGGAGCGCGACTGGGCCGGCGGCTACCGCGCGTCCCGCTTCCAGCGCCGGTACATCACCGACGCCACGGCGGGCCCGGGCCTGCCCCCGGGCGGGAGCGCCCCCGCGGACGAGGTGCCGGCCCCGCCGCCCAAGGCGCAGAGCTGGGGCTCCCAGGTGCGGACCCTGGTGCGCCGCTACGCGGCGGCGCTCTCCGCCGACCGCACCTTCATCGTCATCATGGTGGCGCTGCCGTTCGTGATGGGGGCGATGGCCCGCGCCCTGTCGGAGGGCCGTCTCAACCCCGAGTCGTCGCTGAACGTCCTGCTCATCCTCTGCGTGGGCGGGGTCCTCACGGGCGCGGCCAACGCCGTGCGCGAACTCGTCAAGGAACGCACGATCTACCGGCGCGAGAGAGCCGTCGGCCTGTCCCGCTCGGCGTACCTCACCTCCAAGGTGGTGGTCCTCGGCCTGATCACGGTCGTGCAGGCGGTCGTCCTGACCCTGGTGGCCCTGATCGGGGTGCCGCTGAACGTGCCCGGCGGCAAGGGGGTCCTGATGCCCCCGCTGGTGGAAATCACCCTCGCCGTCGCGCTGCTCTCCTTCACGGCGATGATGCTCGGCCTGTTCGTCTCCGCCCTCGTCCGCAAGGAGGAGGTGACCATGCCGCTGCTCGTCCTCCTCGCCATCGTGCAGGTGGTCTTCTGCGGGGCCCTCCTGACCGTGCGGGGCACGCCCGTCCTGGAGCAGTTGGCCTGGCTCGTCCCCTCGCGGTGGGCGTTCGCGGCGATGGGCGCGACGATCGACATCGGGAAGGTGGCGCCGAGCGACAAGACCACCGATCCGCTGATGCGGCACACGGCGGAGGCCTGGCTGTTCGACATGGGCATGATGGTGGTGCTCTGTCTGGTCCTCGGCCTGGTCGTGGCCCGGCTGCTGCGCCGCCACGAGCCGGTCGTCATGCGGAGGTAGGCCCGTGAGCGTCCCCGTGTCCGAGTACGTGCCGGACTTCCGGCCCACGCACGTCGTGCCGCGCGACGGCCTGCCCGCCTGGGAGGCGCCCGATCCGGGGCTGCCCACGGCGCCCCTGGACGCCTTCCTGCCGGTGAGGCTGGAGGAGCGGAGCGGGGACTGGGGGCGGATCCGGTGCTCCAACGGCTGGACGGCGTGGGTCGACGCGCGGCTGCTCGTCAGCGTCCCCGAGGATCCGCCGGCGGCGGGCCGGCCCCTCACCAGGACCGCCGACCCCCGCCCGCTGATCGCCCGCGCCGAGGACGCCCTCGGCCGCTACCGGCGGGCCGCCGAGGAGCTGGGCGCGGGCCGCCTCGACGGCGAGGCCTTCAAGCTGCGGACCCGCGGCCTGCGGGTGGGCATGGTCGTCGACGGCGAGTCGGTGTGGCTGTACGACGCGGAGCACGAGCGCTGGGTGTACGGCGACGGCGCGGGCCTCAGTACGTACGCGGCGGGGGCCGCGCCCTCGGTGACCGCTTCCCCGCCCGTCGTCCGGGGAGCTCCGGGCGGTGAGCCCGCGGAGAGGCCGGCGGACGACGGGCACGAGCCCACCCGGGTGGTGCCCGCCGGGCACGATCCGACGCGGGTGGCGGAGCGACCACCGACCCAGGTGGTGGAACGGCCCCCGACCCAGGTGGTGGAACAGCCTCCGACACAGGTCGTGGAACAGCCGCCCGAAGCCGTGGACCCGCCGCCTCCGACCCAGGTCGTGGGGCAACCGCCCGAAGCGGCGGACCCACCACCCACGACCCGGGTCGTGGGGCAACCGCCCGAAGCCGTGGAGCCACCACCTCCGACGCGCGTCGTGCGGCGGCCTCCGACGGGTGAGGGCTGATGGCCGGCGGGGCGCACGCCGACCCGGGTCTTCCGGCGGGCCGGCCGTCGGGGCTCGTCGGCAAGGAGGTCGCCGGCTACCGCCTGGAGGGCGAGATCGGGCGCGGCGGCATGGCGGTGGTGTACCGGGCGCGGGACCTGCGGCTCGACCGCACGGTGGCGCTGAAGCTGCTGGCGCCCGAGCTGGCCCGCAACGACACCTTCCGCAAGCGCTTCGCGCACGAGTCGCGGGTCGCCGCCTCGATCGACCACCCGCACATCGTGCCGGTCTTCGAGGCGGGCGAGACGGAGGGCGTGCTCTACATCGCCATGCGGTACGTCGCGGGACAGGACCTGGTGGCCCTGCTGCACCGCGAGGGGCCGCTGCCGCCGGCGAAGGCCGGCCGGATCGCCGTGCAGGTGGCCTCGGCCCTGGACGCGGCGCACGCGCACGACCTGGTGCACCGGGACGTGAAGCCCGGCAACATCCTGGTGGCCGAGGGGACCGACCGCGACCATCCGGAGCACGTGTACCTGACCGACTTCGGCCTGACCAAGAAGTCCCTGTCCCTGACGGGCTTCACGACGGTGGGCGAGTTCGTGGGCACCCTGGACTACGTGGCGCCCGAGCAGATCTCGGGGAAGCCGGTCGACGGCCGGTGCGACGTGTACGGCCTGGCGTGCGTGGTGTTCGAGACGCTGGTGGGCGCGCCGCCGTTCCGCCGGGACACCGACTGGGCGGTGCTGTGGGCGCAGCAGTACGATCCGCCGCCGCCCGTCTCCGAGGCGCGGCCGGAGCTCCCGGGGGCGGCGGACGCGGTCTTCGCGAAGGCGCTGGCGAAGACGCCGGAGGAGCGGTACGGGACCTGCCTGGAGTTCGTCACCCAGTTGCGCGCCGCCCTGGCGTCGGGCGCCCCGGGAGAGGCGGGCCCGGCTGTGGCCGGGGCGCCCCGCCCGCTCGGCCCGCCGCCCGCCCCGCCCGCGTGGGCGCGGCCGGTGTTCCGGGAGCTGTAGACCGCCGGGAGGTTACGGGGCGGGCGGCGGCCCCGGCGGACCGGCGCCGTCCTCGCGGTGGACCGGCGGCTCCACCTCGCCCTTCCGGTGGACCCGGGAGGCCAGGAGGCCGCCGAGGAGGCCGAGGACCAGACCCCAGAGGAGCGCGAGGCCGACGATCGCCCAGACGTGCGGACGCAGCAGCACCTGCCCGCCGAGCGAGTCGAGTGCGCCGATGCCGAGGACCGAGAGGCCGAAGCGGGCCTCGACGAGGGTGACCGGGGCGGCGACCAGCATGGCGAGCGCGAAGGCGACGCCCAGGCGCAGGGAGTGCTGCCAGGGCCGGGTCCGGGCCGGAGAGCGCACGGCGGCGGCGAAGGCGGCGGCGAGGACCAGGACGGCGGCGACGGGGAGCAGCCACCAGGCCCGTCCGTCCTGCGCGGCGAGCGAGGACAGGTCGATGGTCGAGAGCTTCGAGGCGTCACCGCTCCCGTCGCGCAGGACGGCGTCGAGGACCTGCGGCACGGGCAGCCCGAAGGGGCCTTCCGCCCTGCCCTCCCAGGAGCCGCCGATGCCCACGCCGAGGGCGATCCAGGTGATGTTGGGCAGGCCGAGGAGGAGGACCGCGAAGGTGTCGGCGGGGTGGCCCCTGGTCGCCGCGACGACGAGGCCGGCGACCAGGCCCACGAGCACGTACGCGAGGAGCAGGAGGAGCATCGCGCGGGCGGCGGGCCGGACGGGTTCCTGGTAGCGGACGAGCCGGGACGGCAGGGGGGTCCTGCGGGAGACGAGGAGGGCGACGAGGAGCACGCCGAGGATCCACAGGAGGCCGTGGAGGAGCGTGGGTCCGAGGGCGGTGCGGAAGCCGACGGTCGGGTTCACGGAGTCGAGGAGGTCGCCGAAGAGGTCCGTGAGCGGGTCCTCGGTCTCCCGGCCGCCGAGGGTGATCCGGAAGTCGTGGCGGGCGAGGGCGGAGATCCCCGCGAGGGCGATCAGCCAGAGGACGACGACGGCCGCGGCGCGGAGCAGGAGTTCGCGGGCGCCGGTCACCGCGTGGTGGCGCAGGGGGCGCAGGAAGCAGTAGCCGGTGACCAGTGCGCCCACCAGGGTGACGGTGAGGGGCATGGCGGTCAATTGGGCCTGGGTCCCGGCGAGGGCTCCGGCGTCGCCGGAGAGTTCGACCTCGCCGCCCGAGGCCATGACGACGACGGCGGCGAGGACGGCGGGGAAGCCGCCGGGCAGGTCGGCGGCGCCCGCGGCCCAGAGGCCGAGTGCGGCGACGACGCCCATCGAGAGGTACCCGGCGACCACGGCCACCAGGGCCTGGAGGGCGATCCGGGCGAAGGACCCGGTCGGGGTCGCGGCGGGCCGCGTGGAGGTGGGGGGCCTGCTGCTCACGGTGACCACGCTAGTACCGGGTACGGGCACGCGCTTGCGGACGGAGCGCCCGTGCCTCCGGGTGGGGCCGGGGCCGCGGGGTCGTGGTCACGGGACCGGGCCGGGGCCTGGTCGCAGGGTGTCGCGGGATCGGGTGCCTCCGCTTGCGGGCGGGCACCGGTCGGCGCACACAATGGGCCCGGAACGGAAGAAAGGGAAAAACGTGACTTCCCACCCGCCGTCCGGCCCTCCGTCCGGTCCGCCGTCGGTCCCCCCGACAGGTCCCCCCTCGGGCCCCCTCTCGGGCCCGAGCACCCGCCCGAACGCCGCCGGCCCCCCGCCGCCGACCGGACCGCCCTCCGGCGGCTCCGGGGGTTCCGGCGGTTCGGGCGGCTCCGGTGGCGGCCCGGACGGCGGGGGCTCGTCCCGCTATCCCGGTGACGGCGGCAAGGGCGGCGGCCCGTGGTGGCGTTCCGTCCCGAAGGTCGCCTCGATCACCGCCGTGCTCGTGGCGGCCGTCGCCCTGATCGTCGTGCTCACCAGTCGCTCCGGCGACGACGGCGGCGGCACGACGAACGCCGGCGGCGGGGAGGTCTTCCTGCAGAGCGCCTCCTCGACCGGACCGGACCCGTTCACCCGGTCGACGGCCCGCTCCACCGACTCCGCCCCGCCGCCCTCGCTGCCGCCCCGCACCGGTTCCGCGGAAGCCGCCACGCCCCGGGTCTCGGGCGCCGCGCCCGGCCTCTACGGCGGGACGAAGTCGGTGGCGAGCTGCGACGTGGAGCGGCAGGTGCGCTACCTCTCCGGCGAGCCCGCGAAGAACGCGGCCTTCGCCTCGGTCCTGCGCGTCTCGGCGAACGAGGTGCCCGGCTACCTGCGCTCCCTCACCCCGCTCCAGCTCCGGGCCGACACCCGGGTGACGAACCACGGCTTCAAGGACGGCTCCGCCACCGCGTACCAGGCGGTCCTCCAGTCCGGCACGGCGGTCCTGGTCGACGACCGGGGCGTGCCGCGAGTGCGCTGCGCCTGCGGCAACCCGCTCACCGAACCGGTCCCGCAGAAGAACCCCCGGACGACGGGCACTCCCTGGCAGGGCTACGACGCCGACCAGGTGGTCGCCGTCGCGCCCGCCCCGGCGGTCGTGAACACCTTCGTGGTGTACGACCCCGAGGACGGCGGCTGGTTCGCGCGGAAGCACGGCGACACCGGCGACCGGGACGAGCCGACCTCGCCGCCGACCTCGACGTCCCCGGCACCGTGTCCGCCGGGCGCGTCGCCCTGCCCCTCCGACGGCACCTCCCCCGGCCCGTCGACGTCCTCGCCGGACACGCCGTCCGACTCGTCCGCGCCCCCGGACTCGTCCCCGCCGCCGGACTCCTCGCCCCGGCCCGACTCCCCCCGGCCGGACTCGCCCCGACCCGACTCCTCGGCGCCGCCCGAGCCGCCGGCCCCGCCCGACTCCTCGGCCCCGAACTCGGGTCCGGCACCGGACGGCCCGGCCGACACGCCGGCGGACCCGAACACGAGCGGCTCGGTGGGCTCCCCGGCTTCGCCTCCCGCCCCGGCTCCCGCCCCCTCGGCCTAGGCCGGGGGGAGGAAGGCCTGCCCCACGGGGCCGTCCCCGTGGGGCGCCGCCTTATTCGGATGCCCGTCCGGAACGACACGTGTACGGTCCACCGGGTGGAACCGCTGACCGACAAACAGATCCGCTCGTCCTTCGTGAACTGCACCAAGGGCGAGGCGTCCCGGCTCAAGCTGCCGCTCGACTTCGCCGAGCTCCCCTGGGACGACCTGGACTTCCTCGGCTGGGTCGACCCGGGCGCGCCGCTGCGCGCGCACCTGGTCGTCCCGCACGAGGACGGGCCGCTCGGGGTGTCCCTGCGGGTCCCGGCCGCCGGCCGGACCAGCGCCGTGAGGTCGAGCATGTGCCAGATCTGCCTGACCGGGCACGCCTCCTCGGGCGTGACGCTCCTCGTGGCGCCGCTCGCCGGGAGCCGCGGCCGCGACGGGAACACGGTCGGGATCTACCTCTGCGCCGACCTCGCCTGCTCCCTCTACGTCCGGGGCAAGCGGCAGCCGAAGCTGCGCGGCCGGCGCCAGGAGGAGTCCCTCACCCTCGACGAGCAGATCGCCCGTACGACGGCCAACCTCGACGCCTTCGTCCGGCGGGTCACGGCGGGCTGAGGGCCCGCCGCGGCCGGGCGGGCGGGACGGCTCGGCGGACGGCTCAGCGGAACGCCTGCTCGCCGGTGAGCGCCTTGCCGATGACCAGGGAGTGGACCTCGCTCGTGCCCTCGTAGGTGAGCACCGACTCCAGGTTGTTGGCGTGGCGCAGGACCGGGTACTCCAGGGTGATGCCGTTGGCGCCCAGGATCGTGCGGCACTCGCGGGCGATCGCGATCGCCTCGCGCACGTTGTTCAGCTTGCCGACGCTGACCTGTTCGGGGGTGAGCGCGCCCGCGTCCTTCAGGCGGCCCAGGTGGAGGGCGAGGAGCATGCCCTTGCCGAGCTCGACGGACATGTCCGCGAGCTTCTGCTGCGTCAACTGGTACGAGGCGAGGGAACGGGCGAAGACGGTGCGGTCCCGGGCGTAGGAGATCGCCGTCTCCAGGCAGTCGCGGGCGGCGCCGAGCGCGCCGAAGACGATGCCGAAGCGGGCCTCGTTGAGGCAGCCGAGCGGGCCGGAGAGGCCGCGGGCCTCCGGCAGCATCGCGTCGGCCGGGAGCCGTACGTCCTCCAGGACCAGTTCGCTGGTGACGCTCGCCCGCAGCGACAGCTTCATCCTGATCTCGGGGGCGCTGAAGCCGGGGGTGCCGGCCGGGACGAGGAAGCCGCGGACGCCGTCCTCGGTGCGGGCCCAGACGACGGCCACGTCGGCGACGGAGCCGTTGGTGATCCACATCTTGGTGCCGTTGAGCACCCAGTCGGAGCCGTCCCGCTTGGCGTTGGTCCGCATGGCGCCGGGGTCCGAACCGGCGTCCGGCTCGGTGAGGCCGAAGCAGCCGATGTACTCGCCCGCCGCCATCTTCGGCAGCCACCGCTGCTTCTGCTCCTCCGAGCCGTACTTCCAGATCGCGTACATGGCGAGGGAGCCCTGCACGGAGACGAGGGAGCGCAGTCCCGAGTCGACGGCCTCCAGCTCCAGACAGGCCAGGCCGTACGCGACGGAGTTGGTGCCCGCGCAGCCGTAGCCCTCCAGGTGCATGCCGAGCACGCCGGTCCCGCCGAGGGTGCGGGCGAGCTCGCGGGCGGGGATCTCGCCCTTCTCGAACCAGCCGGCGACGTGCGGCCGCAGCTCGCGGTCGGCGACGGCCCGCACGGTGCGCCGGATCTCGCGCTCCTCGTCGGTCAGGAGTCCGTCGACGGCGAGCAGGTCGAAGGGGTGGACGGGGGTGGACGACGACTTCACGGACGGCCTCCTGGCGGTGGGCGACTGGCGACGACTCGGCGTGCCGAAGCGTAGCCGGACATCGGATATTGGATCCAGTATTGAAAATCCGCCGCCCCGGCCCTACGGTCCGGTGGACTGGATCCAATATCCGAATCCGATGCAGGGGATCCGATGCACTGGATCCGATGTCCGGCCGCCGATCCCGAGGAGAGCGGAATGCGCGCAGACCAGCCGGCCCCGTCCGACACCGCGCCCGGCGCCCCGCCCGACGCCGCGCCCGGAGCCCTCTCCGGGATCGTCGTCGCGGACTTCGGCCGGGTCCTCGCCGGTCCGTACATGACGATGCTCCTCGCCGACCTGGGCGCGGACGTGATCAAGATCGAGCGGCCGGGGACCGGCGACGACACGCGCGCGTGGGGGCCGCCGTTCGCGGGCGGGGAGGCCACGTACTTCCTCGGGGTGAACCGGAACAAGCGCTCCGTGTCGCTCGATCTGACGGATCCAGGGGACCTGGCGGCGGCGCGCGCGATCGTGGACCGGGCGGACGTCCTGGTGGAGAACTTCCGTCCCGGCACGATGGAGAAGCTGGGCCTCGGTCACGAGGACGTGCGGGCGACGAACCCGGGGCTCGTCTACTGCTCGGTGACCGGTTTCGGGACCGCGGAGGGCGCCCGGCTCCCGGGGTACGACCTGCTCGTCCAGGCCATGGGCGGTCTGATGAGCGTGACGGGCGAGCCGGACGGTCCGGGGACGAAGACGGGGGTCGCCCTGGTCGACGTCGTCACCGGTCTGCACGCGGGGATGGGCGTGCTCGCCGCGCTCCGGCACCGGGAGCGCACCGGCGAGGGCCAGCGCGTGGAGGTCTCGCTGCTCGGCTCCCTGCTCTCCGCGCTCACCAACCAGGCCGCCGCGTACCTGGGGGCGGGGGTCGTGCCGCGCGCGATGGGGAACCGGCACCCGAGCATCACCCCGTACGAGGTGTTCGAGGCGGAGGACCGGCCGCTGGTCCTGGCGGTGGGCAACGACCGGCAGTTCCGGACGCTGTGCGAGCGGCTCGGCCTGCCGGAGCTGGCCGGGGACGGGCGCTTCGCGACCAACGCGGCCCGGGTGGCCCACCGGGAGGAGTTGGCGGCGGCCCTCGCCGGGCCGCTCGAAAGCCGTACCGCCGACGCCTGGTGCGAGGAGCTGACGGCGGCCGGCGTGCCCTGCGGGCCCATCAACGACCTGGCGGCCGCCTTCGACCTGGCCGACCGACTGGGGCTCGCCCCGCGCGTCCCCGAGTCCGCGGCCGGCCCCGGCCAGGTCGCCCATCCGATCCGGCTCGGCGCCACCCCGCCCTCCTACCGGGTCGCTCCCCCGCGCCTGGGCGAGCACACGGACGCCGTGCTCGGCGCGGAGGGACGGACCACGGGCGCGCCCTGACCCGGGGGAAGATCCGGGGGATCCGTAGGAAGATGGTCACCGCCGGAGGAGCCGTCCGCCGACGGGGCGCTCCCCCGGAGCGGCGGCACGAGGAACGGAAGGTCACAGGGGATGAGCAGCGCGGTGCAGAAGCGGCGGCCGCAGACCGCCCAGCAGTTCGTCCTGGAGGAACTGCGGCGCGCCATCACCACCGGGGAGCTGAAGCCGGGCGACCAGATCCGCCAGGACGCCCTCGCAGCGCGGTTCGAGGTGAGCCGGGTGCCGCTGCGCGAGGCCCTCAAGGCCCTGGAGGCCGAGGGCCTGGTGGTCCATCACATACACAGGGGCTACTTCGTCGCGGAGCTCTCGCTCGGCGACCTGGAGGAGATCTACCGGATCCGGGAGCTCCTGGAGACGGAGGCGGTCCGCCTGGCCGCGGTGCGGATGCCGGAGGGCACGGTCGGCGCGCTCGAAGGGATCCAGCGCGAGGTGGAGCGGGCCGCGGCCGACGGGGACGTGCCCGCGATGGCGGCGGCGAACCGGCTCTTCCACTTCACCCTGATCGAGGCGTCCGGGATGCCGCGCCTGGTACGTCTCATCGCGACCCTGTGGGACGCCACCGACGCGTACCGCTCGCTGTACTACGCGGACGCCCCGCACCGGAAGCTGGCCGTGCGGGAGCACCGGGCCGTGATCTCCGCGCTCCGGCACGGCGACGAGGAGGCCGCCGTCCGCTGGCTCGACGAGCACCGGGCGCACGCGGTGGCGGCCCTGCGCGAGGTCCTGGGGCGGGACGCGGACTGAACCCCCGGAAAAACCGGGTGTCGTTGGTGGCGGCGCGCCCTACGCTCGTCCGCATGGAACACGGGGGCCTGGTCAACGTCGTCGACGTCGAGGCGACCTGCTGGGAGGGCGAGCGCCCGCCCGGCGCGGTGAGCGAGATCATCGAGATCGGGCTGACCGTGGTCGACCTGGAGGCGCGGGAGCGGGTCTCCAGGCACCGGATCCTGGTGCGTCCGGCCCGCTCGCGGGTCAGCGCGTTCTGCACCGAACTGACCGGCCTCACCCAGGCCGAGGTCGACACGGGTCTGGACTTCGCCGCCGCCTGCCGGCTCCTCGCCACCACGTACGGGGCGGGGAGGCGGCCCTGGGCGAGCTGGGGCGAGTACGACCGCAAGCAGTTCACCCACCAGTGCCGGGCCACCGGCACGCAGTACCCCTTCGGGCGGCGCCACACCAACGCGAAGGCGGTCTTCACCGAGGCGTACGGGCTCGCCCGGCGTCCCGGCATGGCGCAGGCCCTGGAGGTCGCGGGGCTGCCCCTGGAGGGGCGCCACCACCGGGGCGAGGACGACGCGTGGAACATCGCCGCCCTGGTGCTGCGGATCGCCGACCGGGGCGCCTGGCCGGAGGACCGGGGTCCCGGCCACTGAGACCTGGCGGTCCGCATGACGGACGAGACTTGTGAGCGGAGCGTTCGCGCGGCGAGGATGCGCCCATGAACCCCGCCCTCGTCTCCCGTCGCCACGTGGATCTTCTGCGTGTCGCGGGGATGCTGTGTCGGGTCGACCGCCGTTGCCGCGCGGCCCGTCGCTGAGCCCTTCCCGGCTCTCCTCGCTCCCTTCGCGCCCCCGGCGGACCTCCCCCGTCGGCCGGTTCCGCCGCGTTCGACGCCCCGGGCCCCGGACTCCCGTTCCTCCGGCCGCCTTTCCCGTGCCCGGCGGGCGTCCCGTACGTCCGTCCCCGCCCGCACTTCCTCCGAGGTACGCCCGCATGTCCTCTTCCGCCGCCCCCGTACTGCACTGGTTCCTGCCCACCGGCGGTGACGGCCGCGATCCCGGCGGGGTCACCGCCGTCCAGGGCCGCACCGCCGCCGCGACCCGCCGCGGCGCCGACCTCGGCTATCTGGCACAGGTCGCCCGTGCGGCCGAACAGGCCGGTTTCGCCAAGCTGCTGACGCCCGTGGGGCTCGGCTGCGTGGACCCGTGGGTGCTGACCCCGGCGGTCGCGGCGGTGACGGAGCGGATCGGCTTCCTGGTGGCGTTCCGGGCCGGTCTCGCCCAGCCGACGCTGATCGCCCAGCAGGCCGACACCTTCCGGCGCCTCTTCGGCGACCGGATCGCGCTGAACGTGGTCACCGGCGGCGACCCGGTCGAGCAGCGGGCGTACGGCGACCACCTGCCGAAGGGCGAGCGGTACGTCAGGACCGGCGAGCTCATGGAGGTGGTGCGGGCGCTGCTCGACGGCGGCGCCGTCGACCTGGCGGGCCGTCACGTCCGGGTGGAGGACGCCCGGTTGCACGACCCTTCCGTGGAGGCGCCCGTGCCCCTCTACTTCGGCGGCGCGTCGCCGGAGGCCGAGGAGATCGCCGCCCGCCACGCCGAGGTGCAGTTGCTGTGGGGCGAGCCCCCGGCCGCCGTCGCCGAGCGCGTCGCCCGGGTGCGGGAGAAGGCCGCGCGGGCCGGGCGCACTTTGCGCTTCGGGATCCGCCTCCACGTCATCACCCGTGACACCGCCGCCGAGGCCTGGCGGGAGGCCGACCGGATCCTGGCCGGGTTCGACCCGGAGGCGGTCCGCGCCTCGCAGGAGCGGTTCGCCCGGATGGACTCGACCGGGCAGGCCCGGATGACCGCGCTGCACGGCGGTTCCGCCGAGAACCTGACCGTCTCCCCCAACCTGTGGGCGGGCATCGGACTCGTCCGCGAGGGCGCGGGCACGACCCTGGTCGGCTCGCACGACGAGGTGGCGCGGCGGCTCTTCGAGTACGGGCGGGCCGGCATCGACGAGTTCGTCCTGTCCGGCTACCCGCACCTCGAAGAGGCCTACCGGGTCGGCGAGGAGGTCGCGCCGCGGCTGCGGGCGCTCGTGGAGGCTGCGGCGGACGGGGCGGCCCGCGCGGGGGCGGCGGCCTGAGACCCGGCGGAGACGACGGGGACCCGGCGGGGGCGGCGGCCCGGGACCCGGTGCAAAGCGCGGGCCGGGCCGATCGCGGCGCCGGGGGCTGCGGTTACCCTGGCGCCGGACGCGAGGAGGAACCATGGCGCGGATGTCTTCGGCCGAACGGCGCAGGCAGTTGGTCGAGGCGGCGATCAGGGCGATGACCAGGGACGGGGTCGCCAGGACCACCACCCGGTCGATCTGCGCCGAGGCGGGGGTGTCGCTGAGCGTCTTCCACTACTGCTTCGCGTCCAAGCAGGCGCTCCTCGAAGCCGCGATCGAGACGATCACCGACAACTACGTGGCGCGCGTGATGTCGGCGGTGGAGCCGGGTGCCACCCTGCGCGAGACCGTCCGGGGCGCGCTCCGCACGTACTGGGACCACGTCACCGCCCACCCCCGCGAGCACATGCTGACGTACGACCTGACCCAGTACGCGCTGCGCGAGCCGGGGTTCGAGCACCTGGCGCGGGCCCAGTACGCGCAGTACGTGGCGTCGGCGGCCGACCTGGTCGAGCGGGTGGCCGCGGTGCGGGGGATCGCGCCGAAGACGCCGGTGGAGGTGGTCGCGCGGTACCTGGCGGCGGCGATCGACGGCCTCACCCTCCAGTTCCTCGTCCTCGGCGACGAGCACACGGCGGACGGCCACCTCGACCTGATGGCCGATCAACTCGTGTCCCTGATGGAGGGTTGAGGCGTACGCGCCCGCTCCCGGCCGCGAGTAGGTCATCCGTCCCGGACTCTTGACTCGGTCCTCCGGCACCGCGATCCTCGGCACGCCCGGTACTTCCCCACCGACCGGAGGCTCGCTGACCATGACCCGAACCCTCTCGCGCGGGAGGGGCGGCGGATCCGCCCTCCTGGCGCTCGTCCTCGCCCTGGCCGCCGTCCTCTTCGGCTCCGCCCCGGTCCCCGCGGCCGCGGGCGGCTCGTGGTGGGAGCCCGTGTCCCGTCCCGCCGCCGACTCGCAGATCAACGTCACGGGCGCGCCGTTCACCGGCACGGACGCCCGGGGGAAGGTGCGCGGGTTCGTCGACGCGCACAACCACCTGATGTCCGACGAGGGCTTCGGCGGGCGGCTCATCTGCGGCCGGACGTTCTCCGAGGCAGGAGCGGCCGACGCGCTCAAGGACTGCCCCGAGCACTACCCCGACGGCTCCGGCGCGCTGTTCGAGAACATCACGGGCGGCGCCGACGGCCACCACGACCCGGTCGGCTGGCCCACGTTCGAGGACTGGCCGGCCCACGACTCGCTCACCCACCAGCAGAACTACTACGCCTGGGTCGAGCGCGCCTGGCGCGGCGGACAGCGCGTCCTCGTCGACGACCTGGTGACCAACGGCCTGATCTGCTCGATCCTGCCCCGCGACCGGAGCTGCGACGAGATGGACTCGATCCGGCTCCAGGCCCGCAGGACGTACGAGCTCCAGGCCTACGTCGACCGGATGTACGGCGGGCCCGGCAAGGGCTGGTTCCGGATCGTCACCGACGCCGCGCAGGCCCGCTCGGTGGTCGAGCAGGGCAAGCTCGCGGTCGTCCTCGGCGTGGAGACCTCGGAGCCGTTCGGCTGCAAGCAGATCCTCGACGTGGCCCAGTGCGACAAGGCGGACATCGACCGCGGCCTCGACGAGCTGTACGGCCTCGGGGTGCGCAGCATGTTCCTGTGCCACAAGTTCGACAACGCGCTGTGCGGCGTCCGCTTCGACGAGGGGGCCATCGGCACGGCGGTCAACATCGGCCAGTTCCTGTCGACCGGCACCTTCTGGGCCACCGAGAAGTGTGCGGGACCCCAGCACGACAACCCGATCGGTCTGGCGGCGG
Organism: Streptomyces sp. NPDC007872; assembly: GCF_042868165.1. Lineage (NCBI taxonomy): Bacteria > Bacillati > Actinomycetota > Actinomycetes > Kitasatosporales > Streptomycetaceae > Streptomyces > Streptomyces sp. NPDC007872. The sequence continues at coordinate 322,858 of NZ_JBIAEA010000001.1, forward strand.
CCCCGGTGATGGCGTCGAAGCTGCCGCCGGGGGTGAGCGTCCCCTCGTACGCCTCCGACGCCAAGTGCAACACCCGCGGCCTGACCCGGCTCGGCGAGTACGCCCTGCGGGGCATGATCGACCGCGGGATGATGCTGGAGCTCGACCACATGAGCGTCAAGGCCGCGGGCCGGGCGCTGGACGTCCTGGAGTCCGAGGAGTACCCGGGCGTCCTCTCCAGCCACAGTTGGATGGACCTCGACTGGACCGAACGGCTCTACCGCCTGGGCGGTTTCGTCGCCCAGTACATGCACGGCGCGGAGGGCTTCGTCGGCGAGGCGGGACAGAAGGCCGCGCTCCGCGCGAAGTACGGGGTCGGGCTCGGCTACGGCACCGACATGAACGGCGTCGGCGGCTGGCCCGGCCCGGTCGGCACCGGCGCGCCGAACGCCGTGACGTACCCCTTCCGCAGCGTCGACGGCGGCGCGGTGCTCGACCGCCAGGTCACCGGGCAGCGCGTCTGGGACCTCAACACCGACGGCGCCGCGCACAACGGCATGGTCCCCGACTGGATCGAGCAGATCCGGCTGACCGACGGCGGGCAGGGCGTCGTGAACGAACTGGCGGGCGGCGCCGAGTCGTACCTGACGACGTGGCGGGCGACCGAGGCGCACGAGCCGGGGGTGAACCTGGCGGCGGGTGCGCCCGCGTCGGCCAGCTCCTCGGAGTGGAACCCGTTCACGAGCTACGCGCCGGGCCGGGCCGTCGACGGCGACACGGGCACCCGCTGGGCCAGTGGCTGGTCGGACGACCAGTGGCTGCGGGTGGACCTCGAGTCGGTCCGCCCGGTCGGGCGGGTCGTCCTCGACTGGGAGCACGCGTACGCGAGCGGCTACCGGATCGAGCTGTCGGAGAACGGCACGGACTGGCGGACGGTCTGGTCCACGACCGCCGGGGACGGCGGGTACGACACGGCGGAGTTCCCGTCGCAGGCGGCCCGTTACGTACGGGTGCACGGCGAACGACGGGCCACGAAGTGGGGGTACTCGCTCCACGAGGTGGCGGTCCACCGGTCCTGAGGGGCACGAGGACCCCCGTACGGGTGGGGCCGGCCGGACCGGAAGGCGGTCCGGCCGGCCCTCCGTCCCCCACCCCTCGTTCCGAGAGGTCCCCCGGTGCGGGATCATGGAATCCGGAACGCAGAAGGGACGGAACGGACGATGAGGCACCGCAGTGTCGCGGACCTGATGACGCCCACCGCGGTCGCGGTGCAGCGCGGGACGCCGTTCAAGGAGATCGCGCGGCTCCTCGACGAGTACGGCATCACCGCGGTCCCGGTGGTGGACGACGAGAACCGGCCGGTGGGCGTCGTCTCCGAGGCCGACCTGCTGCGGCGGCACACGGCGAAGGACGGGCCGAGCACGGCGGAGGCCATGATGTCGAGCCCGGTCGTCACGGCCCGGCCGTCGTGGACGGCGGTCGAGGCGGCCCGGCGGATGGAGCGGCACCGGGTGAAGCGGCTGCCGGTCGTGGACGCGGAGGGGCGGCTGATCGGGGTGCTGAGCCGGAGCGACCTGCTCCAGTTGTTCCTGCGCCGGGACCGTTCCATCCAGGAGGAGATCCGCGAGGACGTGGTCGTCCGGATCCTGCGCCTCTCCCCCTCCGCCGTGCACATCGACGTCGACGAGGGCCGGGTGACGCTGAGCGGCACGCTGGAGCGGCCGGGAATCGGCCCGATCCTGGTCCGTCTGTGCGAGACGGTGGACGGGGTGGTGGAGGTCGTGGACAGACTGGCGTACGAGGAGGGGGGCGGGGCCTGAGGGCTCCCGCCCCCCCGGTAGCGGGCGTCGTCCGTCAGGAGACCGCCTCCGGCCAGCCGTACCCGGGGCCGGTGTGCCGCGGCACGGTCCCGGCGCCCACCGCCTCCATCTCGCGGTCGGCCTCCCGCATCAGCTTGCCGGCCAGGTCCTTCATCGCCCGGCTCGCGGCGAGCTCGTCGCCGATCGCCGGCACGTCCGTGTCCGCCGGGTTGCGGTGGGCGGAGCCGTGGCCCGTGAGCGTGGAGGTCCCGGTGTTCAGCCGGGCCTCGGCCCGGGTCGTACCGCCGTCCTCGACCAGCTCCAGACCGACCTTCCACTCCAGAGTGCGGGTCATGTCTGCCTCCTCGCGCCGTCGGGCCGTGGCCGTACGGGCCGGCGCGCGGCCCCTTCCGTTGTTTCCAGGATCCCACCGGCGGGAGCGGGGGCGCGCGGGGACGGTTCTCGTCCCCCGGCTTCCGTTCCCCGCCTGCCACCGGTCCCGGCGCCCCGCCTGCCCCGCCCCGGCCGGTATAACCGGAGCATGATCTATCACGTCGTCCCGCTCGCCGAATGGTCCGCCCGTCCGGAGCGGCCCTACGCGCCCGCGTCCCTGGCCGAGGAGGGTTTCGTCCACTGCGCGCCCGACGAGGCGACCGCGCTCGCCGTCGTCAACGCCTTCTACCGCGCCTCCCCCAGGCCCCTCCTGGCGCTCGTCCTCGACGAGGGCCGGCTGTCGGCCCGGACGGAGTGGGAGGCGGCCGTCCCCGCCCCGCCGCCGGGGGTCCCCGGCGGAACCCTCTTCCCGCACGTGTGCGGGCCGCTCGACCGCGAGGCCGTCGAACGGGTCCTGGAGATCACCTGGGACGGGGACGGACGGGCCACGGGAACGACGCCGCGGGAGTGACGGGGACGTCCTGGTTCCCGGCGGGCGCCCTCCGCCCCTCCACGGCCACCGCTCCGGTGTGATGACGTGTAAAGCGCGGGTGCCCTGCGTGTTCCCCCGGCCGCGCGGCCGGTGTGCGCGAGCATACGGACGCCGACACAAGCTCCCCCACCCCGTGGGTCCGGTCGGGCGGTTCCGGCCGGCGGCGCCGCGGCGCGTGACGGGCGCGGGTCGCGGTGCTCGGCGCAAGAACACCGACACAGGAGGAAGGACGGACGTGTCCGGCAGCGAAAGCGAGAACCCGGCGATCCCCGCCCCCACCCCGGCGCCGACCCGGCCCCGGACCAACCGGGACTGGTGGCCCAACCAACTGGACCTCCAGGTCCTCCACCAGCACTCGCCCCTGGCCAACCCGATGGGCGAGGACTTCGACTACGCGGCGGAGTTCGCGACCCTGGACCTCGACGCGCTGAAGCGGGACGTCTTCGAGGTGATGACGGCCTCGCAGGACTGGTGGCCCGCCGACTACGGCCACTACGGGCCGCTCTTCATCCGGATGAGCTGGCACGCCGCCGGGACGTACCGCACCGCCGACGGCCGGGGCGGCGGCGGCTCCGGCGCCCAGCGCTTCGCGCCCCTCAACAGTTGGCCGGACAACGCGAGCCTCGACAAGGCACGCAGGCTGCTCTGGCCGGTCAAGCAGAAGTACGGCCGGAAGATCTCCTGGGCCGACCTCCTCGTCTTCGCCGGCAACTGCGCCATGGAGTCCATGGGGTTCGAGACGTTCGGCTTCGCCTTCGGGCGGAAGGACGTCTGGGAGCCGGAGGAGATCTTCTGGGGTCCCGAGGACACCTGGCTCGGGGACGAGCGCTACAGCGGCGACCGGGAGCTCACCGGTCCGTTCGGCGCCGTGCAGATGGGCCTGATCTACGTCAATCCGGAGGGCCCCAACGGGAACCCCGACCCGCTGGCCGCCGCCCGGGACATCCGGGAGACGTTCGGCCGCATGGCGATGAACGACGAGGAGACGGCGGCGCTCATCGTCGGCGGCCACACGTTCGGCAAGTGCCACGGCGCGGTCGACCCCTCGTACATCGGCCCGGAGCCCGAGGCCGCCCCCTTCGAGCAGCAGGCCCTCGGCTGGCGGAACACGTACGGCACCGGCGTGGGCGGCGACGCGCTCACCAGCGGTCTGGAGGGCGCCTGGACCTCCCGGCCGACGAGGTGGGACAACGGCTACCTGGACAACCTGTACGGGTACGAGTGGGAGCTGACGACGAGCCCGGCCGGCGCGAAGCAGTGGACGCCCACGGACCCGTCGGCGAAGGACACCGTGCCCGACGCCCACGACCCGTCGAAGAAGCACGCCCCGATGATGCTGACGACGGACCTCGCGCTGAAGGTGGACCCGGTCTACGGGCCGATCACGAAGCGCTTCCACGAGAACCCGGACCAGCTCGCGGAGGCCTTCGCCAAGGCCTGGTACAAGCTGCTGCACCGTGACATGGGGCCCCTCTCGCGCTACCTGGGGCCCTGGATCCCCGAGCCGCAGCTCTGGCAGGACCCCGTGCCCGCGGTCGACCACGAGCTGGTCTCGGACGAGGACGTCGCCTCGCTCAAGCGCGAGATCCTCGACTCGGGCCTGTCCCTCCCCCGGCTCGTCACCACCGCGTGGGCGTCGGCGGCGAGCTTCCGCGGCACCGACAAGCGCGGCGGGGCCAACGGGGCCCGGATCCGGCTCGCCCCGCAGAAGGACTGGGCGGTCAACGCGCTGCCCGAGGTGACCGGGACCGTGGAGGCCCTGGAGGAGATCCGGCGGGAGTTCGACGACGCGCAGGGCGGGAGGAAGCGGATCTCGCTCGCCGACCTGATCGTCCTGGGCGGCTGCGCGGCCGTCGAGCAGGCCGCGCGGAACGCCGGACACGACGTCACGGTCCCGTTCGCGCCGGGGCGCACGGACGCCTCGCAGGAGCAGACGGACGTGGAGGCGTTCGCCGTGCTCGAACCCAAGGCGGACGGGTTCCGCAACTACCTCCAGGCGGGCGAGAAGCTGTCGCCGGAGACCCTCCTCCTGGACCGTGCCAACATGCTGACGCTGACCGCGCCCGAGATGACGGCGCTCGTCGGCGGTATGCGGGTCCTGGACACCGGCTTCGCGGGGGCCCCGCACGGCCGCTTCACCCACCGGCCCGAGGCGCTGACCACCGACTTCTTCGTCAACCTGCTCGACATGGGCACGGAGTGGAAGACGTCGGCCACGGAGGAGAACGTCTTCGAGGGCCGCGATCGCGCCACGGGCGAGCTCAGGTGGACGGCCACCCCCGTGGACCTCGTCTTCGGCGCGCACTCCCAGCTCCGCGCCCTCGCGGAGGTCTACGCCTCCCAGGACGCGGGCGAGAAGTTCGTGCGCGACTTCGTGGCCGCCTGGGACAAGGTGATGAACCTCGACCGGTTCGACCTCGCCTGAGCCCACCGGCCCGTTCCGGCCCCCGGGCGGCCGGAACGGGCCCGGGCCGTGGGACCCGCCGTGTCTGCCGGGGCGATTGCCGGGTATCCGGGTCCCGTACGGACGACGTGGGCGGCCCTCGAAGGAGTGAAGAGCGTGACGGTCAAGGCGATGGGGTGGGCGCACTCGTTCCCCGTGTCCGGTGGTGTGCAGGCCGGTCGGCAGTGGACACGGCGGCACCTCGCCGCCCTGCCGTGGACGGCCCGGGAGCCGGAGACGGTGGACTCCGTCGTCCTGGCCGTCTCCGAGCTGCTCACCAACGCCCACCTCCACGCGCACAGCGACGCGCAGCTCGTGCTCACCTGGGACGGCGACTGCCTCCACATCAGCGTCCACGACGAGGACCCGACGCTGCCCCGTCCCCGCGAGGCGGACGAGGGCGCGCTGTCGGGGCGGGGCGTGAACATCGTGCGGGCGCTCGCCGACGAGTGGAGCATGCGCTGCCAGCGGCACGGCAAGACGGTCACGGCGTGCTTCCGGCCGACCCTTCCCCTGGACGACGACGACGCCCCGGCCGCCGACGGCACCGGCCGGTAGGCCGCCGAGGGCCCTGACCGGCAGGACGGTCGGGCGGGCGGCCCCCGTGGGGTGCTGCTCGCCCGACCGTCCTGCGCCGGTCAGGGCTTGCCGGTCAGGGCTTGTTGGCGAGGGCCCCGAGGTACTGGTTCATCTGCTTCAGCCGCGCGTCCACACGGGCCTCCCGCTCGGACATGGTCCTCAGCTCGTCGCGGACCGCGAGCAGGGCCAGGACCACGGCCTTCGCGGCGGGGTCGGACACGTCCTCCAGGGCCGCCCGGGCCTCGTCCGCCGCCGGGCCGGGTCGGGATGCCTCTGCCATGGCTGCGCCTCCTGTCCGGCCGACCGTCGGCCGTTCTCGTACGTGTGCCCCGAAATACCCCGTCCGCTCCTGTCCGGTCGCGGTCAGAAGGCGTACCGCACCCGCAGCCACGGGGCGCGCGCGTCGATCAGGCGGCGCAGGGCCTCGACGGCGGACGCCTTGGTCCCCGTGCGGTAGCGCACGTTCCGGGCGCCGTTCTCGGAGCGTTTGGGCTGCTGGAGGTCCGGGCGCCACAGGACCTCCTCGGCACGGGGGTGCCAGCCGAGGTTGACCTCGTGCAGGTCCTGGTTGTGCGTGAGCATGATGACCTCCGCCGCGGCCTGGGCCTTCACGCTCCCGGGGAGCACGTCGTCCATGGCGCGGAGCAGCTCGTCCCACCCCTGCTCCCAGCCGGGACGGATCACCACCGGGGAGAGGTTGAAGTGCACCTCGTACCCGGCCTCCAGGAAGTCGGCCGCGGCCGCGAGGCGGTCGGGGACCGGGCTCGTCCGGATGTCGAGGAGCCTGGAGTCGTCCGGCGGCATCACGGAGAAGCGGATCCGCGTACGGCCCCGCGGGTCGAGCCGCAGCAGGTCGGGGTTGACGAACTTGGTGGCGAAGGACGCCTTGGCGGTGGGCCACCGGCGGAAGGCCCGGACCAGATCGGCGGTGTTGTCGCTGATCAGGTCGTCGACCGAGCAGTCGCCGTTCTCCCCGATGTCGTACACCCAGGCCAGGTCGTCGCACTGGTTGGGCTCCCGTTTGGGCCCGGTGGCGGCGATGTGCCGGCCCAGGGCGGCGAGGACGCGGTCCACGTTGGTGAAGACGGTGACGGGGTTGGCGAAGCCCTTGCGGCGCGGGACGTAGCAGTACGCGCAGGCCATGGCGCAGCCGTTGGAGAGGCCGGGGGCGATCCAGTCGGCGGAGCGGCCGTTGGGCCGGACGCCGAAGGACTTCCGCTCCCCGAGGACCAGGGTGTCGCGCTTGGTCCGCACCCAGCGCTCCACGTTTCCGGCGTTGCCGTGCAGGTGCGGGACGCGCCAGTGGGACTCCGTCTCGACGAGCCGGGCGTCCGGGTACCGGGCGATGATCTGCCGGCCCCGCCAGGAGTCCGCGGCGGCGGGCTCGGCGTGGATCTCCGCCACGTCGAGCAGCCTCCGCGCCTCGGCTCCGTCGCGGAAGGCGCGGGCGCCCGCGTCTTCCGCCGGGGTGCCCATGAGCTCACCCATGTCGAACAGGCCCTCGGCCCCGTCCCCCGGTCCTCCGGAACGCCGTCGCATGGTCACCCAGTGTACGGGCCGGGGCCCCACCGGGGGGGTGCGCGGCGGGGTCAGGAGGGGTCGGGCCCGCCGCCCCGGTCCGACGACGGCCAGACGTAGGGGAGGTCGTCGGGGACTCCGGGGAAGAGGTCGCGGTAGAGCTCGGGGGCCTTGCGCAGCAGCGCGGAACGGTGGCTGCGGTGGAACGCGGGGTCGCCGAGCCAGGGCGGCAGCTCGCCGGCCGCCGCGAGTTCGTCCTGGTCCCTCACCCCTTCCCCGGGGTTCAGGGCGAGGTAGTCGCGCGTCAGCGTGGCGGCGCAGGTGTCGGAGCGCCCCTCGGCCGTCCAGACCCCGCAGACCTCCAGGCCGTAGCGCACCAGGGCCTCCTCGTATCCGGCCCACATGCGCACCGCGGGGTGCCGGCGCCAGCCGTATCCGGGGACGGTGAGTCCCCGGAGGACCTGGAGGGCCTCGACGCGCTGCTTGCCCAGCCGCCGCGGGTCGAGCGCGGCGGCCGAGTCGGCGAACCCGGCGTACGGGAGGAAGGTCTGCACGGAGTGGCCCTACCCGTCCTCCGGCCCGCCCCCGAAGCCGATCTGGTTCCCGTCCCGGTCCTCGTACGTCACCTTGCGCACGCCGTTCGCGTAGGTCTCGCGGTCGACGGGCCTCAGTCCGCGCGCGGTGATCCCGGCGACCCGGGCGTCGAGGTCGTCGACGAAGAGCGTGTGCAGGGCGTTGCCGGCCCGTCCGGGCCGCTGCTCGATGTACACGTAGCGGTGCTCCCCGAGCTCCCAGACGGCCTCCGTGTCGTTCGGGAGGAACGCCGGCGGGGCACCGAACAGGCGCTCGTACCAGCTCAGCGCCGCCGTGTAGTCCTCCACGGGGACGCCTGCGAAGAGATCGACGGCCATGACGCCAGGATAGGACCGGCTCCTTTCCCGCGCCGCCGGGCCGTGCGCCCGGCGGCGCGGGAAGGCGCCGGGCGGGCGGGACTTTCCGGACACCCCCTAGCGCGTCTCCTCGGGGGTCGCGGTGTGGTCCCGGTGGCCGTGCGTGCGCCGCCGTTCCTTCATCTCGGCCTCGTAGAGGTGGGCCCGGCCCTCGGCGAGGGTGGCGACGGCGTCGCGTTCGGCCTTCTTGAACGGCTCGTAGTACGTCCGGTCGTAGGACTCGACCACCTGGAACGTCCAGTGGCCCGGAATGACGTTGCGGCCGAGGACCTCCCGCTCGACGAGGGCGGCCCACTCCTCGTGGCCGGCCCGTCTGAGCAGCGCCACCGCCCTGTCCAGCTCCAGGTCGGCGGTGCCGGTGAGCTGGTGGAAGGAGTACAGGTGGCCGCGGGCCCGCTCGGTGGTCTCCAGGGCCTTGGAGAGCGAGCCCAGCGCCTCCACCGTGAGGTCGCTGACGTTCTCGGGCCGCACGCGGCGCCGCTCCTGGTGGTCTTCCTCGTGGTTCATGCCGGACTCTGTGCCCCCGGTCCGGCGGGAGTACACCCGGCCGGACCGCCGGTGGTCCGGCCGGGGCAACGCGACGGGCCGGGGCACGGAGTCCGGCCGGGACCACCCGGTCAGCGGTGGCCGCCGGGCTCCGGCCCCTCCCGGGCGGCGAGGCCACCGGGCCCGAGCAGGCCGGTGGGACGCAGGGCGCCCCTTTCCTCCAGACGGGGGAGGGTCCTCGCCGAGGACCACGCGACGAGCAGCGGGAGGAAGGGACGGACGGGCTGCACGAGGCGCAGCCACGGGGGCGCGTAGACGGTGGCGGAACGGCGGCGGACCGCCTCGGCCAGCCACGAGGCCACCTTCTCCACGGGGTACACCTTGCGCGCGGGGCGCGGCATGTGGGCGCGGAGTTCCCGCAGGACGTCGTGGGCGTCCACGTCCCGCACCATGTCGGTGTCCGTCCAGTGCAGGTACGCGATGCCGACGCCGACGCCCCGGTGGGCGCACTCCGCGCGCAGCGACTGGGCGAACGACTCGGCGCCGGCCTTCGACGCGCAGTAGGCGCTCATCATGGGGGCCGATCCGAAGGCCGCGGTCGAGGCGACCTGGAGGAAGTAGCCCCGCGAGGCCAGCAGGGCGGGCAGGAACACCCTGGCCGTGGTGGCACTGCCCAGGAGGTTCACCTCGACGACCCGGTTCCACGTCCCGGGGTCGGAGGCGGTGAACGGGCCGCCCTCGGCGACGCCGGCGTTGGCGATCACGACGGAGGGCTCCCCCATGTCGTGCGTCACCCGGCGGGCCGTCCGCTCCATCAGGTCGTCGTCCGTGACGTCGACCTCGTAGCAGCGGCTCCCGGGGGGCAGCTCCCGCGCCACCCTCTCCAGGGTCTCGCTCTCCCGGCCGAGCAGGGCGATCCGCATGCCCCGGCCGGCCAGCTCCCTGGCGAGGCCGGCCCCCAGGCCGCGCGCCGCGCCCGTCACGACCGCCGTCCGTCCCCGCAGGGGGTTGTGGTGGGACATGCTCCTCCAAGCGGTGCGCCGGGTCTTCCCCGGCCCTCCCCCGCCGGTCACGGGGACCCGTCCATGGCACCACCGGACCCGGCGGGCCGCCGCCCCGGCTGCGCCGATTGCCCCACCCCCGTCCCACGGATCCGGGACGTGGCGAAAATCTCGGCGCAGGTGTGGGAACGGGAATCGGGGGCAGGTGTCGCCAGGGGTGTGGGCGTGCCGCCCCCGGTCCGTACGGAGGGTGGGAGGCACGTGAACGGCACGGGAGGCCAGTGACGTATGGTCAGCACGGATTCAGGACGGCAGGAGAAGTGAGGGGAAGGCCCATGGACAACGAGGACTCGAAGCGGTTGCTGGAACTACTGACCACGCGGCAGTCGGAACTGGTGGCGCAGTGGGAGCAGACCGTCGGAGCTTCGTTGCGGGGGCGCGTGAGCACCGCGGAGCTCGGCCGGGAGCTGGGCGAGCTCTACGACGCGATCACCGAGGCCGTCTCGCAGGGCGGTCTGTCCGGCCGCGGCGACCGGTTCGGCGTCGTGCGCAGCCTCCTCGTCGAGCTGTCGCGGACCCGGGCCCGGCAGGGGTTCACCCCGACCGAGACCGCCGTGAGCGTCTTCGCGCTCAAGGAGGTGCTCGAGCCCTTCCTCGGCGGATCCGTCGAGGACGTGCGCGCCTACCTGCAGTTCTCCCGCCTCCTGGACGACCTCGGCCTGTTCACGGTGGAGGAGTACGCCCGGACCCGCGAGGAGATCATCTCCGCGCAGTCCCAGCAGCTCCTGGAGCTGTCCACCCCCGTGGTGAAGCTGTGGGACGGGGTGGTGGGCGTGCCGCTCGTCGGGACGCTCGACTCCGCGCGCACCCAGGTGGTCATGGAGAAGCTGCTCCAGGCCCTCGTGGAGTCCAACTCCGCGCACGCGATCATCGACATCACCGGTGTGCCGGCCGTCGACACCCAGGTCGCGCAGCACCTCTTCAAGACCGTGGTCGCCGCGCGGATGATGGGTGCGGAGTGCACCATCTCCGGCATCCGGCCGCAGATCGCGCAGACCATCGTCGCCCTGGGCATCGAGTTCGGCGACATCCCCACGAAGGCGACCCTGGCCGACGCCCTGCGCCACGCGCTCGTGGAGATCGACAAGGCCACCGCGACCCGTCCGGCGGGCCTGCTGTGAGCGACCGCGTACCCGTCCTGAAGATCGGCGACATCCTCCTGGTCTCGATCCAGGTGGACCTCGAGGACCAGATGGTGCTCGACCTCCAGGACGACCTCTCCCAGCAGATCGTCGCGACCGGTGCCCGGGGCGTGGTCATCGACATCTCGGCCCTGGAGATCGTCGACTCGTTCGTCGGCCGCATGCTGGCCACCACGGCCGCCATCTCCCGCGTCCTCGGCGCGGAGACGGTCGTCGTCGGCATGCGCCCGGCCGTCGCCATGACGCTGGTGGAGCTCGGCCTGTCGCTGGGCGGCGTCCGCACGGCGCTCAATCTGGAACTCGGGCTGGGCTATCTGCGGCGGGCGCAGGACACACCTCCGGCACGCCCGTGAAGGAGTACCCGGCCGACGAGGCCTCCCGCGAGGAAGTGGAGATCCGGTCCAGCGGCGACGTCGTCAAGGCCCGCCAGGCGGTGCGCGTCCTCGCCCAGCAGGCCGGCCTGTCGCTGGTCAACCAGACCAAGCTGGTCACGGCCGCCAGTGAGCTGGGCCGCAACACCCTCATCTACGGAGGGGGCGGCACGGCGCGTGCGGCCATCGTCCGCGACATGGCGCGCGTCGGCGTCTGGGTGAGCTTCTCGGACACCGGCCCGGGCATCCCGGACATCGAGCAGGCGCTGACCGACGGCTGGACGTCGGGCAGCGGGATGGGTCTCGGCCTCAGCGGCGCGCGGCGCCTGGTCGACGAGTTCGAGCTGGATTCGGCGCCCGGCGCCGGAACGACGGTGACGGTGCTGAAGTGGGCGCGGTGAACCCGGTGTCCGGTTACGAGATCGAGGCCGAGGACGTCGTGTGGCTGCGCCTCGACGTCGCCGTGGCCGCGGCCGCCCGGCGGGAGGCGGCGCGCCTTGCCCGGCGCATCGGCATGGATCCGGTCCGCGGGGCGGAGATCGAGATCGCCGTGACGGAGGCGGCCACCAATCTGCAGAAGCACGTCCAGGACGGCGCCCTGGCCCTGCGGGTGACCACCCTCCGGGGCCGCGCCGCCCTCGAGCTCCTCTCCCTGGACAGCGGCCCGGGCATGGCCGACGTGGGCAGCGCGCTCACGGACGGCGTGTCCGGCAGCGGCACCCTGGGCGTGGGCATGGGGGCGATCGCGCGGTTCGCCGACGTCTTCGACGTCCACTCCCTGCCCGGCCGGGGCACGGCCCTGCTCGCGCGGTTCTGGTCGGGGGACGGCCCCGGTCCGCTCCCCGGGGCCGACGAGCCCGAGGTCGCCGGTCTGACCCGCCCGATCAGCGGCGAGGAGGTCTGCGGGGACACCTGGGCCGCGCGCACCGAGCACGGCCCCGACGGGGCGCGGGCGGTCACGGTGATGATGTGCGACGGGCTGGGTCACGGCCCGCTGGCGGCGCTCGCCGGCGAGCGCGCCCGGGCCGCCTTCCGGACGGGCCCCCACGGGAGCCCCCAGGACGTCGTCCGGGTCCTCCACACCGAGCTGCGGGGCAGCCGGGGCGCGGCGGTCACGGTCGCCCGGGCCGACTTCTCCCGGGGGACCGTCGAGCACTGCGGGGTCGGCAACATCAGCGCCTTCGTCGTCGGCGGCGAGAAGCGGAGCACCCTGCTGTCCCTCCCCGGGATCGTGGGCCACCAGATGCCCGCGCTGCGGACCTTCCGGACCGCCCTGGATCCCGGCGCGGTCCTCGTCCTGCACTCCGACGGCCTGAGCGACCGCTGGTCGCCGACCGGTCTCCCGGGCCTGTTCGCCCGGCAGCCGGCCCTCGTCGCGGCCCAGCTCCTCGGGCAGGCCGGGGTGCGCCGCGACGACGCCGGCGTCGTCGTCGCGCGGGCGGCCCGCGGATGAGTCGGACGCACTCCGACAGCCTCTGCGTCCTTCCGCTGGCCGTCGAACGGGACGGGTTTGAACTGCGCAGGCGCGGACAGTTGGTGTGCCGGGCCCTGGGCCTGGAGGGGCACGAACTGGTGCGAGTGGTGACGGTACTGAGCGAGGTGGGACGTGATCTCCTGGGAGCCCCGGGGCTCCGCGTGGACCTGCACGTGGCGAGCTCCCTCCGGGAGGCCGCCCTCTTCCGTGCCCGTTTCACCTGGAGCGGCCCCCGTGTCCCCGGCCGGGACGCGCTCGACGCCGCCGAGCGGCTCCTGGACCACTGCTGCTACACCGCGTCGTCCGGAGAGCACGCGTTGACGGTCGGGCAGCGGCTGCCCGCCTCCCCCGGGCTCCCCGGGGAGAGGGCGGAGCGCGCCCGTACGGCGCTCCACGACTCGGGAGACCTCAGCATGGGCGAGGAGCTGCGGACCCAGAACCGCCAGCTCCTCCAGGCCCTGGAGGAGTCGCGGGCCCAGCAGGAGGAGCTGCAGCGGCTGAACGCCGAGCTGGAGGAGACCAACAAGGGGGTGGTGGCCCTCTACAGCGAGCTGTCCGCGGAGCTGGAGGAGACGAACACCGGCGTGGTGGCCCTCTACGCCGAGCTGGAGGACAAGTCCCGCCAGCTCCGTCTGGCGAGCGAGGCCAAGACCCGCTTCTGGGCCAACGTGAGCCACGAGCTGCGGGCCCCGGTCAACTCGGTCATCGCCCTGGCCCGCCTGCTGCTCGCGCCCGACGCCGATCCGCTGACCGACGAGCAGCGCCAGCAGATGTCCCTGATCGCCGGCTCCGGCAGCACGCTCCTGGCCCTGGTCGAGGAACTCCTGGACGTGGCCAAGGCCGAGTCGGGACGCCTCGAACCCCATCTGGTCCCCACCGACCTGCGGACCCTGCTGCACCAGTTGCGCGGCACGCTGCGGAGCATGGCCCGCGACGGGGTGCGGCTCGACATACCCGACGTGGAGGACGTGCCGGAACTCGTCACCGACGAGGTCATGCTCACGCGCGTCCTGCGCAACGTCCTGTCCAACGGCCTGAAGTTCACCACGGCCGGCGAGGTCCGCCTCGCGGTCGCGGTCGAGGACCGGGCCGGACGGCCCTGGTTCGTCTTCACCACCACCGACACGGGCATCGGGATCCCCCAGGACCAGCAGGACCGCGTCTTCGAGGAGTTCTACCAGGTCCTGGGCACCCACCAGCGGGGGCAGCCGGGCACCGGCCTGGGCCTGCCCTACGCCCGCAGGCTGACCAGCCTGCTGGGCGGCGTCCTCACGCTGACCAGCGAACCGGGCGCGGGGACGGCGGTGCGGGTGGAGATCCCGGCCCGTCACGACCTCACCGCCCCGGACGCGCCGCAGCCCGGGGCCGACGGCGTCCGGACGGGGTCGCTGGTCGTCGTGGACGACGACCGGACGTTCATCGAGCTGCTCCGGCCGGTCCTGGACCGGGTCGCGCGGAAGGTGACGGAGGTGTCGGTCAGCTCGCGGGCCGTCGACGTCATCCGCGCGGAGCGGCCCGACGCGGTCCTGATCGACCTGGCGATGCCGGCCCCCGACGGGTACGTGCTCCTCCAGGCCCTGGCCCGCGACCCGGAGACCGCGCACATCCCGGTCGTGGTCCTCACCTCGACCGACCCCGGTGATGTGGACCGCTCCCGTCTCACCCACGCGCGGGCCGTCCTGGGCAAGACGCACCTGACGCCCGAACGCATCTCCCTGGCCCTGGCCCTCGACCCGGCCGGGCCCGACCGCACCCCTCCGGCGGAGGCCGGTGAGCAGCACACGTCCGCAGGAGCCACGCCGTGATCGCAGGCCCGTCCCCTTCCGACCACTCGCCCGCGCGCGTCCTGGTCGTGGACGACAACCCGACCAACCGCTACGTCCTGAGGACCACGCTGTCCCGCGCGGGCCACACCGTCGTGGAGGCGGAGGACGGCACCGGGGCGCTCGCGCTGCTCAAGGACGCCGAGACCCTGCCGGAGGTGGCCGTCATCGACGTGCGGCTGCCCGACATGACCGGTTTCGAGGTCTGTGAGCGCATCAAGGCCGATCCCGCGACGGCGGCCCTCCCCGTCCTGCACGTCTCGGCGTCCGCCATCACCGTCGACGACCGCACCCAGGGACTCAACCGCGGGGCGGACGCCTATCTGACGGAGCCCATCGCCCCGGACGAGCTCCTCGCCACCGTGACGGCCACCCTGCGCTACGCGCGGGCGCGCCGCCGGGCCGAGCGCCTCGCGGACCGCCTGCTGCACCTGAACGAGGCGACCCTGCTCCTCTACAGCGCGGACAGCGCCGCCGGGGTCGCCCGTGCGGCCGCCCGGGGCGCGGCGATCGTCCTGGGGGCGCCCGCCGTGGCGTCGATCATCTCCCCGCACGGGGAGCCGGCCTCGGCGGCCGGCGGCGGCGCGGGCGGGCAGGCCTCCTCCGACAACGTCGTCGACGTGCGGCTCGACGCCCGGGACCTGTCTCCGTACCACGAGTTCGGAGACCGCACCGGGGCGCGGCTGGTCACGGTCCACGCCCACGAGTGGCCCGGTTTCCCGCAGGGGTTCGCGCCCCGCGACAGGATCGCCGTGGCCGTGACGCGCGCCAAGCCCGGCCGGCAGCCGGTGTGCCTCGCGGTCCCCGCGGAGGCGGTCTCGACCCCCGACGACGAGCAGCTCCTGACCCAACTGGCCCAGGCGTGCGCCCTCGCCCTGGAGGCCCTGCGGAGCTACACCGAGGAGCACGACCTGGCGCTGACCCTCCAGCGGAGCTTCCTGCCGGAGACGCTGCCCGACTCGCACCTCGCCGACCTCGCGGTGCGCTACCTGCCCGCCAGCGACCACGCGGAGATCGGCGGGGACTTCTACGAGGCCCTTCCCACCCGGGGAGGCCTCCTGCTCGCCGTCGGCGACGTCGCGGGGCACTCCCTCGACGCCGCCATGCTCATGGGGCAGGTCCGGCACGCCCTGCGCGCCTACGCCATCGAGGGCCACCCGCCCCACGACATCCTCGGGCGCCTCGACCACCTGCTGGCGGCCGTCCGGGCGCGGTTGACCCTCACCCTGTGCATCGTCTTCATCGACGAGGCGACCGGTCTGCTGCACATCGCCAACGCCGGCCACCTGCCGCCGCTGCTGCGCACCCCCGACGGGAACGTGCGTTCGCTGGATGAGCACGGGCCGCTCCTGGGCATAGGCCTCCCCCACCCGGTGAGCACCGCGGTGGAGGCCCCGCCCGGCTCGATCCTCGTCATGACCACCGACGGGCTGATCGAACGCCGCCACGAGCACCTGGGGCTCTCCCTCGAACGCATGGAGTCCGTCCTCGGCGGCCTCCCGGCGGACGTGGAGGAGATCTGCGACGGGCTCCTGGAGGCGTTCCCGCCCAACGGGGAGGACGACATCGCGCTGATGGCGGTGCGCATGACCGGTGTGCCACGTTCCCTCACTTTGTGAGGCTTGTATGTGCATATGCGGCACGGGTTGCGAGGGCGGGGGCGGGTACGAGACGGTTGCCCCAGGACAACTGTCGTCCCTGTAGGAAGGTGGTGAGGCGCGCGCCCGCGTGCCTCCTTCTGTGTCTGCTCCCCGCGGTTCCTCCGCCCGTCCGTCCGGTGCCGGCCTCCAGGTCGGCGCCTCGTGGATCGAGGCCCCCTATCCCGTACTGGTCGTGGACCGGCACGGCGGTCTCGTACGGATCAACGAGGCCGCCCGGCTCCTCCTGCCCGACGCCGCGAGCGGCGACTGGCTGCACGAACGGGTGCCGTCCTGGCTGGCGGACGCCCACCGGCGCATCTGTGACGGACTGTCGGCCCCCGGGTCCGGGCCGCTGACCGGACGCATCCGCGACCGCCTCATGGAGGCGCACCCCACGACCGGCGACGACGGCGACGTGGTCTGGTGGCTGGTCGACGAGACCGATCGCCGCTTCGCCGAGACGGCCCTGGCCGACGTACGGACACGGTCCGGGATCCTCGCCGAGGTCTCCGGCTCGCTCCTGTCCACACTGAACGTGGGGCGCTGCATGGAGATGGCCGCCTCGATGGCCGCGGAGCACCTCGCCGAGGCCGCCGTGCTCGTGGCGCCGCCCCAGGGCCGGCGCCACCCGCTGACCTTCGCCCGCCGGGGCGGCCCCGTCACGCAGACCGTCCGGCAGGTCGACGTCTCCGCCGTACCGGGTCTCGCCGAGGCCCTGCAGGGCTTCCCGCCCGTGCCGGCCCGCTGGATCGACCCCGCCGACCTCCCCGACTGGGTGGTCCCCGAGGGCTTCGCCTCGCCGGTCGGTTCCGTCATCGTCACGCCCCTCCCCGGCCACGGGGTGCCCGCCGGAGCTCTCATCCTGCTGCGCTCCAGCACCGAACGGGCCTTCAGCGAGAACGAGGAGGTCTTCGCGCGCCTGTTCGCCGCGCGGGCCGGGGCCGCCCTGTCCGCGGCCCGCCTCTACACCGAGCAGGCCGCCGTCACCGCCACGCTGATGCGCGAACTGCTGCCGCCGGCGCTGCACCACGTCCACGGGGTGGAGTACGCCGGCGGCTACCGCGCCTCGAAGGACCACGAAC
Organism: Streptomyces sp. NPDC007872; assembly: GCF_042868165.1. Lineage (NCBI taxonomy): Bacteria > Bacillati > Actinomycetota > Actinomycetes > Kitasatosporales > Streptomycetaceae > Streptomyces > Streptomyces sp. NPDC007872. The sequence goes on from NZ_JBIAEA010000001.1 coordinate 340,130, forward strand.
GGGTCGGCGGGGACTTCTACGACGTCCACCCCGGCGCCGACCCCTCCCGGGAGACCCTCGTCGTCCTGGGCGACGTCGCGGGCAAGGGCCTGGACGCGGCGGTCCTGACCGGCAAGATCCGCAACACCCTGCACGCCCTGCTCCCCCTGGCCGAGGACCACCAGCGGGTCCTGAACCTGCTCAACGGCGCACTGCTCTCCTCGCACCACACCCGCTTCGCCACCCTCGTCCTCGTCTCCGTGCACCACCGGGACGGCCGGGCGCTGCTGCGCCTGACCAGCGCCGGGCACCTCCCGCCGCTCCTCGCCCGCGCCGACGGCACGGTGGAGGAGATCGCCACCCGCGGCACCCTGGTCGGCGCGCTGCCGACCGTCGAGGCCCGTACGGTGGAGACCGTGCTCGCCCCCGGGGAGACGTGCCTGCTCTACACCGACGGCATCGTCGAGGCGCGGGGCGGTCCCCTCGGGGACGAGTTCCTGGGCACGGAACGCCTGAAGAGGGCCCTGGCGGAGTGTGCGGGCATGCAGGCGGAGGCGGTCGTGGAGCGGATACAGATGCTGGCCGCCCAATGGCTCCACGAAGGGCGCCACGACGACATGGCCGTCGTGGCGATCACCGCCCCCAGGACCTCGTCGCTCACCACGGGCGACGGGTACGGCCGGTACGGCGGGAGGAACACGTGAGACAGGCCACCGCGACGGACACGGTGGTGGAACGGCTGTGGAGGGCAGCGGTGGAGGGCGACGAGCCCGCCGCCGCCTCGGTCGTCCACGAGGCACTCGACACGGGCGTGCCGGAGGAGACCCTGCTCCTCGACGTGCTCGCGCCGGTCCAGGCGAAGGTCGGCGTCGAATGGGCCGCCGACCGCATCACCGTGGCACAGGAGCACGCCGTCACCGCCATCAACGAGCGCATCGTCGCCTCCCTGGCGCACCGCCGCACGCGCGGCCGCGCCATGTCCTCACGGGGCCGCGTCACGATCAGTTGCGTCGACGGCGAGTGGCACGCCTTCCCCGCCCGCCTCGTCGCGGAGGTCCTCTCCCTGCACGGGTGGCGGGTCGACTACCTGGGGGCGCAGACCCCGACCCCGCACCTGGTCGCCCATCTGCACCAGAGCAACCCCGACGCCGTCCTGCTGTCCGGGTCGATCCCGACCCACCTGCCGACCGCCCACGCCGCCATCACCGCCTGCCAGGCCGTGGGCGTCCCGGTCCTGACGGGCGGGCGCGCCTTCGGCCCCGACGGCCGGTACGCGCGCACGCTGCGCGCCGACCGGTGGGCGCCCGACGCGCGCGGCGCGCTCGCGGTCCTGGACGAGGGCCTGCCCAGGCCGGACGCGTCGGCCGGCCGGCAGGCGGTGGACGACCTGCCGCACCTGGCCGACCAGGAGTACACGATGGTGGCCCGCGCCCGGCACCGCCTGGTCAGGCAGACCCTGGCCGGTCTGGAGGACCGGTTCCCCCCGATGCGCGCCTACGACGACCTCGAGCGCGAGCGCACGGCGGAGGACATCGCGCACATCGTCGGGTTCCTGGCCACCGCCCTCTACGTGGACGACCCCGAGCTGTTCACCACGTTCCTCACCTGGACCGCCGACGTCCTCGGGGCCCGCCACGTCCCCACCCGTTCCCTCGTGGCCGGCCTGGACGTCCTGGCCGGGCAACTGCGTGACTTCCCCCGCGCGACGCACGCGATCGAGCGGGGAGCGGCGGCCCTGGCCGAGCACGCCGCCCGTTCCGTCCCCGGCCCCCGCTCATGAACGACTTCACCTCCACCGAATTCGCCCTCGACCTCGTCCGGAAGTCCGACTCGCTGTACGTGCGCGTGAGCGGGGACTTCGACTACGACACCTGCGACGAGCTGGTCGAGGCGGTCACCGGGAGCCTGACGGGCGACGGACCGCCGCCCCGGGGCATACGCCTCGACTTCGGCGGTCTGACGTACATCGACTCCTCGGGCCTGTCCGCCCTGCTGCTCGTCCACCGCCGGGCCAGTGCGCTCGGGGCCACCCTGTTCCTGGACAACCGTCCGGACTTCCTGGAGCGCATGCTCCAGATCACCAACGTGCTGGACCACCTGACCGGTCCGCCGCCCGGCTGACCGGCGCGGGCGGCGCCCCTCCCCTGCCGCGGACCGCGGGCCTCAGCTCGCCGGGGAGGGGCCGGTGCTGACGATCCGGAAGTGGTCGAGGGTCCCGCTGACGTCCAGGAGCCGCCGCACCGCGGAGTGGAGGGGCCCGATCAGCACCAGTTCGCGCCCGTCCGCCAGGTGGCGGCGCCGGGCGTCGAGCAGGGCGTTGAGGAGCATGCTGTCGGCGAACGTCACCCGGGAGAGGTCCACCGCCGTCATCGGGGAGGCCGCCTCGCCGGCCGCCACCCAGGCGGCCTCGACGTCTTCCGCGTCGTCATGATCCATCTCACCGCGCATCGTGATCAGGAAGACCTGCTCGTGCCGGGTGAGGTGCACTTTTCCCTCGGGGACCGCATACATGGCGTCATCCTCACATCGGCGGACGCCGCCGCGCCAGCCGCCCCCGGTCCGGCGGGACGGCCCGCACCCCCCGGAGCGGTTCTGCTCCGGGGGGTGCGGGGTGATGCGGGGAGGCGCGAGGTCAGAACTGGAGCGACCAGGCGTTGACGTAACCGGTGTCGTTGACCCAGTTGTCGGTGACGCGGAGCTTCCAGGTGCCGTTGGCGGTCTTGCCGGAGGCGTTGACCGTGAACGTGCCCTGGACGTTGTCGGCGCCGTCGGAGGAGTCGTAGTTCTTGAGGACGAACACGCCGCCGTCGGGGGCGACCAGTTCGACCTTCAGGTCGCCGCGGAAGGTGTGGCGGATGTCGACGGTGACGGCCAGGTTCGCGGGGGCGTTGCCGGTGACGCCGGAGACGGTGACCGGCGACTCGACGGTGGCGTTGTCACGGATCTGGACGTCGTCGGTGTTCTCGAACTTGCTGCCGGTGGGCGGCGGGGTGGTGCTGCCGGTGCCGGTGTAGAGGAGCTTGTTCGGGGAGCCGGTGCGGGGGTCGGTGACCTTGCCGGAGGTGGCGTCGGCGACCAGCTTGTCGCGGACCTGGGCCGGGGTCCAGGTCGGGTTGGCGGCCAGGAGCAGGGCGGCCGCGCCGGCGACGTGCGGGGACGCCATGGACGTGCCGCTCATCGACTGGGAGGCGGTGTCGCCGGAGTTGGACGTGGAGACGATGCTGTCGCCGGGGGCGAAGATGTCCAGGCAGGAGCCGTAGTTGGAGCCCTGGCCGTTGGACCAGCCGGTGGCGCGGGCGTCGCGGCTGTTGGTGGCGCCGACCGTGATGGCGGACGGGGTGGAGGAGGGCGAGTAGGAACACGAGTCGGCGTTGTTGTTGCCCGCCGCCACGACCCAGGTGACGCCGGAGGCGATGGAGGCCGCCACCGCGTCGTTGACGGACTGGGTCTTGCCGCCGCCGATGCTCATGTTGGCCACGGCCGGCTTCGCCGCGTTCTTGGTGACCCAGTCGATGCCCGCGAGGACCGGGGCCCAGGTGTCGCCGGAGGTGCCCTGGCAGTTCAGCACCCGGACGCCGATCAGCTTGACGCCCTTGGCGACGCCGTACGAGCCGCCGCCGACGGTGCCGGCGACGTGGGTGCCGTGGCCCTGGCAGTCGGAGGCGTTGGAGTCGTTGTCGATGAAGTCGTAGCCGCTGACCGCGCGGCCGCCGAAGTCGCGGTGGCTCATGCGGATGCCGGTGTCCACGATGTACGCGTTCACGTTGGAGGCGGTGGTGGAGTACGCGTAGCTCTTGTCGACCGGCAGGTCGCGCTGGTCGACGCGGTCCAGGCCCCAGGAGGGCGGGTTGGGCTGGGTGTCGACGGCGTACGCCACCGCGTCGGCCTCCACCCGGGCCACCGACGGGTCGGCGGCCAGCTCCTTCGCCTCGCTCTCCGTCAGCTTCGCCGCGAAGCCGCGCAGGGCGGCGGTGTAGGTGTAGCGCAGGCTGCCCGCGTGGCGCTTGGTCAGGGCCTTCGCGGAGGCGGGCACGTCGGCGCGGGCGACCGAGTCCTTGAAGGTGACGATGTAGGAGCCTTCGACCGCGCCGGGGCGGTCCGCGCCGACGATGCGGCCCTCGCCGCCGCCCGGCGGTACGGGGGCGGCCGTGGCCCCGGCGGTCGAGGCAGCCCCGGCGAGCAGGGCGGCACTGGCGCCGACGGCGAGCAGGCGCCGGAGGACGCGAGCGTCGAACTCCATGGTTTCTCCCTTGAGAGGTGTCCGGGCCCGGCTCGGGCCCGGAGGGGGGACACCCGTCGCCCCGGTGGGCTCCGGACACGCTCCGTCGGTGGTGGGAGGCGCGTGTCCGGAGGTCGGCCGCCGGATCGCCGGGACACGATCCTGTCGGGATCATGACAATCGCCCGGACGGGGCGGCCGTGCGGGCGCCTTCGGGTGCCGGCGCCCACGGCGGTGGGGTGTGGGGTGGTGCGTCGCACGGAGTCGACCCCGTGCGACACGGATCCGGCCACGCCGGACGACCGCGTGGGGTGCGGCCGTCCCCGTACCTCCGCAGGCTGGGGGCCGCGGGGTGCGGAACGGCGTCGCCGGACCGCCCAGAGCTTCGGCCGGGCGGGGGGAATCCCGCAATCCGTAGCGCTACCCAAAGAGTGGGAGCGGGCGGGCGGGAGGGACCGCCCGCATTCCGTAGGTGGTGGACCCCTATTGCGACGGCGGCCGTCCGGAGGGTAGACCACCTGCCCAACGGGCGGCCCCGGTCGTACGGGAGGCCTTCCGGGCGAGTGGTCGGCGAGAGGCGGAGCCGTGGAGAGACGTTCCTTCGGTACGGGGGCCTGCGGTACGGGGTCTTCCGGTACGGGATCTCCCGGTGCGGGACACGGCGGGGAGACGGCCGGCGGGGCCGGATTCGTCGGGCGGGCCGAGGAGGCGCGGCGGCTGCGGCGGGCGCTGCGGGCGGGGCCGGGCCTCACCGTCGTACGCGGAGGGGCGGGCACGGGGACGTCCCGGTTGGTGGACGAGGTGCTCGGCGGGGCGGAGTTCGCGGAGTGGACGCAGGTGCGCGGAACGTGCCCCGACGCGGTGGACACGGTGCCGCTCGGGCCGGTCGCCGACGCGCTGGCCGGGCTGCCGTACCGGCCCGGCCCCTCCGGCCGGGCGCTGCCGGCGGTGACCGGGGCCGTCGGCCTGGTCGTACCGGAACTGGCCGACCGGCTGCCGCCGCCGCCCGCCGCGGCGGACGATCCGGAGGTGCGGCGCGGGCTGCTGCCGCGGGCGATCGGGGCGCTCCTCGGGGCGGTCGGGGACGCCGTGCTGGTCGTGGAGGACGTCCACCACGCGGACCCCGCGACCCTCGCGCTCCTCGACCACCTGACGGGCGCGCCGCCGGCCGGTCTGCGGCTCGTCGTCACCGAGGACGCGGCGGCCGGGCTGCCGGTCCTCGGCGCCCGCGTCCCGGACGGGGTGCGGGTCGAGGAGATCGGCGTCCGGCCCTGGACGCCCGGGGAGACGGGCGAGTACGTACGGCGATGGCTCGACGCGCACCGCCCGGGGCGGGCGGACGAGCGGGAGGAACTCACCGCCCTCGTCCACGAACTGACCGGCGGCCTGCCGGGCGCCGCCGCGGAACTGCTGCGGAGCGCCGGGGAACTGCTGCGGGAGCGGGAGGAGGACGGCCCCCGCCGGAGGGGCGGTGCGGGCGGGGTCGACGAGGTGCCGGGCCGTCGGGCGGACGGGGCCGGCTGGTCGGCCGGGCCGGACGGCCGGGTGGCGGGGACCCGGTCCGACGGGACGAGGGGGCCGGACGGGCAGGTGGTGGGGGCGGTGTGTGCCGCCGTGCGGGAGGTCGGGGTGCCCGTTCGGGTGCGGCGGGAGCTGGCCCGGCGGTGCGCGCCGCTCGGCGGGGACGCGCGGCGGATCGTCGAGGCGGCGGCCGTCCTCGGTCTCGCGGTGCCCGTCGGCGTGCTCGCCGAGGTGGCGGACCTCGCGCCCGAGCGGGCCGGGGCGGCCGTGGACGCGTGCGTACGCCGGTCCGTGCTACGGGCCGACGGGCCGTGCCCCGTCTTCCGGCACCCGCTGGACCGCCGGGCCGCGCTGGACCGCCTCTCCGGGCCGCTGCTCGCCCGGTTGAGCCTGCGCGCCGCCCGGGCCCTGCGCCGGAGCGGCGGAGGACCGGCGCCGCTGGCCGACCTCGCCCGGTTGTACGCGGCGGCCGGACGGGTGCGCGAGGGCCTGCGCTGTCTCGTCGCGGCCGCCGACCGGGCGGCCGCCGCCGGCGACTACGCCACCGCCACCAGCCTCTACACCCGGGCCGTCGCCGAGGACCCGCGCGCCGGCGGCCGGATCCGTACCGCCGTGAAACTGGCCCGCACCGCGCAACTGGCCCGCGCCGGCGAGCCGGTGGTGGCCGCGGTGCGCCGGGTCCTCGACGAGGACGACCCGCCGCCCCCACTGCGCGGCGAGATCCGGCTGCACCTGAGCGTCGTCCTGCGCAACCAGAGCGGAGGGGCACTCGACAGCCTCAACGAGGTCGCCCGCGCCGTCCCCGACCTGGAGGCGTCCGACCCGCAGACCGCCGCCCGCGCCATGGCCGTCGCCGCCATCCCCTCCATCAAGGGCTGGCACGTCGACCGCCACCGGGAGTGGCTGGAGCGCGGCGAGGCGCTCGCCGACCGGGTCGTCGACCCGGTCGCCCGGGCCGCCGTCGCCGCCAACCGTGCCACCGCCCTGATGCTGCTCGGCGATCCGCGCGCCTGGACCGCGGCCGAGGCGCTGCGCGGTCCGGCCGGGTCCGCGATGGAGACCGCGCACCACGCCCGGGGCTGGACCAACCTGGCGCACGCCTCCAGCGCCCTCGGATACGGCGCGCGGGCCCGGGAGTTCCTCGGCCGGGCCGCCGACGGGCTCGCCGAGTCCAGCAGCCCCTACCTGGAGGGGCTGATCCAGACCGCCCGGCTGGTGCTCGCCTGGCACGAGGGCCGCTGGCAGGGCCTGCACGAGGCCGCCGACCGCACCGCCCGGCTCTATCGGGAGATACCCGACCTGACCTCCGAGGCCATGCTGGTCCGCGGGCTGACCGCGCTGCACGTGCTGGGCGACGTCCCCCGGGCCCGCCACGACCTGGCCGAGGCCGCCCGCACCACCCGTTACGACACCGGTCTCATCCTCACCGCCTCCGCCGCCGCCACGGCCCGCGTCCATCTGGAGGCGGGACGGCCGGGGCGGGCGTGCGAGGCCGTGGAGGAGGTGCTGCACCGGCTCGAACGGACCGGCGGCTGGGTGTGGGCGGGAGAGGTGCTGCCCGTCGCCGTGGAGGCCCTGCACGGCAGCGGGCAGACCGCGCGGGCCCACCGGGTCGTCGCCGACTTCGCCGCCGGGATCGCCGGCGGCGACGCGCCCGCCGCCCGTGCCGCCCTGACCGTGTGCCGGGCGCTGCTCGCCGAGGCCGGGGGCCGGCCGGACGAGGCCGTCGGGCTGCTGGCCGACGCGGAGGCGCGGTGGCGGCTGCTCGGCCGCCCCTTCGACGCGGCCCGGGCGGCGGAGGCCCGCGGACGCTGTCTCCTCGGTCTGCGGGGGGAGGCGGCGGCCGACGAGGTCCGGGAGGTGGTCGAGGTCTACCGGCGCCTCGACGCCCGCTGGGACGTGGCCCGCTGCCGGCGGCTGCTGCGCCGCCACGACATCGTCACCACCCACCGCCGCGGCCGTCTCGGCTACGGCGACCAACTGTCCCCGCGCGAGCAGGAGGTGGCCCGGCTGGTCGTCCAGGGCCGGGCCAACCGGGACATCGCCGAGAGCCTGGTCCTCTCCCCCCGGACCGTGGAGCACCACGTGGCGCGCATCATGCGGAAGCTGAACGCCGCGTCCAGGACCGACATCGCCCTGGCGGGGTGGGGGGACGGCGGGACGGAGCCGCGCCGGAACTGAAGGGCGGGGCGGAAGGTCCGGTTCCGGCAGGCCGAGGTGACGCCCGGCCCGCTGGTCCACCGTGTCACGGCGAGGTGCCGCAGGTGTCGGCTACGCCTCCGAGATCCACCCCGGCACCGTCCACGGCTTCACCATGTCCGACACCGGCGCTTTCAGCGCCTCCGGACTGAAGCGCCACTGGGACCGCCTGCTGCCTCTCCTGGACCGCGCCCTGGGCGACGGCCGGGGCTCCCGCCCGGGGACCGCGCATGCCCCGCCCTCACGTCTCCCCCTGCGGGACACGTGAGCCTTGCTTGCGGCGGGGTCAGCCGCCGACGTGGATGCCGGGGCGGCGGTCGGGGTCGGGTTCGTGGCGGCGGATGATCTCGCGGGTGACGGGGGCGGTGTCGCCGCGCCCCAGGAGGAAGTAGCGGAACATGTGCTTCAGGGGGCTTCCCTCGGCCCAGGCGAAGTAGCAGTGGGGCTTGACGCCGGTGGTGTCGCGCAGGGCGAGGAGGATCGCGGCGATGGCGTTGGGGGCCGCCGGGGCCTGGGCGCGCAGGATCCGGTGCCCGTCCACCTCGACGCCGTGGACGGTGAGGACCTCGCTGAAGTCGGAGGGGTCGACCACGTCGATCTCCAGGAACAGGACGTCGGCCCGGCCCGGGACGGGGTTGGTGCCGCGCTGTTCGCGTTCCTTGTCGCGGTACTCGGCGCCGTCGCCGGCCTGGCGGCGGTTGGCGATGATGTTGATGGCGTCGTCGTGGGCCAGGGTGTCGGTGAGGAAGCGGCGGGCGACGTCGTCGAAGACGAGGCGGTCGGCGCGCAGTTCGGTGGTGCGCGAGACGCGGGAGATCAGCGAGACGGCGACGATGCCGGCGATGAAGAAGCCGGAGATGGTGATGCCGTCGGGCTTGTCGACGATGTTGTAGACCAGCGCGTACAGCAGGACCAGGGTGAGGAGCGCGAAACCGGCGGCGACCGCCCGGCGGCCGGAGCGGGCCACGGAGACGGTGACGGCGAAGGCGCCGGAGACCATCATGGCCAGGATGCCGGTGGCGTACGCGCCGGCCTGGGCGTCGACGTCGGCGTCGAAGGCGATGGTGATGAGGACGCACAGGGCGGTGTAGACGAGCACCACGGGGCGTACCGCGCGCCCCCATTCGGGGGCCATGCCGTAGCCGGGGAGGTAGCGGGGGACGATGTTGATCAGTCCGGCCATGGCCGAGGCGCCCGCGAACCACAGGATGAGGATGGTGCTGATGTCGTAGACGGTGCCGAACGCCTCTCCGACGTGCTCGTGCGCGAGCCAGGCCAGGGCCCGGCCGTTCGCCGCGCCGCCGGGCTCGAACTCCTCGTGGGGGATGAGGACGGTGGTGACGAAGCTGGAGGCCAGCAGGTAGACGCTCATGACGAGCGCGGCGGTGGTCAGCAGCAGACGGGTGTTGCGGATGCGGGCGCGCAGCCGCTGTTCGTCGTCGGCGCCCGCGGCGGAGACCAGGGGCATCATGCTGACCCCGGTCTCGAAGCCGGACAGGCCCAGGACCAGCAGGGGGAAGGCCAGGAGTGCCGGTCCCATCAGGTCGCCGAAGCCGGTTCCGCCCCCGACGAGCGCGTCCGTCCACGCCGAGAGGGCGCCGGGCGTGGTGAACACGTGCGCCAGGCCGACGGCGATGACGACCGCGTTCAGCACCAGGAAGACGGCGACCAGGGGGATGGCGACGCTGACGGCCTCGCTGAAGCCGAGCAGGAACACGCCGCCGAGGACCAGCAGCAGCACCACGGTGAGGGCGACCTCGTGGCCGTGCAGGGCCTTGGGGAAGAAGGGATTCTCCACGACGTGGACGGAGGCGTCCGCGGTCGACAGGGTGATCGTGATGATCCACGAGGTGGCCACGAAGCCGAGCAGGACCAGGACGAACAGCTTGCCCCGCCAGAACGGCAGCAGGTCCTCCAGCATCGCCACGGATCCGGCGCCGTGCGGACTCTCCTTGGCCACCCGCCGGTACATCGGCAGCATGCCCAGCAGCGTCAGCGCCACGATCAGCAGGGTCGCCAGGGGCGAGACCGCCCCCGCGGCGAGGGCGGCGATGGCCGGTACGTAGGCGAGGCTGGAGAAGTAGTCGACCCCGGTCAGGCACATCACCTTCCACCAGGCGTGCGGCTCGCCGTGTCCCTCCGCCGCGGGTCCCACGGGCTGCACCTGGTGGCGCAGCATCCACCGCGCCAGGCGCCCGGTCGGCACCGGTCGCAGCGCGGGGCTGTCCACCACCTCGGGCACGGCAGGCCCGCTCACGTCCTTCATGACTCCCATCGACTTCCCTCGCTCCTGCCCGGGGGCCCGGCCGCCACCGCACGCGCGGCGACGCGATCACCGAGTATGCGGCCCGTCGGCACCGCCCCGGACCGGCACGCAACGCGCCGGCCGCGGCCCTCCGGCCACCCCGGGGAGCGGCCGGCGGTCCTGTCGGAAGATCGACGAGGCCTCGTCGGAAGAGCCGCGCCGCGCCGTGGCACGATACGTGCCGACCGGTCTCGCGAGGCCCGTCCGGGTGGCCGTGTCGACGGCGGCCCACGGCCCCTGGCGAGGGCCTTCCACAGGGGCGTCGGCCTGTCCCCGCCCGCCCAATGTGCCGTCCTGCCAGCGGTGTTGGGCCGACGAGGGGTTGCGTGTTCCCGAGCGGGGTGATCGCGACCACGGCGGCGGACGGCCCCGCTCCGGCCCCCGGCGACGGCGCGGACACGGAGGCGTTCCTCGGCGCGATCGGGCACGTGCCGGCCCCGGCCGACGCGTGCGCGAGGCGCCGTACGCCGTGTCCGGAACCCCGGAGATCAGCCGCGCCAGGGGGCTCTCGCGGCTCCTTCTCCACGCCCCGCGAGGGAAGAATCCCTGTCGTTTTCTTAACGCCGGACCCGGTCCTCGGCGCCGGGTCAGGCGGCCGTCCGCGCCCCGGGGCGGGGCGGGCCCGCGCCGCGGCCCGTCGCGCGCAGCGACAGTCGCGTGTAGGCGGGGATCAGCACCCCTCGTGCCGGGCGGCGATCCGTGATCACCAGTTCCGGGAAGGCGCGCAGGACCCCGGTCACCGCGCGTATCTCCGCCATGGCCAGCGGCATCCCCAGACAGAAGTGCGGGCCCGCCCCGAACCACAGCCGGCGCAGGCCGGCGGTCTCGGCGGGGTCCCGGTCCGGCGAGAACGGGCCGTACGCACCGGTGCACAGCAGCGTGGCGATCACCACCCGCTCCCCCGCCTCCACCCGGACGCCCCCGATGCGCCCCGACCGGGCCGCGCTGCGCAGCATCACCGGCGTCGGCGACGTCACCCTCAGCGCCTCCTCCACCAGGGCGTCGGTGATCCGGTCCGGCCCCCGGCCCGTGTCGTGGGCCAGTGCGACCAGCCGGGGGACGAAGGAGACGAGCGTCTCGGTGCCGGTCAGCAGGAACAGTCCGACGGCGCCGCGCGCCTCGGCCTCGTCAAGGCCCAGCGCGCGCAGGCGTCCCGGCACGGTGGACTCGTCACCGGCCCGGTAGGCGGCCACCGCCGCCTCGCTCAGTCGGGCCAGCGCCGTCCTGGCGCGTTCCGCCTGGCGTCCGGTCAGCGTCGTCCGCCACAGCCGCACGGACGACACCACCGCGGCGGCCCCGGCGAAGTCGCTCCCGCCCGCCGGGAGCCCGACCAGCTCGCGGATCACCTCGGCGGCCCCGTCCCGGACCACCCGGACCAGATCCACCTCCTCGCCCGCCGACAGCCGTCGCTCCAGGTCTTCGAGCGGGGCGCGCAGCACCCGTTCGCAGACGGCCGTCACGCGGCCCGGCGTGAAGAGCCCGCCGAGCCTCCTGCGCAGCGCCGCGTGCTCGGCGCCCTCCAGGGTGATCAGCGTCCGCGAGCCGAGCACCGGGCTCCAGAGCCCAGCCGCCGCGCCGGGTCCCGTCTTCGTGTAGCCCTCGGTGTCCGTCAGCACCTCCCGGGCGAGGCCGGCGTCGCCGACCAGCACCCCCACCCGCGGCACCCGCACGACCGGGCCACGGGCGGCGATCAGCCGCACCAGCCGGTACACCGCAGGGTGCGCGGCCGTCTGCACCCGTCGCTCCCAGCGCTCCCACTCCTGCATCCCGGCAAGGTAGCGCCCGCCGTGGCCGGAAACGAGCCCCCGGGCGCGAAGTGGTCTCAGCCGTCGTGGAGGGCCGTGCGCAGGGCGTCGACAGCGAGCCTGCGGGCGAGGTCGGCGGCGCGGGTGTCGCGCAGGCTGTCCAGGAGCAGGAAGTCGTGGACCATGCCGGCCACGCGGACGGAGGTGACGTCCACACCGGCCTCGCGCAGCCTGTTGGCGTACTGCTCGCCCTCGTCGCGCAGGACGTCGGCCTCGTCGGTGATGACCAGGGTGGTGGGCAGGCCCTTGAGCCGGTCCAGGGAGGCCTGGAGCGGGGAGGCGTACACCTCCGTGCGCTGACCGGGTTCGGAGTACTGGTCCCAGAACCACTTCATGCCGTCGCGGGTGAGGTAGTAGCCCTCGGCGAACTGGAGGTAGGAGGGGGTGTCGAAGTCGGCGTTCGTCACCGGGTAGAGCAGGACCTGCGCCTTGAGGTCGATCCCGCCGCGCTCCTTGTTCATCAGCGCGAACACCGCCGACATGCAGCCGCCGACGGACTCGCCGGTGACGGCGATCCGGGAGGTGTCCAGGCCGTGTTCGGCGCCGTGCTCCAGGACCCACTGCCCCACGGCGTAGTTCTGCTCGACCTGGGTGGGGTACTTCGCCTCGGGCGCGCGGTCGTAGACGGGGAAGACGCCCGCCGCCCCGGCGCCGACCGTGAGCTCGCGGAAGAGCCGGTCGTGCGTCTTCTCGTCGCCGAAGACCCAGCCCGCGCCGTGGATGTAGAACACCACCGGCAGCGGCCCGGTGGACCCGGCGGGCCGGATGACGCGGGTGCGGACCGTGCCCCACTCGCCCGCGTCCACGTCGACCCACTCCTCGTCGACCTCGGGGCGGGGCACGCTCTCGTCGCTCTGGAGGCCGAGGAGGATGTCACGGCCCTTCTCCGGAGGGACCTCGTAGATCCGCGGATGCGGATCCGTCGCCTCGCACAGCTCCTTCGCGGCCGGTTCCAGATAGGGGGTGATCGGAGGAGGAAGGTCGGTCATGTCCGCTCCCTGTCACGGGCACACGGGTGCCCTGTTTCACACGGCCTCGCCGGCCGCGGCTGTGGCCCCGCCCCGGGCGCCGTGCCCGCCTCCATCGTTCGCGCCCGCTCAGCCCGTCGCAACCCGGCCACGGGGCCCGGGAGGACCCGTACCCGGTGGAGCCCGCTCCGTCCGCGCCCGATCGGATCCGCGCGGACGAGGCGTCCGTACGCTCCGTACGACCGGGTGGACGGCTTCCGACCGGATTCGCATGACCACCGGGGGGCGGCGCGGTCCACGAAGTGACCCTCGCCCCGGACGGTCGACCGGGCCGGGTCGTTTCCGTCGGGTAGCCGGCCCGGCAGGAACGTCCTCCCCTTTTCCGGTCACCGGAGCACTTCCGACGCGCACCCGGAGAAGGCGAGGAGCCTCCCTACGGCGCTCCGCACGGCAAAGGCCTCCGGCGGCCCGGTGTCACGCGCTTTCGTCGTTCACCAGGAGGATCTTGCCGAGGTGGCCGCCGGCCTCCATGAGGCGGTGGCCCTCGGCGGCGTCGGCCATGGGGACGGTCCGGTCGACGAGCGGCTTCACGGTGCCGTCCTCGATCATGGGCCAGACGTTCTCCTGGACCTGGGCCACGATCTCGGCCTTGTCCTCCTTGGAGCGGGTCCGCAGGGTGGTGCCGTGCACGGAGGCCCGCTTGAACACGATCTCGGCGAGGTTGAGCTTCCCCTCCAGACCGTTCTGCAGGCCGATGACGACCAGCCGTCCGTCGGCCGCCAGGGAACGGACGTTGCGCTCCAGGTAGTCGCCGCCGACGACGTCGAGGATCACGTCGTAGGGGCCGTGCTCGGTGAAGTCCTCGGCGCGGTGGTCGATCGCCACGTCGGCGCCCAGCTCCCGCGCCCGCGCGACCTTCTCCGGGCCGCCGACCGTGGTGACGACACGGGCACCCAGGGCCTTGGCGACCTGGATCGCCGCGGAGCCCACGCCCCCGAGCCCGCCGTGCACGAGGAGGGTCTCCCCCGCCTTCAGACCGGCCGTCATGACGAGGTTGGACCAGACCGTGGCGGTGACCTCGGGAAGGCCCGCGGCCTCCACCAGGCCGACCCCCTCGGGGATCGTGAGGAGCTGCCCGGCGGGAACGGCGACCTTCTGCGCGTAACCGCCCCCCGTCAACAGGGCGCAGACCTCGTCGCCCACCCTCCATCCGGTGACGCCCTCGCCGACGGCGGCGATGCGGCCGGAGACCTCGAGGCCCGGGTACGGCGACCAGTCCGGCCGCAGGGGATAGAGCCCCATGCGCTGCATGACGTCCGCACGGTTCAGCGCACTGGCCGCCACGTCGACGACGACCTCGCCGGCGGCGGGCTTCGGGTCTTCGGCCTCGGTCCACTCCAGGACCTCGGGACCACCGTGCTCCCTGATCGACACAGCCTTCACGACGACTCCGTTCCTGAGAAATGCGACGAAGGGCTCCTGCGGGGTCCTGGGGAGCAGGACCCGGCGAGCCAGAATGTTTACGCTACATACATTACGTCTCGAAGTGTGCAGCGTCAACATTGAGGCCGCCCGGAAGGCGCCCGCTCCCCCGCCGGACAGGAGACCGAAGGCACTTGCGACGCCCTCTAGCGGGCTCCCGCCGCCTCGACGTCGGCGACCACGCGTGCGGCGAGGCGTTCGGAGGACGGCGGGTTCTGGCCCGTGTACAGGTTGCGGTCGACCACCACGTACGGCCTGAGCGGGAGGCGGGCCTTGGAGTACTCCGCGCCACTCTCCCGCAGCCGGTCCTCCAGGAGCCAGATCGCCTTGCGGCCGAAGCTGTTGAACTTCTCCTCCAGGTTCGACAGGCCCGTCATCCGGTACCCGGCGAACGGCCACGACCCGTCCGGGTTCTTCGCCGCGAACGCCGCCGCCGGAGCGTGACACAGCAGCGCCAGCGGCCTGCCCGAAGCGAGCACCCGCGTCAGCAGCGCGCCCGAGACCGGGTCGACCGCCAGGTCCTCCATCGGACCGTGCCCGCCCGGGTAGAACACCACGTCGAAGTCGTCCGGGTCGATCGCGTCCAGCGAGCGGGGACTGCGCAACTCGCCCTGGATCGCCTTCAGATACGCGGCCACCTCACGCAGCTTCCACGGCCACCCGGCCGTCTTCGACATGCTCAGCCGGTCGAGGGTCGGGGCCTTTCCGCCGGGCGTCGCGACCACGGTCTCCCACCCCGCCCCGGTGAAGACCTTGTGCGGCACCGCCAGTTCCTCGCCCCAGAACCCGGACGGATGCGCCTCCCCGTCCCGCAACGTCCACCGGTCGGCCGCGGACACGACGAACAGGACCCTGGTCACGACGGGCCCCCTTCTCCGCGGAGCGGATTCGCCGGCGTTCCGGTCTCGGCCGTGCGGCGTTGCCGGAGCACCGCCGCGAACAGGGTGATCAGGACGCCGACGACCGCCCAGGCCGACAGGACGAGCAGCGAGGAGGTCATGTCGTTGCCGTGGAAGTACGAGATCGAGCGGGCCGCCCAGGTGCCCGCGCCCGGCGGCAGGGCCGGGCCGATGGCCTGCCAGAACGGTGGGAGCATCGGGGCGGGGAAAGCACCGCCCGCGCTCGGGTTGCCCGCGATCACCACCAGCAGGATCGCCAGGCCGATCCCGATGACGCCGAAGAGGCCCTGGAGGGCGAGGGTGGCGGCGCCGACGGCGAAGATGAGCAGGGCGCCGAGTCCCCACAGCGCCCAGACGCTGCCCGGCAGGGCGTCCAGGATCGGCCCCACGATGACCGCGCCGCCCAGCCCGCCGACCAGCGCGACCAGGGTCATCGTGCCCAGCCGGGTGGCCGCGCGGATCGGGTTGGCCGGCCGGGCGCCGGCGCTGATCGCCAGGATCGACGCGCACAGGTAGGCGCCCACGCACCAGCCGATGACCAGGTAGAACGAGGACAGGCCGTTGAAGTCGTGCGGTGAGGCCGGGGCCACGTCGACCGTGCGGACGGCCCGCCCCTGGCTCTTGTCCACGGCGGTGATCAGCGTCCCCAGGGCCAGGGACAGCGCCTTGCCGCCGCCGGAGGCCACCAGGAGCGTGTCGGTGGTGCCGGCCGGGTCGACCACGAGCGCTCCGTAGAGGTCCCGGTCGAGGATCTGCTGCCGGGCCGTCCGCTCGTCGGGCAGCGCCCGGGGGTCCAGCGGGGAGCCTGGCAGCCCGTCCAGGCGGGCCACCGTCTGCCCCGCCACCGCCCGCGGCGCCACCACCCCGAAGGACACGTCCTTCAGCTTGGGCTCGTGGAGGGCTCCCACATAGGAAGCGATGAACAACAACTGCAGGACGATCACCCCGATCACCAGCAGCGTGGCCCTCGGAGTGACGGCGTCCTTCACCTCGGACAAGGCGCTCTGTCTCATGCCCCCACGCTCCCGGGGACCGGAAGCCCGCGCAGCCGGAGGGCACCCGAACGGCTGTCGACGCGCCCGGACACGCCCGGACACGCCACGTCGGACACGCACCACGCGGCTGCGACGTACCCCACAGCCTTGAATGTTTACGGCGATTACATCGACGCGCTAATGTGAGTGGTGCACACATCCCGTGCGATCGAGACGGAAGAGGGATCCCCTATGACCAGCGAGCTGTTCTCACCGCTGCCCCTGCGCTCCGGGCAGGTGCTGGAGAACCGGATCGCCAAGGCGGCCATGGAGGAGAACATGGCCGGCGACGGCCAGCTCCCCGACGAGCGGTTGTTCACGCTGTACCGGCGCTGGGCCGCCGGCGGCGCCGGACTGCTGATCACCGGCAACGTCATGGTCCACGCCGAGGCACTGACCGGGCCCGCCGGTGTCGTACTCGACGAGCACGCGCCCCTGGAGCCGTTCGCCGAGTGGGCGAAGGCCGGCAAGTCCGGCGGGGGCGCGATATGGATGCAGATCAACCACCCCGGCCGCCAGGTGGCCTCCGACATGCCCGGCGTCGTGTGGGGCCCGTCCGACATCGGCGTCAGCCTGGGCAGGCACAGCAGCCGCTTCGGCAAGCCGACGGCCATGACCCCGCGGCAGATCGAGGAGACCGTGGCGCGGTACGCGGTGACCGCGCGCCGCGCCGAACAGGTCGGCTTCGACGGCGTCGAGGTCCACGCCGCCCACGGCTACCTGCTCTCGCAGTTCCTCTCCCCCCTGGTCAACGAGCGCACCGACCGGTGGGGCGGGTCCCTGGAGAACCGGGCCCGGATGCTGCTCGACATCGTCCGCGCCGTGCGGGCCGCCGTCTCGCCGTCCTTCGCGGTCGCGGTCAAGCTCAACTCAGCCGACTTCCAGCGCGGCGGCTTCGACGCCGACGACGCGCGCCAGGTCATCGCCATGCTCGAACCCCTCGGCGTCGACCTGGTCGAGCTCTCCGGGGGCAGCTACGAGAGTCCCGCGATGACCGGCCGCTCCGCCGACGACCGCACCCGGGCCCGTGAGGCGTACTTCCTGGACCTGGCCGAGGACCTCGTCACGACCAGTCCGCTCCCCCTGATGCTCACCGGCGGCATCAACCGGCGCGCGACCGCGGAGAAGGTCCTCGCCGGCGGTGTGGCGGTCGTCGGCATGGGCACCGCCCTCGCCGTCACCCCCGACCTGCCCGACCGCTGGCGCCAGGACCGCGAGGCCGACCGGCAGATGCGGCCGGTGACCTGGTCCGACAAGGCCCTCGCCTCCGCCGCGAGCATGGCCCAGGTCCGCCACCAGATGCGCCGCCTCGCCCGGGGCAGCCGTCCCAGGCCCGGCACCCACCCGGCGATCGCCCTGATCTCCGAACAGCGCAGGCAGCGCAAGGCCCTGCGCGGCTACCGTGCGTGGCTGGCCGGACCCCGAAGCGCGGCCCGAGGGGCGTGACCCGGACGGCGTCACCCCGTCCCGAAGTGTTGACGCCGCACACATAACGCCTTACCGTCATGTATACACCGCTCACATTGAAGTGAGGAACTCCCCATGTCCGCAACTCAGCAGGACACCGTCAAGGTCGACCTCGGAGGCCGCGAGGTCGCCGTCCCCCAGGGCGGCCTGTACGACCGGTACCGCATGAACCCCGACCTCGACACGATCGCCCGCGACCCGCGCGTCAGCGGGGTGGACTTCTTCCGGAAGCTCCCCAAGACCGAGGTCGACTCCCCGATCGGCCCCACGCTCACCCCGAACTTCTACTACGCGATGTCGTCCGCCCGGCTGACGATGCTCGCGCCGTCCCGCGCGATCCGCGCCCGTCTGCCCGAGGAGCTCTCCCCGCTGGAGGTCGCGCCCGGCCTCGGGCTGGTCTCGGTGATGTTCTTCCGCTACGACGTGTGCGACATCGACTTCTACACCGAGGCCGCCGTCGGCATCGCGGTCAAGCCCGCCCGGCACGGCAAACTCGGCTTCTTCGACCTCGTCTCCGGCCTGAAGAACGAGCACCTGCACTCCTACGTCCTGTCCCTGCCGGTGAACTCGGAGATCGCGCAGGTCCGGGGCCACGACGGCTACGGCTTCCCCAAGTGGGTCACCGGCCTCGACGTCTCCATCGACCACCACCGCACCACCGCGCGCGTGGCCGACGACTCCGGCGGCGTCGACCTGGCGCTCCTGGCGAACACGCCGGCCCAGAAGGCCCACCCGAGCGGTGAACGGGTCGGCTCGCTCACCTCGTACACGACGATCGACGGCGCCTGGCACTCCACGCTGAACCAGACCAACGTGCTGAACGCCGGCACGACGCGCAGCGCCAAGGGCATCACCCTCCAGCTCGGACAGGGCCGCATGTCCGACGACCTGCGCTCGCTCCGGCCGAAGCGGACCGTCCAGTTCGACGTCATGACCGAGGGTCAGGCCGCCCTGCACATGCCGGTCCCCACCTCGGTCCACAGCCGCGGCGAGTAAGAGCAGAGGAGCCCCGTCATGGCCACCACCCACGCCGGTCCGACGACCACCCGCGGCCCGGCCCTTCCCGCCTCGATCACCCCGTCCTTCCTCCAGCGCCTGACCGCCCGGGTCTCGGCCGCGCCGAACGCCGCGCGCGTCACCACCACCGCCCCCTACACCGGCATCCCGCTGGCCGACCTCCCGGTCTCCACCCCCGGGGACGTCGAGGACGCGTTCGCCCGCGCCCGGACCGCGCAGAAGGCCTGGGCCGCCACGCCGATCGCGGAGCGCAAGAAAGTCCTGTTGCGCTACCACGACCTGGTCCTGGCCCGTCAGGACCAGGCCCTGGACCTGATGCAGGCCGAGAACGGCAAGACCCGCCGCGACGCGTTCCTCGAAGTCGTCGACATCGGCATCGTCTCGCGTTACTACGCGCGCACCGCCGCCAAGTACCTGGGCCCCAAGCGGCGCAGGGGCGCGATCCCGCTGCTCACCCGCACTACCGAGCTGCGCCACCCCAAGGGCGTGGTCACCGTCGTCTCGCCGTGGAACTACCCGCTGAGCATGGCCGCCAGTGACACCATCGCCGCCCTCATGGCCGGCAACGCCGTCGTCCAGAAGCCCGACACCCAGACCGCGCTGACCGCGCTGTGGTCGATGGAGCTGATGTACGAGGCCGGGCTGCCCGAGGACGTGTGGCAGATGGTGATCGGCCGGGGCGGTTCCATCGGCGGCGCGCTGATGGACAACGCCGACTACATGATGTTCACCGGCTCCACCGCCACCGGACGCCAGATCGCGAGCGACGCCGGCAAGCGCCTGATCGGCGCCTCCCTCGAACTCGGCGGCAAGAACCCGATGATCGTCCTGGACGACGCCGACGTCGACAAGGCCGCCGACGGCGCCGTGGCCGCCTGCTTCCCCTCCGCCGGGCAGCTCTGCGTCTCCGTCGAGCGCCTGTACGTGGCCGAGTCCCTCCGCGACCGGTTTGTCGCCGCCTTCACCGCCCGCACGAAGAGGCTCAAGCTCGGCGCCGCCTACGACTACAGCATCGATGTCGGCAGCCTCACCACCCCCGCCCAGCTCAAGACGGTCACCGAACACGTCGACGACGCCGTCGCCAAGGGCGCCACCGTCCTGGCCGGTGGCAGGGCGCGCCCCGACCTCGGCCCCCTCTTCTACGAGCCGACCGTCCTCACCGGCGTCACGCCCGACATGACGCTGCACTCCCACGAGACCTTCGGCCCCGTCGTCTCCGTGTATTCCTTCCGCGACGTCGACGACGCGATCGCGCAGGCCAACGCCACGGCCTACGGCCTCAACGCCAGCGTCTGGTCGCGCGACGGGGCCCGGGGCCGGGCCGTCGCCGCCCGCGTCCACGCGGGGACCGTCAACGTCAACGAGGCCTTCGCCGCCGCCTGGGGAAGCGTCGACGCCCCCATGGGCGGCATGGGCGACTCCGGGCTCGGCCGCCGCCACGGCGCCGACGGCATCCTCAAGTACACCGAACCCCAGACCGTCGCCCACCAGCGCCTCCAGGGCTTCACTCCGCCGTCGGGCGTCGGCTTCGAGACCTGGGCCGCCCTCCTGACCGGGGCGCTCAAGGTCCTGAAGGCGGTCGGCGCCCGCTGAGGCGGCGGCGGGCGTACGGCGGGTCCGCGCGGAGGAGCGGCGGCAGGCGCGGGCTGCCGGTCGGGACGGTTCCCTCTTGCCTTTCGATCGCTTACGATGTATACGGCGTTCACATGAGAGAGGACGTGTGGACGCCGTGAACGCGAAGGATGTGCGACCCATGCCCCAGACCGGCACGTACCACCACGGCGACCTGCGCGCCGCCTGCCTGCGCGCCGCGCGCGAACTCCTGGAGGAGGACGGCAGCGCGGGCCTCTCGCTGCGTGCGGTCGCCCGGCGCGCCGGGGTGTCGGCCACCGCCCCCTACCGCCACTACGCCGACCGCGACGCGCTCGTCTCCGCCGTGGCCGCCGAGGGGTACCGCGAGCTCGCCGGGCACCTGGCCGAGGCCCATCCCGCGCCCTCGACGCCCGGCGAACTCGCCGCGGTGGCGGTCGCCTACGTGCGGTTCGCCCTGGAGCACCCCGCCCTGTTCCGGGCGATGTTCGCCGAGCCCTGCGACCCGACCAGCGAGGAGCGGGTCGCCGCGACCGCCGCCATCTCCGAGTACGTCCGCGGCATCGTCCGCGCCACCTTCCCCGGCGTGGACGCGGACGCCCTGGCGACCACGGTGTGGGCCCTCGTCCACGGCCTGGCCTTCCTGCACCTCGACGGCAAGCTCGACGCCTCCACCCCCGAGGTGGTCGCCGTCCAGGTCACCTCCGCCGTCCACGCCCTGTTCGGCGCGTCCCCGGCGCTGTCCGGGACGGCGGCGACCGCGCGGGCGACGGCCTGATCCGCCGTCACCCTGCGCGCCCCCCGGGCCCGGCTCGTCAGGAGGCCGAACGGTCGGCGGGAGGAACGGGCGGTGCCGTCGGCCGGAGCTTCAGCCAGACGAGGAAGAAGAGGCCGAGGGCGAGCATGCCCAGGCCCGTCCAGAGGTTGATGTTGACGCCGACGGCCTTCTCCAGGTCGGCGTCGTCTGCGGTGACGCCCGCGAGGGTCACCATCACGCCGTAGAGGGTGAACAGGCCGCCGATGATGCGCCGGATGTCGAAGAGCCGGGCGGCGGTGGCGGACTTCTCCTCCAACTCGGACACTTCGCGCTGCGGTTCGGACATGGTGAGGTGCCTCCGGTCGTTCGAGTCGTGTAGTCGTCAGGTCGTCAGAAGGAGTACGGCAGGTAGCAGAGCGCGGCCAGGACGACCGCTCCCCAGCCGAGGAGGGCCGGGCGCCGGTACCAGGCGTCGTCGCCCTCGGACGGCGCCTCGTCCATGCCGGGGGACCTCGTCCCGTACACCAACCCGGCCAGTTCGGCCTCGGGCTTGGGGGCCGTGAAGAGCGTGACGACGACCATCACCACGGCGCCGGCGACGAAGCCGACGAGGGCCGAGACGAAGTTGGCGCCCTGGTCGGTGGGGATGCCGATGACGCCCTGCTTGTAGATGACGAAGTAGTTGACCATCGCGGCCACCGTGCCCGCGACCAAGCCCCAGAAGCCGGACTTGACCGAGGCGCGCTTCCAGAACATGCCGATGATGAAGACGACGAACATCGGCACGTTGAAGAAGGAGAACAGAGTCTGGAGGTACCCCATGATGTTGGAGAAGCTGGCGGCGAGGAACGCGGTGCCGATGGAGGCGAGGACGCCGAGGGCGGTCACCAGGCGTCCGAAGCGCAGGTAGTAGCCGTCCTCGCGGCCCTTCACCACGTACTTGGCCCAGATGTCGGCGGTGAACACGGTGTTGAACGACGACACGTTCGCGGCCATGCCCGCCATGAAGGCGGCGAGCAGGCCGGTGACGGCGATGCCGAGCACGCCGTTGGGCAGCAGCTCCTGCATGAGCAGCGGGACGGCGTCGTTGTAGGTGAGGCCGGAGCCCTCCGTGCCGATCTTCGACACCAGGGTGGCGGCGACCAGGCCGGGGATCATCACCACGAAGACGATGAAGATCTTGGGGAACGCGGCGATGAGCGGGGTGCGCTGGGCCGCCGACAGGTTCTTGGCGGACAGGGCCCGCTGCACCTCGGCGAAGTTGGTGGTCCAGTAGCCGAAGGAGAGGACGAAGCCGAGGCCGAGGACGATGGTCAGCCAGTTGGCGCCGAGCGGGTTGGGGTCGCCGATGCCGGTGCCGCCCCAGGCGGACAGGAAGTCGGCGCCGTGGCTCTTCTCCAGGGAGGAGGTCAGGCCGTCCCAGCCGCCGACCCGCTTGAGGCCGAGGATCGTGAGCGGTACGAGGGCGGCGAGGATCACGAAGAACTGCAGGACCTCGTTGTAGATCGCCGAGGACAGGCCGCCGACCGTGATGTACGCCAGGACGAAGAACCCGGCGACGACGATGGAGACCCACTGGGGCCAGCCGAGGAGCGCCTCCACGACGATCGACAGGGCGTAGAGGTTGACGCCCGCGATGAGGATGGCGGCGAAGGCGAAGAGCACCGAACTCAGCAGGTGCGCGGACCGGTCGAAGCGCTGGAGCAGGAACTCGGGGACCGAGCGGACCTTGGAGCCGTAGTAGAAGGGCATCATCACCAGGCCCAGGAAGACCATGGCGGGGATGGCGCCGATCCAGTACCAGTGGACGACGGCGACGCCGTACTGGGCCCCGGTCGCCGCCATGCCGAGGATCTCCGTGGCTCCCAGGTTGGCGGCGACGAACGCCAGCCCGGTGACCCAGGCCGGCAGCGAGCGGCCCGAGAGGAAGAAGTCGAGGCTGGTTCTCACACTCGCCCGGGCGGCGAAGCCGATGCCCAGGACCACGACGAAGTAGATCGCCAGGATCGAGTAGTCGAGCCAGTTGGTGGGGAGCCGCAGCTCCGCGGCCAGGTGCATGGGGTACTCACTTCGTCGCCCGAAAGGAACAGGCGCGAACCTACGCACGTAACGACAAGAAGTGAACGGTCTCCTTGCTTATTTTTGATTGATCGTGATCGAACGTGGGGGAGATTTCCGACAAAAGGCATGCCAAGGGACGTGGAAACTTCCGTGTCGCCTCTCTCCAATCCGTCCGCCCGACGGCTGCGAAGTACGGGTGAATCGTGCCGCGGTCGCGGCGTGTCGGGTGGCGGGAGAGTCGTGTGGAGCAACGCAAGGTGGCAGTGGTCGGCGCCGGGGTGGCGGGGCTGACCGCCGCCTACGTCCTCTCCTCGGCGCGCGAGGTCACCCTGTACGAGGCGGACGGACGCCTCGGCGGCCACGCCCACACCCGGGAACTGGCCGGGCCCGGCGGCCGGCCGGTGTCCGTGGACTCCGGCTTCATCGTCCACAACGAGCGCACCTACCCGACCCTGCTGCGGCTCTTCGACGAACTGGGCGTCGCCACGCAGGACACCGAGATGAGCATGTCGGTGCGGTGCGACGGCTGCGCGCTGGAGTACGCGGGCGCCCGCGGGCCCGCCGGGCTCTTCGCCTCGCGCGCCGCCCTGCGCGGCCGCTACCTGCGGCTGCTCGCCGAGGTTCCCGCCTTCCACCGCGCGGCCCGGCGCCTGCTGGCCCGGAAGGGAGACGAGGACGTCACGTTCGGGGACTTCCTGCGCGACAACGGCTTCTCCCCCTACTTCGTCGCCCACTTCGCGCTCCCGCTGGTGTCGGCGGTGTGGTCCTGCCCGGCCCGCACGGCCCTCGTCCACCCGGCCGCGTACCTCTTCGCGTTCCTCGACCACCACGGCCTGCTGTCCGTCACCGGGTCCCCGCAGTGGAGGACCGTCACCGGCGGCTCGGCCGCCTACGTGGCCGCCG
Organism: Streptomyces sp. NPDC007872; assembly: GCF_042868165.1. Taxonomy (NCBI): domain Bacteria; kingdom Bacillati; phylum Actinomycetota; class Actinomycetes; order Kitasatosporales; family Streptomycetaceae; genus Streptomyces; species Streptomyces sp. NPDC007872. Next base: position 364,335 of record NZ_JBIAEA010000001.1, read on the forward strand.
CCGCCAAGCGCGTCCAGCGCGTCCTCACCGCCAGTCCCGTCGCGGCCGTCCGGCGGACCGGCGGCGGCGCGGTGGTCACCACCCGGGACGGCGCCACCGAGACGTACGACGCCGTCGTGATCGCCACCCACCCCGACCAGGCGCTGCGGATGCTCGCCGACGCGACCCCCGAAGAACGGCGGGTGCTCGGCGCCTTCACGTACTCCCGCAACCCCACCGTGCTGCACACCGACGCCTCCGTCCTGCCCCGCTCGCCGCGCGCCCGGGCGTCCTGGAACTACCGCCTGACCGGGTGCGACCCCTCCACCGACCCGGTGCGGATCAGCTACGACATGCGGCGCCTGCAACAACTGCCGGCCGGGGCCGAGTACGTCGTCACCCTCGGCGGCGACGACCTCGTCGCCGCGGACCGGGTGGTGGAGCGCATGGTGTACGAACACCCCGTCCACACGCCCGCCTCGGTCGCGGCGCAGCGGGAACTCCCCGGTCTGAACACCGGAGTGACGGCGTACGCGGGCGCGTGGCACGGCTGGGGGTTCCACGAGGACGGCTGCCGCTCCGGGGTGCTCGCCGCCCTGTCCCTGGGCGTGCGGTGGTGACGGGCGCCGGTCCGGCGGCGCCCGCGCTGTACGAGTGCGTGGTCGCCCACGCGCGGACCGCACCGCTGCGCCACTCCTTCCGCCACCGCACGTACCTGTGGTGCGTGGACCTCGACGCGCTGCCGGTGCTGCCCGCCCCGGTCCGGCCGCTGGCCCGGTTCGACGCCCGCGACCACTTCACGGGCCGTGCCGGGACGATCCGGGCGGGCCTCGACGCGTACCTGGCCGGTCACGGCGTCGACCTGGGCGGGGGACGCGTGGTGATGCTCGCGCACGCGCGCGTGTTCGGCTTCGTCTTCAACCCGCTGAGCGTGTACTGGTGCCACGACGCGACCGGCGCCCCGGTCTGCGTGGTGGCCGAGGTCCACAACACGTACGGGCAGCGGCACTGCTACCTGCTCCGGCCCGACGGGGAGGGGACCGCCGAGGCGGACAAGACCTTCTACGTCTCCCCGTTCTTCGGCGTCGAGGGCCGCTACCGGATGCGCCTGCCGCCGCCCGGCGAGGAGCTGCGCCTGGCGGTGCAGTTGCGGACCGGGGACGGCCGCCCGTTCACCGCGACCGTACGGGGCCGGCGGCGCCCCGCCACCGTCGCCGCCCTCCTCGGGTGCGCGGTGCGCAGGCCGTGGTCGACCGGCGCCGTGTGGGCCGGGATCCGCCACCACGGCATCCGCCTGTGGCTGCGCGGCCTGCCCGTACGTCCCCGCCCCGGGGCCGGGCCGCCCTCCCCGCCGTGCGGGCGGCCGACCGCCCGTGCCCACGCACCGACCCCATCGCACACCACCCAGAAGGACACGTCGTTTTGAATCCTCCCTCCCCGGCCTTCCCCGATCGCGCCCGGGCTCCCCGGCGTGCCGCGTCCGTGCCGGTCCAGCCCGGTCCGGCCGCGGCCGTCCACACCGAAGAAGCCGTGGACCGCGTCGAAGCCGCCGGAGCCGCCCGGGCCGTGGACGTCGTCGAAGCCGTCGACGCCGACCGCTGGCCGGACGTGGCCCGGCCTCCGAAGGCGGCGCCCGGCCGGACGGCCCTCGCCCGGTACCTGGTGCGCAAGGCGCTGAAGGACCTGTCGCTCCTCGCGCCCGACGGGGCCGCGGACCCCGCCGTGCCGTCCCCGCCCCGGCTCGTGCTCCACGACCCGGACGCCTTCTACCGCAGGATCGGCAGCGCCGGCCTGATCGGCTTCGGCGAGTCCTACATGGCCGGGGAGTGGGACGGCGACGACCTGCCCGGGGTCCTGGCCCGCCTCGCCGCGCACGTCGACGAGCTGGTGCCCGCCCCGCTGCACCGACTGCGCTCCCTGTGGGTGCCCTCCCGGCCGGGCGGCGACCGCAACACCCCCGACGGGGCGCGGGAGAACGTCCACCGCCACTACGACCTGTCGAACGAGCTGTTCGCCACCTTCCTCGACCCGTCCCTCACCTACTCCTCCGCGCTGTTCCCCGCCTTCCCCGCCCGCTTCGCGTCCCTGACGGACGCCCAGCACCGCAAGATCGACCGGCTCCTCGACCTCGCCCGGGTCGGCGCGGACACGCGGCTCCTGGAGATCGGCACCGGCTGGGGCGAACTCGCCCTGCGGGCGGCGGCCCGGGGCGCGCGGGTCACCACCCTCACCCTCTCCTCCGAGCAGGCCGACCTCGCACGCGCGCGCGTGCGGGAGGCCGGTCTGGCCGACCGGGTCGACGTCCAACTACGCGACTACCGTGATGTCGAGGGCCGCTACGACGCCGTCGTCAGCGTCGAGATGATCGAGGCGGTCGGGGCCGAGTACTGGGCCTCCTACTTCCGGACCCTGCGCGGCGCGCTCGCCCCCGGCGGCAGGGTCGCCCTCCAGGCCATCACCATGGGCCACCTGCGGATGCTGCACACCGCCGCCACCCACACGTGGATCAGCAAGTACGTCTTCCCCGGCGGCCTGATCCCCTCCCGCGAGGCCATCGACGCGCACTCCACCGCCGCCGGGCTGCGGACCGTCGCCGACAACGGCTACGGCCCGCACTACGCGGAGACCCTGCGCCTGTGGCGGGAGCGGTTCACCGCCCGGCGGGACGACGTCGCCGCCCTCGGCTTCGACACCGTCTTCCGGCGCATGTGGGAGCTGTACCTCGCCTATTCGGAAGCCGGCTTCCGCTCCGGCTACCTCGACGTCCGCCAGATCCTCCTGACCGAAGGGACCCCCCGATGAGGCCCGCCGCCGACCGTCTCGCCGAACTGCTCGGCCACTTCGTCACCGGTCCGCCGCCGGTACGGCTGCGCGCCTGGGACGGCAGCACGGCCGGCCCCGCCGACGCGCCCCTCGTCTCGCTCCGCTCCCCCGCGGCCCTGCGCCGCCTGCTGTGGCAGCCGGGCGAACTGGGCCTGGCGGAGGCGTACGTCACCGGGGAACTCGACGTCGAGGGGGACCTCGCCCGGGCCCTGTCCCGGGCCGGCCGCGCCGTCCGCGACCAGGGGACCGTCCGGCCGGGTCCGGCCGGTCTGGCGGCGGCCGGCGCCCTGGCCGTGGGCCTGGGCGCGGCCGGGCCGCCGCCGCGCCGCCCCGACGGCCGCGCGCGCCTGGGCGGACGGCTGCACACCACGGGCCGCGACCGGGCCGCGATCAGCCACCACTACGACCTCTCCAACGACTTCTACGCCCTGCTGCTCGACGAGTCCATGGCGTACTCGTGCGGCTACTGGACCCGTCCCGACGACCCCTCCTACGGTCTGGCCGACGCCCAGCGGGACAAGCTGGAGCTGATCTGCCGCAAGCTCGGCCTGCGCGCCGGGGACCGGCTCCTCGACGTCGGCTGCGGCTGGGGCTCGCTCGCCGTGCACGCCGCCCGCGAGCACAAGGTCCGCGTCACCGCCGTCACCCTCTCCCGGGCCCAGCGGCACTTCGTGGCCGACCGGTGCGTGCGCGAGGGCGTGGCCGACCTCGTGGACGCCGAGTTCGGCCACTGGCGCCACATCGACGCGACGGGCTTCGACGCGGTGTCCACCGTGGAGATGGGCGAGCACGTCGGCGACGCCGAGTACCCGGAGTTCGCGGCGAAGCTGTACGGCGCGCTGCGCCCCGGCGGGCGGCTGTTCGTCCAGCAGATGTCCCGGGGCGCGAACGCGCCGGGCGGGGGGCCGTTCATCGAGACCTACATCGCCCCCGACATGCACATGCGTCCGGTCGGCAGGACCGTGGACGTGCTGGAGTCCGCCGGTTTCGAGGCCCGGCACGTCGAGTCCGTCCGCGAGCACTACACGCGGACCATCGACGCCTGGCGCGACCGGCTCGAATCCGAGTGGCCCCGGTTCGAGGCGCTCGTCGGCACGACGACCTGCCGCGTCTGGCGCCTCTATCTGGCCGGTGCCTCGCTCGCGTTCTCGGAGCGGCGCATGGGCGTCGACCAGATCCTCGCCGTCCGCCCCGCCCGTGGGGGCGGTGCGGGCGTACCGTCCGCTCCCGCCGCCTGGTACGGCCCGGACGGCCGGCCGTGAACCCGCCCGACTGGGGCGCGCTCGTCCCCTGCCTCCTCGCCACGGCCGCCGTGGCGGTGGGGGTCCTGCTCGTCACGTTCGCCGTCGCCGTCCGCCGGGGCCTGCACCGGATCGTGGACATCGCCTGGGGCCTCGCCTTCTGCGCCGTCGCCGTCGTCGCCTTCGTCCTGTCCGACGGGCACGGCGACGACGGGCGGCGGCTGCTGGTCACCGCGGCCACCGTCGTCTGGGGGCTGCGGCTCTCGCTGCACATCGCCCACCGCTCCCGGGGCCACGGCGAGGACCCGCGCTACACCGAGCTCCTCGACAAGGCGCCGGGCAACCGCACCCGGTACGCGCTGCGGACCGTGTACCTCTTGCAGGCGGGCCTCGTCTGGCTGGTCTCGCTGCCGGTCCAGCTCGCCGTCCACAGCCCCTCGCCGCTGGGCCCGCTCGACGCCGTCGCGGCGGCCGTGTGGGCGGCCGGGCTGGTCTTCGAGGCCGTCGGCGACCGCCAACTGGCCCGGTTCAAGGCCGATCCCGCGCACCGCGGGCGCGTCATGGACCGGGGGCTGTGGGCGTGGACCCGGCATCCGAACTACTTCGGTGACGCCCTCGTCTGGTGGGGCCTGTACCTCCTGGCCTGCACCACCTGGCAGACGGCCCTGGCCGGGCTCGTCTCCCCCGTCGTCATGACCCTGCTGCTGACCGTCGGCAGCGGCAAGCGCCTGCTGGAGAGGCGCATGGCCGACCGCCCCGGCTACGCCGCGTACGCCGCCCGGACCAGCGGTTTCCTGCCCAGGCCGCCGCGCCGTACCCCGTCGCGGCACAGGAGGTGACGGTGCCCCTCACCTCGGCGGCACCCGGTCGACGGTCCTGCTGTCCGGCACGAGGACGTCGTCGCCGTACAGCGCCTGTGCCCAGTTGGACTGGTAGATCGTGTCGAGGTAGCGCTCGCCGAGGTCCGGGGCGATCGCGACGGCGGTGGCCCCCGGGGTGCCGCGGCGGGCGAGCCAGCCGGTCGCGCCGCTGACGACCGTGCCGGTGGACCCTCCGAAGAGGAAGCCGCGCCGGGCGAGCATGCGGCAGGTGCGCACGGTGTCCGCCTCCTCGACGGACACCGCCTCGTCCACGTACGCCTCGTCGAGCAGCGGCGGCTTCATGCTCATGCCGAGGCCGGGGATCATGCGGCGTCCGGGCGTGCCGCCGAAGATGGCGGAGCCGACGCTGTCCACGGCGACGATGCGCACGGACGGGTTCCAGGCGCGGAAGAACCGCGCGCAGCCCATCAGGGTCCCCGTGGTGCCGACCCCGACGAAGAGGGTGTCGAGCTGCGGGAACGCGCGGGCGATGGCGGGCGCCGTCCTGCGGTAGTGGGCCTTCCAGTTGTTCGCGTTGGTGTACTGGCTGAGCCACACGCACCGGTCGTCGTCGGCGCACAGGGCGCGGACGAGGGCGAGCCGCGCTCCGAGGAGGCTGCCGCTGCCCGCCTCGTCGGAGACGACGTGCACGTCGCTCCCCAGGGCCTCCATCATCAGGCGGGTGGTCAGGTTGCAGTGGGAGTCGGTGACGCAGAGGAAGCGGTAGCCCCTGCCGGCCGCGATCATGCTCAGCGCGACGCCGAGGTTGCCCGAGGACGACTCGACGAGGATCGAGTCCTCGGTGAGGATCCCGCTCCGTTCGGCGGCTTCCACCATCTCGGTCGCCGCCTTCAGCTTGACGGAACCGGCGAAGTTGAACCCCTCGCACTTGAGGAACAGGGGGTGTCCGGTCGTCGGCCCGAGGTCGACGTACAGGTCCTCCTCGTTGAAGTCCTGCGGGACGGATATGACGGTCACGGTGCTCTCCTTCTCGTGGTCGGACAGTCCGGCCGAAGGGTCCGGCAGGACGGGACCGCCTCATCCGTAGCGGTTCAGTTCGTCGAAGAAACTGTCGACGAGCAGCAGTCGGCCGGACCGGGCCACCTCGTCGTAGACGTACTTGCCGACGGCCAGGTCGAGGACTCCGAGCCCGAAGGGCGAGAAGATCACGGGGCGGTCCGGCGGTGGCGTCACGCGTCCGGCCATGACGTCCTCGAGCGTGCCGTGGAGGAAGTCCCGGTTGCCGGTCAACTGCTGCGTGAGGTGGGGTGAGGTCGACTCCCTGAGGACGTGCTCGACGTCGTCGACGATGTTGGTCGCGGACAGCAGGACCTGGGGCGCGAGGTCGCGCAGCGAGATGTGCAGCACGAGGGGGTTGTGGTCGAACCACGAGGCCTCGGTGACGTGCGGCCGGCCGGCGACGGTCGCGAAGACCACCAGGTCGCTGGTGCGGATGAGCGTCTCGGCGTCGCGGTGCACGGTGACGGGTCCGGTGTTCCCCGCCTGCTCCAGGTAGAGCCGGAAGCCGGCCGCGCTGTCCGCCGACAGGTCGTGGACGCCGGTGTGCTCGAACGTCCAGCCGGTGCCGGCGAGGTAGGTGTGGATGTAACGGGCGATCAGGCCGGTGCCGACGAACCCGACGCGGGTGGGCCGCGGCCGGCCCTGGCTGAGCCGGTCGGCCGCCGACGCCGCGGACGCGGCGGTCCTGGCGGCGCTGATGACCGAGCTCTCCATGCAGGCGAAGGGGTAGCCGGTGGCGGGGTCGTTGAGGATGAGCACGGCCGAGGCCCTGGGGATGCCCGACCTCACGTTCCCGGGGAAGCTCGCGATCCACTTGAGGCCGTCCACTCGGGTCTCGTCCCCTCCGAGGGAGGCCGCGAGGGCGATGATGCGCGACGCGGGCCGGTCGGTGAACCGGAGAAAGGAGGAGGGCGGGTTGACGGTGTGTCCGGCGGCGTGCAGCCGGTAGGTGTCCTCGACGACCCGCGTCACGGCGCTCTCCCGGCCCCGGAGGACTTCCTTGACCTGGCGTCCGGGGACCACGGCGAACGGCGGCACCACGGGTGCGGCGACGGAAGCGGTCATGACTCGGTCCTCCTCGACGGCCGGTCCGGGGACGGCGGATCGACCGGGTCGATCGGTTCGGCCATGGCCACCAGGACGTCCCGCGGCCCCGTGTACGCCTCCCGGCCGTGGGCGGTGCGCAGGTTGTCGACGATCATCAGGTCGCCGGCCCGCCACGGCCGGCGGACCGTCGCCCCCTCGTACGCCTCGTTGATCCGTTCGACCACGTCCCGGGGCACCGGGTCGCCGCCGCCGTAGCGCGTGGTGAAGGGCAGGCCGTTCGGGCCGTACTCCTCGATCAGGAACTCCCGTACCTCGGGGGCCATGGTCCACTCGTTCAGGAAGGCGATCTGGTTGAACCAGCAGCGCAGGCCGCTGACCGGGTGCCGTACGACCGCGGCGCGCCGCTGGCGCGTGCGCAGCGTCCCGTCGGGCTGCCAGGCGGTCTCGATGTCGTGGGTCCGGCAGTACGCGTCGACGGCTCCGCGGTCCTCGGTGCCGAACGCCTGGGGCAGGGTGGCGCCGATCTCGCCGTTGTAGGAGCGTTCGAGCAGCCAGCCCTCCTCCTCGAAGCGCTCGACCAGGTCGGCGGGAAGGGCCTCCAGGACGGCGGCGGCGTCCGCGAGCGCCGTGGCTCCGCCGCCGGTCGGCGGTTCCAGGCAGGCGAAGAGCAGCAGTCGGGGGCAGCGGCGCGCGTAGCTCAGTTCGTGGTGCATGCACATCGGTTGGTTGGCGGGCCAGGTGGCCGACGAGTAGAGGCCTTCGCCGCGCGTCTCGCGGGGTGCGAAGCCCTCCGTCTCCCGCACGGGCCGGTCGGTCAGCTTGCGGACGACCGTCTCGGCGTCGGCCGCGCCTCGCAGGTCCAGTCCGCCGACGAGGACCGCGCCGTGCTCGGCGACTCGGTCGAGCAGCTCCTTGCGGTAGGAGTCGGGCCAGGCGGCCGGGTTCGGGGGCGCCGCGCTTTCGTGGATCGCCGTGGGTTCCGGTGTCTGCGGCTTGCGGAACAGTGCGGACAGCATGTCGTTCCTCTCCATCGGTGCGTGGTTCACGAGGTCGCCGGCAGTGCGGCGGCGCGAGCGGTCTCGGAGCCCGCCGGGGACCGGCGGGCCCTTTCGTCGATCAGGGCGGCCAGGTCGGCCAGGACGGGATGCGCGGTCAGATCGCGCGGGGAGACGGCACGGTCCAGGGCGACGGCCAGGCGCACGGCGGACAGGGAGGTGCCGCCCAGGTCGAAGAAGTCGTCCTGCCGGCCGATGCCTTCGCCCGGGACGCCGAGGACGTGCGCCCAGGCCGTGGCGAGCCGCCGCTCGGTCGGCGTACGGGTCGGGCGGTGTCCGTCGTCGGACCGGCCGGGGCTCCGGGCGAGGGCGCCGAGGGCCCGGCGGTCGACCTTGCCGTTGGCGGTGAGCGGCAGCGCCTGCCGCCAGTGCACGGCGGCCGGGACCATGTAGGCGGGCAGCAGTTCGCCGAGTCGCCGGAGAAGCGCGCCCTCCGCGAGTGGCCGCCGGCCGGTGCAGAACGCCACCAACTGCCGTGCGTGGTCCTCCTCGCCGGTGACGACGACGGCGCCGTCGCGGACTCCGGGAAGCCGCAGCAGGGCGCTCTCGACCTCGCCGATCTCGACGCGGAACCCGCGGACCTTCACCTGGGCGTCGCGACGTCCGTGGTACTCGAGCTTCCCTCCCGGCAGCCAGCGACCGAAGTCCCCTCCGCGGTAGAGGCGCTGCCCGGGGTGGTACGGATCGGGGAGGTAGGAGTCCCGGGTGCGTTCGGGGTCGTTCACGTAGCCGCGACCCACGCAGACCCCGGAGAAGACGACGGCTCCGGGGGCCCCGAGGGGAACCGGCACCAGGTCGTCGTCGACCACGTAGACCCGTACGTTGGCCACGGGCCGGCCCAGGGGGATCCGGTCGCCGTCCGGCACGCCCGTCATCACCTCGTGGTTGGTGTCGTCCGACGTCTCCGTCAGCCCGTAGGCGTTGACCAGGGGGACCCCGGGCAGCGCGGCGAACCAGCGCCGGACGAGGCCCTTGTGCAGCGCTTCTCCGGTGACCGACGCACAACGCAGGTCGGCCGGTCGGCGGGGCGTGCGCTCCAGCGCGGACAGCAGGACGTCGAGGTACGACGGGACGACCTGGAGGACCGTGACCCGGCCGTCGGCGACGGTGTCGAGGAACCTGTCGGCGTCGAGGACGGCCTCCTGCTCGACGAGGAGCGTCCGCCCGCCGGCCAGGGGCCCGGCGAGGAGCTGCCACAGCGAGATGTCGAAGCACTGCGACGCGGTCTGCGCCACGACGTGGCCCTCGTCGATGCCGAGGTCCTCGATCTTCGCCAGGAGGTGGTTGAGCATGCCGGCGTGTTCGCACAGGGCGCCCTTGGGTTCACCGGTGGATCCGGAGGTGAAGTAGACGTAGGCCAGTTGGTCCGCCGCCACCGGGACGGCGGGGTCGTCGGCGCGGGCGGTGCTCCCGGCGACGGCGGGGACGAGCAGCGTGCGCGTGCCGGGCCGGGTTTCGAGGGCCCGGTCGAGGTTCCGGGAGGCGTCGGGCTCCGTGAGCACGAGGGCGCAGTCCGAGCGGGTGAGCATCGCGGCGATGCGCCCGGGCGGATAGGTGGGGTCGATGGGCAGGTAGGCGCCGCCCGCCTTGAGGACGGCGATCACCGCCGCCATCCAGTGCAGCGTGCGGCCGGTGACCACGGCGACGACGTCCTCGGGCTCCAGTCCCCCGGAGAGCAGGGCCCGGGCCAGGCGGTTGGCCCGTTCGTTCAGTTCGCGGTAGGTCCAGCGCGTGCCGCGGTGCTCGGCCGCGACGGCATCGGGCCGCTCGCGCGCCCGTTCCTCGAACAGTTCGTGGAAGCGGCGGTCCGGGAGCGGCCGGGAGGGACCGGCGAGTTCCTCGGTCTGGAACCGGATCTCCTCGGCGGACAGCAGGGTGCGGCGTTCGTGGTGCTCTTCGGGGGCGGTGGCGATCCGTTCGAGCGCGCGGAGGTGGTAGCCGCCGATGCGGGCGGCTGCGGCGCCGTCGAGCACGTCGGTGCGGTAGCGCAGGCGCAGGACGCCCGGGTCGTCCTCGGGGATGCTCACGCACAGCGCCGTACCGTCCGGCGCGTGTCCGTTCCCGGACGGGTCGAACACGACGTCCGGCGGCGTGCCGGGGAACCCGTCGACGTCCCGCCGCTCCGCGGGGGGCGGGAGCGGAAGCGCGCGGTGGGCCTCCTCGACGAGGTGGCGCCAGGTGCCGGGCCCGACCGTCAGTCGGCAGGCCGTCGGGCGGTGCGCGCCCGGGGGCAGGTAGCCGGTCGTGACCTCGGCGTCGGCGGACAGCGCGGAGAGCACCTTCGCGTGGGCGGCCAGGAGGACGGCGGCGACCGGCACCCCGGACGCGGCGGCGCGGGCGCGCAGCGCGTCGGCCGTCCGGCCGGGGAGGGGCGTCGCGGTGTGCTCCGCGGTGCCGGGCACCGGGTCGGGGGCCCACCTCGGCACGGTCGTGAACGTGTGACCGGCGGAGGTGTGCGGGTGGTCGGCGGGGGTGTGCGGGTGGTCGGCGGGGGTGTGCGGGTGGTCGGCAGAGGTGCGCGCGGGCGGTGCGTCCGCGGTCGGTCGTTCCGTCATCGCCGTTCGTCTCCCTGGGTGTCGTGCTCCGGGGCGGTCGGTCGTGCGGGGTTCCCCGACCACCGCCCGTGGTCGGGGACCGTCTCGCCCTTCATCAGGAAGCAGTCCGCCGCCAGGTGGGCACCGTCGCCGACCGTGGCGCCGTAGTGGACGAGGGCGCCGACCCCGAGCGTGGAGCCGGCGCCGATCCGGCTGGTGTCGGACTTGAAGGTGCCGTCCTCCTGCGAGTGGCACTGGACGACGCTGCCCGCGTTGAGGGTGCAGCCGTCCCCGAGGGTGACCATGGTCCGCTCGGTCAGGCTGCAGCCGTCGTCGAACACCGACGCGCCGATCCGCACGCCGAGCAGTCGCCACACGAGGGGCTTGAACGGGGTGCCGTTCAGGACCTGCAGGTACGTCTCCGACGGCACCTTCCAGTACCGTTCGCGCCGCCAGAAGCGGATGTCGTAGATCGAGCAGAAGAGCGGTCCGAGCGGGTGCGCCGCCGTGACCAGGCGTTCGATCAGCACGTAGTACAGGACGGTGAACGGCAGCAGCGCGGTGTTGGCAAGGGCGATGGCCGTGACGCCCCACTGGGCGTACAGGTCGGCCGCTCCCGCGTAGAGGAGGGTGACCGCGAAGAAGTAGAGCCAGGCGGTGAACAGGAACCACGCCATGGTGGCGGCGTTGTGCCGGTTCTTGGCGAGCAGGCGGCGGTGCAGGCCCTCGCCCTGCGCGAGGGCGTCGAAGGTGCCGTCCCGCGCCACCGAGCGGGGGATCTCGAAGCTCGGTGATCCGAGCAGGCCCACGTCGTGCCGGAGCGGGCCGTCGACGGGAACCATGACCTTGGTCGCCAGGAGGCAGTTGTCGCCGGTCCTGCCCCGGGAGGGGTAGGCGATCCTGTTGCCGAGGAAGTTGTGCGCTCCGATGGTGGTACGGGTCACGCGGAAGGACGTACTGGAGTAGTCGGCGTTCATCAGCGACAGCCCGTCCGCGACCATGGTCCCCCGGCCCACGGAGCTCAGCACGGGGCTCTCGTGCTTGACCGCGGTGCCGAAGTTCGAGCCGGTCTGTTCCGCGGCGGACAGGTCGTAGCCGATCCAGCGCAGGTAGTGCACCACGGCGGAGCTGTCGCCGAAGAGGCGCGTCATGAACCTTCTGTTGGTCAGCAGGGTGGCCGCCCGGTGTGCCGCGTGGTGGACGCCGTACAGGGGGTAGACCCGGCCCGGGGTCACGAACCGGCCGAGGACACGGGGAACGACGGCCAGCGTGATCAGGGCGATCGGGACGCCGCCGAAGAAGACGACGCCCGTCACCAGCATCAGGTCGGCGTAGAAGACCCAGTCGGCGAGTGCGGCGGGCCCCGGTTCCAGGGCCGTCGTGACCTGCGGGGCCTTCGCGAGGAGTACGTCCAGGCATCCCACGGCGAGCGGTGCGAACACCAGCAGCGCCATGACGACCTGGGCGGCGCCGTGGCCCGCACGCCGTACCGCTCCGCAGCGGGCCGGAGCCACCGCCAGGAAGTCCGCGTCCGTCGGCTGGCCCGGTGACCCGTGCCAGTGCTCGCCGTCGGGCACGTGCTGGCCCCGGTGGAGCGAGGACGCGTGGCCGAGCTGTGCCCCGTCGCCCATCGACGTGCCGATGTCGAGGACCGTCGCCTCGCTGACGACCACGTCGCGCCCGAGGGTGACCGTGCCCGTCTCGATCGCGGCGTCGTGGGCGCGGTAGCAGCCGAACAGGACGTCCTTGCGGATGACCGTGCGGTCGCCGACCGTCAGGAGGTCGGTGCACACGGGCACGCTGCGGGAGAGGACGGTCACTCCGCGTCCGATCCGCGCGCCGAGGGCCCTGAGGTAGAGGACGTAGAGCGGGGAGCCGACGGTCAGGACCATCGGATTCGCCCGTATCAGTGTCCTGACCAGCCAGAAGCGGACGTACGCGAGGCTCCAGACCGGAATCTGCCGCTGCTTCCAGCGGCCGATGAGGACCCACTTCGCGGCGACCGGCAGGGTGCACAGGACCAGCAGGGCCACGGCGCCGAACACGACCGACCTCAGGTAGTCGTTCCAGAGGCCGGCGCCGGTGGAGATCCAGTCGTAGCCGCGGGCGGTGACGAGGGCGAGGAGGAAGGCGTAGCCGACGAAGCACAGCAGTTGCAGCGCACCGCACAGCACCTGGCGCCGGCGCTCCGGCGGGGGCTCGGGGCCGGGCGGGCGGGTCTCGGGGGCGGCGACCGTTGCGGCGACGGCGGGAGCCGGTCCGTCGCCGTCGAGGACCGTGCTCAGGCTTCTGATCGTCGGATGCCGGTAGACGTCCCTCATCGACACGTCGGGAAGGCCGCCCTGCTTCCTCACCCGGGCGCAGAAGTGCGCCATGACCAGGGAGTCCGTACCCAGCTCGTCGAAGAAGTGGCTGTCGAGGGGCACGTCGTCCAGATGGGCGACGTCCGCGAGCAGCCGGGCCAGTGCCTCCTGCGTGCCGGTGCTCTCGCGAGGCTCGGCGTCGAGCGACTTCTGTGTCATGGGAGAACTCCCCGGATCGGGACCTGGCAGCCGCGTCGGATGTCGTACGGGTGATTCGTTGCCGTCTCCCGGATCGACGAAGATCACTCCGGACTTCTCCCGTCCCGGACGGTGCCGCGCCGCGGACGTACGCTGGGAGGACCCCTGCCGGACCCCTGAGCAGCGTTGCGGAGGGCGGCATGACCGACCCCTTCGGCTTCCTCACCACACCCCGCCGGCCCGTGCCCGCGCGGCCTTCCGGGGAACGCCTCGGCGATTGGCACGAGGTGTACGCGGGCCAGGCCCTGCTGCCGCTGGTCTCCGGGCAGGCCCGTCGCTGCATGGACTGCGGCGTCCCGTTCTGCCACGGGGGCTGTCCGCTCGGCAACCTCATCCCCGAGTGGAACGTGTACGCGGCCCACGACGACTGGCGCACCGCGTCGGAACGGCTGCACGCGACCAACAACTTCCCCGAGTTCACCGGGCGCGTCTGTCCGGCGCCCTGCGAGGACGCCTGTGTCCTGGCGCTCGGCGGGGAACCGGTGACCATCAAGAACGTCGAGCAGGCCATCGCCGACGAGGCCTGGGCCCGGGGTCACGTCCGCGCCCATCCGCCGGAGCGGCTGACGGGCCGGTCGGTGGCGGTGGTGGGCTCGGGTCCGGCGGGCCTCGCGGCGGCGCAGCAGCTCACCCGAGCCGGTCACCTCGTCACGGTCTTCGAGCGGTCCGACCGCGTCGGCGGGCTGCTGCGCTACGGCATCCCCGCCTTCAAGCTGGAGAAGCGGCACCTGGACCGGCGGATCGCGCAGATGCGGGAGGAGGGCACGCGGTTCCGCACCGGCGTCGACGTCGGTACCGATCTGGACGCGACCGCGATGAGGAGCGCGCACGACGCGGTGATCGTGGCCGTCGGAGCGACGGAGCCGCGCGAACTCGCCGTACCCGGAAGGGAGTCGGGAGGCGTCCACCAGGCCATGGAGTACCTGACGGCGGCGAACCGGGTGGCCGAGGGCGACCGCGCGCGGCCGTCCGTGACGGCCGAGGGCAGACGCGTGGTGATCATCGGAGGGGGTGACACGGGAACGGACTGCCTCGGCACCGCCCTGCGCCAGGGCGCCGCGTCCGTCGTGCACGTGGACGTCAAACCGATGGCGGGCGCGTCCCGTCGGGAGGACGAGCCGTGGCCGCTGGTCCACCCGAGGATCCACCGCGTCTCGCACGCCCACGAGGAGGCCCGTGACCGGGACGGCGACGATCCGAGGGTGTTCTGCGCGGCGGCCGTACGGTTCGAGCGCGACGCCGCCGGTCGCGTCGAGGCGGTGCGCCTCACGGAGGTGGACCCCTCGGACAGGGCGCCGCGACCGGGAACCGAGCGGACGCTGCCCGCCCAACTGGTCCTGCTCGCCCTGGGGTTCCGCGGCCCCCGGCACGGCACGCCTCTCACGGCGGCCCTCGGGCTCGTCCCCGACGACCGCGGCAACTTCGCCCGCACCGCCGGGTTCGCGGCGCGGGCGGCGGACCCGGTCCCGGAGGGGGTCTTCGTGGCGGGCGACGCCGGGCGCGGGCAGTCCCTCGTGGTCTGGGCCCTGGCGGAGGGCCGGTCCGCCGCGACCGCGGCGGACCGCTACCTGATGGGCTCCAGCGACCTGCCCGCTCCGATCACGGCCGCGGACGGGCCGCTGGCGTAGCCGAGCGGGCGCGCGGGCCCGGCACCGGCCGCGCCCCACGAGGAGGTGGGGCCGGGAGTCGTGCTCCCGGCCCCACCTCCGGGCTCCGCGTCAGCGGTGCCTGCAGTCCCAGTGTCCCTTCACCCAGGTGTGGTCCCAGTGGCCGGGAACATAGACCCACTTGGAGGAGTGCTCGTGGCTCCAGTAGCCCTTGACCCACTTCCCGTGCGCGTCGTGATGGCCCGGGTGCCAGGTCTTGTGGGAGACGGCCTTCTTCTCCCAGTGGTCCTTGACCCACTTCTTCTCCCAGTGGCCCTTCTTCCACTCGCACCGGTCGTGGTGGTCGACCGTCACCACGCCGGTGGCGACGGACGCGGGTGCCGGGACGGCTGCCGCCGTGCCCGACAGGCCGAGCGCGGCACCGCCGGCCAGCAGGCCGGACGCCGCGGCGCCCGCCGTCAGACGGCGGAGTCGGGTGGACGCGGTCATCGGATCCACCTCCTTCGAACGAATCTCATCGGCGCACACGTACGGGAACCGGCGGACGTACCCGGGGGCAGCCGTCCTGTGACGGCTGCCCCCGGTCGCCGTTCCCGCTGTGCAGGACACGGGGGGTTCGGAGCCGAAGGCACCGTGGACGAAGCGGACGCCGGAGAATTTCCCGACCGCGGCGGGCGAACCGCTCCCGAAACACCGGACGCGACATCCGGCGGCCGCGCGGCTCCGAATCCCCCGTACACATCCGTGCCCACCGGCTCGATCCCCTTCAGGGGGCAGTCATGATCACCACGATGCCGTCACCCGGCACGACACGCCACAGCGTCGCCCTCCCCTACGACCCGAAGGCACCGGCGACCGCCCGTCACGTCACCGAGCGCTGGCTGGAGGACTCCCGGACGAGGCCGGTCCGGACGGCGGAAGCCGTGCTGGTCGTCTCCGAGCTGGTCACGAACGCCGTCCGCCACGCGCGCGGCCCCTGCGTACTGACGCTGACGGTACGCGGAGCGCTGCTCGACATCGCCGTCGCCGACCGGAGCGAGGAACTTCCCTGGACGTCGTGGGAGGGGCCCGGAGACGAGCGGGGCGGTTTCGGCTTCCCCCTCATCCGCGGGCTCGGCGGCCGGATCAAGGTGGTCCCCGCCCTCGGGGGCAAGTCCCTGCACGTCGCGCTCGATCTGGACTCCGGCGGGGTCGGACCGGACGGACCGCCGTGACCCTCCCCGCCCGGCGCCGGGCCCCTCACCCGATTGCCCCTGCCGTACGGCGTCCGCACGGGATCACGGGCAGAGTCGGGCAAGGACGGCGCCCGTGCACCGGGGGCACGTCGTCAGCACAGCGGCCGACCGACACGGAGGACGGTGAGCAGCGCGTGCCGCAGGCACACGAGCCCGATGCGAAGGTGGAGGAGCTGCTGACCCGCTCGGCCGACGGGGACCAAGAGGCGTTCGCCGGCGTGTACGACGCCCTCGTCGGTTCGGTCCTGGGTCTGACCCGCCGGATCCTGCGGGACGCCGCGCAGGCCGAGGAGGTGACGCAGGACGTCATGATCGAGGTCTGGCGCACCGCAGACCGCTACCGGTCCGAACGGGGCACGGCCAGGACGTGGGTCCTCACCCTCGCCCACCGCCGGGCCGTCGACCGGGTGCGCGCCGCGCAGGCGAGCGCGGACCGGGAGCGGCGCGCCGCGATGCTGTCCTCCCCGCGCTCCTTCGACGAGGTCGCCGAGACCGTCGAGGGCCGGGACGAGTACCGGCGCGTGTACCGCTGCCTCGGCGGGCTCGCCCCCGTCCACCGGGTCCCGCTCGTGCTGGCCTACTACGAGGGACTCACCTGCCTGGAGGTGGCCCGGTCCCTGTCGACCCCGGCGGGAACGGTGAAGTCGAGGATGCGCGCGGGCCTGCGCAGGCTCCGCGCCTGTCTGGAGGGCACGTCATGACGCCTGCCGACGAGAACCTGCACGACGACGTCGGGGCGTACGTCCTCCACGCCCTCTCCCCGGCCGAGGAGGCCGCCTTCGAGAACCACCTCGCGGGCTGCGACGCCTGTCGCGGCGAGGTGGAGGAGCTCCGGCGGGCGACGACCCTGCTCGCGTCCGCGGAGAGCGCCGCCCCCTCCCCCGAACTCAGGCGGCGGATCCTCGAACGCATCGGAACCGTCCGCCAGGAGCACGTCTCCCGCCCGCCACGGCCCCGCAGGCGCGTGCTGGACATGGTCCTGGCCGCGTCGCTCGCCGCGGCCGTCGCCCTCGGCGGCATCGCCGTGTGGCAGCACTCCCGGGCCGAGGACGCCCGCGCCGGGGTCGCCCGGGCGGAGGAGCGGGCACGCGGCTACGGTTCGGCCTTCGCCGACGTCCTCACCGCCTCCGACGCCGTCCTCCACTCGGAGAGGCTGGACGACGGGACGGCCGTCGCCGTCGTCGTCTCCCGCGACCAGAACCGGGCGGCGTTCACCGCCCGTGGCCTGCCGGCCCTGGCCTCCGACCGGGTCTACGAGCTCTGGTACGCCGTCGCGGCGGGCGATCTGCGGCCCGCCGGGCTGCTCCCCGGCACCGGGGAGGCGGCGACCCGCCTGCTCGAAGGCCCCCTCGGCGACGCCGTCGCCGTCGGCATCACCGTCGAACCCGCGGGCGGTTCGCAGCAGCCCACCACCGAACCCCTGGGCATCGTCCCCCTCGACGCGTGAGACGCATGAGCCGGGCGACGCCCCGCCCGCCGCTCCCTCCCCGTCCCGTCCGCGCAACCGGGCACATGTCACCCGCCGTACGTGCCGGTACGCCGACGCCAGGTCATAAGGTGATGCCATGCCTAGAACTTCTCCTTCCGTCGCTCTCGACGCCCTCCTGGCGGGCAACAAGCGTTTCGTCTCGGGCGCGCCCGAGCACCCGAACCAGGACGCGGCCCGCCGTGCGGAGCTGGCCCCGGGACAAGATCCGTTCGCCGTCGTCCTCGGCTGCTCCGATTCGCGGCTCGCCGCCGAGATCATCTTCGACCAGGGCCTCGGGGACCTGTTCATGGTGCGGACCGCGGGCCACGTGCTCGGCTCCGAGGTGCTGGGGAGCATCGAGTACGCGACCAGCGTCCTCGGCGCCCGCCTCGTCGTCGTGCTCGGCCACGACTCGTGCGGCGCCGTCGCCGCCGCCCGCGCGGCGGTCGAGGACGGTTTCGCGGCGGGCGGCTTCGTCCGCGACGTGGTGGAGCGCGTCACGCCGAGCATCCTGGCCGCGCGTACCGCCGGTCTCACCTCGGACAGCGACGTGATCGACGAGCACATCCGCCACACGGTGGACCTGCTGCTCGACCGTTCCCGTCTCCTCTCCGACCAGGTCGCGGCGGGCGACATCGCCGTCGTCGGCCTCGGTTACGCGCTCGCCGAGGGCAACGCCCGCGTCGTGACCAGCCGGGGCGTCGAGGTCCCGGCCGACCTGGCCGCCCCGACCGGCGAGAAGGCCCCCGCCTCCTGACCCTCCGGCCCGCCTGATCCGGACCGGGCACCGATCGACGCGCCGCGCTCCTCCCGGAGGTGTCTTCCGCACCTCCGGGAGGAGCGCTCGTGCTTTTCCGGACCGGGCGGCGGGGGCCCGGCTCCGGGCGCCCTCGGCGGTGGCGCGCCGGTGACAGCGGCACACCGAAAGGAACTTTGTAGCCCATCAGGGTCTTTGTTCCGTTCTGGACCGATCCTTGGCGCGGCAGGTCTCCGAAGGCTTCCCGGACCCGCCGCACCGACGCGGCGGGCCGCCGACCGATCGGAGTCCTCTCGTGCGTACTCGAGTCGTCACCACCGCCGTGGCCGCCGCCGCGGTGGCCGCCTCCCTGGTGTCCCCCGTACTCGCCTCGGCGCGGACAGGGGACGCCGGCCCCTTCGCGCCGAACGACCGGGCCGCGCACCACGACCTGATCGGCGTCGGCCTGGCCACCGACCAGCGCCTGGTCGGCTTCGACGTCCACGACCCGTCCGACACCTGGTCGCTGGGCAAGGTCAGCGGCCTGAAGGGCGACGGCAGGATCGTCGGGATCGACTTCCGCGTCCAGAACGGCAAGCTGTACGGCGTCGGGGACAAGGGCGGCGTCTACACCGTCGACGACAAGGCCGTGGCGGTGAAGGTCTCGCAACTGACCGTCGCCCTCCAGGGCAAGCACTTCGGCGTCGACTTCAACCCGGCCGCCAACCGTCTGCGGGTCATCAGCGACACCGGCCAGAACCTGCGCCACAACATCGACGACCCGGCCGCCCCGAGGACCACCACCGCCGACGGCACCCTCACCAACCCCACCACCCCGCCCTCGACGGCGCTCGGCGTCACCGGTGCCGCCTACACCAACAACGACCTCGACGCGGCGACCGCGACCACGCTGTTCGACGTCGACACCACCAACGACCGCGTCTCGCTGCAGTCCCCGGCCAACGCCGGCACCCTCGCCCCCACCGGCGGTCTCGGCGTCAACGCCGGCCCCTCGGCCGGTTTCGACATCTACTACAAGGCCTCCGACGGCACCAACCACGGCTTCGCGGCCCTGAACACCGACAACAAGCAGCGCTTCTACGCGGTCGATCTCCTCACCGGGAAGGCCACCCTCGTCGGCGCCTTCCCGACGGCCCGCCAGGTCGTCGACATCGCCCTCCCGCTCAACCAGCGCTGACGCCGGCGCCCACGGTCGGAGGGCCGTCCGGACCCGCCGGCCGTGGGCGTCGCCGACGCTTTGCCGCACGCCCCGGAGAGGGCGATGGCGGAGAGGCGGGCGGCGAGCCGGCAGGGTCGCCGTCCCGGTGAACGGCACGGCCGACCGGGGCAGTGGATCCGCCCGCTCGAAGCCCGCGCGGCGTCTGCGACGATGAGCCTCATGGACGAGGCAGTCATCCCGGTCCTCCGGGTCGAGAGCGTGGCCACGGCCGTCGCGTGGTACGAGCGCCTCGGTTTCGCGAAGCGATGGGAGCACCGCTTCGAGCCGGGATTCCCCGCCTTCGTCGAGGTGGCCCGGGGCGGGGTCCGCCTGTTCCCGTCGGAGCACGAGGGCGACGCCCGTCCCGACACCCTCGTCTGCCTGCGGGGCCGGGACGTCGACGCCGTCGGTCACGTCCGGTACCCGTGGATCGGCTCCGTGGCGTTCAGGCCCAGGCAGGGCTTCCTCAACGACTGCGAACCGGTCGTCCAGGGCCGGCAGGACATCGAGGAGGCCGCCGGTGGCACCGCGTACTACGGGCTCACGATGATCCTGGACCGTGGGACCGACAGCGGTGAACTCGCCCAGCGCCTCGTCCGCCGTCCGGCCGGGCACCACCTCGACCACGGCATGCTGCCGAGCTCCGCCCGACCGCTCTTCGAGGCCCTGCGCGACCCCCCGCGTCTGCCGGCCCCGGACAAGGGTGATCACGCGACCTACGCCCTCCCGGCGTTCAAAAGCTATCCGGAAGGCGTCGAGCACCTCCTCGACCGGCCTGTCGGGGGCACCTGGACCGGCCCCGGTCCGCTGTCCGCGGACTGACGCCGCGCCGCCCCTTCCGCTCGGGCGTGCTCGCCGGGGCCACCACCGGCGTGCGCCGGGGTGCGGGGCCGGTGGCAGGTATCTTTCGATCCGAACGTCGGGCAATCGGAGTGGCATGCAGAAGACAGGTCAACGCTCAGGGGCCCCGCACGGGACCACGGTGGACGAAGCGGCTCCCGTGGTCGCCGACGACGAGGCCCCCCTCCGCGGCTCGCCCCTGTTCCTGTCACTGTTCCTGCTCGGGGCGGCGGTGCTTCCCGGGACGCTGGTCGTCGTCATCGGCCTGTGGGGCGACGAACCGGCCGTGCGGGCCTGGCGGAACGTCTGCCTTTCCCTCTCCGTACAGGCGTTGCCGTTCCTGCTGCTGGGAACGGCCCTGTCCGGCGCGATCAACGCGTTCGTGCCGGCGAGGGTGTTCGACCGGGCGCTGCCCCGCAGGCCCGCGCTCGCCGTCCCGGTGGCCGGAGCGGCCGGGGTCGTGCTGCCCGGCTGCGAATGCGCGTCGATCCCCGTCGCCAACAGCCTGATCGGCCGCGGTGTCACGCCGGCCGCCGCCTTCGCCTTCCTGCTGTCGGCTCCGGCCGTCAACCCGGTCGTCCTGGCCACGACGGCCATCGCCTTTCCCGGCAACCCGTCCATGGTCGTGGCCCGGCTGCTCGCCTCGCTCGCCACGGCCGTCGTGATGGGCTGGCTGTGGCTCGCGCTGGGGCGGGAGAAGTGGCTGCGGCCGACCGTGCGCCACACCGGACACCGGCCGGGGAACAGCCGCTGGACGGAGTTCCGGCTCGGCTTCCAGCACGACTTCCTGCACGCGGGCGGCTTCGTCGTCGTCGGGGCCATGGCGGCGGCCACCTTCAACGTCGCCGTCCCCGACTCCGTACTCGACGCGTTCTCCGGCTCGCCCTGGCTGTCCGTGCTGTTCCTGGCCGCGCTCGCCGTCCTCCTGTCGGTGTGCTCGGAGGCCGACGCGTTCCTCGCGGCCTCGCTCACCGGCTTCTCGCCCGTCGCACGGCTGGTGTTCATGGTGGTCGGACCGATGGTCGACCTCAAGCTGATCGCGCTCCAGGCGGGCACGTTCGGCCGCGCCTTCGCCCTGCGCTTCTCCGCCGCGACGGCGGTCGTCGCCGTCCTGTGCGGCACGCTCGTCGGAGGAGTACTGCTGTGAAGCGCTCCCCGCAGGCGATCCTGCTCGTCCTCAGCGGCACCGGCCTGCTGCACATCTCGCTCCTCACCGACCTCTACCTGCGGTACGTCAAGGACTGGATGCGTCCGACGCTGATCGCGTCGGGGGTCCTGCTGCTCCTGCTCGGCGTGGCCGACGCCTGGTCGCACCGCGGGCCGGGCCCGTCCCGGGACGAGGGCGAGCGGGGTGCGCACGAGGACCACGACGGTCACCGTCACGACCACTCCGGTGTGCCCCGGGCGGCCTGGCTGCTCCTCCTGCCCGCGCTGAGCATGCTCTTCTACGCCCCGCCGGCCCTCGGCGCCTACACCGCCTCCCGGCAGGCCTCCAAGCCGATCGCCGTACAGCGGGACGACTTCGAACCGCTCCCCGCGCTCTCGCCGCTTCCGCTGACCCTCGGCGACTTCACCAGCCGCGTCCGGCAGGACCCCGGACAGGCCGTCAAGGGACGCAGCGTCCAGATGACCGGGTTCGTCACGCCCGTCGGACGGGGCGAGGGCTGGGACCTGACCCGGCTCCTGATCAACTGCTGCTCGGCGGACGCCCAGGCGGTCAAAGTACGGATCTACGGGGGCGAGACCCCGCCCGCCGACGCGTGGGTGACCGTCGTGGGCACCTGGCACGCGGACGGAACGCTGGGGACGGGTTCCGCCGCGGTCGCGCTCGACGCCCGTACCGTCAGCGAGGTCGACCGTCCGACGGACTGGTACAGGGACGCCCTTCCGCTCCCCCTCCCCCGCTGACGGCGACCCCCGTGCTCTCACTCACGGTGACGGGCGGTCAGGTGGAGCGAGGTCCGACGATACGGGGCGAGGCCGTCGACGCAGTGGTGGGCGTCCGGAGCCCGGTCGCCCGAACGGGTTGGCGATCAGGAGTGTGCCGAAGGAGTTGCCCGGCGCGTACGGGAGGGACTGGTGACGGCCGTCAACGCGCTCCGCGAGGATCACTCGGAAGTGATCTTGCCAAGCCTACGCGCTTATGACTTTCTGGAGTCAGTGAGCAACCGTCCGTATCAGACGGCCGGTGAGCGGCGAAGGGATGACGATGAGCACTCCCCAGGCGGCAACCACGGGCGACGAGGTCTCCGCACCTCCGATCAGGACGATCGCCGGGACCGGGACCGCCGGCTTCAAAGGGGACGACGAGCCTGCCGTTTCGGCCCAGTTGAACCGCCCGTACGGGATCGCGGTGGACGGCAACGGCACCGTCTTCTTCTCCGACCATCACAACCACCGGGTCCGGAAGATCACGACGGACGGGAAGATCAGCACGGTGGCCGGGACCGGAAGCCCGGGCTACCGGGGTGACGGTGGCCCGGCCGTCTCGGCCCAGCTCAACTACCCGCGAGAAGTGGCGGTGGACAGCGCGGGCAACCTCTTCGTCGCCGACGCCAACAACCATCGGATCCGGAAGGTCACGGCCGACGGCACGATCAGCACGGTCGCCGGCACGGGGGCGGCGGGTGGCAGAGGAGACGGCGGTCCCGCCACGTCCGCTCAACTGCACCTTCCGTTGGGGGTGGTGCTGGACGGTGCCGACAGTCTCTACATCACCGACTACAACAACCACCGGGTCCGGAAGGTGACGACGGACGGGACCATCAGCACGGTGGCCGGGAACGGGACCGCGGGTTCCAGGGGAGACGGCGGACCGGCGACATCGGCCCAACTGAACGGCTTGCACGGGGTGGCGGTGAGCGGTGCGGGCGACCTCTACATCGCCGACCACAAGAACCACCGGGTCCGGAAGGTGACGACGGACGGGACCATCAACACGGTGGCCGGGAACGGGACCGCGGGTTCCAAGGGGGACGGCGGGCCGGCGACATCGGCCCAGTTGAACGGCCCGGTGGGGGTGGTGCTGGACAGCGCCGGCACCCTCTACATCACCGACCACCTCAGCCACCGGGTCCGCAGGGTCACGACGGACGGGACGATCGACACGGTCGCCGGCACGGGCGCCGCGGGATTCGGCGGTGAGGGCGGCCCGGCCGCCTCGGCCCAGTTGAACTACCCGCGCAAGGTGACGGTGGACTGTGTCGACGCCCTCTACATCACCGACTTCGTCAACAACCGGATTCGCAAGATCGCGTCACCGAAGATGGCCGGGCTGCCCGATTCCGGCGCGGTGGTCTCCTGGTCCAACGTCCGCAGCAGGCTCCGCATGGGGGTCCATCGGGAGTCGACCAAGGACGGGGCGGAGATTCATCAGTCCCTCTCCGTCCCCCGGGACCACCAGCGGTGGCGGCTGGTCGCCACGGGTCAGGACAACGGCGAGGTTCTCTACCGGATCGAGAACGTGCGCAGCGGCAAGGTCCTGGAGGTCGTCGAAGCGCAGGAGACAGCCGGTGCGGTGATCGCACAGCGCTCCTACGAGGGCGGCGAAGCGCACCACCAGCAGTGGAGGCTGATCCCGGTGGGATCGGCGACCGACACCCCACGGGCGTACGAGATCGCGAACCGCAACAGCGGCCTGCTGCTGAGGGTGGACACGAACGCCCGTGCGGCGGTCAAGCAGCACGGGTCGGAGGGCGACCACCGGGGCCGTCAGTGGCAGTTGCTCCCCGTGTGACACAAGAAGGGGCGGGGGTGCTCCACCCCCGCCCCTTCTTGTGCTCCAAGGCCTACTGGGAACGTGACGGCTTCTCCGCGCTCGCCTGGGGCGCCTTGGGGGCCTCCGGAGCCTTCGGAGCGTCCGGGGTCTTGGGAGGCTTGGTGAAGTCGCTCCTCTTCGGCCTGTCCTCCAGATCCTCGTCCTTCTTCAGGCCACTGTCCTCCTCCACCGTCGCCCGAGCCTCCTTCATGCCGTCGGACGCGGCCTTGGTCACCGAGCCGGGATCCTGGGCGTACCGGGCCTGTTCGCCGGCGGACGCCTGGGTGGTCTGGACGAAGGAACCGAGGAAGCCCAGGACGGCCCGTGCTTCGGGCGACGTCTCCTGCACGATCTTCGCGCGGGAGGAGGCGCCGTGGATCGCGCTGTTGAACAGGCTGGGGTTGGTGTCGTCGTACGTGTCGTCGTCGGAGTCCTCGAAGTCGACGTCCTCGCCCGGCCGGGGCTTCGTGCTGTCCGTGGTCACGGAGAAGAGCCCCGCGCCCTTGCCCGCGGAGTTGAAGATGTTGTCGAACACCATGGTCGTCACCTCTGGTCGTCTTCGTCGTGGCGGCGGTGCCGCGCGGTCAGGGCTGCTTGTGGAGCGTCTGTTGGCCGACGGCCAGGCTCTCGCCGTCGAGCATCGTGTGGTGGACCTCCAGGGCGGAGACGACCTCGGCCAGTCCCTTCATGCGGAAGCCCCCCGGGGCCAGGTCGATGTCGCCGATGTCACGGGCGACCATCCGGCTGAGGCCGGGATAGGTCCCGGGTTGCGGGGGCGACAGAACCGCCACCGGCACGGCGTACTGCACCGCGATCAGTCCGGAGAAGGTCACCGGGATCTCGTAGACGTACTGCTTGCGGGTGCGCCGCTGCGAGACGATGGTCTGCACGCGGGAGTTCGGCGGGACCTTGCCGGAGATCTGTGACTTCGAAGCCCAACTGGTGTTCAGGGAGCCGCCGACGGTGGCCGCGATGCCCAGGGCCAACTGCGCGTTGAGCGAGGCGTTTCCGGTGGCGCTGCCCGAGGTCGTGAACCCCACCGAGTTGGTCATCGTGTTCGACGAGGAGTTCGTCGCGGAACTGCTCGCGGAGGTCTCGGTGGTGTTGGCGTTGTCGACCCCGACGCTGTCCTTGCTGTTCTTGTTGGTCACCGTGTTCGAGTTCCTGTTCGCCGTCCCGTTCTGGCACGACGCCGCGAGCTGCGACTGCAGGTCCAGGCGGAGCTGGTTCTGCAACTGCAGTTGCAACGACGCCCCGACGCTGCCGCCGAAGGTGAGCTTGGCGTCACCGTGGAGCGACCACGTGACGCCGTTCGACACGGTGAAGTCGACCGAGTCGGTGAAGGTCATCTCGGACTGGCCGCGGTTGACGTAGGTGCGTGAGGAGAAGGTGTCGGGCGGGGGCTGGCCGATGTCGCCCCGCACCTCGATCAGCGGCTCCCCGAGGTTCATGTAGGCGAGCCAGCCCTGCTGGAACGCGGTCCCGGGGAAGGCGCCGAAGCTCGACTTGTTCACGGAGAACCCGACGGGCTTGTGCTTCACGCCGGAGGGGTCGACGTAGACCAGGTTGGGGTGGTCCAGGATGGACTGCCAGGTCTGTTCGATGTTGAGTTCCCGCAGGTTCTTCTTCGTCAGCGGCTGGCGCTTGGCGTCTACCAGGCTGTATGCGGTGGAAGGCATCTACCCGTCCTCGACTGTTTTCGGTCGAACCGCGCTCGGTGAAATGTAAACAGAGATCTGCGCACGTTCCGGCAGGTGAAATTACCGCTTCTTTCCCGACCCGGAAAGGCGGGTTCAAAGGTCACGCTCAATCGAGTGAGCGATTTTCGGCAAACCCTTCCGAATCGCCGAAGAAGTGACCTTTCTTCAGCGCCCGTCACTCCATCGATGAGTTTCCTGCGCTCTCGTCCGTGGGTAGCGTGGCCTAGGACATTGCCGTGAAGCACATTCTTTCAGCCATTGATTCCGGCATTGTCCTCCTCCTTCAGAACAGGTGAGGTTTCCGCGATGTACACCCAAGAACGCACGGCGATGTCCAATCTGGTGGTCGGCGGCCCGGTTGCGGTGAACGGCTACGACAACGCGATCGTGGCGGCGCTGGTCGAGAACCGGCCGGTCATGCTCGTCCACGCCTTCAACGGCGGCTATCTGCGTCCCGCCGAGCTGAACGAGGAGAGTCACGACAAGGGCGTCCAACTGGCCACCGCCCTCGACGAGACCGTCAAGGAGGCGAAGGGGCACCTCTGGTACGTCACTCCCGCCGGCTTCTTCGGCCAGCGGCCGCTGTACGTCCTCGAGAGCGCCGCGGGCCAGGTGACGCCCAAGCCCGCCGCTCCGGGCGGAACCGACGCCGGACGCGGCGACGACGGCACGCCCAAGCCGCGGCGCAGGCGCGTCACCGTCCACCAGGACGCGCCCAAGAGCACGGCCGACACGGTCCAGGTCGGGTTGCCCGACAAGGTCGGCGACAAGTGGCGCGGGAAGAACGGCGCGCCCGAGGACACCCAGCTCTGGATCGTCACGGTGACGCCGTGGGGCGGGATCACCTTCGTCCCCATCACCCACCCCGACACCATCCTCGGGTTCAAGGACCACGCGGTGGCGGCCAACAGCGAGGTCAGGCTCACCTACAACTGGGGCGGGGACTTCACCGGGACGGTCATCAACACCTTCTACCCGCGCCTGCCCAACGAGTGGAACGTCCCGTACCACCACGTCTTCACGTGATCCGCGGTCATCGCCGCCCCCACCCGCTCCGAACCGCCTGGAAGAGGCACCACGATGTCCGTGCCCATGGAAGAACTGAAACTGGAGATCGTCAACGCCGCCACGGGGAAGCCCCTCGGCGCAAGAGCCGTACCCGGCGCGGACGGGGCGCTCGTCGTCCGCGACTTCCCCGACGAGGGCCCGGGTCCGGAGCAGTGGCGGCTCGTCCCCGCGCAGTCCGCGCAGGACGAACAGGCGCTCGTCATCCACGACGCGACCGACGGCAAGGCCCTCGACCGGCCCGCCGGCGCGAACGGCGGCGTCCGCAGGCAGGACGCCGCCGACGGCAGGAAGAGCCAGCAGTGGCGCGTCGTCCCCGTCGAGGGCGCAGCCGGCCTCTACTTCATCGAGAACGCGACCGACGACACCGTCCTCGACCTCGATCCCGACGGAGCCGACGAGAACGGCACTCCCGTCGTCCTGCGCGCGTACGACGAGGACGTGGAGAGCCAGCGGTGGCGGCTCGTTCCGGCCCGGCCCGAGCGCGTCGGGGACCTCGTCCTGCGCTGGGCGCCGCTGGACCACTGGAACGGACGCAGGTCCTGGCGGCTGGCCCGCTCGGCCGCGCTGCGGCCCGTGCCCGGGGCGACTCCCTCCTTCAGTGACGTGCTGCTCGTCCTCGACCGGTTCGGGAGCGACCCCGACGCCGGCGGGTGGAAGAGCGAAGGGGCCGCCCCCTCCCCCGGCGGCCGGCCGGGCCGGTGGGCCGGACTCGGCGCGCGGCTCCTCGCCGACACCACCGGAGAGGGACGGGCCGACATCCTCGGACTCAAGCCCGCCAAGGGAGTCGTGACGGCGGCCTGCAGGGGTGACGGCACCTTCGAGGACGAGGAACGCGTCCTGCACCCGTCCTCGCCCGCCTCCGGTCACGCGGACCTGTGGACCCTCGCGGACATGACGGGCGAGGGCGGGCCCGCCGCCGTCGTGCTCGCCACCGACGGCGTCCGGATCTCTCCCCGGAGGGAGGACGGCACGTTCGAGCCCGCGGCCGGTGACCCCGTCCTCAAGGCGTTCGGCCACGGCGAGGAGGCCGGCGGATGGCTCGCCGACAAACACCCCCGCTTCCTCGCCGACACCACCGGCGACGGCCGCCTCGACATCATCGGCTGCCACGACGACGGCGTCCGGATCTCCCTCCAGGACGAGGACGGCACGTTCGCGCCGCTCACCGACGACCCCGTCCTCAAGGCGTTCGGCCACGGCGAGGAGGCCGGCGGATGGCTCGCCGACAAACACCCCCGCTTCCTCGCCGACACCACCGGCGACGGCCGCCTCGACATCATCGGCTGCCACGACGACGGCGTCTGGACCTCCCTCCAGGACGAGGACGGCACGTTCGCCGAACCGCTCTACGTCCTCGACGACTTCGGAACCGCGCAGGGGTGGGCCTCGGCCGACGAGCACCCCCGGTTCCTGCTGAGGACCACCGGCGACGGAACGGCGGACGTCGTCGGCTTCGGCCCCCACGGCGTCGTCGTCGCACGCGGCCGGGGCGACGGCACCTTCGAACCCCCGAAACTCGTCCTGAACGACTTCGGCGCCGCCCAGGGGTGGACGGCCGGGAAGCACCTCCGCCTCCTCACCGACGTCACCGGCGACGGCAATCCCGACATCGTCGGCTTCGGCGACGAAGGGGTCTGGGTCTCCCACAACCTCGGCGACGGCCGGTTCGAGCAGGCCCAACTGGTCTGCCGCGGCTTCGGGTACGACGACGACGCGGGCGCCTGGCGGATCGGCCACCACCCCCGCTTCCTCGCCGACGTCACCGGTGACGGCAGACTCGACATCGTCGGCTTCGGCGGTCCGGGCGTGTACGTGGCCCGGAACCTCCACCGCCGCTTCAAGACCCGGTAACCCCCGAAGGAGCCTCCGCAGACGCACCACGACGATGTGCCCCACCCATGGGCGGAGGCGCCCGCCCCGCCCGGTGTGCGGCCCGGGCACGCCTCCGCCCATGGGGCTCATCGGCTCAAACAGGTCGCTCGTTCGAAGGCGAAGAAACATTTCCCCAGTTCCGGGCCGCGTGCGGGGCGGGACATGGGTTCGGCACCCCCGCACCGGGGGTCCTACCGATCCCGTCCGGAGGTGGCCGTCCGTGGTCCTCGTCATCGTCGTCGCCGTTCTGGCCCTGCTCGCCGGCCTGGCCGCCAACCGCTTCCTGCGCCCCCGCCTGCTGAGCGAGGACGACGACACCGGCATGGCCGTCAAGGACCTCGTCGGCCCCCTGCTGACCCTGACCGTGCTGCTGCTCGCCTTCGTCCTGGTCACCGCCAACGGCTCCTACGGCAAGGCCGAGGTCGCCTCCCGCGGCGAGGCCAAAGCCGTCGACCAGCTCGTCGAGGCCGCCGAATACGCGCCCGCCGCGCAGAAGGCCGCCATCCAGGCCGACGCCGTCTGCTACGCCCGCGCCGTGCGCACCCAGGAATGGCCCGCCATGTCCGACGGCAACGGCTCGGCCGCCCCCAGCGTCTGGTCCACCGACCTGCGCCGCGTCTTCCGCGAGGTGGAGGGCAAGCCGGTCTTCGGCATGCTGGTCGCCGCCGACAACAAGCGCTCCGAGGAACGCGAGGAACGCCTCACCCAGGCCACCGCCAGCATCCCCAGCGCCATCTTCTGGTTCCTGCTCGCCACCCTGGTCATCACCGTCACCGCCCTCGGCGTCTGCATCCCCCGCAAGAACAACCGCGGCCAGATCATCACCCTGGTCGTCATCACCGCCCTGCTCACCACCACCCTGTGCATCATCCGTGACGTCGACCGCCCCTTCGGCGGCATCGTCGACGTGACGCCCACCGCCATCGCGGAAGTCGAACGCCAGGCCACCCGCGACTTCCTCGCCCACCACACCGCCGCCGACCTGCCCTGCGACGACCGGGGAAACCGGCGGAACGCCTGAGCGCCGGCCGTACCGCACCCGTGCGCTCACGCCGTCGGAGGTCGATAATCTCGCCGTACCGCGCACACGCAGAACCCAGCGGCTCACCTGCTCACCTCATCAGGAGGCACTCATGAGGATGCTCATCAACGTCCCGGAGACCGTCGTCGCCGACGCGTTGCGCGGGATGGCCGCCGCGCATCCCGAGCTGACCGTGGACGTGGAGCGGCGGGTCGTGGTGCGGCGGGACGCGCCCGTGGCGGGGAAGGTGGCGCTGGTGTCCGGCGGCGGGTCCGGGCACGAGCCGTTGCACGGGGGGTTCGTGGGGCCGGGGATGCTCGCCGCCGCCTGTCCCGGCGAGGTGTTCACCTCTCCCGTGCCGGACCAGATGGTGCGGGCCGCCGCCGCGGTCGACAGCGGTGCGGGGGTGTTGTTCGTCGTGAAGAACTACACCGGGGACGTGCTGAACTTCGGGATGGCGGCCGAGCTGGCCGAGGACGAGGGGATCCAGGTCGCCAAGGTGCTCGTGAACGACGACGTGGCGGTGACCGACAGCCTCCACACGGCGGGGCGGCGCGGCACCGGGGCGACGCTGTTCGTGGAGAAGATCGCCGGGGCCGCCGCCGAGGAGGGCGCCCCGCTGGAGCGCGTGGAGTCGATCGCCCGCCGGGTCAACGAGCGGTCCCGTTCCTTCGGGGTGGCCCTGAGCGCCTGCGCCACCCCCGCCAAGGGCGGTCCCACCTTCGACCTGCCGGACGGGGAGCTGGAGTTGGGCGTCGGGATCCACGGCGAGCCGGGCCGCGAGCGGCGGGCCATGATGACCTCGCGGGAGATCGCGGACTTCGCCGTCGACGCCGTCCTGGAGGACCTGCGCCCGTCCGGGCCGGTCCTCGCCCTGGTGAACGGGATGGGCGCGACCCCGCTCCTGGAGCTGTACGGGTTCAACGCGGAGGTGCAGCGGGTGCTCACCGAGCGCGGGGTGCCGGTGGCCCGGACACTGGTGGGGAACTACGTGACCTCGCTCGACATGGCGGGCTGCTCGGTGACCCTGTGCGAGGCGGACGAGGAGCTGCTGCGCCTGTGGGACGCGCCCGTGCGGACCCCCGCCCTGCGCTGGGGACTGTGAGACGTACGGGAGGACCGATGACGACACGGGAGAGGGAGGCGGCATGACGGAGACCTTCGGCGCGGAGTTCCTGGTGCGCTGGCTGGCGGCGGTGGCCGGGGACGTCGACCGCGAGGCGGACCGGCTCACCGAGCTGGACTCGGCGATCGGCGACGCCGACCACGGCGCCAATCTGAGGCGGGGGTTCGCCGCCGTGGCCGAGACCCTGGCGAAGGAGCCGCCCGGGACGCCCGGCGCGGTGCTCACCACCGCCGGGCGGCAGCTCGTCTCCACGGTGGGCGGCGCGTCCGGGCCGCTGTACGGGACGCTGCTGCGGCGCGCGGGCAAGGCGCTGGGCGACGACGAGCGGGTCGGCCGGGAGGGACTCGCGGAGGCGTTCGGCGCCGGCGTGGCCGCCGTGGCGCAGTTGGGCGGGGCCCAGGTGGGCGACAAGACGATGCTGGACGCGCTCGTGCCGGCCGTGGAGGCGCTGCGGGAGTCGTTCGCGGCGGCCCGTGCCGCCGCCGGGGAGGGCGCCCTCGCGACCGTACCCCTGCGCGCCCGCAAGGGCAGGGCGAGCTATCTGGGCGAGCGGTCGGTCGGGCACCAGGACCCGGGGGCGACCTCGTCGGCCCTGCTGTTCGCGGCGCTCGCCGCCACGGCGGTCGCGGAGGGGGAGGAAGGATGAGCCCGTCGGGGACGGAGGGCACGGGGCCCGTCGGCGTCGTACTGGTCTCGCACAGCGCGGCGGTCGCGGCGGCGGTGGCCGAGCTGGCCCTGGGGCTCGCCGGCGGCGACGGTCCGCCCCTGGTCCTCCCGGCGGGCGGGACGCCGGACGGCGGTCTCGGGACGAGTTCCGAACTGATCGGCGCGGCGGCGAGGGCCGTCGACCGGGGCGCCGGGGTGGCGCTGCTGGCCGACCTGGGCAGTGCCGTGCTCACCGTGAAGGCGATGCTGGCCGAGGGCGACGAGCTGCCCGGGAACTCACGGCTCGTGGACGCGCCCTTCGTCGAGGGCGCGGTCGCGGCGGTGGTGACGGCGGGCGCGGGCGGGGGCCTCGACGCGGTGGCGGCCGCGGCCTCGGAGGCGTACTCCTACCGGAAGGAGTGAGGGCGCCGGGTCCGGCCCCCCTCCGGGCCTCCGGCGCCACGCGTGGTTACCGAGTAGTAGACATCACGCCCCGATTCTTCTGCAACTAGTTGCATAACTCGTACGGGGTCCCCTACAACAGGGGGACGATCCTGCGCGAGGAGGCGCCCTCATGACCCCGTACCCGCATCTGCTGAGCCCGCTCGACCTCGGGTTCACCACCCTGCCCAACCGGGTGATCATGGGCTCGATGCACGTCGGCCTGGAGGAGGCCGAGCACGGGTTCGCGCGCATGGCCGCCTTCTACGCCGAGCGCGCCCGCGGCGGCGCGGGCCTGATCGTCACCGGCGGCATCGCGCCCAACGAGGCCGGCCGCCCCTGGGACGGCGGGGCCAAGCTCACCACCGCCGAGGAGGTCACCGAGCACCGGGTCATCACCGACGCCGTGCACCGGGAGGGCGGCCGGATCGCGATGCAGATCCTGCACTTCGGCCGGTACGCGTACCACCCCGCCCTGGTCGCGCCCAGCGCCCTCAAGGCCCCCATCAGCCCCTTCGTACCGAACGAGCTGACCGACGACGAGGTCGAGCGGACCGTCGAGGACTACGTCCGCTGCGCCGAACTCGCCCGGGAGGCCGGGTACGACGGCGTCGAGGTGATGGGCTCCGAGGGCTACCTGATCAACGAGTTCATCGCCGCCGCGACCAACCGGCGCACCGACCGCTGGGGCGGCTCGTACGAGAACCGCGTCCGCTTTCCGCTGGAGATCGTCCGCCGCATCCGCGAGCGGGTCGGCGAGGACTTCATCCTGGTCTACCGCCTCTCGATGCTGGACCTCGTCCCCGGCGGCTCCACCCTGGAGGAGGTCGTCCGGCTCGCCAAGGAGATCGAGGCGGCGGGCGCGACGATCATCAACACCGGCATCGGCTGGCACGAGGCGCGCATCCCCACCATCGCCACCTCCGTGCCGCGCGGCGCCTACACCTGGGTGACGAAGAGGCTGATGGGCGAGGTCTCGGTCCCGCTCGTCACCAGCAACCGCATCAACACCCCCGAGGTCGCCGAGGAGATCCTCGCCGACGGGCGCGCCGACCTCGTCTCGCTGGCCCGCCCGTTCCTGGCGGACCCCGACTTCGTCGCCAAGGCCACGGCCGGCCGCGCCGACACCATCAACACCTGCATCGGCTGCAACCAGGCCTGCCTGGACCACACCTTCAGCCTGAAGATCACCTCCTGCCTGGTCAACCCGCGCGCCTGCCACGAGACCGAGCTGGTCCTCTCCCCCACCCGCCGCGCCAAGCGGATCGCGGTGGTCGGCGCGGGCCCGGCCGGGCTCTCCTGCGCGGTGTCGGCGGCCGAGCGCGGCCACGCGGTCACCCTCTTCGACGCCGCCGCCGAGATCGGCGGCCAGCTCAACGTCGCCAAGCGGGTGCCGGGCAAGGACGAGTTCGACGAGACCCTGCGCTACTTCCGCGTCCAGCTCGACGAGCGCGGTGTCGACGTGCGCCTGAACACCCCGGTCACGGCGGCCGACCTGGACGGCTACGACGAGGTCGTGGTCGCCACCGGCGTCTCCCCCCGCACCCCCGCCATCGAGGGCGTGGACCACCCGAGCGTCGTCAGCTACCTGGACGTGCTGCGGGACGGCGCGCCGGTCGGCGAGCGGGTCGCGGTCATCGGGGCCGGCGGCATCGGCTTCGACGTCGCGGAGTTCCTCACGGACGGCGGGGAGGGCGCGAGCCGGGACCCCGAGACGTACTTCCGTCAGTGGGGCGTGGACACCTCGTACGAGAACCGGGGCGGGCTGCGGACGCCCGAGCGGACCGCGCCGCCGCGCCAGGTGCACCTGCTCCAGCGCAAGGAGACCAAGGTCGGCGCGGGACTCGGGAAGACCACCGGCTGGATCCACCGCACCGAGCTCAAGCACCGCGGCGTGGCCATGGTGGCGGGCGTGACGTACGACCGGATCGACGACGAGGGCCTGCACGTCACGATCGGCGGCGAGTCCCGGGTGCTCCCGGTCGACACGGTCGTGCTCTGCGCGGGCCAGGAGCCGCGGCGGGACCTGTACGAGGAGCTGGTGGCGGCGGGCCGCACGGCGCACCTCATCGGCGGCGCGGACGTCGCCGCCGAGCTGGACGCCAAGCGGGCCATCGACCAGGGCACCCGGCTCGCCGCCGCCCTGTGACCGCCACGAGGTGAACGTTCCCGCCGCGCCCGTCGTGACCGTCGTGACCGCCCCGGTCACGGCGGTCGCGACGGATCCCCGAACCTAGGATGCGAGCATGTCCCTCCCGCACGCGATCCTCACCGCGCTGCTCGAGAAGCCGTCCTCCGGTCTCGAACTGACGCGTCGCTTCGACAAGTCGATCGGCTACTTCTGGTCGGCCACGCACCAGCAGATCTACCGCGAGCTGGGCAGGCTGGAGCAGGCGGGGCACATCCGCGCCCTGCCCGCCCCGGTGCCCGTGCGGGGGCAGCGGAAGGAGTACGAGGTGCTGCCCGCGGGCCGTGCCGAGCTGGGCGACTGGGTCGCCAGGTCCGAGGACCCCAAGCCGATGCGGTCCGCCCTGCTGCTGCGGATGCGGGCGGCCGCGATGGTCGGCGCGGCGGGGCTCGGGGCCGAGCTGGAGCGCCACCTCGCCCTGCACCGGGAGCAGTTGGAGGAGTACCTCGCCATCGAGGTCAGGGACTTCCCGGCGGAGCGGCGGAGCGCCGGGCCGGACCGGCTGCGCCATCTCGTCCTGCGGGGCGGGATCGACCTGGAGCGGTTCTGGGTGGAATGGCTGACCGGCGCCCTTGCGGAACTCGATCGGGAGGAGTAGCCCCAGCGGGTGGGGCCGGGCGCCGGGCGATACTGGGGGCTGCCGGTTCCACGACACGAAAGGGCGGGTATGGCCGACGACTTGGGGCACCGCGCGACACGTCACGCGGTGGTCATCGGGGGAAGTCTCGCTGGACTGCTTGCCGCGCGGGTCCTCGCCGAGCACGCGGAGAAGGTGACGGTCGTCGAGCGCGACCGCCTGCCCGAGGGACCGGAGGCGAGGCCCGGCGTTCCGCAGGGCCGGCACCTCCACGTCCTCGTCGCGGGCGGACAGCAGGCGCTCGACGAGCTGCTCCCCGGCTTCACGGACGAGCTGGGGAAGCTCGGCGCGCCGAAGGTGGGCATTCCGCGGGACATGGTCCAGTGGCAGAACGGCAGGTGGTTCCGCCGCTCGGCCGCGACCGCGCACTTCTTCACCGGCCCGCGCCCGCAACTGGAGTGGCTGGTGCGGCAGCGGGTGCTCGCGGATCCGCGGGTCGAGCTGGTCGAAGGCGTCGAGACCGTGGGTCTGGCCGGCGACTCCTCGCGGGTGCGGGGCGTACGGCTGCGGGAGCGCGGCGCGGGGGCGGACAAGGAGACCCGCACCCTGGCGGCCGACCTCGTGGTGGACGCCTCCGGGCGGTCCACGAAGGCCGCGGACTGGCTGGCGGCCATCGGCGCGGAGGCGCCGCACGAGGAGACCCTCGACACGGGCCTCGCGTACGCCACCCGGGTCTACCGGACCCCGCCCGGCGGCCCGGACCCGGACACCGACGCGCTCGGCTACTACGTCGTGCCGAACCCCGGGCAGGTCTACGGCGGCGTGGTGCTGCCGCTCGGCGACGGGCGGCACCTGGTCACCCTCTCGGGGCTGCGTGGCGACGAACCGCCCACCGAGGAGGGCGCGTTCGAGGAGTACGCCAAGCGGCTGCCGCACCCGGTGATCAGCGACTGGCTGGCCCGGGCGGAGCCGGAGTCGCCGGTGTACGGCTTCCGGAGGACCGCCAACGTCCGGCGCGGGTACGACCGTCCGGGGCGCCGCCCGGCCGGGTTCCTCGCCACCGGTGACGCGCTGTGCGCCTTCAATCCGATCTACGGGCAGGGCATGGCGGTCGCCGCGCTCGGCGCGGTCGCGCTGCGCCGGGCCCTCGCCGACCCGGGGCGGACTCCGACGACCCGGGTGGTGCAGCGGGCGCTCCTGGACGCCTCGCGGCAGGCCTGGGACATCTCGGCGGGCGCCGACAAGAAGATGCCCGGGGCCACGGGGGACGCGGCGAGCCCGGGTCCGCTGGACCGCGCGGTCGGCTGGTACCTGGGCCGGGTGCAGCAGCGGGCGGCGGGCGATCCGGCCGTGGGGGCGGCGTTCCGCGCGGCGCTCGGCCTGACCGCGCCGCTGACCTCCCTGTTCGCCCCGTCGGTGGCGCGGGCGGTGCTCTTCGGACCGCCCGTCGAGACGCCGGCCGGGCCGCCGCTGCGGCGCGAGGCGTAGCCCTTGCGGGCGGGTCCCCGGGGTCCGGGCCCCCGGCGGGGGGGGGGGGCCCCCCCCCCCCGGTCCGGTCGGCGCCCGCCCCCCGGTGAGGCGCCCCGGGCCCCCCGGATCATTCCCGCGGCGCTGGGCCCGCCCCGCGCCGCGGAGTCGGCGGGC
>NZ_JBIAEA010000001.1:400608-1101562 GCF_042868165.1 Streptomyces sp. NPDC007872
GCGCGGCGCCCCGCCCGGCGCCCCGGGGCGGGGCCCGCCGGGGGGGGGGGGGGGGGCCCGGGGGGGGGGGGGCCGGGGGGGCCCGCCGGGGGGGGGGGGGGGGCGCGCCCCCCCCCGGCGGCCCGCACGCCTCCCGCCGCCGGTTCAGGCGCCCGGGGCCGCCGTGATCATGCCGGCGGCGATGGCCGCGCCGAGCGCCGCGTAGTCGTCGGCGTTCTGGTGGGCGTAGGCGAGCGCGAAGTCGGCGACGGCGCGGTCGAAGACGTCCGAGCCGCCGAGGTAGGCGGCGATGGCGACGCGGTCGCCGGAGCGGGCGTGGGCGCGGGCCAGGGCCCGGCCGCAGAGCCGCGCGTACTCCCGCAGCATGGCCGGGGACATGGTCTCCACCTCGGCCGAGCCCTTCATGTCGCGCAGTTGACGCCAGTAGAAGTGGCGCTGTTCGGGGCCGGTCATCCAGCCGAGGAAGATGTCGCTGGCGGCCTGGATGAGCCGCTGGCCGCAGACGACCCGCTGGCCCTGGTGGGGGTAGGCGGTCGGGGCCAGGTACTCCTCCAGGACGGAGTGGCCGGCCTCCTTGATCTGGAGGATGAGCGGGTCGCGCTCGTCCCGGCCTTCGAGGAGGAGGACGAAGCAGCGGGTGCCGACGCTGCCGACCCCGACGACCTTGCGGGCGGCGTCGAGGAAGCGGTAGCGGTCGAGGAGCAGCCGCCGCTCCTCGGCGAGGGAGCTGCGGTAGTCGCTGAAGACCTTGCCGAGGGTGATCCGGTCGATGTCCGTGGTGCGTTCGAGGAGCGGCGGGTCGTCGACGATGTGCCGGTGTCCGTCCGCGTCCGCCTCGGTGAGCTTGGCGAAGGCCTGGAGGCTGGTGCGGCGGCGGGCGCGGGCGAGGCGGCTCTCCAGGCGGGCGCGGTCACCGCGGTGGACCAGGGCCAGGAGGTCGTCGGCGGCGATCCGCTCGTACCAGACGGTGAGTTCCCCGAGGCCGGCGAGGCGGCGCATGGACGTGCGGTACGACTCGACGGCGACGAGGGCGGCGCGCCGGGCCTTGGGTCTGGTGCCGCCGTTCTGGAGGGCGGCGACGGTGATGCTGGCGGCGAGCCGTTTCACGTCCCATTCGAAGGGGCCGGGGAGGGTCTCGTCGAAGTCGTTCACGTCGAAGAGGAGCGTCCGTTCGGGTGAGGCGTAGACCCCGAAGTTGAGGAGGTGGGCGTCGCCGCAGAGCTGGACGGTGAGCCCGGTGCCGGGCTGGGCGCCGAGGTCGGCGGCCATGACGGCGGCGGCGCCGCGCAGGAACGCGAAGGGGGAGGCCGCCATCCTGCCGTACCGGAGGGGGACGAGGTCGGGCAGCCGGTCCTGGGCCTGGCGCTCCAGGACGCCCAGCGGGTCGGGCCGCTGGGAGCTGGGTATCCAGCGGCCGTGGGAGGACCGGGGGACGCGTTTGCGCGCCTCCCTGCCCCGTGCGGCGCGCTCCGACGACGTCGTCATCCGGCCTCACCCGCCTCTTCCGCCGGGGCGGATTCGCCCCCGTCACCTGGAACCTCATTACAAGGCGCAACGCGCGTTTCGGCCACTCTTTCCGACCGGACTGGCAAAATGGTTTAGACCAATGATAGGAATTGATCACCCATACGGCCCATGCGGTCACGCTGAGCAAAGAGAGGGTTGATCATGGCCGAGCCCGATTCCGGGGCGGCGGCGGAAGTGCCGCTCTACCTCCGGGTCGCCGCCGCCCTGCGTGAGGATCTCGCCCAGCGGCGCATCTCCCCCGGCAGCCGGCTCCCTTCGGAGCGTTCGCTGTCCCAGCGCTACCACGTCAACCGGCAGACCGTGCGGAGCGCGCTCCAGCTCCTGCGCGACGAGGGGCTCGTGGTCACCGACCGGCGCGGCACCTTCGCCGCCGGGCCGGAGGCCGAGGCCGGCGCCGAGACCACCGTTCCCGCCCCGAGGGCCCACCGGCCGACTTTCCCCGGCGGCCCCCGCGCGGCGGGGACGCTGGTGCGGGCCTCGCTCACCTGGGAGCCGCCGCCCGTCCCGCTCGCACCGCGGCTCCAGCTCGCCCCCGGCGAACCGACGCTCGTCCACCGGCACGCGGTGCTCGATCCGCAGGGGTCGGCGCTCCAGCGGGCGGTGTCGTGGTTCTCCCGGGCGGCGCTCGCCGAGATCCCCCAACTGGCCCGCTACCGGCGGGGCCGGGACTGCCGGCAGCAGGCCGACCTGAGGCTCCTCTACCACTGGATGCACCAGGCGGGGCTGCGGGTCGTCCACCGGGAGTCGGTGGGCGTGCCGACCGACCCCGGGACGGCGGCCGGCGGCGCGGCCCGGCTGCTCGTCCACCGGGTGGTCAGCGACCAGCACGGGCACGCCCTGGAGATCACGGACATCGATGTCACGGCCCGGTCGGCCGCCTGGACCTACGAGTTCAGCGCCTGAGGACGCGGACACGGGAGCGCCCGGGCGGCGACGGGCCGACCCGGGCGTTCCCGTGCGGAGCACCCCTTCGCACACGGAACCCCCTAGACGATCCCCTCCGCGATGTCCGCCTCCTCGCGGGCCGTGCCGTACGCGGTCGGCGTGCCGTACGAGCGGCGGGCGACGTACCACCAGACGCTGGCCAGGACGAGGACGACGGCGAGGGCGACGACGGCGTAGTTCATGGTGTCGACCGTCACCGGCGACTTCTGCGGCAGGCAGAAGAGGACGGTCACCAGGGCCACCCAGACGACGGCGGTCCAGCCGATCGGACTGCTCCAGCGGCCCAGGTTCCACGGGCCGGGGACGAACCGCTTCCCGGCGCGCAGCCGCAGGTAGATCGGGATGGCGTAGGCGGGCGTGATGCCGATGACGTTGATGGCGGTCACGGCGCCGTAGGCGGTGGCCGAGTACAGCGAGGGCACGGCGATGAGCGCGGCCACGCCGACCGAGAGCCAGACGGCCGGGACGGGGGTCTGGGTGCGGGTGCTGACCTTCCGCCAGAGCGCCGAGCCGGGCAGGGCGTTGTCCCGGCTGAAGGCGAAGACCATCCGGCTCGCCGCGGCCACCTCGGCGTTGCCGCAGAAGAGCTGGGCGACGATCACGACGAGCAGCAGGGCGGTGGCGCCGCCGGAGCCGAGCGCGTCCAGGAGGATCTGGGCGGGCGGGACCCCGGTGGCGCTGTTCTGCGTGGCGGCGTAGTCCTGGATCGCGAAGGTCAGTCCGGCGAGCAGGGCGAAGCCGGCGATCCAGGAGACCCAGATGGCCCGCACGATGCCCTTGGCGGCGGCGACGGAGGCGTTCGAGGTCTCCTCGGAGAGGTGGGCGGAGGCGTCGTAGCCGCTGAAGGTGTACTGGGCCAGGAGCAGGCCGATCGCGGCGACGTAGAAGGGGTTGGCCCAGCCGGTGTCGTTGACGAACTCGGTGAAGACGAACTCGGCGGACTGGTGGCGCTCCGGGACGATCGCGAGGGCGCCGACGATGACCGCGACGCCGGCCAGGTGCCACCAGACGCTGACGGAGTTCAGGACGCTGACCAGGCGGACTCCGAAGAGGTTCAGGACGGCGTGGAGCAGCAGGATCGCCAGGAAGATGAGGAAGGTGGAGCCGGCGGTGGGTTCGAAGCCCCACTGGAGGTTGAGGAAGGCACCGGTGAAGAGGGCGGCGCCGTAGTCGATGCCGGCGATGGCGCCGAGCAGGCCGAGGAGGTTCAGCCAGCCGGTGTACCAGCCCCAGCGGCGTCCGCCGAGCCGGTCGGCCATGTAGTAGAGGGCGCCGGAGGTCGGGTAGGCGCTGGTGACCTCGGCGAGGGCGAGGCCCACGCAGAGGACGAAGAGGCCGACGCCGGCCCAGCCCCACAGCATGACGGCGGGCCCGCCGGTCCCCAGGCCGAAGCCGTAGAGGGTCATGCAGCCGGAGAGGACCGAGATGACCGAGAAGCTGATCGCGAAGTTGCCGAAGCCGCCCATGCGGCGGGCGAGGACGGGCTGGTAGCCGAGCTCTCTCAGCCGCTCCTCCTCGTCCTGGACGGGCGGTGGCTTGCGTATCGGGTCGGTCGGGGCTTCGGTGCGGGCCATGGTTCCTCCGGGGGACGGGGCGGGCGGAAGGGGCGTACGGGGGGGGCGGGCGGAAGCTATGTGCAAAAGGGCGGGCCGGGGCGGGGCCTCAGTCGGCGAGACAGCGGGCGCGGGCCCGCAGGAAGACCTCTTCGGCGAGGGCGCGGTCGTCCGGCCGGGCGGTCCGGTAGGCCCACGGCAGCGTCGTGTAGTACGGGCCGAGCGCCTCGAAGACCCGGGTCGCGTCGGCGAAGCGGAGGGCGCCGAAGAGGGCGTGCGCCAGGTGGTTGAGGTCGAGCAGGGAGGCCTCGTCGACGGCGCAGAAGAAGAACCAGGTGTCCAGGGCCCGCTGGGCGTCGCGCACGGCGTCCTCGGCGACCCAGTGGAGGTCGAGGGCGCGCTCGTGGCCGCGCTCGCGCCGGTAGCGCTCGACGCGCACGTACAGCGGCAGGGCGTGCAGGGCGGAGCCGACGGGCGCGGAGGAGGCCGCCCAGTGGGAGTAGTTGACGGCTTCGGAGAGCGGTCCGGAGCGCCGGGCGTAGACGAACTGGAGCATGCGGTGGTGCGCCTCGCGGTTGTACGGGTCGCGCTTCTCCGCCTCGGCGAGCAGGCCCCAGGGGCCGGACGGCAGCATGGGGGCCGGCGGGGCGAGCCGGTGCTCGGCCATGTGCTGGGCCCCGTCGAGGGCGGCGAGGGCGAGCAGTCCCACCCAGGGCACCGGGTCGGCGGGCGAGCGGTCGACGGCCTCGCGACAGGCGGCCCCGGCCTCCTGCCGGAGCTGCCCGGCGCGGGCGTGGCCGGAGCGGTGGGCGCGCACGGCCCGCTCGACGGCGACGCGGCTGTGCATCACGGCCGCGGCGGGGCTCTCCGGTTCCTCGTCGCGCCAGGTGCGGACGACGTCGGTGCCCGCGGCGACGGCGGCGAGGACCTGGGTGCGCCGGGTCCAGGCGCCCCAGTCGGAGGTCTCGTCGAGCAGCCGGGCCATGGCCACCCAGCGGCCGGTGCGTAAGTCCTGGAGGGCGTGGCGCAGGGCGTGGTCGTGGCCCGCCGGGTGGTAGACGGGACGGAAGCCTTGGCCGGCCATCAGGGAGCGGGGCGTGGTGTGGGTGGCATGGTTCCTCGGTGGATGGGGTGGGGTGGTCAGTCCCCTGGGCGGTGTCCCGGCCGTTGATCGGCGATCACTATAGAGCGCTCTGGACTCGGCCGGTCCACTTTCTTCCGTGACGACAACTATTCGGCCAACGACCGAATTTGACTTACTGTCAGGTTCGGCGGCGGACCTGACGGGGTCGTCCGGCGAGGCTTGACGGGTTGCTCCGGCGGCGGCACCCTGACCCTTTTCGGTGACCGGACGATCACCGAACGGGACCATCGACAGGAGCGGCAGGATGACGGGCGGCCCGGTACTCGCCGTCGACCAGGGCACGTCGGGCACGAAGGCCCTCGTCCTCTGTCCGGAACGCGGTGTCCTCGGCAGCGGTACGGCGCCGGTCCGGCCCCGGTACCTGCCGGGCGGCCTGGTCGAGGTCGACCCGCGCGAGCTGTACGACTCGGTGGTGGCCGCGGGGCGGGCGGCGCTCGCCGGGGCGGGCGTGCCGGTCGCGGCCGTGGGCCTCGCCAACCAGGGCGAGACCGTGCTCGCCTGGGACCCCGCCACCGGCGAACCGCTCACCGACGCGCTCGTCTGGCAGGACCGCCGGGCCGCCGGGATCTGCGAGGGGCTGGAGCCCCACGCGGAGGAGTTGCGCCATCTGACCGGCCTCCCGGTGGACCCCTACTTCGCCGCCCCGAAGATGGCCTGGATCCGCCGCCACGCCACCGCCGCGGGCGCCGTCACCACCAGCGACGCCTGGCTCGTCCACCGGCTCACCGGCGCCTTCGTCACCGACGCGGCGACCGCCGGACGCACCGGGCTCCTCGACCTCGACACGGTCTCCTGGTCGGAGACCGCGCTCGACCTGTACGGGCTCGGCGGCGAGCCGCTGCCCCGGGTCGTGGACTGCGACGCGCCCGTGGGCACCACGACCGCCTTCGGCCCGCCGCTCCCCCTCACCGGCCTCCTGGTGGACCAGCAGGCGGCGCTGCTCGCGCAGAGCGCCGACGACCCGGCCGCCGCCAAGTGCACGTACGGCACGGGGGCGTTCCTGCTCGCGCAGACCGGCCACGCGCCGCTGCGGGCCGCCTCGGGCCTGGTGAGCTGTGTCGCCTGGCGGCTCGGCGGGCGGGTCGCCCACTGCCTGGACGGCCAGGTGTACACGGTGGCCTCGGCGGTGCGCTGGCTCACCGATCTCGGGGTGATCGCCGGGGCCGGGGAGCTCGACGCGGTCGGCGGCACCGTCCCGGACGGCGGGGGCGTCGCGTTCGTCCCCGCCTTCGCGGGGCTCGCCGCGCCCTGGTGGCGGGGGGACGTGCGCGGCTCGCTCACCGGCCTCGGCCTGGACACCGGCCCCGGGCACCTGGTCCGCGCCCTGTGCGAGGGCATCGCCGCCCAGGTCGTGGAGCTGGCCTCGGCCGCGGTGGCGGACCGGGGCGCGCCGCTGACCTCGCTGCGCGCCGACGGCGGCCTGACC
This sequence comes from Streptomyces sp. NPDC007872, assembly GCF_042868165.1. NCBI lineage: Bacteria > Bacillati > Actinomycetota > Actinomycetes > Kitasatosporales > Streptomycetaceae > Streptomyces > Streptomyces sp. NPDC007872. The sequence continues at coordinate 407,204 of NZ_JBIAEA010000001.1, forward strand.
CGGAGCGCGCTGCTCATGCAGACCCAGGCGGACCTGCTGCAACGGCCCGTCGAGGTCTCCGCCCTGCCCGACGCCACGGCCCTCGGGGTCGGCGCGGCCGCCCGCCTGGGCCGCTTCCCGGGGCTCGCGCTCCGGGAGGCCGTACCGGAGTGGAAGCCGTCGGCGGTGTACGAACCCCGGATCTCCGCCGCCGAGGCGGAGACGCGCCTCGCGCGGTTCCGCACGGAGGTCGCCGCCCTGCTGGCACGACCGGGGGCGACGACGGCCGGCGGGGCCGGGTGAGGGCCGCCGAGGACGACCGGACGGAAGCCGCGGGGAACGTCACCCGGTCGGGGCCCCTCCCCGGCGGGGATGCCGCGTACGACGTCGTGGTCGTCGGGGCCGGGGTCGTCGGGACCGCGATCGCCCGCGCGCTCGCCCGTCACCCGCTGCGGATCGCCCTCGTGGAGGCCGCGGACGACGTGGGCGACGGCACCTCGAAGGCCAACACGGCGATTCTGCACACCGGTTTCGACGCCGTGCCCGGCACCCTGGAGGCGCGGCTCGTCCGCGAGGGGCACCGGCTGCTCACCGCGTACGCGCGGGAGGCCGGCATCCCCGTGGAGCCGCTCGGCGCCCTGCTCGTCGCCCGGGACGAGGGACAGCTCGCCGCGCTCCCCCGCCTCGCCGAGAAGGCCGGGCGCAACGGCCATCACGGCACCCGGACCGTCGAAGCCGGCGAACTGGCCGCGCGCGAGCCCCACCTGGGCCCCGGCGCGCTCGCCGCGCTCGACGTGCCGGGCGAGTCGATCGTCTGCCCGTGGACGACCGTCCTCGCGTACGCCACGCAGGCCGTCCGCTCCGGGGTGGACCTGCACCTGAACTGCCGGGTGGAGGAGGTGCGTCCGGGCGTGCCGCACCACCGGCTCGTCACCCGGCGCGGGACGCTCCGGACCCGCCTCCTCGTGAACGCCTGCGGACTGTACGCCGACGCCTTCGACGCCCTGGTCGGACGCGAGGACTTCGCCGTCACCCCGCGCCGGGGCCAGTTGCTCGTCTTCGACAAGGCCGCCCGCGACCTGGTCCGGCACATCCTGCTCCCCGTGCCCGGCCCGCTCGGCAAGGGCGTGCTGGTCTCCCCCACCGTGTACGGGAACGTCATGCTCGGCCCCACCGCCGAGGACCTCGACGACAGGACGGCGACCGGCACGACCGCCGAGGGGATCGCCGGCCTGCGCGAACAGGGCGGCCGGGTCCTGCCCGCGCTGCTCGACGAGGAGGTCACGGCCGTCTACGCGGGGCTGCGGGCCGCCACCGGGCAGGAGGACTACCGGATCGCCGCGCACCCCGCCCTGCGGTACGTGACGGTGGGCGGGATCCGTTCCACGGGACTCAGCGCCTCCCTGGCGATCGCGGAGCACGTGCTCGGCCTCCTGGCCGACTGCGGGCTCGACCCTGGACCGGAGCGGCCGCTCGCCCCGGTCCGCATGCCGAACCTCGGCGAGGCCTTCCCCCGGCCGTACCGGGACGCCGGACTCATCGCCCGGGAGCCCGGGTTCGGGGCGGTCGTCTGCCACTGCGAGCGGGTCACCCGGGGCGAGATCCGGGCCGCGCTCGCCTCCACGATCCCCCCGGGCGGCCTCGACGGGCTGCGGCGCAGGACCCGGGCCCGGGGCGGCCGCTGCCAGGGCACCTTCTGCGGCGCGGAGGTGCGGGCGCTGTTCGAGGAGTCACGCCTCCCGGCGGAGAAGGACGGAGGGGACGGCCGGTGAACCGTACGGTCGACGTGCTCGTCGTGGGCGCCGGGCCCGCCGGTCTCGCCGCGGCCGCCCGGCTCGCGGCGGCGGGCGCGGGCCGCGTCGAGGTCCTGGAGCGGGAGACGGCCGCGGGCGGGGTCCCGCGCCACTGCGCGCGCCCGGGGTTCGGCGCGGACCCGCGGGGGCGGCCCCTGGACGGGCCGGGTCACGCGCGACGGGCGGTGCGGGAGGCGCTGCGGGCCGGGGCCGCCGTGCGCACCGGCGTCTCGGCCACGGGCTGGGCCGGGCCGCTCGCCCTGGACGTCACCTCCCCGGCCGGGCTCGAACGGATCGCGGCCCGCGCGGTGGTCCTCGCCACCGGCGCGCGCGAACGCCCCCGCAGCGCCCGGCTCCTGCCGGGGACGCGGCCCGCCGGGGTGCTGACCACGGGCGAACTCCAGCGGACGGTCGAGCGGTTCGGGGGCCGGAAGGGACGTGCGGGGCGGCAGCACGCGGGGCCGGGGCATGTGGGGCCGGAGTACGTGGGGCGGCGGGCCGTGGTCGTCGGCGGCGAGCCGGTGGCCCGGAGCGCGGTGCGGACGCTGCGCGCGGCCGGGGTGGAGGTGGCGGCGGTCGTCACCGAACTCCCTTTCCCGGCGACCGGGTTCGAGGCCGTGCCGCTGCTCACCGGCACGGTCGTGACGGAGCTGCTCGGGCGCGGGCGGCTGACCGGCCTCGCGGTCCGGGGACGGGACGGCCGCGCGTCCGTCCTGCGGTGCGACACGGTGGTCCTCACCGGCGACTGGGTCCCGGACCACGAGCTCGCCCGCGCCCGCGGGCTGCCGCTCGCACCGGGCACGCGGGGCCCGGTGGTGGACGGCGCCTTCCGCACCGCCGCTCCCGGGGTCTTCGCGGCCGGCAACCTCCTGCACGGCGGGGAACCGGCCCCGGTGGCCGCCGCCGAGGGGCGGGCGGCGGCCGACGCGGTGCTCGCTCACCTCGATCGGCTCGCTCACCTCGATCACCTCGACGGCTCGCCCCGGCCCGCCGGTACGGTGCCGGTCGCGGCGGCGGGGGCCCTGCGGTGGGTGACGCCCGGTCTCCTCGGCCCGGAGGCCACGACCCTGCTCGTACGGCCGGAGCAGCGTCTCGTACGGCCGGTCCTGACCGTCTCGCAGGACGGCGTACGGCTGCGGCGGGAGCGGCTGCGCGGAACGCTGGTGCCGTGGCGTTCCGTACGGCTCGGGCCCGGCTGGACGCGCGGGGCGGACCCGGCGGGCGGGTCCGTGACGGTCGGGGCGGAGGAGTGAGGGAGGCGCGTGCGCCGGTCGGCGTGCGCCGGGGCACACCGCCGGGGGCGTCCCGGCGGGCTGCGCGGGCGGGGGCCTTCGGACACACTGGGTCCATGCCGATCGAACGCGTCAAGCGCAGCGCGGGTCTCCTGGTCTTCCGCCGGACGGCGGACGGCGGTGTCGAGGTCCTCATCGGCCACATGGGCGGGCCCTTCTGGGCGTCCCGCGAGGAGGGCGCCTGGTCGATCCCCAAGGGCGAGTACGGACCCGACGAGGAGCCCGACGCGGCGGCCCGCCGGGAGTTCCGGGAGGAGTTGGGCCTCGCCGCCCCCGAGGGCGACTGGATCGACCTCGGGGAGAGCCGGCAGCGCAACGGGAAGCTCGTCACCGTCCGGGCGGTCGAGGGCGACCTGGACCCGGAGCGGATCGTGCCGGGCACCTTCACCCTGGAGTGGCCGCCCCGTTCCGGCCGCCTGGAGGAGTTCCCGGAGATCGACCGGGTCGGCTGGTTCGCCCCGGAGGCGGCGGCCCCGCTGCTCGTCGTGGGCCAGCAGGCCTTCCTGGAGCGGCTGGCCGCCCACCTGGACGGGCGGGGCCGGGCCTGATTGTCAGAGGCGTGCGAGAAGGTGGTGGGAGCCGAACTGTCGAGAGGGAGCCCGACATGACCACGATCACCGCCGACGAGCGCGCGGCGGCCCAGGCGTATCTGCGGCTGCTCGCGTCCACCCGGGCCGTGCTGGCGGACCCGCGGCTCGCGCCGTACGCGGGGGCGATGCTCACCCGTCCGATGGCGGAGGCCGACGAGGCGCTCCGCGCGGCCGGCCTCGCCGGGAACGAGGACCGGCTCCTGAGCGTCGTCTCCTCCCTGCGGTCCTCCTCCCCGCCGGCGTGGGGGCGGGCGGGCTGAGGCCCCCGCCGGGCGGCCTCGGCTCCGTGCCCGGGGATCAGCGGGCCGGCCGGACCGGGAGCGTGCGGACGCTGTTGCCCACGAAGCCGGCGTGACGGGTCAGGCCCTCCTCCGGGACGGCCAGGTCCAGGTCGGGGAAGCGGGTGAAGAGGGCCTCCAGGGCGGTGGTGGCCTCCAGGCGGGCGAGCGGGGCGCCCAGGCAGTAGTGGGGGCCGTGGCCGAGGGAGAGGTGCTTCGCCGTCGCGGCGCGGGTGACGTCGAAGCGGTCGGCGTCCGGGCCGTGGGCCCCGGTGTCGCGGCCCGCCGCCGAGTACCCGGCGAGGACGGGGGTGCCCCGGGGGATGAGGGTGCCGTCGACGGTGAGGTCCCGGGTCGGGTAGCGGAACGGGAAGTAGCTGACCGGGCTGTCCCAGCGGAGGGTCTCCTCCACCACGTCCGCCCAGGTCGCGCGGCCCTCGGTGACCAGGGCGAGCTGGTCGCGGTGGGCGCAGAGCGCCCGGACCGCGTTGGTGATCAGGTTCAGGGTGGTCTCGTGGCCCGCGATGATCATCAGGAGCAGCGTGCCGATGAGCTCGGGCCCGCTGAGCCGGTCGCCGTCCTCGCCGTGGGCGGCGATGAGGGCGCTGGTGAGGTCGTCGCCGGGGTCGGCCGCCTTGGCGGTGACGATGGAGGCGAGGAGCGCGGCGAGCTCCTGGTTGGCGGCGACGGCCCGCGCGGGTTCGGTGTCGGTGGCGACGACCAGGCTGGAGAGGTGGTGCAGCCGGTCCTGATGGGCCGGGTCGACGCCGAAGAGCTCGCAGATGACCCCGAGCGGCAGCGGCAGCGCGTAGTGCCGGCGCAGGTCGGCGACGCCGTCGCCGGCCGCGGCGGCCCCGGCGAGTCCGTCGAGGAGTCCGGCGGTGACGGCCTCGACGCGCGGGCGGAGCGCCTCGACCCGGCGGGCGGTGAAGGCGCTGCTGACCAGGGTGCGCAGCCTGCGGTGGTCGGCGCCGTCCGCGGTGGTCATGCCGGGCACGGTGGCGAAGGTCCGCAGCGGCCAGCCGTCGGGGATGCGGCCCTCGGCGAGGGCGGTGAAGTGCCGGGCGCCCTTGGCGACGTCGGGATGGGAGAGGAACTCGCGCAGCGCGTCGTGGCCCAGTACCGCCATGCCCTCGACCTCGCCGGGCAGGACCACCGGGACCACCGCGCCCCCGGCGAGCAGTCGCGCGTTGTCCGCGTGCGGACAGCCGCCCGCCGGATCCAGGCGGTACGGCGTCCGGCCGGAGGGGTCGGCGGGGTGCGGGGTGTTCGCGGTGTTCACGGAGGGAACTCCTGACTGCGGGACGGCCGGTGCGGCACGCGAGCGGTCAGATCCTACGGTCAACCCCGTTGTTCTCGTACGGAGTTGTCCGGAGCGGCAGGGCGCACGGCCGGGGGCGGCGGCGGGACGGGGCGGGCGGGGCCGGGGAGCCTCCCGTACGGAACGGTGGTGCGCCGACGCCGGGGGCCCCGTACGAACGATGGTGCGCCGGGCCGGGTGTGAGGAGGCGTCACCGGCGGTCGCGGGCGGGCGGCGCCGGTCCGGGACCACCCGGTCGGCCCACGACGCGCCGCCGTACGCCACACCCGCTCCCCCGGTCGGCGCACTCCGATCTGCGGGTTCGTCACCTCCTCCCTACGGTGGCCGAATGATCGTCACGTCCGCTGTCCGTCACGCTGCCGCCGGTTCCGCGGCCCTGCTGTTCGTGCTGCCCGTTCCGGCGGCCGTCGCCTCCCCCGCCCCCACGGTCTCCGCCGTCTCCCCGGCCTCCGCCGTCGGGGAACCCACTCCGCCCGTGCGCCGGCACGTCGATCCGGCCCGGCTCGACCGGCGGGGCGTGCAGGTGCAGCCGCTGGCGGGCGCGCCCCGGCTGCCCCCGGCCTCCGCGCTGTCGTGGGTGGTCGCGGACGTGTCCACGGGTGAGGTGCTCGCCGCGCGGGACGCGCACCGGAAGCTGCCGCCCGCCAGCACGCTCAAGACGCTGTTCGCCCTCACCGCGCTCCCCCACCACGATCCCTCCGAGCAGCACACCGTGGCCGATTCCGAGCTGACCGGCATCGGGGCGGGCAGCAGCCTGGTCGGGATCAAGGAGGGGTACACGTACAAGGTCTCGGACCTGTGGAACGGCGTCTTCCTCAGCTCCGGGAACGACGCGGTGCACGTGCTCGCCGCGATGAACGGCGGCTGGGACGCGATGGCCGGGAAGATGCAGGAGAAGGCACGCTCCCTGGGGGCGGACGACACCCACGTGGTCTCCCCGGACGGCTACGACGCCCCGGGGCAGGTGTCCTCCGCGTACGACCTGGCGGTCTTCGGCCGGGCCGGGCTCCAGGACCCGGCGTTCACCCGCTACTGCTCGACGCGGTACGCGGACTTCCCGGCGGGTTCGTGGTCGTACGGCATCGCCAACACCAACCGGCTCCTGACCGGGGCGAACGGAGTGGACCGCTACCCCGGGCTCATCGGCATCAAGAACGGCTACACGAGCAACGCGGGCAACACGCTGGTCTCCGCGGCCAAGCGGGGCGACCGGACCCTCGTCGTCTCGGTGATGAACCCGCAGGAGGGCGGCGGGTACGCCGTGTACGAGGAGGCGCGGTCGCTGCTCGACTGGGGCTTCGACGCGGCGGACCGCGTCCGGCCGGTGGGCTCGCTGCTGCCGGAGCGCGCGAAGGCGGAGGCGGACGCGCGTGCCGTGGCGGCGGCCCGTGGCGGACGGGACGGGGCCGGGGCGGAGACGGCGCCCCGGGCGGGGGCCGAGCCCGGCGAGGGCGTCCGGGCGAAGGGCGCCCCGGCCTCGGGCGCGCCGGGGAAGGAGGCCCGGACCGGGGAAGCCCCCGCCGAGGCCGCCCTCGGGAAGGACGCGTCCGGCGCGGCGGCGGCCTCGGGCGCGTCGGCCGGCCTTCCGCTGGGCCTGATCGGCGCGGCCTGCGCGGCGGCGCTGGCGCTGTGGGCGTGGCGGCGCCGGGCGGGCGCCGGGGCCGACCGCTCCCCGCAGGACTGAGGACCGCGGGGCGGGGGCCGTGGAGCGGGGCCATGGGGTGAGGGTCCCGGGGCCCTCACCCCGCCCCGCCGCCGGTCGGGCTCCGCCGCCCGTCAGGCCCCGACGTACTCGGCGAGGTGCTCCCCGGTGAGGGTGGAGCGGGCGGCGACCAGGGCGGCGGGCGTGCCCTCGAAGACGATCCGGCCGCCGTCGTGGCCGGCGCCGGGGCCGAGGTCGATGATCCAGTCGGCGTGCGCCATGACCGCCTGGTGGTGCTCGACGACGACGACGGACTTGCCGGAGTCCACGAGCCGGTCGAGCAGGCCGAGGAGCTGCTCGACGTCGGCGAGGTGGAGGCCGGTGGTCGGCTCGTCGAGGACGTAGATCCCGCCCTTCTCGCCCATGTGGGTGGCCAGCTTGAGCCGCTGCCGCTCGCCGCCGGAGAGCGTGGTGAGCGGCTGGCCGAGGGTCAGGTAGCCGAGGCCCACGTCGGCGAGCCGGGCCAGGATCCGCTGCGCGGCCGGGGTGTGGGCCTCGCCGGAGCCGAAGAACTCCCCGGCCTCGGTCACGGACATGGCGAGGACCTCGCTGATGTCCCGGCCGCCGAGGAGGTGTTCGAGCACCGAGGCCTGGAACCGCTTGCCCTCGCAGTCCTCGCAGGTGGAGGAGGTGCCGGCCATCATCCCGAGGTCGGTGTACAGGACGCCCGCGCCGTTGCAGGTGGGGCAGGCGCCCTCGGAGTTGGCGCTGAAGAGGGCGGGCTTGACGCCGTTGGCCTTGGCGAAGGCCTTGCGGATCGGGTCGAGCAGGCCGGTGTACGTGGCGGGGTTGCTGCGCCGGGAGCCGCGGATCGGGCTCTGGTCGACGGAGATCACGTCCGCGCCCGGGGGGAGCGAGCCGTGCACGAGGGAGCTCTTGCCGGAGCCCGCGACGCCGGTGACGACGGTGAGGACCCCGAGGGGAACGTCGACGTCGACGTCGCGCAGGTTGTGCGCGGACGCGCCGCGGATCTCCAGGACTCCGGCGGGCTCGCGCACCGCGTCCTTGAGGGAGGCGCGGTCGTCGAGGTGGCGGCCGGTGACGGTGCCGGAGGCCCGCAGGCCCTCGACGGTCCCCTCGAAGCAGACCGTGCCTCCGGCCGTACCGGCGCCGGGGCCGAGGTCCACGACGTGGTCGGCGATGGCGATCGCCTCCGGCTTGTGCTCGACGACGAGGACCGTGTTCCCCTTGTCGCGCAGTTGGAGCAGGAGGTCGTTCATCCGCCGGATGTCGTGGGGGTGCAGGCCGACGGTGGGCTCGTCGAAGACGTAGGTGACGTCGGTGAGCGAGGAGCCGAGGTGGCGGATCATCTTAACGCGCTGCGCCTCGCCGCCCGAGAGGGTGCCCGCGGGGCGGTCGAGGGAGAGGTAGCCGAGGCCGATCTCCACGAACGAGTCGAGGGTGAGCTGGAGCGCGGTGAGCAGCGGGGCCACCGAGGGCTCGTCGAGGCCGCGCACCCAGGCGGCCAGGTCGCTGATCTGCATCGCGCAGGCGTCGGCGATGCTGACCTTCCCGATCTTCGAGGCGCGGGCGCCCTCGGCGAGCCGGGTGCCGTCGCACCCGGGACAGGTGGTGAAGGTGACGGCCCGCTCGACGAACGCCCGGATGTGGGGCTGCATGCCCTCCTTGTCCTTGGCCAGGAAGGACTTCTGGATGCGGGGGACCAGACCTTCGTAGGTCATGTTGATCCCCGCGATCTTCATCCGGGTCGGCTCGTGGTGGAGGAAGGCGTGCAGTTCCTTCTTCGTGTACGAGCGGATGGGCTTGGCCGGGTCGACGAGGCCGGACTCGGTGTAGAGGCGGTGGTTCCAGCCGCCGGTGGTGTAGCCGGGGATGGTGAGCGCGCCCCCGTCGAGGGACTTGGAGTCGTCGTAGAGCTGGGTGAGGTCGATGTCGGAGACCGTGCCCCGGCCCTCGCAGCGGACGCACATGCCGCCGGTGCGCTCGAAGGTCGCCCTGACGGCCTTCTTGGCGCCCTTCTCGACGGTGATCGCGCCGCTCGCCCGCACGGAGGGGACGTTGAAGGAGTACGCGCTGGGCGGGCCGATGCGGGGTGTGCCGAGCCGGCTGAAGAGGATGCGCAGCATCGCGTTGGCGTCGGTGGCGGTGCCGACCGTGGAGCGCGGGTCGGCGCCGAGGCGCTGCTGGTCGACGATGATCGCGGTGGTGAGGCCTTCGAGGACGTCGACCTCGGGCCGGGCCAGGGTCGGCATGAAGCCCTGGACGAAGGAGCTGTAGGTCTCGTTGATCAGCCGCTGCGACTCGGCGGCGACCGTGTCGAAGACGAGCGAGCTCTTGCCCGAGCCCGAGACGCCGGTGAAGACCGTGAGGCGGCGCTTCGGGATCTCGATGCTGACGTCCTTGAGGTTGTTCTCGCGCGCGCCGTGCACACGGATCAGGTCGTGGCGGTCGGCGGCGTGCGGCACGGACGTCTGCTCGTCCGACCCGGGGGCCTTGCTCATCGTGTCTCCTGCTGTCGCGCGGGGCCGAAAGGGTGGGCCATCGCGCCCGGTCCTCGGGTCCTGTGGGCGAACCCGGTTCTCGGGTCCGGTCCTCCGGGGGGCCGCGATGCCCATGGCTGTCACGCTAATGGCGGCACGACGACGACGCTTCTCGATTCCTGATCTCTTCCGGTCTCCTCCGTCCCTTGCGCTCCCTTGCGCTCCCTTCCGGTCCCTTCCGGGGAGCACGACGGGAGGCGCGGGAGGGACCGGGAGGGTGCCGGGCCCGGAGGGTCAGGCTCCCGGCAGGCCCTCCAGGGCCGGCCGGGCCGGGGCCCGGTTCCCGGTCACGTACCGTTCGGCGGCGCGGACCGCCGCGCGGGCGCTGCGCTCCCCCATCAGGACGCAGAGGGTGTACGCCGTGTCCTCGAAGCGCCGTCGGGCCGACAGGTCGCACGGCCGGGCGAGCACGGTCCGCTCCTGGGCACGGTAGTGCCGGAGCAACCGGTCGACCGTGTTCCTGTCGGGCAGCAGCATGGCGTCCTCCTGTTCCTGCGTCGCTCCATACTGGCGGCCGTCGGCCACACCCGCGACCCGCGCGGACACGGTGGGTGACGGCAGGGGAGGACGCGGGATCGCCGGGGTCCGGGGAAGGTGCTCCCCGGACCCCGTTCCCGGGCCGTCAGCGCGGGGCGGCCGACCAGTCGACGATGCGGATCCCCGCGCCCGCCGCCTCGCGGCCCCGGCAGTGGGCGCGGTGGCGGCGCAGGACGGCGTCGATGTCGAGGTGGCGGGCGAACTCGGGGCGTGCGGCCAGGCGTTGGGCGTACGCCCAGAGGGCCGGGTGGTCGGCGACCCGGTCCATGGCGGCGGCGTCCAGGTGCCAGCGGTGGACGGTGTCGAGCTGGACGAGGGTGATCCAGACGTGGACGTCGGCGAGGGTCGGTCCGTCGCCGAGGACGTACGGCCGTCGGGCGAGGCGGTCCTCCAGGGAGTCGAGCGCGGCGAAGAGGACGCCGAGGGGCTCGTGGTGGGCGGCCTCGTCGTCGAGTCCGAGTTCGCCGGCCCGCTGGGCGGCCCGGTTGACGCTCCGCTCGCACAGGTCGGCCACGGCGTCGATCTCGGCGCGGTGCTCCTCCGGCAGCAGGTCGGGGCCGTCGCCGCGGAAGCGCAGGGCGAGGTCCCGGAGGATGTCGGGGACGTGGGTGGTGACGATGCGGCCGGTCCAGCCGTCGCTGAGGACGGGCGCGGAGGCGGGGCCGTCGTAGAGGTGGGCGCTGGCCTCGTAGAGCGGGCGGAGCGCCGCGTACCCGCCGTCGGGGGTGTCGGGGGTGTCGGGCAGGACCGTGAGCGGGAGGGTGTCGTCGAGCCCGAGCAGGCCGTGGGTGAGGGCGATGCCCAGACAGCCGGGGCCGGACGGTGCGACGTGGAGGCGGTAGCGGTGCGGTACGGCGTAGTGGCCGCTGTGCACGTCGCGTCCGATGCGGCCGCGGAAGGCGGGCACGGCGGAGGCGGGCAGCAGCGAGGACGGGACGACGGACATGCTTCTCCCTTGAGGGTGCTCGGTGCCGGAGCGGGGCGGCGCACGGCGGCGCCGGTCGCGGCGGCTCGGCGACGGCGCGGGCCGAACGGGGCCCCGGGGCGGCGGAGATGCGTGCAGGAGGAGACGTGCGGACCGCGAGGAGGGGGCCTGCCGGGCGGAGGTGGCGCGGGGCCGCCCGGGAGGCGGCGGCGACTACGCGGCGCTGCAGACCCGCAGCAGGTCGATGTGGCGGCGGGACGTCAGGGGGAGGGAGCGCGGGAGGAGCGCGGCGGATGCGGTGTCCCTCCGGCCGGTGCGTCCCATGGTTTCCTACCTGTTCGCTCGGTTTTCCCGTCCATGAGTGTCCGGCCGGTCACGGACGGCGTCAAGGGTGCGGTACGGCTCGTCTCACAGCGCGGTACGACGCGTCCCACGGGCGGGCGGGCACGGCGGGCGGTACGGCGCGTTCCACGGGCGGGTGGATCCGTCCCGACCGTACGGAATAATGCGCGCATGCGCATTTCAGCCAGGGCCGACTACGCGGTGCGTGCCGCCCTCCAGCTCGCCGCCGCCCGGGACGCGGGCCCGCTGAAGGCCGAGGCCATCGCGGAGGACCAGGGCATCTCGCACAAGTTCCTGGAGGGCATCCTCGGGGACATGCGCAAGGGCGGCCTGGTGCAGAGCCAGCGCGGCGGCAACGGCGGGTACTGGCTGGCCAGGCCCGCCGAGACCATCTCGGTCGCCGAGGTCATCCGCTGCGTGGACGGCCCGCTGGTCTCGGTGCGCGGGGAGCGGCCGCCGGAGCTGTCGTACACGGGTCCCGCCGAGTCGCTCCTGACGCTGTGGATCGCGCTCCGGGCGGGGGTCCGCGAGGTGCTCGGCGTCTCGCTCGCGGAGGTGGCGGCGGCGAAGCTGCCGGCCGGGATCGTCGCGCTCGCCGACGATCCGGAGGCCTGGACCAACCCCTGACCGGCCCTCGCCCCGCCCCCACTCTGCCTTCGACCGGCCGGGGCAACCTCGTGCGACCTGCGCCGACTTGACACCGTCTCATCGGTCAAGACGCCCTTGTCCACCCTGCGGACGCCCCTTGGGGAGCGGCGGTCACCTCTGCCACTATCCCTACTATTCCAGTGGGGATAGCCAGGGATCATGTGAGGTGACGTGAGTACGCCGAGGAAATCGCCGAAGAGACCTGCTGTGCGCACCGCCTCCGCACCGGCCGGCCGGGTCGTCGACCGGCCCGCGGACGACGAGATCTGGCCCCGCGTCACCCGGGAGCTCGCCGACGACCTGGCCGTGGACGCCCTGGCCAGGGACCGGGCGGGCAAGGCGCCCTTCGACGAGGTCGCCCGGCTCCAGGAGGCGGGCCTGCCCGCCCTCCTCACCGCGCCGGGGCCGTCCCGGCGGGGCGCCGACTGGCGGGCCGCGTGCGCGGTCGTACGGGAGATCTCCGCCGCCGACAGCTCCGTGGGCGAACTCCTCGCCCACCACTACGCGCTCTCGTGGAGCAGCCGCTTCTTCGGCCCCGCCCACGAGGCGCACGCCCCCCGCCCGACGGGGACGGACACCGCTTCCACGACGGAGCACCGGGACCCCGCGGCGGAGAGCGCGAGCCCTTCGGCGGAGACGGGCGGGACGGCCGGCGCGCGCCGGACGGGGGCCGCCCACCGGCGTCCGCCCGCCCTCGACGTGTGTACGGCGGAGGAGCGCTGGCTGCTCGCCGGGGGCGTCGAGCCGCCGCGCGCCACGACCGACCCCGGCCTCACGCTCACCCCCGCCGAGGGCAGCGGCGGCGGCTGGATCCTCGACGGGCGCCGCGCCTTCGCCTCCGGCGTCACGGTGGCCGACCGACTCGTCGTCGGCGCGCGCCCCGGCGGCACGGGCGACCTCCTGGTCGTCCTGGTGGACCCGGCCCACCCGGGGGTGTTCACCGACGCGGGCACGGACCGGGTCGGGCAGCGCCTGGCCGGCGCGGGCACCGTCACCTTCGACCACGTCCCCGTACCGCCCGAGCACGTCCTCGGCGTCCTGCCGCACGACGAACACGCCGTCGCCCCGTTCACCACCCTCGCCCCGCTCGCCCTGCGGCTGCTCCTCACCCAGGTCGGCCTCGGCATCGCCGAGGGGGCCCTGGCCGAGGCCCGGGACATCAGCCGCGCCGACCAGGCCGGGCCCGCCCCGGCCGGCGGCGCGGGCGGCCCGGCGGCCGGGGACGGCGCCGTCCCGGTCGGGTCGGGGGACGACCCGTACCTCCTCCTGGCCTACGGCGAGCTGGCGACCGCCGCGCACGCCGCCGCCGCGGTGGTGGAGCGGGCGACGGACGCCCTCGCCCGCGGCCTGCACGCCGAGTGGTCGCTGACCCTGGAGGAGCGCGCCGACATCTCCGTCCTCGTCGCGGCGGCCGAGACCGTCACCGGCCGGGCGGCCGTCCACATCACCACCCGCATCCTCGAACTGGTGGACGGCACGGCGGGCGCCGACTCCCGGGGCGGCGGACCGGGGTTCGACCGCTTCTGGCGCAACGCCCGCGCGCTCACCGCCCCGACCCGGGCGGACCACCGGCTCCGGGACATCGGGGACCACTACCTCAACGGCACCCACGCCCGGCTCACCCTGCTGGCCTGAGCCACCTCCCCCGCCGTGCCTCCGCGGCGGGGGAGAACAGCATGTCGGGACGTACGGCCCTGCCGTCGGGCGGCCGTTGGGCCCAAGCTGGAAGGGAGGGGGTCCGCAGGCCGGCGGACCCGCACCGCACCGACGGAGGCAGCCTGATGAGTCGTGAGATCGTCGCAGGAGTGGACGGTTCCCCGGAGAGTCTCGCCGCGGCGGACTGGGCCGCCCGCGAGGCCCTGCACCGGGGCCTCCCGCTACGGCTCGCGCACGCCTGGCGCTGGGAACCCCTGGACCTCCCCCTGGTCCAGGACCCCGAGGCCCAGGGGCGGGCCGCGTGGGCGGTCCTGCGCGAGGCCGAGGAGGAGATCGCGCGCCGGCACCCGGGCCTGGAGCTCTCGGCCGAGGTGCTGCCCGACACCCCGGTCGCCGCGCTGCTCGACACCGGGGAGCGGGCCGAGATGCTCGTCATCGGCTCGCGCGGCCACGGCCCCGTGGCCGGGTTCCTGCTCGGCTCGTACGGACAGCAGATCATCGCCGGCGCCACCCGTCCCGTGGTGGCCGTCCGGTCCCGTGACGGCGAGCGGGCCGAACCGGCCGCCGGGCACGTGCTCGTCGGCCAGCTCGGCAGCCCGGAGGACAGCGCCGCCGCGCTCGGCTTCGCCTTCGAGACGGCCGCCGCGCGCGGGGCCTCCGTGCGGGCCGTGCGCGCGTGGAGCCTGCCGGCCCTCTACGCGTACAGCCCGGCCTCGATGCGGCTCGCCGACGAGGCCGGCGGGCTCGTCCCGTACGAGGAGAAGGCGCTGCGCGAGGCGCTGGCCCCCTGGCGGGAGAAGCACCCGGACGTCCGGGTCGAGGAGCACGTCGAACTGGGCAGCGCGGGGCAGGTGCTGCTCTCGCAGTCGGGGGCCGCGCAGCTCCTGGTGGTCGGACGGCGGGCCAAGCGGGGTGCCGTCGGTCCGCGGATCGGCTCGGTGGCGCACGCGGCACTCCATCTGGCCCCCTGCCCGGTGGCGGTCGTTCCGCAGGGCTGAAAGGCTTCGCCGTGAGCTGACGCGCCGGGTTGACGAGGGGTGTCGGGACGGCCGGGGCCGGAAAGTGTCGTCACCGTCGCCCCGGCAGCTCTCCCCAGTGCCGGCCGTCCGGCGATCCCGGCGAGAGAGCGGAGCACCATGCGGTACCACGTCCGTCCCCGACCCTCCGACCGGCGCGCGCGGCCCGCGCGGACGGGCGGCCGGCATCGAGGGAGAGGCGGGGCCCGGCGCCGCCCGGGGTTCCGCACGGTTGTGACCGTCACGGGGGCGGCGGCCGTCGCGCTCACGGTGGCGGCGGGGGCGTACCTGGCCTCGACGGCCGGCGGCCCGGCGGTCGGCGGCCCGGCGGCCGCCGTCTCCCCCGCACCCGTGACCGCGCCCGTGCCCGTGCCCGTACGGGTGGAGGCGGAGCCCGAGCAGGCGCGGGCGCAACTGTCGGAGCGGCTGCCCGTCGTGGTCCCCGGGGGCGGAACGGCCGCCGCCCGCAAGAGCGAGCGGTTCGTCAGGGAGGTCATCGCCCTGACCAACGCCGAACGCACACGGGCCGGTTGCCGTCCGCTCAGGACCGACAAGAACCTGCGGACGGCGGCCCAGGGACACGCCGCCGACATGGCCGCCCGCGGCTACTACGAGCACATGAGCCCCGAGGGGCGGGACGCGGGCGACCGGATGAAGGGCGCCGGCTACGCGTGGTCGACCTGGGCGGAGAACATCCACCGCGGGCCGAAGACCCCGGCCCGTGCCGTGGCGGACTGGATGGGGAGCTCCGGCCACCGGGCGAACATCCTGAACTGCTCCCTCAAGGACATCGGCGTCGGGGTGGCCGTGACGTCCAACGGGCCCTGGTGGGTGCAGAACTTCGGCGTCAAGCGCTGATTCCCGCCGCTGGCTCCCGCGGTCATCCCCGCCCGGGGGCGGGCGCGGCCAGCTTCTGCACCCAGACCGTGCCCCGGGGACCGGGCACCGACGCCACGCCGGTGTCCCGGTAGCGGCAGTCGAGCATGTTCTCCTCGTGCATCGAGCCGTCCCGCCAGTCCTCGACGACGGCCTCCGGGCCGGTCGCGCCCCTGGCCAGGTTCTCGGCCCAGGCGCTCCAGTCGTACCCCGCGGCGGTGATCCGCGCGCCCGCGAACTCGCCCTCCGGGCTGCTGTGTCCGTAGTAGCCCCGCGCGACCATGTCGCGGGCGTAGGCGCGGGCCGCCGCGACGAGCCGGGGGTCGGTGCGCAGCGGGGCGCAGCCCGCCCGCGCCCGGAGCCGGTTGACGAGGGCGGTCACCCGCTCCCCGGGGGCGGGCGGCGGCGGGGGCGGGGTGGTGCGGCGGGGCGCCGGGGTGGTGGTCGTCGGCGCGGGGGTCGTGGTGGTGGCCGCCGGGGTCGGGGACGCGGTGGTCGGGGCGGGCGTCGTGGGGGCGGGGGTCGTCGGGGGCGCCGTGACGGGCCGCTCGGGCCGCACGCGCGCCTCGGGTGCGGAGGGTACGAGGAGGGCGACGGCTCCGAGCACGGCGACGGCGGCGACCCCGGCGGCCGCCGCCCCGCGCCCCGGGGTCCACCGGCCGGCGGCCCCTCCCCCGTCACCGGCCCGTACGGCGGGACCGTCGGCGGCCCCGGCGGGCCCCGCGGGCGTGTCGGGCCCCCCGGTCGCACCGGGTCCCGCGCCCGTCCCGTCCCCGTGTCCGGCGAGCTCCAGGTCCGGCCCGTCCGGCGTGACGGCGGCGATCCCGAGCGGGGGCACGAGTCCGATGCCGACCAGGAGGCCCTCGACGGGGGCGAGGCCGCGGCGGCCCGTCACCCGGGCCGTGCAGGCGTCGCAGGCGCGCAGGTGGCGGGCGATCCGCTTGCGCCAGAGCGGGGAGGGACGCCCGTCCCAGGGGCCGAGGATCTCCGTCAGCTCCGGGCACGGCGGCAGGGCGTCGAGGGCGCGGACCACCGCCCGGCCGGTCTCCAGGCGCTCCTTCATCCGCTGGACCCGTACGGCGGCGTGCTGCGGGGGGACGCCGAGGCCCTCGGCGAGTTCGGCGCGGGTCAGCTCGCCGGCGGCCTCCAGCCACCACAGGGCGAGGAGTTCGCGGTCGTCCTCGTCGAGCCAGCGGGTGGCGCGGGCCACGTCGCGGCGCTGCCCGGAGAGGCCGAGGCGGAGGATGGTGAGCTCGGTGAAGTCGCCGGCCGGGTCGGCGAGGTCGGCGGCCCGGTCGAGGCCGGGCACGGGGGCCTGCCGGCGTTCGCGCCAGCGGCGGCGTATCCCGTTCATCGCGATGGCGACGAGCCAGGACCGGAACCTGGCGGGGTCGCGGAGGCCGGGCAGGCCGCCGAGGACGCGGACCATCGTCTCCTGGACGATGTCGTCCGTGTCGGCGTGGCCGTCCAGGGCACGGCCCACGATGTTGTGGACGAGCGGCAGGAAGGCGCGGACCAGCTCGTCCCTGGCGTGGACGTCACCGGCCTTGGCCGCCTCCACAAGGGCGGTGGTGCGGCGCTCGTCGCTGTGCATGGATCTGCTCCCTCGTCCCGGGTCCGTGTCCCCCGTCTTCGGGAGACCCGTGGGCGCGGGAGGGATAACACTTCTCGCGGTACCGGATACGTGTCGTACTCAGGTGCTCGATTGTCCGGGTGCGGGTGGTGCCGGGGCGTCCGGCCCTACACCAGGGGTCCGGGAAGTCTCGGGACCGTGGCCCCCTTTCCCTCCCGGACGGCCTCCACGACGGCGTCGTGGAGTTCGCGGCTCTCCTCCTCCGTTGCGCAGGGGACGGGACTGCCCGACATGGTGAACCAGTCGGACGCGCCGCTGTACTGCACGGCCACACGTGCTTCGCGCTCGGTCCAGGTGGTGTGCACGGTCAGATCGCCCGTGACGGTCCCGGCCTCGTCGGTCAGCACCCCACCTCGCCCGGTGTAGACACCGGTGGTCGTCCAAGATGCCCAACTCATCCATCCAGGTTCACACCCGGATGCCACATGCGCCACCGACGGGACCGCCCCGGCCGGAGGAGTTTCCGGCCGGGGCGGTACGGGGCCGCGCGCCGGATCAGGCGAGGGACGCGAGGGCCTCGTTGAGGGTGGCGGACGGGCGCATCACGGCTGCGGCCTTGGCCGGGTCGGGCTGGTAGTAGCCGCCGATCTCGGCCGGGGAGCCCTGGACGGCGATCAGCTCGTCGACGATCTTCCCCTCGTTGGCCGCGAGGTTCTCGGCGAACGGGGCGAAGGCCTTGGCGAGGTCCGCGTCCTCGGTCTGGGCGGCCAGCTCCTGGGCCCAGTACAGGGCCAGGTAGAAGTGGCTGCCGCGGTTGTCGATGCCGCCGAGGCGGCGGGTCGGCGACTTGTCCTCGTTGAGGAAGGTGCCGGTGGCGCGGTCGAGGGTGTCGGCGAGGACCTGGGCGCGGGTGTTGCCCGTGGTGGTCGCGAGGTGCTCGAAGGAGGCGGCCAGGGCGAAGAACTCGCCGAGGCTGTCCCAGCGGAGGTAGTTCTCCTTGACGAGCTGCTGGACGTGCTTCGGGGCGGAGCCGCCGGCGCCGGTCTCGAAGAGGCCGCCGCCCGCCATCAGCGGGACGACCGACAGCATCTTGGCGCTGGTGCCCAGCTCCAGGATGGGGAAGAGGTCGGTCAGGTAGTCGCGCAGGACGTTGCCGGTGACCGAGATGGTGTTCTCGCCGCGGCGGATGCGCTCCAGGGAGAACTTGGTGGCCTCGACCGGGGACAGGACGCGGATGTCCAGGCCCTCGGTGTCGTGCTGCGGCAGGTACTGCTCGACCTTGGCGATGAGCCGCGCGTCGTGGGCGCGCTCGGCGTCCAGCCAGAAGACGGCCGGGTCGCCGGTGGCGCGGGCGCGGGTGACGGCGAGCTTGACCCAGTCCTGGATGGGCAGGTCCTTGGTCTGGCAGGCGCGGAAGATGTCGCCCTCGGCGACCTCCTGCTCCAGGACGGTGTCGCCCGCGGAGTTCACCAGGCGGACGGTGCCGGCCTGCGCGATCTCGAAGGTCTTGTCGTGGGAGCCGTACTCCTCGGCCTTCTGCGCCATGAGGCCGACGTTGGGTACGGAGCCCATGGTCGACGGGTCGAAGGCGCCGTGGGCGCGGCAGTCCTCGATGACGGCCTGGTAGACGCCGGAGTAGCTGTGGTCCGGCAGGACGGCGAGGGTGTCGGCCTCCTGGCCGTCCGGGCCCCACATGTGGCCGGAGGTGCGGATCATGGCCGGCATCGAGGCGTCGACGATGACGTCGGACGGCACGTGCAGGTTGGTGATGCCCTTGTCGGAGTCGACCATCGCGAGGGCGGGGCCCTCGGCGAGCTCGGCCTCGAAGGAGGCCTTGATCTCCTCGCCCAGGTGCGGGACGCCGTCCAGGCCGTTGAGGATCGAGCCGAGGCCGTCGTTCGGGGAGAGGCCGGCGGCGACGAGGGCCTCGCCGTACTTGGCGAAGGTGGCCGGGAAGAAGGCGCGCACGACGTGGCCGAAGACGATGGGGTCGGAGACCTTCATCATGGTGGCCTTGAGGTGCACGGAGAAGAGCACGCCCTCGGCCTTGGCGCGGGCGACCTGCTCGCTCAGGAAGGTGCGCAGGGCGGCGGCGCGCATGACGGCGGCGTCGACGACCTCGCCGGCGACGACCTTCAGCGGCTCGCGGAGCTCGCTGACGGTGCCGTCGGCGGCGGTGAACTCGAAGCGGAGCGTGTCGTCGGCGTCGATGACGACGGACTTCTCCGTGGAGGCGAAGTCGTTCTCGCCCATGGTGGCGACGTTGGTCCTGGACTCGGGGGTCCAGGCGCCCATGCGGTGCGGGTGGGCCTTGGCGTAGTTCTTCACCGAGGCGGGGGCGCGGCGGTCGGAGTTGCCCTCGCGCAGGACCGGGTTGACGGCCGAGCCCTTGATCTTGTCGTAGCGGGCGCGGATCTCGCGCTCCTCGTCGGTCTTCGGGTCGTCCGGGTAGGCCGGGAGCGCGTAGCCCTGGGCCTGGAGCTCGGCGACGGCCGCCTTGAGCTGCGGGATGGACGCCGAGACGTTCGGCAGCTTGATGATGTTGGCCTCGGGCGTCTTGGCCAGCTCGCCCAGCTCGGAGAGGGCGTCGGCGATGCGCTGGCCCTCCTCCAGGTACTCCGGGAAGACGGCGATGATGCGGCCCGCGAGGGAGATGTCCCGCGTCTCGACCGTGACTCCGGCCTGCGAGGCGTACGCCTGGATCACGGGCAGGAACGAGTAGGTCGCCAGGGCAGGCGCCTCGTCGGTGTGGGTGTAGATGATGGTCGAGTCAGTCACCAGGGTGCTCCGCTCCACGTCTGCGTATGCGAGATTGCTCGACATCAAGATATCTCGTGATCGCGGTCCTCGGTAAAGGGCCCCACGAGCTCCTCGTCCTCCGGGACCCCGGCGGCCTCGACGAACGGGCCGGCGAGCCGGTACGGGGGCGGGGGGCCGCTCACGTCGACGTGGCGGAGCAGGGCGAGCAGGACGATTCCGGCGGTGGCGGTGACCCCGGCGGCGAGGGCCTGTCCGCAGCGGTGGGCGAGCCGGAGCTCGGCCGGGTCGTAGGGGGCGGTGGCGGGCAGGGCGAGGGCGTCGCCGAGCAGCCAGATCCCGGTGCCGAGGCCGCCGGCCGCGACCAGGGCGAGCGGGAGGAACACCAGGAGGGACGCGGGGGCGGGCAGGCGCCGGGGGGCCGGGCGCACCTCGCCCTTGCGGGCGCGCAGGGCGAGCAGGCCGCCGAAGACGGCGAGGACGAGGAGGGCGGCGGCGATGACGTCGCCGGGCCGGTGGCGGCCGTCGGCGAGGGTGTACGCGCCGACGGCGGCGGCCCAGAGGGTGGCGGCGCCGACGGCGGGGGTGCGCAGCCGGTGGGGGACGACGAGGGCCAGGCCGAGGGCGACGCCCAGGGCGAGGGCGGTCTGGGCGCTGGGGAAGCCGCTGGGCAGGAGGGCCCCGGTGTCGGCGGCGCGGGGGCGCGGCGCGTACAGCCGGAGCAGTCCGGTGAGGGCGAGGGCGGTGACGACTCCGCCGGCGGCGAGGCCGGTGAGGGCGTACCGCCCGCGTATCAGGCCGGCGGCGAGGAGGAGGACGCAGCCGAGGACCAGGGAGAGCGTGGTGAGCCCGGGGAGGGAGGGGTGGTCGCGGAGCAGGCCGGCGGCGGCGCTGTCGGCGCGCCGGCCGGTCGTGGCGGCGTCTCCCCAGCGGCGGCCGGTCGCGGTGAGGACGAGTCCCGCGTAGACGACCGTGAACAGGAGGACGGCCCCGAGGCAGCCGCGCCGGGCCCGGATGCGGACGCGGGCGGTGAACGAGCCGGCGGTCTCGCCCGCGATGGCGGCGTACCACCAGGTGTCACCGGCCCTCAGCGGCCTCGGGGAGCCGCCGGTGCGGGGCCTGTCGTTGGAAGCCATGCCCCGATTCGACCCCACGCCCGGCCGCGCCGCCCGCTGGGCTCACCCGAACGACACGCCGGGCGGTACGTCCGCCCGGCGGCGCTCCGGGGGGAGGCGCCCCACCTGTCGGTGCCGCGCGAGAGCCGCTCAGGAGGACTCGCGGACCACCAGTTCGGTGGGGAGCATCCGGCGGGGCCGGTCGTCGGGGTCGCCGGGCGAGGCGATCTCCTGGAGGAGCAGCCGGGCCATCGCGCGGCCCATCTCCTCGATGGGCTGGCGCACGCTGGTGAGCGGCGGGTCCATGTGCCGGGCGACGGCCGAGTCGTCGACGCCGACGAGGGCGACGTCCTCGGGGACCCGGCGGCCCGCCTCGCGCAGGACGGCCCGCGCGCCCGCCGCCATCACGTCGGAGGCGGCGAAGACGGCGTCCAGGCCGGGCCGGCGGTCCAGGAGCTCCCGCATGGCCCGGCGGCCGCCCTCCTCGGTGAAGTCGCCGTGCGCGACGAGGCCTTCGTCGGCCGCGAGCCCCGCTCCGGCGAGGCCCTCGCGGTAGCCGTCGAGGCGGCAGCGGGCGGCGTACATGTCGAGCGGTCCGGTGATGGTGGCGACGGCCCGCCGGCCGCGTGCGGCGAGGTGGGCGACGGCGGCCCGGCCGGCGCCGGTGTTGTCGGAGTCGACGAAGGCGACGCTCTCGTCCCGCGAGCGGCGGCCGTTGAGGACGGCGGGCAGGCCGAGGGCGCGGACCTGGTCGGGCAGCGGGTCGTCTCCGTGCACGGAGACGAGGAGGACGCCGTCGACGCGCTGCGCGGCCAGGTACTGCTCGAAGCGCTGCCGCTCCTGCTCGCTGCGGATCAGGGTGAGCAGCAACTGCTTGTCGGCGTCGGCGAGTTCGGCGCTGACACCGCGGATGATGTCGAGGAAGTACGGCTCGGCGAAGAGCCGCGCCTCGGTCTCGGGGACGACCAGGGCGACGGCGTCGGTGCGGCTTCCGGCGAGGGCGCGGGCGGCCCGGTTGGGGACGTAGCCGAGTTCGGCGACGGCCCGCTCGACGGCGGTCCTGGTCCGTTCGCTCACCTTCGGGGAGCCGTTGATGACCCGGGAGACCGTGCCGCGGCCGACTCCGGCCCGCGCGGCGACCTCCTCCAGGGTGGGCCTGCCGGTCTGCCGCCCGCTCACCGCCATGTGCCGCTCCTCCCCCTCGGGACGCCGCCCCGCCCGCGTTGCCCGCGAACCTATCAGGCGGGCCGGGGCGGCCCCGGGGCGCGGCGAGAAGGTCCCGGGCCCCGCCTCCCACACCTCCCGGGCCCATCCGCCGCACCCCCGCCGGAGGCTCCGGAACGGTCCCGGGCGCCACCTTCCGTACCTCCTCCGCAGCCCTCCGTATTGCCGCAGGTCAAACCGCCCTTATGTGCATAAGACACTCTTTCGGCGTACCGTCGTGGGGTTCCCCTTCCTCGCCGACGCCCCGGGAGAGCGCGTGCCCCGCTCCACGACCGACCATGACCCGACGCCCCGCGAGGGGCGCCGTCCGCGCCTGCGGACGGCCGCGATCGCGACCGGTGTGGTCGCGGTGGCCGCCGGCGGCCTGTACGGTGCGGGCCTGCTCGCCACCGGGGACGACATATCCGCCGGCACCCGGGTCGCCGGGATAGACATCGGCGGCATGAGCCGTTCCCAGGCCGAGGCGAGACTCACCGCCGCGGCCCCGGCCGCGTGGAAGGCGCCGATCCCGGTGCGGGTCGGCGACCTCGCGTCGACCGTGGACCCGGCCTCCGCCGGCCTGACCGTGGACGTGGCGAAGACCACCGAGCGGGCGGCCGACCCCTCCCGCGACCCCGTCACCGTCGTCCGGCGCCTCTTCTCCTCCGGCGAGCGCGAGATCCGGCCGGTCTTCGCGTACGACGAGGCCAGGGCGAAGGCCACCGTGGCCGACCTGGCGAAGCGGAACGACCGGGCGGTCCGCGAGGGCTCCGTCGCCTTCCGCGACGGGAAGGCCGTCGCCACCCAGCCGGTCACGGGCCGGAAGCTGGACACCGCCCGGGCCGCCGAGTCCCTGCGCGCGGCCTATCCGGCCGCCACGGGCGCGGCGCCGGTCGCCCTCCCCGTCGCCCTGACCCGGCCGAAGCTGCCCGCCGCCGAGGTGAACCGCTTCCTCGACACGTACGCCGGGCCCGCCCTCTCCGGTCCCGTGACGCTCACGGCCGGGGGGCAGCGCCTGCGGATCTCCCCGGCCACGCTGAGCGACCACCTCACCGTGAAGAACGACGACGGGCACCTCAGCGGGAACCTGGACGCGGAGGCGCTGCTGCGCGACCCGGACGTGGCGCGGCCGCTCGCCTCCCTGACGAACGCGCCGACGCAGTCGACCCTCGGCGTGCGCGGCGGCAAGGTCGTCGTGGAGTCGGAGGGCCGGCCCGGCCACGAGGTGACCGCGAAGGCCCTCGGCGACGCCGTCCGCCCGCTGCTCACCCGGACCGGCGACGCGGCCCGTACAGCCACGGTGGCCACCGAGGTCACGCGGCCCGACCTGACCTCCGACTCGCTGGCCCGCCTCGGCATCACCGAGCAGATGTCCTCGTTCACGGTGAACTTCCCCTCGGCCCCGTACCGGACGACGAACATCGGCCGGGCGGCCGAGCTGATCAACGGCTCGCTCGTGCAGCCCGGCGCGGTGTGGAGCTTCAACAGGACGGTGGGCGAGCGCACCCCGGACAACGGCTTCGTCGACGGCACGATGATCCTCGACGGCCAGTACCGGTCCGCGCCCGGCGGCGGCGTGTCCGCCATGGCCACCACCGTCTACAACGCCATGTTCTTCGCCGGGGTGAAGCCCGTCGAGCACGGCGCCCACTCCTTCTACATCGAGCGCTACCCGGCCGGCCGCGAGGCGACCGTCGCCTGGGGCAGCCTGGACCTGAAGTTCCGCAACGACACGGGCAAGCCGATCTACATCAAGGCGAGCGCGACGGACTCCTCGGTCACCGTGAGCTTCCTCGGGACGAAGAAGTACGACTCGGTGGAGGCGGTCGCCGGACCGCGCACCGACCTCACGCAGCCCGCGAAGCGCGAGGGCACCGGCAAGGCGTGCGTGCCGCAGCCGCCCCTGGAGGGCTTCGACATCTCGGTGGACCGGGTGTTCAAGAACGACGGCGTCGAGGTCAAGCGGGAGACCTACAAGACCCACTACACCCCGCGCGACGAGGTGACCTGCACGGCGGATCCCGAGGAGAAGCCCAAGGACGCCGGGGGCGCGGCGGACGTCCCCGAGGGCCGCTGACCCCGGCCGGGGGGTGACGCGCCGGGGGGGAGGGACGCCGGTGACGATCTCCGTCGCCGGACGGGTGTCTTCCCCTTCGGCGCGGGCATGACTTCGGAGCGCGGTCCTCCGGGGTGCCGGACGGGCCGCCCCGATCCCGTCGGAGGCCCGCCTTGGCACAGCGCACCGACCCCTGCGAGCGGCTGCTCGGCGACGCCGTGCGCGCGGGCGTCGTCCCCGGCGCCGCGTGGGCCGCGGGCGACGCCCGCACCACCCTGTCGGCCGGGGCCGTCGGCGTCCTCGACCCGGCGGACCCCGCCGGGCCGGCGCGCCCCGACACGCTCTTCGACGTGGCGAGCCTCACCAAGGTCCTCGCCGTCTGGGCCGTGACCGGCACCCTCGTCGACGCCGGCAAGCTCGACCCGTCCGCCCCGCTCGGCTCGTACTGGCCGGAGGCGGCCGGGCGGCCGCTCGCCGACGTCACGGCCCACCACCTCCTCACCCACACGGCGGGCCTGCCGCTGCGCGCCAACCTGCGGCACCTGTACGGCTCCGATCCGCAGGACGTACGGGACGGGGTCCTGTCCGAGCCGCTGCGGCACCGGCCCGGCGAGGCCGTCGCGTACACCGACCGGGCGGCCCTGATCCTCGGCTACCTCGCCGAGCACCTCACCCGGCAGCCCCTCCCCCGGCTCGCCGGGGAGCGGGTCTGGACGCCCCTCGGCATGACGGAGACCCGGTACGGGCCGCTGCCGGCCGCCCTCCGCGAGCGGTGCGCGCCGACGGAGTACGACGTGGAGAGCGGCGTCCGGCTCAGGGGCACCGTCCACGACTTCTCGACCCGGCTCCTCGGCGGCGCCTGCGGCATCGCGGGCGTCTTCACCACCGCCGCCGACACCGGCCGCTTCCTGCGCCACCTCCTCGACCCGGTGCCCGGCACCTTCTCCGCCGCGTGGACGGCCGCCTCGCTGCGCGTGCGCACCGGCCGCCTCGACCCGCCGCGCGGGCTCTTCTGGCACCCGGCGCCGGGCACGGACCCGGCGGACGACGTCTGGGCGCACTTCGGCTTCACCGGCACGGCCCTCTGGGTGTCACCCGCGCGGGACGGCTGGGCCGTCCTGCTGACCAACCGGCTCTACCTCACCCGCGACCCCGGGCCGCTGGCGCGGGTCAGGGACGCCTTCCGGGCAGCGGTCTTCCCCTGACCGACCGTCCGTCCTTCCCGTCCGCGCCCACCTGGTGAGATCCGGATGCCGCTCCCCCGGCACTCTGCGACCCTTCCCGACGGTTGCACGGTCATCGACGGCTCGACGCGTACGGAGTTGCGGATCCATGGGTTTCACGCGGGAAGGACCGGTTCTGGAGGGCGCGTTCGTGCGCCTGGAGCCGCTGGGGCGCCACCACGCCGCCGGGCTCGCGGAGGCGGCGGCGGAGGACCGGGACTCGTACCGCTTCACCTGGGTGCCGGGGCGGGAGGAGACGGGGGCGTACGTCGACACCCAGCTCGGCCGCGCGGCCGACGGGCTGCTCGTCCCGTACGCGCAGCTCGACGCGGTGACCGGCCGGGTGGTCGGCACCACCTCCTACTGGCAGCCGCGCCCGTGGCCCTCCGGCGAGGGGCTGTGCGCGGTCGAGGTCGGCTTCACCTGGCTCGCGGCCTCCGCCCAGGGAACGGGGGTGAACGCCGAGTCCAAGTACCTGCTCTTCCGGCACGCCTTCGAGGAGTGGGGCACGGCACGGGTGGAGCTCAGGACGGACGCCCGCAACGCCCGCTCGCGCGCGGCGATCGAGCGCGCGGGCGCCACCTTCGAGGGCGTCCTGCGCCGCTCGTCCCGCTCCTGGGTGCCGGGCGAGGAGGGCCTCCTCCGCGACGCCGCCGTCTTCTCGATCGTCGCCGAGGAGTGGCCGGAGCGGCGCGCGGCGCTCGAACGGCGGCTGGCCGCCGCCCGGGAGCGGCGCGCGACGGGAGCGTGACGGAGCCTGCGCAAGGGCGTGCGGGGGCTCCACAAGGGGCCCTCGTCACACCCCGGACCCCTTGATCGATCGAATGGGCCCGGGGGTACCATATGAGCGCCGCCTAGCTCGAAAGATAAACTTGTGACTGTCAATGACGACTCGTTCACCAGCTGGAAGAACCGCGAGGAGATCGCGGAGTCGATGATCCCGATCATCGGGAAGCTGCACCGGGAGCAGGACGTCACCGTCCTCCTCCACAGCCGCTCCCTGGTGAACAAGTCGGTGGTCAGCATCCTCAAGACCCACCGCTTCGCCCGGCAGATAGCCGGCGAGGAGCTGTCGGTCACCGAGACGCTCCCCTTCCTCCAGACGCTCACCACCCTCGACCTGGGCCCGTCCCAGATCGACATCGGCATGCTGGCCGCCGACTACAAGACCGACGACCGCGGTCTGTCGGTGGCGGAGTTCACCGCCGAGGCCGTCGCCGGCGCCACCGGTGAGAACAAGATCGAGCGCCGCGACGGACGCGACGTCGTCCTCTACGGCTTCGGCCGCATCGGACGCCTCGTCGCCCGCCTCCTCATCGAGAAGGCCGGCTCGGGCAACGGTCTGCGGCTGCGCGCGATCGTCGTCCGCGGCGGTGGTGAGCAGGATCTCGTGAAGCGCGCCTCGCTGCTGCGCCGCGACTCCATCCACGGCCAGTTCCAGGGCACGATCACGGTCGACGAGGAGAACAGCTCCATCGTCGCCAACGGCAACACGATCAAGGTGATCTACGCCAACGACCCCTCCGAGGTCGACTACACGGCGTACGGCATCGAGAACGCCATCCTGATCGACAACACCGGCAAGTGGCGCGACCGCGAGGGCCTCTCCACGCACCTGCGCCCCGGCATCGACAAGGTCGTCCTGACCGCGCCCGGCAAGGGCGACGTGCCGAACATCGTCCACGGCGTCAACCACGACACGGTCAAGCCGGACGAGCGGATCCTGTCCTGCGCCTCCTGCACCACCAACGCGATCGTCCCGCCGCTGAAGGCGATGGACGACGAGTACGGCGTGCTGCGCGGCCACGTGGAGACCGTCCACTCGTTCACCAACGACCAGAACCTCCTGGACAACTACCACAAGGCGGACCGCCGCGGCCGTTCCGCGCCGCTCAACATGGTGATCACCGAGACCGGTGCCGCCTCGGCCGTCGCCAAGGCGCTGCCGGAGCTGAAGGCCCCGATCACCGGCAGCTCGATCCGCGTCCCCGTCCCGGACGTCTCGATCGCGATCCTGAGCCTGCGCCTGGGCCGCGAGACCACCCGCGACGAGGTCCTGGAGTACCTCCGCGACGTCTCGCTGCACTCGCCGCTGAAGCGCCAGATCGACTTCACCACGGCCCCCGACGCCGTCTCGATGGACTTCGTGGGCTCGCGCCACGCGTCGATCGTGGACGCCGGCGCGACCAAGGTCGACGGCGACAACGCGATCCTGTACCTGTGGTACGACAACGAGTTCGGCTACTCGTGCCAGGTCATCCGGGTCGTCCAGCACGTCTCCGGCGTGGAGTACCCGACCTTCCCGTCGCCGGCGGTCTGATCCGCGCGGCGCCCGACGGTCGCGCCGCACCCTCCCGGGGGTGCGGCGCGCTTCCGTTCCCGCACGTGGACACGGCGGCGAACCGAACAGGCGTCCCCCGCGTCCCTCCCGCCATGGAGACGCTCGTCCACGGGACACGCCAGTTGCTGCGCTTCGCGGTGCTGGAGGCGCGCTGCTGCGCCTTCGCCGCCGCGCTCGTCGGCGGGATCGCCGCCTCGACGCTGCTGCCGGAGCTGCCGGTCGCCCGCTACGACCTGCTCCTCCTGTACGGCATCGGGCTCACGCTCCTCGCGTGGCGGGTCGGCTGGGACACCGGCCGGGACGTCGCCGTGATCGCCGGCTGCCACGCCATCGGCCTGCTCTTCGAGCTGGTCAAGGTGCGGATGGGTTCGTGGAGCTATCCGGAGGAGGCCTGGACGAAGTTCGGCGGCGTGCCCCTGTACGGCGGGTTCCTGTACGCGGCCGTGGGCAGTTACGTGTGCCGGGCCTGGCACCTGTTCGACCTGCGGCTCACGGGCTACCGGCCCCGGGTGACGGCGGTCCTCGCCGGGGCCGTGTACGTGAACTTCTTCAGCCACCACTGGCTGCCCGACGCGCGCTGGGCGCTGGCCGCGCTGCTGCTCGTCGCGACGGCGGGCACGTGGGTGCGGTTCCGGGTCGGGCCCCGGGAGCACCGGATGCCGCTGGCCCTGTCGTTCGTCCTGATCGGCTTCTTCCTGTGGGTCGCGGAGAACGCGGCCACGTACGTCGGGGCCTGGAGCTACCCGCACCAACTGCACGGCTGGCAGCCCGTGCCCCTCTCCAAGTTCGGCGCGTGGGCGCTGCTCATCAGCGTCACCTTCGTCCTGGTGGCCCGGAGCGGGGACCGGGAGGACGGCGGCCGGGAGGACGGCCGGAGCGGCGGGCAGGGCGGTGGCCGGAACGAGGGCGGGGGCGGTGGCCGGAATTTTGTTCTCGGCGACTCCGGGTGAGAAATTTGTGGATTTCGCGCACGGGCGGCCACGACGTGCTACAGTCGGTGTCAGTTGCAGTTGTGGTTCCCAAATACTTACAAGTGCCTTCGACGATTCGACATCGTCAGGCACTTGATTTGTTTTCGGTGCAGTTTCCGGACGGGGCAATCATCACGGCGACTCCGGGTTCCGCACAGTGCGGTTCCCAGGGCTACGCCCCGAAGGAGACAAGACAATGGCCAATGGCACCGTGAAGTGGTTCAACTCGGAAAAGGGCTTCGGCTTCATCGAGCAGGAGGGTGGCGGCCCGGACGTGTTCGCCCACTACTCCAACATCGCCACCTCCGGCTTCCGTGAGCTCCAGGAAGGCCAGAAGGTGACCTTCGACGTCACGCAGGGCCAGAAGGGCCCGCAGGCGGAGAACATCCTCCCCGCCTGACGTTGACACGTCCGACGCGGCCGGTGCCCTCACCCGTGTGGTGAGGGCACCGGCCCGTCGCGTTTTCCGCTCCACCCCACGGCCCGGACGCCGTGCGCCGCTCTCGCGGCACGTCCGGATCCGCACGCATACGGCATTCGGTACGTCGCGGCAATTCACGGGCCCACCGCCCGTCGTGAATTCCTCGGAGCGCACCGTTTCAGCGCACCGTTTCGAGGAAGGTCACATGAACAGCACGCCCCGTACGGACGACGTCCGGAAGGACGAATCCGCCGCGTCCCCGGCACCGGCCACCGGCTTCGCCGAGCTCGGTCTGCCGGCCGAGGTGCTCCGGGTGCTCGGCCGTCTGGGCGTCGACGAGCCGTTCCCGATCCAGGCCGCCACGCTGCCCGACGCGCTCGCGGGCCGCGACGTCCTCGGGCGCGGGCGGACCGGGTCCGGCAAGACGCTCGCCTTCGGCCTTCCGCTGCTCGTCCGGACCGCCGGACGCCGGGCCGAGGCGCGCAGGCCGCTCGCCCTGGTCCTGGTGCCCACGCGGGAGCTGGCCCAGCAGGTCACCGACGCGCTCGCCCCGTACGCCGCAGCCCTCGGGCTGCGCCTGGCGACCGTGGTCGGCGGCATGTCGATCGGCCGGCAGGCGGGGGCGCTGCGCGACGGGGCCGAGGTCCTGGTCGCGACGCCGGGCCGCCTCATGGACCTCGTGGAGCGCAAGGACTGCCGTCTCGACCGGGTGGCGATCACGGTCCTCGACGAGGCCGACCAGATGGCCGACCTGGGCTTCATGCCGCAGGTCACCGCCCTCCTGGACCAGGTGCGCGCCGAGGGGCAGCGGATGCTGTTCTCCGCCACGCTCGACCGGAACGTCGACCTGCTCGTCGAGCGCTACCTCACCGACCCGGTCGTGCACTCGGTCGACCCGTCGGCCGCCGCCGTCTCCACGATGGAGCACCACGTGCTCCACGTGCACGGCGCCGACAAGTTCGCCACCGCCACGGAGATCGCCGCCCGCGACGGGCGCGTGATCATGTTCCTGGACACCAAGCACGCCGTGGACCGCTTCACCAAGCACCTCCTCGGCAGCGGCGTACGGGCGGCGGCGCTGCACGGCGGCAAGTCCCAGCCGCTGCGGACCCGCACCCTGGACCGCTTCAAGAGCGGTGAGGTGACGGTCCTGGTCGCCACCAACGTGGCGGCGCGCGGCATCCACGTCGACGCGCTCGACCTCGTCGTCAACGTCGACCCGCCGGCCGACGGCAAGGACTACCTGCACCGCGGCGGGCGCACCGCGCGGGCCGGCGAGTCCGGTGTGGTCGTCACCCTGGTCACCCCCGAGGAGCGCCGGGACGTGGCCCGTGTCATGGCGGAGGCGGGCATCCGCCCCCAGGTCGCCCGGGTCCGCTCCGGTGAGGCCGAACTGACCCGCATCACCGGCGCCCGGAAGCCCTCGGGCGTCCCGGTCGCCGGCAACGCGCCGACCCAGGAGGGCGCCAAGCGCGGCGGCGCCGCCTTCCGCGGCATCGGCACGGTCCCGGGCCGCCCGGGCCGCGCCAAGAACGAGTCCCGCCGCGCCACCGAGGCCCGCAAGACGGCCGAGGCCCGCCGAGCGGCGAAGATCCGCAAGGGCGGCTGACCGGTTTCGGCGGGTCCCCACCAGGGGCGTTGCGGAGCGTGTGCCGGGATCGGCCGTACGCGGAAGAAACCTCCGGATCATGGTGTTCTCCCTCACCGACGGGGATGCGCGACGCCCACCGGCGCCGCCCCGGACGCACCCGGGGCGCGCTCCCGGGTCGTACCGGATCCGCCCCCGACCGCGCTCACGAAGGACGTGTCATGAAGATCGGCATCATCGGCGCCGGCAACATCGGCGGCAACCTCACCCGTCGTCTCACGGCCCTCGGCCACGACGTGTCCGTGGCCAACTCCCGCGGCCCCGAGACGCTCACCGCGCTCGCCGAGGAGACCGGCGCCACCCCGGTGCACGTCACCGAGGCCGCCCGCGACGCCGAACTGGTCGTCGTGACCATCCCCCTGAAGAACGTCCCCGACCTGCCCGACGACGTCCTCGCCGGTGCCGCCGAGGGGTTCGTCCTCCTCGACACCAACAACTACTACCCCCGGGAGCGCGACGGGCGGATCGACGCCATCGAGGACGGGGGACTCACCGAGAGCCGCTGGACGGAGGAGCAGTTGGGCCACCCGGTGGTCAAGGCGTTCAACGGCACCTACGCGCAGGACATCCTCGACCGGCCGCGCCCGGCCGGCGACCCCGAGCGGATCGCCCTGCCGGTCGCCGGTGACGACGAGGCCGCCAAGGACACCGTCCGCGCCCTGATCGACGAACTCGGCTTCGACACGGTCGACGCCGGCGGCATCGACGACTCCTGGCGGCAGCAGCCCGACACTCCCGTGTACGGGCTCCGCGCCGGTGCCGAGGCCGTGACCAAGGCCCTCGCCGAGGCCTCCCCCGAGCGCCCCGCCGCCTTCCGGGGCTGAGCGCGCGGCACCCCGCCCGGCCCGGAGGACCTCGTGTTCCCGGGCCGGGCCGCTGGGGTGGCGCAGCACCTGCTCCTTCGTGTCCGCGCCGCCCGGGCCGAGCCGCACGATCCCGCCCGGCCGGTTCGACGGGGCCGTTCCGCCCTGCCGGTCGCTCCGGACGACGTACGCCCCGAGGCCCGCCAGGAGCAGGAGGGCGACAATCCCGGCGATCACCGGCCCCCGGCTCGGGCGTCACGCGGAGGCCCTGGAGGGCCTGCCTCATGGCCCCGCCGGTGCCGCAACGAACTCCCGGGCGACACCGCCCGTCCGATCGGCCGTGAGGCGGAACCCGCCCTCCTCACCGCCCCGGTGGCCCGGGGGCGGTGTCCGTGACGACCGTCGCCGGTATGGCGGGGGTCGGCAAGACGGCCCTGGTGGTGCGCGCCGCCCGGACGTCAGCCGACGCCCACCCCGACGGCTGCCTGTTCGTGGAACTGCACGCGCACGGGCCCGAGGCGGAGAACCACCCCCATGAGTACGGCCTGTCCGGCGCGGTGCCGTCCTCCGGGGGAAGGCTCCTGACGGCCCGGGGCCGTGTGGGGCCCCTGCGCGCCGAACACCGCGCGCGGCGCGCAGGGCCCTCCTGGCCGGTCGGTCCGGGGCGGCGAGAGCCACTCCTCCGCTCCGGGGCCGGCGCGACCCAGTCAAGCAGTCCCCGGCCCGTCGGGGCGATGGGATCCGGGCACGGAAAACGGCCCCTGCGCGGGGCGGGAGTACGGTGAATCATCCAAGAGCCCGAACCGCCCTCTCGGGTCGCACGTACGAGGCGGAGGTCTGAGGGAAGCCGGGCGGTGCGGCTCTCGGGTGGCGCCGTATGCCGACGACCGGGGCCGGTGCCGCCAAGGGCGGTCGGCCAGGGCCGTCGGGGCGGTCGGGGCCGTCAGAGCGGCACGATCGTCGTCTCGGTCGCCTTGACGCCGGTCCAGACGGACACGCCGTCGGCGAGGCCGAGTTCGGCGGCGGCCTGCGGGGTGATCTCGGCGACGAGGTCGGGGGCCTCGCCGGAGGTGACGAGGACGCGGAGGCGGCTGCCGCTGGCGGTGATCTCGCGTACGGTGCCGGGCCAGACGTTGCGGGGGCTGCCGGTGGGCCTCTCGCGGTGGAGGGACACCGCCTCGGGCGCGACGATCGCGAGCGCCGGGGTGCCCGGCGGCGGGGGTTCGGCGGCGATCAGGGTGCCGCCGCCGTCGAGGGCGAGGCCGTCGGGGGTGGCGGTGCCGGGCCAGGCGTTGCGGCCGAGCATGCGGGCGACCCACGGGGACCGGGGGTGGCGGGTGACCTCGGCGGGGGTGTCGTCCTGGAGGGCGCGGCCGTCCTGGAGGACGAGGACGCGGTCGGCGAGGGAGACGGCCTCGACGGGGTCGTGGGTGACGATGAGACAGACGCCGCCGAAGCCGGCGAGGTGGGTGCGCAGGGTGTGCCGGACGTGGGCGCGGGTGGTCTGGTCGAGGGCGGCGAGGGGTTCGTCGAGGACGAGGAGCCGGGGGCGGGCGGCGAGCGCCCGGGCGAGGGCGACCCGCTGGGCCTGGCCGCCGGAGAGCTGCGCCGGCTTCCTGTGTCCCAGGTGGCCGACGCCGAGCCGGTCGAGCCAGGCCTGCGCCTCGCGGCGGGCCCCGGCCCGTGCGACGCCCTGGGCGCGCAGGCCGTAGGCGGTGTTGGCGAGGGCCGACAGGTGCGGGAAGAGCGCGCCGTCCTGCGGCACCCACGCGACGTGGCGGCGGTGCGGGGGCAGTGCGGTGACGTCCTCGTCGCCGAGCCGGAGGTCCGCGCGGGCGCGCGGGGTGAGGCCGAGGAGCGCGCGGAGCAGAGTGGTCTTGCCGGCGCCGTTGGGGCCGACGACGGCGATGGTGGTGCCGGGCCCGGCGTCCAGGACGAGCCGGGTGAAGCCGGTGACGTCGGCGTGCAGCGCCCACCGGCCGGTGGCCGGGGAGGCGGGCGGGGCGGCGTCGGCCGACGGCTCCGCCGCGGCCGGTCCCTCCGTGGCCGGTCTCCCCGTGACGAGGCCCCCCGCGCCCGGCCCTTCCGCGGCTGGTCCCCCTACGACGAAGCCTCTCGCGCCCGGCCCTTCCGCGGCCGGTCCCCCCACGACCAAGCCTCCCGTGACCGGGCCCTCCGCGGCCTGCCTCTCTACGACCGGACTCTCCCCGCCCGGCGCCCTCGCCGGTTCCTCCGTGGTGGCCGGGTGGCGCTTCCGGTCCTGCGGGGTGCCGGTCCAGCGGCCGCGCAGGGCGACGAGGACGCCCATGGCGATGGCAAGGAGCAGGAGGGAGACGGAGGTGGCGGCCTCGGGTTCGTCCTGGAGCAGGAGGTAGACCTGGAGCGGGAGGGTCTGGGTCGTCCCGGGCAGGTTCCCGGCGAAGGTGATCGTGGCGCCGAACTCGCCGAGCGCCCGCGCCCAGGTGAGCGCCGCGCCCGCGAGGACCCCGGGCGCGACCATCGGCAGCGTGACGGTGAAGAAGACGCGGACCGGCGGGGCCCCGAGGGAGGCGGCCGTCTCCTCGTACCGGGGGCGGAGTCCGCCGAGCGCGCCCTCCAGGCTGATGACGAGGAACGGCATGGCGACGAACGTCGCCGCGATCACCGCGCCGGAGGTGTGGAACGGAAGGGTGACGCCGAAGGTGCCCTCCAGCCACGGCCCGAGCAGCCCGCGCCGGCCGAAGGCCAGGAGCAGCGCGACGCCGCCGACGGTCGGCGGCAGCACCATCGGCAGCAGGACGAGCGAGCGGACGACCGCCTTGCCGGGGAAGGAGACCCGTGCGAGCAGCCAGGCCAGGGGGACCCCGAGGAGCAGCGAGAGGCCGAGCGCCCAGAAGGAGACGAGGAGCGACAGCTTCAGCGCCCGGACCGTGCCCGGCGCGGTCAGGTGGCCGGGGAGTCCGCCCCACTCGGTCCGTACGAGGATGCCGATCAGGGGGAGCGCCAGGAAGGCCACGGCCGCCAGCGCGGGCAGCACGAGGGCGAGGGGCGGCCGGGAACTCCCGTAACGCCGCCCGAGGGCGCTTATGCCTGCTCGTTTCATTCGACGGTCCCGGAGAGGTGAGGGCGTGGAGCGGAGGGGCTGCCCGGCTCCCCCGGTGCGGGCAGCCCCTCCCGATCGTGGACGATCCCGTACGTCACGGCTTCTGGAAGCCGGCGTCCTGGAGGATCTTCTGGCCCTCGGGCGAGGACAGCCAGGCGACGAACGCGGCGGCGGCCTCGGCGTTCTTCGAGTCCTTCAGCGTGGCGGCCGGGTACGTGGCGATCGCGTTCTGGCCGTCGGGGATCTCGACGGCGTCGACCTTGTCCGCGGCGCTCTCGGCGTCGGTCTTGTAGACGAGTCCGGCGTCGGCCTCGCCCAGTTCGACCTTGCTGAGCACGGCGCGCACGTTGGGCTCCTGGGAGACCGGCTTCACCGTGATCTTCTGCTTGTCGAGGATCTGCTCGCTGTACTTGCCGGCGGGGACCTCGGGGGCCGCGAGGACGACCTTGAGCCTGGTGTCCGCGAGGTCCTTCAGGTCGTCGACCTTGTGCGGGTTGCCCTCACCGGTGGCGATGACCAGCCGGTTCCTGGCGATGATCGCCGGGGTGCCGGTGTCGGCCCTCACCTTGTCCATGCTCTTGGTGTCGGCGGTCACCAGGACGTCGGC
Source organism: Streptomyces sp. NPDC007872 (assembly GCF_042868165.1). NCBI lineage: Bacteria > Bacillati > Actinomycetota > Actinomycetes > Kitasatosporales > Streptomycetaceae > Streptomyces > Streptomyces sp. NPDC007872. Next base: position 442,460 of record NZ_JBIAEA010000001.1, read on the forward strand.
GGGCGCCCCCTGGGAGACCTGGGCGACGAGTTCCTGCGAGCCGGCGAACGAGAAGGTCAGCTTCGTGCCCGGGTGGGACTTCTCGTACGCGGCGCCGGCCGTCTTGAACACGTCGGTCAGGGACGCGGCGGCGAGCACGGTGAGGTTCGCAGCGGGGGCGCCGGTGGCGGAGCCGGAGGCGGAGGGGGTGGAGCCGCCGGTGTCCTCCTTGCCGTCGCCGCCCGACGAGCAGGCCGCGAGCGGGACGAGCAGGGCGGCGGTGAGCACGGCGGCGGCGGTGCGGCGTCCGGCGGGGGTGAGGCTCATGGGATCGGAACTCCTTGGAGAGGAACGGGGACGTGCGGACGGGCCGGTCGCGCCGACGGCCGGGGTGTCTCGGGTGCTGCGGACTGCGGGGACGTGGTCAGGGGCGGCCGGTGCGCACGCCGCCCGGCTCCGTCCTGCCGGCGTCCGCCCGGCGCCGTGCCGTGTCCGGGCCGGTGCCTGGCAGATGCGCTGCCGACCCGGGTGTACGGGGCAGCATGTGCGACACCGTAGGGCGTGATCTCTCTCATCTGCAACAACATCGTGGGACTCTCCGTCGCAGGTGAGGGAGAGGTGGTAGAAACCGACGAGAGGCGCCCCCGGCGGTCTCACCCCTCGGACGGAAGCGTTCCGGCGAGCCGGAGGAGGCCGATCCAGATCCCCGTGACGGCGCTGACGTAGCGGGCTCCGCAGCGGTCGGAGGGAACGACGAGCTGCGGGCCGTCCCCGTCGAGGTCCCGGTCGTCCATCCGGGTCGCGAGGAGGACGGGGGCGTCGCCGAAGTCGGCGTCGATCTCCGCCCACGACAGGAGCGCGTGGTGGCCGTCGCCGCCGCCGACGGCGATCAGGAAGCGGGAGCGCTCCTTGCGGCGGGCGGGGTCGAAGCGGGGGTGCGCGACGGCGACGACCTCCCGCAGGAGGGGCCCGGCGAAGGTGTGGTGCTGAGGTCCGGCGGTGGCGCAGTCGAAGATGACCCCGACCCGGTGCTGCTCCCAGTCCCGGCGCAGGTCGGCGACGGTGAGCGTGGTGGGGCGGGCCACGTCCCCCCGGAACGCGAAGGATCCGGAGGGCGCGAGCCCGGTGGTGGACGGGACCGCGGTCGCGGTCGCGGATACGAGTGCGGGTGCGGGCGCGGCAGTGGTGGTCGGCTGGGGCGCGGTGTTCGGTCGGCTCATCGTCGGTCCCCTCGCGGCGGTCGGTACGGCGGCTGCGCGCAGTGATACCCGACCGCCGGAGCGGGGAACCGTGTCTGCCGTGCGAATCGACGTGCTCGGGCCGCATCTGTGAGGTTCGTACGAGACGGCTCCTCGTCCCTGCCCGGTTCATCGGACCGCGTTCCGCCCCTGCCGGTCGAGGGCGAGCCAGACGCGGTCGCGGGTCACCGGCAGTTCGGTGAAGCGGATGCCCGTGGCGTCCCGCAGGGCGTTGGCGAAGGCGGGGGCGACCGGGTTGAAGGGGCTCTCGCTCATCGACTTGGCGCCGAGGGGGCCGATGGCGTCGGTCGTCTCGGTGAAGTGGACCTCGGTGCGGGGCACGTCGGCGTACTGGGGAAGCCGGTAGCGGCGGAACGCGGCCGTGGTGACCTCGCCGTGCTCGTCGACGCGCACGGTCTCGAAGAGGGTGGCGCCGAGGGCCTGGGCGACCCCGCCCTCGACCTGGCCCCGGCACTGCATCGGGTTCATGACCTTGCCGGCGTCGGCCGCGTGGACGCTGCGCAGGATGCGGATCTCCCCGGAGCCGGGGTCGACGGCGATCCGGAACCACTGGGCGTTGAAGGCCACCGAGCGCGGCGAGCCGCCCCAGTGCCCGTCCGCCGCCAGCTCCTGCGCGGCCCCGAGCGCGTGCCCCGCCTCGTACAGCTCCTTCAGGGCCACCGTGCGTCCGGCGCAGTCGACGGACTCGGCGCCGAGCACGCACAGGTGACGGGCCGTGCCCGTGTGCCGTGCGGCGAGGGTGCGCAGCCGTTCGGCGAGGGAGGTCGCGGCGAGCAGGACGGCCTTGCCGGCGACGACGGTGCCGGCGGAGCCGAAGGCGCCGGTGTCGTGGCGCACGACGTCGGTGTCGGACTGGCGGACGGCGAGCCGGTCCTCGGTGGTGTTCAGGGCGCCGGCGGTGATCTGTTTGTGGACGGTGGTGGTGCCGTTGCCGAACTCGGCCGTGCCGACCGCGATGTCGTACGTGCCGTCCTCCAGGAGCGAGACCCGGGCGTGGGCGTAGTGGCCGCCGGGCGGCCCGGTCGCGATCATCGCCATGCCCGTGCCCTGTCCGACGAGCCAGCCCTCGGGGGCGTCCTGCGCGCTGCGGTCCCCGGCGAGGGCGTCGCGCACGACGGAGAGGCACTGGTCGAGTCCGTACGAGGCGATGTGGAGGTCCTCCTCCTCGCCGATCGGGCTGTGCATGCCCTCCCCCGGGCCGATGACGTTCTTCTCCCGGAAGGCCAGCGGGTCCATGTCGAGGCGGCGGGCGAGTTCGTCCATGACGGACTCGACGGCGAAGGTGACCTGGCCGAGGCCGTAGCCGCGGAAGGCGCCGGCCGGGACGGCGTTGGTGTAGACGGAGTAGGCGTCGACCTTCTTGTGCGGGGCGCGGTAGACGGCGAAGGACTCGCCGACGCTGTGGAACATGACCGCCGGGCCGTGGTTGCCGTACGCGCCGGTGTCGGCCACCACCCGCATCCGTACGGCGGTGAGCGTGCCGTCCTGCCGTGCTCCGGCCTTGACGCGGATGGTGAACGGGTGGCGGGTGGTCGCGCCGTAGAACTGCTCGGCGCGGGTGTACTCCAGCTTCACCGGTCGACGCAGCTTGAGGGCGGCCAGGGTGACGACGTCCTCGGTGAGCATCTCCTGCTTGCCGCCGAAGCCGCCGCCGACCCGGCCCGCGACCACCCGCACCCCGTCCTCCGGCAGGCCGTACAGCGCGCACAGGGCCCGCCGGGTCAGGAACGGGGTCTGGGTGGAGGAGCGGACGGTGAGCCGCTCCCCCGTGCCGTCCTCCCCGGGCTCGAAGTACGCCACGCAGCCGTGGGTTTCGAGGCTGGCGTGCTGGACCCGCTGGGTGCGGAAGGTCTCCTCGTACACGACGTCCGCCTCGGCGAACCCCCGCTCGACGTCCCCGATCTCGCCGTGGACCTCGCCCGCGACGTTGTTCTCGACCCGGGCGATGCGCTCCGCCGGTCCCTTGCCCGCGTGGAGGACGGGGGCGCCGGGGCGCATGGCCTCCTCCGGGTCGACCACGTGCGGCAGCCGCTCGTACGTGACCTCGATCCGGCGGCAGCCCTCCTCGGCGGCCCGCTCGCTGTCGGCGACGACGGCGGCGACCCGCTGGCCGACGTACCGGACGACGTCGTCCAGGACGCGGGTGTCGTCGGGGTCCTCGGTGGGGTGTTCGTGGCGGGCGCTGGAGTACAGGGTCGCGGGGGCGTCCTCGTGGGTGAGGACGGCGTGCACGCCGGGGACGCGGAGCGCGGCGGAGGTGTCGACGGCGACGATCCGGGCGTGCGGGTGCGGGGAGCGCAGCAGCTTCATGTGCAGCAGGCCGGGGACCTCGACGTCGAAGGTGTAGCGGGCGGTGCCGGTGACGACCTGGGGGCCGGCGGGCGCGCCGACGTTGCGGCCCACCGCCTTCCCGGCGCGGGGGCGTTCGGTGTGCTTCACGCCCCGTACGGCGTCCTCGATCGCCCGGTAGCCGGTGCAGCGGCAGATGTTGCCCTTGAAGGCGCGGGGCAGGTCGTCGAGCTTGCCGTCGTCGTGCGGGGTGTCCCGCTCGGCCTCCAGGGCGGCGGTCGTCATGAGGAAGCCGGCCGTGCAGAAGCCGCACTGGTAGCCTTGCGCGTCGAGGAACCGCTGCTGTACGGGGTGGAGTTCGCCGTCCGGGGAGGCGAGCCCCTCGACGGTGGTGACGGCACGGCCCTCCGCGCGCACCGCCGGGTACAGGCAACTGTGGACGGGCTGTCCGTCGACGTGGACGGTGCAGGCGCCGCAGTCCCCCGCGTCGCACCCCTTCTTCACCCCGAACCAGCCGCGCTCGCGGAGGTAGGTGCGCAGGCACTGGCCACCGCGCGGCTCGTCGTCGAACGCGCGTCCGTTGACGCGGACCTCGAAGCTCATCGGGCGTCTCCTTCCGGTGCGGTCAGTTCGCGGCGGACCTCCTCGGCGAGGCGCAGGCCCATGTGCCGGCGCCACTCGGGCAGTCCGTGGATGTCGTCGAACCAGTCCTCGTCCCGTACGGCGGTGTCGATCGCGGTCCGGAGCGCCTCGCGGGCGGGCGGGAGCGGGAACCAGAACCGGAAGGGGCGGGTGGTGGCGGTGGTCACCGTGACCGTCAGCGAGCCGTCCACCGGGTCGAGCGTCCCGATGACCAGTGCTCCGGACCGGCCGAGCCCGTACAGCGAGGCCTGCCGGAAGGCCGTACGGCACTCCAGGGCCCGGCCGGGCAGTGTCACCGAGCGCAGGAGTTCGCCCTCCGCGAGGTCCTTGACGCCCGCGCCCCGAACGAATTCGGCCACCTTCGCCTCGCGCGTGGAGCCGTCCTGCGCCTGGAGGAGGCAGCTTCCGTCGAGGGCGGCGGTGAGCGAGATCATCGGTCCGGCCGGGAGGCCGTTGCACAGGTTCCCGCCGACGGTGGCCATGTTCCAGATCTTGAAGGAGGCGAGGAAGGCCCGGCAGCACTGTTCGAAGAGCGGGGCCGCGGGGGCGTCGAGGGAGCGCCGTCCGAAGCGGGAGAGCTGGGTGATCGTGCAGGTCGCCGCGATCTCCAGCGAGCCGTCCGGGTGACGCGTGAGCGGTTCCCAGCCCGTCCGGCTCAGGTCGACGAGCCGGCGCAGGTGGGCTGGGGCTCGGAGAAGAGGTAGGTCCCGCCTCCCAGCCAGGCGTCCCCGGGGCGCCAGGGTTCGCGCAGGCGCGCGTCCCGCACGTCCGTGATCGTGTTGAGGTCCATCCCGTCCCCGCCTTCCGACCGGCGTCCTCCGACCGGTTCCTTCAGGCCAGTGAAGCCGGGCGGGGGCGCGCGGCACGACTGGACGCGCACCCGGAAATCGTCCCCCTCCCGGTCCTCGGCCCCGGAGGATCATCCAGGAGCTTTTCCCGGCCCACACCCGGGCATCTACGATGCAGCGACTCGCATTCGCCTCGTGAATGTGAGGGCGGGTCCGTCCCGCGACCGCGCAAGGAGCCCCGCATGCACGTCGACCACCTCCTCCGACTCGACCGTCTGGACCTCTCCCTGGTCTGGGGCGACGAGGCGCTGCTCGGCCAGGAGATCGCCGGGGTGACCGCGACCGACCTGGAGGACCCGGAGCGCTTCCTCCAGCCGGGCGAGGTGGTGCTGAGCGGGCTCGTGTGGTGGAGCAGGGAGGGGGCGCCGGCCAAGACGGACCGCTTCGTGTCGGCCCTGCGCCGGGCGGGGGCGGTGGCGCTGCTCGCCGGCGAGGAGACCCACGGGCACGTGCCGCGCGAGCTCGTCGACGCGTGCCGGAGGCACCGCGTCGCCCTCGTCGCCGTACCCCCGCACACCAGCTTCCGGGCCGTCACCGAAGCCGTCTACCTGCGCCAGTGGGGCGAGCTCAGCCGGCACCCCGCCGACCACCGCGCCCTGCCGGAGAACGTGCGCCTGGACCTCGACCGCGCCCTGGAGGGCGGTGCGACGACCGGCGAACTGCTCGACCGGGCCTTCGCCCACCTCGGCACGCCCGCCTGCCACCTGCTCACCCCCGGCGGCCGGACCGTGGCCCGCACCGGCGGTGCGGCGGAGCTGCCCGCCCGGGAGGCCGCGGAGGTCCTGCGCGGCGGGCGGGGCACGACGCTGCGCGTCGAGGCCGAGGGCACCGACTTCGACACCTGGTACCTGCACCTGCCGGAGGAGGGGCGGGTGCCCCCGCGGGTCCTCCAGGAGATATCCGAACTCCTCGGCCGGCACCGGCGCCGCCGGGACCGGCACCGGACGGCGCGCGCCGCCGCCTCCGCCCGGCTCGTGGAGGCCGTCGGCGCCCTGCGCGCCGACACCGACCACCTGCGGTCCGCGCTGGCCTCCTGCGGCCTGGCGGGGCGGGCCGCCCACACGGTGGTCGTCGCGGCCCTGGAACCGGACGGGAACGCCGGTGCCGACGGCGTCGCCGCGCTCACCGAGGCGCTCGGCCACCTGCCGTCCGTCGCGTTCGCCGTCGCCCGGGGCGCCGGCGACGAGGCGACGGCGGTCCTCGCCCACGAGGAGGACGCGGCGGACGAGGTGGGAGAGCGGCTGCGCGAGGTGTGGCCGCTGATCCGGGCCTGCCGCCCCGAGAGCGCCTGGCGGGTCGGCCTGAGCCTGCCCGTCACCGCGCCCACGTCGCTGAACACCGCGCTCGCGAAGGCCCGTTACGCCCTCGCGGCGGCCACCGCCCTGGCCCCGCCGGTCGCCGGGCTCCGCGACCTCGGCGGGCTGGCCCTGCTGCTGGCCGGCGTCCCCGTCGACGTGCGGGAGGTCTACCGCACGACGGTCCTCGGCCCCCTCCTCGGCGCCGGGCGGGGGTCGGGCGCCATGCTCCTGGAGACCCTGGAGGCGTTCCTGGCGCACGACTGCTCCTGGACGAGGACCGCCGAGTCCCTCCACATCCACGTCAACACGGTCCACTACCGCGTCGAGCGCATCGAGACCCTCACCGGCCGGGACCTGTCCCGGCTCGACGACCGGGTGGACCTGCGCGCCGCCCTCCTCTGCCGCTGACCCGGCCGGGGCGGTCCCGTACGGGTCAGACCAGGTCGACGTGCACGTCGGTCGACTTCACCCGGGCGGTGACCGTGGCCCCGACGTCGAGCCCCAGCTCCTCGACGGCCTCGCGGGTCACCAGGGACACCAGCCGGTGCGGCCCCGACTGCACCTCCACCTGGGCGGCCACGTCGTCGGTCCGCACCCCGGTCACGATCCCCACGAAGGAGTTCCGCACCGAGGTCGGCACGTCGTCCTCCGGGACGGCGTGCAGCCCGGCGCCCCGCTCCCGGGCGAAGGCGGCCAGGGCCACCCCCTCGACCACCCGCCGGCCGGCCCCGTCGCGCTCCACGGCCAGCCTGCCCCCGTCCGCCCACCGGCGAACGGTCTCCGAACTCACTCCGAGCAGCCGCGCGACCTGCCCCATGCTGTACGACGGCATCCCCGCACTCTAGGGGGTGCCCCGGCGGATCAGGGCCGGGCAGGCCCTTGGGGGGACCTGGGCTCCCGCGTGGCCGGAGCACCGCCCCCGACCGGGAAGAACGACGTGCCGGCGCGGTGCTCACGGCGTCCCGCCGCCCGGCGTGCGTCCGGTGTAACGCCCCGTGCGCGAGGGGCGTGATCGTCCGGAAACCGGGGCTTCCTACGGTCGGGTGGGCGGGGAGACCTCCCGACCGGGAGGACGACGAGGAGGAGTGCCGATGGAGCCGGAAGGCGGGACGACGCGAACGGTCTGCTCGTACTGCGGGGTCGGCTGCGGCATCGTCCTCGACGTGGCGCGCGATCCGGCGACCGGGCTGCGGAGGGTCGTGCGGGCGTCCGGCGACAAGGCGCACCCGGCCAACTCGGGCCGCCTGTGCACGAAGGGGGCCACGAGCGCCGACATGACGGCGGCCCCGGGGCGGCTCGGGAAGGCGCTGGTGCGGGCGGAGCGCGGGGGCGAGCCGGTCGAGACGGACGTCGACGCCGCCGTCGCCCGGGTCGCGGGGCGACTGCGCGCGATCCTGGACGAGCACGGGCCCGACGCGCTGGCCTTCTACGTCTCCGGGCAGATGTCCCTGGAGGCGCAGTACCTGGCGAACAAGCTGGCCAAGGGCTTCGTCCGGACGAGCCGGATCGAGTCGAACTCCCGGCTGTGCATGGCGTCGGCCGGGTCCGGCTACAAGCTGTCGCTCGGCGCGGACGGACCGCCCGGGTCCTACCGGGACTTCGACCACGCGGACGTGTTCCTCGTGATCGGCTCCAACATGGCGGACTGCCACCCCGTCCTCTTCCTGCGGATGACGGACCGGGTGAAGACGGCCGGGGCGAAGGTGATCGTCGTCGACCCCCGGCGCAACGCCACCGCCGACAAGGCGGACCTCCACCTCCCGATCAGGCCGGGCACCGACCTCGCCCTGCTCAACGGGCTGCTGCACCTGCTCGTCGAGAACGGGCACGTCGACGAGGAGTTCGTCGCGGAGTTCACGGAGGGCTGGCAGGACATGCCCGCCTTCCTCGCCGACTACCCGCCCGCGAAGGTCGCCGGGATCACCGGCCTCCCCGAGGCCGACATCCGGGAGGCCGCGCGGTGGATCGGCGAGGCCGGAGCGTGGACGAGCTGCTGGACCATGGGGCTCAACCAGTCCACGCACGGCACCTGGAACACCAACGCGCTGGTCAATCTGCACCTCGCGACCGGGGCGATCTGCCGGCCGGGCGCCGGGCCGTTCTCGCTGACCGGTCAGCCCAACGCCATGGGCGGCCGGGAGATGGGCTACATGGGACCGGGGCTGCCCGGCCAGCGGTCGGTCCTCGTCGACGCCGACCGCGCCTTCGTCGAGGAGCTGTGGAACGTCCCCGAGGGGACGCTGCGGACCGAGACGGGGCGCGGCACCGTCGAGATGTTCGAGCGGATGGCGGCCGGGGAGGTCAAGGCCTGCTGGATCATCTGCACCAACCCGGTCGCCTCCGTCGCCAACCGCAGGACCGTCATCGACGCACTGGAGGCCGCCGAACTCGTCGTCGCCCAGGACGTGTTCGCCGAGACCGAGACCAACGCGTACGCGGACGTGGTGCTGCCCGCCACGCTGTGGGCGGAGTCCGACGGCGTCATGGTCAACTCCGAGCGGAACCTCACCCTCGTCCAGGGGGTCGTCGACCCGCCCGGCCAGGCCCTGCCCGACTGGCAGCTCATCGCCCGCGTCGCCCGCGCGATGGGCTTCGCCGACGGCTTCGCGCACGCCTCCGCCGAGGAGGTGTTCGAGGAGCTCAAGCGGGCGTGGAACCCGCAGACCGGCTGGGACCTGCGCGGCGTGACGTACGAGAGGCTGCGCGCCACCCCCGTGCAGTGGCCGGCCCCGGCCGCCGACGGTCCCGACCGCAACCCGGTCCGGTACGTGAACGACGGCGTCAGCCAGACGCTCCTGGAACGCGAGGACGGCACCCGGCCCCGACTGGCCTTCCCGACGGCGAGCGGACGCGCCCGGTTCTTCGCGCGCCCGCACCTCCCGGCGGCGGAACTCCCCGACGACGCCTACCCGTTCGTCCTCAACACCGGGCGCCTCCAGCACCAGTGGCACACGCTGACCAAGACCGGCAAGGTCGCCAAGCTCGCGAAACTGAACCCCGGGCCCTTCGTCGAGATCCACCCCGAGGACGCGGCGGCGCTCGGCATCGCCGAGGGGGACGGCGTGGAGGTCGCCTCGCGGCGCGGGCGCGCCGTCCTGCCCGCCGTGGTCACCGACCGGGTCCGGCCCGGCGACTGCTTCGCCCCGTTCCACTGGAACGACCTGTTCGGCGAGTACCTGAGCGTCAACGCCGTCACCCACGACGCCGTCGACCCGATCTCCTTCCAGCCCGAGTTCAAGGTGTGCGCGGTGACCCTCGCGAAGACGACCGCTCCCGTATCCGTCACCGACTCGAAGGAGCAGCCAGGGCCGGAGCCGGAGGAAGGCCCCGCGCCCGCGCTCGCCGCCCTGTTCGGCGTCGCGGACCTCGCCCCTCCCCCGTTCACCGAGCCGGAGCGCCGCTACCTCGCGGCGTTCCTGACCGGGCTCGCCGGAACGTCCGGGCTCGCCGGAGCACCCGCCGACGGCCGCGTGCCGGTCCTGCCCGCGTCCGCGCCCTTCGCGCCGGAGCGCGGTCTCTGGGTCGACGGGGTGCTGGCCGGGGCGTTCTCGCGGGCCGGGGCACGGGACGGGGCGCCGGCGCGGGACGACGGGGAACGGGCCGTCCCCGCGCGCCGCCTGCTGGTCCTGTGGGCCTCCCAGACCGGTACGGCCGAGGAGTTCGCCGCCACCGCCGCCGGCCGCCTCGCCGAGGCCGGACACGCCCCGGCCCTGCTCCCGATGGAGGGCGCCGACCCCGGGCGGCTCGGCTCCGACGCGGACCTGCTGGTGGTGACCAGTACGTTCGGGGACGGCGACGCCCCGGACAACGGAGCGGCCTTCTGGCAGGCGCTGGCCTCCCCCGACGCCCCGCGCCTCGACGGCGTCCGCTTCGCCGTCCTGGCCTTCGGCGACTCCGGGTACGCCGACTTCTGCGGCCACGGGCGGCGCGTCGACGAGCGCCTCGCCGCACTCGGCGCCACCCGTCTCCATCCCCGTACCGACTGCGAACCCGACCACGAGGAGAGCTCCGCGGCCTGGCTCGCGGCGCTCCTCCCGCTGCTCGCCGCCCCGGCCCCTCCTCCCCCGTCCGTTCCCGCCCCCGGCGCCGCGCGGACCGGGGAGTACACGAAGGCCTCTCCGTTCGCCACGCTCCTCGTCGGCAACCGGCTGCTCAGCCTGCCCGGTTCGCGGAAGGAGGTGCGGGAGTTCGCCTTCGACACCCGCGGCGGCGAGCTCGCGTACGAGGCGGGCGACGCGCTCGGGGTGTGGCCGGTCAACGGCACCGGCCTGGTCGCCGAGTGGCTCGCCCTCACGGGGCTCGACCCCGACGAGCCGGTCGACGCGGGCGGCGCCGGGCCCCTCCCCCTCGCCGAGGCCCTGCGGACCCGGCTCGACATCACGCGCGTCACCCCGGACCTGCTGAGGTTCGTCGCCGAGCGCTCCGGAAGCCACGACCTGCGGCGGCTGCTGCGCCCCGGCAACAAGGACGAGCTGGCGAAGTGGGGGTGGGGGCTCCAGATGGCCGACGTGATCGGCGACTTCCCCGTCCGCGCCTGCGCCACCGAGTGGACCGGGGTGCTCAAGCGCCTCCAGCCGCGCCTGTACTCGATCTCCTCCAGCCCGCTGGCCCACCCGGGCGAGGTCCGGCTCACCGTCTCCGTCGTGCGCTACGGCAACGACCGCGGCCGGGACCGCACCGGCGTGTGCTCCGCCTATCTGGCCGACCACGCCGACGACGGTCCCGTCCAGGTCTTCGTGCGGCGCTCCCCGCACTTCCGGCCGCCGGCCGACCCCGCCGCGCCCCTGATCATGGTGGGGCCCGGGACGGGCGTGGCCCCCTTCGTCGGCTTCCTGGAGGACCGCCGGGCCCGGGGCCACACCGGCCGCAACTGGCTGTTCTTCGGCGAGCAGCACGAGGCCACCGACTTCTACCACCGCGAGGAGCTGGAGGCCCATCTCGCCTCCGGCCACCTCGACCGGCTCGACACCGCCTTCTCCCGCGACCGGCGGAACAAGGTCTACGTGCAGGACCGCATGCGCGAGCACGGCTCCGTCCTCTGGTCCTGGCTGCGGGACGGCGCCCACTTCCACGTCTGCGGCGACGCGACCCGCATGGCCGGGGACGTCGACCGGACCCTGCGCGAACTCGTCGCCCGCCACGGGAGGATGGGCGACGAGGAGGCGGCGGCCTACGTCGAGCGGATGGCCGCGGACCGGCGGTACGTCCGCGACGTGTACTGAGGCGTGCGGACGCGGGCGGGGCTCAGCCCGCGGTGATCCGCAGGACGCCGGTGACCGTGCCCTGGAGGTAGGCGCCGTCCGGGGCGACGGTGCCGGCCATCTGGAGCGTGTCGTACAGGGATCCGATGCCGATCTGCTGGGAGCGGGTGACGCGGCCCGTCTCCGGGTCAATCTGGACGTAGCGGTACGGGTCGAGGACGCCCGTCCCCCTGGTGCCGGGGATCAGGGGGTCGCGCACGACGGTGTGCAGGGTGTTCGTGGCGGTGGACAGCTTCGGGACGGCCGCCGAGCGCAGGGTGGTGTCCCAGACCGTGGCGCAGCCGGTGCCGTCGGGGCGGACGTCCACCCGGGTCAGGCCGCCGGCGAAGTCGGCCGAGGAGGGGACGGACGGGCCCGCGCCGTCCGGGAGCGCGGGGTACGGGTAGCCGTAGGTGCCGGCGACGAAGACGCTGTTGCCCGCGCCGATCGGCGAGTTCTCGCTGCCGGGACCGCCGGCGGCCCGGAGGACGGGGATCGAGCAGATCTCGCCGCCGTCGGCGGTGCGGTAGACCTTGAGGTGGACGGTGGTGTCGGCGTTGTCGACGATCGCGACGTAGTCGGTGCCGGTCTTCGGACCGAGGAAGGTCGGGGTGGAGCCGCTGCCCCAGCTCAGCAGGCCCGGCTTGCGGGCCCGGCCCCGGTCGTACGCCTGTCGCCAGGCGATCCTCGGCGTGCCGTCGGCGCCCGCGGTGAGCAGGTAGGTGGCGTGGGTGCTGGTGACGGCGGTGCCCTCGGGGGCGGTGGAGATGCTGTTGGCGACGCGCTCGCCGGCCGGGAGCCGCAGGGTGTCGATCCGTCCGGTCCGGTCGTCGGCGAGGCCGACCACGCCGTTGCCGGTGGCGAACCAGACGCGCCCCTGCCAGTCCGGCGAGAGGCCGGTGACCGCGTCGTCGGCGGGGACGGCGGAGGCGAGGGAGAGGCTGCGGTCGACCGAGAGGCGCCAGGTGCCGGAGGCGTCCTTGCGGTGGGCGACGCGCAGGAGGCTGCGGCTGCCGTCCACGACGACGAGCCGGTCCTCGGCGTCCAGGTAGGCGTAGACACCGCCGAGGAGTGAGCCCTTGGTGAGCCGGAGGGTGGTGAGGGAGGAGCCGTCGGCCGGGTTCAGGAGGTGGACGGTCGGGACCTGGCCGAGGATCGGGGTGCACAGGACGACCGGGTGGCCGTCGGAGCCGACGAGGACGGTGGGGCAGGCGGAGGCGAGGGCCACCCGCTTCGAGGCCAGGGCGCCCGCGCCGGGGCCCGCCAGCGGGGTGGTGTCCGAGGAGCCGGTGTCCCCGTGCATGGTGGCGGTCCCGTCGGGGCCCGCGTACGGGTTGTGCGGCGGTACGGGGAGGAAGCTCCGCGCGGTGGGGGCCGCTCCGGCGGGGACGGCGGTGGCCGCGAGGGCGAGGGCGGAGAACAGCGCGGCGACCAGGGGCCTGCGGCGGGCGCGGGGGCGCGCGGACGGGACGGCCATGAGGAGGACGGTTTCCTTCCGGGAGGGCAACGGCGTGGGGGCGCGTGCGCGGGCGCGGCGGCCCGTACGGGCGGAGTGGTGTGTACGGGCCGGGGCGGCGGGCACGGCCGGGCGGGCCCCGCGGGTCCCCGGATCGGGAACTCCCGGGATCGCCGGGAGGAGGGAGGGATCGGTGGGGCCGGTGGGGCCGGTGAGAAGGGCTGGGTGTTACGCGGCCGGGGTCCGGCCGCGGCGAACGGCGACGCGCGGAGAGGGTGACGGGCCGCGGCCGGGGGCGGCGCCACGGGGGCGGCGCGGCCGGGCGCGGTTCCGGCGGGCGCGGAGGGCGGCGGCCGGGGTCAGCGTCCGCTACAGAGGGCGCCGGACGTGCGCGCGAGGTCGACGTGACGTCGTCGCGTGAGGGTCGTCCGGCGGCTCTTCATGTGCATGATCGAAGCAGGTGCCCGTCGGCGGGGTCAAGGCGCACCGGCCGGTGTTCCACGGAGTGGGACGGCGGCGCGGGCGGCTCCGACGCCCGTCCCGGGCACGGGGGTTCGGCCCCGCGTCACCGCGGACCGCCGGCGTCCCGCCCGCGTCCACGCCGGTGCCGTCCGTACCGCTGCTCCCGGGTGTCGAAGAGGTTCACCGCGAGGGCCGCCATGACGAGGCCCGCCGCCAGGAGCAGCCCGTGCGGGACGACTCCGCCGACGACGACGGCGGCGAGGGCGAGGGCCATCGCCGACCGGGCCCGGCCGCGCCGGTGCTCGCGGGGGCGCCGGGTGCTCCTCCACCCCACCGTCCCCCGGGACCCCACCCGTCCACATCGGGGCCGGCACCCATTTCCGCCGGTCGAACCCCTTTCCGGCCACCGAGCACACTTCCGGCCGCCATCGGGAGAAGTGCCCGGCATGCCCGTTTCAAGGAGCGTGTTCGCGGCAAGTCGCCCGGCATGATGCAGATCGGCTACACGATGATGACCGAGCAGGCCGGGCCCCGTGAGCTGGTGGGGCACGTGGTCGAGGCGGAACGCGTCGGGTTCGACTTCTCCGTGATCTCGGACCACTCCTTCCCGTGGCTGGACTCCCAGGGCCACGCCCCGTACGCGTGGAGCGTCCTGGGGGCGGCGGCGCAGGCGACCTCCCGCATCCCGCTGATGACGTACGTGACCTGCCCGACCTTCCGCTACCACCCGGCGGTCGTGGCGCAGAAGGCGGCGACCGTGCAGCTCCTCTCCGAGGGCCGGTTCCGGCTCGGCCTCGGCTCGGGCGAGATCCTGAACGAGCACGTCGTCGGCGCGGGCTGGCCCTCGGCCGGCGTCCGCCTGGAGATGCTGGACGAGGCCGCCGGGATCATCCGCGACCTGTTCTCCGGCGAGTACGTGACCCACCGCGGGACCCACTTCCAGGTTGAGAACGCCAAGCTGTGGGACGTCCCCGACACTCCCCCGCCCATCGGGATCGCCGTCTCGGGCCCGCACTCCTGCAAGGTCGCCGGGCGCCGGGCGGACCTGGTGATCGCCACGGAGCCGAAGGGGGAGCTGCTCGACGCCTTCGACGCGCACGGCGGCGCGGGCAAGCCGCGCGTCGGCCAGGTGCCGGTCTGCTACGACCCCGACCGGGAGGCGGCGGTGGCGCGCGCCCACGACCAGTTCCGCTGGTCGCTGGGCGGCTGGGGCGTCAACTCCGAGCTTCCGCTGCCCTCCGGGTTCGCCCAGGCCACCGAGACGGTCCGGCCCGAGGACGTGGCGGAGAACATCCCGTGCGGCGACGACGTCGACGCGTTCGTGGAGGCCGCCCGCCCGTACGCCGAGGCCGGGTTCACCGAGCTGGCCCTCGTCCAGATCGGCGGCGAGCACCAGGAGCCGTTCCTGCGCTGGGCGGAGAAGGAACTCCTCCCGGCCCTGCGCGAGCTCTGAGGACGGGCGGGGACGGGGCACCGACCGTGAGCGAATGGATCTTCTCCGCGAGGGTAGCCGCCGTTCCGAACGAACTGCCCCGTCTCCGACAGGAAGGGCGATCATGCTTCTCTTCTCTCTCCCCGCCGTCGCACCGCCCTCCACGCTGGCCGCCGAAGGGTCCTCCTCGCTCCTGCTGATCGTGGTCGGAATCGTGGTGGCGGCCCTGCTCCTCGGCGCGTTCTGGTGGGGTTCCCGACGGGTGGCCCGGCGGAGGCAGGCCCCCGGCGTGTCGCAGCCCCCGGCGGCCGAGGCGAAGCGGGACTCCTGGCAGCCGCCGGAGCAGTCCGAGCGGGACCAGGGCCGTTGAGGAGCGGGACCATGAGGATCTCGCCGAGGACTTCCCAGAAGGCGCCCGCGCCGACGAGCCGCGTGCTCCGGGCCCCCGGCGCCCCGTTCCGGACGGGAGGGGGACCGCTGTGACCCAGGTGACCCCTTCCACCGACGAGGGCTTCGGGGCCCCGCTCGGGTACGCGCCGGCGGACACGCCGCGCGTCTACCGGCTCCCCGGGGTGTACGCGCCCCAGGGGGACACCGCGCTGCTGCTCGCGAACCTGGCGCGCGAGGAGTTCCGGAGCGGCATGCGGTCGCTCGACCTGTGCACCGGGACCGGTGTCGTCGCGGTCGCCTCCGCCCTGCGGGGCACGCGGGCCACCGCCGTGGACATCTCCCGCGCGGCCGTCACCACGGCCCGTCTCAACGCGCTCCGGCACCGCTGCCGGGTGCGGCTCCTCCGGGGCGACCTGGAGGCCCCGGTGGCGCACGAGCGCTTCGACCTGATCACCGTGAACCCGCCGTACGTGCCCTGCGAGGACCCCGCGCTGCCCGCCCGCGGCAGGAGGCGCGCCTGGGACGCGGGGACGGACGGGCGGCTCCTCCTCGACCGGGTCTGCGAGCGGGTGCCCAGGCTCCTGACCTCCTCGGGGACGCTGCTCGTCGTGCAGTCGTCGCTCTCCGGCGTCACCGCCACCCTGGACGGGCTCCAGCGGGCCGGGCTGCGCGCCCGGGTGGCCGACCGCCTCGTCCAGCCCTTCGGCCCGGTCATGGCCTCCCGCGAGGACTGGTTCGCCGCCCGGGGGCTCGTCCCGCCCGGGACGCGCACCGAGGACCTCGTCGTGATCCGCGCGTCCCGCGCGTGACCCCCCGGCCCCTCCCCGCCGCACCGCCCGCGCATGGGCGCGGTCCGGCGGGGCAGCCGCGCAGCAGAGGAAACGAGATATCCGATGGATGGTGTGTGATGTCCCCTTCGCCGGACCCGCGGCCCGGGGCCGTGCCCCCGGCGCGGACGGAAGGCCCCGCGCGGAGCGCGCCGACCCTGGTCCGGCCCCTGGACGACGGGCCGATGCTCGTCGAGGGGCCGGTGGACGTCGTCATGCCCGACGGATCGGTGCGGCACTGCGAGCGGCCGATGGTCGCCCTGTGCATGTGCCGGCGCAGCAAGCGGGCCCCGTTCTGCGACACCAGCCACCGCCACCGGCAGCGGCGCTCCCGCCCGGCGGCCGACTCCCCGGAGGACCCGACCTCATGACCGCCGCCCCGCAGATCCTCCGTACGGCCTCCGGCGCGCCCGAGGTACCCGAGGCCCGCGGCGAGGTGTCGCGGGCGGTCCGGCGACGGCTGCTCGGCGACCCCGGGGCGCTGCCCGACGGCCCGGAGATCGCGCGCTGCGACCCGTACGGCGAGGACCTCCAGCTCGCCCTGCACCTCTGCTACGCCCTGCACTACCGGGGGTACGACGGGGTCCCCGACACCCTCGAATGGGACCCGCACCTGCTCAGGACCCGGGCGCTCCTGGAGCACCGCTTCGAGAGCGCGCTGCGCCACGACTGCCGGCACCACGGGGACGTGGACGAGGAGCTGGGCGCCCTCCTGGTGGAGCCCGCCGAGGCCACCGGCGTCTCCGCGTTCCTCGCCTCGCGGGGGGAGCGGTGGCAGGTGCGGGAGTACGCGGCGCTCCGCTCCGTGTCGCAGTTGCGGGAGGCCGACCCGTACCTCTGGGTGATCCCCCGGCTGCGCGGCCGCGCCAAGGCGGCGATGGTCGCGATCGAGTACGACGAGTTCGGCTGCGGGCGCGCCGACCGCATGCACGAGCGGCTCTACGCCGAGCTGATGGTGGACCTGGGGCTCGACCCGGAGTACGGGCGGTACGTGGACGCGGTCGGGGCCGAGACGCTGGCGGCCGTGAACCTGTCGACCCTGCTCGCCCTCCACCGGCGGCTGCGCGGCGCGCTCGTGGGGCACTTCGCCGTCGTCGAGGTGACCTCGCCGCCGGCGGCCGCCCGGCTCGTCGAGGCCATGCGGCGGACGGGCGCGGGACCGGCGGCGGAGCGGTACTACGACGAGCACGTGGAGGCCGACGCCGTCCACGAGCAACTGGTGCGCCGGGAGGCCGTCGGCGGCCTCCTGGAGGACGAGCCGGACCTCGCGCCCGACGTCGCCCTCGGCATCGCGGCGACGGGGTTCCTGGAGGACCGGCTCGGGGCCCGCGTACTGGAGTCCTGGGAGCACGGCCGGAGCGCGCTGCGGACTCCGCTCGGGCCGGTGGACGCGTCCTAGCGGGCCCGCGCGGCGGGCGGTGGGGGTTCGCGCCGTCCCGGCGGCCGCGGCCGGAAGCCCGTCGCGGCCCCGGGAGGCACCCGGTAAGTGGCCTCGTCGGCCCGGTGGCCGGACTCAGGCGGGCTTGCGCCAGACGGAGACGTGCTTCGTGGAGTCCTGGGTGAACGGGGTCCCGTCCCAGTCCGCGACGCGGCGTTCGAGCGCGAGCCCGGCGATCCGTGCCATCAGGTCGAGCTCGGCCGGCCAGGCGTAGCGGTGCCGGGAGGCGTCGCGGCGGTAGCGGCCGTCCTCGCCGTCGCGGGTGAGGTGGTGCGAGACGAGGACCTGCTCGACCAGGTCGAAGGTGTCGAAGCCGAGGTGCCGTTCGGAGACGTCGAACGGCACCGCGACCTGGCCCGGCGGCAGGAACCGCAGCGGCGGGACGCCCAGTTCGACGACGAACCGGCCGCCGGGCTCCAGATGCCGTGCGGCGTTGCGGAAGCACTCGACCTGCTCGTCCTGCGTGAGCAGGTTCGCAAGGGTGTTGTAGACGAGGTAGACCAGGCTGAACCCGCCGGGCACGGTGGTGGTGGCCATGTCCCCGAGGACCACGGGGAGCACGTCCTCGTCGGCCTTGCGCCGCAGCACCGCCGCCATGTGCGCGGACAGTTCGACGCCCACCACCGGCACGCCTCGTTCCCGGAGCGGGACGCCCACGCGCCCGGTTCCGATGGCGAACTCCAACGCCCTCCCTCCTCCGGCGAGTTCGGCGAGGAAGTCGAGGGTCGGTCCGAGGACGGCGGCCGAGGACATCCCGGTCTCCTCGGCGTCGTAGCGTTCGGCGGTCTCGCGGGTCCACAGCTCGCTGCTCGTCATGGGCGGCCACTCTGCCGGGTGAGGAGGGGCGTTGTCGACGCGTTTGTCCCCCGGCGCCGCGCGCGGCGGGCGGGTGTCAGAGGATTCCCTCCGGGGCCGGGCCGCGGTTCCAGCGCATCCGGGACCACGGCAGGGCGAGGTCCTTCCGGTCGGTCACCTCGCGCGGGGCGAGGTCCCCGATCCGGGCGGCCCCGCCGTGCCGGGCGTGGACCGTGTCGACGTAGCGGTGTCCGGTGTCGGCGGCGACGAAGAGGACCGTGCGGCCGGGGGCGCGGTCGCGTTCGTGGCGGGCCGCGAGGTAGCCGGCGCCGGTGGACAGGCCCGCGAAGACGGCGTGCCGCCGCAGCAGGTCGACGCCGCCGGCGAGGGCCGCGTCGAAGGAGATCCAGTGCAGGGTGTCGTACAGCTCGTGGGAGACGTTCCCGAAGGGGATGGAGCTGCCGATCCCGGCGATGATGATCTCGGGGTCGGAGACGTGCGCGGAGCCGAAGGTGACGCTGCCGTACGGCTGGACGCCGACGAGTTCGACGTCGGCCCCGCCTCCGGGGGCCTTGCGCAGGTAGCGGGCGAGGGCGCCCGTGGAGGCGCCGGAGCCGACCCCGCCGACGACGGTGAGCCGCTCGGTGCCGAGCGCCTCGCGGATCCGGTCGGCGACGGCCCGGTAGCCGAGGTAGTGGACGTCGTCGTGGTACTGCCGCATCCAGTGGTACTCGGGGTGGGCGGCGAGGATCTCGTGGATCCGCTCCACCCGCCGCTTCTGGTCGAGCTTCAGGTCGTCGCAGGGCTCCATCCGCTCCAGGGTCGCCCCGAGGACGGCGAGCTGGACGGCGAGGGTGTGGTCGACGGTCGTCGAGCCGACGATGTGGCAGCGCATGCCGTAGCGGTGGCAGGCCAGGGCGAGGGCGTACGCGTAGATGCCGCTGGAGCTGTCGACGAGGGTGTCCCCGGGGCGTACCGCCCGGGTGTCGAGCAGGTGGCGCACGGCGGCGAGCGCGGACACCACCTTCATCGTCTCAAAGCGCAGACAGACGAGCCGGTCGTCGAGCCGTATGAGGTCCGGCCGGCCGATCGACTCCGCGACGTGCTGGTCCATGCGGGAGCTCCTTGCTGGTCGTGAAGGTCCGGGTGACGGGGATGCCGTGGGCGTCCAGGGCGCGCAGGCAGGCGTCCACGCGGCGGTGCGGGCCGGGGGCGGCCGGGTCGAAGAGGACGCCCGCCACGGCGCCGCTGTGCGCGATCTGCACCCCGACCGCCCCGGCCCGCCGGGCGATGCCGGTCAGGACGTCGAACTCGGGGTGGCCGAGGGCCCGTTGGCCCCGGCGGGCGCTGGCGGTGGCGACCGCGCCGAGCAGGCGCGCGTCCCCGGTGGCGACCGCCCGGCGCAGCAGCGCCCGCAGTCGCTCCCCGGCCCGTACGTCCGCCTCGTCGGCGTCCTCGGGGTCGCGTACGGGCAGGGACAGGGTGTCGACGGGCGCGCCCCCGCCGAGGGCGCAGCCCACGACGGTCAGCGGGGGCAGGGCGGGGCCGAGGGTCTCCAGGACGCGGCCCTCGCGCTGGGCGAAGAGGACCGGGCGGCCGTCGAGCATCAGCGGGTCGGAGGCGGTCTCGGCGCGCACGGCGAGACGGGCGGTGGTGCCGGGGTCGAGCCGCAGCCCGTACGCGTCCGCGACCGCGCGCAGGGTGGCGAGGACGTCGCTGGTGGAGCTGCCCATGCCCAGGCCCACCGGGATGTCTCCGGTGAGCCGCACCTCTCCGCCGCAGGCGGGCCGGCCGGTCCGGCGCGCGCACTCCGCCACGGCGAGGGCGGCGGCCCCGGCCGCCTTGGTGCGGCCCGCGGGGACGACGGCGACCGCCTCGGGCGGGGTGCCCGGCCGGGGGACGAACACGGCGGCGCTGCCGGGGCCGTCCAGGGGGAGGGTGACCAGGCCGGCGCACCGGCGCCCGGAGGCGTCGAGGAAGACGCCCTGGAGGAGTTCGCCGTGGTGACAGGGGGCGGATCCGGTGCCGGTGCGGGAGTGGGCGGGCGTCGGACGGGTCGCCGGGCGGGGCGCGGGCGTCACGTGCCGTCCGCCGTCCGGTAGCGGTACAGGATCGTTTCCTCGGCGCTGAACTGGGAGAAGGGGAACGGCTCGGCGGAGAGGGCGGTGACGCCCGAGCCGAGGAAGGCGCGGGCGACGGCGCTGCCGGACTGCGCGTAGACGACGAGCGGGACGCCCCGGGCGCGACAGCGCTCCAGGAGGGTGTCGAACGAGCCGTTGCCGAGGGTCATGCCGGTGGCGACGACGGCCTCGGCACGGTCGAGGACCTCGTGCATGTCGGTGGTGACGGGGTCGCCCCACTGGGTGGCCTTCAGGTTGAAGTCGCAGGGCAGGGGGGTGCCGCCGCGCTCGCGGATGGCCGCGACCAGGGGGTTGACCACGCCGATGAGACCGACCTGGGCGCCCGGCGCGATGTCGAGGAGGCCCGCGATGGCCGCGTCGCGGGCCCGAGCCCGGACCTCGGGGGTGCCGGCGGGGAGGACGACGGGCTCGGCGTCCTCGGCGGCGCGGTGGGGCCGGACCTCGGAGAGGTAGGCGTCCAGGGCGGCGATCCGCAGCGGGCGGGGGGCCTCGCGCAGCAGGACGTCGAGCGGGGTGCCGGAGGCCTCCCGGCAGATCGCGGGGTCGATGTCCCCGGCCTCGAAGGCGCAGCCGCCGAAGGAGCCGCCGAGGCGGACGAGCACGTACTGGTTGAGGTAGGTGGTGTCGCCGCCGGCCAGGCGGGTGCCGTGGTGGATCCAGAAGACGCTGGTCGCGACGGCCTCGGCGGGCGGCGGGCCGTGAACGCCCGCGAGGACCTCCTCGACGAGCGCGTCGACGGACGGTGCGGTGGTGGCGGGTGTGGTGGGTGTGGTTCGCGTTCCGCTCATGGGTTTCCTTGTCCGGGAAGGGGGCTGGTTCTTACGGAAGGGGCGTCGCGGTCCGGGTGCCGAGGGGGCCCCGGTAGGCGACGGCGGGGTGGCCGAGGGCGTCGGTGGTGAGCGCGGCGTCGACCTCGAAGACCTCCGCGAGGCGGTCGGCGGTCAGGACCTCGGCGGGGGTGCCCGAGGCGACCTGGCGCCCGTGGTGGAGGAGCAGCAGCCGGTCGCAGTGGCGGGCGGCGAGCGACAGGTCGTGCAGTGCGACCAGGACCGTCCGGCCGGCCCCGGTCAGGAGCTCCATCAGCTCCAACTGGTGCCGGACGTCCAGGTGGTTGGTGGGCTCGTCGAGCAGCAGTCCGTACGGCTGCTGGGCGAGCGCGCGGGCGATGTGGGCGCGCTGCCGCTCGCCGCCCGACAGGGCCCGCCAGGAGCGGCCGGCGAGGGCGGTGAGCCCGACGCGGTCGAGGGCGGCGGCGACCACCGCCCGGTCGGTCGCGTCCGGCCCGCGCCAGCGGTCCCGGAAGGGGGTGCGGCCCAGGCCGACGACGTCGGCGACCCGCAGGTCGCTGTCGGCGGCCGAGTCCTGTCCGACGAAGGCGACGTGACGGGCGATCCGGCGCGCGCTCCAGTCCCGTACGGGCACGCCGTCGTAGCGGACCGTGCCGGTGTCGGGGGTCCGCAGGCCGGCCAGGCAGCGCAGCAGCGAGGACTTGCCGGAGCCGTTGGGGCCGAGGAGCCCGACGGTCTCCCCCGGCGCGACGTCCACGGTGACGTCGTGGACGACCCGGGTGCCCGCCACCGACCAGCTCAGCGCTTCGGCGGTGATCCTCACAGCTCACCCCGCCTGCGCAGGACGAGGAGGAAGAGCGGGACGCCCAGCAGGGCGGTGATCACGCCGACCGGGACCTCGCGGGGGGCGAAGGCGATCCGGGCGAGCGCGTCGGTCCACACCAGGAACACCGCGCCGGCGAGGGCCGCATAGGGCAGGAGCACCCGGTGCGTGGGGCCGACGAGGAACCGCACCCCGTGGGGGACGATCAGGCCGACGAAGCCGATGGCGCCGACGGTGGCCACGGCCACGGCGGTCAGGACGGCCGTGACGACGAGCAGCAGCAGCCGGGTGTGCCGTACGCCGATGCCGAGGGAGGCGGCGGTGTCGGCGCCGAACGCGAGCCCGTCCAGGGCGTTCGCGCACAGCCACGCGGCCACCAGGCCCAGCGGGGTGACGACGGCGCAGACCACGACGGTGTCCCAGCGGGCGGGCGCCATCGAGCCGAGCAGCCAGTGGGTGACGGCCCGGGTGGTGTCCGCGTCCGCCGAGGCCATCAGGACGAGCGAGGTCAGCGCGGCGAAGAGCTGGCCGACGACGACGCCGGTCAGGACGATGCGGACCGAGTCGAGTCCGGTGCGCCGCAGGAGCAGCAGGAGCAGCCCGAAGGAGAGCAGCGCCCCGAGGAGCGCGCCGCCGGTGATCCCGAGGATGCCCGCGCCCACGCCGAGGACGATCACGGCGACGGCCCCGGTCGAGGCGCCCGAGGAGACGCCGAGCAGATAGGGGTCGGCGAGCGCGTTGCGGGTGACCGCCTGGAGGACCGTGCCGCAGACGGCGAGCGAGGCGCCGACGAGGGCGGCCATCAGGACGCGCGGCAGCCGCAGGTCCCAGACGAGGGAGTCGATCAGCGGGGGCAACGGCTCGACGTCCAGGCCGAGTCGGGTGCCGAGGGCACGGGCGAGGCCGGACCACGCGACGTCGGCGGTGCCGATGCGCACGGCCGCCGCGACCGAGCCGGCGAGGACGCCGGCGGCGAGCAGGAAGAGGAGGAGGACCCGCGCGGGAGGGAGGGGGACGGGGGAGCCGGGAGAGGCGGGTGCGGTCGGGCCGGGAAGGGCGGGAGCGGTGGACCCCGGGGCGGGGCCGGAAGGGAGGGGCGCGCGGGGGTCCGGGGCGGGGCCGGAAGGGAAGGGCGCGTGAGGACCCGGGGCGAAATCCGAAGGGAGGGGCGCGTGAGGACCCGGAGCGGGGTCGGGAGGGCCCGCCGGCGCCCCGTCCCCGGTCGCCTTCCACCCCCTGGCCGCCGGGAGCAGCAGGTCCGGCGGGGGCGCGAGGTCCTTCGTGAGGTCCTTCGGAGTCAGGGAGTCCGGCGGGGAGTCCGGGGACACCGGGTTCTCGCGGGTCGTCGGGTCAGCGGGCACGGCCGAGCTTCCCCATGCCGTCCGCGAGGAGTCCGAGGGTGTGCACGGAGCGCACCGAGGGGTCCAGTTCGATGCCCGGGACCTCGATGATCCTGTCGTCGCGGACGGCGGGCAGGCGGGAGATCACCGGGTGCCGGGTCATCGTGGCGCGCTTCTCGGCCGCGCTGTCGCCGGGCCGGCCGCGCTCGGAGAGGTCGCCGATCACGATGACGTCCGGGTCGCGCTTCGCGACCTCCTCCCAGGAGACCTCCGGCCAGTCCTCGGCGATGTCGTCGAAGGCGTTCTTCGCGCCGATGATCCGGCTCATCTCGCTCGGCAGGCTCGTCCCGCCCGCCACGTACGGCATGCCGTTGAAGACGGAGTAGAGGTAGACCACGGTGGGCCGGTCCCCGCCCCGGGGCGCCTTCGCGCCGGTCTTCGCGGCCGCGGCCACGGCGGCGCGCTGGTCGGCGGCGAGCCTGCCGGCCCGGTCCTCGACGCCAAAGGCCCGCCCCAGGTTCTCGTAGTCGGAGAAGAGCAGGTCGAAGGGGGTCCGGCCGGCGGGGTTCCGCTCCGGGCAGTCGACGGCGCTGACGAAGGTGGGGACCTTCAGGGCGTCCAGCTCCTCGCGGGTGCCGGCCCGGTCCTTGGTGTAGAGGTCCGAGGAACCGGCGACGACGAAGTCGGGGGTGGCGGCGCGCAGTTGTTCACCGGTGGCGATCTTCGGGGCGATGACGGGGACCCGGGCGTAGGCGGCCCCGTACCGGGCGGGGATCTTCGTCTTGAGGTTGGCCGTGCCCGCCATCCGGTCCTGGAGGCCGAGTTCGAGCAGGGTCTCGGTCGAGGTCTGGTCGAGGGCGACGGCCCGGCTCGGGGGTCCGGAGAGGGTGATCGGGCGGCCGCAACTGGTCAGGGAGACCGTCTCGGCGGAGGCCCGGCCGGAGGGGGCACCGCCCTTCCCCGGGCCGTCGACGGCCGCCGAGGAGCAGCCGGCGGTGGCGAGGACGAGGGTGAGGGCGATGCCGAGGCGGGCGGGGTGGCGCATGGGGTGGTCTCCGGTCTGGAAGGGCGGGCGTGGTGGCGCACCGGGCAGGAGCGCCGCGTTCGAAGGGTACTGTAATGGAAATCATTTCCATTAACGACCCCCGGGCGGTTCCCCGAGCCGCCCCGCCGTTCCCGAGGAGCCTCCACGCCGTGACCACCACACCCACCCCCGCAGCGGCCAAGTCCCCCTCCCCACCGCCGCGTTCGGTCCTGCGCGAGCTCGCGTTCCTGCGTCTGTGGGCGGGCGCCACCGCCTCCGGGCTCGCGACCTGGGCCCTGCCCTTCGTGCTCGGGCTCGCCGTGCTCCACCGCGACCTCGACGCCGCCGGCCTCGGGCTCGTCCTCGCCGCGCGCACCGCCGGATTCCTCGTCGCCGTCGCCGTCGGCGGGGTCCTCGCGGACCGGCACTCGCGCCGCGCGGTCGTCCTCTGGTCGGCCCTCGCGGCGGCGTCCGCCGCTCCCCTCCTCGCCGCCGGACTCGGCCGATCGCTCGTCCTGATGACGGCGGCCGCCGCGCTCGCGGGGGCCGGACAGGGCGCCTGCCGCCCGGCGTTCCAGGCGCTCACGGCCGAGACCGTGGACCCCGACCGGCGCCAGCAGGCCAACGCGGCCATGACCCTGGCGGTACGGAGCTCCACCCTCGCCGGGCCCGCCCTGACCGCGCTGCTCGCGGCCGTCCTCGACGTCCGGACGCTGCTGCTCGGCATCGGTCTGCTGTGGCTGGTGGCCGCGCTCGTCCCGGGCGGGGGGACGGCCACGGCGGCGGCGGCCGCCGGGCCCGGCCGGCGCCCGGGGTTCCGCGCCGAGTTCACGGAGGGCATACGGGAGGCCCGCCGACACCCCTGGTTCCTGGCCGGACTCGCCGCCCTCGTCGCGGTCATCGCCCTCGGCTACTCCGCGACCAGCGTCGCCCTGCCCCTGATCAGCCGGGACCGCTACGGCACCACGTGGGTCCTGGCGGCGGCCATGACGGCGTACACCGTGGGCGCGCTCGGCGGCGCGCTCGTCATCGCCCGGTGGCGGCCGCGCTCCCAGGGGTGGGCCGCCTTCGCGGGCCTGGCCGCGTACGGCTTCGCGCCGCTGAGCCTGGTGCTGCCGGTGCACCCGGTCGCGGTCGTCGTCGCGTACGCCGTCGCCGGGATCGGCATCGAGCTGTTCAACGTGCCCTGGTTCACGGCCACCCAGCGCGAGGTGGCCCCGGACAAGCTGGCCCGCGTCTCCTCGCTGGACTTCCTCGTCTCCTACGGCCTCGCGCCGGTCGGCCTCGCCCTGATCGCCCCGGCCGTGGGGGCGTTCGGCGCCGCTCCGGTGCTCGCCGCGTGCGCCGCCGCCTGCTTCCTCGTACCGGCCGGCGCGGCGCTCGTGCCCACCGCCCGCCACTTCTCCCGTACGGCTCCGCGGCCGGCGGACTGATCCCCGTCACCGCACGTGCGGCGCGCCGGGAGGGACCGCTCCCTCCCGGCGCGTCCGTCAGCCGTCCCCGCCGACCGCCAGGACCCCTTCGGCCGCGCCCTCCTCGGCCGCGTCCTCCGCCCCGGGCTCCGGCTCCCAGCGGAGCAGGTCGCCCGGCTGGCAGTCGAGGACCTCGCAGAGGGCGCCGAGGGTGGTGAAGCGCACCGCCTTGGCGCGCCCGTTCTTGAGCACGGCGAGGTTGGCCGGGGTGATGCCCACGCGTTCCGCGAGCTCGCCCACCGACATCTTGCGCCGGGCCAGCATCACGTCGACGTCCACGACGATCGGCATCAGATCACCTCGGCGAGCTCGGCCCGCATCCGCGTCGCCTCGGCCTCGCGCTCGACGGCCTGGGCGAGCAGCGTCCGCAGCACGAGCACGATCAGGGCCACGCCCAGGACCGCCAGGCTCGCCCCGCAGATCAGGAGCACCACGCCCGGGGCGGCGGCCTCGCCGGGCGCGAGGAGCACGGCGAACGCGAAGACCAGGGCGGCGCCCGCCGCGAAGGCGCCGGTGACGACGTCCACGTACCGGAAGGCCGCGTGCGAGAACACCGTGCCGCGCCGCACCATCGTCACGAGCCGCCACACGCAGACCAGGACGGTCTGCGCCGTCAGCGCGCCCAGGACCAGGAGCACGAGCACCGGCGTGCGCAGGTGGGCGTACTCCGGCCGGAGCCCGTTCAGATCGGCGGCCAGGAGCGGCACCATCACCGCCTCCACGAAGACCGAACCCGCGAGCAGTCCTGCGAGCACGGCCCGCAGGGCGAGCACCGTCAGCTTCCCCATGACATCCCCTTCGATCGAAAACCGATAACAAGCTATCGATTTTCGATAGGTGTAGCAAGAGGAGGGCGGCCTCAGGGCTCGTGGCGGACCAGCAGGAGGGCGACGTCGTCGGTGCGGTGGGCGGGGTCCTTCACGTGGCGGATCAGACCGTCCGCGAGGGCGTCGAGGTCCTCGGGCCGGGACCGCGCGAGACGGCCGGACAGCTCCGCCGTGGCCGTGCCGATGTCGACGCCGGGCGTCTCGACGAGGCCGTCGGTGTAGAGGGCGAGGACCGAACCGGGCTCCCAGGGCACCTCGGTGGTGGCGTACGCGACGTCCGGGGTGATCCCGAGGAGGAGGCCCGGCGGGGCCTCCAGGAGGCGGGTCCGGCCGTCGGGCCCGCGCAGGAGCGGCGGCGGGTGGCCCGCCGTGGCGAGCCGCAGGCGGTGGCGGGCCGGGTCGAGTTCGACGATCAGGCAACTGGTGAAGCGGTCCGGGTCCAGGTCGTTCAGGAGCCGGTTGGTGCGGTCGAGGATGTCGCCGGGGGACGCGCCGGCCGTCGCGTGCGCGTGGACGGCGGTGCGCACCTGCCCCATGAGGACGGCGGCGTTCGGGTCGTGCCCCTGAACGTCGCCGATGACGGCGATGACGGTGCCGGGCGCGGCGCGGATGAGGTCGTAGAAGTCGCCGCCCACGTCCATGCCGTGACCCGCCGGCAGGTAGCGGGCGGCGACCCCGACCCCCGGGAGCGGGACCAGGCCGTGCGGGAGCAGGCTGGTCTGGAGGCTGTGCGCGAGGGAGTGCTTGGCGTCGTAGAGCCGGGCCCGCGCGAGGGCCTGGGCGATGAGGCCCGCCAGGGAGGTGAGCATGGCCCGCTCGGCCCCCGGGAAGGGGCGCGGCCGGGCGTACGAGAGGATCAGGGAGCCCACCGGGCGGCCGGAGGCGATCAGCGGCAGGAACGCCCAGGCGGAGCGGTCCGCGTAGCGCGGGGCGTGCGGGTGGGCGCGGTGGAGGTCCTCGGGGCTGGTGAAGAAGACGGGGACGCCGGTGGCGAGGACCTGGGCGTCGGCGACCGGCGCCGTCAGGGGCGTGCCGTCGTACCGGTCCACGAACTCCCGGCTGTAGCCGCGGTGGCCGATGATGCGCAGCCGTCCCTCGTCCGCGCTCATCAGGACGAGGCCCTGCGGGCCGAAGGCGGGCACGATCTGGTCGGCGACGAGCTCGACGACGTCGCGGACGCCGGCCGCCTCCGCCAGGGTCGCCGCCATGTGCATGAGGTGGTACACGGCCCCGGCGCCCACGGGTTCGGCCTGCCGAGGGGGCGGGGCCGGGCCCCTGGAGGGGACGGACATGTCGGAGACCCCGTACGCCTCGGGGGTTCCGGGGGTCCTGTGTGCCCCGGAGGTTCCGGGGATCTCGTACGCCCCGAGGTTTCCGGGAGCCCCGGAGGTCGTCGGCGGGGCGGCGGTCCCGGGCGGGGCCGCCGCGCCCGCCCCGGAGGGCTCCGCCACCCGGGTGACGTGGACGCTGATGCCGGTGGCGTCCGGATAGAGCTCGAAGAGCAGCCAGGTCGCCGGCCGCCGCACGACGGTGAACGACGTCGGCTGACGGGTGACCACCGCCGCGCGGTAGCGGTCCTCGAAGAGGGGGTCGTTCAGCCAGATCAGCACCTCCCACGGGCGCTTGCCGAGCAGCGCCGCCGCGCCCGCCTGGAGCAGCTCCGCGGCGGCGGTGTTGAGGAAGGTGAGGCGCCCGTCGAGGTCCAGGGCGCAGCATCCGAAGGGGAGGCGTTCGGCGAAGTGGAGGGCGGACCTGGCCAGGACGGGATCGGCCTCCGGGGGCCGGGCCGGGTGCACGGCGCGCGGTTCGGAGGGGTACGACGCCGCTCCCCGCCCGGCCGCCCGGCGCAGCAGGCCGGCCGCCCGCCGGCCGCAGGCGTCGAGCGCCCCGCGCTCGTCCTCGTCGAGCCGGGGCGGGTGCCAGACCGGCCACAGCAGGACGATCCCGCCCCACACGGCGGTGTCGTCGGCGATCGGAGCGGCGGCGAGGAGGAAGTCGTACGGCAGCACGATCCCCAGGCGCGGGTAGCGGCGGGCGATCTCCTCCTGGCCGCCCAGCCAGACGAGGCGCCGGTCGCGCATGGCGTCGACCACCGGGATCGGCGCGTCGGCCGGGATGCGGACCCAGGGAGCGGCGATCTCCTGGGAGACGCCCGACACCAGGGCCAGGCGCAGCATGCTCTCCCCCGGGACCCGGAGGTAGACGAGGCCGACCGAGGCACCGGCGTCGCGCATCACGTCGGCGAGGACGGCGTCCAACCGCCCCGAGCCGAAGACGTCGTCGGCGTCCGCGCCCGCGGGCTCTCCCATATCCGGACCCTACGCCGGGCCCGTCCGGGACGCTCGACGGAACCGGTCCACCGGTGGACCGCGGCCGGCGAGCCCCACGGAAGCTCAACTTAGGTTAGGCTCAGCTAAGTCCTGATCGAAGGGTGAGGGGGTGCGGACACATCCGCTTTTCGCGTTCTTCCCGAAGGGCGCGAACGATTCCACGGCGACGGCACGGAACGGCGGCGCGGACGGAGCCACGGACGACGGCGCGGACGGCGGTCCGCCCCGCCACGGAGCCCGTCCGCCGGGCCGGCGCGCCCGGGGCCGGGCCGCTTCGCGCGGTCCGCGTCCGACCGGGCACCGCGAGACGTTCGCCGGGACGCACGACCGGGGGCCCGTGCCGGCAACCCCGCGCCCCCACCCTGGAACGGCGTTCCGCGGCCCCCTCCCCGGGGCGGCGTCCCCCACACGCACGGAGAGAGACGGAAGAACATGACCGTAAGGGTCGCGGTGGCCGGTGCGAGCGGCTACGCGGGCGGGGAACTCCTCCGCCTGCTGCTGTCGCATCCCGGCGTGGAGATCGGCGCGGTGACCGCGCACAGCAGCGCGGGCCGGACGCTCGGCTCCGTCCAACCGCAACTGGCCGAGCTCGCGGACCGGGTCCTCGGCGACACCTCGGCGGCCGCCCTGCGCGGTCACGACGTGGTCTTCCTGGCCCTGCCGCACGGGCAGTCGGCGGCGTACGCCAGGGAGTTGGACCCCGGCACGCTGATCGTGGACTGCGGGGCGGACTTCCGTCTGCGCGACCCGGCGGCCTGGGAGCGCTTCTACGGCTCCGCGCATGCCGGGACCTGGCCGTACGGCCTCCCGGAACTCCCGGGCGCCCGGGAGGCGTTGAAGGGCGCCATCCGGATCGCCGTGCCCGGCTGCTACCCCACGGCGGTCACGCTCGCGCTGTTCCCCGCGCACGCGGCCCGGCTCGTGGAGCCGGAGGTCGTGGTCGTCGCGGCCAGCGGGACCTCGGGCGCCGGACGGGCCCTCGAGCCGCACCTCCTCGGCGCCGAGGTGATGGGCTCCATGAGCCCGTACGGAGTCGGCGGCGGCCACCGGCACACCCCCGAACTCGTCCAGAACCTCTCCGGGGCGGCCGGTGAGCACGTCACCGTCTCCTTCACCCCGACGCTCGCCCCCATGCCCCGGGGCATCCTCGCCACCTGCTCGGCGCGGCTGCGCCCCGAGGCGCTCGCGGCGGGACCCGAGGCGGTGCGCGAGGCGTACGCGTCCGCCTACGCCGACGAGCCTTTCGTCCGGCTGCTGCCGCCCGGGCAGTGGCCCTCGACGGCCGCCGTCCTCGGCTCCAACACGGTCCAGGTGCAGATCGCCGTGGACCCGGACGCCGGCCGGCTGATCTGCGTGAGCGCCGTCGACAACCTGACGAAGGGCACCGCGGGTGGCGCGGTGCAGAGCATGAATGTCGCCCTCGGCCTGCCGGAACGGCTGGGCCTGCCCACGAATGGAGTCACTCCGTGAGTGTGACCGCTGCACAGGGGTTCCTCGCCTGCGGCATCGCCGCCGGCATCAAGGAGTCCGGTGACCGCGATCTGGCCCTGGTGGTGAACCGGGGGCCGTCGCGCGCCGCCGCCGGCGTCTTCACCTCCAACCGCGTCCAGGCCGCGCCCGTGCGCTGGACCCGGCGCGCCCTGGCCGACGGCCGGATATCGGCCGTCGTCCTCAACTCCGGCGGTGCCAACGCCTGTACGGGACAGGCCGGCGCCGTCGACGCGCGCCTGATGGCCGAGCGGACGGCGGGCGCCGTGGACGTGGACCCGCACGAGGTCGCGGTGTGCTCCACCGGCCTGATCGGCGTGCGGCTGCCGATGGACCGCGTCACCGCGGGCATCGCCGCCGCGGGCGGGCTGCTCTCCCCGGACGGCGGCGAGGACGCGGCCGTCGCGATCAGGACGACGGACTCGGTCCACAAGACCGCTTCGGTGACCCGGGACGACTGGACGGTCGGCGGCATGGCGAAGGGCGCGGGCATGCTCGCCCCGGGCCTCGCGACCATGCTGGTCGTGCTCACCACCGATGCCGACGTGGACGCGGAGGCACTGGACGGGGCGCTCTGCGCCGCGGTGCGCACCACCTTCGACCGGGTGGACTCGGACGGCTGCATGTCCACCAACGACACCGTGCTGCTCCTCGCCTCGGGCGCCTCCGGGACCGTCCCCGACCCGGAGGCCTTCGCCGGGGCCGTGCACGCGGTCTGCCTGGACCTGGCCGGGCAGTTGGTGGCGGACGCCGAGGGCGCCTCCAAGGAGATCGAGGTGCACGTCGTCGGCGCGGCCTCCGAGGAGGACGCCGTCGAGGTGGGCCGGTCCATCGCCCGCAACAACCTCCTCAAGTGCGCCCTGCACGGGGAGGACCCCAACTGGGGCCGGGTGCTCTCCGCCATCGGCACCACGGCGGCCGTCTTCGACCCGGACCGGCTCGACGTGGCGATCAACGGCGTCTGGGTGTGCCGGGACGGCGCGGCGGGCGAGTCCCGGGACGAGGTCGACCTGTCGGACCGGCGGATCACGATCACCGCCGACCTGCGCTCCGGCGACGCGTCGGCGGTCCTCTGGACCAACGACCTGACGGCCGAGTACGTCCACGAGAACAGCGCGTACAGCTCATGAGCGGGCCCGGGACGACACGGACGGGGACGCTCCCCCACGCGCGGCCGGGCGAGACCCCGGCCGGAACGGCCACCGCGACTCCTTCGGCCGCCGCTACCGCTTCGGCCGCCTCCGCCACCGACGCGGTCACCGCCGCCGCCGACCTGCCCTGGGCCGAGGAGCTCCGGGGCCGGACGGTCGTCGTCAAGTTCGGCGGCAACGCCATGGTGGACCCGGCGCTGCACCGCACCTTCGCGCAGGACGTCGTGGAGCTGTGGCACGCGGGGCTGCGGCCGGTCGTCGTGCACGGCGGCGGACCGCAGATCAGCGCCATGCTCGACCGCCTCGACCTGGAGATCCGCTTCGAGGCGGGCCTGCGGGTGACCACGCCCGAGACCATGGACGTGGTCCGGATGGTGCTGACCGGGCAGGTGCAGCGGGAGCTGGTCGGCGCCCTCAACGCCCACGGCCCCTTCGCCGTGGGCCTGTCGGGCGAGGACGCGCACACCATGACCGCCGTGCGGCGCCCCGCGTGGGTGGACGGCAGGCCCGTGGACATCGGCCTCGTCGGCGAGGTCGTGGCCGTGGAGACCGCCGCCGTGCGGGCCCTCCTGGAGGCGGGCCGCATCCCCGTCGTCTCGCCCGTCGCGCGGGGCGCGGACGGGGAGGTCTACAACGTCAACGCCGACCTCGCGGCCTCCGCGCTCGCCGTGGCCCTCGGCGCGGACCGGCTCGTGGTCCTCACCGACGTCGAGGGCCTCTACGCGGACTGGCCCCGCAGCACCGAGGTCGTCGCCCGCCTGACGGCCGGTGAACTGGACGCGCTGCTCCCGGACCTGGCGAGCGGCATGCTCCCGAAGATGGAGGGGTGCCTGCGGGCGGTCCGCGCGGGCGTCCGCGCGGCCCGGGTCGTCGACGGCCGGGTGCCGCACGCGCTCCTCGGCGGCGTCTTCGCCGCGGACGGTCCCGGCACCACCGTGGTCCCCGACCCCGAACCCGGTCCCGAACCGCAGGCCGCCCCCGCCCCCGTACCCGCTCCCCCGTCCGAGGAGGACGACGCGTGACCGCCGCCGACAGCACCAGGACGCTCACGGACCGCTGGCGCGCGGTCATGATGGACACGTACGGCACTCCCCCGCTGGCCCTGGTCCGGGGCGAGGGCAGCACCGTCGAGGACGAGACGGGCCGTACGTACACCGACTTCACCGGCGGGATCGCGGTCAACACCCTGGGCCACGCCCACCCGGCCGTCGTCGCGGCCGTCCGGGAGCAGGTCGAGCGGCTCGGCCACGTGTCGAACCTGTTCGTCGCCGAGCCTCCCGTCGCCCTGGCCGAGGAACTGCTCCGGCTCTTCGGCAGGCGGGGCAGGGTCTTCTTCGCGAACTCGGGCGCGGAGGCGCTCGAAGCGGCCTTCAAGATCGCCCGCCGGACGGGCCGTCCGCACGTGGTCGCCGCCGAGGGCGGGTTCCACGGGCGCACCATGGGGGCGCTCGCCCTGACCGGCCAGCCGGCGAAGCGCGAGCCGTTCCTGCCGCTGCCCGACGGGGTGACGCACGTCCCGTTCGGGGACGTCGAGGCGCTGCGCGCGGCCGTCACGGAGGAGACCGCGGCGGTCGTCCTCGAACCGGTGCAGGGCGAGGGCGGGGTCGTCCCCGCGCCCGGGGGGTACCTGCGGGCCGCGCGGGAGATCACCCGGGCGACCGGCACGCTGCTCGTCCTGGACGAGGTGCAGACCGGCGTCGGCCGGACCGGCCACTGGTTCGCGCACCAGGCGGACCGGGACGTGGACCCCGACGTGGTCACCCTCGCCAAGGGGCTCGGCGGCGGGCTCCCGATCGGCGTCGCGGTGGCCTTCGGCTCGGCGGCCCGGCTCCTCGGGCCCGGCCAGCACGGCTCCACCTTCGGCGGCAACCCGATCGCGTGCGCGGCCGGGCTCGCCGTCCTGCGGACCGTCGAGGCCGAGGGGCTGCTCGCCCGGACCGTACGGGCGGGCGAGCGGCTGCGGCGGGGGATCGAGGGGCTGGGGCACCCCCGCGTCGCCGGGGTGCGGGGCGCCGGACTCCTCCTGGGCGTCGTCCTCACCGAGCCGCGGGCCGCCCAGGTCCAGCGGGCGGCCCAGGACGCCGGCTTCCTGGTCAACGCGGCGGGCCCGGCCACCGTACGGCTCGCTCCCGCCCTCACGGTGACGGACGGGCAGATCGACGGGCTCGTGGAGGCGCTGGCGAAGGCGCTGGACGCCTGAGCGCGACGGAAGGGCGGGTCCGGGGCCGTACGGGCGCTCCGGGCCCGTCCTTCCGTCATGGCGCACCGGCGTTCTTCACCGCCCGCAGGCGTCCGTGACCGCACGTCGCGCGGCCGGAGGGCACTGTCCCGCCGCGGCACCGGACGGCACGGCGAGGAGGAGGCGCCGCGGGGAGCTGCCCCCAGGACCGGGAGCCGGTCCTGGGGGGTCGTGCTTCGGCCTTGCCCCGGTCCTGCCTCAGGTCTTGGCCCGGTCCTGCCTCAGGGCGTCTTGGTGAGCACCGTGCCGTCGGTGTTCTCCGCGTCGTACCGCCGGGGTGCGGCGGGCACCATGAGCGGGGTGCCGGTCTCGGGGTCGTCGATGATCCGGCAGGGCAGTCCGAAGACGTCCTCGACCAGTTCGGCGGTCATGACGGTGGCCGGGTCGCCCTGGGCGGCGATGACGCCGCCGGGGCGCATGACGACGAGGTGGGTGGCGTAGCGGCAGGCCTGGTTGAGGTCGTGCAGGACGGCCACGACGGTGTGTCCCTTGCGGGCGTGGAGCTCGGCGCACAGGTCGAGGACCTCGACCTGGTGGGCGATGTCGAGGTAGGTGGTGGGCTCGTCGAGGAGCAGGACGGAGGTCTGCTGCGCCAGGACCATGGAGAGCCAGACGCGCTGGCGCTGGCCGCCGCTGAGGTCGTCGACGGGCCGGTCGGCGAGGTCGAGGACGCCGGTCTGCCGCATGGCCTCGGTGACGGCCGTCTCGTCCTCGGCGGACCACTGCTTCAGGAGCCGCTGGTGCGGGTAGCGGCCGCGGGCGACGAGGTCGCCGACGGTGATGCCTCCGGGCGCGCTGGAGGACTGCGGGAGCAGGCCGAGGCGGCGGGCGACCTCGCGGGAGCGGTACGAGGAGATGGCCGCGCCGTCGAGGTAGACCTGCCCGGCCTTGGGGGTGAGCATCCGCGCGAGGGCCGAGAGGAGGGTGGACTTGCCGCAGGCGTTGGGCCCGATGATGACCGTGAAGGAGTGGTCGGGGATGTCGACGCTGAGGGACGTGGCCACCGTCCGCCGGTCGTAGGAGAGCGTGAGGTCCTCGGCGCGCAGCCGGGGCCCGGGGTGGTTCGTTGCGGTCATGCGCGGCTCTTTCGCGACTCGGTGATCAGCAGCCAGATGAGGTAGGTCCCGCCGAGGGCGCCGGTCGCCGTGCCGACGGGGAGGAGCGCGGGCGCGAAGGTCCGCTGGACGACGAGGTCGCTCAGGGCGAGCAGGAGGGCGCCCATGAGGGCGGAGGGCAGCAGGGCGGGCGCGGGCGACCCGGTGAGCCGGCGCACCACCTGGGGGGCGGCCAGGGCGATGAACCAGATGGGGCCGGTCACGGCGGTGGCGAAGGCGGCGAGGGCGACGCCGATGACGAGGAGCGCCGTACGGGTGCGGTGGACGTTCACGCCGAGCGCGGTGGCGGTGAGGTCGCCCATCTCCACCATGGCGAGGCGGCGGGAGAGGAGGAGGGCCGGGGGCAGCAGGACCGCGAGGGCGAGGCCGACGGCGTTGGCGTGCGTCCAGGTCCGGTTGCCGAGGCTGCCGATCAGCCACGCCTGGGCCTCCAGGGCCTCCTGGAAGGTGGCCCTGGTGATCAGGTACGAGTTGACGGCGAGGAGCAGGGCGCTGACGCCGACGCCGATGACGACGAGCCGGAACCCCTGGAGTCCGCGGCCGATCATCAGGAGGTGGACGGCGAGGGCGGTGGCGAGGCCGCCGGCCAGGGCGCCGAGGGCGATCTGGGTCATGCTGCCGTGCAGGAGGACGATGACGACGAGGGCGCCGACGGCGGAGCCGTTGGTGAAGCCGATGATGTCGGGGCTGCCGAGGGAGTTGCGGGTGAGGCTCTGCAGGATCGCCCCGCTCACGGCGAGGGCCGCGCCGACGAACACGGCGGTCAGGACGCGGGGCAGGCGCAGGGTGTTGACGACGAAGTCGGCGGCCCCGGTGTCGTCGCCGGTGAGGGCGCGCAGGACCTCTCCGACGGTGAGCGGGAAGTCCCCGGTGGTGAGGGCGG
The DNA here is from genome assembly GCF_042868165.1 of Streptomyces sp. NPDC007872. Lineage (NCBI taxonomy): Bacteria > Bacillati > Actinomycetota > Actinomycetes > Kitasatosporales > Streptomycetaceae > Streptomyces > Streptomyces sp. NPDC007872. The sequence goes on from NZ_JBIAEA010000001.1 coordinate 478,436, forward strand.
TGCCGACGACGAGCACGAGGGCGGCGAGCAGCAGGGCGGTGACGGCGACGGTGCGGCCCCGCACGCGCAGGGAGACGGCGCCGCGGCCGACGCGGACGACGCGGCCGCCGACGACGCGGGGCGCCGGGGCCTTCGCCTCTCGTACGGGAACGCTCACAGCATGACCAGCTTCCGTCGGCGGCAGAGCGCGATGAACAGGGGGGCGCCGATGAACGCGGTGACGATGCCGACCTGCACCTCGCCGGGGGCGCCGAGGACGCGGCCGAGGACGTCCGACCCGATGAGCAGGACGGGCGCGAGGAGCGTCGAGTACGCGAGGACCCAGCGCTGGTCGGCGCCGACGACGAAGCGGGCGATGTGCGGCACGGCCAGGCCCACGAAGCCGATCGGTCCGGCAGCGGCGGTGGCGGCCCCGCACAGCAGCATCACGGCGAGGGCGGCGAGGAGCCGGGTGCGGCCGACGTTCACGCCGAGGGCGCGGCCCACCTGGTCGCCCATGGCGAGGGCGTTGAGGGAGGGGGCGAGGAGGAGCGCGACGACCAGGCCGGTGGCGACGAACGGCAGGATCAGGAGGACGACGTCCTGGTAGCGGCCGGCGAGGGAGCCCACGGTCCAGAAGCGGAACTGGTCGAAGGCCTCCGGGTCGAACAGCAGCACGCCCCAGTTGAAGGCGTAGAGGACGGCGGTGACGGCCGCTCCGGCGACGACGAGCCGGTCGGGGGTGGCGAGCTTCCGGCCGGAGGAGCCGAGGAGGTAGACGCCGACCGACGCGGCGGCGGCCCCGGCGAGGGCGAACCAGACGTAGCCGAGGGGCGAGGCCACGCCCAGGAAGGCGATGGCCACGACGACGCCGGCGGAGGCGCCCAGGTTCACGCCGAGCAGTCCGGGGTCGGCGAGCGGATTGCGCGTCAGGGCCTGCATCAGCGCGCCCGACAGGCCGAGCGCCACGCCGACCAGGAGGCCGAGGAGGGTGCGGGGGACGCGGTAGTCGTGGACGATGACGGAGGCCTCGGAGCCGTCGGGGTGCCACAGCAGTTCCCAGGTGGAGGCGAGGGGGATCCCCCGGGTGCCCACCCAGACGCTGAGCAGGGAGACGAGGAGCAGCGCCCCGAGCGTCACGAGGAGTCCCAGGCCGCGCAGGGCGACGGTGGCCGGGCGCACGGGGGGCGCGGTGGGCCCGCCGGGGCCGCCGGTCCTGCCTCCGGACGCCGTCTGGATGTCGACGGACAACGGCCACTCCCCCTGACGGCGGTTCGCGCCCCCGTCCGGCCGTGGGACCAAGGCGGGTGCGCCGCACGTGACTTGACGTGCCGAACAAGTCAACTTAGGTGAGCCTAACCGTATCGCCCCGACGGGTCAACGCGGCCTCCGGGCCGGTGGGAGCACGCGCACCCCCGGCACCCTGCGGCGTCCCGTGGGACCCCTTGGCAGTCTCCCTCGTTAAGCTAGCCTTACCTAACCATCCCTCGCTTCGTGGAGGCTCCGCATGCCCGCTGGAGGACCAACGGGAGGCCACGTCCTCCGCAGAGCGCTCGGCGACCAGCGCCGCCGGGTCGGCGGGGCGTCGCTCCTCGCCATGGCCCACCAGGCGTGCGAGGCCCTCGTGCCGGTCGTCATCGGCCTGACCATCGACGAGGCGGTGGGGACCGGGTCCGCCGGGGCGCTGCTGCGCTGGCTGCTCGTCCTCGCCGTGCTCTTCCTCGTCCTCTCCACCTGCTACCGGATCTCCGCCCGGTTCGCCGAGGGGGCGGGCGAGAGCGCCGCGCACCGGATCCGGCAGGACCTCGCCGCCCGGGTGCTCGACCCGAGGGGCGGCGCCGACACCGGCCGGCTCCCGGGCGCGCTGACCGCCGTCGCGACCGGCGACGCCCGCCGGGTCGGCTCGGTCGCCTCCGCCCTGCCGTACGCGCTGTCCGCGCTCACCGGACTCGCCGTCAGCGCGGTGGCCCTGCTGCGCACCTCCGTCCCGCTCGGCCTGCTCGTCCTCCTCGGCGTGCCGCCCCTGCTGTGGATCGGCCACCTCATCAGCCGCCCGCTGGAGCGGCGCAGCGAGGCCGAGCAGGAGCACGCCGCCCACGCGTCGGGGGTCGCCGCCGACCTGGTGGCGGGGCTGCGCGTCCTGAAGGGGATCGGCGCCGAGGGCGCGGCGGTGGCCCGGTACCGGGAGACCAGCCGGAGCTCGCTGGCCTCGGCGCTGCGGGCGGCGAACAGCCGGGCCTGGCACGACGGGGCCATCCTCGCCCTGACGGGCGTCTTCATCGCGGTGATCGGCCTGGTCGGCGCCCATCTGGCGATGCGCGGCACGATCAGCGTGGGCGATCTGGTGGCGGCCGTCGGCCTCGCCCAGTACCTCCTGGGGCCCTTCCAGCTCCTCACCTACGTGAACGGCGAGTTCGCCCAGGCCCGTGCCTCGGCCGACCGGATCGCCGAGGTGCTCGCCTCGCCCCCGGCCGTCGCCGCCGGGACGACCCCGCTCCCCTCCCCCGTCGCCGGACGGCTGCGGCTGCGGGGCCTGACCCACGGCGCGCTGCGCGGCCTCGACCTCGACGTGGCGCCCGGCAGCGTCGTCGGCGTGGTCGCCCGGGACCCGGCCGCCGCGAACGACCTGCTGCTCTGCCTGGGCCGCGAACAGGAGCCCGCCGGGGGGAGCGTGGAGCTCGACGGCGTCCCGCTGTCCGCCCTCGACCCCGGCGAGGCCCGCCGGGCGGTCCTGGTCGCCCACCACGACGCCGACCTGTTCGAGGACAGCCTCCTCGCCAACGTACGGGCCGGGGCGGGCGACGGGGCGACGGACGTCGGCCCCGCGCTCGCCGCCGCCGCGGCGGACGACGTGGCCGAGGCCCTGCCCGACGGCGTGCACACCGTCCTCGCCGAGCGGGGCCGCTCGCTCTCCGGCGGCCAGCGCCAGCGGGTCGCGCTCGCCCGCGCCCTGGCCGCCGACCCGCCGGTCCTGGTCGTCCACGACCCGACCACGGCCGTCGACACGGTCACCGAGGCCCGCATCGCCACCCGGCTGCGGGAGCTGCGCCGGGGCCGCACCACCCTCCTGGTCACCACCAGCCCGGCCCTGCTCGCCGGGACCGACGTCGTGGTGGTGCTCGACGGGGGGCGGGTGACCGCCGAGGGCAGCCACCCGGAGCTCGTCGCCTCCCACGAGACCTACCGCTCGGCGGTGCTGGCATGACGGCCGGCCCCGACGCGACCGCGCCGGGCACCGGCGTGAAGGACGAGGACGAAGGACGGACGATGAGCGGATCCGGCACGCCCGACAGCGCGCCCCTACCCCCCGCGACCGGCACGCCCGACAGCGTGCCCGCTACCGGCGCGCCCGAGCGGGCCCTCCTGCCCACCGCGTCCGGTGCGCAGACCCTCGCCGTGGTCCGCGAGTTGCTGCGCCGCCACCGGCTGCTCGCCGTGACCTCGCTGACCGTCCTGGTCGCCGGCACCGGCGTCGGACTGCTGACCGCCCCGCTGCTCGGCCGGATCGTGGACCTGGTCGTCGACCGCAGCGGCACGGCCGCGCTGACCGTGCCGATGGCGCTGCTCCTCGCGGTGGCCGTGGTCCGGGGCGTGGCGACCGCCGTCGGCAAGTCGCTGGTGGCCCGGCTCGGTGAGACGGTCCTGGCGGACCTGCGGGAGCGGTTCATCGCGCGGGCGCTGCGGCTGCCGCTCGAACGGGTCGAGAAGGCCGGTTCGGGCGACCTGACCGCCCGGGTGACGGGCGACGTCACGCTGATCGCGCGGGCGGTCCGGCAGGCGCTGCCCGAGTTCGCGAACGCCTTCCTCACCATCGTCCTGACCCTGGTGGGCCTGACCGTCCTCGACTGGCGCTTCCTGCTCGCCGTCCTCGTCGCCGTCCCGGTGCACGTCCTGACCGTGCGCTGGTACATCCCGCGCGCCGCGAGGATCTACGCCGAGCACCGGGTGGCGACCGGCGCCCTCCAGCACCAGTTGCTCGACAGCGTCGGGGGCGTCCGCACCGTACGGGCGTTCCGCCTGACCGACCGCCACGCCGGCCTGCTGGAGAAGCGGTCGGGGGCGGCCGTCGACCTCGCGGCGAGCGGCATGCGCCTGGTCTCCGGCTTCTTCTCCCGTCTGAACGCCGCCGAGTTCCTCGGCATGGCCTCGATCCTCGTCACCGGCTTCCTGCTTGTCGACGCCGGGTCGGTGAGCATCGGTACGGCCACGGCGGCGGCGCTCTACTTCCACGGCCTGTTCAACCCGATCAACGCCGCGCTCTTCCTCATCGACGACGCCCAGTCCGCCGGGGCGAGCCTCGCCCGGCTGGTGGGCGTGTCGAGCCTGCCGGCCGAGCGGGAGCCCGAGGGGCGGCCCGCCGCGCCCGTGGACGGCTCGGTCAAGGTGACGGGGCTCGGCCACGCCTACGTGGACGGCCACCCGGTGCTCCACGGGGTCGACCTCGACGTGCGGTGCGGCGAGCGCGTCGCCCTGGTGGGCGCCAGCGGCGCGGGCAAGACCACGCTCGCCAAGCTGATCGCGGGCGTCCACGAGCCGGCGTCCGGCACGATCGCCCTGGGCGGCGTGGACAGCCGCGAGCTGGGCCCCGCCGGGGTGCGGCGGGCCGTCACGCTGATCAGTCAGGAGGTCCACGTCTTCTCCGGTTCCCTCGCCGAGGACCTGCGCCTGGCCCGGCCCGGGGCCACGGACGAGGAGCTGCGCGCGGCCCTGGACCACGTCGGCGCCCTGGAGTGGGCCGACGCGCTCCCCGAGGGGCTCGCGACGGTCGTGGGCGAGGGCGGCCACCGGCTCACGGTCACGCAGGCCCAGCACCTCGCCCTGGCCCGGCTCGTCCTCACGGACGCGCCCGTCGCCCTCCTCGACGAGGCGACCGCCGACGCGGGCAGCGCCGGCGCCCGGGTCCTGGAGACCGCCGCGCTGCGCGCGCTGGAGGGCCGTACGGGCCTGATGGTGGCCCACCGGCTGCCGCAGGCCGCCACGGCGGACCGGATCGTCGTCCTCGACGGCGGCCGGGTCGTCGAGACCGGCACCCACGACGAACTGGTCGCGGCGGGCGGGCACTACGCCGAGCTGTGGTCGGCGTGGTCGGACAGCCGCCGCGAGCCGGCGGCCGTGAGCGACTGACGGAGAACAGGTGAGGGCCCCCTCCCGGTGGGAGGGGGCCCTCACGCGTTTCGGGGTCTCATCCCCGCCCGGCCGCCGGGCCCGCCGGACGTGGTTCGGTCCGGTGGGTCTCCCCGTACGGGCCGGTGGTCACGCGTCGTCGCTCCCCGTGGGCAGGGCGGTGAACAGCTCCGAGAGCGGCTGTTCCGGGTCGGTGACCGCGGCGCGCAGGAGCCCCTGGAGTTCGCCGGCGAGCCGCCGTGCCTTGGCGGCGCCGAGCAGGTCGGTGGCGTGGACGATCCCGCAGTGGACCGGGCCGTCGTCCAGCGGCTCGTAGAAGCTGAGGGTCAACCGGGCCCGGGTGGAGCCGGTCGGCACGGTGTCGAGGGAGCCGATGCCGCCCTCCAGGCGGTCCAGGTCCGCCTGTTCGTGGTGGATCACCATGACCTGCGGGCCCTCCGGGGGCAGTCCGGCCGCCCGGGCCACCTCCTCGAAGGGGACCTCCTGGCGGTCGAGGCCGCTCAGGGTGGTCTCCCGCACCCGGGAGAGCAGTTCGGCGAAGGTGGGGTCGCCGGCCGTGTCGGTGCGCAGCACGAGCGTGTTGAAGAAGCAGCCCACCAGGTCCGCGAGCCGGTCGTCCGCGCGGCCCGCGACCATCGTGCCGAGCGGCAGGTCCGTGCCCGCGCCGTGGGCGGTGAGCAGGGCGGCCAGGGCGGAGTGCAGGACCATGAACATGCTGGTGCCGGTCGTGCGGGCCAGTTCGTCGACGGCCGCGTGCAGCTTCTCGTCCAGGACGAAGCCGACGTGGCCCGCGCCGGGCGCGGACGCGTGCGGGGCGTCGGCCGGGGAGGCCGGGAGGGCCAGTTCGGCCGGCGCGTCCTTCAGGACCTGCCGCCAGTACGCGAGCTGGCGGGCCGCCCTGCTCTCCGGGTCGTCCGGGTCGCCGAGGACCTCGCGGGCCCAGCGGGCGTAGTCCCCGTACGCGACGGGCAGCGGCTCCGGGTCGGGCGTCCGGCCCTCCCTACGGGCCGTGTACGCGGACGTCAGGTCGCGGAAGAGGGGGACGACCGACCATTCGTCGACGGCCAGGTAGTGGAGGGCGAGGAGCAGCGCCTGCCGTCCGTCGGGGCCGGTCAGGAGGTGGGCCCGCAGCGGGGCCTCGCGGTCCGGCGCGGGGGCTCCCGCGGCCAGTTCGCGCAGCCGGGCCTCCGGGTCGGCGCTCTCCTCCCGTACGAGGACCGGCGGTGCGGCCTCGGTGAGGTGCAGGACGCCGTCGCGTTCGGCGAAGGCCGTGCGCAGCGGCTCGTGGCGGGCCGCCACGTCGGCGAGCGCGGCCGCCAGTGCGTCCGCGTCCAGACCCCCGGGCGAGCGGAGGACCAGGGCGTGGTCGAAGGCGGGGGCGCGGCGGTGCGCGTCCCACTGGAGGCGCTGGACGGGCGCGGCGAGCCGGGGCCCGGCGTGCTCCCCGTCGTGCTCCCCGGCGGGCAGGAGCGCCGGGCGGGCCGCGGCGGCCCCCTTCAGCTTGGCCTCCAGGCCGGCGACCGTCAGGGCGTCGAAGACGTCGCGGATGCTCAGCTCGACGCCGAACTCGGCGCGGATGCGGCCCAGGAGCCGCATCGAGGCCATGGAGTGGCCGCCGAGCGCGAAGAAGTTGTCGTGGACGCCGACCCGGTCGAGGCGGAGCACCTCGCGGAAGAGGGCGGCGAGCCTCTCCTGCGTCGCGTTCGCCGGGCGGGTGTCGCCGGTCATGGCGACCCAGTCCGGCGCGGGCAGCGCCTTCCGGTCGAGCTTGCCGTTGGGCGTGAGGGGCAGCGGGCCGTCGAGCGGGACGACGAGCGCCGGGACCATGTACTCCGGCAGGGCGCCGGCCACGTGGGCGCGCAGCTCCTGCGGGTCGGGCTCCCCCTCCCCCGCCTCCGGCACGGCGTAGCCGACCAGGCGCACGATGTCGCCGTCGCGGTCGGGCACTACGGCGGCCTGGGCCACCGACGGGTGGGAGGTGAGGGCCGCCTCGATCTCGCCGAGTTCGATGCGGAAGCCCCGTACCTTCACCTGGGTGTCGACGCGGCCGAGGAAGTCGACGTTGCCGTCGGCGCGCCAGCGGGCGCGGTCGCCGGTGCGGTACATGCGGCTGCCGGGCGGGCCGTACGGGTCGGCCACGAACCGCTCCGAGGTCAGCCCCGGCTTGCCGAGGTAGCCGCGCGCGAGGCCGCGTCCGGAGACGTACAGCTCGCCCGCGACGCCGGGCGGGACCGGCCTGAGGTGCTCGTCGAGGACGTAGCAGCGGGTGTTGGGGTCGGGCCGGCCGATGGGGACCCGGCCGGACGGGCGGCCCGGGTGCTCGCGGGCGGGCCACAGGGTGGAGTTGACGGTCGCCTCGGTGAGCCCGTACGCGCAGATCAGGTGGGCGGTGGTGCCGAAGCGCTCGAAGAGGTCCGGCGGCACGGTCTCGGTGCCGACGAGGACGGTCGATCCCTCGGGGAGCGCGCAGCCGGGCGGCAGGGCGGAGACGAGGGACGGCGGCAGGATCATGTGGGTGATCCGCTGGGCGGCGAGGAAGTCGGTGAGGGCGGGGCCGGCGACCCGGGCCTCGTCGGTGATCAGGACGAGCCGGCCGCCGTGGCAGAGGGCCATGGCCAGTTCGAAGACGAAGACGTCGAAGCCGACGGAGGCGAACTGCAGGACGCGGCTGTCGCGTTCCAGGCCCATCCGGTCGACGGCGGTGGCGACCAGGCTGGCGATCCCCTCGTGGGGGACGACGACGCCCTTGGGGCGGCCGGTGGAGCCGGAGGTGTAGATGACGTACGCGGCCGTGTCCAGGACGGCGGGGCCGCTGCCGAGGGGGGCGTCCGGCAGGTCGCGCAGGGCGGCGGCGGTCTCCGGGTCGTCGAGCAGCAGCACGGGGACGCCCGGCACGGCGGGGATCTTGCCCGCGACCGGTTCGGTGCCGACGACCAGGGCCGCCCGGGAGTCCTCGATCATGTATGCGAGGCGGTCGGCCGGGTGGACCAGGTCGAGCGGCAGGAACGCGGCGCCCAGCTTCATGGCGGCGAGGACCGTGGCGACCGTGTCGGCCGAGCGGGGCACGGCCACGCCGACGACGCTCTCGGCCCCGACGCCCCGGGCGGCCAGGAGGGCGGCGACGCGGTCGGCGCGGGCGTCGAGCTCGGCGTACGTGACGGAGCGGGAGCGCTCCACGACGGCGACCGCGTCGGGGCGCTCGGCGCGCCGGCGGGCGAAGAGGGCGGGGAAGGTCTCCTCGTCGACTTCGCGGGCCGTGGCGTTGAACTCCTCCAGGACGAGGTGCCGTTCGGCGTCGTCGAGGAGTTCGGCCCGGGAGACGGGCCGGTCGGGTGCGGCGGCCAGGGCCGCGACGAGGGTGCGGAGGCGTTCCCCGATCCGCTCGGCGGTCTCCCGGTCGAAGAGCTCCGTGGCGAACTCCAGGCGGCAGCCGAGCGAGCCGGGGCCGCCGTCGGCCGGGGTGTGCTCGGTGAAGGAGAAGACCAGGTCGAACTTGGCCGAGCGGATGCGGAAGGGGAGGTACGCGGCGCTCAGGCCGGGCAGGTCGAGGGCGTCGCCGGTGCGGGCGTGGTGGCCGACCATCACCTGGAAGAGGGGATTGCGGGAGAGGGACCGGGTGGGGTTGAGCTTCTCCACCACGGCCTCGAAGGGCACGTCGGCGTGGGAGAACGCGGCGAGGTCGGTCTCCCTGACGCGGGCGAGGAGTTCGGTGAAGCTCGGGTCGCCGCTCAGGTCGGTGCGGAGGACCAGGGTGTTGACGAAGAAGCCCACGAGGTCGTCGAGGGCCTCGTCGCCCCGGCCCGCGATGGGCGCGCCGAGCGGGATGTCCGTGCCGGCGCCCAGGCGGTGCAGGAGGGCGGCCACGGCGGCGTGCACCACCATGAACATGCTGGTGCCGGTCGTCCGGGCGAGCCGCCGCAGTCCCTCGTGGACCTCGGGGTCGAAGGCGACGTCGAGTTCGGCGCCGGTGAAGGCGGGGCGGGCCGGGCGCGGCCGGTCCGTGGGCAGCTCCAGCTCCTCGGGGGCGCCGTCCAGGGCCGTGCGCCAGTGCTCCAGTTGCCGGGCGGCCCGGCTGTCCGGGTCGGCGGGGTCGCCGAGGAGGCGCCGCTGCCACAGGGCGTAGTCGGCGTACTGGACGGGCAGCGGCTCCCACTCCGGTGCCGTGCCGGCGGTCCGGGCCGCGTAGGCGGCGGCCAGGTCGCGGAGGAAGGGGCGGTCGGACCACTCGTCGGTGGTGATGTGGTGGAGGAGCAGGACCGCGGCGTGGTCCTCGGGGCCGAGCTCCACGAGCGCGGCGCGCAGCGGGAGTTCGGCGGTGAGGTCGAAGGGCCGGTTGACGGCCGTGTCGACCAGGCCGGGCAGTTCGTCCTCGGTGGCGGTGAGGCGTTCGACGGCGGGTCGCGCCTCCCCGGCGGGCAGCACCCGCTGGAACACCCGGCCGTCGCGCTCCGCGAAGACGGTGCGCAGGGCCTCGTGCCGGGCCGTGACGTCGGCCAGGGCGGCCTCCCAGGCGTCGGCGTCGAGGGGGCCGCGCAGCCGCAGGACGAGCGGGAAGTTGTAGGCGGCGGAGGCGCACTCGATCTGCTGGACGACCCAGAGGCGCTGCTGGGCGTGGGAGAGCGGCAGCTCGTCGGGGCGCTCGCCCGCGGTGAGGGCGGGCCGGGCGGGGCCCGCGGCGCGGTCGACGCGCTCGATCAGCTCGGCGACCGTGGGGGCCTCGAACAGGTCGCGGATGGCGAGTTCGGCGGCGAGCGCCGTGCGGGCGCGGCTGACGAGGCGGGTGGCGAGGAGCGAGTGCCCGCCGAGGTCGAAGAAGTCGTCGTCGATGCCGACGGCCTCCGCGGGCAGTCCGAGGGCCCCGGCGAAGAGGTCCCGGAGGGTCTCCTCGCGCGGGGTGCGCGGGGCGCGGCCGGTTCCTCCGGCGCGGGCGGGGTCGGGGGCGGGCAGGGCGCGGACGTCGAGCTTGCCGTTGACGGTCAGCGGCAGGGTGTCCACGGCGACGAGCGCGGCCGGGACCATGTAGTCGGGCAGGGCGGCCTTGAGGTGGGCGCGGAGGGCCTGCGGGTCGGGGGCGTCCTCCTCCGCTACGTAGTAGCCGACCAGGCGCTTCGTCCCGGTGCCGGTGTTGACGACGACCGCCGCGTGGGCGACGCCGGGGTGGGAGGACAGGGCCGTGGTGATCTCGCCGAGTTCGACGCGGTAGCCGCGGACCTTGACCTGGTCGTCGGTGCGGCCGAGGAAGTCGAGGAGTCCGTCGGGTCGCTGCCGCACGAGGTCGCCGGTGCGGTACATGCGCTCGCCGGGACGCCCGAAGGGGTCCGCGACGAAGCGTTCGGCGGTGAGGCCGGGGCGGTCGTGGTAGCCGCGGGCCAGGCCGGTGCCCGCGATGTACAGCTCGCCGGGGCAGCCCGGCGGGACCGGGCGCAGCATGGGGTCGAGGACGTGGGCGCGGGTGTTGCGGATGGGCCGCCCGACCGTGGGGGTCGCGCTGTCGGCCGTCGAGCCGCCGAGGGTGTTGATGGTGTACTCGGTCGGCCCGTACAGGTTGTAGCCGTAGCAGCCGTCGGTGTCCCGCAGCCGGTTCCACACCGTGTCGGAGACGGCCTCGCCGCCGAGCAGGACCAGGGCGGGCCGGTGCCGGTGCTTCCCGGCCGCCTCGTCGTGGTCCCCGTCGTGGTCCTCGTCGTGGTCCCCGTCGTGGTCCCCGTCGCCGTCCTCGTCGCGGTCGAGCAGGCCCTCCTCGACGAGGAGCTGGGCGTAGGTGGGGGTGACGTTGACGACGTCGATCCGGTGCCGGTCGCAGTAGGCGACCAGGGCCTCGGCGTCGCGGCGCAGCTCCTCGTCGCAGACGTGGACCTCGTGGCCCTCGACGAGCCAGAGCAGCTCCTCCCAGGACATGTCGAAGGCGAAGGAGACGGTGTGCGCGATGCGCAGGCGCCGTCCGCCGGCCGCGGCGACGGCCGGGGCGAAGACCTCCTCCTGGTGGTTGAGCTGCATGTTCGTCAGGCCCCGGTAGGGGGTGACGACGCCCTTGGGACGGCCGGTGGAGCCGGAGGTGTAGATGACGTACGCCGGGTGCTCCAGCCGGTCCGGTACGTCGTGGGCGAACGCGGGCCGTTCGGCGTCCGCGAGCGGGCCGCCGTCCAGGGCGTCGAGTTCGGCGGCCACGGCCGGGTCGTCCAGGAGGAGTCCGGGCGCGTCCGCGCCCAGGGCGGCGGCGACGGCCGTGGTGGAGACCAGGCAGAGCGGGCCGGTGTCCTCGACCATGAGGCGCAGCCGGTCGGCCGGGTGGTCGAGGTCGAGCGGCAGGTAGGCGGCGCCGGTGCGCAGGACGGCGAAGAGGGCGGCGACCATGTCGAGGGAGCGGGGCAGCGCGAGCGCCACGACCTTCTCGGGTTCCGCGCCCCGGGCGAGCAGCAGCCGGGCGATCCGGTTGACGCGCGCGTCGAGTTCGGCGTACGTGAGGGAGCGCTCGCCGAAGACCAGGGCGGTGTCGTCGGGGGTGCGGGCGACCTGGGCCGCGAGCAGGTCGGCGACGGTCTCGTCCGGCACGGGCTCGCGTCCGGCGGCGGCCCCGGCCGCCAGGGCGGCGCGTTCGGCCGGGAGCAGCAGGTCGACGGCGGCGGTGCGGACGGTGGCGGCGTCCGGTCCGGCGAGGAGGTCCGCGAGCCGTTCCAGGACGGCCGTGAACCGGTCGAGGACCGTGGTGGCGGCCTCGGCGTCGAACAGGTCGGGGCGGGCCGCCAGGGTGACCCGCAGCCTGGCCCCGGGGGTGACGATCAGGGTCAGCGGGAAGTGGGTGCCGTCGACGCTGGAGACGCCGGTGATGCCGTGCCGCCGCCGGAGCGCGGCGGCCCGGTCCTCTCCGTCGGCGGAGCGGAGCACGAAGAGGGTGTCGAAGAGGCGGCGGTGGCCGGTCTCCCGCTGGAGGGTGCCGAGGCCGACGTACTCGTACGGCATGACGGCGGCCCGCTCGGTCTGGAGGCGGCGCAGCAGGTCGAGCAGCGGTTCGCCGGGGGCGAAGGCGGTGCGGGCCGGGACGGTGTTGAGGAACATGCCGATGATGCCGGCGGCGTTCGGCAGGTCGGCGGGGCGGCCGGCGACCGCCGTGCCGAAGGCGACGTCGGGGCGGCCGGTGACGGCGGAGAGGACCAGGCCCCAGGCGGCGTTGAGGACCGTGTTGGGGGTGAGGCCGTGGCGGCGGGCGGCGGCGCGCAGCCGGTCGCTGCCCTCCTGCGTGAGGACGGCGTCGAAGTCGGCCGGGATGACCGGGCCCGCGTCGCGGCCGGTCGGGGCGACCAGGGTCGGTTCGTCGAAGCCGGCGAGGGCGCCGCGCCAGGCGTCGACGGCCTCGGCGGTGTCCTGCCCGGCCAGCCAGGCGAGGTAGTCGCGGTACGAGCCGGGGGCGGGCAGGCCGGTGGGGTCGCCGCCCTTCTCGTACAGCGTGAACAGCTCCTCCAGGAACAGCCAGGCGGACCAGCCGTCCCACAGGATGAGGTGGTGGGTGACGACGAGCCGGTCGCGTCCGCCGGGGAGGCGGATCAGGCGCAGGCGGCACAGCGGCGGGGCCGACAGGTCGAAGCGCTGCCGGCGGTCGGCCGCGAGGAGCTCCTCCACGCGCGCGTGGCCCTCGTCGGCGGGCAGCGCGGACAGGTCGGTCTCGGTCAGCGGGATCTCGGCGCCGTCGACGACGAACTGGACGGGCCGGGGCAGGCCGTCGCTGGTGAATCCGGCGCGCAGGCCCTCGTTGCGGTCCAGGAGCGCCCGGCAGGCGGCGCGCAGCCGGTCGGCGTCGAGGCGGTGGTCGAGGTCCAGGGTCTCCTGCGACAGGTAGACGTCGAGGGCGTCCCCGGCGTCGTAGGTGGCGTGGAAGTACATGCCCTCCTGGAGCGGGGAGAGCGGCCAGACGTCGGCGACGGGCAGCCCGGCGGCCTCGGCGACGCGGGCGGTCTCCTCCTCGGTCAGGTCCGGGCCGCCGAGCGGGGCGGCCGGGGCCGGGGGCTCCTGGGGGGTGACCGCGGCGGCGGTGAGCCGGTCGAGGAGGGCCTGGAGGGCGGGGTCGACCTGCTCCTGCTGCGCGAGGACGGCCTGGAGCGCGGCGGCGGCCTGTCCGGCGTCGGTGGCGGAGACCGTGACGGCGGGGGGCTCGGTGCCCTCCCGGGGCTCGGTGTCTTCCCGGGCCGCGGGCCCGGGCCCGGTCGGCGTCGCCGCCGCCGCGAGCGCGGCGGGCGTGCGGTGCTGGAACACGTCGCGCGGGCTGATCGTCAGTCCCCTCTCACGGGCCCCGGTCGCGACGGCGATCGAGGTGAGGCTGTCGCCGCCGAGCACGAAGAAGTCGTCGTCGGCGCCGATGTCCTGGATGCCGAGGACGGCGGTGAAGACCTCGCACAGGGCGCGCTCGCGGGCGTCGCGGGGCGCGCGTCCGCCCGCCCGGGGGACGGTGGACGGCGAGGGCAGGGCGTTCTGGTCGAGCTTGCCGCTGGGCGTCAGGGGCAGCGCGTCGAGGACGACGACGGCGCTCGGCACCAGCGGGGCGGGCAGGGCACCGGCGAGCGCGTCGCACAGGGCGTCGGCGTCCGGCGCGGGCGCGCCGGGGGCCGGGACCGCGTAGCCGACGAGGGCGCCGTCGCGGACGACCACGGCGGCGCGGGCCACGCCGGGCAGGCCGGCGAGGGCGGTCTCGATCTCGCCGGGTTCGACGCGGTTGCCGCGGATCTTGACCTGCCGGTCGGTGCGGCCGAGGTACTCGACGGCGCCGTCGGCCCGGCGGCGGACGAGGTCGCCGGTGCGGTACATGCGGGTGCCGGGCGCCCCGAAGGGGTCGGCGACGAACCGTTCGGCGGTCAGGGCGTGCCGGCCGTGGTAGCCGCGCGCCAACTGGACCCCGGCGAGGTACAGCTCGCCGGGCACGCCGTCCGGGACGGGCCGCAGGAAGGGGTCGAGCACGTGCAGGCGCGTGTTCCAGACGGGCCGGCCGATGGGGACGGCGGGCCCGTCGCCGCCCTCGTACGGGAAGTGGGTGACGTCGACGGCGGCCTCGGTGGGCCCGTACAGGTTGTGCAGCGGTACGGGTCCCCGGCCGGGCCGGGAGGTGAGCTCCGCCCAGCGGCGGGCGTCGGGGCCGGTGAGCGCCTCGCCGCTGCAGAACACCCGGCGCAGGGTCGCCGCCCAGTCGGGGCCGCCGGGGGCGGCCGCCAGGGCCTGGACGAAGGCGGCCAGCATCGAGGGGACGAAGTGCAGGGTGGTGATCCGCTCGGCGCGGATCAGCTCGGCCAGGTAGCCGGGGTCGCGGTGGCCGTCGGGGCGGGCGAGGACGACGGTGGCGCCCGTGGTGGGGGCCCAGAAGAACTCCCACACGGACACGTCGAAGCTCGCCGGGGTCTTCTGGAGGACCCGGTCGCCGGCGGTGAGCCCGTACTCCCCCTGCATCCAGGCGAGGCGGTTGACGATCGCCCGGTGGGTGACGGCGACGCCCTTGGGGCGGCCGGTGGAGCCGGAGGTGTAGATCAGGTACGCGGGGTGGTCGGGGCCCGCCTCCGCGCGGGGCGCTTCCGTGCGGGGCGCGTCGGGGACCTCTTCCTCGCGGTCCACGAGGACGGTGTCGAGGCCCGGGGCGCCGGGCAGCCGGCCGGCGTCCCCGGCGGTGGTGACGACCGTGCGCGCGCCGGAGTCGGCGAGCATGAACGCGACCCGGTCGGCGGGGTAGTCGAGGTCGACGGGCAGGTGGGCGGCGCCCGTCTTGTGGACGCCGAGGAGGGCGACCATCAGCTCCGCCGAGCGGGGCACCGCGACGGCGACGAACTCCTCGGGGCCCGCGCCCCGGGCCCGCAGGCGCCGGGCGAGGGCCTCGGCGCGCCGGTCGAGTTCGGCGTACGTGAGGGTGGTGCCCTCGTCCACCACGGCGGGTGCGTCGGGGGTCCGGGCGGCCTGTGCGGCGAAGAGCGAGGCGAGGGTGGCGTCGGGGTCGGGGAGCGGGTGGTCGGTGGCGTTGAGTGCGGCGATCCGCTCCGCCTCCCGCTCGGAGAGGAGTCCGATCCGGGCGGTCGGGCGGCCGGGGTCGGTGACGAAGGTGCGCAGCAGCGCCTCGAAGCGGTGCGCGAGGACGGCGACGGTCAGCCGGTCGACGCGGTCCGGGTCGTGGGTGAAGCGGAGGGACAGGTGTCCGTCGCGGGGCTCGGCGACGAGCGCGAGCGGGTAGTGGACGGCGTCGAACACCTCGGTGCCGGTGACCAGGGGGGTGGCGGCGGGCGGTCCGGCCGGGTGGTTCTCGAACACCACGAGGGTGTCGAAGAGTTCGCCGCCGCCCGCGAGCCGCTGGATGTCGGCGAGGCCGAGGTGCTGGTGGTCGAGGAGCGCCGCGTGCTCGTCCTGGACGCGCCGGAGCAGCGCGGCGAGGGGTTCGCCGGCGTGCAGGCGGACGCGGACGGGGACGGTGTTGACGAAGAGGCCCACGGCCCCGTCCAGGCCCTCGACCTCGGTGGTGCGGCCGGAGACGGTGGTGCCGAAGACGACGTCCCGGCTGCCGGTCAGACCGCCGAGGAGCAGCGCCCAGGCGCCGTTGAGGACGGTGCTGGGGGTGAGGCCCTCACGGCGGGCGCGGGCGGTCAGCTCGGCGGTGAGGGCCTCGGGCAGGCGCACGTCGACGCGCTCGGTCCGGGTGCGCGGGGTCGGCGCGCCGTCCCCGGCGGGGGGCCCGGTGAGGAGGGGCAGCCGGGTCGGTCCCTCCAGGCCGGTCAGTGCCTCGCGCCAGGCGTCCCTGGCGGCGTCGCGGTCGCGCGCGGCCAGCCAGGCCAGGTAGGGGCGCGGGTCGGCGGGCGGGGGCAGGGTCTCCCCCGCGTGCGCGGCGGTCAGTTCGCGCAGCAGGACGGCGACGGACCAGCCGTCGGCGACGACGTGGTGCAGGGTGAGCAGGAGCCGGTGGCGGTGCCCGTCGCGGATGAGGGTGGCGCGCAGCAGCGGCGGTGCGGCGAGGTCGAAGCCACGGTCCCGGTCCTCCCGCAGGATCTCGTCCAGGGCGGTGCGGGCCGTGTCCGCCTCGTGCCACGGGAGGACGGCGCGGTCCGCGAGCCGCTGGACGACCTCGCCGCCGGGCACCTGCCGGAAGGAGGCGCGCAGCAGCGGGTGGCGGTCGAGGAGCAGTTGGAGGGCGTCGCGCAGTCGGTCCGGGTCCACGGGCTCCGCGAGGTCCAGGAGTTCCTGGACCACGTACAGGTCGTCGGCGTCCTCGTCGTACGCCGCGTGGAAGAAGAAGCCCTCCTGGAGCGGTGAGACGGGCAGGGCGTCCTCGTCGAGGGCGGCGGCCGGGAGCGGCGCGGGCCCCTCGGCGACCGGGGCTGCGTGCGCGGCGAGGGCGGCGACCGTGCGGAGCCGGAAGACGTCGCGCGGGGTGAGCGCGAGGCCGGTGGCGCGGGCGCGGTTGACGAGCTGGATCGCGACGATGCTGTCGCCGCCCAGCTCGAAGAAGCTGTCGTGGACGCCGACCGACGGCAGGCCGAGGACCTCGGCGAAGAGCGCGGCGAGGGCGGTCTCGGCGGGGGTGGCGGGCGCGTCGTCGCCGGCCAGGGCGGTCCAGCGGGGCTCGGGCAGGGCGCGGCGGTCGAGCTTGCCGTTCGGGGTGAGCGGCAGGGGGCCGTCGAGGCGGACGAGGGCGGAGGGGACCATGGGGGCGGGGAGGGTCGCGGCGATCCGGGCGCGCGCCTCGGTGACGGCGGCGTCGGCCGCCCCGGCGTCCGTGCCGGCCGCGGCCACGAGGTAGCCGACGAGGCGCTTGACGCCCCGGTGGTCGTCGCGGACGAGGACGGCGGCCTGGGCGATGCCGGGGCAGGCCATGAAGGCGCTCTCGACCTCGCCGGGTTCGACGCGGTGGCCGCGGATCTTGATCTGGCCGTCGGCGCGGCCGAGGAATTCGAGGTTGCCGTCGGCGCTCCAGCGGACCCGGTCGCCGGTGCGGTACATGCGGGCGCCGGGCTCGTCGGCGTACGGGTCGGCGACGAAGCGCTCCGCGGTGAGCCCCGGGCGGCCCAGGTAGCCGCGGGCGAGGCCGCGCCCGCCGACGTACAGCTCGCCCTCGGCGCCGACGGGGACGGGCCGCAGGGCCGAGTCGAGGACGTAGGCGCGGGTGTTGGGGTCGGGGCGGCCGATGGGGGCGGGTCCGGGGCGGTCGGCGTCGGCGGTCCAGAGCGTGGAGTTGACGGTGGCCTCGGTGAGGCCGTAGGCGACGACGACCCGGACGCGTCCGGCCCAGCGGGCGATGAGCTCGCCGGGCACGGCCTCGGTGCCGACGACGAGGACGGAGCCGTCGGGCAGGTCGCACTCGGGCGGCAGCGCGGAGACGAGGGAGGGCGGCAGGATCATGTGGGTGGCGCGGTGGCGGGCGATGTAGTCCGTGAGGGCCGGTCCGGCGACGCGGCGCTCGGCGGGGACGAGGATCACCCGGCCGCCGACGCACAGCGACATGACGAGGTCCCAGACGGTCACGTCGAAGCCGGCGGAGGCGAACTGCACGATCCGGCTGTCGGCGGTGACGCCGATGCGGTCGGTGGCGGTGACGATCAGGCTGCCGACGCCGTCGTGGGAGACCACGACGCCCTTGGGGCGGCCGGTGGAGCCCGAGGTGTAGATGACGTACGCGGCCCCGTCGAGCGGCACGGGGACGGCGGGGTCCGTGGGGTCGAGGGCGTCGCGTGCGGCGGCCGTGGCCGGGTCGTCGAGCAGGACGCGGGCGACGCCGGGCGCGTCGGGCAGGGCGTCGGACAGCTCGCGGGTGGTGACGACCGTGCGGGCGCCGGCGTCGTCCAGCATGTAGGCGATGCGGTCCCGGGGGTGGTCGGCGTCGAGCGGCAGGTAGGCCGCGCCGGCCTTCATGACGGCGAGGAGGGCGACCACCAGGTCCGTGGAGCGGGGCAGGGCGACGGCGACGACGTCCTCGGGGCCCGCGCCCCGGGCGGCGAGGAGCCGGGCGAGGCGGTTCGCGGCGGCGTCGAGTTCGGCGTACGTCAGCTCCTCGTCCTCGCAGACGAGGGCGACGGCGTCGGGGGCGAGGCGGACCCGCTCGGCGAAGGCGGCGGGCCAGGTCGTCCCGGGGGCGGGCCGGGGTGCCGTGCCGAACTCTCCGAGCAGCAGGGCGCGTTCCTCCGGGGAGGTCAGCTCGATGTGTCCGACGGGCCGGTCGGGGTCCTCGGCGAGGGCCTCCAGGACGGCGAGGAAGTGCCGCCGGTGCTCGGCGAGGGCCCGCTCGTCGCAGACGTCGGCGTCCGCGTCGAGGTGGACCCGCAGGCGACTGCCGCCGGAGTCCCCGAAGGTGAGGGCGAGGTCGCCGACCGGGCCGAGCCAGTGCGGGACGAACTCGGCCTCGGCGCCGTCGATGCGGACGCCGGGCTGGGGCAGGACGTTGACGGTGGGGCCGACGAGTTCGCGTACGCCGTCGGTCAGGCCGAGGTCCCTGGCGAGGTCCTCGGCGCGGTAGCGGCTGTGGGCGAGGAGGTCGGAGACGCCGGTGGCGACGGCGTCCAGGAGCCGGGCGGCGGTGGTGTCGGGGCGGACGGCGAGGCGCAGCGGCAGGAGGTTGGACACCATGCCGGGGACGTCGCGGGTCGCGGGGTCCCGGCGGGCGGTGACGGGCAGGCCGAGGACGAGGTCCCGTTCGCCGGTGGCGCGGTGCAGGTGGACGGCGACGGCGGTGAGCAGGAGGCGGGAGAGCGGGACGCCCGCGTCGGCCGCGCGGGCGCGCAGCGCGGCGACGGTCGCGGGGCCGAGGAGGACGGTGTCGTGGACGCGGCGGCGCATGGGGGCGGTGGCGCGCGGGACGAGGCGGACCGGCTCGGGCCGGTCGGCCATCCGCTCCCGCCAGTAGGCGCGGTCCGCGGCGTACCGCTCGGAGGCGGTGTACGCGGTGTCGGCCGCGACGAGCCGGGTCAGGGACCAGTCGGGGGCCGGGGCGGCGTCGCCGAGCGCGTGGAGGTCGGCGGCGCGGCGGGTGATCAGGGCGGCGCCCGCGCCGTCGACGAGGAGGTGGTGGTAGCGCTGGTACCACCAGACCCGGTCGTCGGCGAGCCGGAGGAGGGCCTGGGCGAACGGCGGGCCGCCGGCCGGGTCGGCGGGGCGGTCGCGGTCGGCCTCCATCCAGCGGTGGGCGGCCTCCTCGGGGTCGGTCTCGCCGCGCAGGTCGACGCGGGCCACGTCGACGGGGAAGCGGACGGGCACCTGGCGCGGGGCGCCGTCGGCGCCGGCGTCGGTGATCCGGACGTGCAGGCTCTCCGCCTCCTCCACGGCCCGCCGGACGGCGGCCGCGAGGCGGTCGGTGTCGATGTCTCCGCGGAGTCTCAGGACGAACGCGATGTGGTAGGCCGAGCCGTCCGGCTCGATCTGCTGGGCCAGCCAGATTCCGGACTGTCCGCCCGTGAGGGGCAGTCCGGCGGCGGTCGTCCGGTCCGACTCGACGTCAAACATCGTTCGAGAGTGCCTTTCCCTGGTGGTGCGTCGGTGAGGTGGAGCGGGGCGGCCCGTTCGCACTCCGCCCGCCCGTCGGCCGGGGGACGGGCCGGCGACGGACGGGCGGAGGGGCGAGCGGCGGCCGTCGGTTACTTGACGGCCGTCAGGAGCGGCTCGATCTCGTCGATCGCGTAGGGGATCGAGAGGACCGTGTTGAAGGAGAAGGCGGCGCCGATGTCCGGGTCCTGGTAGGGCACGAACAGGTCGCGCTTCTCCTGGTTGACCTTCAGCTTCTTGTAGAGCGGCTCGGCCTTGATGCGGTCGTTGGCCTCGGTGCTGGAGGTGACCCAGACGAGGCGGTCGGCGTCGAGCACGTTCAGCTTCTCGGCGCTGAGCTCGGCCACGTTCCAGCCCGGCTTGGCGAGGGCGTCGATCTCGGGCTTGAGCGTGAAGCCGAGCTCGGAGAAGAAGATCGCCTTGGGGTCGGTCCTGGTGAAGGCCGAGTACGTGCCGGCCTCGAAGCTGTCGGCCACGGTCAGGGTCTTGCCGGCCCACTCGGGGTGCTTGTCCCGGACGGCCTTGAAGCGGGCGCCGACGTCGGTGATCAGCTTCTCGGTCTCGGGGCCCTTGCCGAGGGCCTTGCCGATCTGACGGGTCATGACCTGCCAGGGGGCGCCGTAGTCGGGGTGCTCCTTGGGCTGGGCGACGACCTTGGCGATCTTGGAGAGGGTGTCGTACTGCTCCTTCTTCATGCCCGAGTACTGGGCGACGATCAGGTCCGGCTGGAGCGCCGCGATCTTCTCGATGTTGTACTCGTCGCGCTCACCGACGATCTGCGGCGGGGTCGAGCCCCACTTGTCCTTGGTCCACGGCCACTTGCCGTACGGCTTCTCCTTGAACCAGTCCACCGAGCCCACCGGCTCGACCCCCAGGGCGAGCACCGCGTCCTGGTCGGAGAGGCCGAGCGTGACGACCCTCTTCGGCTCGGCGTCGATCGTCGTGCTGCCGTACTTGTGCGTGACGGTCACCGGGAAGGCTCCGGCCGACGACGTGCTCGCGCCCGGCTCGCCCGAGGGCTTGGCGCCCTCGCTCTTCTCCGTGCCGCTCCCACAGGCGGCCAGAGCGAGCGCGGCGACGGCGGCGACGGCCACGCGGGGGACGTTCCTGGCGAACCGCGCCAGGGCGGGGCGTGTACCAGTGGACACGTGTGTTCCTTTCACGGGGACTTCACGGTGCTGCCGCGCACGTCCGGCACGAGGTGCCGCCGGCGGTGCGGGGCGGTGTGGGGGGGGTGGAAGCAAGGGGGCCGTCCGGGGGTGGAGCCGAGGGGGTCGCCCGGGGCTGTGCGACCGGCCCGGCCCGAGCCCGTACGACCGGTCCGGTCCGCGCCGGAGGACGGGCGCTAGCGGCCCGTGCCGATGCCACCGGCGATCGGGCGGACCGGGTCGGCGGAGTCTTCCGGTCCCCGTTCGAGGATCGACTCCAGGATCTCGCCGACCCTGATCGCGGTGTTGGAGAGCAGCGACGACGTGATGCCGTGGGTGTGCTCGGTGCCGCCCTGGAGGTAGATGCCGCAGCGCAGTTCGGGGTCGGTGGCGACGCGGTAGTCCCGCTCGACGCGGACGCGGCCCTGCTCGTCGCGGCGGCAGCGGTCCGCGACCTCGCCGAGGAGGCCGAGGCCGTCAGCCTGCAGGTAGCCGGTGGCGAAGACCACGACGTCGGCGTCGAGGACGCTGTCCTCGCCGGTGACGAGGTTGGCGACGGTGGCGCGGACGCCGTCCGGGTGCTCCTCGACCCCGGTGAGGCGGGAGACGTTGACGAAGCGCAGCCGCTCGGTGCCGAGGACCTTCTCCTGGTACGCCTGCCGGTAGAGGTCGTCGATGAGGTCGATGTCGACCACGGAGTAGTTGGTGTTGCCGTGGTACTCCATCAGCTTGCGCTTGACGGCGTCGGGCGCCGTGTAGTAGTCGTCGACCGCCGCGGGGTCGAAGATGCGGTTGGCGAAGCCGCTGTCGTCGGCGGGGCTGTAGCCGTAGCGCGAGAAGACGGCGCAGACCTCGGCGCCCGGGAAGCGGCGGTGGAGGTAGGCGACGTTCTCGGCGGCGCTCTGGCCGGCGCCGACGACGACGAAGCGGGCGGGGTCGGCGCCCTCCAGGCCGTCGACCTTGGCGAGCAGCTCGGAGTTGTGCCAGACGCGGTCGCCGCGCTCGACGCCCTCGGGCATGAGCGGGCGCAGGCCGGTGCCGACGACGAGGTTGCGGGCCCGGTGGACCACGGTCTCGGTGCCGGAGCGGGCCGTCACGTCCAGGTACTCGATCACGCCGTCGCGGACGACGGGCTCCACGGAGACGACCTCGTGGCCGTAGGAGACCATGTCGTCGACCTTGGCCGCCGCCCACTCGAAGTAGTCGTGGAACTCGACGCGCAGCGGGAAGAGGTTCTTGTGGTTGACGAAGTCGATCAGCCGGCCCTTGCTCTGCAGGTAGCGCAGGAAGGTGTACTCGCTGCTCGGGTTGCGCAGGGTCACCAGGTCCTTGAGGAAGGAGACCTGCATGGTGGCGTCGTCGATGAGCATGCCGCGGTGCCAGCCGAAACCGGGCTGCCGCTCGAAGAAGTGGGCGGTGACCGTGTCCTCTCTTCCGACGCTCGCGTTGTGCTCGCTGAGCGCGATCGCCATGGCCACGTTGGACGGCCCGAAGCCGATTCCTATGAGGTCGTGGATCAGCGGTGCGTCGTCAGGAAGAGCCTGAGACATGTCACTCCCATCGTGCGGGACAGCCGCCTGTCAGGCGTGCTGTCAGGCGTGGGGAACGGCGGAGTCCGGACACGACGACACCACGGCGCCGCCGACCGAACTTAGGTAAAGCTAACCTGATCTCGCCGGGCTGTCGACGGGACGAATCGGACACCATCCCCCCTCCATCAGCCAACTGGCCGGTAAATTCGCCCCGTTGCATCCTTAGGTTAGCCTTGCTTTACTTGCGGGCGATCCACCGCTCTCCCGAGGAGGAACGTGCCCATGCGGGTTGTCATGTTCGGTTATCAGACCTGGGGCCATCGCACCCTGCAGGCGCTCCTGGACTCCGAGCACGACGTCGTGACGGTGGTGACCCACCCGAAGAGCGAGCACGCCTACGAGAAGATCTGGAGCGACTCCGTCGCCGATCTGGCCGAGGCGCACGGCGTTCCCGTCGTCATCCGCAACCGGCCCGACGACGAGGAGCTGTTCCGGCTCCTCAAGGAGGCCGACCCGGACATCATCGTCGCCAACAACTGGCGCACCTGGATCCCGCCGCGCGTCTACACGCTGCCCCGGCACGGCACGCTGAACGTCCATGACTCGCTGCTGCCCAAGTACGCCGGGTTCTCGCCCCTGATCTGGGCGCTCATCAACGGCGAGACCGAAGTCGGCGTCACCGCGCACCTGATGGACGAGGTCCTCGACGCCGGCGACATCGTTCTCCAGCGGGCGGTCGCGGTCGGGCCGGAGGACACCGCCACCGACCTCTTCCACAAGACCGTCGACCTCATCGCCCCGGTCACCGTCGGCGCGCTCGACCTGATCGCCTCGGGACACACGGAGTTCACCCCGCAGGACCGGTCCCAGGCCACCTTCTTCCACAAGCGGGCCGAGGAGGACGTCCGGATCGACTGGACCTGGCCCGCCGAGGTCCTGGAGCGCCTGGTGCGCGCCCAGTCCGCGCCGTACCCCAGCGCCTTCACCTTCCACCGGGGCGAGCGCCTCGAAGTCGTCTCCGCCGTCGTCTCCGAGGGCCGCTACGGCGGCACTCCCGGGCGGATCTTCTACCGGGAGGGCGAGGGCGTGGTGATCGTCGCCGGCGCCGACGCCCGCACCGGCCGCAACCACGGCCTCGCGATCACCCGCGTCCGGACCGAGGACGGCCGGGAACTGCCCGCCACGGAGTACTTCACCTCCATGGGCGGCTATCTGACCGCCCGTCCCTGACGGCGGGTCACCGAGAACACCGGTCCGCCCCGGACGGTCCCGGGGCGGGCCGGCACATGGGGGCGACATTGGGTTAGTCAAACCCAACCCCCTTGGCCCATAAGGCGGTTCGGCCCGCCCGCACGGCACGTGGACAGCGAGGAACAGCGATGGAGCACCCGGTCTTCTCCGGCACCGCACACGACCCGAGCGGCGCGCGGTTCGCCGTCGTCGGCATATCGAGCATGCCGACCGACTGGGCGCAGGTGCTCGGGGGCCTCGCGGGCGGCGACCTGACGCTCCTCACCGCGCCGCCCGTCCCCGTACCCCAAGCCGTCCCCGCGTCCGCCTCCGCCGGGACCGCGGACCGTCCGGCCGCCGGGCCGCCCTCCCTGAGCATGACGCCGCCCAGCGTGCTCGACCTCAACGCGTACCTGATGTACGCGCTCGGCAAGGCGGCGCGGCGCCGGCTCCAGGAGCGGCTGACCGCCCGGGGGTTGAAGCTCTGGCACCTCACCGTGCTCGCCCTCCTCTCCGACCTCGGCCCCCAGATGAAGACCGTCCTCGCCGCGCGGCTCGACATGAACGCCAGCGACCTGGTGCGGATCGTCGACGACCTCGTCAAGACGGGGTACGTGGAATGCGACCGGGACCCGGAGGACCGGCGCCGGGTCGTGGTGCGGCTGACCCCCGAGGGCGGGTCCGCCCTGGCCGAACTCGGCGCGGACGTCTCCTCGGCGGACGACGAGCTCCTCGCCCCCCTCGACGCGGAGGAGCGCCGGCTGCTCTCCTCGCTGCTGCGGCGCGTGCACGCCCGTCTGGAGGCGGGAGCGAGGACGGCCGCGCGCCCCTGACCCGGGGTGCGCGGCCGTCCGTGTCCGGCAGGGGCCTTCAGCGGCGGCTGCGGACGAGCAGGTGGAGGAAGTACGGCGTGCCGATGACGGCCGTCATCATGCCGGCGCCGAGCTGGGCCGGCGCGATCACCGTCCGGCCCACCAGGTCCGCGGTGCAGACGAGCGCCGCGCCGAGGAGCACCGCCACCGGCACCACGCGCACGTGCCGGCGGCCCACCAGGGCGCGGGCGGCGTGCGGGGCGACGAGCCCGACGAAGCCGATCGTGCCGGCGGCGGCCACGGCAGTGGCGCTGAGCAGGACGCTCAGCGCGAGGAAGCCCAGGCGCCCGCGGCCGAGGTCGAGCCCGAGGAGCCGGGGGGTGTCCTCGTCGAGCGAGACGAGGTCGAGCTCCGCGCGCCGCAGGAAGGCCACGACCAGACCCGCCGTCAGGACCACGGCGAGGGGCAGCGCGTCGGGCAGGGTCCGCCCGTAGGTGGAGCCCGAGAGCCAGGTGAGCGCCTTCGCCGCGTTGAACGGGTCGGTGAGGACGACGAGCAGGCTGATCAGGGCGGCGCTCGCGGTGGCGACGCCGAAGCCGACCAGGACGAGCCGGTTCTGCTGGAACCCGCCGCGTGCGGCGAGGCCGAAGACCAGGACGGAGCCGAGGGCGGCGCCCGCGAAGGCGGCTCCGGCCACGCCCCAGGAACCGGCGAGCGGCACCGTGGTGACGAAGAGGACGGCGCCGAGCGCGGCGCTGTGGGAGACGCCGAGGATGCCGGGCTCCGCGAGCGGGTTGCGGGTGACGGCCTGGACGAGCGTGCCGGACAGGGCGAGGGCCGCGCCCGCCAGGAGGGACGCGACGACCCGGGGCACCCGGGTGTCGAGCACGAAGGAGACGGTCCGCCCCGCCCGGCCCTGGGCCCAGTTCACGACGTCGCCCAGGAGCAGCTTGGAGTCGCCGAGCAGCACGCCGGCGACGACCACCCCGGCGACCACGACGACGAGCGCGCCGGTGGTGACGAGGAAGACGGTGCGGCTCCTGATGCGCAGCCGGTCGACCGGCGGGGCGCCCGCGGTGTCCTTGACCTTGGTGGCCAGGGCGATCAGGAAGGCGCCGCCGACGAGGCTGGTGACGACGCCGGTGGGCACGGCGACGGCGACGTCGGCGGGGACGAGGGCGCGCAGCAGCACGTCCGAGCCGAGGACGAGGGCGGCGCCGGTGAGGGCCGCGACCGGCAGGCCCGTACGGGAGCGGTGGAGCCGCTGGGCCCGGCGCGCGAGGCCGCGGACGAGCGCGGGGGCGCACAGGCCGACGAAGCCGATCGGTCCGGCGAGCGTGACCGCGGCCGCCGAGAGGAGCGCGGCGAGGACGACGGCCGTGACCCGGGTGGAGCGGACGGGGACGCCGAGGCCGCGGGCCGCGTCGTCGCCGAGGGCCAGGGCGTCGACCCGGCGGGCGAGGAGGAGGAGTCCGGCGAGGGCGACGAGCGCGATGGGGGCCATCTGCAGGACGGCGTCGAAGCCGCTCTGCGCGATGCTGCCCTGGTTCCACGCGTAGAGCCCCTCCGTCTCCCTCGGGAAGAGGAGGAGCAGGCCCTCGGCGATGGCGGTGAGGCCGAGGGTGAGGGCGCTTCCGGCGAGGACGAGGCGGACGGTGCCCGCGCCGAGGCCGGAGAGGCCGAGGACGACGGCGGCCGCGGCCAGGCCGCCGGCGAAGGCGACTCCGGAGGTGGCGAAGAGCGGGAGCGAGACGCCGGTGACGGCGGCGATGCCGAGCGCCAGGTAGGAGCCGGCGTTGACCGCGAGGGTGTCGGGCGAGGCGATGACGTTGCGGCTGACGGCCTGGAGGGCGGAGCCGGCCATGCCGAGGACGGCGCCGACGAGCAGTCCGGCGACCGCCCTGGGCAGCCGGGAGGCGACGACGACGGACGCGTCGGCGGGGTCGGCCCGGCCGGTGAGCGCCTTCCAGACCTCGGCGCCGCCGACGGCGGCGGTGCCCTGGGTGACGTCGACGAGGGCGAGGCCCGCGACGAGGAGGACCAGTGCGGCCGTCACCGCGGCCGCGCCCCTCCGGGACGTGACCGTCGTCGGACGGGTGGAGGGTGTGGTTGCGGTGACGGCCATGGTGTTACTTCGTCAGCTCCGTGACGGCGGAGTCGACGTACCGGTTCATCGACGCGGGGCCGCCGAACATCCAGATGCCGTCGGGCAGGCGGTGGACGTTGCCCTTCTTGACGAACGGCAGGGAGGTCCAGACCTTGTCCTTGGTGAGGACGCCGGTGAAGGGGTTGCTGGTGGGGTCCTGGTCGTTGCCGATGTAGGCGAAGTGCACGTCGCCGATCGTGGTGAGGCCCTCGACGTCGGTGGCGCCGAGCCCGTAGGCCGGGTCGCCCTTGACGGTCCAGGCGTTCTTCAGGCCGAGCTTCTCGTTGACGGCGCCGATGAGCGAGCCGTCGGTGTAGGCGCGGAGGGAGACCTGGTTGGCGTTGAGGTAGCCGTCGGCGAAGGCGTACTCGGCGCCCGCGAGACCGGCGGCGGCGAGCTTCTTCTTCCCGTCCTCGATCTTGGCGTCGAAGTCCTTCTTGAGCCGGTCGGCCTTGGCGGTGGTGCCGGTGGCCCGCGCGATGAGGTCGAGGTTCTCCGTCATCCGCCCGATCGGGTCGGCCCCGTCGGCGGCCTTGAGCTCCAGGACGGGCGCGACCTTGCGCAGTTGCTTCACGGCGGCCGGCGGCAGGTCGCTGGTGGCGACGATGAGGTCGGGCGAGAGGGCGGCGACGGTCTCGACGCTCGGCTCGCCGCGGGTGCCGATGTCCTTGGCGTCGTTCTTCAGCGGGGCGGCGGTGTCCCAGGCCTTGTAGCCCTTGACGTCCGCGACGCCGACGGGGTCGATGCCGAGGGAGATCAGGCTCTCGACGACGTTCCACTCGGTGCCGACGACCTTCTCGGCCGGGCCGTCGAGGACGACCTTGGCGCCGGTGGAGTCGGTGAGGGTGATGCTCTCGGCGGTCTTCTCCGCCTTCTTGTCCGCGGCGGGCTCGGTGGTGCCGCAGGCGGTCAGGGCGAGGGCCGCGGCGGTGGCGGTGGCGGCGGTGAGGAGGAGGCGTCTCATGACGGGGTCGTGAGCCTTTCGCTTCGCGTGTGGTGCCGGCCGAGGGCACGGGTGCGCAGTCGGCCGGTCAGGGGGTCGGTGTCGACTTCGATGCGGATGCCGTACGTGTCGGTCAGCCGCTCCGCGGTCAGGACGTCCTGCGGGGAGCCGTCGGCGACGACCCGTCCGGCGTGGAGGAGCACGATCCGGTCGGCGACGGCGGCCGCCTGGTCGAGGTCGTGCAGGACGGCGCCGACGGCGATGCCGTGGTCGTCCGCCAGGTCGCGGACGAGGTCCAGGAGTTCGACCTGGTAGCGCAGGTCGAGGTAGGTGGTGGGCTCGTCGAGGAGGAGGACGCCGGTCTCCTGGGCGAGGCAGCTCGCGAGCCAGACCCGCTGGAGCTGTCCGCCGGAGAGGTGCTCGACGCCCCGGTCGGCGAACTCGGCGACGCCGGTCAGGGCGAGGGCGCGGTCCACGGCGGCACGGCCGTCCGGATCCGCCTTCCCCCAGCGCCCCCGGTAGGGGTAGCGGCCGAACTCGACCACGTCCCGTACGGTCAGGCCGCCGGGCGTGGGGCGCCCCTGGGTGAGCAGGGCGACGTGGCGCGAGAAGTCGCGGGGGGACAGCGCGAGGCCGTCGGTGGCGTCGTCGATGACGAGGGTGGCGGTCCGGGGCCTCTGGAGCCGCGAGATCGTCCGCAGGAGCGTCGACTTCCCGCTGCCGTTCGGGCCGACGAGGACGGTGACCTCGCCGGGCCGCAGGGTCAGCGCGGCGTCATGGACGACGTCGACGCCCTCGTAGGCCACGGTGACTCCCGTGGCCGCCAGTTCGTGGCCGCGGGGACGTCCGTCCGCGGATCTCTCTTCTCCAGCTCGCACAGCCGTAGGTTAGCCTAACCTAAGTGTTGGGCGAAACGGGGGGTTGCGCCCGCGGGGCAAGACGAGAATCGGCCAATCCGGCAGCGTGAGGCGCGGGGCGGGTAGGGGGTCCCGGAGAGGACCTCCCCCTTCCGGACGGAGCGGATCGACCGTGTGCACTGCCGAGGACCATCCCGCACGGGCCGCCGCCCGGGCGCGCACCCCCGCCGGCCTCGACGCGCGGCTCGTGCGGTGCCGGGCCTGCCCGCGCCTGGTGGCGTGGCGGGAGGAGACCGCCCGCGTCGGGCGCGCCGCCTTCCGGGGCCAGGAGTACTGGGGGCGGCCGGTGCCCGGGTTCGGTCCTCCGGACGCCGCCCTGCTGATCAGCGGTCTGGCGCCCGCCGCGCACGGCGGGAACCGGACCGGCCGGATGTTCACCGGCGACCGGGCGGGCGACCTGCTGTACGCGACGCTGTACGAACTCGGCCTGGCCTCGCGGGAGACGGTCACGGGCCTCGACGACGGCCTCGAACTGTACGGAGTGAGGGTCACGGCGCCGGTGCACTGCGCTCCGCCCGACAACCGTCCCACGCCCGGCGAGCGGGACGCCTGCCGCCCCTGGCTGGCCCGCGAGGCGCGGCTGCTGCGCCCGACGCTGCGGTCCGTCCTCGTCCTGGGCGGCTTCGGCTGGCAGGCGGCGCTGCCCGCCCTGGCGGAGGCCGGCTGGCTCGTGCCCCGGCCGCGCCCGAGGTTCGGGCACGGCGCGCGGACGGTCCTGGCGCCGGCCTCCCCCGGGGACCCCGCGCTCACGGTGTTCGGCAGCTACCACGTGAGCCAGCGCAACGTGTTCACCGGCCGGCTCACCCGGGAGATGTTCCGCGAGGTGCTCGCGGAGGCCGCCCGCGCGGCCGGCCTCCCGGTGAAGGAGTGACCCGGGCCCGCCGGGCGTCACACGTCCCGGGCGTCACACGTCCCGGGCGTCACACGTCCCGGGCGTCACACGTCCCGGGCGTCACACGTCCCGGGCGTCACACGTCCTGGACGCGCACGTCCTGGACGCGCCGGAAGGGCCGGTCCGCCTCCAGCTCGAACGCGAGCTCCAGGAGGGTCCGTTCGGCGCCGGGGCGCCCGGCGAACATGACGCCGACGGGCAGCCCCTCCTCCGTCGCGCCCACGGGCAGCGAGAGGGACGGCGTGCCCACGACGTTGTCGATGGGGGTGAACGCCACGTACGCCAGGATCCGCTCGATCAGCGTCGGGTACGCGACGTCCGGGGCGAGGTGGCCGAGCCGGGGCGCGGGATGGGCGAGCACGGGGGAAAGGATCAGGTCGAGGCCGCGGAAGGCCGCCGCGTACGCCTCCCTGGTGCGCCTCAGCCGCCGCAGGACGCCCGGGGTGCCCCGCCAGTTCTCCAGGTAGGTCGCGCGCAGGCCCCGGCTGAGGCCGTCCATGCGGTGGCGGTCGAAGTCGGCGCCGAGGGTGCGGCCCGTGGTGCCGAGGAGGAAGGAGAGGAAGCCCCAGTAGGTGAGGAAGTCGTCGGTGAAGCGGGGGTCGACGGCGATCTCCACCGGCTCCACCGCGTGGCCGAGCCGTTCGAGCCGCGCCGCGGTCTCCGTGACGGCGGCCCGGGTCGCGGTATCGGAGGCGACGCCGGTGGGCGAGTCGAGGAGGAAGCCGACGCGCAGCCGGCGCTCCGCGGGGCCCTCCACCAGGCCGAGGGGCGGCATCTTCGGGTTGCGCCAGTGCTGCTCGGCGGCGGCGAGGAAGGCGGCGGAGTCCCGTACGGAGCGGCTGACGATCCCGTCGGAGACGATGTCGAGCGGGAGCTGGCGGCCCTGGGCGCTGGGCACGACCCGGCCCCGGCTGGGCTTGAGCCCGACGAGTCCGCAGCAGGCGGCCGGGATGCGGATGGAGCCGCCGCCGTCGTTGGCGTGCGCGACCGGCACCGCTCCGGCGGCCACGAGCGCCGCGCTGCCGCCCGAGGAGCCGCCCGCCGAGTGCGCGGTGTTCCAGGGGTTGCGGACGGGCTCGGCGCCCTCGTACTCCGTGGAGGGGCTGAAGCCGAACTCGGGGAGCCTGGTCTTGCCGAGGACGGTGACGCCGCTGCTGAGGAACTGGCGGGTGAAGGCCGCGTGGCGGCGGGCGGGCCGCGGCGTGAAGGCGGCGCTGCCGTGGCCGGTGGGCAGTCCCCGGTAGTCGGTGTTGTCCTTGACGAAGGTCGGCACCCCGGCGAGGAGGCCCGTCCCCGGGCCGGGCAGCGGGTGTTCGGCGTGCGCCTGGACCGCGTGGAGCCGGCCCTCCACGGCCCGTACCCGTTCGGCCGCGTCCCGGGCCGCCTCGGCGGCGCTCACCTCGCCCCGCCGGATCGCCGCCGCGAGGCCCACCGCGTCGTGGTCCCCCAGGGCGTCGTCCCGGAAGGCGTGCACCGTGGTCCGTTCGTCGAAAGTCGTCACCGCTGCCCCAAGTCCCCGTGTGTGGTCGGTTGGCCGCCATCATCGCGTACCGACGGGTAACAGGCGAGGGCCGGAAGGAAGGTGAGTCCTTTTCACCCATCCCGAAAGATAGATGGTTAGGTTAGGCTAAGCTAACTGAATTTCACGCGCCCGGCCCCCGGCCGTCGCGGCAGGGAGGGACACAGCCATGGGTCTGCCGGCCATCGATTCCTACGCCATGCCGGACCGGTCGGCCCTCCCCCGCTCCAGCGCCCCCTGGCGCATCGACCCCACGCGCGCCGCCCTGCTCGTCCACGACATGCAGAACCACTTCGTCGGGCGCTTCCCGGCCCAGCAGCCGCCCGTCGTGGACCTCGTCGGCAACATCGTGGCGCTGCGCGAGCTGGCCGGGGCCCTCGGCCTGCCCGTGGTCTTCAGCGCCGAGCCGACCGTGCAGCGCGGGCTCGCCGCGGACGTCTGGGGGCCGGCGATCGGCGAGGGCCCCGGGGACGCCGCGATCATCGAGCCCCTCGCCCCGCGCCCCGGCGAGCACCTGCTCCCCAACGCCCGGCAGAACGCCTTCCTCCGCAGCCACCTCGGCCGGCTGCTGCGCGAGGAGGGGCGCGACCAGCTCATCATCTGCGGGGTCTACGCCCACCTCGGGGTGCTGCTGACCGCCGCCGACGCCTTCATGAACGACATACAGCCCTTCGTCGTCGCCGACGCCGTGGCCGACCACTCCGCCGAGGAGCACGAGATGGCCCTGCGCTGGGCCGCGCGCAGCGGAGTGGTCTGTACGACCGACGACCTGCTGCGCGGTCTGCTCCTCGGCAGGAACCGGCGCGACGCGTGACGCGGGTGGCGCCCCCCCCCGGAAGGGGCGCCACCCGCCGGGACCTCTAGGAGGCGGCGCGCTCCAGGGTCCAGAGGCGGTGGTCCCAGCCGACGTCGGCGCGGGAGCGCACGACGAGGCCCGCGCTCCCGGCGAGCGCCGCGATCTCCTCGGCGTCGCGCACCCCGGAGCCGAAGGCGCACTTGAGGCGCAGGTGGTGCAGGACCGCCTCCATGTCCTCCGGGTCGCCGGTCGCGACCTGCTCGACCAGGAGCAGGGTGCCGTCCGGCGCGAGCGAGGCGGCGGCCTCGGAGAGGGTGTGCACCGCGTCCTCGTCGTCCTGCCACTCCAACTGGCGCGACATCAGCAGGGTGTGCGTGCCGGCCGGTACGGCGCCGGAGCCGGCGACCAGGTCGATCCGGGGCAGCAGCCCCTCGTCGATGATCCCCTCGCGCAGCACCCGCAGCACCGAGGGCATGGCGACGATCCGCGCGCGCAGCTCCGGGAACTCCTTGACCAGGGTCTCCACGACGGTCGCGACCCCGTGGCCGGTGGCGGTCAGCTCGGTGACGGCCGCCCAGTCGTGGGCGCGCAGCACGCCGGGGGCGATCCAGCGGGCCTCGTCCTCGACGGCCGCGCGGGCGGTGTCGGCGATCCGGGACTCCCGGGCCATCTCCTCGGTCAGGGTGCGCCCGGCGAGGGTGCGGTAACCGGCCTTCCCGGTGCGGACGGTGTGCAGCAGACCGGAGAGGGAGGCGTCGAACGCGGCCTCGGCGCCCTCCAGGTGGTACTCCTCCGCCGAGTGGTCGTCCTCGACGAGCTCCTCGCTGATCGGGGTGAGGCTGTAGTGGCCCTCGCCGTCGGTGGCGAGGAGCTCGATCCCCACGAGGTAGTCGAGGAGGGCCCTGAGGGTGGCCGGGTGGGCCCCGGCGCTCCGGGCGATCTCGGCGGCGCTCCGCACGCCCCGGTCGACCAGGTCGAAGACGCCGAGGGTGACGGCGGTCCGGATGGCGTAGGGGGGCGCCAGGTCGGTCAGCTCGTGGAGGCGCTCGTGCGCGGCGTCCTCGTCCTCCTCCGTCACCACGGGGGCCTCGGGCGGCTCCTCGGCCGAGGCGGGGTCGGAGGCGACGGGGACGGCGGGCGCGGTGCGGCGCCAGTACCCCGTGATGTGGGTCTGCTCGCGCGGGACCTGACGCTCCGTCGCCAGGTGGCGGCGGATGCCCTTGAGGGTGACGGCCTCGCCGGCGACCCAGGCGAAGACGGTGCCGGGCGGCCACTCGGCGGCGCGGACGGCCTGCTCCAGGAGGTCGGTGGTGCCGGCCGGGGCGCCGTTCCGGGAGAGCCAGACGATCTCGGCGTCGGCCTTGGTGGGCAGCTCCTGGCGGTGGCTGTCCTCCCCCACCTCGATGAAGACGCGGGTCCTGGTGCCCTCCGGCATCTCGGCGAGCCAGCGGCCGATGGCGGGCAGGGCGGTCTCGTCGCCGACGACGAGGATCCAGTCGGCGCCCTCGGGGTGGCTGTGGGACATCTTCGGGCCGGCGATCCAGGCGCTGTCGCCCGGGACGGCGTTCTCGGCCCAGGTGGAGGCGACGCCGCCGTCGTGGCGGACGAAGTCGAAGTCGATCTCGCCCTTCTCGGGGTCGTGGCGGACCGGGGTGTAGTCCTTGGCGACGGGCCGCCCGTCCGACCAGTCGAGGCTGCTCACCTGCTGCCGGGGCAGCACGAGGCGCCCGGTCTCGTCGGCGAAGAAGAACTTCACGTGGTCGTCGAAGCCCTCGGTGCGCAGGGCGGGGAGTTCCAGGCCGTCCTTGACGAAGGCGTCGAGCTGGGGCCCGCCGAGGGTGAGGCGGCGCATCCCGGGGGTGATGTTCTCGGCGCGCAGCACGGTCAGCTCGCGCAGCACGATGGGGAAGGTGACGACCGAGCGGGGGCTGCGGGTGGGCATGGGTACTGCTCCTTCGTACGCGGCGCTGGGAGGCCTTGTAGGTCCGGACGGACCGGTGGGCCGGGCGGGCCGGCAGCGCGGTGCGCCCGGCCCACCCGGCCCGTGCGGGTGGTGAGGTGCTCCCCGGGGGAGCGGGGATCACTTGCCGGCGACGGCCCCGGCGAGGATCGGCGTCAGCTTCTCGACGATCCAGGGGGCACTGAGGGCGTCCGGGTAGGCGACGGCGGAGGAGAGGGTGTTCTCCGAGGGGATGACCGCGTAGTGCTTGCCCTTGACCACCTCGAGGGACTGGAACAGCTTGTTGCTCTCCAGCTCCTTGGCGCTGAGCAGGCCGTTGTCGCCGAAGGGGTACGTCATGAGGAGGACGTCGGCCTCCAGCTCGTCCAGGTTCTCCAGGCTGACGGCGTTCTTGTCGGCCTTGTAGTTCTTGGCCTTGTCCGTCTTCCTGAAGCCGAGCTGCTCGAAGACGCCCGGGTCCTGGTCGGCGTAGGACATGAAGGTGATCTGCTCGGGGTGGACGACCGCGTAGGTGTACGTCTTGCCCTTGAACTCGGGGTGCGCGGCGGCCGCGTCGGCGGTGGCCTTCTCGTTGGCGGCGATGACCTTCTCGGCCTCGGCGGTCAGACCGAGCGCCTTGGCGGCGGTCTTCAGGCGCTCCTGCCAGGTGAGGGTGTCGGAGTGCGCCTTGTCGGTGAAGGTGACGACCGGGGCGATCGGCGAGAGCTTGGCGTAGTCGGTGTCCATCGACCAGGTGTTCATGCCGAGGATGACGTCCGGCGCCTCGGCCGCGATGGCCTCGTAGTCGGTGCCGTCGGTGTCGTCGTACGTCTTGAGCTTGCCGGCGCCGAGCCTGGTGATCGCGCGCTGCTTGTACTCGGGGACGGGGCCGCCGTCCTCGGCGTCCGGGGTGATGACCGGGACGATGCCGAGGGCGAGCGCGATGTCGGTGTCGCCGTCGGAGACGGTGGCGACCTTGAGCGGCTTCTTCTCGACCTGCGTCTTGCCCCAGGCGTTGGGGAGGGTGACCGGGAAGGCGGCCTCGGCGGCGCCGGTGCTCGCACCGCCCGACGGCTTCTCGCCGCCGGCCGTGTCGTCCTTGCCTCCGCAGCCGGCGAGCAGGGTGGCGCACGCGACGGCGGCGATCAGCGTACGGGCGGTGGAGCGCCGTGCGAGCGGTCTGGCGAGGCGGTTCATGGTCAGTTCTCCT
Organism: Streptomyces sp. NPDC007872; assembly: GCF_042868165.1. Taxonomy (NCBI): domain Bacteria; kingdom Bacillati; phylum Actinomycetota; class Actinomycetes; order Kitasatosporales; family Streptomycetaceae; genus Streptomyces; species Streptomyces sp. NPDC007872. The sequence continues at coordinate 513,110 of NZ_JBIAEA010000001.1, forward strand.
GCGAGTGGTGACGGCGGCCGAGGGGGAAGATCTGCGGCCTGGCGGTGTGGGGGTGGGGTACGACGACGCACGTGAGGCCGAAGACCTCGGCCACGGTCCGTTCGTCGAGGACCTCTTCGGGCGGGCCCTGCCGGACGACGCGTCCGTCGCGCATGGCGACGATCGTCGAGGCGTACAGGGCGGCCTGGTTGAGGTCGTGGGAGACGAGCACGATGGTCTTGCCCGTCTGTTCGTTGAGGTCTGCGAGGAGGTCCATGACCTCGATCTGGTGCGCGACGTCCAGGTAGGTGGTGGGCTCGTCGAGCAGCAGGGTCGGGGTGTCCTGGGCGAGGGCGAGGGCGATCCACACGCGCTGGCGCTGGCCGCCGGAGAGCTGGTCGACGGGGCGGTCGACGAGTTCGGCGGTGCCGGTGGCCCGGAGCGCCTCGGCGATGATCACGTCCTCGTGCTCGTCGCGGCGGCGGCCGAACCGGCGGTGCGGGTGGCGCCCGCGCCAGACCAGGTCCCCGACGGTGATGCTCTCGGGGGCGACCGGGGACTGCGGCAGGACGCCGAGCCTGCGCGCCACCTCGCGGGTGGGCAGGCGGTGGATGTCGGCGCCTTCGAGGAGGACCGATCCGGCGGCCAGGGGCAGCAGCCGGGCGATGGACTTGAGGAGGGTGGACTTGCCGCAGGCGTTGGGGCCGACGAGGGCGGTGATCCGGCCCTTCTCGATCCGCAGGGACAGGTCCTCGATGACGGGCGTCCTTCCGTACCCGGCGCTGATGCCGCGGGCTTCGAGCTGGTGGGGCGCGGTGGCCTCCGGGCTCTCGGTCTGCGGTGTCACGGTGTGTGTCACGAGGCTCCCTGCCTGCGTCGAAGGATCAGCCAGACGAAGTAGGGGGCGCCGAGCAGCGCGGTGAGGACGCCGGTGGGCACCGGGCTGATCAGGGGGGCGTGCTGGGCGAGGACGTCGGCGCCGATCACGATGACGGCGCCGACGGCCGGGGCGAGGAGGGTGGAGCGTTCGGGTCCCACCAGGCGCACGGCGATGGGGCCGCTGACGAGGGAGACGAAGCCGATGGGCCCGACGACGCTGGTGGCGAGGGCCGCGGCGGCGGCGCCGAGGAGCAGGACGCCGACGCGGGAGGCGGTCACCCGGGTGCCGAGGCCGGAGGCGAAGTCGTCGCCCAGGGTGAGGGTGGCGAGGGGCCGGGCCAGGAAGAGCGCGGCGAGCGCGCAGGCGGCGAAGCCGACGGCGAGGGTGGTGACGCCGTCCCAGTCGGCGGCGTTGGTGCTGCCGACCGTCCAGCGCATGGCGATGGCGACGGTCTGCTGGTCCGCCACGGTGAACAGGTAGTTGGTGTAGGCGGTGCAGACCGCGCTGAGCCCGATGCCGACGAGGACGAGGCGGTACGTGTCGACCCCGCCGCGCCAACTGAGCGCCTGGACGGCCGCGACGAGGACGAAGGAGCCGATGACGGCGGCGACCGGGACGCCGAGGGCGAAGGCGGCGGGCGCGTAGAGGAGCGCGGTCGCGGCGCCGGCGCCGGCTCCGGCGGAGATGCCGACGATGTCGGGGGTGGCGAGCGGGTTGCGGATCAGCCGCTGGTAGAGCGAGCCGGCGAGGCCGAAGAGGGCTCCGGCCAGGAGCGCGGAGAGCGCCCTCGGCATCCGCAGTTGGAAGATCATATAGTCGGCGAGGCCGTCCCGCAGGCCGAAGGCGGCGGGGAGGACGTCGGCGGGGTCGAGCCGGCCGATGCCGCCGAGCAGGACGGAGGCGGCGGTGAGGCCGAGCAGCGCGACGGTGAGCACGGCGGCGGTCACGGCGGCGCGGCGGTTGCGGGCGCGGCGGTCGGCGCGCAGGTGCGCGACGACGGCGGGCGTGGTCGGGGAGTCCGGCCGCGGGGACCGGGTGTCGAGTGCGGTCATCACATCCGCACCAGGTCGCGGCGGCGGGCGAGCCAGACGAAGAAGGGGGTGCCGACGATGGCGGTCATGAGGCCCACCTGGACCTCTCCGTGGTCGAGGACCAGCCGGCCGGCCGTGTCGGCTCCGGTGAGGAGGACGGCGCCGACGGCCATGGAGACCGGCAGCGACCAGCGGTGGTCCGGTCCGACGAGGAGCCGGGCGCAGTGCGCGGCGACCAGTCCGACGAAGGCGACGGGGCCGACGGCGGCGGTGGCGGAGGCGCAGAGCAGGACGGCGACGGCCGCGGCGGCGAGGCGGGCGCGTTCGACGCGGACGCCGAGGGCGCGGGCGGTCTCCTCACCGAGTCCGAGGATGTTGAGGGTGCGGCCCAGCGGCAGGGCGAGGAGCAGGCCCACGATCACGAAGGGCATGACCTGGCTCAGGACCTCGGCGCGGCCGGTGAGCTGGCCGACCGACCAGAAGCGGAGGTGGGCGAAGGCCTCCTTGTCGCGGACGACGAGGAGGGTGATGAGGGAGGACATCACGGCGGCCATGGCGACACCGGCGAGGACGAGGCCGACGGCCGAACTGCCGGCGTCGGTGCGGGTCCCGATGAGATAGACGAGGGTGGCGGCCACGGAGGAGCCGAGGAGGGCGAGCCAGAAGTAGCCGCCGGCGTCGGTGACTCCGAGGAACATGATGCCGAAGACGACGAACATCGAGGCGCCCTGTTCGACGCCGAGGATGCCCGGGTCCGCGAGGGGGTTGGCGGTGAGCGCCTGCATGACGAGGCCGGAGGCGCCGAGCGCCGCGCCCACCGCGAGGCCGAGGAAGGTCCGGGGGATGCGCTCGGTCCACAGGACGTGGGTGTCGAACGCCTGGTCCCCGGGGTGGAGGAGGATGCGCACGACCTCCAGGGGCGAGATGTCCCGGGCTCCGAGCCCGATGCCCGCGACGAGGGTCACGAGCACCGCCGCGACGGCGAGCACGGCGACGGCCGTGCCCCGGGAGGCCCGGGTGCGCACCACCGGCGCGCCCCGATTCCCTTCCGGCGGCGGGGCTTTCACCACCGACGCGGGCGGTTGTGTCATCTGTTGTCCTTGTTCTCACGGCTCGTACGGCGACTTAGGTTACCCTTGCCTAACCTTCGGGGATCCAACCCGGAGGCCGACCGATCACATCGAGGGGCCGGAGTGCGTCCGGTCCGGGACCACGGGGGGTGGCCTGCATGGCCGACGGCACGACACGGGTGGCGGACGAGGACGCCATCACGGCGACGGGGCACCCCACCCACGTGCACGACTTCCACCAGTTCCTGTACGCGCCCCTGGGCCGGATCACGGTCACCACGCCGGACGGCGCGCACGAACTCACCGCCCCCCTGGGCCTGTGGCTCCCGGCCGGGACCCCGCACAGCGCCCGCTTCGACCCCGAGTCCCTGGTCCTCGCGGAGTCGTTCGACCCCGCCGCGCACCGGCTTCCGCACGCCCGGACCACCGCGATCCGGATCGACGACGCGACCCGTCGGCACCTGCTGGCCCGGACCCGCGGAGCGGGGTCGCGGGCCGACGACGCGGCGATGTTCGCCGCACTGACCTGCGTCCGGACCCGCCGGGAGGTGCGGCTCCCGCTGCCCCGCCCGACCAGCGAGGCCGCCCTCGCCGTGGCCGGCACCCTGCTGCGCAGGCCCGACGACCAGCGCACCGCGACGGAGTGGGCCGAGAGCCTCTACGTCAGCTCCACCAGCCTGCGGCGGGCCTTCCGCACCGAGACCGGGCTGCCCTTCTCCGAGTGGCGGACCCGGGTGCGCCTCAACCACTCGCTCGAACTCCTGAACCAGGGGCACCAGGTGGGCGCGGTCGCCGCCAAGGTCGGATTCACGAGCACGAACGGCTACATACTGGCGTTCCGGCGACACTTCGGGCGCACCCCGGGCGCCTGGACCAAGGAGTGCGCGGACCGTTCGACGGGGTGAGGCGGGGCGGGATCCGGACGCCCCCGCCACACCGGGAGGGGCCCCGGGGAGTGACTTGACAGTCACTGACCTCTAGGCGATTTTAGGTAAGCCTTACCTAAACGCCCGCTTCCCGGGCGCCCCACCGAGACGAACCGACGGCCCCTCGCACTCCGCCCCACCGGGCGACCGCACGCGGGGCCGCACCGGCGCGAGGAGAGACCCATGACCGCGACCAACCCCTTCGAGGACGACGACGCCCGCTACTTCGTGCTCGTCAACGCCGAGAACCAGCACTCCCTCTGGCCCGCCTTCGCCGAGGTGCCGGACGGCTGGACCGTGGTGCACGGCGAGGACTCCCGGCAGGGCTGCGCCGCGTACACCGAGGAGCACTGGACGGACCTGCGTCCGGCGAGCCTCGCCGCCCGCTCCTGACGTCGCCGCGTCCCGGCCGGTCCCCCCGGCCGGGAAGGGCCCGGCCGCGTCACCCGAGGGCGCGGACCAGGATCCGGGAACCGCGCGCGGGGTCGAGCGAGGCACGCCACACGGGCGGCGCCTCCTCGTCGCCGCCGGGAGTGAACCCGTACCGCAGGAACAGCAGTCCGCTGCCGGTGGTCGCGGTGAACACCCGGGTCGCGCCCCGCGCGCCGGCCTCCCCGAGGGCGGCGTCGAGGAGCGCGGAGCCGATGCCCCGCCCCTGGTGTCCGGGCGCCACGCAGAAGTTGTAGAGCACGGCCGCCGGGCCGCCCCGCGCGTCGGTGCGGGCACGGAGGCCCACGCATCCCGCCAGGTCCCCGCGCCCGGCTTCCACGACCAGGAAGTCCGTGGCCGCGAGGGCCAGTTCGGCCGCCGTCCGCTCGCGCAGGGACCCCTCGCGCACGAACGGCCGGGACAGCCCGCGGAGGGCTTCGACGTCGCCGCTCCCGGCGGTCCGGACGACGGCGGCGGGGGCCGGCGGAAGCTCCGGGCAGGGCAGGGCTGTGCTCAACGTCTTCTCGCTCTCTGGTCACTGACATTCCAACAGACCGTGGTGGCGGCACCCGCCTGTTTGACTCCACGATAGTGATTTAGGTAAGCCTTACCTAACCAAGCTTGATCCATCGGACCGGAAGAGGACCCAGACCATGGCCGACGCGGCCGGACAGCAGACCTTCGCCCTGGAACGGCTCGTGCGCGACGTCGCCGACGTGCTCTACGTCGAGGCCGAGGAGGTCGACCCGGACGAGAGCCTGCTCGACCAGGGCCTCGACTCGATCCGGCTGATGAGCCTGGTGGAGACGTGGCGCGCCGACGGCGCCGAGGTCGGCTTCGTCGAACTCGCCGAGCGTCCCACCCTCCGCGAGTGGGCCGCCCTGCTCGGGCAGTCGTCGGGAGCGTCCCGTGCGAGCCGGTGACCTCCTCGTCGACATCGGCCCGCTGCGGACCAGCCGGGACTTCCGGGCGATCTTCATCGCCCGGATCGTCTCCCTCTTCGGCCTCGGCATGGCCATGGTGGCCCTCTCCAAGCAGGTCTACGACCTGACGGGGTCCAGCTTCGGCGTCGCCGTCTCCAGCATGATCATGAGCGTCACCGTCCTGGTGGGCTCCCTCTGGGGCGGCTGGGCGGCCGACCGCATGGACCGGCGCAAGCTGATCCTGTGGGGCCGCTCCTCCGCCGCCCTCGCCTTCGCCGGCCTCGCGGTCAACGCCTTCACGCCCGACCCGCACCTGTGGGCGGTCTACCTGTGCGTCGCGTGGGACGGACTCGCCACCGGAGTGAGCGTCACCGCCCTCATGGCCGTGGCGCCCACCCTGGTCCGCCCCGACCAGCTCCCCGCCGCCGGCGCCCTGATCTCCCTCACCGGTGAGATCGGCTCGGTCGCCGCCCCGTTCCTCGGCGGCGTGCTGCTCGCCCTGGCCGGCCCCGCGCCGGTCTTCGCCTTCACCGCCGTCACCACCGGCATCACCACCCTGCTGCTGCTCAGGCTGCGACCGCTGCCCCCGGTCAAGGACGACGAGGACGACGACACCGAGGACTCGGGCTCGCCGCTCGCGGCCTTCCGGTACGCCGTGCGCAACCGCGTCGTCGGCGGCCTGCTCGCCCTCGGCGGGATCAACGCGCTGTTCAACATGCCGGTCGTCCTCTTCCCCGAGATGGTCGACAAGCGGTTCGGCGGCGGCGACGTCATGCTCGGCCTGCTCTACACCGCCCCGGCCGTGGGCGCGATCCTCGTCTCCGCCACCAGCGGCTGGATCACGCGCGCCGCCCGCCCCGGACGCCTGCTGCTCGTCGCCGCGTTCACCGGCGGCCTGGCCATCGTCGGCTTCGGCCTCAGCGGCAGCGCCGCCGTCGCCTTCGCGATGCTGGCCGTGGGCGGCGCCGCCGGCACGGTGTACGAGATCCTCGAGTACGCCCTCGTCCAGCACAACACCCCGGACCGGCTGCGCGGCCGCATGGTCAGCGTCCTCACCTCCCAGGGCACCACGGGCGACGTCGTCGGCGACGTCGAAGTCGCCCTGGTGGCCAAGTGGTTCAGCCCGGCCGGCGCCGCCGTCGTCAACGGCGTGGTGTGCGCCGCGGCGGCCCTGGTCGTCGCCGTCACCGTCCCCGGCCTGCGCAAGGCCACCCTCCCCCGCGAGGAGGAGGACGGGTCCGGGGGCGACCTGCCGCCCGCCGACGCCCTCGTCGCGGTGACGCACACCGGCACGGGCCTCACCACCGCCAAGCCGGTCACCGCCGAGGACCTCCCCCCGGTCACCGGCTGACACCGACCGGGCGGGGCGCCGCCGGTGCCACCGGCCCGGCACCGCCCCGGCGCCCCGCCCTCCTTCCCCTCCCCTCCCCCTCTCCGTCCCGTCCCGCGGCCGGCCCCGAGCCGCCGCGGGTGACCCCTGGAGCAAGACCCATGACCGAGCGTGCTCTGCGACGCCTCGCCCTGACCGGGGCCCAGACCGGAGTCTGGTACGGCCAGCGGCTCGACCCCGACTCCCCGGTCTACAACGTCGGGCAGTACGTCGCCGTCGACGGCGCGCTCGACCCGGACCTCTTCGCCACGGCCCTGCGCCGGGTCGTCGGGGAGTGCGAGGCCCTCACCGTCCGCTTCGAGGAGGACGAGAACGGGCAGCCGTCCCAGGTCCTCGCCGACGCGCCCCCGAGCGGCCCCCTCGTGGAGGTCGTGGACCACCTGGGCGCCCCGGACCCGGAGGCCGCCGCGCTCGCCGCGATGCGGGCCGACATGGCCGCGCCCGCCGACCCGGCCACCGCCCCGCTGTTCGGCTTCGCCCTGCACCGGGTCGCCCCGGACCGCACGCTCTGGTACCAGCGCGTCCACCACATCGCGCTCGACGCCTACGGCTTCTCGCTCCTGTCCCGCCGCACCGCCGAGGTCTACACGGCACTCGCGCGCGGCGAGGAGCCCGCCCCCTCCCCCTTCGGCCCGCTGTCCGCCGTCGTCGAGGAGGAGGCCGCCTACCGGGACGGCGAGCGGTACGCCGCCGACCGCGCGTACTGGCGGGACCGGCTCGCGGACCGGGGCGACCACGAGCCGCTGGCCGGCGCCTCCTTCCCGGCCGCCCCCGACTTCCTGCGCGCCGAGGCCGCGCTCACCCCCGAGGCCACCGCCGGGGTCCTCGCCCTCGCCCGCGCCGCCAAGGCCACCTGGGCGGACGCCGTGACGGCCGCCTTCGCCGCCTTCCTGCACCGCTCGACCGGCGACCGGGACGTGCTGCTCTCGCTGCCCGCGATGGCCCGCCTCGGCTCGGCCTCCCTCTCCGTGCCCGCGATGGTGGTCAACGTGCTGCCGCTGCGGGTCGCGGTCCGCCCCGACCTCCCGCTGGCCGAGCTGGTCGCCGAGGTCGCCGCCGGCGTGCGCGACCTGCGCCGCCACCAGCGCTACCGCGCCGAGGACATCCGCCGCGACCTCGGTCTCGTCGGCCGCGACCGGGGTCCCCTCGGCCCGATGGTCAACGTCAAGGCCTTCGACAACGCTCTGGACTTCGCCGGCGCCCCCGGCACCGTGCACAACGTGGCCGCCGGACCGGTCGACGACCTGACCCTGGCCGTCCGCCACGACACGGCCGCCGGCCGGATCGCCTTCGAGCTCGATGCCAACCCGCGCGCCTACGACGCCGAGGGCCTGGACGCCCGCTGCGCCGAGTTCGTCCGCTTCCTCACCGAGGCCGCCACCGCCGGCCCCGACACCCCCGTGGGCCGCCCCGGCCTCCTCGACGACGCCCTCCTGGAGACGCTCGCCGCGCAGGCCGCCGCGACCGCCCGCGAGGTGGCGCCCGGCACCGTCGTCGAGGCCTTCGCCGAGCAGGCGCGGAAGCACCCCGGGGCCGTCGCTCTCGTCGCGGGCGCCGAGGAGCTCACGTACGGGGAACTCGACGCCCGGGTCGACCGGCTGGCCCGACTGCTCGCCGCGCGCGGCGTCGGCCCCGAGCGGTTCGTCGGCATCGCCCTGCCGCGCGGCGCCGACCTCGTCGTCGCCCTGCTCGCCGTGCTCAGAGCCGGCGGCGCCTATCTGCCGCTCGACCTCGAATACCCCGCCGAGCGCCTGGAGTTCATGGTCGAGGACGCGCGCCCGGTGTGCGTCCTCACCACCCTGGCCGCCGCGGCCGACGCCCCCGACGTGCCCGGCACCGAGACCCTCGTCCTGGACTCCCCCGACGCCCTGTCCGCCCTCGCGGACCTGGCCGGCGAGCCCGCAGAGCCGCTTCCGGCCCCGGACGGCGACCACCCGGCGTACGTCATCCACACCTCGGGCTCCACCGGCCGCCCCAAGGGCGTGGTGATCCCGCACTCCGCGCTCGCCAACTTCCTGCGCATGCAGGCACACGAGCTGGCCATGGAGCCCGGCGACGGACTCGTCGCCGTCACCACGGTCTCCTTCGACATCGCCGCCCTGGAGATCCACGTCCCGCTGATCAGCGGCGCGGCGGTCGTCCTCGCGGGCCGCGACACCGTCCGCGACCCGGCGGCGCTCGCCGCCCTGGTCGAGGCCCACCGGCCGACCGTGATGCAGGCGACGCCGTCGCTGTGGCACGCCCTCCTGGAGGAGGGCGCCCCGCGCGCGCTCGCCCGCACCAAGGTCCTCGTCGGCGGCGAGGCCCTGCCCGCCGCCCTCGCCGAGCGCCTCGCCCGCACGGCCGCCTCGGTCACCAACGTGTACGGGCCGACCGAGGTGACCGTCTGGGCCACCTCCTCCGTCCTCTCCCCCGGGCACACCGGCACCCCGGACATCGGCCTGCCGTTCTGGAACACCCGCGCCCACGTCCTGGACTCGGCGCTCCGCCCCGTCCCGCACGGCCGCCCCGGCGAGCTGTACCTGTCGGGCGACCAGCTCGCGCGCGGCTACCTCGGCCGCCCGGCGCTCACCTCCGAGCGGTTCACGGCCGACCCGTACGGCCCGCCCGGCTCCCGCATGTACCGCACCGGCGACCTGGTGCGCCGCCGCCCCGACGGCGTCATCGACTTCCTGGGCCGCGCCGACGACCAGGTGAAGGTGCGCGGCTTCCGCATCGAACTCGGCGAGATCGAGACCGCCCTGACGGACCGCCCCGAGGTGGACCGGGCCGTGGTCGTGGTCCGCGAGGACATACCCGGCTCCCCGCTCCTGGTCGGCTACGTGACCGGCGCGGGCGGGGCCGCCCCGGACGCGGCCGGGCTGCGCGCGGCCGTCGGCGAGCGGCTTCCCGCGCACATGGTGCCGTCGGCCGTGGTGGTCCTGGACGCCTTCCCGCTCACCGCCAACGGCAAGGTCGACCGGCGCGCGCTGCCCGCGCCCGACCTGGCCGGGTCCGCCGCGACCGCCGGCCGGACCCCCCGCGACGCCCGCGAGGAGATCGTCGCCGGGGCGTACGCGGACGTCCTGGAGCTGGCCTCGGCCGGCCCCGAGGACGACTTCTTCGACCTCGGCGGGCACTCCCTGCTCGCCGCCCGCGTCGCCGCCCGGCTGCGCACCGCGCTCGGCGCCGACTGCGGCGTGCGGGACGTGTTCGAGGCCCGTACGCCCGCGGCCCTGGCCGAGCGGCTCGCCGCCCGCACCGCGACGGGCGCCCGCCCGGCGCTCACCGCCGGGCAGCGGCCCGGGACGCTTCCGCTGTCCGACGCGCAGCACCGGCTCTGGTTCCTGCACCAGCTCGAAGGCCCCGGCGCCACGTACAACATCCCGTTCGTGGCCCGGTTCGGCACGCTTCTGGACCCGGCGGCCCTGGACGCGGCCCTCGGGGACGTGGTGGCCCGGCACGAGGCGCTGCGCACGGTCTTCGCCGAGCAGGACGGCGAGCCGTACCAGCGGATCCTGTCCCCGGCCGACGCCGGGGTGCGGCTGCGCGTGGAGGAGACCGCCGCGGACCGCGTCGACGCGGCCGTGGAGACGGCCCTCGGCCACCTCTTCGACCTGTCGGCCGAGGCCCCGGTGCGGGTCACCCTGGTCCGCGACACCGCGCGCGGCACCGACGCCCTGGTGGTCCTCCTCCACCACATCGCCAGCGACGAGTGGTCGATGGGCCCCTTCCTGAACGGCCTCGAACACGCCTACGCGGCCCGGCTCCGGGGCGAGGCACCCGCGTTCGCCCCGCTGCCCGTGCAGTACGCCGACTTCGCGCTCTGGCAGCGCGAGGCCCTCGGCGACCCGGCGGACCCGGGGTCCCCGGCCGCCCGGCAGGCCGCGTACTGGCGCGAGGCGCTCGCCGGGCTCCCGGCCGAGGCGACCCCGCCCGCCGACCGGCCCCGGCCCGCCGAGCCCGACAACGCGGGCGGCATGGTGCACCACGAGGTGCCCGCCGCGCTCGCCTCCGGCATCCGCCGCCTGGCCCGCGAGTCCGGCACCAGCGTCTTCATGGTCGTGCACGCGGCCGTCGCCACCCTGCTCCACCGGCTCGGCGCGGGCGACGACATCCCCCTCGGCAGTCCGGTCGCCGGCCGGTCCGACCCGGCCCTGGACGGTCTCGTCGGCTTCTTCGTGAACACGGTGGTGCTGCGCGCCGATCTGTCCGGCGACCCGACGTTCGCCGCGCTCCTGGAGCGGGTGCGCGGCGCCGACCTGGCCGCGCTCGACCACGCCGACCTGCCGTTCGACGCGGTCGTGGAGGCCGTCAACCCGGAGCGCTCCCTCACCCGGCACCCGCTCTTCCAGACCATGGTGTCGCACAGCACCGTCACCCAGGACGTGCGCGCCCTGTTCGGTCTGGACGCGGCCGTGGACCGGACCGACCCGGGCGTCACCAAGTTCGACCTCGACGTCACCTTCTCCGACAGCGCCCACGGCGACGAACTGGACCTGGAGGTCTTCTACTCGTCCGCCCTGTACGACCGGGCCACGGCCGACGCGCTCGCCGCCCGCCTCCTGCGCCTCCTGGAGCAGGCCGTCGCGGCCCCGGAGACCCCGGTCTCCGCGTACGAGCTGCGCTCCGCGGAGGAGCGGGCGCTCCTGGAGCGGTGGAACGACACCGGCGTCGACCATCCGGGCGCGACCGTCGTGGAGATCCTGGCCGAGCGCGTCCGGCAGACCCCGGACGCCGTCGCCCTGGTCTGCGGCGACCTGCGCCTCACCTTCGCCGAGCTCGACGACCGGGTCACCCGGCTCGCGCTGCTGCTCGCCGGGGAGGGCGTCGGCCCGGACGCCGTCGTGGCGCTCGCCGTGCCCCGCTCGGCCGAGTCGGTCGTCGCCGCCTTCGCCGTCCTGAAGGCCGGCGGCGCCTACCTGCCGCTCGACCTGGACCACCCGGAGGAGCGCCTGGCGTACATGCTGGGCGACGCCGCGCCCGTCTGCGTCGTCACCACCCGGGCCGTGGACGGGCGGGTCCCGGACGCGGCCGGCGCGTCCCGGCTCGTCCTGGACGACCCGGAGGTGCGGGACCGACTGGCCGCCGCCGAGGGCCCGGCGCCCCGCGCGCCCCGCCCGGACGACCTGGCGTACGTCATCTACACCTCCGGCTCCACCGGCCGCCCCAAGGGCGTCGGCCTGCACCACGCCGGTCTGACGAACCTGTACCGGGACCACGAGCGGCAGCTCTACCGCCCGGTCGCGGAGCGGCTCGGGCGGCGCGTGCGGGCCCTGCACACCGCCTCGTTCTCCTTCGACTCCTCGTGGGAGCAGCTCCTGTGGCTGATCGCGGGCCACGAGCTGCACGTCCTCGACGAGTACGGGCGCCGCGACGCGGACGCCGTCGTCGCCCACGTGCGGGAGGCGCGGATCGACGCGCTCGACGTCACCCCGTCGTACGGCCGCCACCTGCTCGACGCGGGCCTGCTCGCGGGCGAGCACCGCCCCCCGCTGTTCCTGCTCGGCGGCGAGGCCGTGCCGCCCGCCCTGTGGACGGAGCTGCGCGCGGTCACCGGCGTGGAGACGGTGAACTACTACGGTCCCACCGAGTTCACGGTGGACGCCCTGGTCGCCCGGGTCACCGACTGCGCGACCCCCGTGGTGGGCCGCCCGCTCGACAACACCCGGGCGCACGTCCTGGACGCCCGGCTGCGGCCGGTGCCGCCCGGCGTGCCCGGCGAGCTGTACCTCGCGGGCGTCCAGAACGCCCGCGGCTACCTGGGCCGTTCGGTGCTCACCTCCGAGCGGTTCACGGCCGACCCGTACGGTCCCGCCGGCTCCCGCATGTACCGCACGGGCGACCTGGCGCGCCGCCGCGCCGACGGCCTGATCGAGTTCCTCGGCCGCGCCGACGACCAGGTCAAGATGCGCGGCTTCCGCGTCGAACTCGGCGAGATCGAGGCCGAACTGACGGCCTGCGAGGGCGTCGCCTCGGCGGCCGTCCTTGTCCGCGAGGACGTCCCCGGCGTGCCGCGCCTGGTGGCGTACACGACCGGCGGCGCCGACCCGGACGCGGTGCGCCGCGCGGTGGCCGGGCGCCTGCCCGCGTACATGGTCCCGGCAGCGGTCGTCGCCCTGGACGTCCTGCCGGTGAACGTCAACGGCAAGCTGGACCGGGCCGCCCTGCCCGCGCCCGCCGTGACGGCCGCCGCGCCGTCCCGCGCCCCGCGCGGCGAGACGGAGGAGCGGCTCGCGGAGGCGTTCGCCGAGGTCCTGGGCCTGGCGTCGGTCGGCGCCGAGGACGACTTCTTCGCGCTCGGCGGCCACTCCCTGCTCGCGACGCGCCTGGTGGCCCGGGTGCGCGCGGCGGGCCGCGCCTGCTCGGTGCGCGACGTGTTCGAGGCGCGGACGGTCGCGGCGCTCGCCGCCCGGCTCGCGGAGCGGACCGCCTCCGAGCGGCCCGCCCTCGCCCCCGCCGTACGGCCGGAGCGGCTGCCGCTCTCGTACGCCCAGCGGCGCCTGTGGTTCCAGTACGACATGGACGGCGCGAGCTCCACGTACACCGTCCCGCTGGCCCTGCGGCTGCGGGAGCGGCCCGACGCCGACGCCCTGCGCGCCGCGTTCGGCGACCTGGTGGCCCGCCACGAGGTGCTGCGGACCGTGTTCGCGGAGGCCGACGGCGAGCCGTACCAGCGGATCCTGGCGCCCGGCGAGGCCGAGGTGCCGTTCACGGTCCGCGAGGCGGCCCCGGAGGCGCTCGCGGACGCGGTGGAGGCGACGATCGCGGAGCCCCTGGGCCTGGAGGACGAACTCCCGCTGCGGGTCACGCTGTTCGGCACGTCCGACGACGAGCACGTGCTCGTCGTGCTCCTGCACCACATCGCGACCGACGAGTGGTCCACCGGACCGCTCCTGACCGACCTGGACACCGCCTACACCGCGCGCCTCGCGGGCCGGGCCCCCGCGTTCCCCGCACTCCCCGTCCAGTACGCGGACTACGCCCTCTGGCAGCGCGCGCTCCTCGGCGACGCGGCGGACGCCTCTTCCCTGGCCGCCCGCCAGTCCGCCTTCTGGCGCGACGCCCTGGCCGGGCTGCCGGAGGAGCTGGCGCTGCCCACCGACCGGCCCCGGCCGGCCGTCCCGACCCACCGGGGCGACACGGTCACGGCCGAGCTCCCGGCCGCGCTCGTGGCCCGCCTCGACCGGCTGGCGGCGGACTCCGGCGCGACGATGTTCATGGTGGTGCACGCGGCCGTCGCGGCCCTGCTCCACCGGCTCGGCGCCGGGGACGACGTCCCCCTCGGTACCCCGGTCGCGGGACGCGGCGACAGCGTCCTCGACGGGCTCGTGGGCTTCTTCGTCAACACGGCCGTCCTGCGCACCGACCTGTCCGGCGACCCCTCCTTCACGGAGCTCCTCGACCGCGCCCGCACGGCGGGCCTCGCGGTCCTCGACCACGCCGACCTGCCCTTCGACGCCGTCGTGGAGGCCGTCGCGCCGGTCCGCTCGCTCGCCCGCCACCCGCTGTTCCAGACGATGGTGGCGTACGAGGGCGGCGGCCCGGACCTGTCCCGGCTGCTCGGCACGGACGCCGGGGAGTTCCCGGTGCGGGGCGGCGCGGCCAAGTTCGACCTGGAGATCCTGTTCCGGCGCACGCAGGAGGCCGACGGTGCCGGCATGACCTGCGGCGTGCGCTACGCGACCGACCTGTTCGAGCGCGCGGGCGCCGAGCGTCTGACGGAGCGGCTCGTCCGCCTCCTGGACGCCGTGGCGGCCGCGCCCGACGCGCCCGTGTCCTCCGCCGCGCTGATGGACGGGGACGAGCGGCGGCGGGTCCTGGAGGAGTGGAACGCGACCGACCGTGCCGTGGACGGCCCCCGCACCCTCGCGGACCTGGTGGCGGCGGGTGCGGCGAAGGCCGAGGGTCCGGCGCTCGTCTTCGAGGACGAGGAGCTGTCCCGTACGGAGTTCGACGCGCGGGTCAACCGCCTCGCCCGGCTGCTGATCGGCCGGGGCGTGGGACCGGAGTCGGTCGTCGCCGTGGCCCTGCCCCGCTCGCTCGACCTGCTGATCGCCATCCACGCCGTCGTCCGGGCCGGCGGCGCCTACCTGCCGCTCGACCTCACCCTGCCCGCCGACCGCCTCACCCACATGACGGACACCGCGCGTCCGGTGTGCGTCCTGACGGACCTGCCGTCGCTCGGCGCGCTGCCGGCCGGCGTGGAGGCCGAGCCGGTGGTCCTGGACGCGCCCGAGGTGCGTGCGGAGCTGGACGGCCTGGCCGACACCGTGGTCACGGACGCGGACCGGTCGGCCCCGCTGCTTCCGCGCCACCCGGCGTACGTCATCTTCACCTCCGGCTCCACCGGACGCCCCAAGGGCGTCATGGTCGAGCACGAGGCCATCGTCAACCGGCTCGCCTGGATGGAGGGCACGTACCGGCTGACCCCGGCCGACCGGGTCCTCCAGAAGACCCCGACCACGTTCGACGTCTCCGTCTGGGAGCTGTTCTGGCCGCTCGCCCAGGGCGTGCCGCTGGTCGTCGCCCGGCCCGAGGGCCACCGGGACCCGCAGTACCTCGCGGAGCTGATCCGCGACCGGCGGGTCAGCGTGCTGCACTTCGTGCCGTCGATGCTCCAGGCGTTCCTGGACTCGGTGGACGTGGCGGACTGCCCGGGGCTGCGGCTCGTGGTGTGCAGCGGCGAGGCGCTGCCCACCGACCTGGTGAACCGTTTCCACGCCTCCGCCGGGGGCCGCGCGGTGACCCTGGAGAACCTCTACGGGCCCACCGAGGCCGCCGTGGACGTCACCGCCGCCACCGCCCTCCCGGGCGCCACCACGGCGTCGGCCTCCATCGGCTCCCCCGTCTGGAACACCCGCGTCCACGTCCTCGACGGACGCCTCCAGCCGGTCCCGGTCGGCGTGCCCGGCGAGCTGTACCTCGCCGGCGTCCAACTCGCCCGCGGCTACCTCTCCCGCCCCGACCTGACGGCGGAACGATTCGTCGCCGACCCGCACGGCCCGGCCGGCTCCCGCATGTACCGCACGGGCGACCTCGTCGTCCGGCACGCGGACGGCCGGATCCAGTACCTCGGCCGCACCGACGACCAGGTCAAGCTGCGCGGCCTGCGCATCGAGCCGGGCGAGATCGACGCGGTCGTGGCGTCCGCCCCCGGCGTGGCGCACGCGGTGACCCTGGTCCGCGAGGACCGGCCCGGCGTGCAGCGGCTCGTGGGGTACGTCGTCGGCGCCGGCGACGGGCCGGTCGCCGTGGACGCGGTGCGCGCCCACGCGGCCTCCCGCCTGCCGGAGTACATGGTCCCGAACGTGTTCCTGGAGATCCCGGCCGTTCCCCTCTCCCCCAACGGCAAGCTCGACCGCCGGGCCCTGCCCGTGCCGCCGGACGCCGTCGCCGGGCCCTCGCGGGCGCCGAGGGACGCGCGCGAGGAGATCCTGCTCGGGATCGTCGCGGCCGTGCTCGGCCTGGAGACGGCCGGTGTCGAGGACGACTTCTTCGCCCTCGGCGGCCACTCCCTGCTCGCGGCCCGCGCGGCGAGCCGGATGCGGTCCGCCCTGGGCGTGGAGTGCTCGGTGCGGGACGTGTTCGAGGCGCGGACGGTCGCGGCGCTCGCGGCCCGGCTCGCGGAGCGGACCGCCTCCGAGCGGCCCGCCCTCGCCCCGGTCGCGCGGCCGGAGCGGCTGCCGCTCTCGTACGCCCAGCGGCGCCTGTGGCTCTTCGACAGCGTGCGGGGCCCGGGGACCGCGTACAACGTGCCCTTCGCGGTCCGTCTCGACGGTCCCGTGGACGCGCGGGCCGTACGGGCCGCCGTGGAGGATCTGGTGGCGCGGCACGAGGTGCTGCGGACCGTGTTCGCGGAGGCCGACGGCGAGCCGTACCAGCGGATCCTGACGCCCGGCGAGGCGCGGGTGCCGTTCGCGGCGCGCCGCGTCCGCGCCGAGGACCTGGCCGCCGAGGCGGAGGCCGCCTCCCGGTACGTCTTCGACCTGGCCCGGGAGATCCCGGTGCGGGTCACGCTGCTCAGCGCCTCCGACGAGGAGCACGAGCACGTGCTCGTCGTACTGCTGCACCACATCGCGACCGACGAGTGGTCCACCGGGCCGCTCCTGGCCGACCTGGACACCGCCTACGCGGCCCGCGCCGCCGGCCGGGCGCCCGAGTTCACCGAACTGCCCGTCCAGTACGCCGACTACGCCCTCTGGCAGCGCGAACTCCTCGGTGACGCCGAGGAGTCGGACTCGACGGCGGCGCGCCAGACCGCGTACTGGCGGGAGGCGCTCGCCGGCGTCCCGGAGGAGCTGGGTCTGTTCACCGACACCCCGCGCCCGGCGACGCCGACGCACGGCGGCGACGTGGTCCCGTTCGACGTGTCGGCCGCGACGGGCGCCGGGCTCGCCCGGATCGCCCGCGACTCCGGCGCGACGATGTTCATGGTGGTGCACGCGGCCGTCGCGGCCCTGCTCCACCGGCTCGGCGCCGGGGACGACGTCCCCCTCGGCGCCCCGGTCTCCGGGCGCGGCGACGAGCGGCTCGACGGGCTCGTGGGCTTCTTCCTGAACACGCTCGTGCTGCGCGCGGACGTGTCGGGCGAGCCGACGTTCGCGGAGCTGGTCGACCGGGTGCGGGACGCCGGTCTGGCGGGCTTCGCCCATGCCGACCTGCCGCTCGAAGCGGTGGCGGAGGCGGTGGGCGCGGCCCGCTCCCAGGCCCGCAACCCGCTGTTCCAGGCGATGGTGACGTACCACTCGGTGTCCACCGAGGTCTCCTCGCTCTTCGGGGTCGCGGCCCGTGAACTGCCGGTGGAGATCGGCGGGTCGAAGGTCGACCTGGAGTTCGCGTTCGGCGGCTCGGAGGACGACGGGCGGATCGAGGGCGGCCTGCGGTACGCGACCGACCTCTTCGGCCGGCCGGGCGCCGAGCGGCTCGTGGAACGGCTCGTCCGCCTCCTGGACGCCGTGGCGGCCGCGCCGGGCGCGCCGGTCTCCTCCCTGGACCTGATGGACGGGGACGAACGGCACGCCCTGGAGGGCTGGAACGCGACCGACCGTGCCGTGGACGGCCCCCGCACCCTCGCGGACCTGGTGGCGGCGGGCGCGGCGAAGGCCGAGGGTCCGGCGCTCGTCTTCGAGGACGAGGAGCTGTCCCGTACGGAGTTCGACGCGCGGGTCAACCGCCTCGCCCGACTCCTGATCGGCCGGGGCGTGGGACCGGAGTCGGTCGTCGCCGTGGCCCTGCCCCGCTCGCTCGACCTGCTCATCGCCATCCACGCCGTCGTCCGGGCCGGCGGCGCCTACCTGCCGCTCGACCTCACCCTGCCCGCCGACCGCCTCACCCACATGTGCGAGACGGCCCGGCCGGTCGCCGTCCTCACCGACACGGCCTCGGCGCCGGACCTTCCGGCGGGGCTCGCGGCGGAGCGGATCGTGCTCGACTCGGCCGCCGTGGCGGCGGAGTGGACCGGCGCGGACGCGCACGCGGTGACGGACGCGGACCGGCGGGCTCCCCTGCTGCCGCGCCACCCGGCGTACGTCATCTTCACCTCCGGCTCCACCGGACGCCCCAAGGGCGTCGTGGTCGAGCACGAGGCCATCGTCAACCGCCTCCAGTGGATGCAGGACGCGTACGGGCTCACGCCCGTCGACCGGGTCCTCCAGAAGACGCCGACGACGTTCGACGTCTCCGTGTGGGAGCTGTTCTGGCCGGTGGCGCAGGGCGTGCCGCTCGTCGTCGCCCGGCCGGACGGGCACAAGGACCCGGAGTACCTGGCCGAAGTGATCCGCGACCGGCGGGTCAGCGTGCTGCACTTCGTGCCGTCGATGCTGGCCGCGTTCGTCGCGGGCGTGGAGATCGCGGACTGCCCGGGCCTGCGGCTCGTGGTGTGCAGCGGCGAGGCCCTGCCGACGGATCTCGTGGACCGCTTCCACGCCTCCGCCGGAGGCCGCGCGGTGGCCCTGGAGAACCTGTACGGGCCCACCGAGGCCGCCGTGGACGTCACCGCCGCCACCGCCCTCCCGGGCGCCACGACGGCCTCCGCCTCCATCGGCTCCCCGGTGTGGAACACCCGCGTCCACGTCCTGGACCACCGGCTGCGGCCCGTCCCGGTCGGCGTGCCCGGCGAGCTGTACCTCGCCGGCGTCCAGCTCGCCCGCGGCTACCTCTCCCGCCCCGACCTGACCGCCGAGCGGTTCGTGGCCGACCCGTACGGGCCCGCCGGGTCCCGCATGTACCGGACCGGCGACCTGGTCGTCCGGCACGACGACGGGCGGCTCCAGTACCTCGGCCGCACCGACGACCAGGTCAAGCTGCGCGGCCTGCGCATCGAGCTGGGCGAGATCGACGCGGTGCTCTCCGGGGCGCCCGGGGTGGCCCGTGCCGTCTCGGTGGTCCGCGAGGACCGGCCGGGCGCGCGCAGGCTCGTCGCCTACGCCGTCCCGGCGGGCGACGGACCGCTCGACCCGGACGCGCTGCGGGCGCACGCGGCGACGCGGCTCCCCGAGTACATGGTCCCGGCCGTGATCATGGAGATCCCGGCCGTGCCGCTCTCCCCCAACGGCAAGCTCGACCGGCGCGCCCTGCCGGCACCGCCGGAGCCCCGCCGGGCGACGGCCGCGCCGACCGCGCCGGTGGCCGCCACCGAGACCCCGGCCGAGCTGCTCGCGCGGCTGATGGCCGAGGTCCTCGGGCTGCCCGTGGTAGGTCCCGACGACAACTTCTTCGAGCTGGGCGGCGACAGCATCGTCTCCATCCGGTACGTCAGCCAGGCCCGCAAGGCCGGGTTCACGGTGACGGCCCGCCAGGTGTTCCAGCACCCGACGCCGGCCGGTCTGGCCGCCGTCGCCGCGCCCGCCGCCCCGGCGGGCAAGGCCCCGGAGCGTCCGGCCGAGCAGGCGACGGGCCCGCTGGTCCTGCCGCCGGTGGCGCACTGGTTCGCGGGGCGCGGCGGCGCGTACCGCCGGTTCTGCCAGGCCCGTCTGGTGCTGCTGCCCGCCGGGGTGCGGCCCGCGGACCTGGAGACGGCCCTCCAGGCGGTCCTGGACCGGCACGACGGGCTGCGGCAGGTGCTGACCGTGGCGCGGTCCGGCGTGTGGAGCGCCGAGGTCGCCCCGGTGGGCGCGCTGACGGCCGCGTCGGTGCTGCGGACGGTGAACGCCGCCGGGCTCGGCGCGGAGGCCCTGCGGGAGCTGGTCTCCCGTGAGTCGGACCGGGCCGCGGGCGAGCTGGACCCGGAGTCCGGGCGGACCGTGCGGGCCGTGCGCTTCGACGCCGGTCCCGGCGAGCCGGGCAGGCTGCTGCTCGTCGCCCACCACCTGGTGGTGGACGAGGTGTCGTGGCAGATCCTGCTGCCGGACCTGCGGGCCGCGTGCGAGGCGGCGGCGGAGGGGCGGACGCCCGCCCTCGACGCCGTGCCGACGGCGCTGCGCACGTGGACGGCGGGGCTGCTCGCCGAGGCGCAGAGCGCGCGCCGGACCGCCGAGCTGGACCGGTGGCTGGCCGAGTCCGCGACCGGCGGGCGGCTCCTGACGGACCGTGCGCTCGACCCGGCGCGGGACACGGTGGCGACCGCGCGGCGGCTCACCGTGCGGCTCTCCGCCGAGCGCACCGAGCCCCTTCTGACGGCCGTGCCGCAGGCCTTCCACGGCACGGTCAACGACACGCTGCTCACCGCGCTCGCGCTGGCCGCGGGCGACTGGGCGGCCCGGCACGGGAAGCCGGCGAACGGGCTGACCGTGGACCTTGAGGGCCACGGCCGGGAGCAGGACCTCGTCCCGGGCGCCGACCTGACCCGTACGGTCGGCTGGCTGACCAGCGTGTACCCGCTGCGGCTCACCGCGGACTCCTACGACGCGCGTGCGGTCGTGGGCGGGACGCAGGACGCCGGGGCGGCCCTGAAGGAGATCAAGGAGCGGATCCGCAGGGTCCCGGACGGCGGGATCGGCGCCGGGCTGCTGCGGTACGCCAACGCCGCCACCGCCGGTCTGTTCGACCCGGAGGACCGCCCGGAGATCCTGTGGAACTACCTGGGCCGGCAGACCGCCGCCCGGCAGTCCGCCTGGGGGCCGGCCGAGGAGGCCGACGCGCTCGCCGTCGGTCCGGAGCCGGACGCCCCGCTCGCGTACCCCCTCCAGGTGGACGCGGAGGTGGAGCAGGGCCCGGACGGGCCGGAGCTGGCCGCTTCCTTCCTGTGGGCGGGCGACGCCCTGTCCCAGGACACGGTCGCGGCGCTCGCGGACGGCTGGACGGCCGCCCTCGACGCGCTCGCGGCCTGGGCGGCGGGCGGGGTCACCGCCGGGCACACCCCGTCCGACCTCGACCTGCTCGACCTCGACCAGAACCAGATCACCATGCTCGAAGAAATGTGGAGGGCCCAGCAGTGATGCAGGCTCGTATCGAGGACATGCTGCCGCTGTCCCCCCTTCAGCAGGGCATGCTGTTCCACTCCGTCTACGACGACGGGGCGGCCGACGTGTACACCGTGCAGGTGTCGGTGGGGCTCGCGGGCCCCGTCGACGCCGACCGCCTGGAGCGTGCGGCCGCGGCGCTGCTGCGCCGGCACCCGAACCTGCGGGCCGGCTTCTGGCACGAGGGGGTGCCGCAGCCGGTGCAGTTCGTGCCGGCGGAGGTGCCCTTCGCCCTGGAGCGGGTGGACCTGACGGAGGGCGGCGCCGCGGGCCCGTCCGGTTCGTCCGGTGCTGCCGGCGCTTCGGGTGTCTCGGGCGCTTCGGTGGAGGACCGGCTCGCCGGGCTGCGCCGGGCCGAGCTGGCCCGCCGCTTCCAGCTCCACCGGCCGCCGCTGCTGCGCCTGGTGCTCGCCCGGGTGGGCGGGGACGACCACCGCCTGGTGATCACGGTCCACCACATCCTGGTCGACGGCTGGTCGATGCCGCTCCTCGTGGGCGACCTGCTCGCCTTGTACGCGACGGACGGCGACGCCTCGGGGCTGCCGCCGGTGCGCCCGTACCGCGCCTACCTGAAGTGGCTGAAGGAGCAGGACGCCCCGGCGGCCGAGGCCGCCTGGCGCGGGGCGCTCGCCGGGGTCGAGGAGGCGACGCTGGTCGCGGAGCCCGACCCGGCGCGCACCCCGGTCCGGCCGGGCGTGCGGTCCCTGGAGCTGTCGGAGGAGGCCACCGCCCGTCTGACGGCGGCGGCCCGCCGTCTCGGCACCACGCCGAGCACCCTGATCCAGTGCGCCTGGGGCCTGCTCGTCGGCGGTCTGACGGGCCGTCGTGACGTGCTGTTCGGTCTGACCGTGTCGGGCCGTCCGGACGAGATACCCGGCGTCGAGTCGATGCTCGGCCTGTTCATCACGACCGTGCCGGTGCGGCTGTCGGTCCGCAACGAGGAGACCGTCGAGGGGCTGCTCCGCCGCTTCCGCGACGAGCAGAACGCCCTCCTGGCCCACCACCACCTGGGGCTGCGGCTCATCCGCAAGCAGAGCGACGCGGGCGAGCTGTTCGACACCCTCGTCGTCATCGAGAACTACCCGGTGGACCCGGCGGCGCGCGAGACCGTCGCCGCCGGGGTGCGGGTGACCGGGGTCGAGGCGGAGGACGCCACCCACTACCCGCTGACCCTCGCGGTGTCCCTGGACGAGCGGGCCCTGCTGCGCCTGGAGTACCGCCCGGACGTCTTCGACGACCGGCGCGCGGGCCTGATCGCGGACCGCCTCGCCCACGTCCTGGACCGGATCGCGGAGGAGCCCGGCACGGCGGTCGGGGCGCTGCCCCTGCTGCCCGGGGCGGAGTCGGCGCGGGTGCGCGGGAGCTGGCCGGGGACGGTGCGGGACGTGCCGGCGGGCACGGTCGCGGACGTGTTCGCGGAGCGGGCGGCCCGTACCCCCGACGAGGTCGCGGTGGTGTGCGGCGGTGCGTCGCTCACCTTCGCGGAGGTCGACGCGCGGTCCGCGCGGCTCGCGTCGCTGCTCGCCGCGCGGGGCGTGGGCCCCGAGTCGGTGGTGGCGCTCGCCGTGCCGCGCTCGGCGGAGACCGTGGTGGCGATCCTCGCCGTCCTGCGGGCCGGCGGCGCGTACCTGCCGCTCGACCTGGACTACCCGGCGGACCGGCTCGGCCTGATGATCGACGACGCGCGTCCGGTGTGCGTGGTGACCACGGCGCGCGGTCTGGAGCTGCTGCCGGAGGCCGGTGACGGGCCGGAGCGGCTCGTCCTGGACGCGCCGGAGACGGCCGCCGCCCTGGCCGCGGCCCCGGCGGAGTTCGCCTCCCCGGCCGTCGCGGACGGGCACCCGGCGTACGTCATCTACACGTCCGGTTCGACCGGGCGTCCCAAGGGCGTCGTGCTGACCCACGGCGGTCTGTCCAACCTGTACGCCAACCACATCGCGGACGTCTTCGGCCCGGTGGTCGAGGCGACCGGCGGCCGGCGCCTGCGCGCCCTGCACACGGCGTCGTTCAGCTTCGACACCTCCTGGGAGCAGTTGTTCTGGCTGGTCGCCGGGCACGAGCTGCACGTCCTGGACGAGGTGGGCCGCCGGGACGCCGAGTTCGTCGTCTCGTACGTGCGGGAGCACCGGATCGAGACGATGGACGTCACCCCGACGTACGCGCTCGGCCTGCTCGACCAGGGCCTCCTGGACCCGGCCGCGCACCGTCCGGCGCTGCTGCTGCTCGGCGGCGAGGCGGTGCCGGAGGCGCTGTGGTCGGCGGTGCGGGCGGCGACCGGCGTGATGTCGGTGAACCTGTACGGGCCGACCGAGTACACGGTCGACGCGCTCGCGGCGGACCTGGCGGCCTCGGCCACCCCGGTGGTGGGCCGGCCGATCGGCAACACGCGCGCGTACCTGCTCGACGCGGCGCTGCGTCCGGTGCCCGCCGGGGCGACCGGCGAGCTGTACCTCGCGGGGCACGGCATCGCGCGCGGCTACCTGGGCCGGTTCGCGCTGACGGCGGAGCGGTTCGTGGCCGACCCGTACGGCGCCCCGGGATCGCGGATGTACCGCACGGGCGACCTGGCGCGGCTGCGCGCGGACGGGGAGATCGAGTACCTGGGCCGGGCCGACGACCAGGTGAAGATCCGCGGCTTCCGGATCGAGCCCGGTGAGGTCGAGTCCGCGCTCGCGGCGGTCGGCGGGGTCGGCGCGGCGGCCGTGGTGGTCCGCGAGGACACGCCGGGGGTGAAGCGGCTCGTCGGCTACGTGACGGGCACGGCCGACCCGGTGGCGGTCCGCGAGGAGCTGGCCGCGAGCCTGCCCGACTACATGGTCCCGGCGGCGGTCGTGGTCCTGGACGCGCTGCCGTTCACGGTCAACGGCAAGCTGGACCGGGCGGCGCTGCCCGCGCCGGTGTTCGGCGGCTCCGAGGGGTCGCGGGCGCCGGACGGGGAGCGCGAGGAGGCCCTGTGCCGGGTCTTCACCGAGGTCCTGGGGCTCGCGTCGGTGGGCGTGGACGACGACTTCTTCGCCCTGGGCGGCGACAGCATCGTCTCCATCCAGCTCGTGACCCGGGCCCGCAAGGAGGGCCTGGTCCTGACCCCGCGCGACGTGTTCGAGCGGCGGACGGTCGCGGCGCTCGCGCTCGCGGCCCGGACGCCGGAGGAGAAGGCGGCGTCCGCCGCGGCGTTGGACGCGGACGCCCCGCTCGTGGAGCTGGACGAGGCCGGCCGGAAGGTCCTGGAGCAGGTCTTCCCGGGCGCCGAGGAGGTGCTGCCGCTGGCTCCGCTCCAGGAGGGCCTGTACTTCCACGCGCAGTACGACGACCGGGCGCTGGACGTCTACCTGATGCAGAACTTCGTGGAGCTGCGGCACGCCGTGGACACGGCCGCGCTGCGCTCGGCGTTCGACGCGATGCTGCGCCGCCACCCGAACCTGCGCTCGGCGTTCTGGCACGAGGGCCTGCCGGGCCCGGTGCAGGTGGTTCCCGCCGCGTGGGAGCTGCCCTGGGAGGTCCGCGACCTGACGGGGCTCGACCGGACCGCGCAGGACGAGGCGCAGCGGGAGTTCTCGCTGGCGGACGCGGCGACCCGCTTCGACCTGTCGGCGCCGCCGCTGATGCGCGTGACGCTGCTCAAGTTCGCCGAGGACCGCTGGATGCTGTGCGTGACGCAGCACCACATCCTCACCGACGGCTGGTCGGAGTCGCTGTTCTTCGAGGAGCTGTTCGCGCTGTACGGGGCGGGCGGCCGCGAGGAGATCCTGCCGCCGGTCACGCCGTACCGGGAGTACCTGCGCTGGCTCGCGGGCACCGACGGCGAGGCGGCGCGGGCCGCCTGGCGCGCCCACCTGTCGGGCCTCGACCAGGCGACCCTGGTGGCGCCGGCCGATCCGACGCGGCAGCCGGTGACCGCCGAGGTGGTGGACATCGCGCTCGGCGAGGAGACCAGCGACCGGCTGCGGTCGTTCGCGCGGGGCTCCGGCGTGACCCTGAACACGGTCCTCTCGGCGGCCTGGGCGCTGTCTCTGTCCGGGATGACCGGCCGGGACGACGTGGTGTTCGGCGCGACGGTCTCGGGCCGTCCGGCGGACGTGCCGGGCGTCGACCAGATGATCGGCATGTTCATGAACACGCTGCCGTTCCGGGTGACGCTCCGTCCCGCGGAGACGCTGCGGGACCTGCTCGTCCGGATGCAGGGCGAGCACGCCGACCTGCTGCCCCACCACTACCTGGGGCTCGGCCCGATCCAGCAGGGCACCGGGATCGGCCAGCTCTTCGACACGCTGTACGTGTTCCGGAACACGCCGCTCGACGACGCGGCGCGCGAGGAGGCCGTGGAGCGGCACCAGATCGGCTGGACGCACAGCGTCGACGGCACGCACTACCCGCTGACCCTGGCGGTCACCCCGGAGCGTTCGCTCGAACTGAGCCTGGCGTACCGGCCGGACCTGTACGACCGGGAGACCGCCGAGCGGCTCGCGGGCCGGCTGCGGCTGCTCGTGGAGCAGTTCGCGGCGGGCGGGGCGACGCCGGTGGGCCGGCTGCGGACCCTGGAGACCGCCGAGCGGGCCGAGCTGCTCGCCCTGGGCGACGACACCGGGCACGACGTCCCGGACGTGCCGCTCGTGGACCTGTTCGCCCGGCAGGCGGCGCGGACCCCGGAGGCCACGGCGCTGGTCTTCGAGGACGAGCGGCTGACCTACGCGGAGCTGGACGAGCGGGCCAACCGCCTGGCGCGGGCGCTGATCGCGCGCGGGGCGGGTCCCGAGCGGACGGTGGCCCTGGGCCTGCCGCGCTCGGCGGACTTCGTGGTCGCGCTGTTCGCGGTGCTCAAGGCGGGGGCGGCGTACCTGCCGCTGGACCTGGACCACCCGGTGGACCGCCTTGCCGCGATGGTCGAGGACGCGGTGCCGGTCTGCCTGGTCACCGTGGACGCCGTGAAGGGCCGGGTCCCGGTCGTGGACGGCGTGCCGCCGCTCGCCCTGGACGACCCGGCGGTCGCCGCCGAGCTTGCGGCGCTGTCCGGCGGTCCGGTCGCGGAGGAGGAGCTGACCGGGCCGCGCGACGGCCGCCACCCGGCGTACCTGATCTACACCTCGGGTTCGACCGGCCGCCCCAAGGGCGTGGTGGTGCCGGGCTCGGGTCTGGTCAACATGCTGCTCAACCACCGGGAGCGGATCTTCGACCCGGCGGTGAAGCTGGCGGGCGGGCGCCGGATGCGGGTGGCGCACACGGTGTCGTTCGCGTTCGACATGTCGTGGGAGGAGTTCTTCTGGCTGGTCGACGGGCACGAGGTGCACGTCATCGGCGAGGAGCTGCGGCTCGACCCGGCGGCCCTGACGGCCCACTACGACCGGGTCGGCATCGACGTCGTCAACGTCACCCCGTCGTACGGGCAGCAGTTGGTCGACGCGGGCCTGCTCGACGCGGACCGGCACCGTCCGGCGCTGGTCCTGCTCGGCGGCGAGGCCGTGCCGGACTCCCTCTGGACGCTCCTGGAGGAGACCGGGGGCACGATGGGCTACAACCTGTACGGGCCCACCGAGTACACGATCAACGCGCTGGGCGCCGACGTGGAGACGAGCGTCTCGTCCTGCGTCGGCCGGCCCATCCACAACACCCGCGCCTACGTGCTCGACAGCGCGCTGCGGCCGGTGCCGCGCGGGGTGCCGGGCGAGCTGTACCTGGCGGGCGCGGGTCTGGCCCGGGGCTACTTCGCGCGTCCGGCGCTGACGGCGGAGCGGTTCGTGGCCGACCCGTTCGGCGAGCCGGGCACGCTGATGTACCGCACGGGCGACCTGGTGCGCTGGCGCGAGGACGGGCAGATCGACTACCTGGGCCGGGCCGACCACCAGGTGAAGATCCGCGGCTTCCGGATCGAGCTGGGCGAGATCGAGTCGGCGCTCGCCGCCGCTCCCGGGGTGGCCGCCGCCGCGGTGGTCGTGCACACCGGGACCAACGGCGTGAAGCGGCTCGTCGCGTACACCGTGCCCGCCTCGGACGCGGTGCGCACCGACCCGGAGGCGGAGACGGCGGCGCTGCGCGCCCTGCTCTCGGCGACCCTGCCGGAGTTCATGGTGCCGTCGGCGTTCGTCGAACTCCCGGCGCTGCCGCTGACGGTGAACGGCAAGGTGGACCGGGCGGCGCTGCCCGCCCCGGTGTTCGCGGACGCGGGCGGCGGCCGGCCGCCGAAGGACGCCCGCGAGGAGCTGCTCTGCGGGATCTTCGCGGACGTGCTCGGTCTGGAGCGGGTCGGCGTGGAGGACAACTTCTTCGAGCTGGGCGGGCACTCGCTGCTCGCGATGCGGCTCGTGGGGCGCATCCGCGACGAGCTGGGCGTGCCGGTGCAGGTGGGCACGGTGATGTCGGCGCCGACGGTCGCGGACGTGGCGGCCCGGATCGGGTCGGACTCGCGCCGGGACGCGCTGCGGGTGCTGCTGCCGCTGCGCGAACGGGGCACGAAGGCGCCGCTGTTCTGCTTCCACCCGGCGTCCGGGTTCGGTTGGCAGTACACGGGTCTGCTGCGCCACCTGGACGCGGACCGGCCGCTGTACGGCGTGCAGTCGCCGGGCCTGGCCGGGGAGCTGCCGGACGCGGCCGACGTGGCGGAGCTCGCCGAGCTGTACCTGGCGGCGATCCGGGAGGTGCAGCCGGAGGGTCCGTACCACTTCGCGGGCTACTCCTTCGGCGGGACGGTGGCGCACACCCTCGCCTCGATGCTTCGGGAGCGGGGCGAGGAGGTCGCCTTCCTGGCGCTGCTCGACGCCTATCCGCCGGAGCGGGACGACTGGTCGTACCTGGACGGGCCGGACTGGCGCGAGCGCCTGGAACGGGAGGAGAACGGCTTCCTGCTCTCGGTGGCGGGCCTGGGCGCGGAGGAGTCCGGCCGGGGCGGAGTGTCCCGGGAGGAGGCCGTCGCGGCGATCCGGGACAGCCAGGGCCTGCTCGCCGGGTTCGACGAGGAGCTGCTGCGGGCGATCGTGGACACCAACGTGCACTGCGTGCGGCTGCTCTCGCGCAGCACGACCCGTCACTTCGACGGCGACGTGCTGTTCTTCACGGCCTCCCGCACGACCGCGCCGGAGGACGCGCCGGGCACGGTGTGGCCGGCGTACGTGTCGGGGGAGTTCACCGAGCACGTCCTCGACCGGGGCCACGACGAGCTGATGGCTCCCGAGGCGCTGGCAGAGATCGGTCCGCTCCTGGACGGGGCGCTGCGGGCCGCCGCGGAGAGGCGGCCGGTCTCCGCGCGGGCCGGGGAGGTTCGGAAGGCCCCGGAGTCCGAGCGCCTTTGAACGACCCCCGGGAACCGATGGGCAACCAGCGAGACTTAGGCTAGGCTTACCTAAGTACGAGGAGAGATCGTGACGGATATCAACGGACCGGGCAGACCCGGACCGGGCGGGAACCGGCCGGACGGCGCGGCGCCGGGCGGCGACGCGTCGAACGGTACCGGCATCGGCACCGACATCGGTACCGTGCCGAACGGCACCGGCCCGCGCGGTGAGTTCGCGGGCCGCGTGGCGCTGGTCACCGGCGCCGCCCAGGGCATCGGCGAGGCGGTGGTGCGCGCCCTCTCCGCGCGCGGAGCCACCGTCGCGGCGACCGACCGCTCGGAGCAGGAGCTGGAGCGGAGCGTCGCCAGGCTGTTCGAGGACGCCGGCGCTGACCCGGCCGCCGGGCCGGTCGTCCCGTACCGGCTCGACGTCACCGCGCCGGACGACGTGGCGGAGACCGTGGAGCGCGTCTCCCGCGAACTCGGCCCCGTGGACATCCTGGTGAACGTCGCCGGGGTGCTGCGGACCGGACCGGCCGTCGAGACGACGGACCGCGACTGGGCGGACGTCTTCGCGGTCAACACGACCGGCGTCTTCCACCTGTCGCGCGCCGTCGTCGCCGGCATGGCCGCCCGGGGCTCCGGCTCCGTGGTGACCGTCGCCTCCAACGCCGCCGGGATACCCCGCGCGGACATGAGCGTGTACGCCGCCTCCAAGGCGGCCGCCGTGGCCTTCACCAAGTGCCTGGGCCTGGAGGTGGCCGCCCGGGGCGTGCGCTGCAACGCCGTCTGTCCCGGTTCCACCGACACGCCGATGCAGCGCTCCCTGTGGGACGGCGACTCCGTCCCGGACAGCGTCCTCGACGGCGACCTCGCCGCCCACCGCACCGGCATCCCGCTGCGCCGCATCGCCCAGCCGGAGGACGTCGCGGAGGCGGTCGTCTTCCTCGCCTCCGACCGGGCCCGCCACATCACCATGCAGGACCTCTACGTCGACGGCGGCGCCACCCTGCGCTGACGGCCCGCGCGGTGCGGCCCCCCGGCCCCCGGAGGTCCGCACCGCCCACCCACCTCACCGAACCAAGGAGCCCACCCGTGTCGACGGTCCCCCAGGTCGCCGCGCACCCGCCCGCGTCCGCCTCCATACCCGCCCCCGCGCCCGCCCCCCTCGTCGCGCCCTCCCCCGCGCCCGCCGCGGCGCCCGTGCGCGCCGCGTCCCCCAGCTCCTCGGCCGTCGGCGCCGCCACCGGACTGCTCGACGCCTTCCGCGCCGGCGACCGCTTCCTCGCCACGCCCACCCGGACCCTGCTCGCCCACGGCGTGCTGAGCGAGGTCCCGCACGGCGCCGACCCGATCGCCGAACGGGTGGCCGACACCCTCGCCGAGGCCCGCGCCGGACGCCACGCCGCCCCCGTCGTGATGGGCGCCATCCCCTTCGACCAGGACGCCCCGGCCGCGCTCGTCGTGCCCGAGACCGTCCGCACCGGACCGGCCCTCGCCTCCGACCCGCTCGTCGCGCTGCCCGCCGACGCGCCCCGCGCCGGCGCCTGGACCGTCCGCCCGTACCCCGCGCCGGAGGACTACGCCAAGGGCGTCGCCGCCGCCGTCGACCGCATGTGGAACGGCGAGTTCAGCAAGGTGGTGCTCGCCCGCACCCTGGAGGTCACCGGACCCGGCGAGCTGGACATCGCCGCCATGGTCCGCCGGCTCGCCCGCCGCGACCCGTGCGGCTACACCTTCGCGCTGCCCACCCGCCCCGGCCGCACCCTGCTCGGGGCCAGCCCCGAACTCCTGGTCTCCCGGCGCGGCAACCAGCTCGTCTCCAACCCGCTGGCCGGCTCCACCCCCCGCAGCGACGACCTCGCCGAGGACGTCCGGCGCGCGGCGGCCCTCCTGGAGTCCGCCAAGGACCTCCACGAGCACGCGGTCGTCGTCGACGCCGTGCACCAGGCGATGGCCCCGTACTGCTCCACCATCGACGTCCCCGCCCGGCCGTCGCTGATCCGCACCGCCGCCATGTGGCACCTGTCCACCACGGTCACCGGCACCCTCGCCCACCCCGAGGTGTCGGCCCTGGAGATCGCCTCCTCGCTCCACCCCACCCCGGCGGTCTGCGGCACCCCGACGCCGCTGGCCCGCGAGGTGATCCGCGAGACCGAGCCCTTCGACCGCGGCTTCTTCACCGGCATCGTCGGCTGGGGCGACGCGGACGGCAACGGCGAATGGGTCGTCACCATCCGCTGCGCCGAGGCCGAGGAGCGCATGCTGCGCCTGTACGCGGGCGCCGGCGTCGTCGCCGCCTCCGTGCCCGAGGACGAGACCGCCGAGACCGCCGCGAAGTTCCGCACCTTCCTGCACGCCGTGGGAGCCGAGCTGTGACCGCGCCCGCCTCTCCCCTCCCCGCCGCCCCGGCCCCTCCCCTCCCGGCCGCCGCGCCCGGCGCGCCCGGCGCGCCCGGCGAGGAGCCGTACACCACCCCCACCTGGCCGGCGGAGTTCGCCGAGCGGTACCGGGCGGCCGGCTGGTGGGAGGGCATCACCTTCGGGACGATGCTCCGCACCCGGGCCGAGGCCCACCCCGACCGCGTCGCCGTCGTCGACCACGCGGGCCCCGGCGGCGCCCGGCGCGCCTGGACCTACGCCGAACTCGACCTGCGCGCCGACCGGCTCGCGGCCGGCCTCGCGGCCCGGGGCATCGGCGCCGGCGACAAGGTCGTCGTCCAGTTGCCCAACGTCGCCGAGTTCCTCGAAGTGGTCTTCGCGCTCTTCCGCCTCGGCGCGCTCCCCGTCTTCGCGCTGCCCGCCCACCGCGAGTCGGAGATCTCCTACTTCTGCTCCTTCACCGGGGCCGCCGCCTACGTGATCCCCGACGTCCACGGCGGCTTCGACCACCGCGCCCTGGCGACCACGGTCCTCACCCGCTCCCCCGAGCTGCGGCACGTCTTCGTCGTCGGCGAGGACGCCGGACCCTTCGAGGCGCTCGCCGACGTCCCGGCCGAGCCCGTCGACCTGCCCGACCGCGACCCCTCGGAGACGGCGTTCCTCCAGCTCTCCGGCGGCAGCACCGGCGTGCCCAAGCTGATCCCCCGGACGCACGACGACTACGTCTACTCGCTGCGCGGCTCCGCCGAGATCTGCGCGCTCGACGAGGACAGCGTGTACCTGTGCGTGCTGCCCGCCGCCCACAACTTCCCGCTCTCCTCCCCCGGTTCGCTGGGCACGCTGTACGCGGGCGGGCGGGTCGTCATGTGCCCGCGGCCGGCCCCGGACGTGGCGTTCCCGCTGATCCAGGACGAGGGCGTGACGATCACCGGCCTCGTGCCGCCGCTCGCGCTCGTCTGGATCGACGCCGCCCCCGGCTCCGCGTACGACCTCTCCACCCTCGACGTGCTCCTGGTCGGCGGCGCCAAGCTGGCCGACGAGGTGGCCCGCCGGGTCCGGCCCGCCCTGGGCTGCACCCTCCAGCAGGTCTTCGGGATGGCCGAGGGCCTGGTCTGCTACACCCGGCTCGACGACGACCCGGACACGGTGGTCACCACCCAGGGCAGGCCGATCTCCCCGGACGACGAGATCAGGGTCGTCGACGACGAGGACGAGGACCTGCCGGTCGGCACCACCGGCCACCTGCTGACCCGGGGGCCGTACACGATCCGCGGCTACTGGAACGCGCCGGACCACAACGCCCGCGCGTTCACCGAGGACGGCTTCTACCGGACCGGCGACCTCGTCCGGCTCACCCCGAGCGGCCACCTGGTGGTCGAGGGGCGCGCCAAGGACCAGATCAACCGGGGCGGCGAGAAGATCGCGGCCGAGGAGGTCGAGAACCACCTCCTGGCCCACCCGTCGGTGCACGACGCCAACGTGGTGGCCGAGCCCGACCCGTACCTCGGCGAGCGCAGTTGCGCGTACGTGATCCGCCGTCGGGACGCCGAGGAGGTCAAGGCCCTGGCCCTCAAGCGCTTCGTCCGGGAGCGCGGCCTCGCCGCCTACAAGGTCCCCGACCGGATCGTCTTCGTCGACGCCTTCCCGACGACGGGCGTCGGGAAGATCTCCAAGAAGGACCTCCGCGCGGAGGGCGCGGGCGCCTGACCGCCCGCCTCCCGCACCCCCGCCCCACCCTCTTCGAAACGGACCGTCATGAGCCTCCCCGCCGTCCCGCCCTACCCGATGCCCCGCCCCGGCGACCTGCCGGCCAACCGGGTGGACTGGACCGTCGACCCGGACCGTGCCGTGCTCCTCGTGCACGACCTCCAGAACCACTTCCTGGCCCCGTTCGATCACGGCGCCGAGCCGCTCACCGCGCTGCTCGCCAACCTGAACCGGCTCCGCAAGGAGGCCGCCCGGCTCGGCGTGCCCGTCGTCTACACCGCCCAGCCCGGCGGGCAGACGCCCGGGCAGCGCGGTCTCCAGCAGGACTTCTGGGGCCCCGGCGTCCCGGACGACCCGCGCGCCGTGGCGATCGCGGACGCCGTCGCGCCCGAGCCCGGCGACATCCGCCTCACCAAGTGGAAGTACAGCGCCTTCGTCCGCACCGACCTCCTGGAGCTGCTGCGCGAGCAGGGCCGCGACCAGCTCGTGGTCACCGGCGTGTACGCGCACATCGGGGTCCTGATGACGGCCTGCGACGCGTGGATGAGCGACATCCAGGCCTTCGTCGTCGCGGACGCCGTGGCCGACTTCTCCGAGCGCGAGCACAAGATGGCCCTGGAGTGGGCGGCGGGCCGCTGCGCGGTGGTCACGACGACCGAACAGGTATTCTGACCTGTCATGTTCTACGAGGAAGTCCCGGGCCACCCGGGGGTGGTGACGGCCAGCGTGTCGGAGGCCGCGGCACGGGCCCGCGCGCTCGCGTCCGTGCTCGACGACGAGGAGCGCGCCCGGGCCGCCCGGTTCCTGTTCCCGGTGGACGCGGACCGGCACCGGGTCGCCCACGTCGTGCTGCGGCTCGTCCTGGGCCACCACGTGGGCGAGCCCCCGGAGCGCCTCGTCTTCCTCCGGCAGCCGTGCGTCGGCTGCGGCGGCCCGCACGGCAAGCCGTACGTCCAAGGCCACGACGTGCACTTCTCGCTCTCCCACTCGGGGGACCGGATCCTGGTGGCGGTCGCGCCGGTGCCGGTCGGCGTGGACGTCGAGACGGTCCCGGCGGACGGCCTGGTACGGGATCTGGTCGGCGCCCTCCACCCCCGCGAGCGGGCGGAGCTGGAGGCCCTCCCGGACTCCGGCCGGCCGACCGCGTTCGCCCGCTGCTGGGCCCGCAAGGAGGCCGCGCTCAAGGTCTCGGGCGTGGGCCTGGCGCGGGGCGCCGTCGAGCCGTACGTGGGCGCGGCCGACCGGCCGGCCCCGGTCCCCGGCCTCCGCCTCGCCGACCTGCCCCCGCTCGACGGCCACGCCGCCGCCCTGGCCCTGCTGGCCCCCTGACGCGCACCCTCTCCGCCCCCGCGCGGCGCGTTCTTCACCCGCATGGGCCACCGCCTTCCGGGCACCCGGGGGAAGGGGTTCTGTGGGGGATCACGCGACGGAGAGGGAACCAGCCATGGCTTCTGGAGTGTCACGGGCGCCCGCACCGGGCCCGGGAGAGACGTCGACGGTCACCACCGCCGTCCCCGCCCGCCTCGACCGCCTCCCGTGGTCGAAGTGGCACTGGATGATCGTGATCGGCCTCGGCACCGTCTGGATCCTGGACGGCCTCGAGGTCACGATCGTCGGCAACGTCGCCGGCCGCATCGCCGAGGACGGCAGCGGCCTGGACATCACCGCCGCGCAGATCACCGGCGTGGCCGCCGCCCTGTACGTGGCCGGCGCCTGTTCCGGCGCGCTGTTCTTCGGCTGGCTGACCGACCGCTACGGCCGCAAACGCCTCTTCATGGTGACGCTGGTCGTCTACCTGGCGGCGACCGCGATGACGGCGCTGTCGTTCGAGTCCTGGTGGTTCTTCCTCTTCCGGTTCCTCACCGGCTTCGGCATCGGCGGCGAGTACGCGGCCATCAACTCGGCCATCGACGAGCTGATCCCGTCGCACTACCGCGGCCGGGTCGACCTCATCATCAACGGAAGCTACTGGCTGGGCGCGATCGGCGGCTCGCTGCTGTCCATCGTGATGCTGGACACCGACATCTTCCCGAAAGACCTCGGCTGGCGGCTCAGCTTCGCCCTCGGCGTCGTCCTGGGCCTGGTCATCCTGCTCGTGCGGCGGCACGTCCCGGAGAGCCCGCGGTGGCAGTTCATCCACGGCTACGGCGACGAGGCGGAGGAACTCGTCGACTCCGTCGAGAAGGAGATCGAGGCGGAGAAGGGCGTCCGGCTGCCCCCGCCGGACCGCGAGATCACCATCCACCAGCGCAAGAGCATCGGCTTCGGCCTGATCGCCAAGACCGTCTTCCACTCCTACCCGCGCCGGGCGGTCCTCGGACTCTCGCTCTTCATCGGCCAGGCGTTCCTCTACAACGCCATCACCTTCGGCTTCGGCACCATCCTGATCACCTTCTTCGACGTGCCCACGGGCAGCACCGGCTACTACTTCGCCGTGATCGCCGCGGGCAACTTCATGGGGCCGCTGCTCCTCGGCAAGCTCTTCGACACGGTCGGCCGCCGGATCATGATCTCGTCGACGTACCTGCTCTCCGGCATCCTGCTGTTCGGCACCGCCTGGCTCTTCGACCGGGGTTCGCTGTCGGCCACGACGATGACGGCCTGCTGGTGCGTGGTGCTGTTCTTCGCGTCGGCGGGCGCCTCCAGCGCGTACCTGACCGTCTCCGAGATCTTCCCGATGGAGACCCGCGCGATGGCGATCGCCTTCTTCTACGCCCTCGGCACGGCGGCCGGCGGCATCAGCGGCCCGCTGCTCTTCGCGGACCTGACCGCGTCCGGGGTCGTCGGCGACACGGTCCTCGCCTTCCAGATCGGCGCCGGGCTGATGTGCGCGGCCGGTCTCGTCGCCGCCTTCCTGGCGGTCAACGCCGAGCGCCGCTCCCTGGAGGACATCGCGGAGCCCCTGTCGTCGGTGCGGTCGGCCGGGGACACCCCGGCGAGCACCTGATTTCCGCCGAAAGGGGTTTGGATTCGCGGTTTCCGCGCATGCGTTCCATGTAAGCGTTCGATAAGGACGGAACGGGCCGAACGGCACACGCGAAGGAGACGGAACCCATGGGAATCATCGCTTGGATCGTCATCGGACTGCTGGCGGGCCTCATCGCGAAGGCCCTGACCCCGGGGCGCGACCCGGGCGGGTTCATCATCACCACGCTGCTCGGCATCGCGGGCGGCCTGCTCGGCGGCTGGCTCGGCAAGGTGATCTTCGGCGTCGACTCCGTCGACGGCTTCTTCGAGCTGTCCACCTGGATCGCGGCCATCATCGGCTCGGTGATCCTGCTCCTGCTCTACCGCCTCCTCACCGGCAACTCGCGACGTCACGCGTAACGGCGTGAGGACCGGTCACCCGGCCCCGCACCACTCCGCGCACGACGCGCGCACGGCCCGTCCACGGGCCCCGCGACCGGCCCCGTCCTCGGCCCCGACGAGGACGGGGCCGACGCACGTCCGGCGACCGGCGGCCCGCGCCCCCGACCCGTCCGCTACCGTGGGGCGCGCTCCCCGCCCGGGACACGCCGTACCCGGGCGCTTCCGTCCACGCACGCCGAGGAGGTCCGCGTGTCCCCCGTCCCTCCCGTCGGCGCGTGCGCGGACCACGGCGTCATACCACCGCTCCCGAGGACCCCGGGCCCCACCGGCCGACCCCCGCTTCCCGGATCTCCTCCGGAAAGCCGGGGGATTTCTGTTATCGGCCCGGCACCCGGTGGTCTCCCATGTGCTGGCCCCCGAGGACGACCGGAACAGGCAGGGTGATTCGAGCATGAGTACACAGCAGCTCACGGAGCTGGTCAGGGCGGCGCAGGGCGGGGATCCGCAGGCGCAGGACCGGCTGCTCGCCCACCACCTGCCGCTGGTCTACAACATCGTGGGCCGGGCGATGAACGGTCACCACGACGTGGACGACGTCGTGCAGGAGACGATGCTGCGGGCGCTCGCCGGGCTCGGCGACCTGCGCGCCCCGGACAGCTTCAGGTCCTGGCTGGTGGCCATCGCGATGAACGTGGTCCGCAGTCACTGGCACCGGCAGCAGAACGGTTTCGTCACGGGCGGCCTCGACGACGCCCGCGACCTCCCCCAGCCGGGCGCCGACTTCGTCGGCCTGACGGTGGTCCGGCTGAACCTGTCCGGCCAGCGGCGCGAGACCGCCGAGGCGACCCGCTGGCTGGAGCCGGACGACAGGGCCCTGCTGTCCCTGTGGTGGCTGGAGTGCACGGGCGACCTGACCCGGTACGAGGTGGCCTCCGCCCTCCAGTTGTCCCCGGAGCACACGGCGGTGCGCGTCCAGCGCATGAAGGCGCAGTTGGAAGCCGCCCGCGTCGTCGTCCGGGCGCTGACGGAGAACCCGCCCTGCCCCGACCTGCGGTACGAGCTCGGCGGATGGGACGGCCGTCCGTCCGGGCTCTGGCGCAAGCGAATAGCCAGGCACGCCCGCGCGTGCGTGCACTGCGCCGGCCTGTCCCACGGTCTCTACCCGGCCGAGGGCCTGCTCGCGGGACTGCTGCTCGTCCCCCCGGCCGGACTCCTGTTCGCGTCCCTCCGCGAGCGCGCGGGCTTCGACCTCGCCGCCTCGACCGGGTTCCCCGCCGGGTACCCGACCGGGTACGAGCCGGTGGGCTC
The DNA here is from genome assembly GCF_042868165.1 of Streptomyces sp. NPDC007872. NCBI lineage: Bacteria > Bacillati > Actinomycetota > Actinomycetes > Kitasatosporales > Streptomycetaceae > Streptomyces > Streptomyces sp. NPDC007872. Next base: position 550,085 of record NZ_JBIAEA010000001.1, read on the forward strand.
CCCGGCGTACGGGTCCGAACCGGCCGAAGCATCCGGATACGCGCACGCAACCATGGAAACGCCCGCGTACGCCTATGAAACGGCGGAAACGGCCGAGTACGCCCACGAGCCGGCCGGGACGACCGGGTACGAGCAGGCCGGAACGACCGGATACGAACCGGCCGGATACGAGCCGACCGGATACGAGTCGGCGGGGGCGCCCGGGGCGAGCCCCTCCCCCGTCCTCGGCGCCCGCAGCGCCCGCAACGCGCGCCGCCGCAGGCGACAGCAGCAGCAGAGCGGGCGCCGGCGCGTGGTCATCGCCGCGGGCATGGCGGTCGCCGCCGTCACCGGCGGGGCCTTCACCCTGGTCAACGGTCCCGACGAGGACGACCTGACGGCCCTGGACGCGCCGCGCGCCTCGACCGTGGACCTCACGGTCCCCGCGTCGGCCCCGGACACGGTCCCCACCACGGCCGGCACCTCGGCCCCGGTCACCCCGACGGCCACGCCGTCGGGCACGCCGCGCCCCAGCAAGAGCGTCACCGCCACGCCCGGGGCCAAGGCCAAGCCCTCCGCCTCGGCCGCCCCGACGACCGCCGCGCCGACCACCTCGCGGCCGGTGCGGGACCGGCCGACCCGGAGGCCCACGCAGGCGCCCGTCACCAAGACGCCGACGGCCCCGAGCAGCCCCACGGCCACGAAGCAGGACTCCGGTCACACCTCCGTCGAGGAGCAGGTGATCGCCCTGGTCAACGCCGAGCGCGCCAAGGAGGGCTGCGGCCCCGTCACCGGGAACTCCCTCCTGGCCCGGGCCGCCCAGGGCCACTCCGACGACATGGCCACGCGGGACTTCTTCGACCACACCAACCCGGACGGCGCCGGGCCCGGCGAGCGCGTCACGGCCACCGGGTACGGCTGGTCGACCTACGGCGAGAACATCGCGATGGGCCAGCGGACGGCGGAGCAGGTGATGGAGTCCTGGATGAACAGCCCCGGCCACCGCGCGAACATACTGAACTGCTCGTTCAAGGAGCTGGGCGTCGGCCTGCACACGGGCGACGGCGGGCCCTACTGGACGCAGGTCTTCGGCGCGCGCTGACCACGGGGTCCCGCGCCGGGCCCCGCGCCGGAGTTACGGTCGGCGGCATGGTTGGTGATCGTCAAGGGTGGCTCCGGTGCCTGCTCGGCGGGGCCGTGTTCGTCGTGGGGATGGCCGGCACCACGCTGCCGACGCCGCTCTACCCGCTCTACCAGGAGGAGTTCGGGTTCTCCGAGCTGACCGTGACCGTGGTGTACGCCGTGTACGCCTTCGGGGTCATCGGCGTGCTGCTCCTCGCGGGCAACGCCTCGGACACGGTCGGCAGACGGCCGACGCTGCTCTGGGGCCTCGGGTTCGCGGTGGCGAGCGCCGTCTGCTTCCTGTGCGCCGACGGCCTGGGGTGGCTGTACGCGGGCCGGCTGCTCTCGGGCCTGTCGGCGGGCCTGTTCACCGGCGCCGCCACCGCCTACGTCATGGACCTGGCCCCGCCGGGCGGCGCGTCCCGGGCGACGCTCGTGGCGACGGCCGCCAACATGGGCGGCCTCGGCTGCGGCCCCCTGCTCGCCGGGCTGCTCGCGGAGTACGCCCCCGAGCCGCTGCTGCTGCCGTTCGCCGTGCACCTCGTCCTGGCGCTGCTGTCGGCCCTCGTCGTCCTGCGGCTGCCGGAGACCGTGCGGGAGCGCCGGCCGCTGTCCGCCGTACGGCCCCGGTGGCCGGCCCTGCCCGGGCCGGTCCGCCGGGTGTTCGTGCCGGCGGCGCTCGCCTCCTTCGTGGGCTTCGCCCTGTTCGGGGTGTTCACCTCGGTCAGCCCCGCATTCCTCGCCCGCTTCCTGCACGTGGACAACCACGCGGTGACGGGCCTGATCGTGGCCCTCGCCTTCTTCTCCTCCACCGCGGGCCAGTTCCTCGTCGGCCGCGTCGGGGTGTCCCGGTCCCTGCCCCTGGGCTGCGCCGTGCTCTTCGCCGGCCTGGCGCTCCTGGCGGGCGCGCTCGCCGCCGACCTGCTCGTGCTCGTCGTCCTGGCCGCCGTCGTCGGCGGCACCGGGCAGGGCCTGACCTTCCGCGCGGCCCTGTCGGCCGTCGCCGGGGCCGCGCCGGAGGACCGTCGCGCGGCGGTGATCTCGACCCTGTTCCTGGTCGCGTACACGGGCATCTCGCTCCCCGTGATCGGCGTCGGCCTGCTGACCGGCCCGCTCGGCCTGGAGCGGGCGGGCCTGGTGTTCACGGGCTGCATGCTGCTGCTCGTCGCCTGCGCGGGGGCCTACCTGCTCCGGCGCCCGGTGCGGACGGGGCCGGAGTGACGGGCCGGCGGGCCCGGACGGGGAGGTCACGGCCTCACGAGAGGATCTCGACGTACCCGTCGGTCCCGTGCACTCGGATCCGCTGCCCGTCCCGGATCAGCCGGGTGGCCCCGTCGACGCCCACGACGGCCGGCAGACCGTACTCCCGGGCGATCACCGCGCCGTGGGTCATCAGACCGCCGACCTCCGTGACCAGGCCCGTGATGCCGACGAACACGGGTGACCAACTGGGGTCCGTGTAGGCCGTGACCAGGATGTCGCCCGCCTCCAGGTCGGCCTCCTCCATGTCGAGGACGACGCGGGCCCTGCCCTCGACGGTGCCGGCGGAGACCGCCAGGCCGACGAGGGCGCCGGCCGGCGCGTCGTCCCGCCGGTACGACCCGTTGAGCGCCTCGCCGTCCGAGGTCAGCACCCGGGGCGGGGTGAGCGCCCGGTGCGCCCGGTGCGCCTCCTCGCGCCGCCGGACCAGCCCCTCGTCGACCCGCCGCGTGCGCACGGCCTCGCGGAACTCCTGGAACGTGAGGTGGAAGACGTCCTCCGCGTCGGAGAGCACACCGGCCCGCACGAGGCGCGCGGCCTCTTCGAGGAGGGCCCGCTTGTAGACGGCGTAGCGGCTCACGATGCCGTACTTCGGGTACTCGCGGTATCCGGCGAAGGTCCGGACCCGGTCGATCATCCGCTTGGTCTCGGCGGCCTTCCGCTCCCCGTCGGGCAGGTCCCGCAGTCGGGCCAGGACGTCCCGTTCCTTCTCCAGGGCCGTCCGCCGGCCCTGCTCGAAGCGCCGCTCGGCGGCGCCGGGTCCGAAGTTCCTGACGTTGTCGAGGATCGCGGGCAGGAGCGCGGCGGGGCGCTCGCGCCAGCGCGGCCTGGTGATGTCGATCTCGCCGACGCAGCGCATGCCGTACCGGTCGAGATAGGCCTCGACGGCGTCGCGGGCCCCGGCCCCGCCGGGGAGCTTCGGCAGCTCGTCCAGGAAGTCGCCGTCCCCGACGCGTTCCAGGAACGCCACGACCTCCGGGTGGGGGCGGATCGCGTCCGCGACGTCGAGCAGGGCGAGGCCCATCTCCGAGGTGACGTTGCCGGGGGCGGAGAGCGTGAGCGCGTCGGCCGCGTTCTTCTCTCCCAGCCACTCCTCCAGCTTGTCGTTGAGCCACCAGGTGGCCTCCATCCCCGCCATGAGGGCCCGGAAGCTCAGCGGGTCGGAGAGGACCCGCTTGTGCTCCTCGAAGGCTTCGAGGAGGAAGTCGAACAGCTCCGGCCCGGTCTTCGTGCGGATGTCGCGCTCCAGCGCGGCGACGGACGTCCGGCTGCGCTCGACCAGCGCGGTGACGATCGCCGGATCGGCCTCGACGGGGGCGGGCGCGGGCGTCCCGGGACCCGCGGGCCCGGCAGGGGCGGCGTCGGGGAGCGGCAGGGGGAAGTCGTCGCGGTCGAGGACGGTCTCCAGTGCGTCCCTGATCAGCGGGTCGCCCTTGCCGACGACGTCCAGGAGGGCGGCGCGGCTCGCGGGCGAGGCGAGGCGCCGGGTGACGTCGACGAACAGGCGCCCGCCGGCCTCGTGCATGGGGACCATGGCCGTCAGCCGCCACATGGAGTGCCCCAGGGTCTTCATGGCGTCGGTCATCATCTGCTGGTGACCGACCGAGACGTAGACGTGGTTGTCCCGGTCGCCGGCCTCGGGGACGGGGAACAGCGTCGTGATCGGCCGGCTCTGGACGATCCGGAAGTCGTCGTCGACCAGACACCACTCGACGTCCTGCGGGCGGCCGAAGCGGGCCTCGATGCGCCGTCCGAGCCGCACCAGCCGCAGGACCTGACCGCGCGTCAGCGCCGGCCGCTCCCGCCGCTCCGCGTCGACCTCCACCTCCCGCGTGCCGCCGCCGGGCAGGGGCTGGAGGGCGTGGCGCTTGACGGCGATCGTCTCGGCGACGACCTCGTCGTCCCGGACGGTGAAGACGTCCGGGTTCACCAGGCCGGAGACCAGGGCCTCGCCGAGCCCGAGGCCGGCGTCCACCGTGGCGACCCGCCGGTCGCCCGTGACGGGGTCGGCCGTGAAGAGGACGCCGGCCGCGTCGGGGAAGGCCATCCGCTGGACGACCACGGCCATGCGGACCGTGCGGTGGTCGATGCCGTTGCGCCGCCGGTAGGTCACGGCCCGCTCGGTGAACAGCGAGGCCCAGCACCGGCCGACGTGCCGGAGGACCTCCGCCGGTCCCACGACGTTCAGGTAGCTGTCCTGCTGGCCGGCGAAGGAGGCCGTCGGCAGGTCCTCCGCCGTGGCGCTGGAGCGGACGGCGTAGGCGTCGTGCTCGCCGAACCGGGCGAGCGCGCCCGTGACCGCCTCCGCGACGTCGTCCGGGACGGCGAGCGCCTCAACGGCCCGGCGGACCTCCGCACTGAGCGTACGGGTCGCCTCCCGGTCGTCCGGGTCCAGGCGGGACAGCCGGTCGAGCAGGCCGTCGAGCGACGGCGCTCCCGCCAGGGCCCGCCGGAAGGCGTCCGTGGTCACGCAGAAGCCGGCCGGCACGCGGACGCCGTCGATCCGCGACAGCGCGCCCAGGTGCGCGCCCTTGCCCCCGACGACCGCGACCTGCGTCCCGTCGATCTCCTGGAGGTCCCAGACGTACCGCGTGTCCATCGTGCTCCTCTTTCCGCAGGTCGTGGCCGAGACCGACGATTCTGCGGCACGACCGGGGCCTTGCCGCAAGGCCCCCGGTGCGCTATAAGTTGAGCAGGGCGAGGAGAGCGATCTCCTCGCCTTCGTCGTTGACGGGGATCCGGCGGCTCAGAGCAGTCCGACGGTCCGGGGCGGGGCGTAGACGTGGCGGGCGAGGTGTTCGCCGCCGCAGCGGACGTCGTGGTCCCGGCGCGGGCCGGGTTCCCGCTCGGCGTCGATCCGCTCCCGGTGACGGGCGCAGGTCGCGCAGGCGGGGTCCCAGTCGGGCAGGAGGTCGCGGTGGCGGGCGGCGAGGTGCGCGCCGAGGGCGATCTGGGTGGTGACGGTGCTGTCGAACGGGTCCCAGTCGACGCCGCGTTCGCCGGTGAGGCGGAGTTCGGCGATCCGGTCGCCGACGTCCCGCATGGTTCGGTAGAGGTCGGCGCACTCGTCGCAGTCCCACATCCAGGGCGGAGGCAGGGGCCACTCGTGGCCGGGGTCGATCTCGTCCGGGCTCATGGGAGGCACGATAGTCCGAGGGGCCCGGGGGCCCGGGCCGTTTCCCCGATACAGGGGGCTACCGTCCGGTTCCGGGGGCACGGCGGCCCGGGGCGCGCTATGGAAAGCCCTCCGGTCCGCCGGCGTGCGGCCGGGCTACAGGTCCTCGCAGAACGTGCGGGCCCGGTCCAGGTCCTTCTTCACCGTCTCGTCGAACCGGAAGACCATGGAGAACCGTTGCCGGGAGGTGCGGACGGCCTCGGCGAGCGGCTTGTACCGGGCGTCGCCCGTCGCCGCCGACGTGGAGAGCGAGTCGGCCGCCGCGTAACGGTTGACGGCGATCTCGCCGGCGGGGCCCTTCTCCGCGTACGTCGCCGGGTCGAACCCGTCGAGCGCCCGGCACGCGGCGCGCGCGTCCGCCTCCGGGCCTCCGCCGGCGGATGCGCCGTCCGCGCTCAGCATCCAGGCGGCGCCCGTCCCCGCGACGCCGAGCAGGAGCCCGGCGATGAGGGAGAGCGCTATGGTCCCGGTGCGCTTGCGGGGCCGCTCGGGGACGGCCGGGGCGGCGTGAGGCTCTTGTGGCTGCATGCGGCCACAGGTTAGCGGGCCCGCGCACCACCCCGGCAAGGGGACGGCGGCACGGGAAAACGGCCTCACCGGAAGGGGGGCGGTGAGGCCGTTCTGTTCCCGTGGGAAGGGTAAAGGGAGGGGACCGTCACTCCATGGGGGCGAGCATGCCCTTGCGGAGGCGGGCCAGGTTGCGGGAAAGCAGCCGGGAGACCTGCATCTGGGAGATGCCGAGCCGCTTGCCGATCTCCGACTGGGTCAGTTCCTCGACGAACCGGAGGTGGAGCAGCAGGCGGTCCCGCTCGCCGAGTTCGGCGACGAGGGGGGCGAGCGCGTGGAAGTCCTCGAAGAGCGCGAGCGCCGGGTCCTCTTCTCCCATGAGGTCGGAGAGCATGGCGCCGCCCTCCTCCCCCTCGCCGCCGACCGCGGCGTCGAGCGAGGTGGAGTTGTAGCCGTTGGAGGCGATCCGCGCCTCGATGACCTCGTTCTCGGAGAGGTTCATCAGGGCCGAGAGCTCCGCCACGCTCGGCGACCGGCCGAGGCGGGAGCTGAGCTCCTCCGTCGCCTTGGCCAGCTCCACGCGGGCCTCCTGGAGGCGGCGGGGAACGTGGACGGCCCAGGAGGTGTCACGGAAGAACCGCTTGATCTCCCCCACGATGCAGGGCACGGCGAAGGTGGTGAACTCCACCTCGCGGGAGATGTCGAAACGGTCGATCGCCTTGATCAGTCCGATCGTGCCGACCTGGACGATGTCCTCCATGTCGTCGCCGCGGGCCCGGAAGCGGCCGGCCGCGTAGCGCACCAGGGACATGTTCATCTCGATCAGCGTGTTGCGGGCGTACTGGTACTCGGGGGTTCCCTCCTCCAGTACCGCCATCCGGTCGAAGAAGACCTTCGACAGTTCGCGCGCGTCCTTCGGCGCCACCTTGTCGGGGGCTTCGAGGACGGGAAGGCCCCCCACGGTCTTCTCAGCAGCGGCATTCGTCTCGGTCAGCACTGTGGTCAGCACTCCGATGACCCCCTCTATCGTCGACAACCCGTCTTCCCCCGGACGGCCCGCATACCCCGGCTCTCGCGGAGCATGCGCACGTTTTCAAAAAAGTTTCCCGGAGCGGCGTCGGCCCTCCGCCGGGGTGGGGTTCAGACGAGGGCGAGGCGCGCCCTGACCCGCTTCCCGGACGGGTGCGGCTCCACGCTGACGCTCTCGCAGACGGCGACGACGATCTCGACGCCGTGCTGTCCGATGCGGCCGGGGTCGTGGCCCCGGGGAACGGGAGAGGTCTCCAGGCCGTCGAAGACCGAGATCTCCAGAGCGTCCTCGAACAGTTCGAGGAGGAGGCGGCAGGGGCCGGGCGCGTGGCGCACGGCGTTGGTGACCAGTTCGCTGACCACGAGGCGCGCGAGGTCGACGCGCTCGCGGGCGACCGGTCGGCGTCCCGTGGCCGGGGAGGCGGTGAGGAAGTCGGCGGTGAAGTCGCGGGCGGACGCGACCATGCCGTCGTCGGCGTCCGTACCGTCGTAGTCGACACTCGCGTACAGCAAGGGCTCCTGTGTCGCGCGCTCCGCGGCGATCGCGTCCGTCATCGGCCTGCCTCCCCTCACACGGCTCGGTGCCGTGCTCCGTACCTCATCCTGCGCACCTTCCCTCCTTTGCGATTTCCACACCGTCCGCATCCGAGAACGCGGACGCGACCGCACTCATACGGCGGGAGGGCCGGGAAGGCCTTCACTCTCCTCGCCGCCGACCGCGCGCCGCTCGGCGGGGTCGCGGCCGTACCAGTCCAGACAGAGTACGAGAACGTCGTCGGGCAGTCCGCCGGGGGCCTCCTCGCGCAGGGCGCGGACGACGGCTCGGGGGGTGTCGGCGCAGCTCGTGCGGCGGGTCCGTTCGATCGCGCGGCGCACCGGGCGGTCGAGGGCCGCGTCGCCGCCGGGCAGGAGCTCGCCGCGGTCGCAGGCGACGAAGACCAGCCGGTCGCCGGGGAGGACGCGCAGGCGCTGGGTGGCGTAGACGGTGTCCTCGAACATGCCGAGGGGGAGCTGGCGCTCCAGGTCGATCCGCCCGGTCGCCCCGTCGCGGTCCCGCCAGACCGTGGGCGAGCCCGCATCGACGACCCGCACCTCGCCGGTCGCGCGGGCGAAGCTCAGCAGGAGGGCGGAGAGGGGCCGCTCGCCCCGGTGCTGCCCGTAGAGGGCCTGGTCGGTGAGGCTGGCCTGGCCGACCAGGTCGAGCCCGGCGCGCCGGGCGTTGCGGATGGCGTTCAGGGCGAGGTTGCTCACCAGGGCGGACGGGGCGCCGGGCCCGGTGCCGTTGGCGACGACCAGGGTGAGCTCCTCCTCGGTCGCGCACCAGTCCAGGACGTGGCCGCCCGAGGTGTAGGAGGGCTCCCAGTAGGCGTGCAGGTCGAACTCCGCACCGGTGCAGGCCTGCCCGGGGAGCACGTCCCACTGCATCTCCGCCGGGACGCTGAGGGCACGGGCCCTGCGCGTCCGGTGGTACAGGTCGGTGTGGCGGTCGGCGACGCGCAGGGCGTGTCCCAGCGTCTCGGCGACGTCGGCGAGCTCCTCGGTCACCGCGGGAGTGGCCCGGTCCGGGGGCAGGACGACCACGAGGACGCCACACCGTTCGCCGCGAACCGTCACAGGAAGGTACGCGGTCGCCGTGGGCCCGTCACCACCGAAAAGATATGGTTGCTGTGTGGAAAGGGCGCGACCTGCGGGCCCCGGCCCCACGGCCACGTGCCGCAACCCGGACGGAGCCTGCACGGGCTCGACGGGTCGCAGTGACGTGAGCCCGTAGTCGACGAGCAGGAGATCGGCGGAGAGCGCGGCGAATCGCCGTGCCAGATCGACACGGAGGGAGTCCAGGAGGCGGTGTGGCGGCGCCCCGCGCAGAGCGCGTTCCACTGGCACGTGTCGATCCACCGAACCCTTACCGCCTTCTGGAGAGATGTGGAGATGACCGGCGCGTCGCGTGACCGACGCCTTCCGCCCCGGACGCCTGAGGAGTGTCGATAGCCATGGACACGAACCCCGCCCCGTCCCCGCGGGAGCCGCAGGAGACGGCACAGGCCGCCCGGGAGCTCATCGAGCTTCTGGAGGTGCTGTGGGAGCGCGGCCGGGACATGGTGTCGTCGACACCGGTGTCGGCGTCTCAGCTCCGCGTGCTCTACAGCCTCGACCGCGAGGAGGGCATCAACCTCCGCGCCCTGGGAGAACTGCTCGGTTCGGCGCCGCCCTCGGTGAGCCGCATGTGCGACCGCCTGGAGGCGCTGGGGTTCGTGCAGCGGCTGCCCAGCCCCGTCAGCCGCCGGCAGCTCGAACTGCACCTGACCGTCCGCGGCAAGGCGTACCTGCGCGACCTGCGGGTCCAGCGGGAGGAGGCCCTGCTCGCCGTCATCTCCGGCATGTCCCCGACGAGCCGCAAGGCGCTGCTGCGCGGCCTGACGGGCTTCCAGGACGCGCTGGACAAGGAGAGACCGTCGGCGCCCCCGGTGCGCCGGGGCGCGCCGCTCAAGGACGTGCGGTCCGCCTGACCCCCGGGCGCCGCGCGCGCCGTCCGGTCGCATAGCCCATGTCCCACGTGTCACCCTCTGCTCGCCCACGACGTGTCCACCCCGGACACGAGCCAGGTGTTGCCCCAAGGATACAGTTGCCACACGGCAACTGTTGACACTGGGTCACGGATGGATCCGGGAGACCCGATCAGGCGTCGGCGGGCTTCGGGAGACCGGAGTCGTCCCCCTCCTGCCGTCCGTGCCAGTCGAGGCAGACGACGAGCGCGTCGTCCTCCAGCGGGGCGTCGCCGTGGTAGGCGGCGAGCTCGCGCAGGACCGCGCCCGGGACCTGCGAGGACGGCAGCAGCTTCGTGGCGGTGAGCGCGCGGGCCAGCGCCCGGTCCCCGTAGGTCTCCCCGTCGGGGGAGGCCGCGTCGTACACCCCGTCGCTGCCGAAGAGCAGCCGGTCCCCCGGGCGCACCGCGAGGCGCTGCGGCGTGTAGACGGTGTCCTCGAACATGCCCAGGGGCAACTGGGCCTCGAAGGAGACGGGCTCGACGGAGCGGTCCCGCAGGCGCCACAGGCGCGGCGATCCGGCGTCCACGGCCTCCACCTCGCCCGTGGCGAGGTCGAAGCGCAGCAGGAGCACCGAGACGAAGGCCTCGCCGCGGTACTGCGCGTACACGGCCTGGTCCGCCAGGGCCGCCTGGTCCGCGAGGCCGAGGCCGGCGCGGCGGGCGTTGCGGAGCGCGTTGATGGCGAGGTTCGTCAGGAGGGCGGCCTCGATGCCCTCCCCCATCCCGTTGGTGACCGTCAGGGTCAGGTGGTCGGCCGAGGCCGACCAGTCGTAGTTGTCCCCGAAGATCGCGTAGGCGGGTTCCAGGTGCGCGCCGAGGGCGAACTCGCGACGGGAGCAGGAGCGGCCCGGCAGGAGCTGCCACTGCATCTCGGCCGCCAGCGTCAGCCGGGTGGCGCGCCGCGCGAGGTCGTACAGGTCCGTGTCGCGCTCGGCCACCAGGATCTCGTGGCCGAGCGCCCCGCAGACGTGCCGCAGCTCGGGCAGCAGGGGCACGAGGTCGACGCCCGCCGGCAGGGCGACGGTGAGGACGCCCATCCGGTCCCCCCGGACGGTGACCGGCAGGTGGACGGAGACGGCCTCGGTCTCGCGCGTGACGTACGGCTCCTGGGCGCCGAAGGCGCGCCCCTGCGGGCTGCCGTGGATGAGGACCGGCGGGGCCGCGTGGGGCACGCGCTCGACGAGCTGGAGCGAGCGCAGCGCGTAGTCGGCGAGGCGGAGCTCCACCCGCAGCGCCCCGCACTGCTTCCGCAGGGCGTCCGCCACGACGCCCACCAGCAGGTGCGGAGCGGCACGGCGCAGTGCCTGCTCGACACCGGTGATCTCGACCACGTGTTCCGGCTTCTCCTTCTCGTCTCCGTCCATGGTGCGGTCCCGTCCGTCCGGCGGGGCCGCACTTCCCTGCGGCTAGCCCTCGTGCCCGGCCGCGACGAGCGCGTCCGTCACGTCGGGGTGCAGGGGCGTGGTCATCGTCACGCCCGTGATCTCCAGGATGCGGCGCACGGCCGGGGTCGGCGCGGCGAGGTGCAGGTCGCCCCCGGACTCCCGCGCGTCCCGGCCCGCCCTGATCAGGACGTTCAGGCCGGACGAGTCCATGAAGTCCAGGGCGGAGAGGTCCAGGACGAGGTGGCGGCGGCCGTGCAGGAACTGGTTGGCCAGGTGGTGGTGGAGGAAGGTGGCCGACTCGACGTCGAGCTCGCCCCCCACGGAGAGGACGGCCGTGTCGTCGTCACGGACCTCCACCTCGATGTCCAGATTCACTTCGCGCTCGGGCATGCTTTCCTGCTTTCCACGGATGGGGATGATGGTCGGTCGGGCGTGCGGTCAGGTGACGCGCACTCCGATCAGGCACGTGTCGTCGTCGGTGTCGGACTTGCTGTGGGTGAGCAGCAGGTCGAGGCGCCGCTCCAGGCCGTCGGCCGGCGTCTGCGCCGTGGCGAGCAGTTGGTCCAGGGAGTCGTGCACGGAGGTGTCCCGCCGCTCGACGAGGCCGTCGGTGTACATCAGCACGGTGTCCTCGGGCTCCAACTGGATCTCCGCCTCCTCGTACTCGGCCTCGGAGAGGGCGCCGAGCAGCAGTCCCTGGAGCAACGGCAGGGTGCTGGCCCGGTCGCCCCGTACGAGCACGGGCGGGAGGTGTCCCGCCCTGGCCCAGCGCAGGGTGCGGGTCGTGGGGTCGAAGACGCCGCAGACGGCGGTGGCGGTGACCTGGGCGGTGAGGTGGTGGGCCACGTTGTTCAGCCAGGACAGGAGCTGTCCGGGGCCCGCCCCGGTCACGGCGAGGCCGCGCAGGGCGTTGCGCAGGACGACCATGCCGGTGGCGGCCTCGATGCCGTGGCCCGCGATGTCCCCGACGCACAGCAGGATCTTCTTGGACGGCAGCACGACGGCGTCGTACCAGTCGCCGCCGACCAGGGCCTCGGTCTCGGCGGGCCGGTAGCGCACGGCGACGTCGAGGCCCGGGGCGTCGAGCGGGGCCTTGGTCGGCGGCATGATGGCGTGCTGGAGCTGGAGGGCCAGCCGGTTGCGTTCCGCCGACTCCTGTTCGGTGACGGCGAGTTGGTCGCGGGTGGCCGCCAGGGCGACCTCCGTCCAGTGCTGCGCGGAGATGTCCTGGTAGGCGCCCCGCACGGCGAGGAGCCGCTCGTCGATGTCGAGGGAGGGCTCGGCGATCACCCGGATGTGGCGGGTCACGCCGTCCCCGCGGAGCATGCGGAAGGCCGTCGAGCTGGCCCGCCGCTGCTGGAACACGGCCTGGAGGAAGCGCCCGATGGCGACCGCGTCGTCGGGGTGGGCGTGGGCGATGAGGTCGCGCAGGGGGACCGGACCCTCGGTGATGTCCCGCCCGAAGAGGTCGAAGAGCTGCCCGTTCCAGGTGATCTCCCCGGTCAGGACGTCCTCCTCGAAGCCGCCGATCCGGCCGAGGCGCTGGGCGTGCTGGAGCAGGCTGGCGAGCCGGGCGGTCTCGTCCTCGATGCGCCAGATGAGGAGCACGCTGTCGCCGTGCCGGCTGATGCTGAGGTCGGCGACGGAGGCGAGCGGCACCTGGTCCACGAGGGCGGTCAGCCGGGTCCGCCGGGCGCGGAAGGGCTCCCCGGTGGCGTAGACGCGCTCGATCCGCTCGAAGAGCTCGTTCTCGCCGGCCGTGGTGGGATACGCCTCCAGGAGCAGGGCCCCGTCGACGGCGCCGCGCGAGCGGCCCGCCGGGTCCTGGAAGTGTTCGTTGGCGTGGCGGATGCGGAAGTCCCGCAGGCGCCCCTCGTCGTCCAGGTGCGGGGTGAGGACCAGGGCGGGGTCGTAGAGGCCGTCGGCGAGTTCCACGAGCTCCGACGCCCCGGCGGCCCCGGGCGAGAGCGCCCGCGTCCGCACCGACTGCACGGGGAGGGTCTCCAGGGTGTGGGCGCACAGTTCGGCCAGGGCCTCGATCTGGCGCTCCACCGCCTGCGGCTGGGGCTCCAGCGGCCGGGGCCAGCAGATCTCCAGGACGCCGTGGATCCGCCCGCCGGTCCCGGCGGGCACCGCCACCCGGCCGCCCTCGGGGTGGCGCGCGTGGCCGATCGTGGGGACGCCGGCGGTGGCGAGCGAGGGGAACCGGACGGTCCTGCGGGCGGTGAGGGCCTCCCGGGCCACGGTGGCCACGCCGGGCGGCACGTACCGCCAGCGGGCGGGCTCGTCGGCGCCGAAGCCCGCGTGGCCGCAGAGGGTCAGGGAGGCGTCGGGGCCGGTGGTCCAGATGGCGACGGCGGTGGCGCCCAGGGGCGCGAGGGCGTGTTCGAGGAGGGACTCGGCGACGGCCTGGCTGTCGCCGGCGTTGAGCGCGGCGCTCTCGGCCGTGCGCAGGCGCACGGCGACCGACCCGCCGGCCCCGGCCGGTCCGTCGGCCCCGGGGTCCGCGCCCGGCCCGTCCGTGTGCCGTACGGCCTTGACGAAGTCGTCGGCGACCTCGGCGACCCGGTCGTGGGCGGCCTGGTTGATGATGTCCGCGGCCAGTTCCAGGGGGGAGAGCCCGGCCTGGGCGGCCAGTTCGGTGAGCTGCTTCGCGGCCTGGGCCGGGCCGCAGCCGAGCCGCTCGACGATGACGCCCTTGGCGAGTTCGACCAGGGCGCGCCCCTCGGCCGCGGCGTGCGCGGCGCGCACCTCCCCGCGCAGCCGCTCCACCGTCGCGGCCAGCCGGCCCACGGCGGAGTGGTCGTCCGCCGGGTGCCGCTCCTCCTCCCGGGAGGGCGGGGGCGCGGTGGGCCCGGCCGGTGTCGGAGCGCCGTCCCCGTGGGGACCGACGGCGGGGTACCCGCCGTGGCGGTGGGGAGCACTCATGACGCGGACTCCTCGGGGACGGCGGCCGGGGCCGCGGGCGGAAGGGAGGGGAGGGGGGTGGCGGGGCGGGGAGGGGCCGGGCGGGGCCCGCGGCCCGTCAGTCGTTCAGCCACCGGCGGATGCAGGCGATGAGGTCGTCGGCGTCGACCGGCTTGGTCACGTAGTCGCTGGCGCCGGAGGCGAGACTCTTCTCACGGTCCCCCGGCATGGCCTTGGCGGTGACCGCGATGACGGGCAGCCCGGTGTGGGCGGGCATCTGCCTGATCTTCGCGGTGGCGGTGTAGCCGTCCATCTCCGGCATCATGACGTCCATCAGGACGAGGTCGATGTCGGGGTGCGCGGCCAGCGCCTCGATGCCCTTGCGGCCGTTCTCGGCGTGCAGGACCTTGATGCCGTGCAGCTCCAGGATGCCGCTCAGGGCGTAGAGGTTGCGGGCGTCGTCGTCGACCACGAGGACCGTGCGGCCCTGCAGGGCGGTGTCGATGGTCTGCGGCGCCGGGGGCCGGTGCTCGCCGCGCACCAGGGGCACGACGTCGCCCGGCTGGTCCGCGGACAGGTGCAGGGCGATCCGCTCGCGCAGTTCGTCGAGGCTGGAGAGCAGTTCGAGGGGGCGCAGGCGGGCGCGCGTCTGGAGGGCCCGCTCCTGCTCGGGGGTGAGCCTGCGGTTGTTGTGGGCGAGGACGGGCACGGTGCGCAGCGCCTCGTCGCCGTCCATGGCGTCCAGGAACTGCAGGGCCTCGCCGTGGGCCATGTCGACCTCGAGCACGACGCAGTGGAAGGGCTGGGTGGCGAGGGCGGTCGCGGCCTCCTGGGGACCCACGGCCGTGATCAGTTCGATGTCCTCGCGGTCCGCGCGGTCGCGGCCGGCGGTCAGCTCCACGACGGCGTTCTCGGCGACGAGCGAGAGGAGTCCGCGCGGGCGCTCCTCGATCACGAGGAGGCGGCGGGTCTGCCGGGCCGGCGGGGCGGCGAGCAGGGCGGGGCGGGCGGCGGAGGCGTCGGAGAGCGCCGCGGGCTCCTCGTCCTCGTCGGACCGTACGGCCGGGGCGTGGGCGGACTGCTCCTTGAAGTCGGCCCGGGCGACCGGCAGGTAGAGGGTGAAGGTGCTGCCCTCGCCGGGCTCGCTGGCGACCGTGAGGGCGCCGCCGAGCAGGTAGGCGATCTCCCGGCTGATGGACAGGCCGAGGCCGGTGCCGCCGTACTTCCGGTTGGTGGTGCCGTCCGCCTGCTGGAAGGCGCCGAAGATGGCGTCCAGGTGCTGGGCCGCGATGCCGATGCCGGTGTCCTTGACCCGGAAGGCGACGACGGGGCCGCCGCGGTGGACCGTGGCGGGCAGCTCGTCGTCCGCGGCGGGCTCGATGCTCAGCTCGACGCTGCCGCGCTCGGTGAACTTGACGGCGTTGGAGAGCAGGTTGCGCAGCACCTGCCGCAGCCGGGAGTCGTCGGTGACGAGGTCCACGGGGACGCCGGCTGCGGTGGAGACGGTGAAGGTGAGGCTCTTCTGCGAGGTGAGCGGCCGGAACGTCGCCTCGACGTAGTCGAGGAGGCGGCGCAGCGCCACCCGCTCCGGGTTGAGGTCCATCTTCCCGGCCTCCACCTTGGACAGGTCGAGGATGTCGTTGATCAACTGGAGCAGGTCGGATCCGGCGGAGTGGATGATGCCGGCGTACTCGACCTGCTTGGCCGTGAGGTTGCGGGTCGGGTTCTGGGCCAGGAGCTGGGCCAGGATGAGCAGGCTGTTGAGCGGGGTGCGCAGCTCGTGGCTCATGTTGGCCAGGAACTCGGACTTGTACTTGGAGGCGAGGGAGAGCTGCTGGGCGCGGTCCTCCAGCTCCTGCCGGGCCTGCTCGATCTGGAGGTTCTTGGCCTCGATGTCGCGGTTCTGCGAGACGAGCAGGGCCGCCTTCTCCTCCAGCTCGGCGTTGGAGCGCTGGAGCTCCTCCTGCTGGACCTGGAGCTCCTCGGAGCGCGCCCGCAGCTCGTCGGCGAGGCGCTGGGACTCCTCCAGGAGCTCGTCGGTGCGGGCGTTGGCGACGATGGTGCTGAGGTTGACGCCCACCGTCTCCATGAGCTGTTCCAGGAAGTCCCGGTGCACGGAGGTGAAGGGGGTGAAGGAGACCAGTTCGATGACGCCCAGGACCTGGTCCTCGACGACGATCGGGAGCACGATCAGGCTGCCTCCGGAGGCCTGGCCGAGGCCGGAGGAGATGTACACGTAGTCGCCGGGGACGTTCTCGGCGGCGATGGTGCGGCGGCTGCGGGCGGCCTGCCCGACGAGGGACTCGCCGAGGCGGAAGCGGTCGCGGCTGTCCGCGGGGCGCCCGTAGGAGCCGACGAGCTTGAGCTCGACGCCCCCCGTGCCGTCCTCGGCGAGGTAGAACGCGCCGTACTGGGCGGAGACCAGCGGGGTCAGTTCGTCCATGACGAGTTCGGCGACGACGGCGAGGTCGCGGTGGCCCTGCATCAGCTCGGAGATCCGGGCGAGGCTGGACTTGAGCCAGTCCTGTTCCTGGTTGGCCCGGGTGGTCTCGCGCAGCGAGCCGACCATCGCGTTGATGTTGTCCTTGAGCTCGGCCACCTCGCCGGAGGCGTCGACGGTGATGGAGCGGGTCAGGTCGCCCTCGGCGACCGCGCTCGCGACCTCGGCGATGGCGCGCACCTGACGGGTGAGGTTCCCGGCCAGCTCGTTGACGTTCTCGGTCAGGCGCTTCCAGGTGCCGGAGACGCCCTCGACCTCGGCCTGGCCGCCGAGGCGGCCCTCGCTGCCGACCTCGCGGGCGACGCGCGTCACCTCGGCGGCGAAGGAGGAGAGCTGGTCGACCATCGTGTTGATGGTGGTCTTCAGCTCCAGGATCTCGCCCTGGGCGTCGACGTCGATCTTCTTGGAGAGGTCGCCGTTGGCGACGGCGGTGGTGACCTGGGCGATGTTGCGGACCTGACCGGTGAGGTTGTTCGCCATCGAGTTGACGTTGTCGGTGAGGTCCTTCCAGGTGCCGGCCACGTTCGGCACCCGGGCCTGGCCGCCGAGGCGGCCCTCGGTGCCGACCTCGCGGGCGACGCGCGTCACCTCGTCGGCGAAGGCCGACAGGGTGTCCACCATCGTGTTGATGGTGTCGGCGAGCGCGGCGACCTCGCCCTTCGCCTCCACGGTGATCCGGCGGGAGAGGTCGCCGCGGGCCACGGCGGTGGCGACCTGGGCGATGGAGCGCACCTGACCGGTGAGGTTGGACGCCATCACGTTGACGTTGTCGGTGAGGTCCTTCCAGGTGCCCGAGGCGCCCCGGACGGTGGCCTGGCCGCCCAGGTTGCCCTCGGTGCCGACCTCGCGGGCGACGCGGGTGACCTCGTCGGCGAAGGCCGAGAGCTGGTCGACCATCGTGTTGATGGTGTTCTTCAGCTCCCGGATCTCGCCGCGGGCGTCGACGTCGACCTTCTTCGAGAGGTCGCCCTTGGCCACGGCGGTGGCGACGTGCGCGATGGAGCGCACCTGCGCGGTGAGGTTTCCGGCCATGGAGTTGACGGAGTCGGTGAGGTCGCGCCAGGTGCCGGAGACGCCCTTCACGTCCGCCTGGCCGCCGAGGATGCCCTCGGTGCCGACGTCGCGGGCCATGCGGGTGACCTCGTCGGCGAAGGAGGAGAGCTGGTCGACCATCGTGTTGATGGTGTTCTTGAGCTCCAGGATCTCGCCGCGGGCGTCGACGTCGATCTTCTGGGAGAGGTCGCCCTTGGCGACGGCGGTGGCGACGTGAGCGATGTCACGGACCTGGGTGGTGAGGTTGCCGGCCATCGCGTTGACCGAGTCGGTGAGGTCGGCCCAGGTGCCGGAGACGCCGGGGACCTCGGCCTGGCCGCCCAGGGTGCCCTCCGTGCCGACCTCGCGGGCGACGCGCGTCACCTCGGAGGTGAAGAGGGAGAGCTGGTCGACCATGCCGTTGAAGACGCCGGAGATCTCGCCCAGGAGCCCGCCCGCCTCGTCGGGCAGACGGGTCCCGAAGTCCCCGTCGCGCACGGCGGTGAGACCGGCCAGGAGCTGGCGCAGCTCCGCCTCTCCCACGGCCGCCGGCCCCGGCCGCCGCGCGGCCGAGGAGCCCTCGATCGTCGTCTCAGACATGCCTCATCCTCGTTCGCTCGCCAGGCACCACGGTGGGCCTGAACACAACCACGGCCGCAGGTCGGGCCGCCGCTCCCCCGGTACGACCCCGACCTGGACCGTTGTCATACGACAATAAACGACGACCCTACTCCCCCGTGATCGTCGCGAGGAGGGCCATGGGGGATCGAACGGCCGGAACGCGCCGGTGCGGAGGGGAAGGACCGGGTCAGGGGTGTCGTGCACTCGCCACCGACTCCCGCCTTCCGATCGCATACAACGCGGGGGCCGGGGTAAGCGGCGCATCGAACCGGGCGGTCGGCGCCCTGACGGCGAGGGGAGACCCACTGTGTTGATGGCCCATCCCGCGGTGTTGAGCAACCTGATCGAGCAGTACGAGACGCTGAGGGTGCTGCACGCGGAGAACGGAAGCCCCGAGGTGCAGCAGCGCCTGGACGACATCGCGTACACGCTGTGCGTCTCCACCGGGACGCGTGACGTGGACACGGCGCTGGTCGCCGCCCGTCACCGGCTGCCCGGTGCGCGTCCCGAGGACGACTCGGTGCTGACGGCCTGATTCCGTACGACGGAAACCCGGCACGCCCCTTCGTGGAGGGCGCGCCGGGTTTCCGTCGTTTCCGGAACCCCCGGGCACACATGGCCAGGCCCGTCTGGGGCCCGAGGGGCACACGGCCGCGCCCGTCCGGGACACCCGGGCACGCGGCCGCGCCCGCCACCGGTGTCGGTGGCGGGCGCGGCCGGTGCCGGCGGGGTGCGGGCTACCAGCGGTACCAGCGGCCCGAGCCGCCCTTCGGCCGGGCCACGAAGCCGAGCAGCCAGACGACGAGCACGATCACGGCTATCCACCAGAGGGCCTTCACGGCGAAACCGGCGCCGAAGAGGATCAGCGCGAGCAGAAGAACCAGAAGAAGAGGAACCATTTTTACAACCTCCGAATTTTTGCGTACCCGCCGCCCGCTGTGCCGTTCACCGGGGAGGTCGTCCCCCGGATTACTCCGGGGAATTCCGACCGGCCGTCCCGGTTTCCGGTGGGCGACGGAAAGTCTTCGAGTCGGGGAAGGGGGCGGCTCCGGGAGACCGGAGCCGCCCTCCTCCGCCGTGTCAGATGCGGCCGCCGATGAGCCGGGAGAGCGGGCCGCGCGAGCGGCGTCCGGCCCGGCGCCCGAGGGCGTACGCCCCGGTGAGCGCGGCCGCGGCACCGACGGCGGTGCTGCCGGTGAGCGCCTTGCGGTCGCGCACGGCGGTCCACACGACGCCGCCGGCGCCCCGGACCGCGTGGGCGGCCGCGAGGGTCTTCTCCGCGAGGGGCGCGGGAAGTGCCCCGCTGTTCCCGGTGCCGTCCGCGGGAGTGCCTGAGCCGTCCCCACGGGGCCGGTTCTCGTTGCTCTTTTCCGATCCGCTCATGCTTTTCGTGTAGCCAAGCCCGGCGGGAACAAACCCTTTTTCCGGGAGTTCGCCGATCCGCCGTTCCTCATCCTTCCGGATTCCCGTCGGGGGTGATGCGGGCGGCCGTGTCGCCGACGTCTCGTCCGCGTACGCGTACGCTTCGTTCTCCGGCCCACGCGTGTCCGTCGCCCGGCCGAGGGCCTCCGACAGGCCGCTCTCCCCCTCTTCGAGGAAGCGGCGCACGCCCGACTCACCGCGGCGGACGGTCGCGAGCCGCAGGGGGACGGTGGTGGTCCGCCGGCTCGTGGCGTCCAGCACGGCGTGGTGGGCCCTGGCCACCACGGCGAGCCAGGCCGGGTCCTCCAGCCGTTCGCGCAGGGGCGCCTCGGCGAAGTCGGCCGCCGGGACCGGTTCGACGACGGCGGTCAGGCCCCGGTGCTCGACGGTCGCGAGTCCTCCGCCCAGGGTCACGTCGGGCGGGGGGTCGGTGGGCGGCCCCTGGGCGTCGGCGGTCCGGACGACGGCGTACACGTACAGCAGCGGTTCGTCGTTCATGACTCCTGCCCCGTTTCCCTGCGGCCCGGGAACACGGCCTCCCGGCGGGCCTGGACGAGCGGTCCCACGGGATCAGCCCGCTTCGACGAAGCTGTACGGGGGCAGCGGCCCCATCACCTGTTCCCTCAGGTGCTCGTGCTCCTGGTGGAGGGCGCGCACGGCCTCCAGGAACGCGTCCTGCCGGTCGCGCTCCACGAGGAACGACAGGTCGGCGAGGTGCCCGGTGGCGCCGGGGCCGCGCACCACCGCCGCCGCGTAGGGCGCGAGGGTCCGCTCGACGAGGGCGACGTCGCTCTTCCGGCGCTCGGCGACGGCCCGCGCGAGCAGTTCGTCGAAGGCGGGCCCCTCCGCGTGGTCTCCGCCGTCCGCCGTGGAGCCGGCGCCGTGCCGGGCCGTCAGGCCGGGATCGTCGGCGAGCACCGCGTGGAGGACGGCCTCCTCGTCGTGGTGCACCTTGAGGTTGAACTCGTCCTTGCCGGCGAGCGTCTTCAGGCGCTCCAGGTAGACGTCGTGGTGCTCCTCCAGGACCGCGGCGACGGTGGCGTCGTCGGGCGAGATCCTGCCGAACCGCAGGGGCAGGACCGGGCCGTCCTTGCCGGCCTCGATCACGACGTGCTGGTGCGCGAGGAGGTCCCGGCGCTGGGCCTCCGCCTCGATCCGCGCGTCGCTGCACAGGGCCACCAGATCGCCGCCGCGCACGGTGCGCACGGGCAACGGGGGGTCGCCGATGCCCTCGATGTCGTCGGGAAGCTTCCGATCGGCGGGGGCGATGCCGTAGACGTACGTGCTCATTGCTTCTCCTCCCGGTGGGACGGAGTGCGGCGACGCGGCCCGCCACCGCTGCTCCTGTTGTTCTTCTCCCCCGGCTCCTCGGCCGCCGACCTGCGCTCCGCACCGCTCTCCGACGGACGGGCCGTGGCTTTCTTCCGTCCCGTGTTACCGGGTGCCCGTCCCCCAAACGGGGCGAAAGGGGCCGCACTTGGGGGCTGGGACCGGTCGAGTGCCTTCACCCGGGTCAGCGCGGCGACGCCGAGGGCCGCGAGCAGGACCTGCGCCGCCCACTCGGTCCAGTCCGGTCCGGAGGTGTGCGCGAGCCCCGTCGCCCGCGCGAGCGCGGTGCCGAGGAGCGCCGCCGCGATGCCGACGACGGTCCACAGGATTCCGATGTGCTGGCGGCCGGGGACGACGAGCCGGCCCAGCACCCCGATGACCACTCCGACGACCAGGGCGCCGATGACGCCTGAGATCTCCACGGCCGCTCCTCGGCTCGGACGGGTGTTCCCGGCCCGCCTGCCCGCCGGACGCGGCTCCACGCCCCGCCCGCCCCGATCGCCCCGGAACGGCCCGTTCCCGGACGATCCCCGCATCGGCTCCGTCCTGGCGGGCAGGCGCGGGGGGAACGCCCGTACCCCCGTGGAAGGACTTCCCGTGACACGTACCGTCGCCCAGGTGATCGTCGACGCCCTCGCCGACCTCGACGTCGGCCACGTCTTCGGCGTGGTCGGCGACGCCCTCAACCCCCTCACCGACGCCATCCGCACCACGGACGGCGTCGACTGGGTCGGCTGCCGGCACGAGGAGGCCGCCGCCTTCGCCGCCGGGGCGCGGGCCCAGTTGTCGGGCCGTCTCGGCGTCTGCATGGGAACGGTGGGGCCGGGCTCGGTCCACCTCCTCAACGGGCTGTACGACGCGGCCAAGAGCGGCGCCCCGGTGCTCGCGATCTGCGGCCAGGTCCCGCTGTCCGAGGTCGGCGGCGACTACTTCCAGGAGGTGGACAACGACCTGCTGTTCCGGGACGTGGCCGTGTACCGGGCCACCGTCACCTCCCCGTCCCAGATGCCGAGGCTCCTGGAGTCCGCCGTCCGGGCGGCCGTGACCCGCGGCGGCGTGGCGGTCCTCACGGTGCCGGGGGACCTCGGGGACCAGGAGGTCGAGGACGACCGTCCCGTACGGTTCGCGCTCCCCCGCCCGGCCGTGACCCGTCCCGACGACCCGGCCCTGGCCGAGGCCGCCGGGCTGATCGACGAGGGCTCGCGGGTCACCCTGCTCGTGGGGCGCGGCGCGCAGGGCGCCCGGGAGGAGGTGCTGCGCCTCGCCGAGCACCTCTCGGCCCCGATGGTGCTCACCCTCAAGGGCAAGGAGGGCTTCGAGGCGGACAACCCCTACGAGGTCGGCCAGACGGGCCTGATCGGCAACCCGGCCGCCGCCCACGCCCTGGACGCCTGCGACACCCTGCTCATGCTGGGCACCGACTTCCCGTACCGCGACTGGTATCCGGAGGACTGCCGCGTGGTGCAGATCGACCTGCGGGAGGAGCGTCTGGGCCGCCGCGTGCCGGTGGAGGTCGGGCTCGCCGGGGACGTCGGGGCCACGCTGCGGGCCCTGCTGCCGCTGCTCGCGCCGGTCGAGGACCGCGCGCACCTCGACGACGCCCGCGAGCGGTTCCTGAAGTGGGAGGAGGAGCAGGCCGGTCTGGCCCGTCCCGACCACGACAAGCGGCTCGTGGGGCGGGTGCGGGCGATGTTCGACAACCGGGACCACGAGATCCGGCCCGAGGCGCTCGCCGCGGCCGTGGACCGGCACGCGGCCGAGGACGCGGTCTTCACCTCCGACACCGGCATGGCCACCGTCTGGCTCTCGCGCTTCGTGCGCATGCGGGGCACCCGCCGGCTGCTCGGCTCCTACAACCTGGGCTCCATGGCCAACGCCATGCCCCAGGCCCTCGGCGCCCAGCTCTGGGACCGCGACCGCCAGGTCGTGGCGTTCTGCGGCGACGGCGGTCTGAGCATGCTCCTGGGCGACCTCATGACGCTGCGGTCCGAGCGTCTCCCGGTCAAGCTCGTCGTCTTCGACAACCGCCGCCTCGGCATGGTCAAGCTCGAACAGGAGCAGGCCGGCCTCCCGGAGTTCGGCACCGTCCTCGACAACCCGGACTTCGCCGCCGTCGCCGAGGCCGTGGGCCTGACCGGCATCCGCGTCACGGACCCGGCGGACCTGGACGCCGCCGTGCGCCGGGCCTTCGCCACGCCGGGGCCGGTCCTCCTCGACGTGCTGACCAATCCCGAGGAGGTCGCCGTCCCCGGGAAGCCGACCGTCTCCCAGGGCTGGGGCTTCGCCATCGCCAAGATCAAGGAGAACCTGCCGTCGGGCGGCAACTGACGAAGCTCAGCCGCCCGTCCCCTCCGCCCCCTCGGCCCCGATCTCGGCCCACACCGTCTTGCCCTCGGCCGAGTAGCGCATGCCCCAGTTGTCCGCGAGGGCGGCGCAGATGAGCAGGCCCCGGCCGCCCTCGTCGACGGCCTTGGCGTGGCGCAGGTGGGGGGCGGCCTGGCCGGCGTCGGTGATCTCGCAGGTCAGGGTGGTGGCGTCGGTGATGAGGCGGAGGGTGACCGGGGCGGCGCCGTAGCGGACGGCGTTGGTGACGAGTTCGCTGACGACGAGCGCCGCCGTGAACGGGTCGGCGGGGTGGTCCCACTTCCGGAGCTGCTCCTCGACGTGCCGGCGCGCGACGCCGACGGCGGAGAAGTCGAAGGGGATGCTCCACTCGGCCAGTTCGTGCGGCGACAGGTGCCGGGTGCGGACGACGAGCAGGACGCGGTCGGGGGCGAGGAGCCGGGCGACGTCGTCCGCCATGGCCTCCGGGGGGCGTCCCGGGTGCGCGAGGGCGTTCACCAGGTCCTCCGTGCGCGGGCCGCCCCCGCCCGGCGCCATGCACAGGGTGCTGCCCTCGGGGAGGGTCAGCGAGGCGCAGGCGAAGGGCGGTCCCTCCGCGCCGAGCAGCGGGCCGTCGTCGACCGGCCGGGTGTCGACCGACCCGTCGGGGCGGACGACGGCGAACAGCGAGGTGCCGGCGCGCGCGATGTCGAGCCGTCCGCCGACCGGGTCGTGGACGGCGACCGTGCAGCTCGCCGTCGCGCCGTCTCCCCCGGGCCCGGTCTCCTGTTCCCCGGCGAGCCGGAGGGTCGTGGCGTGGAGGCGGGCGAGCAGTTCGTGCGGGTCGAGGTCGAGGGTGGTCAGGCTGTAGACGGCGGTCCGCAGCCGGCTCATGGTGGCGACGGCGCTGAGCCCGGCGCGGTCGACCTGGCCGACGACGAGCGCCACCCGGGCCCCCGAGAGGGGGATGACGTCGTACCAGGATCCGACGCCGCTGCCGTCGGGCTGGTTGCGCCGGGCGACGTCGACGGCCTTCTGGGTGGCCTCCTCCTGGCGCAGCGGCCAGCTCTGGAGCGCGGTCATGACGATGTGCTCGCGGGTGAACCGCAGGGCGTTCTCCAGGCAGGTCGCCGTGCGGGTGGCGACGCCGTCGGCCAGTTCGAGGTCCTCCTCGTCGTACGGTTCGGCCCCTTCCGCGCGCTGGAAGACGACGGCCCCGAAGACCTGTCCCCGGACGAGGAGCGGGGCCACGATCCTCGTGCCCCCGGACCCGTCGTCCTGCTCCGGGGGGAGCACCCGGGGTTCCGTCGGCAGCACCTTCCCGAAGACGCCCGGGAGCAGGAGGGCGCCGGCCGTCGGGATCCGGGGGCCGGTGTCCGTGCCTCCGGTCGCGGTGCAGCGGAGCAGGGGGGCCGGGTCGTGGGACCGGAGGCCGGGCTCCCTCCCCCTCAGGACGGCGTCGGTGAGGGCGACCACCACGGTGTCGGCGAACCGCGGCACCGTGACGTCGACCAGTTCCCGGGCCGTGCGCTCCACGTCCAGGCTGGAGCCGATCCGCTCGTGGGCGTCGTGCAGCAGCCGGAGGCGGGCCTGTGCCCGTTCGCGTTCGGTGACGTCCGTGCTGGTGAGGACGACGCCGAGGACGCGTCCCGCGTCGTCCTGGAGGCGGTGGGCGGAGACGGAGAAGACGTACTCGCTGCGCGGGTCGGTGAACGGGTGACCCCTGACGAGGTGGTCGAGCGCCGGGCGGCCGGTGGCGAGGACCTCCCGCAGCATCGCCTCGTCGACGTCCACGCCGAGGGGGGCGTACGCCTCCGCCGCGGGCAGGCCGACGATCCGCTCGGCCGGGAGGCCGCGGACGCCGACGGCGACCGGGTTGACGCGGACGACGCGCAGGTCGGTGTCGAGGACGTGGAGGCCGATGTCGGACTGGGTGAAGACGGCGTCCAGGACCGCCTCGTCCCACCGGTCCGGCGCGCCGGGGCCGGGGTGCCCGTCGGGTTCCGCGTTCATGGGTCCCTCCTCCGTGGCGGGCGGGTCGGGGGCGGGCACGTCAGGCAAGGGCGGTTCTCAACGCGGACCAGGCGACCTCCGGGTCGGAGAGGCCGTGGTACGTCGGCGGGATCTCCTTGTCGACGTCGAAGTGGTGGTAAACGGCGATCATGGCGGAGCGGACCGAGTACTCGGCGGTGCGGACGACGTCCTCGGGGATCTCGACGAACTGGCCGAGGAAGGCGAAGTTCCGTGCCCCGTCCGGGACGACGAGGGGGCGGTCGGCGGCGACCCGGCGCTGGAACTGGGCGTCGGCGTAGGGCATCTGGACGGTGGTGACCCGGGTGGTCTCCCGGACCTCGTCGGCGATGTCGTCGAAGCCGAGGTGGCCGAGGAGTTCGTCGAGGACCTCGGCGCCGGTGCAGTCGTCCATCTTCTTCGGCACGTGGTCGCCGGGGACGTCGCCGAAGAGGGCGTAGCCCCACAGCGTGTACGTGTTCTCCTCCTGGTCGCGGAAGTGGGGCTGGACCGGCACCACGACCGAGAGCAGCCAGCGGGAGTCCTTCCAGGTCATCAGGGCGCCCTCGCCGGGAACGTTGCCCGTGTACTCCTGGATGCGGTCCAGGAGGACGCCGCTCGTCATGGTGAGGGTGAAGGACTCCCACTTGGTCTCGTCGATGTTCCCGCAGAAGACGTGGGGGCGCCCGAAGTCGGGGGCGTTCTTGGCGATCGACTCCCACAGCCGCCAGGAGCCGTCCCGTTTGTCGCGGACCAGTTCGGGGACGGTGGTGTCGTCGCCGTAGGCGGTGTCGGCGGTCATCGAGCCGAGGGTGAGGAAGGCGTAGTCGTCCTCGCCCAGCTCGATCGTCCCGGCCCCGGCGCCGTCCCGCTCCAGGTGCAGGCGGGAGAGGCGGCGGGCGGCGGGCCCGGAGAAGTCGGCGTCGGCGACGGTGACGCCGAAGTCGGTGCGCACGCCCCGGGCGGTGAGCCACTCCTGGAGGGGGCGGACGACGGAGTCGTACGGGTTGTACCTGCCGCGCCGGACCCCGGACAGGGTGTGGATGCGGTCGAACTCCTGGACGAAGGCGAGGAAGTACCGCTTGAGCTCGACGGCCGAGTGCCAGGTCTGGAAGGCGAAGGTGGTGCGCCACATGCACCAGAAGGGGGTGGTGAAGAAGTGCGGCTGGAAGAAGTCGTCGATGCGCCGGGCCCCGATCAGCCGCTCGGGCAGGGCGAGCAGCCGGGTCATGTCGGCGCGGTCGCGGGCGTCCAGGCCGAGCCGCGAGGCGTCGGCGATCGTGCGGTCGCCGTTGATGAGCCGGGCCCTGGCGTGGGTGGGGTGCTCGATGTTGAAGGCGCGGATCTCCTGCCGCACCGAGACCGCCGGGTCGTCCAGGGTCGGGATCGTCTCCAGGAGGTTCCACAGGCACACGTCGTGCTCGTCCTCGAACATCCGGCCGCCCCGGGTGACGTGACCGCCCTCGCGCGTCGGGGCGGGGGCGCCGTCCAGTGAACCGCCCGCGACCGGCGACTGCTCCAGGATCCGCACGTTCTCGCCGGGCACGCCCGCGTCCCGGACGAGGAAGGCGGCCGCGGCGAGCGAGGCGATGCCGCCGCCGACCAGGTGGACCTTGGAGCGCTTCGATGCCGGCACGGGCTGACCTCCGGTTTCGGTGAACGGACGCGGCGCGGGCGGGCGGTCGGGCACGGCCCCGGTGTCGACCCTCCCCCGGGGCGGCGGGGCGGGCGAGGCGGCGGGGCCCGTACGGGTGAGGAACGGCCTCGCCCCGTCGCACGCGCGCACGACGGGGCGAGGCCGGGGCCGTACCGGTTACGGGGCCGGGACGGTGTCCTGGAAGGCGGTGCCCGCCGAGCGGTAGGCGGCGACCTTGGCGGCCACCTGGGCCGGGGTCAGGACCTGGTCCTTGACGTGCAGGACGTAGTCGACCTTCTGGTCGTAGGAGCGCGGGCTCGTCGAGGTCTGGCCCGCCAGGTCGATCAGCCACTGGTTGAAGTTGATCGACATCGGGCGCTCGGGCAGGTAGCGGGCGTCGTGCCGGCCGAACTCCTGGCCGTCGACGTAGTACACGATGCTGGTGTCGTCGATGGTCAGGACGAGGTCGTGCCAGCCGTTGTAGCTGGTCCGGGACTCGGAGTGCTGGTTGACGGCCTCCCAGGGGTCGGGCCGGTAGGTCTCCCACGAGGTGGTGTAGAGGATGTTGGCGGGCTCGCCCCAGCCGCCGTTGGGCAGGTACTCGAAGTCGTACTCGGCGTAGTCGTCGGCCATCGGGGCCTTGAGGTCGTTGATGGTGAAGAAGGTCTGCACGATCCGGTCGCCGTCGGGGCCCGACACCGGGGCGTCGGAGAAGCGGACCCGGGCGGCGTAGGTGCCGTTCTTGAACTTCGTCGCCTGGGTGAGGACCTCGGTGTGCTTGGTGGACTCGCCCGTGCCCGCGGTGGAGGTCCGCAGGTTCATGATCGAGTTGGTGCCCTCCTTGGCGAAGGTCACGTTCTCGGGGGCCCAGGTGGCGCCGGGCACGCCGGGTCCGCCGGCGTTGGAGCGGACGCTCCAGCCGTGGGCGCCGATCGCCGGGTCGGTGTGGCCGGTGTAGTCGAAGTCGTCGAAGAGGGCGGCGCCGGTGGGCGGCGGGGTGGTCGGGTCGGTCGGCGTGGGCGTCGGGGTGGGGTCGTTGCCGGCCGGGGCGGTGCCCCAGACCGGGACGCCGCCGACGGTCGCGGTGACCTTGGTCCAGTTGGCGTAGGCGGTCTGCGCCGGGCCGAAGGAGTAGTCGTCGCTCTGGTTCAGCGGCTGCCAGTTGGAGCGGTGGAAGCGCAGTTGCATGTCGCCGGTGTCCGTGCCGGGGGCGAGCGTGCCGGCCCCGGCGGTGAAGCCGACCTCCAGGTAGCGGTCGGCGGTCGCGGTGGGGTTGGCCAGGGTCCCGAAGGTGCCGGTGACGTTGGCGCAGCCCTTCACGGCCCAGGAGCAGGCGTAGGTGTACGAGGCTCCCGCGTCGGCCTTGAAGTAGTAGCGGACCTTGACCTGGCTGAGCGGGACGCTCTTCGTACCGGTGTTGACCACCTTGAGCCAGGGCTCGACCTGGTCGCTCCCGGTGGCGCTCTGGCGGTACTGGACGGTGACGGCCTCGCCGGCGGCGGCGGCCGGGAGGACGGTGAGGGCGGTGGCGCCGAGCCCGGTCACGGCGGCGACGGCGAGCGCGGCACGGAGACGCGGGGTGCGCGTCCTGGTCTGGTCGCTCATGGGGATTCCTCTCCTCGGAGGTGTCAGGTCTGGGGGACGGGGGTTGCGGTGGAGAGACGGCGCGGCACCCCGAGGGCGTCGAGCCGGGTCCTGTGGTGGCGCAGGCGCTCCTGGAAGCCGGGCCAGTCGTGGCGGCCGGTCCAGACGACCTCCGCGAGGGCGCAGAGCCGGGGGAAGGTGAGGTATTCGGCGTGCGCGGCGGTGGGGACGTACTCGGTCCACAACTGGACCTGGGAACCGAGGACCCGGGCGGCCTCCTCGGGACTCCAGTCGGCCGGGGCCGGGTCGTTGCCGTGGACGGTCCGCAGGTCGACCACCTCGCCGGCCTGGCCGGGCGGCTCGGCGGGGCTGGTGGACTGGGGGTAGTCGAGGTAGGTGGTGCGGTGGGGCGCCATGACGACCTGGTGGCCGCGGCGGACGGCGGTGCGGCCGTGGTCGGAGTCGCGCCAGGGCATGACGGTGAAGTACGCCGGGAGGTCGGCGCCGTTCTCGGTCCAGCTCAGCGGCCGGCGGCCGGCCCGCAGGAGGTGGTTCCCGATCCGCTCCATGAACCAGCCGTGCAGGGCGTCGGGGCCGGACAGCCCCTCCTCGGCGACCCGCCGGAGGGCGTCCGGGGAGGTGTGCCACTCGGTGGTGGGGCACTCCTCGCCGCCGATGTGGACGTACGGGGAGGGGAAGACGTCCATCACCTCGTCCAGGACCGTGCGGCAGAAGTCGAGGGCCGTGTCGTGGACGCCGAGGATGGTGTCGCACACGCCCCACCGGTCCCACACGTCATAGGTGCGGCCGGGGGTGTTGCCGAGCTCGGGGTGGGCGGCGAGGGCGGCGCGGACGTGGCCGGGCATCTCGATCTCGGGCACGACGGTGATGCCGCGCTCCGCCGCGTAGGCGACCAGGCCGGCGAGTTCGGCGCGGGTGTAGGCGCCGCCGTGGGGCGTCCCGCCGATCTCGGTGAGGCGGGGCAGGGCGGCGACCGGCATGCGCCAGCCCTGGTCGTCGGTGAGGTGGAGGTGGAGGACGTTGAGCTTGTGGAGGGCGAGGAGGTCCACGTACCGGCGCAGGTAGGAGACGGGGCGGAAGCGGCGGGCGACGTCGAGCATGGAGCCGCGCCAGGGGAAGCGGGGGGTGTCGGTGATCTGCACGCAGGGGACGGTCCAGGCGACGCCGCCGACGGGCCCGTCGGCGAGTGCTTCGACGGGCAGGAGCTGGCGGAGCGTCTGGACGCCGGCGAGGAGGCCCCGGAGGCCGGCGGCCCGGAGCAGGACGCCCTCGGGGCCGACGGTGAGGCCGTAGCCCTCCTCGCCGAGGCCGGTGAGGGCGGGGTCGAGGGCCAGGACGACGGAGCCGTCCGGGCGGGCGGGCAGCGGCAGGCCGGTGGCCGGGCCGAGCAGGGTGCGCAGCAGCCGGGCCGCGCCCTCGGCGCCGGGGGTGACCTTGAGGGCGGTCGCGGCGTCGAAGGTGAACCGGCCGGGCAGCGGCGAGAGGTGGGTGGGTTCGGGGAGGAGGCGGGGCAGGGGCATCGCGGTGCGTTATCCCTTCACGGCTCCGCCGGTCATTCCGGCGGCGACCCGGCCCTGCAGGACCAGGAAGAGGACGAGGACGGGCAGGGCGAAGAGCGTGGAGGCGGCCATGGTGGCGCCCCAGTCGGTGCCGAAGACGTTGGAGAAGGACGAGAGCCACACGGGCAGGGGGCGGTCGTCCTGGTCCTTGATGATCAGCATGTTGGCGAAGGCGAACTCGTTCCAGGCGGTGATGAATCCGAAGAGCGAGGTCGCGAGCAGGCCGGGGGCGAGCAGCGGGAGGGTCACCCGGCGGAAGGCGGTGGCCCGGGTGCAGCCGTCGACCTGTGCGGCCTCCTCCAGTTCGGCCGGGATGCCGGCCAGGAAGGAGCGGAGGGTGACGACGGTGAAGGGCAGGGTGATCATGAAGTAGATCAGGCTGAGGGTCACGAGCCGGTCGAGCAGGCCGGCGTCCCGGGCGATGACGTACATCGGAATGAGGAGCGCCTCCCAGGGCGCCATCTGGGCGGTGAACACCATGAGGAGGAAGGCGCGCCGGCCGCGCCAGCGCATCCGGGCGACGGCGTAGGCCGCGGCGAGGGCCACCACGAGGGCGAGCAGGACGCAACCGGCGGTCACGAGCAGGCTGTTGCGCCAGAAGATCCAGAAGCCGTCCGCCGCGACGGCGTGCTCGAAGTGCTCCAGGGTGACGGAGAGGGGCAGGAATCCGGGGGTCTCGGACTGGATGTCGCGGGTGGGCCGGAAGGCGGTGAGCACCATCCAGTACACCGGGAAGACGGCCAGCAGGAAGACGATCACGGCGGCGGTGTTCAGGGGGAGCCGCCGCAGGGCGCGGGGGGTCGTCCGGCGGCGTCCCGCCGGGGCGGGGCGGGCGGAGGTCGCCGGCCGGTGTCCCGTGGGGGCGGGGCGTGCGAGGGTCACCGGTCGGCCTCCTGCCGGAGCAACTGGCGGAAGTAGGCGATCAGGACGGCCACGAGGATGAGGACGGTGAGGGTGGAGACGGCCGCCCCGAGGTCGTAGCGGTGCAGGGACTGGGCCACCCGGTAGGCGTAGACGGGCAGGGTGGTCGTCGCCTCTCCGGGGCCGCCCTTGGTGACGGCCCAGATCTGGGCGAAGCAGCGGAAGACCCAGATGACTTCGAGGCAGAGGACCAGGCCGAAGACCGGCCGCAGGAGGGGCAGGGTGACCGAGCGGAAGATCCGCCCGGCGCCGGCCCCGTCGAGCCGGGCCGACTCGTACAGCTCGGCGGGGACGGTCAGGAGCGCCGAGTGCAGGGTGATGGCGACGAAGGGGACCGACTGCCAGACCACGAGCAGCACCAGGACGGTGAAGGCGGCGGGGCCGTCGGCCAGCCACGAGTAGCCCTCGAAGGACTCGAACCCGAGGCGGACCAGGACCCAGTTGACCACGCCCAGGCGGGAGGCGAAGAGCCACTGGAAGACGGTCGTGGTGGCGATGACCGGGCTGGCCCAGGCGAGGACGAGCCCGCTGGTCACCAGGATCCGCATGCGCCGGCCGAGCCGCTGCGTCATCAGGGCGACCAGGGTGCCGATCACCATGATCAGGGCGACGTTGACCAGGGTCCACCAGAGGGTGCGCCGGACGACCTCCCAGAACATGGGGTCGGCCAGGACGGTCCGGTAGTTGTCGAGCCCCGTGAACCCGGCGCCGCCGCGGATGAGTTCCCCCATGCCGTACTCCTGGAAGGAGATCAGCAGGTTGCGGACGAGGGGGTAGCCGAGGAGGAGCGCTCCGCCGAGGACGGTCGGGGCGACGAGGAGGTAGGGCCGGAGGGCCGGCCCGTGGGGACGTCTCACGAGCCGAGGGTCCTCGTGATGCTCTCGGACGCGGTGCGCGCCGCGGCGGCGGGGTCGGTGCCGGTGAGCACGGCGGTCATGTACTGCTTGATCGGGTTGGTGGCCTCGACGGCCGCCCACTGCGGGGAGTTGGGGGTCGCCCTGCCCTGGGCGGCGCCCGCGGCCATGACGGCCGTGCCCTCGTCGTCCTGGACGACCCGGGCGAGGGAGGTGCGGTTGGGGACGTAGCTCATGGTCCTGGCCATGTCCGTCTGCCACTTCTCGCCGGCCAGCGCCTCGACCACCTCGTAGGCGGCGTCGGGGTGGGTGGAGGCCTCGGGGACGATGAAGTCGGAGCCGCCGGTGAAGACCGCGCCGGGCTTGCCGGCCGTGCGGCCCGGGATGGGGAAGAAGGCGAGCTTGCCCTTGAGGGCGGGGTTGATCTCCTCGACGATCTTCGCGCCGCCGGGGACGGCGATGACCTGGGCGACGTCGCCCTTGGCGAAGACCTCGGCCTGCGGGGGCTTGGACTCGTCGGCGTCCTCGGGTCCCTTGCCGAGGGCCTGGAGCTTGCGGTAGAAGTCCATGCCCGCGAGGGCCTGCGGGGTGTCGAGCGCGCCCTTCCACTTCCCGCCGTCCTGGACGGCGAGGTCGCCGCCGGCCTCCCAGACGAAGCCGGAGAGGGTGTACCAGTTCTGGCCGGGGAGGTAGATGCCCTGCGTCTTGCCCTTGTTCAACTTGGCGGTGGTCGCGAGCCACTCCTCCTGGGTCTTCGGCGGGGTGACGCCGGCCGCGGCGAAGAGGTCCTTGTGGTAGATCACGACGCGGCTGGCCCCGTACCAGGGGATGCCGTACTGCTTGCCGTCGACCTTCCCGGGCTCGGCGAGTCCGGGCAGCCAGTCGGCGCCGTTCAGTGCGGCGACCTTGTCGCTGAGGTCGCGGACGCCGCCGCTGGCCGCGTACTGGGCGACCTGGGTGTTGCCGACCTCGATGACGTCCGGGGCGTCCTTGCTGGCGAGGGCGGCCGTGACCTTCTCGCCGATGCCGTCCCACTCCTGGATCTGGATGTCGAGGTCGATGCCCCGGTGCTCCGCCTCGAAGCCGGTGCGGAAGCGGTCGAGGAAGGCGTCGGTGACGCTGTCCTTCATGATCCAGACGGTGACCTTCTCCGGCCCTCCGGAGGCCTTCGGGTCGTCGGAGCCGCCACAGGCGGTGGCGGCGAGCACGACGGTCACCGCGAGGGCGACGGTTCTGCCGAGGGGACGGATGTTCACGGGCACCTCGCTGCTTGTTTGACCAATTGGTCAAGTGGTCAGGCGTGTGAGCAGAAGGTGGCACGGTCCGTTCCGGCCGTCAATCCCCCAGAAAACATGTGCCGTTCACTCGACGACAGGTCAAGGTGCCGGGTTACCATCGGACTTACCAGTTGACCAGTCAGGATCAACTGATCAGTCAGGGAGAACGGCATGAAGGACGGCTCCTCCAGCGGAGTGCTGAAGCGGGAGCGGGTACGGGAACACCTGCTCGGCCTGATCGAGGCGGGCGGCCCGGGCGACCCCATCCCGTCGGAGCGCACCCTCTGCGCCGCCCTCGGCGTCTCCCGTCCCACCCTGCGCGCGGCCGTCGACGAACTCGTCGCCACGGGCGCGCTCGTACGGGAGCACGGCCGCGGCATGTTCGTCGCCCCCGCCAAGATCGTGCAGCAACTCGCCCCGGACGAGGCGGCCTTCGCCGTGCCCCGCGCCTCGGGCACCTGGTCCAGCACCGTCCTGGAGTCCGCCACGATCCGGGCCGGCGCCCGCATCGGCCGCCGGCTCCGCCTCTCCCCCGCCGCCGAGCTGCTCTACGTCGCCCGCCTCCGGCTCGTCGACGGCTCGCCCATGGCCATCGAGCACCTGCACATCCCTGCGGACCTCGTCGGCGCCGCGCTCACCCCGGAGGAGCTGGAGGCGGGCGACCTCTACGACCACCTGCGGGAGCACCACCGGGTCCGGGTCAAGGAGGCGACCCAGTCGATCGAGCCGACCGTCGTCAGCGAGGACGAGGCCGCGCTCCTGGACGTCCCCGTCCTCTCCCCCGCGCTCCTCATCGAGCGGCTCACCCTGGACGCGGAGGGCCGGCCCGTCGAGTACGTCCACTCGGTCTACCGGGGCGACCGGTACCGCATCGTCTCCCGCCTGGACTTCACCCGCGACGGGGTCGTGACCTCCTCCACCGAGGGGGATGCATACTGACCCGCGACGGACGGCGCGGCAGGGAGGGGCGGGCATGGAGCTCAAGCGGGAACGGGTGCGGGAGCACCTGCTGACCGTGATCGACGGCCGCCGCCCCGGCGACGCCATCCCCTCCGAGCGCACCCTCTGCGCGACCCTGGGCGTCTCGCGCCCCACGCTCCGCGCGGCCGTCGACGAGCTGGTGGCGACGGGCCTGCTGGTACGGGAGCACGGCCGCGGCACGTTCGTCGCGCCCGACAAGGTCACGCAGGAGCTGGTCGCCGAGCACCGGGGCGCGGGCGCGCCCCGGAGCCGGGGCGACTGGACGAGCACGGTGCTCGACCTGCGTACGGTACGGGCCGGCGCCCGGATCGGCCGGAGGCTCGCGGTCTCCCCGGCGGCGGAGCTGGTGCACGTGACCCGCCTCCGGCACGTCGACGGCGCCCCGATCGCCCTGGAGCACCTCCACGTCCCCGCCGACCTGGTCCCCGGTCTCACCGCCGCCGACATGGAGGGCGGCTTCTACGCGCACCTGCGCGAGCGGCGCGGCATCCGCACGGCCCACGCGGTGCAGTCGATCGAGCCGACCGTCCTGAGCGAGGAGGAGGCCGCCCTCCTGGGCGTCCCGGTCCTCTCCCCCGCCCTGCTCTTCGACCGGACCACCTCCGACACGACCGGCCGCCCCGTCGAGTACGTCCGCTCCCTCTACCGCGGCGACCGCTACCGCATCGTCTCCCGCCTCGCCCTGGACACCCGCCTCCCCGACCACCCGGCCCCGGGGGCGGGGCGGACGGGGGCGTGGTGGGGGACGGTGGAGTGAGCGGAGCGGGCCGGCGGCAGCGGCAGTGGGAGGCCGCCGGAGGACGGCGACCGGTCGACGCACCGCGGCGAGTAGCCGAAAAGAGCCGACCGCCGATGGCCCTCGCGGGGCCGCCGAGGGCCTTCGCGGGTTCGCGCGGGGTCCCGGCGTCCGCGGTCCCCGGCCTCGACGGCCCGGTGGAGACCCGTGTCCGGCGTGGGCGGGAGGGCGTCGGTCACCTCCGTGGATGCCACGTGAGGGGCGGTGGAGTGACCGTTCTTGTCCCCGGTTCATGGAAAGTGCACGAGGAGGACCGTTCCGTTCCGGGAGCGAACCTGTTCTGATGGTGAGTCAGCGAATGTCGGGTGATTGCCGGCCGTTCGTGACGGGCAGGTTTGGAGGGTTGTGAGGCGGGCACCGTCCGGCCTCGCGGCCGGGGCGGTCGTCGTCACGTACGGGCGCGCGCGGCGCGCCCCCTCCCCCGGGCGGGCCGCCCCCATGGTGGTCCGCATGCCGTGGCGGGCCGAGGAGAGTAGGAGGTCGGTCCCCATGACCGTGCGCACCGTCGAGCCCCCGCAGTTGTGGATGCCCCACCCGCTGCGGGTGAACCCGTACCTGTCGAGCCTGCACCGGGAGAGCGAGACCTGGGCGCGCGAGATGGGCATGCTGGAGGGGTACGGGGAGCTGCCCGGCCACCCGGCCATATGGTCCCGGGCGAAGTTCCACGCCATGACCGTCGACCAGTTGACCGCCTGGACGCTCCCCGACGCCCCGCTGCCCGCCCTCCGGCTCAACCACCGGTTCAACATATGGGCCCTGGCCTGGGACGACCACTTCGCCTCGGCCTTCAAGCAGACCGGTGACCTGCCCGGCGCGCGGCTCTTCACCGCCCGGCTGCACGCCTTCCTGCGGCCAGAGCCCGACGCCCGGCTGCCGGAGCCGGTGAACGCCGTCGAGCGGGGCATCGCCGATCTCCAGCAGCACCTCTTCCCGCCGGGACTCGCCCACTGGCGGCACGACTTCAACCGGGCCCTGGCGAGGTACGTCGACGCGGGGGTCGAGGAGCTGGCCAACAGCCGCACCGGCCGCGTCCCCCACCTGATCGACTACGCCCCGTTCCGGCGGGAGAGCTTCGCCGCCCACACCGCCCCCTACTCCGTCGAGCTGGCGACCGGCGCGCGCATACCCGAGCAGATCCGGCACGGCCGGACCGTCCGCGCCCTCCTGGACGCCTTCATGGACTTCATGGGCCTCGCGAACGACATCGCCTCCTACGAGCGGGAGGTCCACGAGGAGAACGACGTCAACAACCTGGTCGTGGTGGTCGGGGCGTCCCTCGGGATCGCCCTCCACGACGCCGTGCCCGCCGCCCTGAACCTGGTGAACGCCCGGCTGCGGGACTTCGAGCACCTCCGGCGGAACGAGGTGCCGCTCCTGGTCCGGCGGGCCGGGCTCGACCCGGCCGAGCAGGCCGAGCTGGAGGCCTGGCTCCGGGGGGCCTGCGGGTTCCTGTCCGGGATCCACGCCTGGTACACCGGCGCGCCCCGCTACACCGCCTCGGACGTCTCCTTCCAGGAGTGACGGCGGCGGGGGGTCCGGACCCCCCGCCGCCGTCGGCTCCTACCGTCCGCCCAGCAGGCGCTTCACGCGCGTCCACCACGAGGCGCGGGCCTCGGGCCGGCGCGCCCCCGCGGGGGCGCCCGCCGGAACCGGCGGCACCGGCGGGACCCCGTCGCTCTGGACGGGCGGGGCCGGGAGCGGGGCCGGGCCGTCGTCGGCCCGGGGAGGACGCGGGGAGAAGCTCACGGGCAGCGCCGTCAGGTGCCGGGCCCAGGTGCTGGAGCGCCAGGCGAGGCTCTCCTCCGGTACGGAGAGGGCCACGTCCGGCAGCCGGGTGAGCAGGATGTCGATGCCGGCGTCGGCGATGATGCGGCCGATGTCCTGACCGGGGCACTCGTGCGTACCGGCGCTGAAGGACAGGTGCGCCCGGTTGTGGTGCACGGGGGCCGCGGGGTCCGGCCGGATCGTCTCGTCGACGTTCCCCGCCGCCAGGCCGAGGAGGAGCATGTCC
Source organism: Streptomyces sp. NPDC007872 (assembly GCF_042868165.1). Classification (NCBI taxonomy): domain Bacteria; kingdom Bacillati; phylum Actinomycetota; class Actinomycetes; order Kitasatosporales; family Streptomycetaceae; genus Streptomyces; species Streptomyces sp. NPDC007872. The sequence continues at coordinate 586,870 of NZ_JBIAEA010000001.1, forward strand.
CCCGCCTTGATCTCCTGTCCGCCGAGGGTGGTGTCGCTGTTGGCCCAGCGGCCCGGGCACACCATCAGCGGCGGCTCGTCCCAGAGGACCTGCTCCACGGCCTCGGGCAGGGTCATCTGACCGCCGGCCAGCGAACCGCGGAACCGGGGGTCGGTGAGGACCATCCGCAGGACGTTGGACATGAGGTTGGCGGTCGTCTCGTATCCGGCGAGCAGGATGAGGCGCAGGTGGTGCTGGACCTCCTCGTCCGTGAGGCCGGCGGGGTGGGCCATCAGGGCGGAGGCGATGTCGTGCCCCGGGTGGGCGCGCTTGGCGGCGACGAGCCGTTCGAGGCTCTCCAGGACGAAGGCGTTGCTGGCGAGCGACGTCTCGGTGGCCTTGAAGAGGTCCCGGGCGGCGTGCACCAGCTCGGGGGCCTCCTCGTCCGTCATGCCGAGGAGGTGGATGAGGGTGAGCATGGGCAGGTGCTCGGTGAACTGCCCGACCAGCTCGGCCTCGCCCTTCTCGCAGAACCCGTCGATCACCTGGTGGGCGAAGCGGGTGATGTGGCGGCGGACGCCCCGGTGGTCGAACTGGCTGAGGCCGGCCGTGACCGCTCCGCGCAGCCGCTGGTGCTCCTCGCCGTCCGCGCAGACGCAGTCGGGGCGCCAGCCGATCATCGGCATGAGCGGCGAGGTGGCGGGGTCGATCTCCCCGCTCCGCCAGCCGTGCCAGACGCGGGGGTCGCGGGAGAACTGGGTCGGGCGGCTGGCCACGTCCCGGTTCTCCAGGTACCCCAGGACGAGCCAGGCGCGCACGTCGCCGTCGAGCAGGACGGGCGCCACCGGGCCGTGGGCGGCCCGCAGTTCCTCGTAGAGGCCCATGGGGTCCGTGGCCGCCGCCTCGCCGTAGAGCCGGGTCGCCCCGTCGGTCCCGGCGACGGCGTGGGCCGGGCAGCCGGGGGGCGGGATCCGGCCCGCCTGCGCGGTGGCGTGTTCGGCGGGTGGGAAGGTCATGCGGTCTCCTGGGCGGCGACGAGGGTGTGCAGGTAGTCCATCAGCGAGAGCAGGGCGTCGCGGCAGGACGCCCGGTCCCGTGCGTCACAGGTGACGAGGGGCACGGATTCGCCGAGGGCCAGGGCGGTGCGCAGCTCCTCCACGGGGTACTGCGGGGCCTCCGGGAAGGTGTTGACGGCCACGACGAAGGGGACGCGGCGGTCCTCCAGGCGGGTGATGACCTCGAAGCAGACCTCGATCCTGCGCGTGTCGACGAGGACCACCGCGCCGAGCGCCCCTTCGAAGATGCCGTTCCACAGGAACCAGAAGCGCTCCTGTCCCGGGGTGCCGAACAGGTAGAGAACCAGCTCCTGGTTGATGCTGATCCGTCCGAAGTCCAGCGCGACGGTCGTGGTGTTCTTGCCTTCGGCGCCGGGGTTGTGGTCGATCCCGACGCCCGCCTGCGTCATGGTCTCCTCGGTGGTCAGGGGCGGGATCTCGCTCACCGTCCCGACCATGGTCGTCTTGCCGACGCCGAAGCCGCCGACGATCACGACCTTGACGCCCCTGGCGCTGTGCGGCAGCAGCTTGTCGGTGCCGCGCGGGCCGGGAACGAGCGTGTCAGAGCTTGCGTAGTCCATGGATCACCGCCTCCAGTAGGCCGCGTTCGGGGAAGGCCGCCACCGGCACGGGTGCGATGGCCTCGACCCGTTCGTTCTCGACGAGTTTGACGAGCAGCACGGTGACGACGCTGAACGGAAGGCTGAGGTAGGCCGACAGCTCGGCCACCGAGAGCGGGTACGCGCACATCGTGAGGATGGCGGCCTGCTCGGGTTGCATCGAGGGGTCGGGCGCCGACCGCGCCACGATCAGGGTGACCAGGTTGAAGCCCTTGGGCGAGGAACCGGAGCCGCCGGTGATGACGTAGAGCGGAACGGGGTTGCCTTCATTCCAGGGGCCCGGATTCTCCGATGTCACATCGCCTGCCTGACGTCCTGCCGGGGCGGGCTGGTCATGTGCTGGCCGATCCGGGCCACCAGCGTCCGCATGCGGTCGCCGAGCAGTCCGGCGTCCACCTCCTGGTCGGCGAGGACCGCGAGGTAGGCGCCGGGGCCGGCCGCCATCAGGGAGAAGTAGCCTCCGTCCGCCTCGATGCCGACCATCCGCGTGGAGCCGTCGCCGTGCGGGAACATCTGGGCGATGGCCCGGGCCAGGCTCTGGATGCCGGAGCAGGCGGCGGCGATGGCGTCGGCGGTGTCGGGCGCCGTGTTCGCCTGCCCGATGCTGAGTCCGTCCGCCGAGAGGATGACCACGTGGCGTACGAACGGAACGCTGTTGACGAGCTCCGTGAGCATCCAGTCCATGTTGGGCAGTGGCTGCATGTTACTCGACCTCATCTGAAGGCTCGTGGGGGGAAGGGGAGGGATCGGCGGCCGCTTTCTTCTCGCCGTTGAACGCCTCCCACATCAGGCCCGGCTGGGGCGACGGCTTGGAGGAGGCCGGTACGGCGGGGGGCGTGGGGCCCGTCACTACGACCGGGATCGGGACGGGCGACTCGCGCCGCCGCTGCGGGAGGCCGTTGGGGGCCTTCCTGACCTCGCCCGTCTCCATGGCGAGGGCGGGGGACGGCAGGGGCGGGGGCGTCGGCGTGGGCACCGGCGCGGGCCGGGCCGGGCCGCCCGCGGGCCGGTACGGTCCGCTCACGGGGCCGGTCGGGCCGTTCGCGCGCCTGCGGGCGAAGTCGTCGGGCCGCAGGGCGGACGGGGGCATGGTGGTGATCAGGTTCCGGGGGACGAGCACGACGGCCCGTACGCCTCCGTAGGCGGAGGTGCGCAGGTGGACCTCGCAGCCGTGCTCGCGGGCGAGGCGGCTGACGACGGGGAGGCCGAGCTGGGTCACCTCGCCGAGGCTGGCGAGCTGGATGGTGCGCTGCGACTGCGCCATGACGCGCTCGACGCGCTGCCTGACCTCCTCGGTGAGGCCGACGCCCCGGTCCTCGATCTCGACGACGACGCCGGAGGGCACCTCGTTGGCGGTGACCTCCACGGGGGCGTGCGGCGGCGAGAACGACGTGGCGTTGTCGAGGAGTTCGGCGAACAGGTGCATCAGCGGCTCGGCGCCGGGGCCGACCACGGCCACCTCCGCCACCGCCTGGAGCTTGACGCGGGGGTAGTCCACGATGCGCGACATGGCTCCGCGCAGGATGTCGTAGAGCGGGATCGTCTTCGACCACTGGCGTCCGGGGCGGGCGTCGCCCAGGACCGCGATGCTGGCGGCGAGGCGGCCGATCAGGGCGTTGCGGTGGTCGACGTCCTGGAGGCCGCGGGAGACCACGATGTCGTTGCCGTGCAGGATCTGCATGGCGTGCAGGTCCTTGGCGAGCTGGTGCACGATCGCCTGGACGCGGCGCGCGACCGCCACGAGCGCCCGCTGGGAGGCGTCGCGGGTGTGCTCCTCGGCCTCGACCGCCTCCAGGAGGGCCCGCAGGGCGCCCTTGAGCGCTTCGGCGAACTCCTTGTCGAGGTGCTTGCCGAAGTCGACGGCGCGCAGGATGTCGGAGGCGGGGTCGCCCCTCTTCAGCCGGGCGACGGCCGCGGGCAGGAGCTCCTCGGCGAGCCAGACGGTGGTGGCCCGCTGGTCGGCGAGGCGTCCGAGCAGGGCGGCCTCGCGCTGCTCGTAGTACCTCTCCGCCTCGGCCCTCGCCCGGGTGTGGCGGGCCGCCTCCGCCGAGCGCACCCGGCGCGCGGTCCCGGCCGAGGTGAGCACCGTCAGGGCGACCGCGGCGAGACCGCACCAGGCGACCGGTGTCCGTATCTGTGCAGGGGAAAGGAGGAGCGCGATCAGGGAGGCTCCCGCCAGAACTCCCGGGGGGAGGAGCCATTCCCGGACGACCGGAGCCGGCCGGGATCTGGAAATCGAACCTGCACGAACCATCAGGAGGGTCCCTAAGAAGTCTGGAATGAGCGGACCGTGGGGGTGCGGTGCGCCGAAGGGGACGGAGACGGACTTCATTCGGGCATGTGTACGCGTGCTCCGATGAAAACCCGACGGGCGGAAACCCGGGGGCCGCTCCGGGAATCGCGCCGACGGGCGCTTTCCCTCACGGCTGTACTCCGTCCGCGCCCACGACGTTCATGACTCGCTGTGAGCGCAGCGCAACACACCGGTGAGCATAGTCAGTTCGGGTTGCCCGTGTGACTTTGCCGAAAGGACAACCCCCACCGGTCACTCCGGTTGCACAAAGCGACCGACGGTCGTACCTGAAATGCAATAAACCGATCAAATTCTGTCGCTCGCACGTCGGGAGGGCGGTGTGGGGGCGCCCCGCCGACCACCGCCGGATCCGTCGCGGCCATTGACAGGCCCATCCCACCCTTCCATTCTTGAGAGCGCTCTCAAGCGCGTTCTCCGGAGCGCGGTCCCCCTGGATTCCCCCCACACGGATTCCCCCCACCCCCGAGGAGCCCCCGTGTCCGCACGTCACAGGCGCACGCGCGTCCGACTCATCCCCCTCCTGGCGGCCGCCGCGCTGGCCGGCACCGGCGTCACCGTCGCCGTCTCCTCCGGCCCCGTCGAGGCCGCCGTCCCCACGACCATCCCGCTCACCTTCACGAACAACTCCGGTCGCGGGGAGCAGGTGTACGTCTACAACCTCGGCACCGAGCTCTCGACGGGCCGGCAGGGGTGGGCGGACGCCAACGGGACCTTCCACCCCTGGCCGGCCGGGGGCTCCGTCCCCAGCCCCGCGCCCGACGCCTCCATAGCCGGTCCGGCCAACGGGAAGTCGATGACGATCCGGCTGCCGAAGTTCTCGGGCCGGGTCTACTTCAGCTACGGCCAGAAGCTGAACTTCAAGGTGGCGACGGGCGGCCTCGTGCAGCCCGCGGTCCAGAACCCGAGCGACCCCAACAGGAACATCCTCTTCAACTGGTCCGAGTACACGCTCAACGACGCGGGCCTCTGGCTCAACAGCACCCAGGTCGACATGGTCTCGGTGCCGTACGCGGTGGGCGTGAAGCGCCCCGACGGCTCCGTCGCGAACGCGGGACGCCTCAAGCCCGGCGGGTACCGGGGCTTCTTCGCCGCGCTGCGCGCCCAGCCCGGCGGCTGGGGCGGCCTGGTGCAGACCCGCTCCGACGGCACGGTGCTGCGCGCGCTCGCCCCGGGCCACGGCATCGAGGCCGGCGGGCTGCCGGCCGGGGCGATGAACGACTACATCAACCGGGTCTGGAGCAAGTACGCCACGTCGACCCTGACCGTGACGCCCTTCGCGAACCAGCCGTCCGTGAAGTACTACGGGCGGGTCTCGGGCAACGTCATGAACTTCACCAACGGGTCGGGCCAGGTCGTCACCTCCTTCCAGAAGCCCGACTCGGACAGCGTCTTCGGCTGCTACAAGCTCCTGGACGCCCCGAACGACCAGGTGCGCGGCCCCATCTCCCGCACGCTCTGCGCGGGGTACAACCGCTCCACCCTGCTCACCAACCCCAACCAGCCGGACGCCTCGTCGGCCGGGTTCTACAAGGACGCGGTGACCAACCACTACTCCCGCGCGATCCACGAGCGGATGGTGGACGGCAAGGCGTACGGCTTCGCCTTCGACGACGTCGGCGCGCACGAGTCACTGGTGCACGACGGCAACCCGCAGCAGGCGTACGTGACGCTCGACCCGCTCGACTAGGGCCGTGACCGCACAGGTCCACCGGGTTGCTCGTTGCGCCGGTGGGAAGCGATGTCGCTTCCCACCGGCAGGGAGGCGTGACGGCACCACCGGTCGGGGTCCGGGGACCGACGGAGCGGGAAGGGCGGAAGCTTCGGCACGGGCAGGGTCACCGGCTCGCTCCCCCGCCGCCCCAGTGCCCGGCGCATCCGACACCCCCGCGAACGCGGGGACGGCTCTTGGTCATCGGGTCGTCGCTGACAGTCGAGGAGGTCGCGTTTGCGCCGAAGGTGCGCCGGGCACGCTCACGGGCCGGGAGCTGGACCGGACCAAGCCGGGCGCGCCGGAAAGGAGGGGAGATCCACCGGCGCAGACCGGGCCGACGGTGCGGAAGGGAGGCGCTGTCACGTCACTGCGGATCACGGCCCTCAGGAGGAAACGCCGCGTACAGGGCCTCAGCGTGCACGGCATCCCACTGGCTGATCAGCAGGCGCTCCACCCCGCCGTCGTGCCGGCGCAGCTCGATTTCCTGTCCCTTGTCGAACTCCACCCGCGCCCGTGGATCACTGCACACCGCCTCGGCCTCACCGCGCATGATCTCGAACAGAACACCACGTATGGCATACCGGCGGTCATTGCCCCGGTGGCGTAGCACACGCACCCGGCGGTCGGTCAGCAGAAGCGAGGCGCGCCGCGGCACCAAGCCCCCCATCGAGCGCCCGTACGTCACCGCGCAGCCGGCCGTCATCCGCTCCCCCTCGGGAACCCACTGCTCCAGGCGCTCACGGTCCACCGACCACTTGGCCGCTTCCATCGCCACCCCCTCTTGCCCTCGCACGGCAGGACAACCGTTGACGGCCCTTCTACCCGGAAGCGGTACGGGAACCGGCCTTTGGCGGTATCCCCGAGCCCTGTCCGGTGGGTCATCACCTCGGCGGTGAACTCCGCCGGGGCATGGGGGGCATCCCCGCGGGCGCAGGGACGACGAGGGCTGCCGTCGTCGCGCCGGCCGACTGCGCCCCGGGCGGCGGCGACCACCCCGTCCAGCAGGCCTACGACGCGCTGCTGCGACTCGGCGGCCGGCCTCGGGTCAGCGCGGCCGGGCGACCTCCCAGGCCGCCTCGACCATGCGGAACACCTCGTCCAACGCCGCTTCCGGCTCGGCCGCCTCGCGGCCCAGCGCGTACGCGTCGAGCACGAACCGCGCGATCGTGCGGCACGCCGTCGTCGGCTCCGGCAGGGCGAGCTCGGCGGCGATGGCGGTCGCCAGCGCGTCCGCGTGCCGCAGCCGCATGGACTCCTCGTACGTGCGCAGGGCGGGCGACGCGTCGATCATGCGCCAGATCGGGGCGGCGCCCTCCGCCGAGCAGTGGCGGACCATCGCGTGGACCTCGCGGCGCAGCGCGGGCATGAGCGGTTCCCGCGGCCCCCGGTCCGCGACCGCCCGCACGAGGCGTTCCCTGAAGTCGTCGTCCTGCTCGAAGACCAGCGCCTCCTTCGAGGCGAAGTGGGAGAAGAGCGTGGTCACGGCGACGTCGGCCTCGGCGGCGACGTCGCGGATGCCCACCGCGTCGTATCCGCGCTCCAGGAACAGCCGCAGGGCCGCGTCGGCGATCTTCTGGCGGGTAGCGGCCTTCTTGCGCTCGCGGCGTCCGGTGGGCACGGTCATGCGCCCACGCTATCAGCGCCACCGAGTACGCAAACCTAACGACTCCAAAACACTAACCGTTAGTGCTACGGTCGGTCGCATGAAGAAAGTGAGCTTCGCCGAATTCGGCGGCCCGGACGTCCTCCGTCTCATCGACGCCGAGAAGCCCCACCCGGGCCCCGGCCGGATACGTATCGCCGTACGGGCGGCAGGTGTGAACCCCGTCGACTGGCGGATCCGCGAGGGCCAGGTCCTGGGAGCGCACCCCACCGAGCTGCCCGCGGGGGTGGGCATCGACGCCGCCGGGATCGTGGACGAGGTGGGCGCAGGGGTCGAGGACGTCGAGGTCGGAGACCATGTGTTCGGCGAAGGCACGGACACGTATGCCGAGTTCGCCGTGCTCGGCGCCTGGGCCCGGATGCCCGGGGGCCTGACCTTCGAGGAGGCGGCCGGATACCCGTCCGTGGTGGAGACGGCCCTGCGCATCATCCGCGAGGTCGGCGTGGAGCCGGGGCAGACCCTGCTGGTGAGCGGCGCGGCCGGGGGAGTCGGCTCGGCGGTGCTGCAGATCGCCCGCGACCGCGGCATCGAGGTGATCGGCACGGCGAGTGCCGCGAACCAGGACTACCTGCGTGGCCTCGGCGCCCTCGCCACGACGTACGGCGACGGCTGGACGGAACGTGTGCGGCGGCTCGGTCCCGTCGATGCCGCCCTCGACCTGTCCGGCTCGGGCGTCGTCCCCGAACTGGTCGAGCTGACCGGGGACCCGGGCAAGGTCGTCACCATCGCGGATCTCGGCGCGTCCGCCTTCGGCGTCCGCTTCTCCGGCGTGGCCGGGAGCGTGCCGGACGCGCTCGCCGAGGCCGCGGCCCTCATCGCGCGCGGGAAGCTGCACATCCCCGTCGCGCGGTCGTACGCACTCGGCGAGGCCGCGGCGGCACACCTCGACAGCAAGGCCGGACACACACGCGGACGCCGCGTCATCGTCGTGTGACGTCACCGTTCGACTCCCGTGTGTGCGGAAATCTCTTGGAGCCGAACCGGACATCGGGCCCCCGGTTCGGCACGTGCGCACCAAGCTGGTCGATCGGACCGGCCGGGGTGGTGCGCCGAGTGCCGGCGGGGCGGCGGATCCGAGGCGTACAAACGCTTCCACGCCCTGTACGAGGGGCGTGGAAGCGTTACGTGGCCCGCGGGGCCAAGGCGTTCTTCCCGCCGTACTCCGAGCCGGCGGAGATCCTGCCCGACGAGGACGATCCTCGGGCGGAGGAGGCGCCGGCTTTCGCGGTCCGCGGGAGGGGCGGGGTCAGGGACGGTCGAGCGCGCGGGCGAGGAAGCGCCGCGTGGCCTCCTCCTGCGGAGCGGTGAGCACCTGTTCCGCCGTGCCCTGCTCCACGATCACGCCGCCCTCCAGGAAGCAGACCCGGTCCGCGACCCGCCGGGCGAAGTCCATCTCGTGCGTGGCCATCAGGATGGTCAGGCCGCGCCCCTTGAGGTCGGCGACGACGTCCAGGACCTCGCCGACCAGTTCGGGGTCGAGGGCGGAGGTGATCTCGTCGAAGAGCAGCAGCTCCGGCTCGGTGGCCAGGGCGCGGGCGATCGCCACGCGCTGCTGCTGTCCGCCGGACAGCCGGTCGGGGTGTTCGTGCGCCTTGTCCGCGAGCCCGAGGCGGTTCAGGAGCTCCCGGGCCGAGCCCTCGGCCTTCCTGCGCGGGACGCCGTGGACCTGGCGGGGCGCGAGCGTGATGTTGTCCAGCACGCTCAGGTGCGGGAACAGGTTGTACGCCTGGAAGACGATGCCGATCCGCCTGCGGGCGACGTCGGGGTCCAGCCGGGGGTCGGTCAGCTCGGTATCCCCCAGATGGACGGTGCCGTCGTCGACGACCTCCAGCAGGTCCACGCAGCGCAGCAGGGTCGACTTGCCCGAGCCCGAACCGCCGATCAGGCAGACGACCTGGTGCTCGGCGACGTCCAGGTCGACCGAGCGCAGCACCAGCCGCTCCCCGTACTGCTTGCGGAGGCCGCGGATGCGCAGCAGCGGTCCGCTCATCGGTCCGCCCCCGCCCGGGTGCGCCGCGCGGCCCGCCGCTGGAGCCGGTCGGCGAGGCGGGTGAGCGGGATGGTCACCGCGATGAACAAGAGGGCCGCTCCCAGGTACGGGGTGTAGTTGAAGTCGTAGTCCGCCTTGATCTGCGCGGCCCGCAGCGCTTCGAGCGGGCCGAGGACGGCGACCAGCGCGGTGTCCTTCTGCAGGGCGATGAAGTCGTTGAGCAGGGGTGGGAGCACGTTGCGCACCGCCTGGGGCAGCACGACGTGCCGCAGGGTCTGCCGTTCGTCGAGGCCCAGGGCCCGGGCGGCGTTCCGCTGCGCGGGGTGGACCGAGTCCAGTCCCGCCCGGAACACCTCGGCGACGTAGGCCGTGTAGGAGAGGACCAGGGCGATGACGCCGAGGACCCACGGCTCGGAGGGGGTGCCCTGGAGCTGGAGCGCCGGCAGTCCGAAGCCGACGAGGAAGACGAGGAGCAGGGTCGGCACGCCGCGGAAGACGTCCACGTAGACGGTGGCGGCGAGCCGCAGCGGCTGGAGACCCGGTGCGCGGGTGACCCGTACCAGGGCGATCAGCAGCCCCAGGACGAGGATCAGCACCTCGGCGACGAGGAACATCTGGATGTTGAGCCAGAAGCCCCGCAGGAGGTCGGGGAAGGCGGAGCGGAGCTCGGCGCCGTCGAAGAACAGGCTGTCGACGCGTTCCCAGCCCGGCGAGGCGACCGCGGCCGCGCCCACGGCCGTCAGACCGAGCAGGGTGCACAGGAGGGAGATCCAGGTGTGGCGGCGCTTGCGGGAGCGGCGGTGGCGCTGCCGCTCCCGCTCGTGGTCGCTGGGCCGGTAGAGGGCGTCGGGTGCGAGCGGGGATCCGGCCGGCCGGTCCGGTGCGGCCGTCTTGCTGATGTCCACGGTCCGCCCGTCAGTGCTTCAGCTCGGGGACGTTCGCCGAGGCGGAGAGCCACTGCGTGGTGAGCCTCGCGAGCGTTCCGTCCGCCCTGAGCGCGTCGAGGGCCCGGTTGACGCAGGAGGTGTACCCGCTGTTCTTCGGCAGGAGCAGGCCGAACTTCTCGGGGGTGCCGCCCGCGTAGCCGAACTGGCCGACGATCTCGCCGTTCTCCAGCTCCGCCCCGGCCAGGTAGAAGACCGTGGGCAGGTCGGTGACGATCGCGTCGATCTGGCCGTTCCGCAGCGCGGTGACCTCGTCCTTGGTGGTGCTGAAGACGCTCGGCCGCTTCGAGGGCTTGATCTGGTCGAGCACGGCCTGGTAGCTGGTCGTCGCGACCTGCACGCCGATCTCGGCGTCCTTGAAGGCGCTCAGGGACGTGGCCTTCGCGAACCGGGATCCGTCGAGCGTCAGGACGGCCTGATTGGCCGTGTAGTAACTGGTGGAGAAATCGACGGCTTTCGCACGCTGCGGCGTGATGGAGATCTGGTTGATGTCGAAGTCGAAAGCCTTCTTCCCGGGGGCGTAGGAATGGGCGAAGGGCTCGACGACCCACTTCACCTGGTCGCGTGCGAACCCCAGCTTCTCGGCCACCGCGTAGGCCACGGCGCTTTCGAAGCCCTTTCCGTTGGACGGGGTGTTGCTGTCGAACCACGGCTCGTAGGCCGGGGAATCCGTCGCGACGGTGAGCCGGCCGCGCTCGTGGAGGCTCGGATTGTCGGTCGTGCACGGGGCGGCCTTCTCGGCGCCGGCCGGTCCGGGGGTGCTCTGCGGCTGGGGAGCGCAGCCGACCGCCGTCAGCGCGACGACGATGGCGGCGGAAGCCGCGAGAGACATGCGGGTGCGGGACATCAGAGGTCCTTCGGGGGAAGTCCGGGAGAAGTACGGGAAAGGAGGGCCGGTGCTGTGTGCTCAGCGACACAGATCGGCCGCGCAGCGCACGTGGTCCACGTGGCGGCGGCGTACCAGCAGGAGAGTTCCGGACATGCTTTTCAGCATTCCGTTCGACGGAGAGCGGCGTCAATCTCGAAGACCGCTTCCGGAGTAACGCGTTGATAACATGTCAGCCAGTGAGATGAATGACTCGATCGCCTTGGCGCAGGCCGAAGACATCTGCCGCGGAACCGCCGCGGACCACCAGTTCGGCGAATCCGACACCGGAACTCCCGACGGTGATTCCGGGTTCGCCGAGCGGGACGTCGGGGAGACGGTCGTAACAGCGCACCGGGACGTCGCGGCCGTCGAGCCGGTTGCGCACGAGCAGGCTTTCGGCGGTGGCGTAGCCGGGCAGGTCGGCGGCCGGGCGGTCCAGCTTGCAGTTGCCGAAGTTGTCGACGACGGCGATCCGTACGTCGTCGTCGACGGGCGGACGCACCGCCGTCGTCCGGGCGGGGACGGGGTGGCCGTCCACCAGCCAGCGGGCCAGCAGGGGCGCGTACCACAGGCTGCGGAACTGGGTCCGTACCATCTCCTCGATCTCGGCCGGCGTCAGCTCGGCCCAGTCGCCGGCGGCGGCCTCCAGCACCTCGCGGACGTCGGTGACCCGCACCTCCGTCAGGTCCAGGTAGGCCGCCAGCGGGGCGAGGACCCGCTGGTTCAGGGTGCTGACGACCAGGTGGTCGCCGTGGCGGAAGGAGCAGAAGGGCACGCCGTTGGGCCAGTGCCCGTCCCTCGGCGCGATGTTGACGAGCACCACGACCGGGCGGCTGGGGCCGCCGATGAGGTCCGTGGAGCGGAGCAGGTCGAGCAGGGTGAGGGCGGCGGCACCCTCCGGGTCCGGTCCGCCGAGCGGCAGGACGGTCGGCGTGGAGCCGAAGAGGGCGGCGATCCGGGTGGACTGGCGGGCGAGGGCATTGGGGTCGGAGCAGTCGGTGAGGGAGACGACCGGGGGAAGGGTCATGGCGGTACTTCGCCCTTCTGTCGGGAGACGTGCGGTGGGAGTGGGGGGCGGGGTCTGGGTCCGGCTCGCGGACCCGGTGGCCGGGTCCGGTTCCGGTTCCGGTTCCGGTTCCGGTTCCGGTTCCGGGCAACAAAAAACGGACCCTCCGTTTCCGGAGGGTCCGTCGCGTCCTGCGCGCACACGGCTTCGCTAGCGAAGCGCCTCCGGGGGCGGGGGCATCATTCGCATCATGGCGAGGGTGGCGGTGTGCTGCATGGGCCGGACGATAGCAGAGGCCCCGACCGTCTCAGTCGCCCTTCCACATGGTGGACGAGCCGGGAGGGCTCAGGGCGTCATCTCGTACGCGCCCGAGAGGGCCTCGACGCGCTGCCAGACGCGGCCCGAGCGCGCCTCGTCGACGACGGGGCGCCGGACGGCGTCGAGCGCCCAGAGCTGCTGCTGCTCGGTCGCGGAGTCCTTGCCGTGCAGCTCGACGGCGTGCGCGGAGAAGTCGCGGACCAGGACGGCGAACAGCTCGTCGAGCACGTCCTCGTCGAGGCCGGTGAGGGCGGCCTGCTCCAGGACGAGCTGGCCGTGGACGACGAGCGCGAAGAGCTGGCCGACGGCGAGCAGCAGGTCGAGGTCGCGGCTCTGCTCCTCGTCCGGGGCGGCCTTGAGGACGAACGCGCAGAGCGCGTCGGCCTGTTCGCGGAAGCGGGCGACGTTGGGGACGTGGGCGTACGCGTCGTAGGCGGCGCGCCAGTCGTGGAAGCGGACCGAGCCGAGGCCGCGGGCCGGGCCCTGGCGGAAGAGGAACGCGTCGTCGGCCGCGTCCAGTCGGGTCGGGACGGGCTCGTACGCGACCGGGTCGAGCAGGTGGTTGCCCATGAACTTGAGGATGAGCGCCAGGTTGACGTGGACGGTGCCCTCCAGCTTCGGCAGGCCCCGGATCTCCACGGCCGCCTCGGCGAAGTAGTTGTCCTTCTCGAAGCCCTTGGCGGCGATGACGTCCCACATCAGGTCGATGACCTTCTCGCCCTCCGTGGTCACCTTCATCTTCGTCATGGGGTTGAAGAGGAGGTAGCGGCGGTCGTCGGGGCCGGCGGTGCGGAAGTAGTCGACGGCCCGGTCGCTGAAGAGCTTCATGCCGACGAGCCGGACGTAGGCGTCGGTCAGCTCGCGCCGCACGTGCGGGAAGGCCGTGACGGGGCGGCCGTACAGGACGCGGTTGTGCGTGTGGGTGACGGCCTCGTACATCGCGTGCTCGCAGATGCCGATGGAGGCGGTGCATAGGTTGAACTTGCCGACGTTGACCGTGTTGAGGGCGGCGTCGAAGGCGGCGCGGCCGGCGTGCAGGACGTCCTCGGCGGCGACCGGGTAGTCCTCCAGGCGGAACTCGCTGACGTACTTCGAGGAGTCGACGACGTTCTTGACCAGGTGGTACGCCGGGTGGCGGCTGTCGGCGGCGAAGAAGACGTAGCCGTCGGGGCCCTCGACGTCGGTGCGGCGGCCGAAGACGGAGACGAGTCCGGCGGCGTTGCCGTTGCCGATGTAGTACTTGGAGCCGGTGGCGCGGAAGCCGCCCTCGCCGTCGGGCGTGAGCAGCATGTCCGTGGAGTAGATGTCGGCGCCGTGCGTCTTCTCCGAGAGGCCGAAGGCGAACACCTCGCCCTGGGAGAGGAGGGCGGCGGCGCGGTCGCGGGCGGCGGCGTTGCCGCTCTGCCAGACCGGACCCAGGCCGAGGACGGTGACCTGCCAGGCGTACCAGTAGTCGAGGCCGTAGAAGCCGAGGATCTCGTTGAGGGCCGCGATGCGGGCGGTGTCCCAGCGCTTGTCGCCCTCGTCCTCGCCGGCGGCGGAGGACGGGGTGAGGAAGGTGGCGAAGAGGCCCTCCTCGGCGGCGAAGGCGAGGAAGTCGCCGAGCCAGGCGCGGGTCCGGTAGTCCTCGATGAGCCGGCGCTTGCCGCGCGCCTCGAACCAGTCGACGGTGGCGCGCAGGAGCCGGCGGGTCTCCGGGTCGAAGTGCGCCGGGTCGTAGGTGTGCGGGTTGAACAGCAGCGGGTCGGCCATGACGTCCGCCTTTCCGGCTCGTGATGGGGGGTGGTGGTGAGGGGTGGTGGTGAAGGGTGCGAGGAGGGACGGGAGGGTCCCGGGTTCAGCGCCCGGTCCCGAAGCGGGCGAGCGTGGCGAGGACGTCGTCGAGCCAGGCGATCATCATGCGTTCGTACGCGATGCCGCCCCGCAGCACGACGTGCTGGAGTTCGCGTTCCGCGTCGAGGAGACCGCCGGCCGTCCGCCCCGGCTCCCCGAAGTCGCGGGTCTCGCCCGCGAGGTAGTGGGCGAGGCGGTCCGTGTGCGCCTTCCGGTGCCGCTCGACCTCGCCGATCAGCACGCCCGGGTCGTCGAAGGCGGCGCCCCGGATCTTTACCGCGAGGTCGTGCCGCACGCTCTCGGGCTCGATCGGTTCGTGCAGCCACGCGGAGAGCGCGTCCCGCCCCGGTCCGGCGACGGAGTACTCCTTCTTGTCCGGGCGCCCCTGCTGGGGCACGTCCCGGACGTCGATCCAGCCGTCGCCCTCCATGCGCTTGAGCACGCGGTAGATCTGCTGGTGGGTGGCGGTCCAGAAGTATCCGATGGACCGCTCGAAGCGCCGGGCCAGCTCGTAGCCGGATCCGGGCTTCTCGAGCAGGGACACGAGGATCGCGTGGTCGAGCGCCATGCGCCCGATCTTGCTATGCAACGAGTTGCATAGCAAGGCCGTGCGGGGCGGGTGAGACGCGGCTCACCCCGGGCCGGCTCGGCCCGGACGGGATCGCCGCCGTCCCGGCGTTCGCGGGGCTCGACGGCGACGGGGGCCCGGCCATGCGGACGGCGCCGGTGCTCGTCCTGCTCGACGCGATGCCGCGGCCGCTCGAGGAACGGCTCCTCGCGGAGTTCGTCGGCTCGGTCTTCCGCGTCCGACGCCTCGCGGGCCGCCGGAGCGACGGCTCGGCATGCACGCCCGGAGGTCCGGGGAGACCATCGAAGCATGGCTGGTAACTCCACGGCCACGCGGGACGGCGCTGCCGTCTCGCGTGCTCCCCGCCAGAAGCTGGCGCTCGCGGCCATGCTCTTCGCGGTGTCGATGACGTTCATCGACCAGACGATCGTCTCGATCGCCGCCCCGAACATCACGGCCGAGCTGGGCCTCTCCGCCTCCGGGATGCAGTGGGTCGTCAACGCCTATCTGCTCTCCCTCGCCGCGTTCTTCGCGCTCGGCGGGCGGCTCTCCGACATCCTCGGACACCGCAGGGTCATGCTGACCGGGACGCTGCTCTTCGTGATCTCGTCGGCGCTGTGCGGCTGCGTGCCCTCCGGGGACTTCGCGCTGACCTGGCTGATCATCTTCCGTGCCACGCAGGGCCTGGGGGCCGCGCTGATGTTCCCGGCGGCGCTCGCCGTGGTCATCGCGGTCTTCCCGGTGGAGCGGCGCGGCCGGGCGCTGGCCCTGTTCTTCGGGCTCTCCGGCGCCCTGACGGCCATCGGGCCGCTGCTCGGCGGCTGGCTGACCGCCTGGACCTGGCGGGCGATCTTCTGGGTGAACGTGCCGGTCGCCGTCGTCGCGATCGTGCTCACCGTGCTCGCCCGGGTCCCCGAGAGCCGTCGCCGCGAACGCCTCGACGTCGTCGGCGCCGTCCTGGTCGCCGTCGGCATGGGCCTGGGCGTGCTCGGCTTCCAGCAGGCGTCGTCCTGGGGCTGGGGCAGCGTCGCGACCTGGGCCTGCGTCGTCGGCGGCGCGGTCGTCCTGGTGCTGTTCCACGCCTACGAGCGGCGCACCGCGCAGCCGCTGATCAACTTCGACGTCTTCCGGGACCGGGCGTTCACGATCGACAGCCTCGTGCTGTTCTTCGCGATGCTCGCCTTCGTGCCGGTCTTCTTCTTCGCGTCGGTGTACGCCCAGGTGTCGCTGAGCGCCTCGCCGAACCAGGCCGCGCTGTTCCTGCTGTACTTCTTCATCGGCTTCGGCATCGCCTCCCAGTGGGGCGGCAAGATCCTCGACAAGCGCGGCGCCCGCCCGGCCATGAAGATCGGCTGCGCGCTCGGCGCGGTCGGCTTCTACCTGTGGGCCCAGAAGCTGACCGACCTGTCGATGCACGACCAGTGGCCGTACGCGGCCATGGCGGGCGCCGGCATCGGTTTCCTGCTCGCCCCCGCCTCCACGGACGCCGTCAACCGCTCCATCGGCGCCTCGTACGGCGAGGTCACCGGCATCACCCAGACCGTCCGCAACTACGCGGCGGCCATCGGCATGGCCGTCTTCAGCACCGTCCTCGCGCACGTCTCCGCGCACCGGATCACCGACACGCTCACCGGGCGCGGTCTGCCGCCGGCCGAGGCGGAGGCGACGGCCGGGAGGGTCGCGGAGGCGGTCACCGGCCATCCGGACGGCCGGGCGCCCACCGGGGACGGGCCCGTCGCCAAGGCGCTCCAGGGCGCGGGCGACGCGATCCGCATGGACTTCGCCGAGGCGAACCAGTGGGTCTTCTACGGCATGGCGATCGCGCTGGCCGTGGCCTTCCTGTTCGCCCTGGCGCACCCGGGGACGCGGGTCACCGAGAAGTCCCCCGAGGTCTGAGGAGCCTCACCCCGGCAGGCCGGGGAAGCGGAACTCGGTGCGGCGCCGGCCGGTGGTCCCCGGCTCCAGCACCGCGCTGGGGTACGCGGGGCGGTTGGGGGCGTCGGGGAAGTGCTGGGGTTCCAGGCACACCGCCCCGTGGCGGGGCAGCGGGCGGTCCTCGGGGTCGGTGAGGGTGCCGTCGAGCTGGTTGGCCGTGTAGACCTGGAGCCCGGGGGCGGTCGTCCACACCTCCATCGCGCGCGTCCCGCCCGGGGCGGCGAGCCGCGCGGCCCGGCGCGGCACGGCGGTCTCCCCCGCCTCCCCGCCGGAGAGCGCCCAGCAGTGGTCGTAGCCGCCGGCGCGGCGGACCTGCTCGTCGCCGCCGGCCAGGACGCCGTCGCCGAGGCGGCGCGGGGAGGTCAGGTCGAAGGGGGTCCCCGTGACGTCCGCGACCGGGCCGAGGGGGATGCCGTCGGGGTCGACGGGCAGGTATCCGGCGCCGTCCACCCCGAGGGTGTGGTCCAGGACGTCCCCGCCGTCCGCCGCCAGGTTGAAGTAGGCGTGGTGGCTGAGGTTGACGACGGTCGTGCGGTCCGTGGTGGCCGCGCAGTCCAGGGCGAGGGTGCCGGCGGCGTCGAGCGCGTACGTGGCGGTGACGTCGAGCGCGCCGGGGAAGCCCATGTCGCCGTCGGGGCTGTGCAGGCGCAGCCGCAGTCCGGCCGTGTCGCCGTCGGTGAAGGGCTCCGCCTCCCACACCCTGCCGTCGAAGCCCCGGGGGCCGCCGTGCAGGGCGTGGCCCCGGTCGTTGACGGGGATCTCGTGGACCGTCCCGCCGAGGGGGAAGCGGCCGTGGGCGATGCGGTTGGCGTAGCGGCCGATCAGCGCCCCGAGGTACGGGCTCTTCTCGGCGTACCGGTCGAGCGTGGGCAGCGACAGGACGACGTTCCCGGTGCGGCCGGCGGCGTCGGGGACGCCGAGGGCGTGCAGGACGCCCCCGTAGGTGAGGATCTCCGCGTACACGCCGGAGGAGGACGCGAGGCGCCAGAGCGTGACGTCCTCCCCTTCCGGGGTGGTGCCGAACGGCCGGTGACGGACGGTGGGTCGGGGCATGGGGAGTCCTCGGGACGGGTGGGTGGGGGAAGTGTGGCGCGGGGGCGGGGCGGGCGGCGGTCAGTCCGCGTCCCCTCCCCCGGGGGCCGGGGCGACCGTGTGGGCGCCGCCGGTGGACTCGCGGACCGCGAGCCGGTAGCCGGGTCTGATGCGGCGGGGCTCGGTGACGGTGCCGCCCGCGAGGCGTGCGACGAGCCGGTCGACGGCGTGCCGGGCGATGGCCTGCTTGTCCGGGCGGACGGTGGTGAGGCCGATGGCCCCGTAGCGGCTCTCCTCGATGTCGTCGAAGCCGACCACGGCGATGTCCTCGGGGACGCGCAGGCCGCGTTCGGCGAGGGTGCGCATCGCGCCGAGGGCGATCAGGTCGTTGTAGGCGAAGACGGCGTCGGGCCGCGCGCCCCGTCCGAGGAGCTCCGCCATGGCGGCGGCCCCGTCGCCGCGGCCGTAGCCGTCGGTGGCAACGACCAGGTCCTCGTCGGGCTCGACGCCCGCGGCGGTGAGTTCCTCGCGCCAGCCACGCAGGCGCAGGTGGGCGGGCTGGCGTTCGCGGCCGGTGCGGGAGCCGAGGAAGGCGATCCGGCGCCGGCCGAGGTCGAGGAGGTGCCGGACCGCGCTGCGGGCGGCGGCCACGTTGTCGATGGCGATCTGGTCGTACGGCGCCTCGTACTCGCGCTCGCCGAGCAGCACGAGCGGCGAGGTCTCCTGCCGGGCGAGCAGGTCGTCGTTCTCCAGGTGGATGGGGCTGAGGATGAGGCCGTCGATGACGTGGGAGCGGAACTCCTGGCAGACGAGGAGCTCCCGCTCGCGCAGTCCGGCGGTGTGGTCGACGAGCACGGTGTAGTCGTGCTGGGCGGCGGCGTCGATGACGGCGCCCGCCAGCTCGGCGAAGTACGGGTTGCCGAGCTCGGGCACGGCGAAGGCGATGATGCCGGTGCGGCCCTTGCGCAGGTGCCGGGCGGTGAGGTTCGGACGGTAGCCGAGCTCGTCGATGGCCCGCTGCACCTTGGCGCGCATCTGGGGGGTGACGTGGGGATAGTTGTTCACCACGTTGGACACGGTCTTGATCGACACGCCGGCCCGCTGCGCGACGTCCTTGAGGCTGACGCCCACGGAACTCCTCTGGTTCGGCTCTGACCGGGCGGACCGGTGGTCCGGATGGTCCGGGTGGGGTTGGCTCCGGCGTCAGAGCGTTCTTCTGCTCCGTGAAACGTACCGCTGCGCCACGACGACGAGGATCAGGAAGCCTCCGCTGACCACCGACTGGTACGAGGAGTTCAGCGAGCCGATCTGGTTGATGAGGTTCTGGATGACGGCGAGCAGCAGGACGCCCCACAGGGTGCCGCTCACCGAGCCGGCGCCGCCGACCAGGAGCGTGCCGCCGATGACGACGGCGGCGATGGCGTCGAGCTCCATGCCGGTGCCGATGATGGTCACGCCGGAGGAGAGGCGGGCCGCGTTGAGGGCCCCGGCGAAGCCCGCGAGCAGGCCGCTGAGCACGTACACCGTCACCTTGGCGCGGGCGACGGGCAGTCCCATGAGGGTGGCCGCGTCGCCGCTGCCGCCGACGGCGAACAGGGTCTGGCCGAAGGAGGTGCGCTGGAGGACGACGCCGCCGGCGCCGAAGAGGGCGAGCGCGACGAGGATCGGGTACCCGAAGCCGAGGACGTCGCCCTGGCCGAGCGCGGCGAACGCCGAGCCCTTGGGCACCAGGTAGGTGGTGGCGCCCTCGTGGGTGAGGGCGAGCAGCAGGCCGCGCGCGCCCAGGAGCGAGGCGAGGGTGACGATGAAG
The DNA here is from genome assembly GCF_042868165.1 of Streptomyces sp. NPDC007872. Lineage (NCBI taxonomy): Bacteria > Bacillati > Actinomycetota > Actinomycetes > Kitasatosporales > Streptomycetaceae > Streptomyces > Streptomyces sp. NPDC007872. Next base: position 606,516 of record NZ_JBIAEA010000001.1, read on the forward strand.
GGCGCCATGCCGGCGCGGGCGATGAGCAGGCCGTTGAGCAGACCGATCGCGCCGCACACCACGAGCGGGACGAGGAGCGCCGGCAGCAGGCCCCACTGCGAGGCCCAGGCGGCGAGGACGCCGCCGAGGGCGAAGACGGAGCCGACGGACAGGTCGATGCCGCCGGTGATGATCACCAGGGTCATGCCGAGGGCCACGACCGCGAGGAACGAGGCCTGGACGAGGACGCCGCGGGCGTTGTCGAGGGTGGGGAAGGTGGGATACGCGAAGGAGGCGATCAGCACAACGAGGAGGAGCACGGCGAGCACGCCCTGGCGCTGGACCAGGGAGAGGAGGCGCTCGGGGGCGGAGGTGCCGGTGGCCGCGGAGCCGGTCTTCGCCGCGTCGGCGGGCGTGGGGGCGCCCGTCCCCGGCGCGGTGAGGGAGGAGGTGGGGTTCATCGGGATCGGCGCTCCCGTGCGACGTAGACGGCGGCGACGATGATGGCCGCCTGGGCGATCTGGGCGGTGGAGTCGGGCAGGTCGTGCTTGACGAGGGTGGCGCGCAGCAACTGCATGAGCAGGGCGCCCGCGACGGTGCCGAGGACGCGGACGGAGCCGCCGCTGAGCGGGGTCCCGCCGACCACGACGGCGGTGATGGCGGAGAGTTCCATCAGGGTGCCGAGCGAGGAGGGGTCGCTGGCGGTGAGGCGGGCGGTGGCGAGGACCCCGGCGAGGGCGGCGAGGACGCCGCACAGGACGTAGACCCCGGTCAGGACGCGCTTCACGGGCAGGCCGGCCAGGGTGGCGGCGGCGCGGTTGCCGCCGATGGCGACGACCTGGCGGCCGAAGGTGGTGCGGTGGACGAGGAGGGCGACGGCGAGTGCCAGGGCCCCGGCGACGAGCACGACCAGGGGGACGCCGAGGAGGCTGCCGGTGCCGAGGGCGAGCAGGTCGGGGTTGACGATCTGCTTGAGCTGTCCGTCGGCCGTCACGAGCGCGAGGCCGCGGCCGCCGACGAACAGGGCGAGGGTCGCGACGATGGGTTGCAGCCCCACCACGGAGACCAGGGTGCCGTTGATCGCGCCGACGACGGCGCCCGCGAGGAGGGCGACGAGGAGGGCGGGGACGAGTCCGTAGCCGAGGTAGAGCGGCAGCAGCGCCGTGGCCAGGGCCATGGTGGAGCCGACGGACAGGTCGACGCCCTCGGTGCCGATCACCAGGGCCATGCCGAGGGCCACGATGACGATCGGGGCGACCTGGACGAGCTGGGTGCGGAGGTTGTCGGCGGTGAGGAAGTGGTCGGTGAACAGGGCGTTGAACAGCAGGAGCGCGGCCACGGCGGCGTACACGCCGTACTCCTGGAACCACGCGGCGGCGTTCGGCCGGGTCCCGGCGGCGGGGGCCGGTGCCGCGGGGGCCTGGGTGGTCATCGGGGGTCCTCCTCGGCGGCCGGGGCGCCCGGGTCGGTCTTGACGGTCTTGTCGGTGTTCTCGGGGCTCTCGGTGGTCTCGGTGGTCTTCGCGAGGGGTACGGGGCCCGGGTCGCCTCCGGCGGGCGGCGCGTGGTCGGCGAGGGCCGCGAGCAGGGCCTCCTCCGACACGTTCTCGCCGACGAGTTCGCCGGCGGCGGCGCCGTTCCTGAGGACGACGATCCGGTCGGCGCCCTCGACGAGCTCCTCGATGTCGGAGGAGATCAGGAGGACGGCGAGGCCCTCCCGGGCGAGTTCGTCGACGAGGGCCTGGACCTCGGCCTTGGCCCCGACGTCGATGCCCCGGGTGGGTTCGTCGAGCAGCAGGACCTTCGGTTCGAGGCAGAGCCAGCGGGCCAGGAGGACCTTCTGCTGGTTGCCGCCGGAGAGTTCGCCGACCTTCTGCTCGGGGCTGGACGCCTTGATCCGCAGCCGCTTCATGAAGACGTCGACCACCCGGTCCTGCCGCTCGCGCGAGACGACGCCGGCGCGGGAGAGCCGGGGCAGGGCGGCGAGCACGATGTTCTCGCGGACGGAGAGTCCGGGGACGATGCCCTCGGCCTTGCGGTCCTCGGGGAGCAGGCTGATCCCGGCGCGGATCGCGCGCGCGGAGGAGAGGCGGCCGAGCGGGGTGCCGCCGACGCGGACCTCGCCCGCGTCCAGGGGCAGGGCGCCGGCCAGGGCCTTGGCGGTCTCGCTGCGGCCGGAGCCGAGCAGGCCGCCGAGGCCGAGGACCTCGCCGGGGCGGAGCGCGAGGGAGACGTCGTCCAGTTGGTGGCGGCGGGTCAGGCCGGTGGCGGTCAGGACCGGTTCGCGGGCGATGTCGTGGTCCTCGGCGCCGAAGCCCGTCACGCCGTGCCGGCGCACCTCGGAGATCTCGCGGCCCAGCATCATGGACACGAGCCGGACGCGGTCGAGTTCGGCGAGCGGGCCGGTGTGGACGTGCCGGCCGTCGCGCAGGACGGTGACCCGGTCGCAGATCCGGTACAGCTCGTCCATGCGGTGGCTGACGTACACCACGGCGATGTCGCGCCGGCGCAGGTCGTCGATGACGCGGAAGAGGGTCTCGACCTCGCGCGGCTCCAGGGAGGAGGTGGGCTCGTCCATGACGACGACGTGGGCCTCGACGGAGACCGCGCGGGCGAGGGCGACCATCTGCTGGGTGCCGATGCCCAGGGTGTTCAGTGCCCGGCGGGGGGCGACGGTGACGCCGAAGCCGCCGAGGAGTTCCGCGGCCTCGGCGTGCATCCGGGCGAAGTCGATGAGGCCGAGGCGGTTCTTGGGCTCCCGGCCGAGGAAGATGTTCCGGGCCACGCTCATCAGCGGGACCAGGTTCACCTCCTGGTAGATCGTGGAGATGCCCGCTTCCTGCGCCTCGGAGGGGCGGGCGAACCGGACCGGCCGTCCAGACAGGAGCAGTTCGCCGCCGTCCGGGCGGTGCGCGCCGGTCAGCACCTTGATGAGGGTGGACTTGCCGGCGCCGTTCTCTCCGACGAGGGCGTGGGTCTCGCCGGCGCGGAGGGTGAACGAGACGTCGTCGAGGGCGACCACGCCGGGGAAGCGCTTCCCGACGCCGCGGGCCTCCAGCACCGTCGGGGCGGCCGGGGGCGCGGTGCCGCTCGCCGCGGACGCCGCCGTTTCGGGGGGTGCCATGAACGTGGCCTTCCGGAGAGGTGTGGTGAGGAGGGGTGGGGCCGCCCCCGTCGCCGCGCGGCGGTGAGCGAGACCGCTGCGGGCGGGGAGGCGGGGCGGCCCCGCGGCCGGGCGGAGGCCCGGGCCGGTGGGCGTACGGACCGGGCCGCGGTTCCCGCCGGAACCACGGCACCGGCCCGTACGGATCGGGGGGCGGTGCGCAGGACGTGCCGTACCGGTCGTACGCCGGTACCGGCTTCGCGCCCGTACCGGTCGTGCCGTTCCCGCCGGCCTCACGTCAGTACGCCCCGCCGAGGGACGCCTTGGCGTTGGCCGGGTCGTAGGAGCGGTCCGAGATGATGACGTCCTCGGGGATGCCCTCGCCGGCGTAGAACTTCTGCGCGGTGGCGAAGGCCAGCGGGCCGAAGCGGGGGTTGGACTCGATCACGGCGTTCAACTCGCCGTTGGCCAGGGCCTGGACGGCATTGCGGGTGCCGTCGATGGACACGACCTTGACGTCCTTGCCCGGGGCCTTGCCCGCGGCCTTCAGGGCGGTGACGGCGCCGAGGGCCATCTCGTCGTTCTCGGCGTAGACCGCCGTGATGTCGGGCTTCGACTGGATGAGCTGCTCCATGACCTGCTGGCCCTTGTCGCGGGCGAACTCGCCGGTCTGCTGGGCGACGATCTCCAGGCCGGGGGCCGTGGCCTTCACCTGGTCGACGAAGCCCTTGGTGCGGTCGGTGGTGACGCTGTTGCCGGAGGAGCCGAGCAGGATCGCGACCTTGCCCTTGCCTCCGGTCGCCTCGACCATCGCGTCGGCGGCCCGCTTGCCCTGCTCGACGAAGTCCGAGCCGAGGAAGGCCAGGTAGTCCTCGCAGGCGGTGGCGTTGACCTTGCGGTCGATGGTGAGGACGGGGACCTTCTTGGCGGCGGCGGCCTGGAAGGCGGGCTCCAGGCCGTCGGAGTTGAGCGGGGCCACGATGAGGAACTGGGCGCCCTGGGCGAGCATGTCCTGGATGTCGCTGATCTGCTTGGACAACTGGGACTGCGCGTTGGTGGTGAGGAGCTTCTTGACGCCGACCTTGGCGGCCTCGTCCTTGATGGACCGCGTCTCGGCGATGCGGAAGGGGTTGGCCTCCTTCTCCGACTGGGAGAAGCCGACGATCGCGTTCTTCAGGTCGAGCTTCGGGGCGCCGTAGGCGGTGAGGGTGCAGCCCGGTCCGGCGGCGGACGCGGTCGGCGTCTGAACCGTCTGGGCGCCCTGGCCGTTGTCGCCGCCCGCGTTGTCCGCGGTCTCCGACTTGGCGCAGCCGGAGAGGGCGAGCGCGGCGGAGGCCGCGACGGCGCAGGCGACGGAGAGCGTGCGGGATCTGCGCGGAAGGGTCGACAGAGGGTTCATCGGAAGGACACTCCTTGGCGGGGGGACAGCACCGCCGAGTGGCGTGCGGTCGCGCGGGGCGGGAAGAGGAGCCGGTCCGCCGCGATGGGCCGGCGGACCTTCGGTGCACGGCCGGCGACGGCCTCGATCGCTCTGGATCAAGGCCCCGACCTGGGAACATCACGGCCCGGAGCGACCGTCCGAGGGGGCGGCCGCTCTGGCTTTACAACGTTATAACCGCGCTTCGGCGAGCGCTGCAAGAGGCCGGGGGCAACGTTTCCGGAATGAGTCCCGGAGACGAAGCGGCCGTAACGGCACGCCGGGTGACGGGTCGTCGGCACCGCCCCGTCCGGGGTCTGGACAGCCTCCGCACCGCGTGTTGTCATTTCGGCTGCACGCGATTTCCAACGTTGGAATGACGGCCGTACGCCCCCCGCCGACACCCCCGTGCCGACGTACGGGCGGGCCGTGCGCCGCCCCGCGGCGACCGCCGGGCCCCGCGCCCCCGAGGCGAACGCGCTTCCTCGCCGGGCGCTCCACCGTCACGTCCCGACCCGGGTCCGGCTCCGATTCCCCTCTCCCCGAGGAAAGATTCGATGACACGACGAACAACCCGATCCCGATCCCGCACCGGAACGTGGGCGCTGCTCGCCGCGGCGGCCCTGGTGCTGCCCCTCGGCGCCCCGGCCGCCATCGCCTCGGCCGCGCCCGCCTCCTCCCCCACGGCCGTCTCCCCGTCCGCCCGGGACGCCGCCGTCGAGGTGCACGGCCTGAAGGGCGAGTACTTCAGCATGTCGGCGCCCGGCGCGCGGGACTTCGCCGAGCTCGGCGGCGTCTCCCTCGACCCGCAGATCGACTTCTCCGGCCTGACCGGCACCTTCCAGTCGCTCACCGGCCGGTCCGAGCACACCACCGCCCGCTGGACCGGCCGGATCGAGGCCCCGGTCACCGGCGACTACACCTTCCACGGCATCGGGGACAACGGCTTCCGGCTCTTCGTCGACGGCCGGCCGGTCATCGACCACTGGGTGCCCGACTGGGACCGGGAGCAGACCGGCGCGCCCCTCCACCTGAAGGCCGGCGAGAAGCACGACTTCCGCCTGGAGATGTTCCAGGACGTCGGCGGCGCGAACATGTTCCTGCGCTGGTCGACGCCGGCGCTGCCCAAGCAGCTCGTGCCGGAGTCCGCGTTCACCCCGCCCGCCGACTTCGAGGTCTACCCGGTGGAGCCGACCGTTCCGGCGAACGGACGCCAACTGCGGCTGCGGTTCGACCACCGGGTGGGCGGCCTGGAGAAGGTGGCCGAGCACCTCACCGTCGAGGCCGACACCACCCCGATGCCGGTCAGGAAGGTCCGCGTCGCCCCGGGCGACCGGAACAGCGTCCTCGTCGACCTCGCGGAACCGGTCCAGAAGGGCCAGCGGGTACGCGTCGACTACGACGGCCTCGGCGGGCTGAGGAACGGGGACGAGACCGTGCCCCGGATCCTGCGCTCGGCGTCCAACGCCTCCACCCACCGGCTCACCACCGCGTGGGGCGACGAACTGGACGAGAAGCACCCGCTGCCGGAGTACCCGCGCCCGCAGCAGGTGCGGAGCAGGTGGAAGAACCTCAACGGCCCCTGGCAGTTCGCCGGCGCGGAGGCCGGGGAGACGCCGGTCTTCGGCAAGGACCTGGACGAGCGGATCACCGTCCCGTTCCCGGTCGAGTCGCAGCTCTCCGGGATCGAGCGGCACGAGGACCACATGGTCTACCGGCGCCTCGTGGACGTGCCGAAGGACTGGAGGATCGGCAGGGCGGGCAAGCGGGGCGGGGGCGACCGGCTGATGCTCCACTTCGGCGCCGTCGACTACGAGGCCCGCGTCTGGGTCAACGGCAAGCGGGTCGCCGAGCACACCGGCGGCTACAACGCCTTCAGCGCCGACGTCACCGACGCCCTCGAGGCGAAGGGCCCGCAGGAGATCGTCGTCGCGGTCACCGACACCGGCGGCCCGAACCAGCCGACCGGCAAGCAGTCCACCGCCCCGGGCGGCATCTTCTACACCCAGTCCTCGGGCATCTGGCAGACGGTGTGGATGGAGCCCGTCGCCCCCGTCTCCATCGACGACGTCGTCACCACCCCGGACATCGACACCGGCACCCTGGCCGTGAGGGTCGAGTCGGCCCGCGCCTCGGCCGGGGCGCGCGTGGAGGCCGTGGCCCGCGACGCCCGCGGCCGGGTCGTCGGCCGGACCACCGGCCCGGCGGGCGAGGAACTGCGCCTGCCGGTCGCGCAGCAGCACCTGTGGAGCCCGGACGACCCGTACCTCTACGACCTGGAGGTGCGCCTGACCGACGGCAGGTCCTCCGACCGGATCGACGGCTACTTCGGCATGCGGAAGATCGCGGTCGAGAAGGTCGGCGGCTTCCCCAAGCTGGTGCTCAACGGCAAGCCGGTCTTCTCCCTCGCCACCCTCGACCAGGGCTTCTGGCCCGACGGCCTCTACACCCAGCCCAGCGACGAGGCGCTGGCGTTCGACCTGGAGGCCCACAAGAAGCTCGGCTTCAACGCCGTGCGCAAGCACATCAAGGTGGAGTCGCCGCGCTGGTTCTACCACGCGGACCGGCTCGGGCTCCTGGTGTGGCAGGACTTCGTCTCCGGGAACCTCACCGACGGGGCCGGCCGCCAGGCCTTCGTCGACCAGGGCCGCGAGATGATGCGCCAGCACCACGACTCGCCGTCCGTCATCGGCTGGATCGTCTTCAACGAGGGCTGGGGCGAGTGGGACCGGGAGGAGACCGGGCGGATCGCCGAGGCCGTGAAGGCGGCCGACCCGTCCCGGGTGGTCAACGCCCACAGCGGGGTCAACTGCTGCAACTCCAAGGGCGACTCCGGCAGGGGTGACGTTCTCGACCACCACGACTACGACAACACCGACGCCCCCTACCCGGACCACCGGGCCGCGATGGACGGCGAGCACGGCGGCTTCACCCTGCGCACCCCCGGCCACATGTGGCCCGGCGCCCCGACCGTGATCTACAGCGGCGTCGCCGACAAGGAGGCGCTGACCCGGAAGTACGTCGAGAACACCGAGAAGTTCTACCTGGAGGCCGCGGGGGCCGAGCTGTCCGGCTCCGTCTACACCCAGATCTCCGACCTGGAGAACGAGCTCAACGGCCTCTACACGTACGACCGCCGGGAGATCAAGGTCGACCCGGTCCGGGTCCGCGCGATCAACCGCGAGGTGATCGCGGCGGGCGCGGCCGCCGGGCAGCGCGCTCCGCTGAAGGGCGGGGCCTCCTGGTCCCTGGACGAGGGCACGGGCACGACCGCGCGGGACTCCGGCCCCCAGGAGCGTCCGCTCACCCTGAACGAGGGCACCACGTGGGCCCCGGGCGTCGGCGGCAGCGCGCTGAAGTTCGACGGCGAGGGCCGCTTCGCCCAGACCGACGGGCCCGTCGTCGACACCACCACGAGCTACACCGTCTCCGCGTGGGCCACCCTCGACGCCCTGCCGGGCAACTACGCGACCGTGGTCAGCCAGGACGGCCGGCGCCGGGAGAACCCCTTCTACCTCCAGTACGGGCAGGGCGCCTTCGCCTTCAGCACCCCGGGCGGCAACCGCGCCCGGTACGCCACGACACCCGAACTCGGCCGCTGGTACCACCTGGTGGGCGTGCGGGACGCCGTGAGGAACGAGATCCGGCTGTACGTGGACGGCGCGCTCGTGGCGACGGCCGCCCCGGGTCCGGCGGACGTGAGCACCGGCCCGCTCGCGGTCGGGCGCGCCAGGTGGGGCGGCGGGAACGTCGACTTCTGGAACGGTTCGGTCGACCAGGTGCGCGCCTTCGACCGGGCGCTCTCCTCCGAGGAGGTGGCCGCGCTGCACACGGCCGAGAGGCCGTAAGCCGTGATCGGCACATGAGCGAGCGGGTCCTTCCGGGCGGTGGCGCCCGGAAGGACCCGCTTCTCTTTCCGTCGGGGTCCGTCAGGGCGCCCAGGGGGCTTCGAGCGTCCAACTGCTGTCGGCCGTGAGCGTCTGCGGGCGGTCGAAGCCGCCGCTTCCGGCGCCGGAGGCGATGGACACCGCGGAGTCGAAGTGGCGCAGGTACGCGCCGGGGACGTTCAGCGACTCGAAGGTGACGCCGGTCCCGCCGACGCCCGGCCGGGCACAGAAGGTGGCGTCCTGCCGGAAGAGCGCGGTGCCGTCGTCGGCGGCGGTGCCCACCCGGCTGTTGGCGTGCCGCAGGAAGCGGCCCGGGTAGTTGACCGCCTCGAAGGAGTAGCAGGACGAGTCGGCGAGGCCGCGCCGCACGGTGAACGTGGCGTCCTGCTTCAGCAGGGCGGCGCTGCTCCCGTTGACGACCTCGGTCCGGGCGAGGCTGTCGGCGTGGCGCAGGTAGCGGTCGGTGTGGCCCCAGGTGGTGACGCGCAGCGAGCGCCGCACGTCCGTGGGCAGCAGGACGGAGCTGCGCCACAGGGCCGGCTCCCCCGTGTTCCAGGTGGCGTCCGCCGCGAAGGAGGAGGCCGCGTCCCAGGGGTTGGAGCCGCCGCCGCGGGCGAGGTACACGTTGTCGGCGTAGTGCCGCAGGTACGAGCCGGGGAAGTTCAGCGACTCGTACGAGGTGCCGCCGGCCGCGAGTCCGGTGCGGGCGCACCAGGTCGCGTCGGCCGCGAACGACCCGCCCGTGGGGGCGTCGAGCCGCACACGGCCGGCCGAGTGGCGCAGGTAGCGGCCGGGGAGGTTCACGGACTCGAAGGAGTAGCAGCGCGGGTCGGCGAGTCCGGCGACCGTGCGGAAGGAGGCGTCCTGGCGGGCCCCGTCGGCGGAGGCGCCGGTCAGCACGTCGGTGCGGGCCAGGGAGTCGGCGTGCCGCAGGTAGCGGTCGGTGTAGCCGGGTGTGGTGACCCGGAAGGAGCGCACGTGGCCGAGGGTGTGGCCCGGTGTCGCGTTGAGGTTGCGGGAGGCGGCGATCAGCGTGCCGTGGGCGGCGCGCAGGGCGGCGGTGTCGACCTTCTGGATCCGCCGGTCGTAGGTGAGCAGGCCGTTGTACTCGCCCTCGACGTCGGTGATCTCGGTGTAGACGTAGGCGGAGACGCCCTTGGTGGTCATGAGCGACTGCACGTCGCGGACCATGCCGGTGTACCGGTCGTTGAGCTGGGCGGCGCTCGCCACCTGCTCGTAGGCGAAGAACTGCCCGTTGGGGCTGTACTCGTGGCCGGAGGTGCGCAGTCCGATGCCGCCGAACTCGCCGAGGACGGAGATCCGGGTGGCCGAGGGCCGGGGCGCGTCGGGCCCGGTGTAGACGTGCCAGTCGATGATGTCGCCGGTGCCCGGATCGCCCTTGGAGGCGCAGCAGTTGTAGCCGCTGTGGGCGTTCATCAGGCGTCCGGGGTCGTAGTTCTCCAGGTCGGTGGTGACCCGGCGGGTGTCGTCGAGGTTCCATTCGCCCCAGCCCTCGTTGAAGGGGACGTAGGCGACGACGGCCGGGGAGAAGCGGTGCTCGTCGACGATCTCGCGGGCCTCGGTCTCGAACTGGGCGATCTGCGCCGGGGTGCGGTTGGCGTCGAAGGCCTGGGTGGAGGGGATGTCCTGCCACACCAGGAGTCCGAGCCGGTCGGCGTGGTAGTACCAGCGGGCGGGTTCGACCTTGATGTGCTTGCGCACCATGTTGAAGCCCAGGTCCTTGTGCTTCTGGAGGTCGGAGGCGAGGGCGGCGTCGGTGGGCGCGGTGTAGAGGCCGTCGGGCCAGAAGCCCTGGTCGAGGGTGCCGATCTGGAAGACGAACTCGCCGTTCAGGGTGGGGCGCATGACGCCGTTGACGAGCTTCTTGCCGATCTCGCGCATGCCGAAGTAGCTGGTGACGGTGTCGACGGCGGCGCCGGAGGCGCCCAGGAGGGTGACCTTGAGGTCGTACAGGAAGGGGTCGTCGGGCGACCAGCGGCGGGCGTTCGGGACGGGGACGGAGAACTCGGTGAAGCCGCCGGTGGCGGTGCCGACCACCTGGGTGCCGTTCAGGGCCTCGGCGAGGACGGTGTGGCCGCCGACGTCGCCGCGGGTGAAGACCTTGACCCGTGCGGTGTTGGTGGCGAGGTCGGGCCTGATGTCGACCGAGTGGATCGACGAGACGGGGGTGGGCTCCAGCCAGACGGTCTGCCAGATGCCGGAGGTGGGCGTGTAGAAGATGCCGCTGGGGTTGTTGGTCTGCTTGCCGACCGGCTGCTTCTCGCCGCGCCCGTCGGTGGGGTCGTAGACGCGGACGACCAGTTCGTTGGAGCCGGCGCGCAACTGCGGGGTGATGTCGACCTCGAAGCGGTCGTAGCCGCCCTTGTGGCTGGTGACGCGGGTGCCGTTGACCCAGACGGTGGCTTCGTGGTCGACGGCCCCGAAGTGGAGCTGGACGCGGCGGCCCGACCAGTTCTGGGGGACGGTGAAGGAGCGCTTGTAGAACATCAGGTCGCGGTTGTCGTTGCGCATGATCCCGGAGAGCGCGGACTCCACCGGGTACGGGACGAGGATGCGCTCGGGCAGGGTCTGGCCGAGCGGCGGGGCCGCGTTGCGGTCGACGTTGCCGGAGGCGTCGGCGGGCGGGTTGAGGAACTCCCACTCTCCGTTCAGGGACTGCCAGTCGGGCCGCGTCATCTGGGGACGCGGGTACTCCGGCAGGGGATTGGTGGTGGACACCTGTGCGGTCCACGGGGTGGTCAGGGGCGGCGTCTTGGGGACGACGGCGGCGGAGGCTGCGGTGGTTCCGGCGAAGAGCAGGCCTCCGGCCATCGTCAACAGGGCCGCCAGGCAGGCGACGACGCGTCGCATCGGGTTCCTCCCGGGCAGGACGGCGCCCGGATTCCGCGCACGCGTCGGGGCCGTCCGGCCGGTCGACGTGCGGGAGTCCGTGCGGTGTTGACGGGTGACTCGGGCGAGGGCCCGTCCGGTGGGTTGCCGACCCGGACGGGTCCGAGGGGCGGAGCGCCCCGGTCCTCGGCGGCGGACGAGGTGGGGAGGAACCTAACAGGAAACAGTTACGAACGGAATCACCCAGCAACCGAAAGGAAACAAACAATTTCCTTCGCCCCCACCCTGCGGTGCGCGCGTCTCCGCGCACACCGTGCGAGCGCTCCCATATTGACATGCCCACCTCCAGCCACGATGCTGCGAGCGCAGGATTACATCGATGTAAACCGTGTCGGCCCGCCCCACCGGGAGCCCCCATGAAACGTGCGCGACGCCCCTCCGGAGTCCTCGTCCTGGCCCTGTCCCTGCTGTTCGCCCTGGTCGCGGCCCTGCCCGGGGCCGCTCCCGCCGAGGCGGGACAGACCCCGCTGCGGGCCGCCGACCCGAGCGTCCTGCGGGTCGGCTCCACCTACGTCGCGGTGCAGTCGACCGGCAATGGCATCGACGTGCGCCAGGCCTCCTCGACGGCCGGACTCGCCACCGCCCCCGCCCGCCGGATCTGGACCGACGGCCGGAACCTCGGCGAGGTGTGGGCCCCGGAGATCGTGCGTGACGGCGGCCGCTACCACGTCTACTTCACGGCCGGCCGGGGCGCCGCCCACCGGATGTACGCGATCAGCTCCGCGAGCCCGGACAGCGGATACACGGCGGAGACGCGGCTCGCCCTGCCCGACGACAAGTGGGCCATCGACGGCACCCTGTTCACCTTCGGCGGGCAGCGCTGGTTCGTGTGGTCCGGCTGGGCCGGGGACACCGACGTGGAGCAGAACCTCTACATCGCCCGGATGAGCACCCCGACCACCCCGACCGGGGCGCGGTACGTCATCTCGCAGCCGCGCGAGCCCTGGGAGCGGGTCGTCGGCGACCCGTACATCAACGAGTCCCCCGAGGCGATCAAGGACCCGAACGGGCAACTGCACGTCGTGTACTCCGCCAACGGCAGTTGGAGCGACCGGTACTGCCTGGCCGACCTGCGGCTGCGGGCCGGCGGCGACCCGACGTACGTGTGGGACTGGTACAAGTCGAACGGCTGCCTCTTCGGCTCCCACCGCGACGCCATGATGTCCGGCTGGGACCCGACGCTGCACGTCGACGGGCCCGGCCACCACAGCTTCGTCCTGCTCGACGGCGACATCGCCACCAGCCCGCCGGCCGGCCCGACGTTCCCGCTGATGTTCCACGCGGTGCCGAAGGGGACGCCGTACGCCTGGGAGAACCGCTCCTGGTACACCGGCGGCTTCTGCTGGTGGGGCGGCACCACCTACCGGCGCGCCAACGTCCCCGGCGCGAACACGGACACCGGCTGGAGCCTGAAGTTCTTCGAGTGAGCGGGCCCCGGGACCGTCGGCCCTCCGAACGGTCCTCGCCCCTCCCCCGCATCCGGTGGCCCCGCCCGCGCCGAAGTACGGGCGGAGCCCGCGAACCGGTCCCGGGCGAGGAGGCGGCATGCGCATCGACGGAAGGCGCGTCCTGGTGGTGGGGGCCACCGGCACCGTCGGCGGACTCGCCGCGGAACGGCTGACCCGCCTGGGGGCGTCGGCGGCGCTGGCCGGCCGCGACCGGACGCGGCTCGCCGGGGCGTCGCAGGCCCTGGGCGGGCTCCCGTACCACGTCTTCGAGGCCTACGACCTGGGCGCCTGCGAGGTGCTCGCCCCCTGGGCCGCCGACGTCCTGGGCGGTCTCGACGCCGTCGTGGTCGCCCTGGGGGTGGCGGGTTTCGGAGCCGCCCGGGACATGCCCGAGTCCGCCGCCGAGCACCTCGTGGCGGTGAACGCCCTGGCCCCCATGGCAGTGGTCCGCGGGGCCCTGCGCGTGCTGCCGCCGGGGGGCACCGTCTGCGCCGTCACCGGAGTCGTCGTCGACCGGCCGCCGTCCGGCACCGCCGACTACGCGGCGGCCAAGACCGCGCTCGCCGCGTGGCTCGGCGTCGCGGCCCGCGAGTCGCGGCGCGCCGGGGTCGCCGTCCTGGACGTGCGCATGCCCCACCTGGACAACGGCTTCGCCGACCGCGCCGTGGTCGGCACCCCTCCGCCCCTGCCCCGGGGCGCGGAGCCGGCCGGCGCGGTGGAGTCGTACCTCCTCGCCCCGCTCCTGGAACGCCTCGGCGGCGACGGAGCCGCGCACGCGGGCCGGACCGGGGCGACGGGAGGTGCGGAGCGGTGACCGGGCATCCCGCCCCCGGGGACGGTCCCGGAGGGCCGGCCGCTCCGCCGCCGGTCTGGCGGGAGGCGCCCGACGGCGGCCGGACGGTGCCCCGCCGCTGCGCCCACCTGGACGCGCCGGCGGGGCCCGGCCCCGTCCCCGGGGCGGTGTGCGCGGCGTGCGCGGCGCGGCACCGGACCTGGCGGCGGCTGCGGTGGTGCGCGACCTGCGGGTACGTGGGGTGCTGCGACAGCTCCCCCGGGGCGCACGCCCACGCCCACCACCTCGCGACCGGGCATCCGGTGGCGGTGTCCCTCGCCCCGGACGAGGACTGGGCCTGGTGCTTCGCGGACGAGCTGTTCCTGGTGCCGGTGACGACTCCCCGGGACGCTTCCCCCTGAGGGCCCTCCGCTCAGGAGAGGCGTGCGGCGAGGGCTGCCGGGAGGCGTGCGGCGGTCGCGTCCGCGAGCCGGCCGAACTCCGCCCGCAGGAACGGCTCGGCGAGGCGCGCCAGGCCCTTGAAGCGCAGGGAGGCCCGGTAGGTGAGCCGGGTGACCGACTCCGAGAGGGCGTCGAAGACCATGTCGTCGGTGGCGGTGACGGTCCCGTTCTCGCCCACGAAGACCAGCCGGGCCCGTCGGCGCGTCGCGAGGCGGTAGACCAGTTCGGTCTCCCGGCCGCGGAAGCGGGAGGTGTTCCGCCAGGTCGACCCGGCTGCCACGGGCCCGTCGCCGAGCCGGACGCACCGGACCGTCCCCGGATCCCACTCGACGGTGTGCGCGAAGTCCTCCAGGTACGCGACCACGTCGTCGAGGGGGGCGGCCACGACCACGGTCCGCTCCACGTCGATCACCGCACTGTCCTCCCGTCCTCCGTCCCGGCGGGCTCCGAACGCCTCCGCCGACGACCCCTCTTCGGGGACCGGGGCGCCGGCGGATGCACTCGTGCGGTTCCGGCCGCGCGGGCGCGGCCGGGGCGGGATCAGTCCGTGCCGGTCAGCGTGGCGTAGACGACCGTGTTGGCCCGGTAGCCGGTGTCGCCGGACCAGTCGCCGCCGCAGGTGATCAGGCGCAGCTCCGGGCGGCCGGAACCGCCGTAGACCCGGTCGTCGGGGAAGCGGTCCTTGGGGTACTCCTCCACCGCGTCGACCGTGAAGAGGGCCGTGCGGCCGTCCGCGCGCTCGACCGCGATCCCGTCGCCCGGCGTCAGGGCGCCGAGCCGGTAGAAGACGGCCGGGCCCGCGGGGGTGTCCAGATGGCCCGTCAGGACCGCCGTCCCGGGCGCGCCGGGCGGGGTCCCGCGGGCGTACCAGCCGGCGAAGGCCGGGAGGTTCGGGGGAGGCGGCTCCAGCCTCCCCTCCCCGTCCAGTGCGAGGCGCATCAGACGGGCGTCGACCCCGATGGCCGGGATCCGGACCCGTACCGGATCCGAGGCGGGGAGCGGCGCGGCGGCGGAGCCGGTGCGTTCGGCGGCGTCCCGCACGGCGGTCCGCGCGTCCTGCGGCCGGAGCCGGGCCGCGGGCGGCGGGGTCCCGTGGCCGCCCAGGGAGTCGGCGAGCAGCAGCGCGC
Organism: Streptomyces sp. NPDC007872; assembly: GCF_042868165.1. NCBI lineage: Bacteria > Bacillati > Actinomycetota > Actinomycetes > Kitasatosporales > Streptomycetaceae > Streptomyces > Streptomyces sp. NPDC007872. The sequence goes on from NZ_JBIAEA010000001.1 coordinate 621,620, forward strand.
CGGCGAGCGCCGCCCAGGCGAGCGGCTTGAGCGGCGGGACGTACCGCGGCCGGGGGCCGCCGGTCCGCGTCAGGCCCGGGTCCCCGCGCCCGCGGCGCGCCGGCGCATCCTGAGCGCCCCGCCCGCGACGGCCGCGCCCACGAGGAGCCAGCCGAGGCCGAACTCGGACTCCTTGCCCGCGGTCCCGCCGAGGCCGGCCTCGACGGCGCCGTTCGGACGGCCGGAGATCCGGTAGGTGGCGGTCAGCTTCGTCCGCGGCGGGCACTTGAGCGTCACGGTGTCCGTACCGGACCCGACGCCCTCGGGCAGTTGGAACTCGCCCGTCAGGACGCCCTCCCGGTCGCCCGGGAGGAGGTGGAACGGCCCGCCCGCCTCGGACTCGCCCTTGCCGTAGGTCTCCTTGCCGCAGGCGGTCGTGCTGACGGTGACGGTGCTGCCGGGGGACGCCGTCCCCGGGTCGACGCGGACGTTCCCCGCCGTCGTGATCGTGGTGTCGTCCTCGGCGGCCGGGGCGGGGGAGGCGGACAGGACCAGGGCGGTGGCGATCAGGGCGGCCGTGGCGCCGGTACGGGCGAGACGCATGGTGTTTCTCCTCCGGGGAGCGGTTCCCGCCCGGCTCGTCCGCGCGGCTCCTGTGCTGTGCTCCGAGCACGAGGGAACGGCCCCGCGTCGACCGCCGCAACGCGAACGGCGCCCGGGTCCGTCGCCCGGTCGGCCCTCCCCGCCGCCGTCCGCGACGCCGTCGCCGCAGGTCACGACGGTGGGCCGGGGCGGCGGGAACGATTCCGCCCGGACGGCGAACGGGTGAGGGGCTGACGGCGGATCAGGTGACGCCCGGTCCGCCGCGCCCGCCTCCGGCGGAGGTACGGGGCCGGGGCGGCGCCGGGGTACGGGCCGGGCACGGGACGGCGTACGGAACGGGGCCCGGAGCCGTGTCCGGTCGGGGTCCGGTCCGGGCCCGGTCGGCGTTCGGGGGACGGGCAGCCCGGCCGGGTGATCAGCGGTGGCGGGGCGGTGGGCCCGCTCATAGCTTCGCCGTATGACCAAACGACAGATCGCCCTCGTGGCATGCGCCGTGGCCGCCGCGACCACGGGTCTGGGCGCCGCCCCGCCCACCGCCCCGGAGGCCGCCTCCGCCTCCCGGACCGTGCACCGGGTGAAGCCCGGCGAATCGATCCAGAGGGCCGTGGACGCGGCCCGGCCGGGGGACAGCGTCGTCCTCTCCCCCGGCACCTACCGCGAGAGCGTCACCATCACCACCCCGAACCTGACCCTGCGGGGCTCGTCCGCCTCCCCCACCGTCATCGTGCCCGGCAAGGCGGCCTCCGGCGCGTGCGCCGTGGCCGGCCACGGCGTCTGTGTGACCGGCACCGCCCAGCGGCCCGTCGAGGGCGTCACCGTGCGCACCCTGACGCTCCGGAACTTCGCCCGCAACGGCCTGTGGGCGTCCCGCACCGACCGGCTGACGGTCCGGGGCGTGACCGCCGAGAAGAACGGCAACTGGGGCATCGCCCAGGAGCGTTCGGTCCGCTCCGTGCTCAGCCACAACACCGCCCGGGACAACGGCGACGCCGGCCTCTTCGTGTCCAACACCACCGACACGGAGGAGGGGGCCGTCGACACCGGTGGCACGGAGATCAGCCACAACCGCCTGTCCGGCAACCGCATCGGCCTCACCGTGCGGCGGCTGCGGAACGTGACCGTCGACCACAACGAGGCGACCGGCAACTGCGCCGCGGTGTTCGTGGTGGGCGACGAGTCCACGCCGCGCGCCGGGGCGATGCGCCTGCGCCACAACCACGTCCACGCCAACAACAAGTACTGCCCCAAGACCCCCCGCCTGCCCTTCCTCCAGGGCTCGGGCATCGTCCTCACCGGCGCCGAGGAGACGCTGGTGGCCGACAACCGGGTCGAGGACAACAAGGGCACCTCCCCCCTGTCGGGCGGGATCGTGCTGTTCAAGAGCTTCGTGGGCGCCCTCAACGAGCGCAACGAGATCCGCGACAACGTCGTGCTCCGCAACGGCACGGCCGACCTGGCCGACAGGGACACCGGCGCGGGCAACTCCTTCCGCGGCAACACCTGCGGGGTCTCCGAGCCCGCGGGCATGTGCTGAGCTGCTCCTCCCTCCTCCCCCACCCCCCCACGGCACGAAAGACAAGGCAGGGCCACAGATGACGACCGTTGACCCGGTGAGGACCGTCGACCCCGCTCCCCCGCCGCCCATGCGGCTGAGGGAGCTCGTTTTCGGAGCGGCGTGCGCCGCCGCCGTGCGGGCGGCGGCCCGGCTCGGCGTGGCGGACGCCCTCCAGGACGCGCCCGCGAGCGTGGAGGACCTGGCGGCGGCCGTGCAGGCCGAGCCGCGGACGCTGCGCAGGCTGCTGCGCGCCCTGGCCTGCCAGGGGATCTTCGCGGAGCAGCCCGACGGCACCTTCGCGCACACGGAGATGTCCCGGCTGCTGCGCGAGGACGACCCGCACAGCCTGCGGTACATCGCCCTGTGGTGCACCGAGCCGTGGACGTGGGACGTCTGGCCGAAGCTCGACGAGGCGGTGCGCACCGGCGGCAGCGTCTTCGAGGACGTGTACGGCAGGGAGTTCTTCCCGTACCTCAACGAGGACGCGCCCGAGTCCGCGTACGTGTTCAACCGGGCCATGACCACGTCGAGCCGGCAGTCCGCGCAGGACGTGGCCGACCTGCTCGACCTGTCGGGCGCGGCGTCGGTCGCGGACATCGGCGGCGGCCAGGGGCACGTCCTGGCGAGCCTCCTGGAGCGGCACCCCGCCCTGGAGGGCACGCTGCTCGACCTGCCGGGCGTGGTGGGGAACGCCGACCCGCGCCTGCGGGCGGGCGGCGCGCTCGCCTCCCGGGCCCGGGTCGTGGCCGGGGACTGCCGGGAGGACATCCCGGTCGAGGCCGACGTGTACGTCCTCAAGAACATCCTGGAGTGGGACGACGACAGCACCCGCAGGGCGCTGGCCAACGTCCGGCGGGCGGCGCGGCCCGGCGCCCGTGTCGTCGTGATCGAGAACCTCGTGGACGACACGCCCTCGATGCGGTTCACGACGGCCATGGACCTGCTGCTGCTCCTGAACGTCGGCGGGGCCAAGCACACCCGGGAGAGCATGCTGGAGCGGCTGACGGACGCGGGGCTCGCCGTCGGCGAGGTCCGCCCGGTGAACGCGTACCTCCACGCCTTCGAGTGCACCGTCCCCGCCTGACCGGCGAGGCCCCCGCGCGGCGGGGGAAATCCGAGGCCGCCGGCTCCGCTTCTCGCGGGGCCGGCGGCCTTCGGGTTTCCCGTGCTCCGGGACCGGTCAGGAGGCGGGGTCCCGCTCCCAGCGGTAGAAGCACTGCGCCATGGCGTCCTTGGGGCTGCGCCAGGTCTCCGGGTGGTACGCGCTGACGTACGTCGACAGGCGCTCGCTGACGTCCCGGAACTCGGGGTGTCCGGTCAGCTTCGCGATGGCCGGCGCCGGGTCCCGCTCGGACTCGATGAGGTGCAGGTAGACGTCGTCGCCGAACTGGAAGAGGCTGCGGCGCGAGACGCCGATCAGGTGGGGCAGTTCACCGCCGTCCGAGGCGGCGAACACGTCGGCGATCGCGGGCGCCGAGCCGGGCGCCATGCGGGCGACGATCAGGGCGTGGTGCATCGGGCGTTCCTTCCTGGGACCGCTCGGTCCGCTCGGTCTGCTCAGTCGGAGAGGACCGGGGCGGGCCGGCGCTCACGGGCGGCCTGCTCGATGCGGTCCCGGATGAGGGCCATCTGGGTGCGGGAGTTGCGGTTGATGTTGTCGGTCATCCAGTCGTCGTCGACCGGGGCGTCCGGCTTCATCGCGAAGTCCTGGACCCAGCGCATGTGGACGCCGGCCGGGGTCTCCTCGTACTCCCACCGGATGTCCATGTGGGCGAAGGGGCCGGTCTCGACGCGGCGGGCGGTGACGGTGCGCCGCGCGCGGTCCGGAGTGCGCTCCGAGACCCAGCTCCAGACCTTGCCGGACTCGTCCGGGTGCATGGTCAGGCGGAAGGTCGTCGTGTCGCCCTCGCGGGAGAGCACCTCGACGGAGGCGTACTCGCTGAAGAGGGAGGGCCAGTTCTCGAGGTCGTTGGTGATGTTCCAGACGAGGTCGAGGGGGGCGTCGATGGTGACGCTGTTGTCGGTGTGACCTGACACGTCAGACTCCGGTGGTGAGGGTGCTGTTGACGAGGCCGAGGAAGTCGGCCGGGGTCTTGCTGCGCTCCGCGTCGGGCGGGAGCGCCACGCCGTGGCGGTTCTCCAGCTCGCCGACGATGCCGAGCAGGCCGAGCGAGTCGACGCCGAGGGCGCTGAAGGGCACGTCCGCGGCGTTGCGGAGGTCCTCGGGGGCGACGGTGACGCCCGCCGACTGCTTGACCAGCGCGGCCAGCTCTTCGAAGGTCAGTTCGGTGATGCTCATCTCTGTTCTCCTTCTTCCGCCCGGTCCTACCGGGCGGTCTCGTCGCCGCGGCGCACGACCAGCGCGGCGTTGGATCCCATGAGGCCCCTGCTGAGGACGAGGGCCGTCCGCAGCTCGGCGGGGCGGGCGCGCGACACCACCAGATCGATGTCGTGGCAGATGTCGAACACGTTCGGGGTGGGGGGCACCAGGCCGTGTTCCATCGCGAGCACCGCGGCCGCGACGTCCAGGACGGGGGCCCCGCAGTAGGCGCGGCCGATCCCGGTCTTGGGCGCCGTGACGGGCACGCGGGCGGCGTGCGCGCCCAGGGCGTCGGCGAGTGCCAGCGCCTCGGCGCGGTCCGCCTCCGGCACGCCCAGGGCGTCGGCGAACACGACGTCGATCTCCTCCGGGGCGCAGCCGGCCTCGTCGAGGGCGACCCGGATCGCGCGGGCGAGCCCCTCCCGGGACTCCGCCCAGCGGGAGGCGCCGGTGAACGTGGCGCCGTGTCCGGCGACGACGGCCCGGACGGCCGTCCCCCGGTCCCGGGCGCGGTTCTCGTCCTCCACGACGAGCACGGCGCCGCCCTCCGCCGGCACGAAGCCGGAGGCCCCGGCGGTGAAGGGGCGGTAGGCCCGGTCGGGCTCCTCGACGGTGCTGAGCTCGGGGTAGCCGAGCTGGCACACCATCGAGTACGGGGCGAGGGGCGCCTCGGCGGCGCCGACGACCATCGCGCCCGTCCCGCGCCGTACGGCCCTGGCGGCGTGGGCGAGGGCGTCCAGGCCGCCCGCCTCGTCGCTGGCGACCACGCCGCACGGGCCCTTGAAGCCGCTCCGGATGGAGATCTGGCCGGTGCTGGCGGCGTAGAACCAGGCGATGGACTGGTACGGGCCGACGAACTTGGAGCCCTGGCCCCACAGCTTCTGGAGCTCCCGCTGGCCGAACTCGCCGCCGCCGGACCCGGCGGCGGTGACCACCCCGATGGAGAAGGGGTCCTCGGGAGCGTCCCGGCCGAGACCGGCGTCGTCGAGGGCGAGCGAGGCCGCCGCCATGGCGTAGTGGCTGAACCGGTCGGTCTGGACGAGGAAGCGGTCCTCGATGAGGGTCGAGGCGTCGAAGGACCGGACCTCGCCCGCGACCTTGAGGGGCAGGTGCTCGCACCCCTCGCGGGTGATCCGGTCCAGGACGCCGATGCCCTCCTGGACGGACTTCCAGTACGTGTCGGCGCTCAGGCCGTTGGGGGCGATCACCCCGATGCCGGTGACGACGGCGCGTTGGGGCTGCTCCGTGCTCATCGTGTCCTCCCTGCCGGCTCCGTCAGGAGCACGGCGGACTGGAAGCCGCCGAAGCCGCTGCCGACGGAGAGCACGTTCCTGAGCTTCCGGGGGCGGGCGGTGCGCGGCACGTAGTCCAGGTCGCACTCGGGGTCGGGGACCTCGTAGTTCGCCGTCGGGGGCACCACCTGGTGCTGGAGGGCGAGGACGCAGGCGGCCACCTCTATCGCGCCGATCGCCCCGAGCGAATGTCCCACCATGGACTTGATGGAGCTCATGGGGGTGTCGTACGCGTGGGCGCCCAGGGAGCGCTTCACGGCGGCGGTCTCGTGGCGGTCGTTCTGCCGGGTGCCCGAGCCGTGCGCGTTGACGTAGTCGATCCGGGTGGGGTCGAGCCTCGCCTGGTCGAGCGTGCTGTCGATGGCCCGGGACATCTCCAGGCCCTCGCCGGTGAGACCGGTCATGTGGTAGGCGTTGCCGAAGGTGGCGTAGCCGCCGATCTCGCAGTAGATGTGCGCACCGCGCGCCCGGGCGTGCTCGTACTCCTCCAGGACGAGGACCGCCGCGCCCTCGCCCATGACGAAGCCGTTGCGGCGGTCGTCGAAGGGCTTGGAGGCGTGCTCGGGGTCGTCGTTGTCGGGCGAGGTCGCCTTGATGGCGTCGAAGCAGGCCATGGTGATCGGGGAGATCGGCGAGTCCGACGCCCCGGCGATGCAGACGTCCGCCCGGCCCTCCTGGATGGTGTGGAAGGCGTAGCCGACGGCGTCGAGGCCGGAGGTGCAGCCGGTGGAGACCGTCTGCACCGGGCCGCGGGCGCCGAAGCGCTCGGCGACGAACGAGGCGAGCGTGCTCGGCGAGAACGCCAGGTGCAGCTTGGGGTCGGCGGCGCGGTGGTCCACGTCCCACCGCTCTCCGCCCGCGCTGACCAGGACGTAGTCGCGTTCGAGCCGGGTGGTGCCGCCGACGGCGCTGCCCAGGGAGACCCCGACGCGCCACGGGTCCTCGGCGGCGGTGTCGAGCCCGGAGTCGCGGACGGCCTCCCCGGCCGCGACCGCCGCGAACTGGATGTACCGGTCCGCGTGCAGGCTCAGCTCGGGGTCGAGGCCGTGCGCCAGCGGGTCGAAGTCGCACTCGGCGGCGATGCGCGAGCGCAGGCCGGCCGGGTCGAACAGGGTGATGCCGCGGGTCGCGGTGCGGCCCTCGGAGAGGAGGTTCCAGAACGCCGCCGTGCCGGTGCCGCCCGGGGCGACCACTCCGATCCCGGTGACGGCCACGCGCCGGTTCACTCGATGGCCCCGGTGCGTTCGGGGACCTGACCGGGGCCGCCCACGGTCAACTGCGGTCCGACGGGGGCGGCCGCCGTCTCCTCGGTGTCGACGTGGCCGAGGCTGGGGTGCGGGGCGAGCGGGCCCAGGTGGAAGACCATGCGGGCCTCCTCGTCGCCGACGTTGCGGAAGCGGTGCCGCACGTCGATCGGGATCAGGAGCCCCTGGTCGGACCGGAGGGCGTACGTCTCGCCGTCCAGGTCCACTTCGAGGGCGCCGGAGACGACGTACACGAACTCCTCGGAGTACGGGTGGTAGTGCTCGCCGATGCGTTCGCCGGGCTTGACGATGGCCAGGCCCATGAAGCCGCTGGTGGAGCCCACGGCGGCCGGCGTGAGCATGGCCCGCAGGTCACCTCCGCGCCTGCGGTTGGGCTCCGTCTCGTCCAGGCTCACGATGAGGGGCTGCTGGTGGGGCATGGGTGAAACCTCCGGGTGGGGCGGTGGCGTCCGGGCGGGAGGCCGCGGCCGTCGGTCAGGAGTCCGCCGAGGTGCGGTCGGTGACGGGCAGCATGTCGGCGTGCGACAGGAGCCGGTTGATGTTGCGGTCCGTCGTCAGGGAGCCCTCGACGCCGATCGCGGCGCCGTCGAGGAGCCGTTCGAGCTCCTCGGCCTTCCCGGGGCCCTTGAGGCCGAGGGAGGCGACGGGGTCGAGGTCGACGTCGCCGGTGATGTCGACGAGGCGCACGACGATGTCGTCGCGGTGGAAGACGGTGCTGCCGTACACCGGGTTGTCGGGCTCTCCGGCCGCGGTGGCGTCCTGCTCGGCGAGCAGCCGGGCCAGCTCCATGCCGCGGCCCTCCTTCGCCGGGTAGTACAGCGCGTGGCGCCGCAGGCCGGCCGGGGCGGGCCGGTCGGCCACCACGTGGTGCACGGCGGGCAGCGCCGCCCGGGTGAAGAAGACCCGCGCCGACTCGGGGTCGGTCAGGTCCCGCTCCTGCTCCAGGTACGGGTTGAGGGCCTCCTCCACCGCGCGGACCTCGGGCTGGCGGGCGACGTGGCGCAGGGCCGTGAGGAGGTCGCCCTCCACCTCCACCGCGCGCACGACGCGGTTGCCGTGCATGAAGAGGGAGGTGCGGCGCAGCCGGGTGGTCTCGTCGACCTGGGCGCGGGGCGAGTCGTAGCCGGCGAGGATCTCCGCGACCTTCGACTCCGAGCCCGGCTTGACGGTGAAGGTGAGGGCGTGGCGCGCCACCCCGTCGCCCACGCGGACCGCGGCCTGCAGCTCCGCGGGGGCCGCGTCCGCCGTGAGCGGCCGGCCGCCGCCGGTCTCCCGCAGGATGCTGTAGCGCGTCGACCGGGTGTCCCGGACGCAACTGTGCATCGGCTTGACGACCTCGACGTGGTCCTCGCTGTTCACCCAGGCGAGGAAGGGCGGGGCGCTCTCCCACTCGCTGGTGATGAGCCACTGCGAGGGGTTCTCGATGGACTGGCAGAGCTGGTCGCTGATGTGTCCGGGGACGGCGGCGACCTGCTTGCGCATCAGCTCGTACGCTTCGAGGAACTGCTGCTGGGCCCCTTCGTACAGGTCGAGCAGCAGGATCACGCGCAGCCTGGAGCCGTCGAACGCCGATTGCGAGACACGTGCCGAAACGGTCATCCGGCGCACCTCTTCTTTCTTCGGGAGTTTCCTTCGGGGGCTTCTCGGAGGCTTCTCGGGGTCTTCTCGGGTGTTCTCTTGAGGGGACCTGCTCCGGGGAAGCCGGGAGGGACCGCCGTGCCGAGGGGGCAGGGGCCGTCATGTGCCGATCGTCAGCGCGTCTTCGCGGGTCGCGCGACTCCCACGGTGCGGATGAGTGAACCGCGCGTCATTCGGGTGCCCCGGACGCACGAAGCGGTTTCCGGAGGGCATGGATCTCCATCCCACCCCCGACTCGCGTCACAGGTGACGCTGGAGGCACTCGATGAACCGATGCGAAGGGTCCGGCGAGGACGTCCGCACGTCCGTCCTCATCGTCGGCGGCTCTCTGGTCGGACTGTCCGCCTCGTTGTTCCTCGGCCGCCTCGGCGTGCCCCACGTGCTCGTCGAGCGTCACGCCGACACCTCGATCCATCCGCGCGGACGCGGCAACAACGTGCGCACGATGGAGCTCTTCCGGGGCGCCGGAGTGCGGCAGCGCGTCCGGGACGCCGCGTCGGTCCTGGCCGGCAACAACGGCATCCTCCAGGCCCCGAGCCTGGTCGGGGACGCCGGCGAGTGGCTGTTCAGGGAGATCGACCCCGGCGGCGGCCTCGCCCGCTTCAGCCCCGCCGAATGGTGCCTGTGCAGCCAGAACGACCTGGAGCCCGTACTGCGGGAGAGCGCCCTCGAACTGGGCGGGGACCTGCGGTACGCGACGGAGCTGATGTCCTTCGAGCAGGACGCCGGAGGAGTGACCGCGCAGGTCAAGAGCCGCGAGACCGGCGAGCACACCACGATCCGCGCGGAGTACCTCGTCGCGGCGGACGGCCCGCGCAGCCCCGTGCGCGAACGGCTCGGCATCGGTCAGAACGGTCCGGGCGACCTGTTCCACAACGTGAGCGTCACCTTCACCTCCCGCGGCCTCGCGGACGTGGTCGGCGACCGGCGCTTCATCGTCTGCTACCTGACGGACCCGGGGGCCGACGGGGCCCTCCTGCCGGTCGACAACCGGGAGCGCTGGGTGTTCCACGCGCCCTGGCACCCCGAGCGCGGCGAGACCCTGGAGGAGTTCACCGACGAGCGGTGCCGGGAGCAGATCCGCCGGGCCGTGGGCGTGCCGGACCTCGACGTGGAGATCACGGGCCGGGCCCCCTGGCACGCCGCCGAGCGGACGGCCGAGCGGTACGCGCGGGGGCGGGTGTTCCTGGCCGGGGACTCGGCGCACGAGATGCCGCCCACCGGGGCGTTCGGCTCCAACACCGGCATCCAGGACGCGCACAACCTCGCCTGGAAGCTGTCCGCCGTCCTGGACGGCTGGGCCGGTCCGGGCCTGCTCGCGTCCTACGACGCGGAGCGCCGCCCGGTCGCGGAGGCGACCAGCGCCCGCGCCTCGTCCCGCTCGGTCGAGCACAGCCACCCGGGGTACGCGCCGGACCCGGGTGTCGGCGCGGCGGGCAGGAAGGGCGGCATCCTGAACGTGGTCCTGGGCCACCGCTACCCGCGGGGCGCGGTCCTGGGCGCCGACGGGGCGCTGCCGGTCCTGCCCGACGCGCTGCGGCTCACGGGCGAGCCGGGGTCCCGGTCGCCCCACCTGTGGCTGGACCGGTCCGGCGAGCGGATCTCCACGCTCGACCTGTACGAGCGGTTCCCGGTGCTGCTGAGTTCGGCGGGCGGCACGGGCGCGTGGCACGCCGCGGCGGCCCGGGTGGCGGACCGCCTGTCGGTGCCGCTGGACTCGTACCGGATCGGCGGGGGGCCGGACGCCGATCTGGTCCCGCAGGACGGTGCGGACTGGGCGGGGGCCCACGGCGTCACGGAGGGCGGGGCGGTCCTCGTCCGGCCCGACGGCTTCGTCGCGTGGCGCTCCGAGGGGGCCGTGGAGGACCCGGAGGAGACGCTGCGGGCGGCCCTCACGGCGCTCTTCGACCTGGCGTGACCCGAGGAGAGGCCCCTCGCCCGCCCGGGGAACACCGGGTGGACGGGGGGCCTCGTCGTCGGCGGCGGCCGTGAGGAATCAGCCGGAAGCGGTCAGAAACGGTCCTGCCGGCCCGGGAGCCCGGGGACGGCCGGGGTGCCCGGGGCGGCCGGGGTCGCCGACGGCGGGAGCCGCAGGCCGCCGGGCTTCCGGCCCGCGGGGGTCCGGCAGGACAGGTCCTCGGCCGGCAGCCCGCCCGTCACGAGATAGGCGGTGGCGACCTTGTCGGCGCAGGACTTGGCGCCGTAGACGCCGTGGCCCAGGCCGTCGAGGACCGTGACCATCCGGGCGCCCTTCAGGGCCCGGCGCATCCCCTGCCCGCTGACCAGCGGCGTCTGGGGGTCCCACTCGTTCTGCAGGACGAGCGCGCGGACGGTGTTGTCCACCTTCGTCGCGGGCTCCGCGCCCGGCCCCCAGAACGCGCACGGCTTGATGTGGGAGGCGAAGTCCCCGTACAGCGGGTACTTCGCCCTGTCCCGGATCGCGTCGCGGCGGTACCGCTCCGGGTCGCGCGGCCAGGCGCGGGTGTCGGCGCACACCACGGACCAGAAGCTCGCGTCCCCGTTGTCGGACGGGACGGCGCGGGCGAACGACGGCGGGACGGGGGCGGTCGGCAGGATCCGCGAGGACTTCGCGGCCGGGGCCGGGGTCCTGCCGGCGGCGGCCTCCTTGAGCCGGACGACGGTCTCGGCGGCGTCCTCCACGGAGAAGAACACGGCCCGCAGCGAGCGGATGTCGTCACCGCTCAGGAGCATGCCGTCGAGGGGCACGGGCCTGCGGTTCGCCCCGGCGACCAGGTTCCAGAAGGTCGTGCGGACCTCGGCGGGGGTGCGGCCCAGCTCGTACGTGGCGTTCCGGGCGGCGGTCCACTCGGTCCACCGCTTGAACGCCGGCTCCGCGCCCTCCGCCCACACCTGGATCATGCCCCGCCAGATCCGCTCGGGGTCGACCGCGCTGTCCAGGACGAACCGGTCGGCCCGCTTCGGGAAGAGCTGCGTGTAGACCGCGCCCAGGTACGTGCCGTAGGAGTAGCCGAGGTACGAGATCTTCTTCTCGCCGAGCACGGCGCGGATCACGTCCATGTCGCGCGCGGTGTTGCGGGTGCCGAGGTGGGGCAGGACGGCTCCGTTGCGCTTCCGGCACTTCTCGGCGACGGTCCGCGCCCGACGGACGTCCTTGTCGAACGTCTCGGCCTTGTACGGGCGTTGCCAGTTCAGCTCGTCGTCGTTGAGACCGCAGCCCACCGGGGAGCTCCGGCCGACGCCCCGGGGGTCGAACCCGATCAGGTCGTACCGCTTCTTCACCGCGTCCGGCAGGTCCGGCGCCAGGTAGAGGGGCATGTCGAGGCCTATGCCCCCGGGGCCGCCCGGGTTGAGGAGGAGGACGCCGCGCCGGTCCTTGGCGCTGGTCGCCTTCGTGCGGGAGATCGCGACGTCGAGCTTCCCGCCGTTCGGACGGGCGTAGTCGAGCGGCACCTTGATCGTCGCGCACTCGAAGTCCGCCGGCCCCTCGGCGTCGCAGCGCTTCCAGCGCGGCTTCTGCTGCGTGTACTGCGCCAGGGGGCCGTCGGCGGTCCGGAGCACCGGGGCGGCCGCGGAGGCGGCGGGCGTGAGGGCGGGCAGGAGCGCCGCGGCGACGCCCATGGCCACGAGGGATGCTGTTCGCCTGTTTCTCACCGTGGGTCAGATCCTTGGGGGAGGCGGATGATGCGGTCTCATGCACCCTTGCTCACCGGCGAGTTGGGCGAATCCTCCGCCGGGCCACGATCGTGTCCGACCTCGGGAGGAGCGCGGCACGGCGAATGGTTCCCGAGGCGGAGAACGCGACGGGCCGTTTTCCCGTCCCGGGTCGTCCGCCTCCTCCGGGCAGGGGGGGCGGACGACCCCGGGCCTCACAGGCGCAGGGCCACGGCGGCGTGGTGGCCGTCCGGGACGAGGACATCGGCGAGGAGCCATCCCGCCGGGGCGGCGGGGAGGGGTCCCGCACCCACGTAGTCGGCCGACGGGTCGGCGCCCAGGCCGATCCCGAGACCCTTCAGATAGGCCTCCTTCCTGGTCCACACCCGGGCGAACGCGGCGGGACGGCGGGCCGGGGCGAGGGCGGCGAGCTCCGCCGCCTCCGCCGGGTGGAGCACCTCCCCCGCCTCGGTCACCGTGTGCGGGGCCGGCACCCGTTCGATGTCCACCCCGACCGGCGTGGACGCGAGGGCGATCAGACTCAGTCCCTCGCAGTGCGAGAGCGAGAAGTGCAGGCGCCCGTCCGGCAGTACGGGACGGCCGTGCGGCTCGCCGCAGCAGGGGCAGGGCGCCCGGGCCACCGACACGGCCCGGGGCGCGATCCCCAGGTGGGCGCCGAGCAGACGGCGCAGCCCCGCGTGGGCGCACAGGTAGGTGGCCCGGTCGCCGGGCCGGCGGAACTCGCCGGCGCGGGTCAGCTCCGTCCCGTCCAGGACGAGGGACGCGTACCGGCCGACGGTCTCCCGGTGCGCGTCGGTGGCCACCAGCCAGAGCTGTGGCCGCGCGGGCCGGAGGCCGGGGAGCGCGGGCAGGGCCGTGGTGAGGAGCGGCAGCGCGGCGGGGGCCAGCGGGCCGCTCGCCGGAGGGGGGCCGGACGGTGGAGGGGCGGGCGGGGGCGGAAGGACCGACTGGATCATGTCTGCCTCACACGGAAGGGGCGGTGGACTCCTGCGCGGTACGGGCGGGGGCGCCGGCGCGCGCGGCGGCCGGGTCCGTCTCCTTGCCGGTGCCGGTGCCGCTGCCGGTGCCGGTGGCGCTTTCGCTGCCGCTGCCGCGCAGGGCGAGGGCGGCGGCGATCGGGGAGAGGAGGGCGAGGCCCGCGCAGAGCAGCCAGGTCCCGGTCACCCCGAGGTGCAGCGAGACGGGGGTGAAGACGGCCAGGGAGAGCGGCGCCGCGCCGATTCCGGAGAGCGTGAAGGTGGACATCGCGGCGCCCATCCGCCCTTCGGGAACGGCCTGTTGGTAGGCGGTGATGAGGGCGGGTCCGTTGAGGCCGGAGAGGAGGCCGACGGCGCCGGCCGTGGCGGCGAGGGCGGGGGCGGTGGGGACGAGCGCCATGGCCGCCATGCCGGCCGCGAGACCGGTGCCGGTCACCACGAGCTTGGCGTGCGCCGGAATGCGGTGGGCGAGGACCGCGCCGAGGGCGGCGGACGCGAGCGCGCCGGCGCTGAAGGCGGCCAGGACCAGGGCCACGGCGCCGATGCCCCAGCCCCGGTCGGCTGCGCGCAGGGGCAGCGCGACCTCGGCCGGCCACAGGAACGCCAGGTCCATGCAGAAGCAGGCGACGAACATCCACCGCAGGCGCGGGTGGGCGGCCAGGAGGCGGAAGCCGTCGCCGGACCGGGTGAGGAGGGAGGGGCCCTGCGGGGTGCGTGCGGGACGGGTCATGCCGTGGGTGACGTGGGCGGCGCAGCCCAGCCAGACGGCGCAGCCGATCGCGGCCGCCGCGACGGCGCCGGGGAGGCCGCCGGCGACGACGAGCCAGGCCCCGAGCGGCGATCCGGCGATGGGGGCCAGGCGCAGCACCATGGAGAAGAGGGAGTTGGCGCGGCCGAGCTGCTCCTGCGAGGCGAGGCGGGGCAGCAGGACCCCGGAGGCCGGGCCGGTGAGGCCGAGGAGGGCGCCGTCGACGAGGGCGAGGGCGATCAGCGGCCACAGGCTCTCGGTGGTGACGGTGACGAGCGCCCCGGCGGCGAGGACGGCGACGCGGACGCTCGTCGCGCGGAGCAGGACCGCCCGGGGGCCGAGCGCGTCGGTGAGGGCGCCGCCGAAGAGGAGCAGCAGGGCGCGCGGGAGGGTGGCGGCGAGGGTGACGGCCGTGACGGCGCCGCGGCCGCCGAGCTGGACGGCGGTCCAGCTCATGGCGATCAGGAGGGCGAAGCTGCCCGCCTGGACGGCGGCCTGCCCGACGACGAGGCTGCTGACGCGCGGCCAGTCGACGAAGGGCTTGGCACCGGGCGGCGCGGGAGGGGCGGGGGTCGTCGTTGCCATGGGGTCGGCTTTCTGTCGTCGGGGGCGGGACGCGTGCGGGCACGCGGATGGACGGGCGGGCGGACGTGCGGGCGGGGCGGGTGGGCGTCGGGAGGGCTCCGCGTCAGCGCGGGGGCGTGCGGGGCGGGGCGGGTGGGCGGATCGGGACGTGGACGCCCGTGGTGTCGCCGCGGAGGCACGCGGCGACGGCGAGGGCCACCGCGCGGTCGGCGGCCCGACGGACCGCGTGCCGCCGGCACGGGCCCCGGACGGCGGTCCGGGGGGCGCGGAGTTCGACCCGGCCGCCGAGGTGGCCCCGGCCCGCCTCCGTGAGGGCGCGCTGGGCGGTGCGCCGGGCCGCGGCGGCGGTTCCCTCGTCGGGGGCGGTCACGGTGATGCCGGGGAGTTCCCGTACGGAGAAGCGGGCGTGGACCGTACGCCGCGCGGTCACGGCGTCGCCCCGACCGGGAGGCCGGCGGTGTGACCGGCGTGGGGGCCATCGGGCCACCACAGGTCCTCGGGGCCGAGGGCGGTCACGGCGTACTTGCCCAACGCGCTGACGAGCAGACGCAGTTCGAGGGCGATGCTCTCCACGAGGCGCTCCAGGCCGTGTTCGGGATCCTCGTCGACGGCGACGAGGGCGGCCCGGCCCAGACCGGCGGCGGTGGCGCCGAGGGCGAGGGCCCGCAGGACGCGTCCGCCCTCCCACATGCCCCCGCTGGCGAGGAGGCACCCGGCCGGGGGCCCGATGCGGCGCAGGCATTCACCGAGGGGCAGGCCGACCTGGTCGAGGAAGACGCCCGGGGCCCAGCCGGTGCCGCCCTCGGCCCCGTCGACGGTGACGGCGTCCGCCCCGGCCTCCCAGGCGGTGCGGGCGGCGTGGGCGATGTCGCGGCCGGGGTGGAACTTCACCCAGGTGCGGGCCCTGGGGAAGTTGTTGCGCATGAAGCGGAGCTGCTGGCGGAGGATCTCGTCGGTGAAGGTGCCGGGGGTGGCGCAGCGCAGCCGGCGCCCGTCCTCCGGGCCGAAGGCCTCGCGGACGGTGAAGCGGCGGGCGAGCTGCTCGGCCTCGGCCCGGTCGACGACGGTCATGCCCCCGAGGCCGGGCTTGGCGCCCTGGCCGGTCTTCAGCTCGAAGGCGAGGCGGCCGGTCTCCAGGAGGGGGCGGGTGCCGGGGTCGCTGTAGAGGAGGTTCCAGACCTCGGAGTCGGCGTCCTCGGTGGACTGCTGGACGACGATGCCGCCGGCGCCGTCGGGCGCGGCGTCGAGGTAGGCCTCGACGCGGGCGAGGAGGGCGGAGCGGGTGGCGTCGCCGGCCCGGCGGTAAC
Source organism: Streptomyces sp. NPDC007872 (assembly GCF_042868165.1). Lineage (NCBI taxonomy): Bacteria > Bacillati > Actinomycetota > Actinomycetes > Kitasatosporales > Streptomycetaceae > Streptomyces > Streptomyces sp. NPDC007872. The sequence continues at coordinate 637,543 of NZ_JBIAEA010000001.1, forward strand.
CGTGGACGGGGATCATGTTCTCCCCGATGACCATGGGGATGCCGAGGCGGGCGGCCTGCCGGCTCGCGTGGACGGCGAGGTCGCCGCTGCCGGCGCGGGTGGAGCCGAAGGCGGACAGGTAGAGGGGCAGCCGGGCGGTGAAGCCCCCGGTGCGCGTGGTGAGGTCGACGTCGGTGAACTCCGGCTCGCGGGCGAGGTCGATGAGCTTCTCCAGGCGCTCGGGCATGAAGACGGGCGGGACGACGCGCGCCCGGTCGAGGGCGTCGCCGGAACCGGAGCCGGAACCGAAGTCCGAAGCGGTGCCGGTGCCGGTGCCGTTCGGGCCGAAGAGCCGGGTGCCGTACGCGGCGGGGTCGGGGAAGACCTCCGCGGTGCCGCGCCGGGCCCGGGCGCGTACGGCCTCCTCGGGGAAGCCGGGGGCGGCGAGACCGGTCACGGGGTCACCGCCCCGGGGAGCTTCGGGTAGGCGCTGACCTGCCAGAGGGCGTCGAGCCCGGTGAGGAAGCGGACCAGGCGCTGGAGGCCCATGCCGAAGCCGGCGCTGGCCGGGATGCCCTCGCGGGCCTCCTTGAGGTACCAGGCGTACTTGGCGGGGTTCTCGCCGCTCTCCCGCATGCGGGTGACGAGGGTGGCGTAGTCGGACTCGCGCTCGCTGCCGGAGACCAGCTCGCCGTAGCCGTGCGGAGCGATCAGGTCGAAGTTGCGCAGGACGCCGGGGCGTTCGGGGTCCTCGCGGTCGTAGAAGCCCCGGGAGCCCTTGGGGTAGTCGTCGACGAAGAAGGGGCGGTCGCTCTCCAGGGAGAGGAGCCGTTCGCCGGTCCAGTCGATCTCGCCGTCGGGGTTCTGCGGGTGGCCGGAGGCCAGGAGGCGGGCCACGGCCTCGTCGTGGGTGCGGACGTCGTACTTCCCGGCGCGGACGTCCGCGAAGTCGCGCTCCTGGCGGCCGAGTCCGGTGAGGAGGTCGGGGACGGCCGTCCAGACGTGCTCGGTGACGTGGGTGAGCAGGCCCGCGGCGATCTCCTGGGCGTCCTCGCGGCTCGCGTCGGCGATCTCCACGTCGATCTGGTGGAACTCGACGAGGTGGCGGCCGGTGGTGGCGGTCTCCTCGGGTTCGACGCGCACGTTGGGGGCGATGTAGAAGAGTTTCGGGAAGCCGCGCAGGGACGCCTGCTTGTAGAGGATGGCGCTGGTCATCAGCTTGTACGGGTGCCCGTAGTAGTCGACGTCCAGGGCCTTGGCGCCGCGGCCGCCGGGGTCGGTGACGGGGCCGACGAGCGGCGGCAGGAGCTCGGTGAAGCCCTGGTCGTACAGGAAGTCGCGGGTGGCCCGGAGGACTTCCTGCTGGACGAGCATGGCGGTGCGCAGTTGCGGCGAGCGGAGGTGTTCGCCGAGCGGGGGCGGTGCGGCCGGTGCGGTCGGCGCGTCGGCGGGGCGGGGCTGGTCCATGGCGGGGCTCCTGTTCGGGGCGGGTGCGGGTGGGCGGGGCTTCGTGGTGGGTGCGGGTGGGCCGGGCGGTGGGCGTTCAGACGGCGAGCGGGGTGGCCCGCGGTCGGTCGTGGCCGTCCTCGTCGTCGCCCTCGCCGCCGTGCCGCCCCGGGCCGTCGTAGCGGCCGGCGACGTGGTGGAGGGCGGTGAGCAGGCCGTCCGCCGTGAGGGGGGTGGCGTCGGCCGCGGGGTCGGCGGGGATCGGCATGGCGCCGGTGCGGGCCCAGCGGAGCCGTCCGGCGGGGTCGATGAAGCCGCGGGAGCGGCCGGGGTTGTCGGGGTGGAGGCAGAACGGGACGTCGAGCAGCCCCCGGGCGAAGGCGGCGGGCAGGGCGCGGGACAGGTCGGGGTGGAGGCCGAGGACGGTCTCGATCAGGGCGCGGGCCTCCTCGTACACCTCACCGTTCCCGTCCGCCGTGGGGTCGGGCTCCGGGGGGCCGGCGAGCGCGGCGGCCGCGGCGGCGGTCTCCAGGGCGCGGACGTTCTCCTCGACGGTGGGGATGCGGTGCGCCTCGGCGGCGGTCTTGACGATCAGGCGGCCTGCCCCGGAGCGCACGGCGAGGCGGGCGGACGCCTCCAGGAGGCGGGTGGCGCCGCGTTCGGTGCGGGGGAAGACGCCCATGTAGGTGTAGAGGACGACGTGGTGCTCGACGCCCGCGGGGAGGAACTCGGCGGCGAGGCGGCGCAGGGCCCGTACGGCCTCCTCGTCCTGGCCGGGGTCGGTCTGCTGGGCGTAGCTCAGGGAGACGCTGCGCAGCCCGTACTGGGCGAAGAACAGGCACTCCAGGACGCTGGTGGCGACCAGGAGGCCGGGCGGGCAGAGCTGGCCGAGCAGGCAGCCGCCGAAGCTCTCCAAGTGGGGGGTGGTGCCGGGGCGGGCCGTGGTGGCGAGCAGGTCGCAGGCGCGGGCCCAGGCCTCGACGGACTCCCGCAGGGGGGTGCGGCCGTAGGGCAGGCAGTACGAGACGGGGCCGCCCTCGGTGGCGGTCAGGCCGGCGGCGGTGAGCGCCCGGACGATGGTGCCGGGCCGGGCGGAGCCGTGGCGGACCTGGACGGGGAAGGCCTCGTCGTGCAGCCCTTCGAGGAGGTCGCGGGTGGTGTCCGGGGGGTGGGTGGCGATCGGGTAGCCGTTGAGGGAGGCGCCCTCGGCGACGGCGGCGCGGGCGGCGGCGAGGTCGCCGACGCGGGTGTAGCTGTCGACGGTCAGGGTGCCCACGGTGTGGGCGGTGGCGGCCCGCGTCCGCGCGAGCCCGGCCCGCATCCGGCCCGGGTCGCCGAAGCCCATGCGGGGCTGGACGACGAGCCGTCCGGCGGCGGCGGAATCCGCGACGAACGCCCCGAAGGAGGGGACGGGGGCGGTGTCGACGGCGGTCAAGCCGGCACCCCCCGAAGCGACGCGGCGGTCTCCCGGCGCGGTCCGGCGGGCTCCCGGAGCGGCTCGGCCGCACCTCGGCGCGCCCCCGCGACCTCCCGGCGCACCCCGGTCGCCAAGAAGACCCGCAAGGCGTTCAGGTCCTCGCCGAGGACGGCGTCGCAGCCGGCCTCGGTCAGGCGGGCGACGTCCGCCTCCTGGCGGTGGCCGGCGACGCCGAGCTTCCCTCCGAGCACCACGGGCAGCGCGGCGAGGGCGGGTTCCGCGCGCAGTCGGCGGACGGCGGTGAGGCCGTCGCGGTAGCCGTGTCCGTTGACGCTGCTGAGCACCACCGCGTCGGGGGCGTGCCGCAGACAGGCGGCGGCGAGCAGCTCGGCGTCCACGCAGGGACCGAGCCCGACGACCTCGTGCCCCAGCTCCTCCAGGAAGAGCCCGAGGTACACCAGATTCCACGTATGGGAATCCGACGCGGTTCCGCTCAAGAGAATCTTCATGCCTGAAGAATAGATTTCGGAACGCCCTCGGAGGGGAAGTAGGAGCGGCAGCAAGGACCGGCACTTTCTTCTTCGCGTTTCCGTTCCGGCATCCCGCCGCCGGGAAACGGAAAAGGCGCCGCGCCCCGTGGAGAGAACGGGGCGCGGCGCCTTCCGGGTCTCCCCCGGCGGGACGGCGTCAGGCGTACTGGGCGACGAGGCTGCGCGGGCGGATGTCGGTCCAGTGGGTGGTGACGTACTCCAGGGCCTCGGTCCTGCCGGTGGGCCCGTGGACGCTGGTCCAGCCGCCGGGGACGTCCGCGAAGGCCGGCCACAGGGAGTGCTGGCCCTCGTCGTTCACCACGACGTGGAAGGTGCCCTCGACGTTGTCGAACGGGTTGACGGAATCACTCATGACTGGCTCCTCATTTCCTTCTTCTGCAGGGCGGAGAGTTTCTCCGAGAGAATTCTTCCGATGTGCGCGAGCGGTTCGGGTCCGGCCATTTCGAGATGGCCGCATTCGACGGTGTGATTGTCGACGATTCCCTGGACGAACGGAATCCAGGTGGCGGCGAGGGCGCCCTCCGGCTCCCCCGGTCTGCGGGCGGTGAAGAACAGCACGTCGGTGTCGGCGACGCCCGGCACGTGCCGGGCCATGAGCCCGGCGTGGGTCTCGGAGGCGCGGAGCACCGCCCGCAGCTCGGCGTCGGAGAACCCGGCGAGGACGGGGTCCTCGCGGCGGATCCGGGCGATCGCCCCGCCGAGGTCCTCGGCGAGGTCTTCGGAGGGCGCCACGGCGAGGCCCTCGGGGGGCGCCCCGGCGGTCCGTTCCTCCGGCGGCAGGACGGAGACGCTGCCGGGCCCGGTCTGGTGGACGTCCATCAGGGCGAGGAGTTCGACGTGCTCGCCGGCCTCGCGGAGCCGTACCGCCATGGTGTGGGCGACGATGCCGCCGTACGACCAGCCGAGCAGCCGGTAGGGCCCCCAGGGCTGGATCCGGCGGATCCGCTCCAGGTAGTCGTCGGCCATCTCCTCGACCGAGCGCGGCCGGTGGCCGGGGTCGTGCAGGGCGCGGGCCTGGAGGGCGTAGAGCGGCTGGTCGTCGCCGAGGTGGCGGACGAGGCCCGCGTAGGCCCAGCCGACGCCGGTGCCGGGGTGGACGCAGAAGAGCGGGCGGCGGGTGCCCCGGGTGCCGAGCGGCAGCAGGACGCCCAGGGCACCGGCCGTGCCGTCCTCCCCCGTCCCCTCCCCGGAGGAGCCGAGGAGCCCGGCGGGGGTGGGCAGGCGGAAGAGGTCGCGGACGGTGCGCTCGACGCCCAGGACGCCGCGCATGCGGTGGACCAGGCGGACGCCGAGCAGGGAGTGGCCGCCCAGGGCGAAGAAGTTGTCGTCGATGCCGACCTCGGGCACGTCGAGGATCTCGGCGAACAGGGCGCACAGCACCTCCTCGCGCGCGTTGCGGGGCCGCCGTCCGCCCGCCGCCGGGGCGGGCCGGTGGGGAGCGGGCAGCGCGGCGCGGTCGGGTTTGCCGTTGACGGTCAGCGGCAGGGCGTCGAGGACGACGACCGCGGAGGGCACGAGGTGTTCGGGGAGCGTCGCGCGGGCCGCGGCGAGGAGTTCGGCCTCGGTGACGGTGCCGCCGGCGCGGGGGACGGCGTAGCCGACGAGGGTCCTGTCGCCGGGCCGGTCCTCGCGGACGACGGCCAGGGCCTGTCCGACGGCGGGGTGTTCGGCGAGCGCCCGCTCGACCTCGCCGGGCTCGATCCGTACCCCGCGCAGCTTGATCTGGCCGTCCGCGCGGCCGAGGAAGCGGAGTTCGCCGTCGGGGGTCCACAGGACGCGGTCGCCGGTGCGGTACATGCGGCTGCCGTCGTTCTCGAACGGATCGGGGACGAACCGCTCGGCGGTCGTGCCGGGGCGGCCGACGTAACCGCGGGCCACGTGCGCGCCCGCGACGTACAGCTCGCCGGGGACGCCGGGCGGCACGGGCCGCAGGGCGTCGTCGAGGACGTGGCTGCGGGTGTTGTCCATGGGCTGCCCGAGGTGGACGCCGGCGCCCCGCAGGGTGCGCTGTCCGGTGGTGAACCACTGGTTGTGGGAGGCGAAGGTGGTCTCGGTGGGTCCGTAGGAGTGGACGAGGACGGTGTCGGGGCAGTGCGTGAGGACCCGTTGGACGGCGGCCGGGGAGACGGCGTCCCCGCCGGTCCACACCTCGCGCAGCGACCGGAGGGTGTCCAGGCCCTCGTCGGCCATGACGTGGAAGAGGCCCGCGGTGAAGTAGGCGCCGGTGACGCCGTGCCGGTGGACGGCGCGGGCCGTCTCGGCGAGGTCGGTGCCGTCGCCGGGGGTGATCACGAGGCTGCCGCCGCCGAGCAGCGGCACCCAGGTCTCGAAGACGGAGGCGTCGAAGCCGGTCGCGGAGTGCACCAGCATCCGCCGGGGTCCGCCGACGGCGAGGTCGCGGTCGGCGGCGAGTTCGAGGACGTTGCGGTGGGTGACGCCGACGCCCTTGGGCCGGCCGGTCGAGCCGGAGGTGAACATCACGTACATCAGGTCGTCGCCGGTGGCGCGCGGGGCTTCGGACGCGTCCGGCGCCGGGTCGTGCCCGGCGGGCGCGTCGACGGCGAGTACGGCGGCGGGGAAGCCGTCCGGGAGGGCGGCGGCGTGCGCGGTGTCGGTCGCCACCAGGCGGGCCCCGGCGTCCTCGGTCATCAGCCGGATCCTGGCCTCCGGGAGGCGGGGGTCCAGCGGCAGGTAGGCGGCGCCGCACTTGAGGACGGCGAGCGCCGTCACCACCAGGGGCGCGCCCCGGTCGAGGAGGACGCCGACGGTGTCGCCCCGGCGCGCTCCGGCCGCGCGGAGGCGGGCGGCGAGCGCGTCGGCGCGGGCGTCGAGTCCGCCGTACGTGACGGTCTCGTCGTCGGTGACGAGGGCGGGGGCGCCGGGGGTGCGCGCGGCCCGGCGGGCGATCCGCCCGTGGACGGTGTCCGGCCCCTCGGGCAGGACGGTGGCGGTGTCGTTGTACGCGGCGCCGAGCCGGAGGCGGTCGGCGTCGGTGAGCAGGTCGACGTCCCCGATCCGTACGCCGGGGTCGGCCGCGGCGGCGCGCAGGGTGCGGTCCAGGTGGGCGGCGAACAGGGCGGCGGCGGGGGCGTCGAACAGGTCGGTGGCGTATTCGAGGCCGCCGGCCAGGCCGCCCGGGCCCCCGTCGGCGTCCCGCAGCTCCGTCAGGGCGAAGGTGAGGTCGAACTTGGTGGAGACCGTGTCGAGGAGGGCGGGGCCGCCCTCCCGGAAGAGGCCGCGCGTGGCGGCGGCGCCGGGGGCGTCGCGGGTGTAGTCGTGGTGGAGCTGGACGACGACCTGGGCCAGCGGGTGGTGGGCGGTGGTGCGGACGGGGTTGAGGTGTTCGACGACCCGGTCGAAGGGGAGCTCCTGGTGGGCGTAGGCGGCGAGGTCGGTGCGCCGGACCCGGTCGAGGAGTTCGGCGAAGGTGGGGTCGCCGGAGGTGTCGGTGCGCAGCACCAGGGTGTTGACGAAGAAGCCGACCAGGTCGCCGAGGTCCTCGTCGTCGCGTCCGGCGGTCATGGTGGCGAGCGGCAGGTCGGTGCCGGCGCCGTGCCGGGTGAGGACGGCGGCCAGGGCGGCCTGGAGGACCATGAGGAGGGTGGTGCCGCTGCGCCGGGCCAGGGCCTCCAGGGCCCGGTGGGTGTCGGGGTCGAGGGTGACGGGGGCGTGTCCGCCGCGGTGGGTGGCCTCGGCGGGCCGGGGCCGGGCGGCGGGCAGTTCGAGGACGGGCGGCGCGCCGGCGAGGGTCTCCTCCCAGAACTCCAGGTGGTCGCGGGCGGCGGGCCCGTCGGTCAGGTCCCGCTGCCAGAGGGTGTAGTCGGCGTACTGGACGGGCAGCGGCTCCCATCCGGGGGCGCGGCCCTCGGCGCGGGCGCGGTAGGCGGTGGTGAGGTCGGCGAGGAGGGGGCCGGTGGACCAGCCGTCGGCGGCGATGTGGTGGACGAGGAGGACGAGGACCTGTCCGTCGCCGTGCGGGCCGTCGTCCCCGGAGCTGAGCAGCGTGGCCCGCAGCGGGGTGTCCTCGGCCAGGTCGAAGACGTGTCCGGCGGCCCCGGCGACGGCCTCGGGGAGCCGCGCGGCGGGGACGGTCCGCACGTCGAGCGGGGGCCGGACCCCGGTCAGGACCTCCTGGTGGGGTTCGCCGTCGACGGACCGGTAGCGGGTGCGGAGCACCTCGTGGCGGTCGGAGAGGTCGGTGAGCGCCCGGGCGAGGACGTCCGCGTCGAGCGGCGCGGCCGGCCGCAGGACGAGGGGGATGTTGTAGGAGGCACCGGGGCCTTCGAGGGCGTCGACGAACCACAGGCGGCGCTGGGCGTACGAGAGGGGGAGCCGGGCGGGCCGGTCCGGGCGCGGGACGGGCCGGGACCGGACGCTCCCGCCGGCGCCGGTGCCGTCGGGGTCCGGGGCGGCCTCCCGGCCGGCGATGCGGCGGGCGAGGGCGTCGGGGGTGGGGGCGAGGAGGAGGTCGCGGACCTGTACGTCGGCGCCGAGGCGGGCGCGGATCCGGTTGGCGAGGCGCACGCCGCTCATGGAGTGGCCGCCGATGGTGAAGAACCCCTCGTGCGGGTCCACCCGGTCCAGGCCGAGGACTTCGGCGAACAGCTCACACAGGGTGTCGACGTGGGCCGGGGGCGGCTCCGCGCCGGCGTGCGCGGCGGCCAGGGCCTCCTCGGCTGCCGTCTCGGCGGCGCGGGCCGCGGTGCGGGCGCGCCGCCCGTCGAGGGCGAGCCGGTCGGCGGGGGTGACGAGCGCGGTGTCCGGGACGGGGTCGCCGGGCCGGTCGGCGGCGGTGCGCAGGGCGCGTTCCAGGGCGGTGAGGAGGAGCCGGGCGGTGTCCTCGTCGAGGACGTCCGTGGCGTACTCCAGGGCGATCCGCAGTCCGGCGGGGGCGCCGTCCGCGTCGCGGAGCTCCTCGCAGGCGGCGGTCAGGTCGAACTTGGTGGTGACGGGGCCGTCCGCGGCGAACCGGCCCCCGGCCCCGCCGAACCGGAAGGCCTCCTCGCCGGTCCCGGCGGTCCGCAGGGTGAGCATCACCTGGAACAGGGGGTGGACGCCGGGCGTGCGGGGCGGGTTGAGGTGTTCGACGAGGAGGTCGAAGGGGAGCCCCTGGTGGTCGAAGGCGGCGAGGACGGTGTCGCGGACCCGGCTCAGGAGGCCGGTGAAGGCGGGCTCGCCGGAGGTGTCGGCGGGCAGGACGAGCGTGTTGACGAAGAAGCCGACCAGGTCGTCGAGGGCCTCGTCGTCGCGTCCGGCGACGGGGGTGCCGACGGCGACGCGGTCCCCGGCGCCGGCCGCCCGCAGGGCGAGGGCGAGGGCGGCCTGGAGGACCATCAGGACACTGGCGTGGTGCTCCTCGGCGAGGCGGACGAGCCGGGCGTGGACGCCGGGTCCGAGGGCGGTGGTCACCTGGGCGCCCGCGTGGTCGCGGACGGCGGGCCGGGGGCGGTCGAGGGGCAGGTCGGTCGCCCCGGGCAGGCCGTCGAGGGCGGCCCGCCAGTGGGCCAGGCCCCGGGCCGTGAGGGAGTCGGGGTCGTCCGGGGTGCCGAGGAGGTCGTTCTGCCAGAGGGTGTAGTCGGCGTACTGGACGGGCAGCGGCTCCCGGTCGGGGGCGCGGCCCTCCGTACGGGCGGCGTGGGCCCGGGCCAGGTCGGTCATCAGGGGGGTGAGGGACCAGCCGTCGCCGGCGACGTGGTGGAGCAGGACGGCGAGGGTGGCGCCGGGGCCCTCGTCGGGCAGGAAGAGGGCGACGCGCAGGGGCAGTTCGCGGGAGAGGTCGAAGGTCTCGGCGGTGAAGGCGGCGACCCGGCCGGGGAGTTCGGCGGCGGGGCACTCGACGGTGCGGAGCCGGACGGCGCCGGGGGCCAGGACGTGCTGGTAGGGCTCGTCGCCGGGCGCGAGGAACACGGTGCGCAGCACCTCGTGCCGTTCGGCGAGGTCGGTGACGGCGGCGGCCAGGGCGGTGCGGTCGGGCGCCTCGTCCAGGTGGAGGACGACCGGCATGTTGTAGGCGGCGGACGGGCCGTCGAACTGGTTGACCAGCCAGAGGCGCCGCTGCGCGTGGGAGAGCGGCACCCGGTCCCCGGCCGGCAGGGGCTCCTCGTGGACGACGGGCAGGCGCGGGTCGGTGGTGCGCAGCCTCTTCCGGTCGATCTTGCCGGAGCTGGTGCGGGGCAGGGCGACGACGGTGCTGACGGCGGGCACGGCCGCGGGCGGCATCCGGTCGCGCACCCGGGCGCGCAGCTCCTCCGCTCCCGTGCCGCCCTCGGTGACGACGAAGGCGACGAGCCGCTTGACGCCCCCGTCGTCCTCCTGGGCGACGACGGCGGCCTCCCGGACGGCGGGGTGTCCGGCGAGGACGGAGTCGATCGCGGCGGGGTCGATGCGCTGGCCGCCGATCTTCACCTCGTCGTCGAGGCGCCCGTGGTAGAGGATCTGCCGGTCCTCGCCGACGGTGACGAGGTCGCCGGTGCGGTAGGCGCGCTCGCCGTCCAGGGTGGTGAAGCGGCGGGCGTTCAGCTCGGGGCGGTGCAGGTAGCCGCGGGTCAGTCCGCCGCCCAGGAGCCAGAGTTCACCGGCGACGACGGCGGCGCGGACGCCGGGCAGGGGACGGCCGATGGGGACGGGGCCGGACGCGTGCCGGGTGAGGTCGGCGACGGTGGCCACGACGGTGGTCTCGGTCGGGCCGTAGCCGTTGAGGAGCCGGATCCGGTCGCCGGCCAGGCCGCGCCACTGGGCGATCCGCTCGGGCAGGACGGCCTCGCCGTAGACGAGCACGGTGCGCAGGTGGTCCGGGAGGCGGACCGAGCCGGTGGTCAGGACGTGGACGAGCTCGTGCCAGTAGGCGGCGGGCAGGTCGAGGAGGGTGACGCCGTGGCGCTCGCAGCCGGCGAGGAGTTCGCCGACGTCGAGCATGTCGTCGGTGCGCAGGACGAGGGTGCCGCCCGCGCCGAGGGTCGGGAAGACCTCCTGGACGCTGGCGTCGAAGTGCAGCGGGCTGAACTGGAGGACCCGGGAGTCGGGACCGATGCCGTAGGCGGGGGTCGCTCCGGCGACGAAGTGGGCGAGGGAGTCGTGGGCGACGACGACGCCGTTGGGGGTGCCGGTGGAGCCGGAGGTGTAGATGACGTAGGCGGCGCCCGGCTCCGTACCGGGTCCGCCGAGGACGAGTTCGCCGTGCCGGGCGACCTCCGCCGGGGCGGGGGCCAGGTCGCCGCAGGCGTCCTTGAGGATGGCCGCGTTGCGGGCGTCGGGGGCCTGGACGTCGAGCGGCAGGTAGGCGGCGCCGGTGGTGAGGACGGCGAGGAGGCCGACGATCGCGTCGACGCCCCGGGGCCGGTGGAGGGCGACGAGCCGGCCGGGCCCCGCGCCCAGGGCGGCGAGCTCCCGGGCCCTTCCGTCCACGGCCGCGGCGAGCTGCGCGTACGTGAGCCGGGTGCCGGCGTGGACCAGGGCGGGGGCGTCGGGGCGGGTGCGCGCCTGATGGGCGATCAGGTCGAGCACGGGCGGGGCGGGGGCGGGAGAGGGTCCGCCGTCGAGCAGGTCGTCCGTTCCGCTGGGGGGCATGCTGGGTTCCTCCGGTAAGGGGCCGAGAGACCGGGGCGAACGGTTCCTCTCGCCTCCGTGCCCTTCACGCTAGGCGCGGCCCGCTCGCTCCCGGGGCAGTCGGCCCGGCAGCTCCGGGCGGCAGAAGGAGCCGCCCGGAGCTGCCGGTGCCGGGCCGTCAGCGGCCCTGGCGCGCCCCCGCCCGGGTGCGGCGCCGCAGCGCGGGGGCGGCGGGCGGGCGGGGCGCCGCCCTCCCCGCCGTACCGGCCGCACCCGCCGTGCCGGCTCCGCCCGGCGTACCGGCTCCGCCCGCCTTCCCCGCCGTGCCCGCCACGGGAGGCGCTTCGGCGAGGCGTCGGGCGAGGGAGGCCGCGGTGGGGTTGCGGAACACGTCCCGCAGGGTGAGGTCGCGGCCGAACTCGGCGCGGATCCGGTTGAGCAACCGGACCGCGAGGAGGGAGTGCCCGCCGGACTTGAAGAAGTTGTCGTCCCGGCCGAGGGTCCGGCCGCCGAGGACCCCGCGGAAGAGGGCGAGCAGCTCCTCCTCCCGGCCGCCCGGGGCCGCCGCGCCCGGCCCCTCCCCTGCCGGAACGAGGCCGGGGTGCTCGCCCGGGGCGGGCAGCTCGTCCACGACGACCACGCGGGCGGGGACCAGGTACTCGGGCAGCAGCTCGGCGGCCGAGGCCCGCAGCTCCGCCTCGCCGGCGCCCCCGGGGACGCGGGTGACGTACGCGTACAGCCGGTCGTCGCGGACGGCGACGCTCGCCCCCGTCACGCCGGGCCGGCCGGTGAGGACGGCCTCGACGCGGCCCGGCTCCACCGGATAGCCGCCCGCGGTGAGGACGGCGACGGGCCGGAGGGTGCCGTCGGCGGCCGGGAAGGCCCGCCGGCCGGTGGGCCGGTCACCGCCGCCGGGGACCGGCTCGTACACCTCGCCGGGCACCCGTACGGGTACGGGGCGCCCCTTCCCGTCCCGTACGGCCTCCGGTCCCGCGGGGGCGGCCGGGCCGTACGCGGGTCCGGACAGCGGGAGTCCGGGGTCGGCGGCGAAGGCGTCGAGGGTCTCGGCGAGGCGCCGGGCCAGGAGACGGGCGGTGTCCTCGTCGTAGAGGGCGGTGGTGTATTCGAGGGCGCCGCGCAGTCCGGCCGGGGCGCCGTCCGCGTCGGTGAGCTCGGTGAGCGCGAAGGTGAGGTCCGACTTGGCGCCGACGGCCCGGAACGCGAGCGGTTCGCCGTCCAGGACGTTCGGGGTGCCGGAGGCGGCGGTCGCGGCGTGGACCTGGAGCATCACCTGCACGAGCGGGGCGTGGGCGGCGGAGCGGTGCGGGCTGAGGTGCTCCACGAGCCGGTCGAAGGGGAGGTCCTGGTGGCTGTAGGCGGCGAGGTCCGCCTCGCGGACGCGGTGGACCAGGTCGGTGAAGGCGGGATCGCCGGAGGTGTCGGTGCGCAGCACCAGCGTGTTGACGAAGAAGCCGACGAGGGGGTGCAGCGCGTCGTCGGTGCGGCCGACGACGGTGGTCCCGATCGCGAGGTCGGTGCCGGCGCCGTGCCGGGTGAGGAGGGCGGCGAGGGCGGCCTGCACGACCATGAAGAGGGTGGCGCCGCTGCTCCGGGCGTGGCGCAGCAGGGCCCGGTGGGTGGCGGCGCTCACGTCGAGGGCGGTGAGCGCGCCGGCCCCGTCGCTCTCCGCCGGGCGCGGCCGGTCGGTGGGCAGGGCGAGCAGCGGCGGCAGCCCGTCGAGGGCGTCGCGCCAGTGGGCCAACTGCTCGCCCGCCAGGCCGCTTTCGCTCCCCCGTCCGTCGAGGAGGTCGCGCTGCCAGAGGGTGTAGTCGGCGTACTGGACGGGCAGCGGCTCCCAGTCGGGCGCGCGGCCCTCGGCGCGGGCGCGGTAGGCGGTGTCGAGGTCGGCGAGCAGGCACGGGGTGGACCAGCCGTCGCCCGCGATGTGGTGCAGGAGCAGCACCAGCACCTGGCCGCCGTCGGCGCCGGTCACGAGCCGGGCCCGGAAAGGGATCTCGCCGGCCGGGTCGAAGACGTGTCCGGCGGCCTCGTCGACGGCCGCCCGCAGCTCCTCGGGCCCGGCGGCCGCGACCTGTTCGAGGACGGGCACGGCGCCGTCGAGGACCTGCTGGTGGGGCTCGCCGTCGACGGAGCGGTAGACGGTGCGCAGCACCTCGTGGCGGGCGGCGACGTCCGCGAGGGCGGCGGCGAACACGGCCGGGTCGAGGGGGCGGCGGAGCCGGGTCACGACGGGGATGTTGTAGGTGGCGGACGGTCCTTCGAGCCGGTTCAGGAACCACAGCCGGCGCTGGGCGTAGGAGAGCGGGATCCGCTCGGGCCGCCGCTCCTCCGGCACGGGCCGCAGGACCGGGCGGGCGGGTCCGGCCCCCTGCCCCTGCTCGTCGAGCCGCCGCAGGAGCTGGCGCGGGGTCGGGGCGAGGAACACGTCGCGGAGGGCGGCCCGGAGGCCGAGGGCCTTGCGGATCCGGTTGGTGAGCTTGCCCGCGAGGAGGGAGTGTCCGCCGAGCTTGAAGAAGTTCTCGCCCGGCAGCACCTCCTCCCGGTCCAGGATCTCGGCGAACAGTCCCCGCAGGATCTCCTCGCGGGGGTCCGTGACGGCACGGGCCCCGTCCCGCGCCCCCTTTCCGACCGCGGTACGGCTCCGCTCGGCGGCGGCGATGGCCTCGTGGCGCCGGTCCAGGTCCCGGCGCTCCTCGTCGGTGACCAGGCGGACGGCGTCGAGGGGCGTGTCGGCGGGCCGCTCGGCGAGGGCGGTGAGGGCGCGGCGGAACAGGTCGAGCAGGAGGAGGGCGGTGTCCCGGTCGTAGAGCCCGGTCGCGTACTGGAGTCCGAGCAGCACGCCGCCCGGTGCGCCGTCGGGGTCGAGCGTCTCGGCGCAGTGGAAGCTCAGGTCGAACTTGGCGGTGGCCAGGTCGGCGCCGTCCAGGGTGCCGGGGATGCCGCCGAGGGCACGGGCCGTGTCCTGCGCCGCCCCGGCGGTCTGCGCGCTGACCATGACCTGGAAGAAGGGGTGGCGGCCGAGGGTCCGCTCGGGGTTCAGGTCCTCCACGAGCAGGTCGAACGGCAGGTCGTCGTGGGCGAAGGCCGCCAGATCGGCGTCCCGCACCCGCTCCACCAGTTCGCCGAGCGTCGGATCCCCCGAGAGGTCGGTGCGCAGCGCCAGCGTGTTCACGAAGAACCCGACCAGATCGTGCAGCGCCTCCTCCGGCCGCCCGGCCACCGGCGTCCCCACGACCAGATCGGACCCGGCCCCCGCCGCCCGCAGGGCCAGGGACAGCGCCGAGCGGACCACCATGAAGAACGTCGCCCGCTGCGCACGGGCGAGACCACCGAGCGCCTTGTGCACGCCGGCGTCGACCTCCGTGGTCACCACGTCGCCCCGCCGCTGCCCGGCTTCGGCCGACCGGGGCCGGTCGGCGGGCAGCCGCGTCTCCGCCGGGACGCCGTCGAGCGCCTCGCGCCAGAAGGCCAACCGGCTGCCCAGGAAGTCGTGTTCGGTAGCGAGGAGGTCCCGCTGCCAGAGGGTGTAGTCGGTGTACTGGACGGGCAGCGGCTCCCAGTCGGGAGCGCGGCCCTCGGCACGGGCGCGGCAGGCGGCGTCCAGGTCCGCGAGCAGGCAGTCCACCGACCACCCGTCCGTGGCGATGTGGTGGACGAGCAGCACCAGCACCGCCGTCCCGTCCTCCACCCCGAACAGCCTCACCCGCAGCGGGAGTTCGGCCGTCACGTCGATCGCCGTCCGGGCGTACCCCGTCGCCCGCGCCTTCGCCTCGCCGACGGGGACGCGGTCCTCGACCTCCACCCGCACCTCCGGGGCGTCGACGATCCGCTGGTACGGCTCGCCGTCCCGCGCCGGATACACCGTCCGCAGCACCTCGTGCCGCCCCACCACGTCCCGTACCGCGGCCTCCAGCACACCCGGATCGGGCATCGCCTCCAACCGGAGCACCACGGGCGCGTTGTACGCCGACGACGGACCTTCCAGCCGGCTCAGGAACCACAGCCGGCGCTGGGCGTAGGAGAGCGGGATCCGCTCGGGCCGCCGCTCCTCCGGCACGGGCCGCAGGACCGGGCGGGCGGGCCCGGTGTCCTGCTCGTCGAGCCGTCGCAGGAGCTGGCGCGGGGTCGGGGCGAGGAACACGTCGCGGAGGGCGGCCTGGAGCCCGAGGGCCCCGCGAACGCGGTTGGTGAGCTTTCCGGCGAGCAGGGAGTGCCCGCCGAGCTTGAAGAAGTTCTCCCCCGGCAGCACCTCGTCCTTGTCCAGGACCTCCGCGAACAGTCCGCGCAGGATCTCCTCCCGGGGGTCCGTGGCGGCGCGCGTCCGTTCGCCGTCGCGCGGTTCCTTCCCGGCACCGGCCCGTCGGTGCCGGGCGGCGGCGAGCGCCCGGTGGCGCCGGTCGAGCCCCCGGCGCTCCTCGTCGGTGAGCAGTTCCACCCGCTCCAGCGGCGTGCTGTCCGGCCGCTCGGCGAGGGCGCTCAACGCCCGCCGGAACAGGTCGAGCAGGAGGAGCGCGGTCTCCTCGTCGTACAGGTCGGTCGCGTACTGGAGCCCGAGCCCCAGCCCGTCCGGCGCGCCGTCCGGGCCGAACCGCTCCAGGCAGTCGAAGGAGAGGTCGAACTTGGCGGTGGCCAGGTCGGCCCCGTCGAGGACGGCCGGTATGCCGCCCAGGCGGTACGGGGCGTCCTGCGCGGTCCGTGCGCTGACCATGACCTGGAAGAAGGGGTGGCGGCCGAGGGTCCGCTCGGGGTTCAGGTCCTCCACGAGCAGGTCGAACGGCAGGTCGTCGTGGGCGAAGGCCGCCAGGTCCGCGTCCCGCACCCGCTCCACCAGTTCGCCGAGCGTCGGATCCCCCGAGAGGTCGGTGCGCAGCGCCAGCGTGTTCACGAAGAACCCGACCAGATCGTGCAGCGCCTCCTCGGGCCGCCCGGCCACCGGCGTCCCCACGACCAGATCGGACCCGGCCCCCGCCGCCCGCAGGGCGAGGGACAGCGCCGAGCGGACCACCATGAAGAACGTCGCCCGCCGGGCACGGGCGAGGCCGGTCAGGGCCTGGTGGGTCCCGGCGTCCAGGTCCAGGGAGACCACCGCGCCCCGCTGCCGGCCGGGCTCGGTCGGCCGGGGCCGGTCGGCGGGCAGCCGCGTCTCCGCCGGGACGCCGTCGAGCGCCTCGCGCCAGAAGGCCAGTTGTTCGTGGACGGTGCTGTCGGGGTCCTCGGGGTCGCCGAGCATGTCCCGCTGCCAGAGGGTGTAGTCGGCGTACTGGACGGGCAGCGGCTCCCAGTCGGGGGCACGCCCCTCGGCACGGGCGCGGCAGGCGGCGTCCAGGTCCGCGAGCAGGCAGCCCACCGACCACCCGTCCGTGGCGATGTGGTGGACGAGCAGCACCAGCACCGCCGTCCCGTCCTCCACCCCGAACAGCCTCACCCGCAGAGGGAGTTCGGCCGTCACGTCGATCGCCGTCCGGGCGAACTCCGTCGCCCGCGCCTCCACCTCCCCGCCGGGCACGCCCCGTTCGACCTCGAAGCACACCTCCGGGGCGTCGACGATCCGCTGGTACGGCTCGCCGTCCCGCGCCGGATACACCGTCCGCAGCACCTCGTGCCGCCCCACCACGTCCCGTACCGCGGCCTCCAGCACACCCGGATCGGGCATCGCCTCCAACCGGAGCACCACGGGCGCGTTGTACGCCGACGACGGACCTTCCAGCCGGCTCAGGAACCACAGCCGGCGCTGGGCGTAGGACAGGGGGATCACGATTGCTGCTCCTCGGGAGTGGCGGAGGCGGGTGGGTGAGCCGGTGGCGAGGTCGGGGCCGGAGTCGGAGTCGGAGTCGGAGGCAGGGTCGGGGACCGCGGTCAGGCATCCTTCGCGGCCGTCAGCGCCTCGATGTGGGCGGCGAGGTCGCGCAGCCGGGGGTGGGCGTAGACGGCCTTGACGGGCAGTGCCACGGAGAGTTCGGCCCGGACCCGGGAGACCAGCTTGATGGCGAGCAGGGAGTGGCCGCCGAGCTTGAAGAAGTTGTCGTCGGGGCCGATCGACGCGGCGCCCAGGACCTGGGTCCACACGCGGGCGATCAGCTCCTCCGCCGTACCGGTCAGGCCCTCGGCGGGACCGGCGGTCCCGGCCCGGTCCTTCGGCGTCTCGACGCGGGTGGCGAGCGCGGCCCGGTCGAGCTTGCCGCTGGGCGTGGTGGCGAACCGGTCCACGGCGACGTACGCGGCCGGGACCATGTACGAGGGCAGGGCCGCGGCGAGCGCGGTGCGGAGCGCGGCGGCGTCGCCGCCCCGGTGGTGGGCGATCAGGCAAGGGGTGCCGCCCGCGTCCTCGCCGAGGACCACGGCGGCCTCGGCGACGCCGTCCACCCGGGCGAGGGCGGCCGCGATCTCGGGGAGCTCGATGCGGTGTCCGCGCAGCTTGACCTGGCCGTCGGCCCGGCCGAGGTAGGCCAGTCGGCCGTCGGGCAGCAGCCGGCAGCGGTCGCCGGTGCGGTACATGCGTCCGCCGGGGACGCCGGACGGGTCGGCGACGAAGCGCTCCGCCGTCAGGCCGGGGCGGTTGCGGTAGCCGCGGGCCACGCGCGGACCGGCCAGGTAGAGCTCGCCGGCCTCCCCCTCTCCCACCGGGGCGAGGTTCTCGTCGAGGAGCCGGGCCCGGAGCCCGGGCAGGGCGGTGCCGATGTGCGGCTCGCCCGGCCGGTCGATCCACCCGGCGGTGGCGTCGACGGTGCACTCGGTGGGCCCGTACACGTTGAGGGCGCGCAGGAGGCCGGAGGCGTGGGCGGCGGCCAGGCGGTCCCACAGCGCCGGGCCGATGGCCTCGCCGCCGACGAGGAGGGTCAGCGGGCGCGGGCCGCCGCCGGGGGTGAGCAGGTCGAGCAGGGGGTCGGCGTGCGACGGGGTGACGTCCAGGTCCGTGAGGGCCCGCTCGTCGATCAGGGCGGCGAGGAGCGCCGGGTCGCGGCGGGTCTCCTCGTCGATCATGACGAGCGTGTCGCCCCGGCAGAGCCGTACCCACTGCTGCACGGACGCGTCGAACGACGGGGAGGCGTTCCAGCCGACCCGGCGGCCCTCGCCGGTGGCGGCGCCCGCCCCTTCGAGCTCGCGCAGCAGCAGGGAGACGGCTCCGCGGCCGATCTCCACGCCCTTGGGGCGGCCGGTGGAGCCGGAGGTGTAGATGACGTAGGCGAGGGTGCCGGCGGTGACCGGGACGGGGGCGTACGGAGTGCGGGTGCCGTTCCGTACGTCCGTCAGCTCGGCGATCGTCACGGCGCGGGCGCCGGGGGCGGGGGATCCGGCCGTGCCGTCCGTCACCACCAGGTCGGCGCCGGAGTCCTCGACGAGGTAACGGCGGCGCTCGGCGGGCAGGGCGGGGTCGACCGGCAGGTAGGCGGCGCCGGCGGTGAGGGTGCCGATGATCGCGGTGACGAGGTCGGCGCCGCGCGGCAGGCAGAGCGCGACGACGCTCTCCGGGCCGGTGCCGAGGGCGGTGAGCCCGGCGGCGAACGCGGCGGCCCGGGCACGCAGTTCGTCGAAGGTGAGGGTGCGGTCGCCCGCGACGACGGCGGTACGGCCGCCGGGGGCGGTGGCGAGCCGGGCGAGCAGGTCGGCCGCGCCGGTGCCGGCGGCGGCGCACGTGCCGCAGGGGCAGGGGCCCGCGATGTGGTGCTCCCCCGCGAGGGGGGCGGAGAGGGCGGCGGGGCGCTCGGGGAGGACGGCGGTCATGGCGGGGCTCACCTTCCGTACGGGGCGGTGGAGGGGGCGGTGGTCGGGGAGCAGGCGGACAGCGGCACCGGCTCGCCCATGGCGACGAGGATCTTGCGGTCCCCGGTGTACGACTCCCGGCCGTGGGCGCAGAGGATGTTGTCGACGAGCATCAGGTCGCCGGCCTGCCAGGTCTCCCGCACGGTGACGGCCTGGTAGGCGTCGTTGACGGCGTCCACCTCGGCGTCGGTGAGGGTGGTGCCGTCGCCCAGGAGAGTCTGGAAGGGCAGGCCGTCCTCGCCGAACGTCTCGGTGAGGACCTCGCGGACGTCCTCGTCGAGGCTGCGGGCGTTCCAGAACGCGAAGTGGTTGAACCAGACGCGCTCGCCGGTCACCGGGTGGGTGATGATCGCGGAGCGGCGCTGGCGGGTGCGCAGGGTGTCCTCGTCGAGCCATTCGTAGCCGATGGCGTGGGCGTCGCAGTACGCCTCGGCGCCCGCCGGCTCCTCCGAGGAGAAGGCCTTGCGCCAGGGCATGCCCGCGAGGTCGGCGTAGTTGCGGACGAGGAGCCAGCCGGCCTCGGCGAACCGGTCGACGAGGTCCTCCGGGAGGGCGGCGAGGGCCTTCCGCATGTCGCCGACGGTGGTCGCGCCGCCCGTCTCGGGGGCGGTGACGCAGCCGAAGAGCAGCACGCCGGGGAAGTCGAGGGTGTAGCTGTTCTCGTTGTGCAGGCGGATCGGCTGGGCGGCGGGCAGGTCGGTGGAGGAGAAGACGCCCTCGCCGAAGTCGGTGCGCGGGGTGGCCTTCTCCTTGTAGCCGGCGCGCTCGGCGATCAGCGCGTCCCGGGCCTCGGCGAAGGTGGCCGCGTCCGTGACGGGCAGGCCGCGCAGGAGGACCGCGCCGGAGCGGTGCAGTTCGGCCTGGATGTCGGCGCGCCGGTCGGACAGCCACGCGGTGGCCTCGGCCATGGTGCCGAAGGCGGGTGTGTGGAGGACGGCCGGCTTGCCCGGCTCCCGGACTACGGTGACGCCGGCGGTGGCCGGGCTGGGGGCGAAGGTGGTCATGACGGGTTCCTCGTCTTCCGTGGAAGTGGAAAGGGGGGCGGGCGGGGTCGACCTGCGGCGCGGGTCAGGCGGCCGTGGCCGCGGAGGCGTGCAGGGCGTCGAGGACCGGGTTCAGCCGGGCGAAGAAGCCGGGCAGGTCCTGCTGGAAGTAGAAGTGGTCGCCGGGGAGCACCTCGGGCTCGACCGGGTGACCGGCCACGAGGGACCAGCCGCCGAGCATGTCGACCGGGACGATCGGGTCGGCGTCGCCGCCGAAGACCGTGACCGGGCAGTCGAGCCGCACGCTCGGGGCGGTGCACCGGTAGACGTCGTCGATGGCGAAGTCGGCGCGGATGGACGGCAGGACGATCTCGCGGAGCTCCGGGTCGTCGAGGATGCCGTCGTCGGTGCCGCCGCGCTCCTTGATGGCGGCGACGAGCTGGTCGTCGTCGAACAGTTCGGGGCGGACCGGGCACTGGTTGGGCAGGACGGGCGCCCGGCAGGCGGAGGCGATCAGCCCGTGCGGGGTGCGGCCGCCGGCCTGGAGGGCCCGGGTCACCTCGAAGGCGACCAGGCTGCCCATGCTGTGCCCGAGGACCACCAGGGGGCCGGTGTCCGAGGGGAGGGCGTCGACCACGGGGAGCGCCAGGTCGTCGACGGACTCGGGCAGGTCCTCGCTGTAGCGGGCGCCCCGGCCCGGGTACTGGCCGATCAGCAGCCGGACGTCGGCCGGCAGGTGCTCGCGCCACGCGCTGTACGCGTGGGCGTTGCCTCCCGCGTGCGGGAGGACGAGGAGCGACAGGCGGTGCGGGGCGTCCCCGGGAAGGTCCCAGACGACGTCTTCGGGCGCGGGGACGACAGCGGAGTCCGGGAAGGAGGAGGTCATGAGCTGATCCGTTCTGTCTCGGTACGGCGGCGGAGGGCGGGCCGGGCCTTCTTCGCCGGGACGGCGGCGGCCCTGAGCGTGTCGATGTGCGCGGCGAGCCGGGCGGGGGTCGGGTGCTGGAAGACGTCGCGGACGGTGAGCCGCACGTCCAGGGCACCGGCGATGTGGTTGGTGAGGCGGGCCCCCAGGAGCGAGTGGCCGCCGTGGTGGAAGAAGTCGTCGTCGACGGTGAGGTCGGCGGTCGTGTCCAGGACGCGGACGAAGAGGGCGAGCAGGGTCTCTTCGAGGGGCGTGCGCGGGGCGCGTCCGGAGGCGGCGACGGCAGCCGGCTCGGGAAGGGCCCGCTTGTCGATCTTGCCGTTCGGCGTGAGCGGCAGCCGCTCCAGGAAGGTGAGATGGGTCGGGACGAGGTGCTCGGGGAGCCGTTCGGCGACGTGCCCCCGGACCTCTTCCGGAGGGATGTCGCCGTCGGTGACGACGTAGGCGGCGAGCCGGTCGCGATGGACGGTGACGACGGCCTGGGTGACCCGGGGATGGGTCAGGAACGCGGCCTCGGTCTCTCCCGGCTCGACGCGGAAGCCCCGTATCTTGATCTGGTCGTCCGCCCGGCCCTCATAAAGAAGATGGCCGTTCCGGTCGAAACGGGCCAGGTCACCGGTCCGGTAGAGACGCCCACCGGCCGGTCCGAACGGATTCGGCACGAAGCGAGTGGCGGTCAGGTCGGGCCGCCCGAGGTAACCGTGGGCCAGGCCCTCGCCGGCGAGGTAGAGCTCGCCGGTGACACCCGGCGGGCACAGGTTCAGATGGGCGTCGAGGACGTAACCGCCCTTGTTGACGAGCGGAGTTCCGATCGGGACGAGGGCGGGCGGCTCGTCGCCACGGGCGATGGAGTGGGTGGTCGTGAAGCCCATCGATTCGGCGGGGCCGTAGCCGTTGACGATCTCGATGCCGGGCTTGAGGCGCTGGAGCTTGTGCACGTGCGCCGGGGAGGCGGCCTCGCCGCCGGTGAAGGCGACCGTGACCGTGGCGAAGGCCTCCGGGTGCTCGTCCACCAGGAAGTTGAACAGACTCGCCGACAACTGGAGCATCGTCACCCCGTGTCGACGGGACAACTCACTGATCAGCACCGGTTCCGGCCGCTGCCCCGGCTGGAGTACGGAGGTTCCGCCGTGCAGCAGCGCGCCCCAGAACTCCAGGCTGAACGCGTCCCACGACACCGGCGAGCACTGGAGGAACACCTCGTCCGGACCGAACCGGCCGTAGGACTGACCGCTCACCGTCGACACCAGGTTCCGGTGCGACGACAGGATCCCCTTCGGCCGCCCCGTCGAACCCGACGTGAACATCAGGCAGGCGGAGTCGTCGGGACCGATCGGCAGACCGAGGTTGCGGGAGTCGAGGGACGAGAGTCCGGACGGGGCTTCCGTGTGGGTCGTCCAGGGTCCGTCGACGCGCGCGGCGAGGGACGGGCAGGTGAGGAGGTGGCGGATGCCGGCGTCGGTGGCGGCCGAACGCAGCCGCTCGTCGGGGAAGTCCGGGTCCAGGAGCGTGTAACCGGCCCCGGCCTTGACGACCGCGATCACCGCAGCCGCGAAGTCCGCCCCCCGCTCAAGGAGCACACCGGCCATGTCACCGCGCCCCAGACCGCGTGAACTCAGGTACCGGGAACAGCGGTTGGCGGCGGCGTTCAGCTCGGCGTACGTGATCCTCCGCTCACCGTCGACCAGAGCGGTACGGCCCGGATGGCGAGCGACCTGCTCCTCGAACCGCTCGACCAGCGACACGTCCCCGATGTCCGCCGTCACCCCGGCCCACGGACCGGTCAGCAGTTCGCGCTCCGCGCCGGACAGCACCTCCAGGCCCGAGAGCCGGACGCCCGGCTCGTCCAGCACCTGCGCCAGTACGTCCCCGAGGACCGTCACCATGCGCCGTACCGTCACCTCGTCGAACAGCTCGGCGGCGAAGAGGACCGCTCCGTGCAGGCGCCGGCCGTCGTCGGAGCGGAGCAGGAACTCCAGGTCGAACTTGACCGAGCCGTTCGCGAGGCCCGAGACCTCGGAGGTACGGACACCGGCCAGGTTCAACTGTGGCGCGCTGCCCGCCTCAAGGCCCAGGCAGATCTGGAAGAGGGGGTGACGCGAGAGGGTACGGGTGGGGTTGACCGCCTCCAGGACGAGGTCGAACGGCGTCTCCTGGTGCGCGAACGCGTCCAGATCCGCAGTACGCACCCGGCCCAGCAGCTCGCGGAACGTCGGATCACCCGCACTGTCCGTCCGCAGGACCAGCGTGTTCACGAAGAACCCGACCAGATCGTCCAACGCCCGGTCTCCACGCCCCGCCACCGGCGAACCGACCGCCAGATCGGACCCCGCACCCAACCGGGTCAGAGCCGCGACCAGCGCCGCGTGCACCACCATGAACGGCGTGCACCCCTCCGCCCGCGCGAACGCGACCACCCGCTCGAACACCTCCGCACCGAAGTCGACCTCGATCTGATCGCCCAGGTGCGAGGCCTTCGCCGGCCTCGGCCGGTCCAGGCTCAACCCGTGCTCCTCCGGAAGGCCTTCCAGCGCGCCGCGCCAGAACCCGAGGTCCCGCCCCAGCAGGCCGTCCGGATCGTCGGCCGACCCCAGCACCCGCCGCTGCCACACCGCGTAATCCGCGTACTGGACGGTGAGCGGCTCCAGCACGCTGCTCCCCGCTCCCCCGACCCGGGCCCCGTACGCCCGCTCCAGGTCCGCGAAGAACACACCATTCGACACGCCGTCGATCGCGATGTGGTGCACCACCAGCAGCAGGACCGCGGGTCCGTCTCCCAGGTCGAACACCACCGCCCGCACCGGGATCTCCGCAGCCAGGTCGAACACCCGGCCCGCCTCGGCAGTCAGCTCCGCTTCGAGGAGACCGGTCTGGGTCCGGCGTGTTTCCACGCGCACACGTGCCTGCTCCGGCGGGAGGATCCGCTGGCGCGGTTCGCCGTCCACGCCCTCGAAGACCGTCCGCAGCGGAGCATGCCGCTCCACCACGTCCCCCAGCGCGGCTTCCAGCGCGGCCGGGTCCAGCCCGCCGCCCTCGAAGCGCACCACCATCGGCACGTTGTAGGCGGCGCTGTCCCCGTCGAGCTGCGAGAGGAGCCACAGCCGCCGCTGCGCGAACGACGCCGGGGGCAGTCCGTCTCCCTTCTCCCCCTCCCCCGCGACCAGCGGCAGAAGGACGTCCCGTACGCCTTCCTCCGCCGCGACCAGCTCCGCGAGGCGCGCCGGCGTCGGACTCCCGAACACGTCCCGGATCGTCAGCCGTACGCCCAGGGCGTCCGCGATGTGGTTCGTCAGGCGTGCCGCGAGCAGCGAGTGGCCGCCGTGGTGGAAGAAGTCGTCGTCGACGGTGAGGTCGGCGGTCGTGTCCAGGACGCGGACGAAGAGGGCGAGCAGGGTCTCTTCGAGGGGCGTGCGCGGGGCGCGGCCGGAGACGGCGACGGCGGCCGGCTCGGGAAGGGCCCGCTTGTCGATCTTGCCGTTCGGCGTGAGCGGCAGCCGCTCCAGGCCGATGACGTGCGCGGGGACGAGGTGTTCGGGGAGCCGGTCCGCCACGTGCTTGCGGATCTCCTCGGGGTGGACGTCGCCGTCGGTGACGACGTACGCGGCGAGGCGATCGTGGTGGACGGTGACGACGGCCCGGGTGACCCGGGGATGGGTCAGGAGCACGGCCTCGGTCTCACCGGGCTCGACGCGGAAGCCCCGTATCTTGATCTGGTCGTCCGCCCGGCCCTCGTAGACGAGACGGCCCTCCCGGTCGAAACGGGCCAGGTCACCGGTCCGGTAGAGACGACCGACTCCGAACGGATTCGGCACGAAACGGGTCGCCGTCAGGTCCGGCCGGCCGAGATAGCCGTGAGCCAGACCCTCACCGGCGAGATAGAGCTCGCCGGTGACACCCGGCGGGCACAGGTTCAGATGGGCGTCGAGGACGTAACCGCCCTTGTTGACGAGCGGAGTTCCGATCGGGATCACGGTGTGAGGGTGGTCGGCCGCATCGACGGGATGCGTGGTGGTGAAGCCCATCGACTCCGCCGGCCCGTAACCGTTCACCACCTCAAGGCCGGGCTTGAGGCGCTGGAGCTTGTGCACGTGCGCCGGGGAGGCGGCCTCGCCGCCGGTGAAGGCGACCGTGACCGTGGCGAAGGCCTCCGGGTGCTCGTCGACCAGGAAGTTGAACAGGCTCGCCGACAACTGGAGCATCGTCACGCCATGGCGGCGGGAGAGCTCGCTGATCAGTACGGGCTCGGGCCGCTGCCCCGGCTGGAGTACGGAGGTTCCGCCGTGCAGCAGCGCCCCCCAGAACTCCAGGCTGAACGCGTCCCAGGAGACGGGCGAGCACTGGAGGAACACCTCGTCCGGACCGAACCGGCCGTAGGACTGACCGCTCACCGTCGAGACCAGGTTCCGGTGCGACGACAGGATCCCCTTCGGCCGGCCCGTCGAACCCGACGTGAACATCAGGCACGCCACGTCGTCCCCGGTCAGCTCCGTGCCCAAGTTCTCCCCGGGCAGGCCTTCCAGTTCCTCGGGCGAGCAGGAGACGGTCTGCCACGGGCCCTCCAGGCGTCCCGCGAGACGGGGGTTCGTGACCAGGACGCCGATGCCGGCGTCGGTGGCGGCCGAACGCAGCCGCTCGTCGGGGAAGTCCGGGTCCAGGAGCGTGTAACCGGCCCCGGCCTTGACGACCGCGATCACCGCAGCCGCGAAGTCCGCCCCCCGCTCAAGGAACACACCGGCCATGTCACCACGCCCCAGACCGCGTGAACTCAGGTACCGGGCCCAGCGGTTGGCGGCGGCGTTCAGCTCGGCGTACGTGATCCTCCGCTCACCGTCGACCAGAGCGGTACGGCCCGGATGACGGGCGACCTGCTCCTCGAACCGCCCGACCAGCGACACGTCCCCGATGTCCGCTGCCGTCCCGGCCCACGGACCGGTCAGCAGCTCGCGCTCCGCGCCGGACAGCACCTCCAGGCCCGAGAGCCGTACACCCGGCTCGTCCAGCACCTGCGCCAGTACGTCCCCGAGAATCCTCGTCATGCGCCGTACCGTCACCTCGTCGAACAGCTCGGCGGCGAAGAGCACGGTGGCCCGGAGCGACTTCTCGTCGTCGGAGCGGAGGAAGAACTCCAGGTCGAACTTGGCGGATCCGTTGGAGACCGTTTCGACGGGCCCGGTCCGCACGCCCCGCAGCCCGAACGCCGGGCCGCTCTCGGATTCGAGGGCCAGGCAGATCTGGAAGAGGGGGTGACGCGAGAGGGTACGGGTGGGATTGACCGCCTCCAGGACCAGATCGAACGGCGTCTCCTGGTGCGCGAACGCGTCCAGGTCCGCGGTACGCACCCGGCCCAGCAGCTCGCGGAACGTCGGATCACCCGCACTGTCCGTCCGCAGGACCAGCGTGTTCACGAAGAACCCGACCAGATCGTCCAACGCCCGGTCTCCGCGGCCGGCCACCGGCGAACCGACCGCCAGATCGGACCCCGCACCCAACCGGGTCAGAGCCGCGACCAGCGCCGCGTGCACCACCATGAACGGCGTGCACCCCTCCGCCCGCGCGAACGCGACCACCCGCTCGAAGACCCCCGTACCGAGATCGACCTCGACCTCTCCGCCCCGGTGCGACGCCCGCGCCGGCCTCGGCCGGTCCAGGCTCAACCCGTGCTCCTCCGGAAGGTCCTCCAGCGCGCCGCGCCAGAAGCCGAGGTCCCGCCCCAGCACACTGTCCGGGTCGTCCGCGTCGCCCAGCACCCGCCGCTGCCAGACCGCGTAATCGGCGTACTGGACCGTCAACGGCTCCAGCACACTGCTCCCCGCTCCCCCGACCCGGGCCTCGTAGGCCCGCTCCAGGTCCGCGAAGAACACGCCGCTCGACACGCCGTCCGTCGCGATGTGGTGCACCACCAGCAGGAGCACCGCCGACCCGTCCTCCAGGTCGAACACCACCGCCCGCACCGGGATCTCCGCAGCCAGGTCGAACACCCGGCCCGCCTCGGCGGCCAGTTCGGCGTCCAGGTGTGCCGTCTCCACGCGCCGCCGTCGGACCGTCGTCCTCGCGAGGTCCGGCGGGAGGATCCGCTGGCGCGGTTCGCCGTCCACGCCCTCGAAGACCGTCCGCAGCGGCGCATGCCGCTCCACCACGTCCCCCAGTGCCGCTTCCAGGGCTCCGACGTCGAGCCCGCCGTCCTCCAGGCGTACCACCATGGGCACGTTGTAGGCCGCGCTGTCCCCGTCCATGCCCGCGAGGAGCCACAGGCGCCGCTGTGCGTACGAGGCCGGGGGCAGGGCGCCGTTCCCGTCCGTGCCCTCGCCCGCGACCAGCGGCGGAAGGACGTCCCGTACGCCTTGCGCCCCCGCGATCAGCTCCGCGAGACGCGCCGGCGTCGGGTTCTCGAACACGTCCCGGATCGTGAGCCGCACGCCCAGGGCGTCCGCGATGTGGTTCGTCAGGCGTGCCGCGAGCAGCGAGTGGCCGCCGAGGGCGAAGAAGCCGTCGTCGATGCCGATCGGGTCCGTCGTCTCCAGCGTCGTGCCGAAGAGGGCGACGAGGGTCTCCTCCGTCCGGGTGCGCGGGGCGCGCCGGGTGGCGAGGAGGGCCGCCGGGGCCGGCAGGGCCCGTTTGTCGATCTTTCCGTTGGGGGTGACGGGCAGTCGGTCGAGGAGGGTCAGATAGGTGGGGACGAGGTGTTCGGGGAGCCGGTCCGCCACGTGCTTGCGGATCTCCTCGGGGCGTACGTCGCCGTCGGCGACGACGTACGCGGCGAGGCGCTTCTCGTGGACGGTGACGACGGCCCGGGTGACCCGGGGGTGGGTCAGGAGCGCGGCCTCGGTCTCGCCCGGCTCGACGCGGAAGCCCCGTATCTTGATCTGGTCGTCCGCCCGGCCCTCGTAGACGAGACGGCCCTCGCCGTCGAAGCGGACCAGGTCACCGGTCCGGTAAAGGCGACCGGGTCCGAACGGGTTCGGCACGAAACGGGTCGCCGTCAGGTCCGGCCGGCCCAGGTAGCCGTGGGCCAGGCCCTCACCCGCGAGATAGAGCTCCCCGGTGACACCCGGCGGGCACAGGTTCAGACGGGGGTCGAGGACGTGACTTGCCTTGTCGACGAGGGGGGTTCCGATCGGGATCGCGGGGTGCGGGCGCTCGCCGGGCTCGACGGTGTGGGTGGTGGCGAAGATCATCACCTCGGCCGGCCCGTACCCGTTCACGACCTCGATGCCGGGCCTGAGCCGCTGGAGCTTGTGGACGTGGGCCGGGGAGGCGGCCTCGCCGACGGTGAAGGCGGTGGTGACGGTGTCGAAGGCCTCCGGGTGCTCGTCGGTGAGGTAGTTGAAGAGGGTGGCGGACAGCAGGAGCGTGGTGACGCCGTGGCGGCGCGCCAGTTCGGCGACGAGGGCGGGTTCGGGTTTCTGTCCCGGCTGGAGGACGACGGTGCCGCCGTGGAGGAGGCCGCCCCAGAGCTCCAGGCTGAACGCGTCCCAGGAGACCGGCGAGCACTGGAGGTAGACCTGGTCCGGGCCGGTGGGGAGGTAGGGCTGGCCGATCAGGGTGGAGACCAGGTTCCGGTGGGACGACAGGATCGCCTTGGGCCGGCCCGTCGAGCCGGAGGTGAACATCAGGCAGGCGGGGTCGTCGGGGGCGACGGGGAGGCCGGGGTTGCCGGGGCCGTGGGAGAGGAGTTCACCGGGGGCCTCGGTGTGGACCGTCCAGGGTCCTTCGAGGCGTCCGGCGAGGGACGGGCGGGTGAGGAGGTGGCGGATGCCGGCGTCGTCGGCCGCCGCGCGGAGGCGCTCGTCGGGGAAGTCGGGGTCGAGCAGGACGTGGGCGGCGCCGGTCTTGAGGACGGCGAGGAGGGCGGTGGCGAAGCGGATGCCGCGCTCCAGGAGGACGCCCGCCAGGTCTCCGCGCCCCAGACCGCGTGAACTCAGGTGGCGGGCCCAGCGGTTGGCGGCGGCGTTGAGCTCGGCGTACGTGACCCTCCGCTCGCCGTCGATCAGCGCGGTGGCGTCCGGGTGGCGGGCCGCCTGCTCCTCGAAGCGTGCCACGAGGGTCGTGGGGGCGGTACCGGCCTTGCTGACGGGGCCGGCCCACGGGCCGGTGAGCAGGGCGCGTTCGGCCTCCGTCAGGACGTCGAGGTCGGCGATCCGGCGCCCGGCCGGCCGGTCCGTGGCGAGGACGGTGGAGAGGAAGGCGGCGAAGCGGTCCTGGTGGGCGGCGACGGACGTCACGTCGACGCCGTCGAGCGGGGTGTCGAAGTCGATCCGCAGGCCGTGCTCGGCGCCGAGGTCGAGCACGGCGACGGCGAGGTCGTCCACCGGGCCGTTGCTGATGTTGTGGTTGAGGGTCGGGCTGCCGCACACGGTGAGTTCCGCGTGGAAGCCCATGATGTTGAGGACGGGCGCGGCGAGGCGGCGGGAGCCGTCGACGGTCCCGGCGTCCCGGCACAGGTCCTCGTACCGGGTCAGTTGGTGGCGCAGCCCGTGCTTGACCTCGGCGGAGGCCGAGCGGACCAGGGCGGCGAGGGTCTCCTCGGGCCGCACCCGGAGCCGGAGCGGCACCACGTTCGACAGCATGCCGGGCGTACTGCGGGCCTGCCGGGTCGTGCGGCCCGTCACGGGCAGGGCGAGGACCAGTTCCTCGCGGCCCGTGACGCGGTGCAGGTAGACCGAGAAGAGGGCCACGAGGAGGACCGACCAGGAGACCCGTTCGCCCCGGGCGACCGACCGCAGTCGGTCGGCGTCCGCCGCGGACACCCGTGCGCTGCGGCGCGCGAAGGGCAGGCCGCCGTGCGCGGCGGGGGCCCGGCCGGTGCCCCGGACGAGGCCGGCGGGCGCGTCGGGGGCACCGGCGAGGTGCTCCCGCCAGGCGGCCAGATCGGCGGTGGCCCGGTCGGAGTTCCGGTACGCGGCGTCCTCGGCGAGCAGGTCGGCGAGGCTCCCGAACGGGGAGGGTCCCCAGGGTTCGCCCGCGACCGCCCGCTCGTACAGCTCGACCAGGCGGGCGAGGGCCATCGAGACGCCGACGCCGTCGACGACCAGGTGGTGGAACCCGTAGAAGTAGAAGAACCGCTCCTCGCCCAGTTTGATCAGCGCGCAGCGGACCGGCGGGCGGCGGGCCAGGTCGAAGGGGGTGCTGATCAGGCCGTCGATCAGGCGCCAGGCCTCGGCCTCGGGGTCGTCGGCCGCGCTCACGTCGATGAACGGGAGGCGGCGGGTGCCGGCGTCGGGGTCGACGACCTGCCGGACCTGCTCGCCGTCGTCCTCGAAGCCGCGGATGCGGAGGAAGTCGGCCTCCTCGACGAGCCGGTGCCAGGCCGCCGCCATCAGCTCCGGGTCGACCGGGCCGATGATCTCGCGGCACTCGGCGACGTTGTACTTGACGCCGGTGGGGTCGAGGGCGTGCGCCGTCCAGATGTCACGCTGGGCCACCGAGAGCGGCAACCGGACGGCGGCCGGAGCGGGTGCGACGGGCGTGTCGAACGGCATGGAGGGCTCCTGGAGGAGAGGAAGGCGCGGCGGCCGGAGGCGGGGCAGTGGCCATACAACCCGTGGGTGCGGGCCGGGAGCGGCAGTTGCTCCGGCGGTACGCGAGCGGTTCGGCAGCGCGGCGGCAGTCAGGCGGCAGCGGTCCCGGCAGGAGCGGCGGCAGCGGTCCCGGCGGGAGCGGCGACATCGGCCGCCGGCGCGCACGCGGTCGTCGAGGCGCACGCGGTCGTCGAGGCGACGGCCCGGACGACGCACAGCACGCGGAACGCGGAGCGGCCGCCGTCCGTGCTGGACCGGATCACGCCGCCGACGAGGAGGTCGCGGACCATGCGCCCGCAGTGCGGCAGGGGCAGGCCGGTCGACCGGACGACGTCCTCCAGGAGGAACTCGTCCCGGCCGGCCGCGCACAGCTCGGCGATCAGGCTCCGGTGGCCGGCGGGCAGCGCGGCCAGGGTCCGGCCGACGCTCTCCCGGAGGTGGGAGCCGGACCGGCCGTCGGCCAGGTGGTCGAGGAGCGGGGCGGGGTCGGACTCGACGATGCCGCGCAGGGTGGGCAGGTCGCAGACGGTGAGCCAGGAGGCGGCCGCGGCGAGGGCGAGCGGGTGCCCGTCGAGGCGGTGGCAGACCCACGCGATGTCCGTCAGGGCCCGGTCGTCGGGGACGATGTCGGGGCGGACGCGGCGGAGCCGGTCGAGGAAGAACCGGGTGGCGGGGGCGTCGGGGCGGGCACTGCCGGCCGGGGCCGGTGCCTCCAGGGGGGCGAGGAGGAAGAGGCGTTCGCCGGGGACGTCCCAGGGCGTGTCGGCGGTGACGAGGAGGCGCAGTCCGGGCAGTTCGCGCAGCAGCCGGCCGAGGCGCTGGAAGTCGAGCCGCGCGGTGTCGGCGCCGTCGAGGACGAGGAGCGCCGCGCGGTCGCCGAGCAGGCCGGTGAGCTCGGCGGGAACGGCGTCGGCGGGACCTTCGCCGTGCAGGAAGGCGGCGCAGTCGGCGGTCGGGGCGGCGAGCGGGTCGTCGTCGGCCGGCAGGCAGTCGGCGACCGCCCCAGGGGCGGTGTGCCACAGCACGGGGAGGCCGGCGTCGTGCAGTCGGGCCGCCGCCTCCAGGGCGAGTCTGGTCTTGCCGACGCCGCTCAGGCCCACGACGGTGATCAGCCGTTCGGTTCCGGAGCGCAGTTCCTCCGCGACGACGGCGGCCTCGGCCCGCCGTTCGATCAGCGGGTGCAGGGGTACGGGGGGTGCCGAGCGCTCCAGGGACAGGTACCGGGCGCCTCCGCCGCCGCGGTGGCCGCGCCGCCCCGCCTCCTCCAGGGCCGTGCGGGCCCGGGGGCCCAGGCGCAGGGCGTCGGCGATGAGCCGGAGCGTGTCGGTTCTCGGCCGCTGGGCCTTGCCCTTCTCCAGGTCGCGGATGGCGCGGACGCTGATGGTGGACAGGTCGGCCAGCTCGCGCTGGGTGAGGCCGATGCGGAGCCGGTGGCCGCGTATGAGGGTGCCGAGCGCGGCGGTGGCCGCGGCGGTGTCCTCCGGGGAAAGAATGGTCGTCGCCATGAAGAGCCCCCACTGGTCGAGTCGGGGCGGGGCCCTGGCGGCGGCCCGGTCGGGCCGCCGGCTGGCGCAAGGGCCCCGCCGTCTGCTGCTCTCCATCGTGAGGACGGGGCTATCCAGGGGACATCCCGTGACTAACCCCCTGGTGGGGGCGGTGCGGGACCTCCGGTGATAGCGGGCCGCCCGCCGGTGAAAGCGGGGACCGCGCCGTGATAGTGGGGTGATAAGGCAGCGGACGGTGCCGTGAATCCGGTCGTTCCTAGCGTGGTGGTCACAAGGAAGCACCGCCCCACCGAGAGGGAGAATCCGATGTCGAAGACCACCGCCGCCCGCACCGCCCTCCGCACCGCCGTCGCCTCCGCCCTGATCGTGCTCGTGACCGGCGTCGGCGCCCAGGCGAGCTGGGCGGACGAGCCCACGGGCACGGTGACGACGGCCCCTTACGGGAACGGATCCGGCGACACCACGGGTACGGGCAGCGGCACCGGAACGGGCACGGGTGCCGGCACCGGCACCGGCACCGCGGGCAGCACCGACAACAACCCCTGGGACTGACCCGGTCGCACCCCCGGATCACGTCCCCGGTCCCACCTCCGGGTCACCCCCGGCCGCACCCCCGCTCGGCCCCGCTCACGACCGCCCCACGGCGTCAGCCGGCTCCGAGCAATCGTTTCGCCTCCGCCAGTTCCCGCCCCATCCGCCGCTCGCGGAAGACCTCCACGGCCGGAGCGAGCAGTTCCCGGGAACGCCCCGGTTCCCCGAGGATCCGGGCGAGGTCAAGACGCACCAGCGCACCCCCGCTCAGGTCCATGATCTCCTCCCGCGCGGCCACGGCACGGTCGTAGAAGTCCCTGGCCCGGTCGGGACGGCCCATCACCGCGAACGCGTGGCCCAGGTCGCGCAGCAGGTGCCCCTCGCCGATCACGTCGCCGGAGTCCCGGCAGAGTTCCAGCACCTCGGTGAAGGTCAGGACCGCCAGATCGCTCCGGCCCTGTGCCAGGAGCAGTTGTCCGACGCGCCGCAGGGTCCGTGCCCGGCCGCCGGTGTAGCCGACCCCCTCGTAGATCTCCAGCGCCTCGTCGAGCTGCGTCTGCGCCGCGTCGGTCTCCCCCTGGCGCATCCGGATGTGGGCGCTCTGGGTCAGGACGATCGCCCGGCCCACCACGTCCCCGGCCCGGTCGAAGTCGGCCAGGGACCTGCGGTACAGCTCCAGGGCCGAGGCGTCGTCGCCGTTGGTGCGCGCGATGAGCGCCATGTCGCGCCGGCACAGCGCCTCGCCCCGGGGCTCGTCGAGCGCCTGGAAGACGTCGAGCGCCGAGGTCAGCGCCTGGCGTGCCGTGTCGAACTGGTTGCGGCTCATGTAGAGCGAGCCGAGCGACGCGCGCACGGCGGCGGTGCCCCGCAGGTTGCCCGCCTTGCGGACCGCGGCGAGGGCCCGCAGGTGCGTCTGCTCCCACAGGTCGTAGTGGCCCCGCACCTCGAAGAGCGTGACGAGGGAGGTGGCGAGGTCCCAACTGAGGTCGTGGAGTCCTTCGTCGGCGGCGTGCTCGACCATCCGGCACAGGGCGGTCTGTTCCGCGTCGAGCCAGGCCAGCGGGTCGGCCAGGACCTCCTCGGTGTACGAGGCGGGCGGCTCCCAGCGCGGGGCGTCGCCGTGCAGGACGGTGAAGTCGCCCCCGTACACCGTGCGGTGGGCCTGCTGGGTCAGGTGCATCCAGCCGCCCGCCATCCGGGCGAGCGCCTCCCGCCGCACCTCCGGCGGGTGGTGGGCCGCCAGTTGCTCCCGCGCGTACACCCGGATGATCTCGTGGAAGCGGTACCGGAAGCCGCCGGTGCGCTCGACCCCGTCGACGTCCAGCATCTGCACGTCGACGAGCGGTTCCATGAGGTCGGAGGGGAAGGGGCGGCGGTCGTCGAGCAGGGCGCCCGCCAGCCAGCTCGGGAGGGTCGGCGCCTGGGCCATGCTGAGGAGCCGCAGCAGCCGGCGGTCGTCCGGTCCGAGGCCTTCGTACGTGAGGGACAGGCTGGCCCGCATCGTCATCTCGCCGTGCGTCAGCTCGTCGAGCCGGTGCCGTTCGTTGGCGAGGCGCTGCACCATGGACGCGAGGGTCCAGTGGGGGCGCGCGGCGAGCCGGGCGGCCACGATCCGCAGGGCGAGCGGGAGCCGTCCGACCGTGCGGACCAGGGCCTCGGCCGCCTGGGCCTCCCCGGCGACCCGTTCCCGGCCGATGATCCTGGCCAGGAGTTCGAGGGCCATGTCCTCGTCGAGGACGTCCAGTTCGACCCGGTGGGCGCCGGGGAGGGCGGTGAGGCGGGCCCGGCCGGTGACGAGGACGGCGCAGCCCCGGCTGCCGGGCAGCAGCGGCAGCACCTGGCCCTCGCCGGCCGCGTCGTCGAGGACCACGAGGACCCGGCGGGAGGCGAGCCGGGTGCGGTACATCTCGGCGCGCTCGTCCGGGGACTCCGGGATGAGCTGGCCGGGGATGCCGAGGGCCCGGAGGAAGCGGCCTAGCACCTCGGCGGGGGTGGCCGGGGTGCCGGTGGTGCCGCGCAGGTCGCAGTAGAGCTGCCCGTCGGGGAAGCCGGTCTCGGCCAGGGTGTGGGCGACGTGCACGGCGAGGGTCGACTTGCCGGTGCCCGGCTTGCCGGTGATGGCGGCGAGTCCGACCGTGGTGCGGTCCGGTCCCCCGGTCAGCGCCCGTTCCAGGGCGGCGGTCCGGGCCTCGTCCGACACGAAGTCGGCCACGGCGGCGGGGAGCTGGTGCGGGACGGTGTCCTGGCGCACGGCCTCCGGGACGGGGGCGGGCTCCTGGACGGGGACGGACTCCTGGGCGGGGGCGGACCTCTGGGCGGGGACGGTCGGTTCTTCGCCCTGCGGCGTCCCGCCCCCTTCGCTCCCCGCGGGCTCGTCGTGGACCCCCGTCCGTTCCCGCTCGCGCGCCGCCGCTGCGGCGGGCGGCCGGTCCGGCCCGGGGCCGGCGGGCGGGGGCAGGGCGCCGGCCAGGATCGCCGACTCCAGGGCGCGGAGCTCCCGGCCGGGCTCCAGGCCCAGTTCCTCGGCGAGGATCCGCCGGCCCGCCCGGAAGGCCTCCAGGGCCTCGGCCTGCCGGCCCGACCAGTACAGCGCCTGGATGAGCTGGCCGCGCAGCTTCTCCCGCAGCGGGTGCTCGTGGGTGAGCATCTGGAGTTCGCCCACGAGCCGGTCGTACCGGCCGAGTTCGAGTTCGAGCTGGATGCGGAGTTCGGTGGCGGACAGCCGTTCCTCGTTGAGCTGGCGCGCCCGGTTCGCCAGCGGGCCGCTGTCGAGGCCGGACAGGCACTCGCCCTGCCACAGGGTCACCGCGCTCCTCAGCAGGCGCACGGCCTCCCGGGGCGCGCCCTGCTCGCGCAGCCGCCGTGCCCGTAACACGAGGCCGGTGAAGAGCGCCGCGTCCACGTTGCCCGCCTCGGTGTGCAGCACGTAGCCCGGGGGCCGGGTCGTGATCGTGGCCTCCCCGGCCGCCGCGGCCAGCAGTTTCCGCAGGCGGGAGACGCAGATCTGCACCTGGGTGCGGGCGGTCTCCGGCGGGTTGTCCTCCCAGATGAGGTCCACGAGGTGGGGGGTGCCGACCACCCGGTTGGCGTCGAGGAGCAGGGCCGCGAGGATCACCTCCTGCCGGCCGGGGGGCACCCGCAGGGGTCCGGCGGGGCCGTGCACCTGGAGCGGTCCGAGGAGCCGGAAGGGGAGGCGCGACACGTCCGGGAGCCCCGGGTCTCTCTCACCTGTGCCGTCAGTCACCGATTCCCCCACGAAACAAATGAGTTGACACTTGGGACCCAAGTGAGGACAGTCTCCACATCCACCCCCGCCCTGTCCATGCCGTGAAGATCCCGGTCGGAGATAGAGGGGTGATAACCCGGAGTTGGTGACGCCCCCCAGAATCCTGCACCGAGAGTGAAAGGGGCTCAGCCGTTGAACCTCCACGATGACACCACCATCGGTCCGCCGGGCCGGATCGACCTGGTCACCGCCGCGGGCGTCGACCACGTGCGCCTCGTCTACGACTACCTCGACGCCGGCGACCTGGACTCGTGCGCCTCCCTGCTGCACGACGGCGTGGTGTTCGAGCTGCCCGGGATGCCTCCCGTCCGGGGCCGTACGGCGGTCCTGCGCGCCCGGCTCGGCCACACCCCGCCGAGGGGCCGCCACGAGATCGACCGCGTCGTCGCCCAGAACCGCAGCGTGGTGGCCGCGGGCCGGTGCGTCGATCCGGACGGCGGGGGGCGGGAGCTGCGCTTCGTCGACTTCTTCAGCATCACCGACGACGGGATGGTCCTCGCCTGTACGCGGTACTACCACGTGGCGCCCTGAACGGCCCGGGGCCCGCGGCCGGACGGCCCGGACCGGAGGTCCCGGACCCCGGGGGCCTTCGGTACCTGCCGCCGGGACCGCGCGGGGTGGAAGGTGGCCACGACGGCCGAACGCCACGCGCGACGGCCCCGGAGACACAGGAGGGAGCGGCGAGGTGCGCGGATCCGTGGACACGAGGCGGCCCGGTCCGGCCGAAACAGCCGGTGCGGCCGGTGCGGCCGGCACGGTCGGCCCGACCGTTACAACCAGTCCGGCCGAAGCCGCCGGTACAGCCGGAGCCGCCGGTACAGCCGGTACGGCCAGTGCCTCCCGCCCCGCCCATGCCTCCCGCCCCGCCCACCGCGGTCCCCGCCGCCGGGCGGAGTTCCGCTACCTCCTCGGCCGGGCGCTGCCCTTCCTCGTCCTGGCCGCCGCTCCCCTCGCCGACGTGCTCACCGCGCCGGAGGAGCGGTTCGACCGGTTCCTCATCGCCGCCCCCGCGCTCGCCGCGGTGACCTGGGGCGCCCGGGGCACGCTCGCGGTCGGCGCGCTGGCGATGGGG
Organism: Streptomyces sp. NPDC007872; assembly: GCF_042868165.1. NCBI lineage: Bacteria > Bacillati > Actinomycetota > Actinomycetes > Kitasatosporales > Streptomycetaceae > Streptomyces > Streptomyces sp. NPDC007872. The sequence continues at coordinate 674,083 of NZ_JBIAEA010000001.1, forward strand.
ACGACCACGCTGCTCGCCCTGGGCCGGGGCGAGCGCCTCTTCCCCGCGCTCCTGGCGGGCCAGACGGTCCTGGCCGTCGTCACCCTGGCCGCGGCCCTGTCCAGCCAGGCCCGCCAGCGGCGGGAGGTAGAGCTGCGCCAGGTGAGCGAGGTCGCCGAGGCCGCCCAGTGGGCGGTGCTGCGCCCGCTGCCCCGGCGCCTCGGCAGCGTCGACCTGCGGCTGCTGTACGAGGCGTCAGCGGCCGGCGCGCACGTCGGCGGCGACTTCTACAAGGCCCTGAAGGTCCGGGGAGGCGTACGGATCATGCTCGGGGACGTCCAGGGCAAGGGGCTCGCGGCCGTGGAGGCCGCTTCGCTGCTGCTCGGCTCCTTCCGCGAGGCCGCGTACACGGCCCCCGGCCTGCCCGCGATCGCGGAGCGCCTGGAGGCGAGCATGGCCCGCTACGCGGAGCGGGCCCCGGAGTCGACGGCGGCCGACCGCTTCGCGACCGTCCTGCTCGCCGAGATCCCCGACGACGAACCGGTCGTACGGCTCCTGAGCTGCGGCCATCCGGCCCCGGTCGTCCAGCGCGGCCCGGTGGTGCGCACGGTGGAGCTGTCCTCGCCCTCCGTCCCGATCCACCTGCCGGTTCCGGTCGACGCGCCCTTCACGGTGGACGAGGTGCCGTTCGCCCCCGGTGACCGGATGCTGATGTTCACCGACGGCGTCAGCGAGACCAGGGACGGGTGCGGCGCGTTCTACCCCCTGGAGCAGCGGCTGCGGGGCTGGGCGGCCGAGCCGGCCGACCGGATCCCGGGCCTCCTCAAGGAGGACCTGGCCCGCTACGGCGCCCACGGCCTCGACGACGACACGACGGCCGTCCTCGTGGTCCGGGGCGGGGCCGGGGAGGAGACCCTGCCGACGCACGAGGAACACCTGATCGGCGTCTGAGGGCCCCTGATCACCGTCTGAGGGCCCCCGGCCCGGCACGGGCCGCGCGGGGCCGCGTAGGGTCGGCCCGCCCGGACACCGAGCCCCCGAGGAACGCGCCATGGACCTGCTGCCCTTCACCGCGGAACACGCCGCCACCGTGGCGGGCTGGCCCGCCTCGCCCGAGGAGGTCCTCCTGTGGTGCGGACGCCGGGAGTTCCCCGTGACCGGGGAGACCGTGGCCGGGTGGCAGGAGGACCCGGAGGTGCACGGGTACGTCCTCGTCGAGGACCGGGACGGAGACGGGGACGGGGCCCTGCTCGGGTACGGCGAGGTGTGGACGGACACCGAGGCGGACGAGGCCGAGCTGGCGCGCGTCGTCGTGGCGCCGCCGGCGCGCGGCCGGGGCGTGGGGCGGGTCCTCGCGCGGGCGCTGCTCGGCCGGGCCCGGGGCGCCGGTTTCGACGACGTCTTCCTGCGGGTCCACCCGGACAACGCCGTCGCGCTGCGCTGCTACGAGGGGGCGGGCTTCGTCCGGGTCGACCCCGACGAGGCCGCCGGGTGGAACGCCGCCCAGCCGGTGGCGTACGTGTGGCTCACCTGGCCCGCTCGGGTCACGGGGACGCCGTAGGGGTCGCCCCGCCGGCCGGGCGGGTGGCGACGAGGACGCCGATCTTGTCGATGCGGTGCTCCGGGTTGCCCAGGGCGTCCCGCCAGTGGTTGCCGGCCGCGTCGTCCTCGGGCGTGGCGCAGGTGGAGAGGGTGATCATCGCCCGGGTGGGCTCCTCGCCGGGCTCCCCGGGGACGGGGGCGCGCTGCTCGGCGAGGGAGGCGGCGGACCGGAAGGACGTCGAGCGGGTGTCGACGATCCGGTACTCGTACACGGCGTCGTCGGCCGTCACCACGACCGTGTCGCCCTCCTCGACCTCGGGGAGCAGGCGCAGGGGCCCGCCGGCCGAGAGCCGGTGCGCCGTCACGAGGTAGTTGCCGACGTCGCCCGGCCCGACCCCGCCCCGGTCGCCATGGGGACTCGCCGCCACTCCGCGGTCCTGGATCCGGGTGCCGGCCCGGTCGTCGCTGGTGCCCTCGTACGGCAGGACGGGCAGGTCCGCGACCCCGATGGAGGGGATGTCCAGCTCGGCCCGGCGCGGACGGGCCTCGGGGACGGGCGAGGGGGACGGCTCGGCGGCGGGCCGGGAGACGGCCGAAGGCGTGGCCGGGGGCGCGACCGACGGCTGACGTACCGTGGCCGGGGCCGTCGACGCGCCCGCCGTGCCGCTCGGGAGGGGTCCGCAGCCGAGGGCCGCGAGGACCGCCGTCGCGGCGGTCGCGACGGCGAGACGGGTACGACGACGGGTTCGGGTCATGCCGGGGCCCTCTCACGACGGCACGGGACTCACCGGGCCATTGTCCCGCGTCGCCCGCGTCCGCGCTCCCCGGTCGCACACGGCCCGGACGCCGTGGCGGGCGTCCGGGCCGTGTTCCGGTCGTGCGCTGGTGGTGCGTCGGTGGTGTGCGGGGGTCGGGTCAGGGCAGGCGGTGGTTCTCGTCCAGTACGACGCCGCGCTCGGGGCGGTACAGGTCGAAGCCGCGCGTGTCGCACTGCAGGCCGCCGACGATGCAGTGGTCGACCAGGGCCTTGAGGGTGCGCTCCTCCCACGCGTTGAAGAAGTCGTAGTGGAAGGAGTAGCCGCGGCCGCTGGCCAGGCGGACCTGGCTCATGTCGCCGTTGACCGGCCACGCCATCTTGAACTCGATCATCGGCAGGGCGACCGGGTGGGAGGCGGGGCACATGTTGTCGTTGGTGCCGGGCTTGACCACCGGGTAGGCCATGTGGCTCTTGTGGTCCGGGGTGTCGAGGTACTTTCCGTCCCAGCAACTGGGGGCCTGCATGCGCAGGTTGAGCTGGACGTCGGGCCGGCTCGGACAGGTGGCCGGGATGTCGGTGTTGAAGAAGCTGTCGCCGCACTCCCAGCCCTCGACGAAGCCCTTGTGCGCGCGGAACTCCTGGGCGGTCTGCGTCGGGCTGCCGACGACGAAGCGGAGGCCCTTCGGGAAGGGCCGGACGCTCCGGTAGTCGGTGACGCCGGCCTTGTAGTAGATGACCTGCGGGCCCACCGGCAGGATCTTCTGGTCGCCCTTGTACAGCGAGGGCATCCAGTAGGCGGAGGCGTCCGCGGGCGCCTTGCAGGTGGTGCTGCCTCCGTAGAGCGAGCCGGTGGTGCTGGCGGCGTTGGTGGAGGTGTTGCCCATGAACGTGTGGTCGTGGGACTTGCCGAACTGGCCCGGGTAGACGATCGGGTCGTCCGGCGCGGTGTGGGTGACGGAGCAGCCGGCCTGGAACTCGTGGTGGTAGGCCGGTGGCGGGGTGGCCGTGGAGGGGACGACGCCGGTGACCTGGGGTACGGCCGGGATGTAGCCGTCCCCGTCGGCGTCGTCGCCCGACGCCTGGGTGGAGGCGGCCATCTGGTGCCCGGTGTGGTTGACGGCCGCGGCGACGGCGGGCGGGATGCCGCCGCCCGGGTCCGTGGCCGAGGCCATGGTGCCGATGCCGAGGACGCTGGCGATGAGGGCCGTTCCGACGAGGAGTGCGGAGAGCCGCTTCGGACTCGATCTCATGGGGATCTCCTGCCCGTGGGGATGGTTGCGCGTGGACGCGGGGGCGCCACGCGACCGGTGTGGTGGGTTCCCGTGCGGTGGTGCCGGGGTGGCGGGGCCGAGCGGCGGGCCCCGCCACCCGTCAGGAGGGTGGCGCCGAGGGGGTGGCGCCGACCGTCAGGCGTAGACGCCGAACTCGTGGAGCGAGTAGCCCCAGCCGGTGCCGCGTGCGGTGAGCTGGAGCTTGACGTACCGGGCGGTGGCCCCGGCCTCGATGGTGTCGATGTCGCCGTTGCCGGTGGTGGTGGTGTGGAGGGTGCGCCAGGCGTTGCCGTCGTCGGAGACCTGGACCTCGTAGGACTTGGCGTAGGCGGGGTCCCAGACGAGCTGGAGGCGGTTGAAGGAGCGCACGGAGCCGAGGTCGACCCGGATCCACTGCGGGTCGCTCCAGTCGCTGGCCCAGCGGGTGCCGGCGTTGCCGTCGGTGGCGTTGGAGGCGGGGCAGGGGCAGTCGCCGTAGGAGGCCTGGAAGGAGGAGGCGGTGGTGGGCTTCCCCAGGGCGATGTTGGTGCCGGCGACGGGCGGGGCGACGACCTTGACGGACTTGGTCTCGATGCCGGCGTTGCCTCGGCCGTCCTCGGCCTGGACGTAGACCTTCCAGACGCCGAGCTTCTCGGGCGCGGTGACGGCGAAGGTGCCGTTGCCCAGGGAGCGGTACTGCGCGTCGACGAGCCGCTTGTCGCCGTTGGCGTAGTTCCCGCTGAGGTAGATCTTGGGCGTGACGGGGTCGCCGTCGGGGTCGCGGATGTCGGCGCGGACCGTGAACTCGCGTCCGGCCGGGGCCGCGGAGGCCGGGGTGACGGTCATGTCGGTGATGACCGGCGGGGTGTTGTCGCCCGCGGTGGAGCCGGTGTAGGCCTTCTTGACGGCGTAGTACGAGAGGCGCTTGAGGCCGTCGGGCAGGAGGTTGAACCAGACGCCGCCGAAGTCGTGTTCGAGGCCGTAGTGGAAGAGGGTGGCGCCGAGGGCGACGCCCTGGTGGCCGGTGACGCAGCCCCACGCCTTGGTGTAGCCGTCGGCCTTCTGGACGTCGGTCGGCTCGTCCGGGATGCCGTTGGCGTCGTTGGGGACCTCCCACTCGCCGGCGGGGCCGCCCTCGGTGATGACGTACGGCTTGGTGTAGCCGCCGTCGATCCAGTCCTGACGCACCTTGCAGAGGTTGCCGTAGGAGTTCATCGAGTACAGGTCGAGGTCGGGGGCGTTGCGCTTGTAGTACGGCCAGGCGCCGGTCCAGGCGTCGGTGGAGGTGACGGGGTGGTCGGGGTCGATGGAGTGGATCTTCTTGGCGACGTCGTTGACGAAGGTCGTGTACGCGTTGCGCTGGGCTTCGAGTTCGGTGCCGCCGTAGCAGTTCTGGAGGCCGAGGACGGACTCGTTGCCGACGTTCCACATCAGGGTCGCCGGGTGGGACTTGTAGGTGTCGACCCACTTGGCGAACTCGGTGAGCATGTTGTTCTTGTACGTCGTGTCGGTGACGTAGTTGACGCAGCCGCCGGCGCCGGGGCCGCCGCCGGGCTGGAGCCAGAAGCCGTTGATGACCTTGAGGCCCTGGGCGGCCGCCGCGTCGAGCAAGGGCTTGCTGGCGGCGTCCGTCCCCCAGGTCCGGACGGTGTTGACGCCCATGGACCTCAGGTCCGGCATGTAGCGGGGGGCGTCGGCCATCGCCGGGCCCCAGGTGAGGCCCTTGACGGTGTACGGCTGTCCGCCGACGGTCAGTCGCCAGTTGCCCTGGGAGCCGGTGACCCGGACGGCGCCGCCGGGCCCCGGCTGGGTGGTGCCGTTCTCGCCGTAGACCCGGAACTCCCAGAGGGAGTAGCCGTATCCGGTGGCGCGGGCCACGCCCTGGAGGCGCACGTAGCGGCCGGTGCCGGAGACCGTCAGCTCGTCGGTGCCGCCGTCGCCCGCGGTGACGGACTTGACGGTGCGCCAGTCGGTGCCGTTGTCGGAGAGCTGGATGTCGTAGGCCTTGCCGTAGGCGCCCTCCCAGTTCAGGACGACGCGGCTGACGTTCGCGCTCGCGCCGAGGTCGACCTGGAGCCACTGGTTGTCGCTCCACTGGCTGGCCCAGCGGGTGCCGGTGAGGTCGCCGTCGACGGCGGCGGACGCGGCGTAGCCGGCGCCCTCGGCCGAGGAGGCGGTGGCGGTCTTCCCCTGGGAGAGGAGGGATTCGGCGGCGGTGGCGGGCGCCGCGGTCAGCACGGTGGCCGAGGCGGCGAGCAGGGCGCCGAGGGACACGAGCGAGGCCGTGGCGCGGGCCCGCCTTCGTGCGGTCGAAGCGGTGGTCATGGACTTCTCCTGGGCGGAGGGGGAGGGAGGGGGTTGCCTTCCGGGCGGCGTGGCGGGGACCTGGAACGCCGCCCGGAAGGAGCGGGGGGCCGGGGCGCGCCGGTCGGGCGCGCCCCGGGGGACCGTCAGGGGAAGGAGACGACGGTCGAGGGCACGGTGGAGGTGCCGGCCGGGACCGTGGAGGCGCCGGTGTCGTTGATGACGTGGTTGTAGTGGCCCATGCCGCCGAGGGAGACCACCAGGAGGCTGTGGAACTTCACGCCCGGCTTGACGGGTGCCTTGAAGCCGTGGTCCTGGCGGATGTTCGGGTCGACGTTGTAGTTGCAGTAGCTGCCGAGGCCCCAGGCCTCGTGGGTGTTCACGGAGTCGTCGACCCGGTAGGCGGCGTAGCCCTTGGTGGCGCCGTTCTGGATGGCGGCCTGGTTGGGGGCGTCGTACGCCTTCTCGTTCTGGTAGAAGATCGTGCGGCCGCGCTCGCCGTACCACTCGACGTCGTACTTGTTGAAGTGCTCGACGAACAGGCCGGTGGCGAGCACGTCGTCGCCGTTGACGCGGACGCCGTAGTCGGCGCGGTTGGTCTCCCAGCCGACGCCCTCGCCGTGGTCGGCGCGCCAGACCCAGGTGTGGTCGATGATCGCGTCGTCGCTGTTGACGACCACGCTGGTGGTGGCCTTGCCGGCACCGGCGCCGCCGACGCGGATGTAGACGTCCTGCACGGTGGTGGGGTTGGCGGCGTGGTCCGCGGAGGCGTTCTGCGGGCCGAGCTCCAGGAGGGTCGGGGAGTTGACCGGGCCCGCGTCGATCAGGAAGCCGGCGAGCCGGACGCCGTCGACGTCGGCGACCTTCATCGCGGTGACGCCGTTGTCCGGGATGATCGTGGCGAGGCCGAGGCCGAGCACGATGGTGTTGGCGCGGTTCACGTTGATGGTCTGGTCGACGTGGTAGACGCCCGGGGTGAAGAGCAGGTGCAGGCCCTGGGCGAGCGCCTGGTTGATGGTGGCGGCGGTGGCGCCCGGCTTGACCACGTAGAACTGGCTGAGCGGGACGGACGTGCCCTGCGGGGTGCCGTTGGCCCAGGTGGTGCCGCGGGCGTTCACGCGCTTGGCGGGCGCGAAGACCTTGTACTCGTTGCCGTCGAGGTAGAGGTAGGGCTTCTCGCGGGAGATCGGGGTGGTGTCGAGCGTGGTGTAGCGCGGCTCCGGGAAGGAGGTCGCCGGGGCGCCCTCGACGCCCGAGAACGTCTGGTTCCAGACGCTGTTGGACCAGCCGCCGATGGAGCTGTCCCGGGTGTACCACTGCTGCTGCGAGTAGTTGCCGATCTGGCCGTCGATCTTGGAGTCGGCGATGTAGCCGCCGCTGGCCCAGCCGTAGCCGTTCGGGGCGAGGTTGAGGCCGCCCTTGACGTGCATGCGGCGGAAGGAGGAGGCCTGGGAGACGGCCCAGCGGTCGGTGCCGTTGACCGGGTTGAGGGTCAGGCCCTCGGCGCCGCGCCAGAAGTTCTGGGTGGCGTTGCCGTTGAACCAGCCGGCGTCGACGGTCACGTCGCCGTTGATGGTGGTGTCGCCGGGGCGCAGGCCGAGGCCGGCGATCTGGGTGTAGAAGCCGATCTGGGCGTTGAGGCCGTTGTACGTGCCGGGCTTGAAGAGGAAGGCGTGCCGGCCGTTGCCGAACTGGGCCGACTCCTGCTGCTGGAAGACCTGGTCCAGCTTGGCCTGGATGCCGGGGGTGGAGGGGTCGAAGACGTGCACGTTGGGGCCGAGGTCGCCGCCGCCGGGGAGGGTGGGGCCGGTGCCGTCGGTGGTGCCGTACACCTGGAACTCCCAGAGGGAGAAGCCGTATCCGGTGGCGCGGGTCTGGCCGTTCATGCGGACGTAGCGGCCGGTGCCGGAGAGGGAGACCTCGTCGGTGCCGCCGTCGCCGGCGGTGACGGTGGCGACGGTCCGCCAGTCGGTGCCGTTCTCGGAGGCCTGGATCTGGTAGCCCTTGCCGTAGGCGCCCTCCCAGAGGAGGGTGGCGCTGCTGAGCGTGGCGCTGCGGCCGAGGTCGACCTGGAGCCACTGGTTGTCGCTCCACTGGCTGGCCCAGCGGGTGCCGGTGAGGTTCCCGTCGACGGCGGCGGACGCGGCGTAGGCGGCGCCCTCGGTCGAGGAGGCGGTGGCGGTCTTCCCCTGGGAGAGCAGGGTGGGGGCCGCTTGGGCCGTCGTGGCGGGGCCGAGGGCGAGCAGGCCGCCGGCCAGGGACGCGACGAGGGCGCCGACGGTGGCCCGTCGGACGGTGGGGGCGGGACGCCGGAGGACCGGCGGGGACCCGACGGAGGACATGGGTCTCCTCTGGGATACATGGGGGAAACGTGGGAGAGCGCTCTCCGAAACCTTGCACGCAGGGCCAGTTGACGGTCAAGGCGTGTGACACGACTTTTCTTTTGGCTTTCATTAAGTCACGACACCGATGGGTTCCGGCCGGACCCGGACCGCTCCCCCGCCGGACACGCGGCACCGTTAAAGTGCGGAGGTGGGGAATCGAGCACCGACTCTGGAAGACGTCGCACGTGAGGCGGGGGTCTCGCGCGCCACGGTGTCCCGCGTCGTCAACGGGGTGCGGAACGTGGCCCCCGACATCCAGCGCAGCGTGCGCGACGCCATCGCCCGCACCGGCTACACGCCCAACCAGGCCGCCCGTTCCCTCGTGACGCGGCGGACCGGGGCCGTCGCCCTCGTGCTCTCCGCGCGGGACGGGGCCTTCGCCGCCCGGGTCTTCTCCGACCCGTTCTTCGGACGCGTCGTGGACGGCGTCCTGCCCGTGCTGCGCGAGCGCGCGATCCAGCCGGTGCTGCTCGTCTCCGAGTCGGAGCAGGCCAGGGCCCAGCTCGTGGAGTACCTGCGGCAGGGCGGCGCGGACGGGGCCCTCGTGGTGCCGATCGACGACGAGGACCCGCTGCCGGCGATGCTGGTGGGGGCGGGCCTCCCCACGGTCCTCTTCGGCCGGCCCCGCGACGGCGAGCGGCACGGATTCGTCGACCTGGACAACGACGCCGGGGCGCGTCTTGCGGCCGAGCACCTGTGGGCCACCGGGCGGCGGCGCCCCGTCACCATCGCCGCGCCGGTCACCGCCCCCGCGGCGGGCGCGCGCCTGGACGGCTTCCGCCGGGCGCTGGCCGCCCGCGGCGTGGCGGACGTGCCCGTCGTACGGGGCCGGTTCACGGTCGACAGCGGCCGGCGCGCCATGGCCGAGCTGCTGCGGGAGCACCCGGACCTCGACGCGGTGTTCGCCGCGAACGACCTGATGGCCCAGGGCGCCTGCCAGTACCTGCGCGAGCGGGGCGTGGACGTCCCGGGCGCGGTGGCCGTCGTGGGCTTCGACGACTCGGCGGCCGCGCGCAGGGCCAGGCCCCGGCTGACCACCGTGCGCCAGCCGGTGGAGCGCATGGCGGCCGCGATGGCCGGTCTCCTGGTCGAGGAGCTGGAGGGCGTGCGGTCCGGGCCCGCCTCGAAGGTGTTCGCGCCGTCCCTCGTCGTGCGCGAGTCCGCCTGACCGCTCCCCTTCGTGCGCGAGTCCGCCCGACCGCTCCCCGTCGTGCGCGAGTCCGCCCGACCGCTCCCCGCACCTCTCCGGGAAAAGGGGCGTGCGTCGGCCTCCGGAGGGCGCCCGAGCGGTCTCGGGGCGGCCCTCCGGAGGCCCGTGGCGGAGTGCCGGTTCAGCCGGCGGTGGCCTCCCGGTGGGCGCGGATGACGTCCGCGTACCGGCGGCCGCTCGTCTTCACGGTCCGCTTCTGCGTGGCGTAGTCGACGTGGACGAGCCCGAAGCGCTTGTCGTAGCCGTAGGCCCACTCGAAGTTGTCGAGCAGGGACCAGGCGTAGTACCCGGCGAGCGGGACGCCCTTGCGGACGGCGCGGGCGCAGGCCGCGAGGTGCTCCTCCAGGTAGGCGGTGCGCTCCGGGTCGTGGACGGCTCCGTCGGGACCGACGGCGTCGGGGAAGGCCGAGCCGTTCTCGGTGACGTACAGCTCGCGCACGCCGTAGTCCTCGGTGAGCCGCAGCAGGAGGGCCTCCAGGCCGCCGGCGTCGATCTGCCAGTCCATGCCGCTGCGGGGCACGTCGGGCAGGCGCACCTCGCGGGCGTGCGGGACGGGTCCCTCGGGGTCGTCGGCGACGGTGACCGGGAAGTAGTAGTTGAGGCCGTGCCAGTCGAGCGGGGCGGCGATGAGCTCCGCGTCGCCCGGCTTCTCGGGGAGTTCGACCCCGTACAGCTCGCGCATGTCCGCCGGGAAGCCGCGGCCGTACACCGGGTCGAGCCACCAGCGGTTGGTGTGGCCGTCCATGCGGGCCGCGGCGGCGAGGTCCTCGGGCCGGTCGGAGGCGGGCGCGACGGTGGAGTGGTTGGTGACCAGGCCGATCCGGGCGCCGGGGGCGGCGGCGCGCAGGGCCCGGGTGGCCAGGCCGTGGCCGAGCAGCAGGTGGTACGAGGCGCGGACGGCGGCCGTGAGGTCGGCGAGGCCCGGGGCCATCCGGCCCTCCAGGTGGCCGATCCAGCCCGAGCAGAGCGGCTCGTTGAGGGTGGCCCAGCGGGTGACGCGGTCGCCGAGGCGCTCGGCGACCGCGGTGGTGTAGGCGGCGAGGTGCTCGGCGGTCTCGCGGACGGTCCAGCCGCCCCGGTCCTGGAGGGCCTGCGGCAGGTCCCAGTGGTAGAGGGTGACGGAGGGGGTGATGCCGGCGTCGAGGAGGCCGTCGACGAGCCGGTCGTAGAAGTCGAGCCCGGCCTTGTTGACGGGCCCGTCGCCGCCGGGGACGACGCGGGGCCAGGCGACGGAGAGCCGGTAGGCGTCGGTGCCCAGCTCCTTCATCAGGGCGATGTCCTCGCGCCAGCGGTGGTAGTGGTCGCAGGCGGTGTCGCCGTGGTCGCCGTTGTCGATCGCACCGGGGACCCGGGAGAAGGTGTCCCAGATGGAGGGGGCCCGCCCGTCCTCGGCGACGGCGCCCTCGATCTGGTAGGCGGAGGTCGCCGTGCCCCAGGCGAAGGACGGCGGGAAGGCCTCCAGGTCGAGCGCGGGGCGGGGACCGGTGGATTCGGACACGGAGAACCTCTTCGTGGTCGGCGGGGAGAAGGACGTCACTTGACCGCACCCGCGGTGAGGCCGGCGACGAGGTAGCGCTGGAGGAGCAGGAACCCGACGACGACGGGGACGCTCACCACCAGGGAGGCGGCCATCACCTGGTTCCAGTAGACGTCGTTCAGGGTGGCGTAGCCCTGGAGGCCGACGGCGAGGGTGCGGGTGGAGTCGGTGGTCATGACCGAGGCGAAGAGGACCTCGCCCCAGGCCGTCATGAAGGCGTAGATCGCGACGGCGACGATGCCGGGCGTCGCGGCCGGGATGATCACGCGGAACAGCGCCTTGATCGGCCCGCAGCCGTCGACCTTGGCCGCTTCGTCCAGCTCGCGCGGGATCGAGTCGAAGTAGCCGGTCAGCATCCAGATGGAGAACGGCAGCGAGAAGGTCAGATAGGTGAGGATCAGGCCCTCGCGCGAGCCGAAGAGCGCGATGCCGGTGGCGTTGCCGAGGTTGACGTAGATGAGGAAGAGCGGCAGCAGGAAGAGGATGCCGGGGAACATCTGCGTCGAGAGGACCGTCACCGTGAAGACCCGCTTGCCGCGGAAGGAGTAGCGGCTGACGGCGTACGCGGCGAAGATCGCGACGATCACCGAGAGCACCGTGGCCGCGCCCGCGACGACGATCGAGTTCACGAAGTAGTCCGCGAGCGGGACCGTCTCCCAGATGTCGACGTACGGGCGGAGCGTGAGCCCGGAGGGGAACCACTCGAACTTCCCCGACACGTCCTTGAGGGGCTTCAGGGAGCTGGAGACCATCACGTACACCGGCAGCACCACGAACGCGGTGAGCAGGGTGAGGAAGATCCGCCGGGTCCACAGGAACGAGCGGGGCGCCGCCATGGGCGACCGGGGGGCCGTGCGGCGGACCGCGTGCTCAGACATCGGAGGTCTTCCTTCCGCGGGTGGTGAGCAGGAGGTAGACGCCCGTGACGACGAGGAGGAAGAGCAGGAGCAGCACGGACATGGCCGAGCCGGTGCCGAAGTTCCACGTCTGGAAGGACGACTGGTAGATGTGGAGCGAGATCAGGTCGGCGGCTTCGGGGGCCGCCTTGCCGAAGAGCACGAACGGCGTGTTGAAGTCGTTGAACGTCCACAGGAACAGGACGAGGACGAGGACCTGGTTGACGGAGCGCAGGGACGGCAGGGTGATGTGCCGGATCTGCTTCCACACGCCGGCGCCGTCGAGGGCGGCGGCCTCGTACATGTCCCGGGGGATGTTCTGGAGTCCCGCCATGACGGTGAGGAAGGCGAAGGGCCAGCCCTTCCAGACGGAGACGATCAGGAGGGCCCAGAAGCTGTTGTCCCCGATGAGCCAGAAGGCGGGGCTGTCGCCGATGCCGAGCTGGTCGTGCAGGACGTGGTTCACCAGGCCGTTGTCGCGCTGGAACATGAACGCCCAGGTGATGACGGCGGCGTAGACCGGCAGGGCGTACGGGACGAGGAACAGGGTGCGCAGGAAGCCCCGGCCGCGGAAGTTCTCCTGGAGGAAGACGGCGGCGGCCGTCCCCAGGAGCCAGCACAGTCCGACGGAGAGGAGGGTGAACAGACAGGTCGTCAGGAAGGACTTCAGGAGGGCCTGTCCGACGGGGGCGTCGAAGTCGATCGAGACGGCGTAGTTGTCGAACCCGGACCAGGGGGCCTCGGACCAGTTCCGGACGTAGAACTGGGTGAGCTCGCGGAAGCTCATGGTGATGCCCATGAGCATCGGCACGAGGTGGACGAGGAGTTCGAGGAGCAGGGCGGGCAGGAGCAGCAGGTACGGCAGTGCGATGCGGCGGCGCCCGGAGCGGCGCGGGGTGCGCGCCTCTCCGGGTGCGGCCTTGCGCACCGTCCGCTCACTCGGAGGAGTGACGACGGTTTCGGTCATGGTGGGTGCGGCCTACTTCTTGGGCATCTGCTGCTGGGCCTTTTCGAGCTTGGCCCGGACGGACTCCGTGGTGACCGGACGGCCGGCGGCGGCGTCGGCGAAGAGCTCCTTGACCGCGGTGCCGACGACGGTCTCGAACTGGGACTCCTCGGGGACCTGCGGCAGGGCGGCGGCGCTGCTGGAGAGGGTGTCGCGGATGACGGTGAGCGAGGGGTCGGAGAACGCGGCGTCCTGCTGGGCGCTCTTGACCGGCGGGACCGATCCGTACGCCTTGTTGAGGGCGATCTGCTCCTCGTCGCTCGTCAGGTACTTCACGAACTTCAGCGCGCCGTCGCGGTTCTTGGTGTTCTTGAAGACGGCGAGGTTGATGCCGGCGACCATCGAGTTGGTCTGCTTGCCCTGGCCCGGCTTGCCGGACGGGACGGGGGCGGGGGCGACGCCCCACTCGTCGGGGCCCATGCCCTGCGCGGAGAAGGTCTGCGACGGGGTCTGCCACAGGACCATGCCGGTCTTGTTCTTGGCGAAGTCGCTGAGGGACTGGTTCTGGGCGTACTCGGCGTTGCCGGGGGCCACGATCTTCTGGGCGGCCATGAGGTCGACGTACTGCTTGACGGCGGCGACGGCGCCGTCGGAGGTGAAGTCGGGCTTCCCGTCGGCGGTGAAGAAGTCGGCCCCGTGCTGCTTGCCGAGGACGAAGACCTGGTGGATGTTGTTGGAGAGGTTGGAGCCCTCGACGCCGATGCCGTTCTTGCCCTTCGCGCCGAGCTTCTTGCCGGCCTCGGCCACCTCGTCCCAGGTGGTCGGCGGCTTGGCTATGCCCGCCTCCTTGAAGAGCTGCTTGTTGTAGTAGAGCGCGTAGGCCATGGAGTAGAGCGGGACGGCGGCCGGGTCCTGGCCGGAGACGCCGGTGGAGCCGAGCGCGGAGTCCACGAAGCGGTCCTTGCCGCCGATGGCCCCGAAGTTCTTCTCGTCCCAGGGCAGGAGGGCCCCGGTGGACTGCAGGGAGGCGCTCCAGGTGTTGCCGATGTTGAGGACGTCGGGGCCCTGGCCGGAGGTGGTCGCGGTGAGGATCCGGTTGAGCAGGTCGGACCACGGGATCACCTCCAGCTTGACCTTGATGCCGGTCTCCTTCTCGAACTGGTCGAGCTCGGGCTGCAGGACCTTCTTGTCGACCTCCAGGCTGGCGCCCTGGTTGGAGGCCCAGTAGGTGAGGGTCTTCGGGGAGGACCCGCTGTCTTCTCCCCCGCCGCAGGCGGTGGCGGTGAGGACGAGGGAGAGCGTGACGGCACCGGTGACAGCGGCTCTGATTCTGCGCATGGCTCCTGGGCCCTTTCGGGGACGAGGGAAGGGCCGACACGGGGAGCCCCTGGACCGCTCTCCGTAACATCGGCTTAATTTAGGATGTGAGTTAAACCCCATGAGAAGGTCGCGTCAAGGCTTGTACTGCGGGTATGTTGAAACGAACGACATGAGAGACGGGGACCAGAGTGCACGCGAGAAGTGGCCGCACGGTGCGTGACCTGCGGCGCGAGAACCGCACCGCCGTTCTGCGCAGGCTGTACTTCGACGGACCGATGAGCCGGCTCACGCTGGGCCCCGCCACCGGGCTGAGCTCCGGCTCGGTCAGCAACGTGGTCGCCGAACTCGTCGCGGAGGGCCTGGTCGAGGAGGCGGGCAGCGTCGACTCGGCCGGCGGGCGCCCCCGTACCCTCGTGCGCATCACGCCCGGCAGCGGCTTCATGATCGGCGTCGACATCGGCGAGACCCGGATAAGGATCGAGTTGTTCGACCTCGCCCTCACCGAACTCGCCCGCACCGAACGCCCGTTGGCCAGCTCGGGGCCGCGCACCGCGCGCTACGACGTCGACCTCGTCGTGGCGCACCTGCGGGAGGGGATCGCGGAGGTGCTGCGGACCGCGGAGGTGCCCGCCGAGCGCCTGCTCGGCGTCGGCGTCGGCGTGCCCGGCATCGTGGCCCGCACCCCGGAGGACGGCGCGGTCGTGCACGGCCAGACGGTCGGCTGGGACGCCGTCCCGCTGGAGCGGCTGCTGCGCGAGCACGTGGAGCTGCCCGCCTCGGTGCCGTACTGGATCGACAACGGCGCCAAGACCCTCGGCCAGGCCGAGATGTGGTTCGGCGCCGGGCGCGGCGCCCGCAGCGCCGTCGTGGTCCTCTTCGGCTCCGGCGTCGGCGCCTGCGTCGTCACCGATCCGATGGGACCCGGACGGGCCCTCGAATGGGGGCACTTGACGGTACGGGTACGGGGTCGCCGCTGCCGGTGCGGCTCGCAGGGGTGCCTGGAGGCGTACGCGGGCGCGGAAGCGCTCCTGGAGCGCTGGCGCGAGGCGGGCGGGCGGCCCCCGGAGGGCGCGGACGAGGAGACGGCCCTGACGGCGATGCTCTCCGCCGCCTACCCCGCCGGAGCCGGCACTCCCCCGGACGCCACCGCGCTCGCCGTCCTGGAGGAGACCGCCGAGTTCCTCGGCGCCGGATTCGCCGACCTGATCAACCTCTTCCAGCCCGAACGCATCCTCGTCGGCGGCTGGGCCGGCCTCCAGCTCGGTGCCCGCTTCCTGGAGACCGTGACCGGTTACGCCCGGGAGTACGCCCTCAGGTATCCGGCCAGCCGCACCGGCATCGGCCTGGGCACCCTCGGCCCCGAGGCCGTCACGGTCGGCGCGGCCCTCCTGCCCCTGGTGGACTTCTTCGCGCAGGGCGGCCGCCGCCCCGAGACCGAACCCACCCCGCCCTCCCCCGCCTGGCAGACCGCCCTGCGGGACCGCGTGTCCTCCTGAGACCGGCGGCGGCGTCCCCGCCGCGCCCGGATGGCCCGACCGGACGAACCGCCCGATACTGATCGCATGGCAGAGAGAACGGCGAAAGAGCACCCGCCGTCGAGCGTGACGGTCAAGGGGCGGGACGTCCGGCTGCGCACCCTCGGCTTCGTGCTGCTCGCGGCCCTGGCCGTCTGGTTCATCGCCGCCAACACCGGCTCCGTTACCGTCCGCCTGTGGGTCCCCGAGGTCACGCTCCCCCTGTGGACCGTCCTGGCGGTCACCCTGCTCGCCGGGATCGCCCTGGGCCTGATCGTCGCCCGCCGCCGCGCCCGGCGCTGACGCCTGCCCCGCGCCCGCCGTTCCCCCTCGGCGACGGGCCGGGAAGGCCGGGGCCTGGCGGTCTCGGCGACGCACCAGGAGCGCCCGGGCCCCGCGGTCTCAGCGACGCGCCAGAAGGGCCCGGGTCTCGCGGTCGACCTGCCGGGCCTCCCCGGTGGGCACGACGAGGACCGGGACCCGTGCGCCGGGCTCGCTGACGATCTCGGGGCGTTCGGCGACGAGCGGCCGCAGGCCGCCGGAGAGGCCGAGCACGGACAACCGGGCGCACACCTCCTCGCGCACCTCGGGCTGGTCCTCGCCGATCTCGCCGGTGAAGACCAGGGCGTCGAGCCGGTCCAGGGACGCGGCCGTCGCCGCGATGCCGCGGCGGCAGTGGTGGGCGAAGACGTCCAGGGCGAGCGCGGCCCGCTCGTCCCCCGCCGCCCGGGCGCGGACGAGGTCGCGCGTGTCGTCCGAGGTCCCGGAGAGGCCGAGCAGACCGGACTCGTGGTTCAGCGCGTCCTCGACGGCGTCGGCCGTCAGGCCGTGCCGGGTCTGGAGCCACGTCAGGGCGCCGGGGTCCACGCTGCCGCTGCGGTGGCTCATCACCAGACCCTCCAGCGGGGTGAACCCCATGGTCGTGTCGACGCTGCGCCCCTCCCGCACGGCGCAGACGGAACAGCCGCCGCCGAGGTGCGCGATCACCAACCGGAGCCGGTCGGCGGGGCGGCCGAGGAGTTCGGCGGCCCGGTCGAGGGCCCAGGCGTAGGACAGGCCGTGGAAGCCGTAGCGGCGCAGCCCGTACCCCTCGCGCCACTCCTCCGGCACCGCGTACTCCCGTGCGGCGGCGGGCAGGCCGGCGTGGAAGACGGTGTCGAAGCAGGCGACGTGCGGGACGTCGGGCAGCAGGTCCCGTGCCGCGTCCAGGACCGTCAGGGCCGGCGGGACGTGCAGCGGCGCGAGGTCGGCCACCCGGTCCAGACGCGCGCGGACCTCGTCGTCGACCGGGGTGTGGCCGCGCAGCTCCGGCCCGCCGTGGACGATGCGGTGGCCGACGGCCACCGGGGCGGGCGCCTCGTCGAGGAGGCGCCGCAGGGCGTCCGGGGCACCCTTCCCCGGCGGGGTGTCGTCGTGGTGCTCGGCGAGGACCTCGCCACCGCCGCCGAACACGGTCAGGCGCAGGCTCGACGATCCGGCGTCGGCCACCAGGACCGGGCCGTTCTCCTGTGGGGACACGTCTTCCTCCTCGGTCCGGGCCGCTCGCCCCTACTTCTCGTCCTTCTCGTCCTTCTCGTCCTTCTCGTCGCCGGAGCCGGGTTCGGCCGTCTTCCGGTGGGCCTCCGCCTTCAGGCTGTCGGGCAGCACCTTGGCGGCGGCGGCCTGCGCCTTGGTCTTGACCGAGCCCGCGACGATCCTGTCCTTGCCGGCGAAGAGGGCGTCCAGGCCCTGCCGCGCGACCTGGGCGGGATCGTCCTTGTCCTGCTGCCCGACCTTGGTGTCGTCCATGTCGGCGCGGTGGAAGAAGTCGGTCTCGGTCGGACCGGGCATCAGGGAGGTCAGGGTGACGGCCGTGTCCTCGAGCTCGTTCTGCAGGGCCTCGGTGAAGGACTGCAGGAAGGACTTCGAGGCGTTGTACACGGCCTGGAAGGAGCCCGGCATCGTCGAGGCGATGGACGAGGTGACGAGGACACGGCCCCGGCCGCGGGCGGCCATGTCACGGAGGGTCAGTCTGGCCAGGTGGACGGTGGAGCGGACGTTGAGGTCGACGATCTCCAGCTCGTCCGCCAGGTCGGTGTCGACGAACGCCCCGCCCTGCCCGACGCCGGCGTTCAGGACGACGACGTCGAGCGGACGGCCGAGGCCGGTGGCCGCCGCGAAGAGGCGCTCGGTCTGCTCGGGGTCGCGCAGGTCGGCCCGGACCACCTCCACCCGGACTCCGGCCGCTCGGACCTGCTGGGCCGCCCGCTGGAGCCGCGCGTCGTCCTCGGCGTTGACGACGAGGTCGTAACCGCGTTCGGCCAACTGCTTGGCCAGCTCGAAGCCGATGCCGCTGGAGGCGCCGGTGACGAGGGCGAGGGGCCTGGTGTCGCTCATGTGCGATCGCTTTCGGTTCGGGTGCCGGAGGGCACGGCTGCGGCGGGCACCGGCCGCCCGGCGCCCGGCGCAGCCGTACGACGCCTGTTCCCGTTTCCCGGCACCTGATGGCCCGCTCGCGGCGGCCGTTCACTCCTACGGGCGGGCGGGCGGGCGGGCGCGGGTAGCCTGCGGGGCGTGGACGACTTCTCACGTTCGTGGACCGCGCTGCGCGCGGCCGTCGCCGGTCTCGCCGACGAGGACTTCGCCCGGCCCTCGGGCTGCGCCGACTGGCTCGTGCGCGACCTGGTGTGCCACCTCGTCATCGACGCCCAGGACGTCCTGATCACCCTCGCGACGCCCGCCGACTCTCCTCCGACGCGCGACGCCGCGACGTACTGGGAGGTCTCCGACACGCCGCCGACCGGCGACGATCCGCTGGACGCGCTGACCGTACGGCTCGCCGCGGCCTACGGGGATCCGGGACTGCTGGCCTTCCACCTCGACGACGTCGGCTCCGCCGCCGGACGCGCGGCCGCGCTCGCCGACCCCGGCGGGCGGGTCAGTACCCGCGGCGAGGTGCTCACGGTCGCCGACTACCTCTCCGCCTACGTCCTGGAGTGGACGCTGCACCACCTGGACCTGGTCGCGCGCCTGCCCCGGGCGCCCCGACCGCCCGAGGAGGGTCTGGCGGCCGCGCGCGCACTTCTGGAGCGGATCGCCGGGACGCCGTTCCCCGCCGCCCTGTCCGACACGGACGCGCTGCTCGTGGGAACCGGCCGTCGCGCGCCGAGCGCCGCGGAGAGCACCGCCCTGTCCGGGGCCGGCGTACGGATCCCGCTCTCTCTGGGCTGACGGCCGCGGCGGCCTCCGGCGCGAAGGCGGTGCTCCTACGCGTCCGCGCCGGCGTGGGCGTGCCGTCCTCCGGCGCGGGGGCCGTACCAGTCCAGGCAGACGATGGTGGCGTCGTCCTGGAGGTGGCCGCCGGCGGCGTCGGCGACCGCGGCGGCCAGGGCCCGGACGACCTCGCGGGGGCGCTCGGCGGCGGTGTCGCGGATCAGGCCGGGCAGGTCCACCGACTCGGTCCGGCGCTCCTGCGCGCCGTCGGTGCAGAGCACGAGGCGGTCACCGGGCCTCAGATCGAACTCCTGCACCCGGTGGGGAGACCGCGCGGCGATGCCGAAAGGTGGGTCGACGGCCAGGGGGACCTCCCCGACCCGGCCGTCGCGCAGGCGCAGGGGCCACAGGTGTCCGGCGTTGACGAGGCGGGCGCCGCTGCCGTCCAGGGCGATGCGCAGGAGCTGGCCGGTGGCGAAGGTGCGCCGACCGTGGTCGAGCATGGCCCGGTGGGTCCGGAGTGCCTGCTCGGCCAGGTCGGCTCCGGCGCGGCGGGCGCCGCGGGAGGCGTTGACCAGGAGGGTGGCCATCAGGGCGGCCTCGACGTCGTGGCCCATGGCGTCGGTGACCGACAGGTGCAGCGTGTCCTGGTCCAGGGCGTGGTCGTAGGTGTCGCCGGCGACGCTGTCGGCGGGGACCAGGGCGCAGACGAGGGCGAACTCGGCCGCCTCCATGGAGGGGGCCGAGGGCAGGAGCCGGCGTTGGATCTCGGCGGCCAGGCTCACGGGGGTGGTGCGCTGGCCCCAGTGGTACAGATCGGTGAAGCGGCGGTCGGTGACGACGATGTACGCCAGCGCGTGCGCGGCCTCCTCGACCTGCTCCAGGACTCCGTCGGTGGCCTCGGGCACGAACAGCTCCAGGATGCCGATGACGTCGCCCCGGTTGGTGACCGGGGCGAGGACCCGCTGCCCGTCGCCCCCGTCCCCGACCCGGATCAACTTCTGGGTGCGCAGGACCTCCTCGTAGACGCTGCCGGCCAGCGGGACCCGGTCGGCCCGGCGCCCCTGCCGGGTCCCGGTCTCCTCGGTGACCCTGCCGGGTCCCGGTCTCCTCGGTGGCCCGCACCACCTTCCGGCCGACGATGTCGAGGAACAGGAACGACACGTACCGGGCGCCGAACCGGTCGCGCAGGTTGCGCGCCACCACGGCGAGCGAGGCCACCGGCGCGGCGTCCTCCGCCGCGGCCAGCACCTCGGCGAGCCCGATCCGCTCGTCCTCCATCGCCGCCTCCCAGCGCTCGCGCGCACATGCGCCCCGCAGGGACGAGCGGAGCGCCCCGGGGCGGTTCCCGCAACCCGGGGAGCGCGGCGCCCGGCGGGAGAGCGCCGCTCCCGCCTCGCTCGCCCACGATCGGCGGACGCCGGCAAGACGTTCCCTAACGGCGGCCCGACGTCCCCTCCTGCTCGTCCAGGGCGGCCAGGAGGCGGCGGAGGGAGGCGCGCGTGGCGCGGATCTCCTCGTCGGGGAGGTCCGCGAAGAGGGAGCGGTGCCGTTCCTCGGCCCGTGCGGTCACGCGGGCCAGCGCGTCCTTGCCGGCGGGCGTCGGAGTCAGCAGGGGCGAGGACCGGTGGTCCGGGTTCACCGCGAGATCGGCCAGCCCGAGCGCCACGAGGTCATGGGCGACGCGCTGGACGTTCTGTCGGCTGACGCCCAGGCGCCGCGCGGCCTGGGGGGCCGTGAGCGGCTCCTCGGACACGACGCTCAGCACCTGCCACCGTGCCTGGGTGAGTCCTTCCGCGCCGGCGGTCTCCTCACCCAGCCGCCGCAGCGCGCCGGCCGCCTCGTAGACGTCGGCGATCAGCAGAGCCGCCTGGTCGGGCATCACGCACTCCCCTCTCTTGACAACACATTGCCCTAAGCGCAACATGTTGTCATCTCGTCCGTTCTCGATCCCCCAGGACACGACATGCCCAGGACCGACCTCTACCGGAATGTTCACATGGGACAGCGCGCCCGCATGTTCGCGCTGGCCGCCGACCTCGGAGCCGCCGACCTCGACGAGCCCGGCGCCCTCACGGCGCACGCCGAACGCTGCCTCGCCCTGACCGGGGAACTCCGCCGGCACGCCGACCACGAGGACACCTTCATCCACCCCCTGCTGCGGGAGCGCGCCCCGGCCGCCGCCGACGCTCTGGACGCCGAACACGTCCGCCTCGACGCCGCCTTCGTCGCGCTCGACGCACGCGCCCGCGACCTGCCCGCCACTCCCGCCGACGGCCTGCCGGAAGCCCGGCACGAGCTGTACCTGGCCCTCAACGAGATGGTCTCCGCCTACCTCGTCCACCTGCACGCCGAGGAGACCGTCGCGATGCCGGCCCTGTGGGAGCACACCACCGAGGACGAGCTGGAAGCCGTCTTCGCCGCCTTCCAGGCCTCCCGCACCGCCGACGAGACCCTGGCGGACCTCCGCGCCATGCTGCCCGCCCTGCCGCCCCCGACGCGCACCGCGATCGTCCGCGGCGCCGTCGGGGCGACACCGGGCGAGGAGCACCGCACCCTGGCCGCCGTCACCACCACCCTCACCCCCGACCAGCGTCGCCACCTCTACGCCGACCTCGGCCTACCGGAGACCTGGGCGCTCCACGGCTGAGGGCCGGACCCGGCGCACCGGATCGGCGCCGGGTGTTCGGAAGGCCGCCGTCAAGGCCACCGGCGGTCACGCGGCCGTGCGGCCGACAGGCCCTCGTCGCACTCCTCGTCCGCCGCGTAGGCCGACGTCATGACGTCCTCGGGAACGTCCGTCGAGGCGGAGCCCGGCGGGACGGAGTTGAGATCACCGCCGTAGACGGTCCGGCAGCCGGGCCGGGTGTACGAGTGGACGATCTCCTGGAGTTTCGCGGCCTGTTCCCTGCGCTTCGAGCCGTCCGCGTCGTCCGTCGGCAGCCCGGCGCTGAAGTGGGCCGTGCAGAACTGCATTGCCTGGGACGGAAGGACGGCGCAGATCGCGGTCCGCTACTCCATGCGGACCCAGTCGGTTCCGATGGCCCTGTTCTGCGGCGACGGCAGGTCGTACGACGTGTACCAGAGGTTCTCGTCCGGCACCGCACAGCCGGTTCCCGTCTTTCCCTCCAGCCACGTCCCGATGGTCTTGGCCTGCGACTCGCACATCTCCTGGAGGAACACGGCACGGTACTGCCGCGTCTCCGCCGCGGTACCCATCCGGTCGGTGATCCGGGCACCCAGGGCGGGGCCTTCCACCCGGTGGTTCCCGCAGTCGGAGTTGTGGTTCGCGCAGACGTTCCACGTCATCACGCGGAAGTCGGCCGACGGAGCGGGAGAGGCGGGCGCGGGACGGCCCCCGGCGTCGCTCGCGTTCTCCTCGCCCAGGTACACGAGCTGGAACTTCTGCCAGGAGCCGACGGAGTCCGCCCGCGCCCACGGACTTGAGCGCGTACTTGTCGCTCGACGTGACGGGCACCGGCCGGGACTCCACCGCTTGAGCCGGTACGGGTGTCACGGCGACCAGCGCGAACAGCGCGGAACACACCACCAGGCGGTGCGCTGTTTTTCTCGTCCTCATACCTCGACTCGGTCCGGGAACGGCCGAACGGGGGACGGTACGGTGCCGCCGCGACCGCGCACGAAGGTCCCGAACGACATCCGTCAGGTCCCCACGCCCCCGTACGGCCTCCGGTGCAGAGTCGCGGTCAGCCGTTCGCGGTGACGGTCTTGGGGTCGACCACCTCGCCGGCCGGCGGCTGCTCCACCTCGACCTTCTCGTTGTAGTCGCTGAACAGCGTCTCGCCGGGCTGCTTGCCGCCCTCGGAGACGGCCTTGAGGATGTAGGGCTCGCCCTCGGTGGCGACGTACAGGGTCAGCTTCTCGCCGTCGGCCTGCTGCTTGGTGAGCGTCAGGGCGTCCTTGCCGTCCACCTCGGTGGTGGCACCGCGCCGCATGCCGTCGCGCTCGGACTTGTCGCTGTCCATGGCGGCCAGGAGGGCCTGCTTGTCGCACATGCCCTGGGTGGACTTGTCGCCGGGCCCGCTCTTGACCCACTTGTCCTGGAGCCGGTCGATCGCGGTGTCCGTGCCGGGCCGGCCCTGCAGGGCGTTCTGCCAGAACCGCTCGTTGCCCCGGACGTAGAGGTTCTGGCCGGCCTGCCGGACATCCGCCTTCGCGTCGTTCATCGACATCGTGCCGAGACAGTTGTCCTTCTCGTCGACCTGGAACTCCGTCTTCACGGCCGCGGGCGCGCCCTGTGCCCGTGAAGTGCCGGTGATCCGGACGGAGTCGGCGTCACGGGTCGCCTTCACGGCCTCGGCCGCGATGGCGTCGGCGCTCTTCCCGGCGAAGGCCTCGTCCGAGTCGCCGTCCCCGCAGCCGACGAGAGCGGTGGCACCCGCGCAGACCATTGCTGCGGCGAGAACGGTGTGCTTCCTCAGGATGCGTACGGCCATGACGTCCCCTTCCCTGCGGAACAACGAATTCCGCTTCATCCGGTTCGATTGTGTGCGGCTCCGAGTACCCGTCTTTTCAAAAAAGAACGTCAATAATCAGGACATCGTTTCCGGCCACACGGGCCGGGTCCCTGTCCGGGCCGGCATCCAGGACCGTGTCCGAGCTCGCATACACAGGCCGCCCTCTCACCCCGCCAACCTCCCCTCACTCCAAGGCCCTTGACCCCCGCCCACGGTCCCTGCGTGTAACCCGTACGGCAGCCGTCACGCGCCTCCACGCCGGGGGCGCTCCTTTTGCGCGGGCGGCGCGGCGGGCGCAGTCTGGCCGCATGACCTCTGACACCCCCGGCGGGGCGACGCCCGTCCCCGCGCACACCTCGGGCCCCGGCAACACCGTCGTGCGCTACGGCGACGAGAGCGCCGCGCACGTGCTCGGCGTGTACCTGGACCCTCGCTGCCCGTACTGCAAGCGGATGGAGAACGGCCTGGGCACGGTGATCCGGGAAGCGGCCGACGCCGGGCGCTTCCGGGTCGAGTACCACTTCGCGACCTTCCTCGACGACGACGCCGGCGGCAGCGGGTCGCTGCACGCCCTGGCCGCGCTGGGGGCGGCGCTCGACGAGGGGAGCGAGCCGTTCGCGCTCTACCTGAGGCTCCTCTACGCCGAACAGCCGCCCGAGGAGGAGGACGGCTTCGCCGACGAGAAGACGCTGCTGAAGCTGGCCGGGGAGGTGCCGGGCCTGGCCACCGGGGCGTTCACGAGCAAGGTGTCCGGGGGCGTCTACCTGCCCTGGGCACGCACCGTCTCCGCCGCCTTCGAGCGCGACGGCGTCGAGTCGACACCGACCGTACTCGCCGACGGCGCCCCGATCGCGGTACTGGGCCCGGGCGGCTACGCGGTGACCCCGGAGGCGTTCTCCGCCCAACTGTCCGAACGCTGGGGGTGAGGCGAGGGCGACCGGGGGCCGTTGCCGCCCGGAGCACCCGTTCGGCGGAAGGGGGCCGGTCCGCCTCCTCGCGCGGCGAAAGGGAGCCGGCACGGCCGCCGGAGAGGACGTGGCAGGGACTGTCACGACGCCGACCTTCGGCCGGCCCGCCTCCGTCTGCGCGGAGAGCGCCGCATCCGGGCCAGCGCCTGCACCGGCAGATCCTTGGCAGATCCTTCAGCAGGAAGGCGAGGCGGGGTGCGTCGTATCCGGCGTCCGCGATGACGAGAACGTCCGGATCTCCACTCTCCCACTGACCTGCGACGATCAGCCGCTCGACCAGTTCGCGCAACTGTCAGGCGGTGGCGGTTGCGGTGTCGTCTCCAGGGGCGGGACCGCAATACGTCCAGCGGCGCGGTCCACGAGCTGCGGCCGGGCTCGAGCGCACAGACGATCGAGTAGGGCCAGCCGGGAACGGGAATGTGCTGTTCCTTGCCACGGCCGTAGGTACGACACAGAATCCGCTGGGGTGAGGTGTGAGCGTCGGGCCGCAGCCGGCAGGTGACGTCGACGGCCAGGACCAGCCGGCCGTCAGCGGCTCGTGGCAGAGGCACCGAAGCCAGGGCCTGTCGCATTCGGCCCGCGTCGACCTGGCCTCGGGTCGGCGCGGCATAGAGCCCGCCGTGCCCGCGGGGTGTTCGCCCACCAGCGACAGCTCGGCCGGCGACCTCACCGTCCCGTCCCCGCGCAACACCGCGTCCGCCAGCTCGAACAGGGCATCCGAACGAGCGGTGAGGCAGGAGTAGGACTCGCCCCGGAAGCGTGACAGTTCGGCCAACGGCTCTCGCCGCGCATCGTGATGCAGCAGGCCCATCCTCACGGCCTTCGTGCTGGACATGCGCGTTCCTTGGTCGGAGCACGTGTTCAGACGAAGGCCGCTTCCACGTAGGGCGATTACCGGACCGAGCGATCAAGTACGACGCACCGTTCGACGATGCACGTCAAAGATCAAGCCAGGCCCTCGTCGAGCTCTACGAAACCGGAGAACGCACCGGCTACACCAGCCCCGAACGGGTAGCCGCCGACTATGCCGCTGCCTCCCTCCACGAGGCGACGGCAGCGCTCCCGTCCCAGCTCCGCGCCTTCGCCGCCGGGCTCGGAGGTCCCGGCTCCGGAGAAGAGGACCGGCCCCCCGGCGACCCCGACGAGCAGTAACCCACCCCCATACCCCGGGGCGGCGGCGGACACGGCCGCTGCCCCGGGGCTGCACCACCCGCACCACGAACGCGAGGAGAACCCGTTGACCACGCACCAGCCGCCGGCACTCCACGGCCTCGGCCCCTACCTCGCCGCGCTCCCCGAAGCGGACGTGCAGCGCTGGCTCGACCTCGCCGAGGACCTCGACCCCACCGGCACGCCCGCCGACACCCGGACGCTCGTCGACGCCCGCCTCGCGCAGGCAGTCAGTGACGGCACGCCCTGGGCGCTCCTGGTCCACTGGGCGCTCGGCAAGACCCGCGAGGACGCCGAGATCCTCCTCCAGTACGGCCCCGACGTCCTCACCCAGACCTACCGCACCCGCGGCTACTCCCCCACCGTCGCCCAGGAGATGACCGACGCGATGACCCGCATGTGCAGCCCCCGCGACTGACCCGCCCCAGAGCAGGTCCTGGAGCTGGAGCAGCAAAACGGCCCCGCCCGTCATCGTGGTGGACGGGGCCGTCCCCGTCTCGTGACCGTGCGACGACGTTCGCCACAACGGGGTGAACAGGAACCGTCGAGCCGGGCTGTGCGACAGGCCGGTTCCTCCAGAGCACGGTCCCATCGTGTCGAGTCAACTGCCTGGATCCCACGGAAACACCAGAGGTTCATGCCACTGGCATATACCAGATACGACCACCGCGACCACGCAACCCTCACAGGTTGCTCACATTCAGAATGTAGACAGGAGGGACATGCGCTCCAGATCCGGAATCGCTTCCGTATCCACAGTGGTGTCTCTTCTTCTCGCTGCCCAAGTGCCGGCTCTTAGAGGTCGTTTTGGGGGGGGGGGGGGGTGGGGGGGTGGGGGGTGGAGACCGGGGGCAGCACCACAGGAAAGGGGGGGGCGCCGGAGGGGGAGGGGGGGGGGGCGCGGGGGGGGGGGGGGCGCCCGCCCCCCCCCCCCCGGGGGGGGGGGGGGCGGCCCCCCCGGGGGGGGGGGGGGGGGGCGGGGGGGGGGGGCCCCGGGGCCCCCCCGGCCCCTCCGGCATTTCCGGACGGGGCGGCGTGAGAATTCCCGGGTTTGAGCCGGAGAATCCGAGAGAGAAGGAGTGCAGGGCCGGTCGGACAACCGGACCCGATGACCCCGGACATCGCATTCGTTTCAGGAGGATTCTCGTGACCACCCCCGAAAACAACGTGTGGAATTACGGATCCGCCTCCGGCTACGACGCCGGGACGGACATCACGGGCTACCGCGTCGAGGCGACCGACGGCCACATCGGGAAGGTCGACAAGCACTCCAACGACGTCGACTCGCAGTACATCGTGGTCGACACCGGCGTCTGGATCTTCGGCAAGGAGGTCCTGCTGCCGGCGGGCACGGTGAAGCACATCGACACCGCCAACGAGACCGTCCACGTGGCCCGCACGAAGGACGAGATCAAGAGCGCCCCGGAGTTCGACAAGGAGAAGCACCTCGGCAACCCGGGCTACCACGACGAGGTCGGCGGCTACTACCACGGCCACGGTCCGCGGATCTGACCCCCGGGCCCGAGGCCCGCATTTCTCCGGAATGCCTGCCGGCCGGAAACCATCACGGTTTCCGGCCGGCAGGCATTCCGCTTTTCGAGATCTTTTCCGGCGGGTCCTTTGTGAGGGCCGCTACTTGCAGACGGTCCCGGACTTCGGCACCTTCCCGTCGAGCAGGTACGCGTCCACCGCCTTCTTCACGCACGCGCTGCCGCCGTTGTAGGCGCCGTGCCCCTCGCCCTCGTACGTCAGCTCCACGCCGACGCCCTTGCCGAGCGCGTTCACCATGGCCCGGGCGCCCTCGTACGGCGTGGCCGGGTCGCCGGTGTTGCCGACCACCAGGATCGGCGCCGAGCCGGGCGCGGAGACGTCCGGGTGCTCCCAGGCGCCCGGCACCGGCCACTGCGAGCAGCCCGCGAGCGACCAGCCCATGAAGTCGCCGAAGACGGGGGAGGCCTCGCGGAACCCGCCGAGCCGCTCCTTCGCCTGGCCGAGGGTGTAGCGCTCCTTGAAGTCCACGCAGTTGATGGCGGCGTTGGCGGCCTGGATGTTGCTGTACGAGCCGTTCTGGCTGCGTCCGTTCATCGAGTCGGAGAGCGAGAGGAGCAGCGCCCCGTCGCCGCCGTCGGCCGCGTCGAGCCCCTGCTCCAGATAGGTCCAGAACTCCTTCGAGTACAGGGCCTGCGCGATGCCGTTGGTGGCCTGCGTCTGGGTCAGCTTGCGGTCCCCGATGCCGGCGATCGGCTTCTTGTCGAGGGACGCCAGGAGGTCGGTGACGAAGGTCTCGATCTCGGCGACGCTGGAGCCGGGCAGCGTGCACTCGTCGCCCCGGTCCACGCAGTCCTGGGCGAAGTTGTCCAGGGCGAGCTGGAAGCCCTTCGCCTGGCCGAGGGCGCCGTCCTCGACGCCCGCCTCCGGGTCGACGACGGCGTCGAAGACGGCCCGGCCGACGTTCTTCGGGAAGAGGTGGGCGTAGACGCCGCCCAGCTCCGTGCCGTACGAGATGCCGAAGTAGTGCAGCTTCTCGTCGCCGAGGACCTGGCGCATCAGGTCCATGTCCCGGGCGGCGTTCTCGGTGCCGACGTGCGGCAGGGAGGGGCCCGAGTCCTTCTCGCAGCCGGCCGCGTACCTCTTCTGCGCGTCGGACAGCGTCCGCTCCTCGGCCGCGTCGTCGGGCGTGAAGTCGAGGGCGTAGTACGCGTCGAGCTCCTTGTCGCCGAGGCACTCGACGGGGTCGCTGCGGCCCACCCCGCGCGGGTCGAAGGAGACCAGGTCGTAGCGGCCGCGCAGGGTCTCGTAGTCCTCGGCGAAGCTGGGCAGGCCGGTGACGCCGGAGCCGCCGGGGCCGCCGAAGTTGAAGACGAGCGAGCCGATCCGGCGCGAGGCGTCCCGGGCGCGGGCCCGGATG
Organism: Streptomyces sp. NPDC007872; assembly: GCF_042868165.1. NCBI lineage: Bacteria > Bacillati > Actinomycetota > Actinomycetes > Kitasatosporales > Streptomycetaceae > Streptomyces > Streptomyces sp. NPDC007872. The sequence goes on from NZ_JBIAEA010000001.1 coordinate 702,438, forward strand.
AGGGCCAGCTCGATGGTCTCGCCCTCCGGCTTCGACCAGTCGAGCGGGGTCTGGAGGAAGGAGCACTCCCAGGCGCCGCCGCCGGGGAGCGCGGACGGGGCGGGCCCGCCGCCCTCGGCCGGGGACGGCGGCGGACAGGGCGCCCAGGACAGCTTCTGCGCCGTCAGCGCGGGGCGGCCGCTGGGGCCCGACTCCTTCGGCGGCTCCGAGGCGTCGCTCCCCCCGTCCGAGCAGCCGGCGGCGAGCAGCACGGCGGAGGCGGCGAGCAGAGCGGCGCGGTGGGCTGCGGAGGTCGGCATGGATCCATGGTGGGCCGTCGGTCGCGCGTTCGCGCGGGAGGGGGGCCAAGCGGGTGGCCCGGGCGTGTCGGGCCGGCCGCGACGGTGCCTCGCGCCCCGTCTCCTCCGGCTCCCCGTCTCCTCCGGCTCCCCGTCCTCTCCGGCTCCCCGTCCCCTACAGCGCCTCGCGTCTCGTCAGCCAGCCGAAGCAGAGCCAGCCCGGCAGGACCGGCAGCCACAGGGTGAGCAGGCGGAAGAGGAGCACGGCCGGGGTCGCGACCTCGATCGGCAGGTGCCCCACCGTCACCAGGCCGCCGATCAGCGCGCCCTCGACCGCGCCGATGCCGCCCGGCGTCGGCGCCGCCGAACCGAGCGCGTTGCCCGCGAGGAAGACGACGGCCACGCTCGCGAAGCTGATCGATTGGCTGTCGTGGCCGAAGGCCCGGATCGAGGCGTCCAGGCAGAGCACGAACGCGCCCGTGAGCAGCAGCATCCCGCTGATGCCGGTCACCAGCTTCACCGGCCGCTGGAGCACGTCCAGCATGCGCGGCACCACGCCCGCGAAGAGCGAGCGCAGCCGGGTCGACACGAACTTGCGCATGAACGGGATCGCCGTCACCACCAGGACGAGCACCGCGACCGTGAGCAGTCCGGCGATGACCGTCCTCGACGGGGTGAAGGACCGCGACTTCTCCGTCCCCGTCAGATAGCCGAAGGAGAGCAGGAGCAGGATGTGCGCCCCGAGCCCGAAGAGCTGCGAGGCGCCGACGCTGGCCACCGCGAGCCCCGGCCGGACCCCCGCCCGCTGGAGGAAGCGGGTGTTCAGGGCGACGCCGCCGACCGCCGCCGGGGCGACGATCTTCACGAACGAGCCGGCGACCTGCGCCACCACCGTCCGCCGGAACCCGACCCGCTCGGGCACGAAGCCCAGCAGGCTCATCGCCGCCGCGACGTAGCTCAGCGCCGAGAACAGCACCGCCGCCGCCACCCACCGCCAGTCCGCCTCGCTGATCGTCGACAGCGGGGTGCTGGCGATCTGCGAGAGCAGGAAGTACGCGGCGACCGCGCCCGCGATCAGACTGACCAGGGTCCGCGGCTTGATCCGCTCCAGACGCACCGGTTCCACCGGGGCCTGCGGGCGGATCAGGAGCACCTGCTGCCGGATCTGGGCGAGCAGGTCCTCCTCGCGGGCCTCGTCGAGCGCCGTGTCCAGGGCCCGCTTCTCGGCCTTCTTGTCCGCCTTCTTCTCGGCCTTCTCGGCCTTGCTCCCGGCTTTGGCCGGGATCCGTACGGCCGTGTGGTCCGGGCTGTCGGCGGTCCCGGCGGTCCCGGCGGCCTCGGCCTTGGCGAGCTCCCGCTCGCGCTTGGCCGCCGCGGAGGCCTCGAGGACGGCCTCCCGCTCCCGCGCCGACCGCTCCCGGGCCAGTCTCCGCAGCGTCGCGCGCGTGGAGCGGCTCAGCGCGATCGGCTGGAGCAGCGGCAGACAGCCCGCGACGGTGTCCGGACCGAGCACCTCGACGGCCGCGGCGACCGCCCGCTCGGCCCCGACCCGCAGGCCGAGGGTGGTGAGCAGTTGCGCGACGTCCATCCGCAGGACCAGGTCGCCGGCCGCGATCTCGCCGCCCCGCAGATCGGTGAGGACCACCCTGCCGGAACGATCCACCAGAATGGCGTCCCCGGTGAGCCTGCGGTGCGCGATCCGGCGCGACTGGAGCGCCTTCACCTGCCGCCAGGCGCTGCGGGCCAGGTCGTCGGTGATCTCGTGGTCGTCCAGCGCGTCCAGACTGCGGCCGCCGATGTGCTCGTACACGAGCATCACGGCGTCCGGGCCGAGTTCCGAGGTGGCGATCAGCTTCGGCGCGTTCGCCCCGGCGGCGATCGCCGCGTACGCGAGGAGCGCCTCCTGTTCCAGGGCCTGGCGCAGCGAGACGATGGAGCGGCGGGTGGTGATCGTCCGCAGGCTGATCCGCCGCCACGCGCGGTAGAAGAAGCCGTGCGCCTGCTGCTCCCGGTCGACGACGGTGACGTCGAGCGGCGGACCGTCCTCCAGGGTCACGATGTACCGGCGGCCCCGGTCCCCGCTGTCGGCGGCGTCGGGCACGCCCTCCGCGCGCAGCGCCGTCACCGGCCGGAAGCCGACCCGGCGCAGACCGGCGAGCAGGGTCTGGCCGGTGGGCCGGACGTTCGGGGAGCCGACCGCGTACAGCGTGCCGTACGCCACCGTCCAGCCGATGAGGACGGTCAGGACGATCGAGAGCGCCGTGGTGTACCCGGCCACCAGCATCGTGAACGCGTCGAGCAGCAGCACCGCCCAGAGCGACACCCGCCAGCGGGGTCTGCGGGCCATCCCGACCGCGGTCATGTACGCGATCACCGGGGCGAGGTAGTTGTGCACCGGGTCGGTCAGACCGCCCCCGGACTGCGGCTGGGTCAGCGCGTCCCGGATCGTGCCGGGCGCGGCCTCGGCGACCCAGAGGTCGGTGGCGAGGGTGACGCCGTGCGCGAGGACGGCGGCGAGGACGCCGTCCGCGATCCGCAGCCCGTCGCGTTTGATCAGCCGCTCGATGGCGAAGGCGACCGGGACCAGGAGGACGGCGATGGAGGAGACGAGACCGGCGATCTTGACGAAGACGTCGGGGGCGCCGCCGGCGCCCGCGTTGATGTCCTTCTCCAGGCCGGAGGTGGTGAAGTGCGCGAACGCGGCGACGGCGAGCACGAGCCCGATCGCGAGCAGGCCGCCCAGCAGCCGCATCAGGTCGGAGGGCCGGTGGACCCGGGCCGCGAGCAGCGGCTCGTCGCCGGAGACCCGCTCGGGCACGTCGGCCCTGCCCTCCTCGGGAGGCTGCGTCTCCTGCCCCATCACCCTGTCCGTCCCTGCCCGCGCGCCGTGTCGCTCTCGTCCTCGTACGCGTTCTTCTTCGTGTCGTTCTTGTCGCTCTTGATCTCGTATCACCAGTCACCGCCCGCACGATGGTGGCACGAAGAGCTCCCGGGCGGAGGCATCAGGGCCATGTCGGTGGAGTGAGGCAGGATGGGACGGACGGGTCCGGAGGGGCCCGTGCGACGGGACGGACGAGGCTGGAGGGGCCCGTGGGGGAGGCCGGAGAGGTGCCGGAGGAGCGGACCGGGCCGGTGGCCGGGGAGCTGCCCGCGTACGCGGAGCGGGTGCTCGACGTCGCGGACGCGATCCCGCCGGGCCGCGTGATGAGCTACGGCGACATCGCCGAGTGGCTGGGCGAGGGCGGGCCGCGCCAAGTCGGCCGCGTGATGGCCCTGTACGGCGGGGCGGCGCCGTGGTGGCGCGTGGTCCGCGCGGACGGCACGCTGCTGCCCGGCGCCGAGCCGCGGGCCCTCGCCCACTACCGCGAGGAGGGCACGCCGCTGCGGCAGGCGGGCCCGGCGTCCGAGGGGCACGTGCCCAGGATCGACATGCGGCGGGCGCGCTGGGACGGGGTGCCGGCCCCGGGCGCGGACGCGGGTGCGGAGGCCGGGGCGGACGGCGGTGCGGACGTCGGCGGGGGTGCCGGAACTCACACGTGAGGGCATCCGCCCAGGAGGTGCGGGCCGGGCGGGGCGGACGGACCGGGCGCGGTACGGGAAGCGGTGCGGAGTGCGGCTCGCCGCCGCCCGGCTTCGCGTAACGTCGTCGTTCGCGTCTTCCGGGGCGGCCACGGCACCCGGCCGCCTCACCCGCACCACCACACCCACCAGGACCGGCGATCCACGTGAGCTCCTCCTCCACCACCCGGCGTACGCCGCCGCACCAGGGACAGCCGCACCCGGGTCCGGGACGGCAGCGGACCCCGGGCGCGTACCGACTGGTGCGCACCGCGCCGGCCCCGCTGGATCCCCCTCGACTGGACGCGGTCCAGCGGGAAGTGGTTGAGCACGACTCCGGACCGCTCCTCGTCCTCGCCGGACCCGGCACCGGCAAGACGACCACCCTCGTCGAGGCGGTCGCGGCCCGCGTGGAGAAGGGCGCCGACCCCGAGCGCCTCCTCGTCCTCACCTTCAGCCGCAAGGCCGCCGTCGAACTCCGCGACCGGATGGCGGCCCGGCTCGGCGGCCGCCGCCCGCCCCAGGCGACGACCTTCCACTCGTACTGCTACGCCCTGATCCGCGCCCACCAGGACGCCGGGCTCTTCGCGGAACCCCTCCGCCTGCTCTCCGGCCCCGAACAGGACCTCGCCGTGCGCGAGCTGCTCGCCGGCCAGATCGACCTGGAGAAGAGCGGCCTCGGCGGCATCCGCTGGCCCGACGAACTGCGCGCCTGCCTCACCACCCGGGGCTTCGCCGACGAGGTGCGGGCCGTCCTCGCGCGCTCGCGGGAACTGGGCCTCGAACCGGACGCCCTCGCCCGCTTCGCCGACCGGGTCGGCCGCCCCGACTGGAAGGCGGCGGCCGGCTTCCTCGCCGAGTACCTCGACGTCCTCGACCTCCAGGGCGTCCTCGACTACACGGAGCTGGTCCACCGGGCCGTCCTGCTCGCCGGGAGCGTCACCCCGCCCCGGTACGACGCGGTGTACGTCGACGAGTACCAGGACACCGACCCGGCGCAGGTCCGGCTCCTCCACGCGCTCGCGGGGGGCGGCCGGAGCACGGTCGTCGCCTTCGGCGACCCGGACCAGTCCATCTACGCGTTCCGGGGCGCCGACGTGAACGGCATCCTCGACTTCCCCGACTCCTTCGGCGGCGCCGGGATCCGCGTCCTCGGCACCTCCCGGCGCTCCGGCGCGCGGCTCCTCGCCGCGACCCGGGAGCTCGCCCGGCGGATGCCGATGCCCCGGCTCCCCGCCGACCGGGTCCGCGCCCACCGGGAGCTGACGGCGGTACGGGACGGGGGCCGGGCGGAGGCGTACACCTACCCGACGGCCTCGGCGGAGTCCGAGAACATCGCCGACCTGCTGCGCCGCGCGCACCTGGAGGACGGCGTCCCCTGGCAGGACATGGCCGTCCTCGCCCGCGCAGGGGCCTCCCTGCCCGCCCTGCGCCGCGCCCTCACCTCGGCGGGCGTCCCGGTCGAGACGGACGCGGCGGACACCCCCCTCCGCCACGAACCGGCGGTCGCCCCGCTGCTGCTCGCCCTCCGGGCGGTGTCGGGGGCGGGGGCCCCTGCCGCGGCGGGGACGCCGGGCGGCTCCGGGGACGACACGACTCCGGACGGGACCGTCACCGACGGGGGGACCGCTCCTGACGAGCCGTCTCCTGATGATTCGTCAGGCGTGGAGGCGGACGCGGAGGCAGGCCCGGACGAAGGCGCAGAGACGGGCCCAGGCGCGGAGACAGGCGCAGGCCCAGACGCGGAGACAGGCGCAGAGACGGCCACCGGCACCGCTCCCGACCGCCACGGCGACGGCGGGTGGCTCGACACCGAGACCGCGCTCGCGCTGCTCGCCTCGCCCCTCGCCGGGGTCGACCCGGCCGACCTGCGCCGCCTCGGCCGGGCGCTGCGGGACGAGGAGCGGGCCGCGGGCAACAAGGTGCCGCCGCCCTCCGACGTCCTGCTCGCCCGCGCGCTCGCCGAGCCCGAGCGGCTCGTCGCCCACGACACCGCGTACACCCACGGCGTGCAGCGGCTCGGCAGGCTCCTCCGGGACACCCGGACGCTGCTCGCCGCGGGCGGCACCGCCGAGGAGGCCCTCTGGGAGCTGTGGAAGGGCACCCCCTGGTCCGGCCGCCTGGAGCGCTCGGCCCTGCGCGGCGGCCCCGCCGGACGGAACGCCGACCGCGACCTCGACGCCGTCTGCGCCCTCTTCGAGACCGCCGCCCGCGCCGAGGAGCGCGTCGGCGGCCGGGGCGTCGTCAACTTCCTCGAAGAGCTCGACGCCCAGGACATCGCCGCCGACACCCTGACCCGCCGCCACACCCGCCCGGACGCCGTCCGGCTCATGACCGCGCACCGCTCCAAGGGCCTGGAGTGGAGCCTCGTCGTCGTCGCCGGGGTCCAGGAGGGCCTCTGGCCCGACCTGCGCCGCCGCGGCTCCCTCCTCGAAGCCGACCGCATCGGCCGCGACGGACTGGCCGAACCCCTCACCCCCGGCGCCCTCCTCGCCGAGGAGCGCCGCCTCTTCTACGTCGCCGCCACGCGCGCGCGTGACCGGCTCGTCGTCACCGCCGTGAAGGCCGCCGCCGAGGACGGGGACCAGCCCTCCCGCTTCCTCACCGAGTTCGGCGCCGAGCCCAAGGACGTCCCCGGCCGCCCCCGCCGCCCCCTCGCCGTCTCCGCGCTGGTCGCCGAGCTGCGCGCCACCACCGTCGACCCGGACGCCTCGCCCGCGCTCCGCGACGCCGCCGCCCACCGCCTCGCCCGGCTCGCCGCCCTCACCGACGACGAGGGCCAGCCGCTGGTCCCGGCCGCGCACCCGGACCGCTGGTGGGGCCTGTTCGAGCCGACCCGCGCCACGACCCCGCTCCGCGACCGCGACCGGCCGGTCGCGCTCTCGCCCAGCTCCCTCGACAACCTCGTCAGCACCTGCTCCCTCCAGTGGTTCCTGGGCCGCGAGGTCAAGGCCGACGCCCCCGCCACCGCCGCCCAGGGCTTCGGCAACGTCGTCCACGTCCTCGCCGACGAGGTGGCCTCCGGCCGCACCCCCGCCGACCTCGACGTCCTCATGGCCCGCCTGGACTCCGTCTGGGACGCCCTCGCCTTCGACGCCCCCTGGAAGTCGGCCCAGGAGAAGCAGAACGCGCGCGTGGCGCTCGAACGCTTCCTGAGCTGGCACGTCATGGACCGCGCCGGCCGCACCCCCGCCGCCTCCGAGCACGACTTCGACGTGACCCTGGAGGCGGGGGAGTACGAGGTCCGCATCCGGGGCTCCATGGACCGCGTCGAGACCGACGCGCAGGGCCGCGCCTACGTCGTCGACTTCAAGACCGGCAAGTCCGCCCCCACCAGGGACGAGGTCGCCCGCCACCCGCAGCTCGCCGTCTACCAGCTCGCCGTCCGCGAGGGCGCCCTCGACGAGGTCTTCGACGGGCGCCGCCCGGAGCCGGGCGGCGCCGAACTCGTACAACTGCGGCAGGCCGCGCCGAAGAAGGAGGGCGGCGACGCCCTGCCGAAGGTGCAGGCGCAGGAGCCGCTGTCCGGGGAGTGGGTCGGGGAGCTGCTCGCCGGGGCCGCCGGCCGGGTCCTCGACGAGCGCTTCACCCCCACCACCGGCCAGCACTGCGCCACCTGCTCCTTCCGGGCCTCGTGCAGCGCCAGGCCGGAGGGCCGGCACGTCATCGAGTAGGGCGAGCAGAGCCGCTGGAGTGAGCAGATCGAGCAGAGAGAGCGGAGCGAACAGCGAGGGGCCCGGCACCGGCGACCGGCCACGCGCACGCGTGTGTGACGCCCCGTCGGAAAGAGAGGTCGGTCACGCGCGCGCGGGCCCCGCCCCCGGAACTCCCGGCCCGGAAGCCCCGCACCCGGCCGGCGCTGTCCGACCGCCCCGCTAGCCTCTTCCGGTGACCGCACGCATCGCCGACCCCGAGGAGCTCAAGGAGCTGCTCGGCATCCCGTTCACCCCGGAGCAGACGGCGTGCATCACCGCGCCGCTCGCCCCGCAGGTCGTCGTGGCCGGCGCCGGCTCCGGCAAGACGACGGTGATGGCCGCCCGCGTGGTCTGGCTCGTCGGCACGGGCCAGGTCGCCCCCGAGCAGGTCCTCGGTCTCACCTTCACCAACAAGGCCGCCGGCGAACTCGCCGAGCGCGTCCGCACCGCCCTCGCCCGCGCCGGCGTCACCGACCCGGACGCGATCGACCCCGACAACCCGCCGGGCGAACCCCGCATCTCCACCTACCACGCCTTCGCCGGACAGCTCCTCACCGACCACGGCCTCCGCATCGGCCTGGAGCCCACCTCCCGGCTCCTCGCCGACGCCACCCGCTACCAGCTCGCCGCGCGCGTGCTGCGCGAGGCCCCCGGCCCGTACCCGGCGCTCACCCGGTCCTTCCCGACCCTCATCACCGACCTGCTCGCCCTCGACGCCGAGCTGGCCGAGCACCTCGTACCGCCCGACCGGCTCCGCGCGTACGACGCCGAGCTGCTCACCGCCCTCGCGGGCGCCAAGCTCAGCAACGCCGAGCTGCGCAAGGTCCCCGAGGCCGCCGCCGCCCGCCGCGAGCTGCTCGACCTCGTCGTCCGCTACCGCGCCGCCAAGCGCTCCCGCGACCTGCTCGACTTCGGCGACCAGATCGCCCGCTCCGCCGAACTCGCCACCACCCGGCCCGAGGTCGGCACGATCCTGCGCGACGAGTTCCGGGTCGTCCTCCTCGACGAGTACCAGGACACCTCCGTCGCCCAGCGGCTGCTGCTCTCCGGCCTCTTCGGCCAGGGCACCGGACACGCCGTGACCGCCGTCGGCGACCCCTGCCAGGCCATCTACGGCTGGCGCGGCGCCTCCGTCGCCAACCTCGACGACTTCCCCGAGCACTTCCCGCACCGCGACGGCAGCCCCGCGAGCCGCCACGCGCTCTCCGAGAACCGGCGCAGCGGCGGCCGCCTCCTCGACCTCGCCAACGACCTCGCCACCCCCCTGCGGGCCATGCACGCGGGCGTGGAGGCGCTGCGGCCCGCGCCCGGCGCCGAGGACGACGGCACCGTGCGGATCGCCCTGCTGCCCACCCACGCCGAGGAGATCGACTGGCTCGCGGACTCCCTCGCCCACCTCGTCCGCACCGGCCGCGAACCCGGCGAGATCGCCGTCCTGTGCCGCACCGCCACCGACTTCCCCGCGATCCACGCGGCCCTCGTCGCCCGGGACGTGCCCGTCGAGGTCGTCGGCCTCTCCGGCCTCCTCCACCTGCCCGAGATCGCCGACCTCGTCGCCGTCTGCGAGGTCCTCCAGGACCCGGGCGCCAATGCCTCCCTGGTACGGCTCCTCACCGGCCCCCGCTGGCGGATCGGCCCCCGCGACCTCGCCCTCCTCGGCCGCCGCGCCCGCCTCCTGGTCCACCGGGGGAGCGAGGAGGCCGACCCCGAGCAGCGGCTCGCCGCCGCCGTCGAGGGCGTCGACCCGGCCGAGGTGATCTCCCTCGCCGACGCGCTCGACACCTTCCTCGACTCCGGCGGCACCCCCGACGACGGCCTGGCCTTCTCCGCCGAGGCCAGGGTCCGCTTCGCCCGCCTCGCCGCCGAACTGCGCTCCCTGCGCACCTCGCTCGCGGACCCCCTCATGGACGTGCTGCACCGGGTCCTCACCACGACCGGCCTGGAGGTCGAGCTCTCCGCCTCCCCGCACGCCCTCGCCGCCCGCCGCCGCGAGACCCTCGGCCACTTCCTCGACGTCGCCGCCGGCTTCGCCTCCCTCGACGGCGAGGCCACCCTCCTCGCCTTCCTCGGCTTCCTGCGCACGGCCGTCCAGTTCGAGAAGGGCCTCGACAGCGCCCTGCCCGGCGGCGAGAACACCGTCAAGGTCCTCACCGCCCACAAGTCCAAGGGCCTGGAGTGGGACGTCGTCGCCGTCCCCGGCCTCGTCACCGGCCAGTTCCCCAGCGCACGCGCGCGCGAGGCGTGGACCTCCCAGCCGCAGGTCCTCCCGCACGCCCTGCGCGGCGACGCCGCCACGCTCCCGTCGATCGACGCCTGGGACGCCAAGTCCCTCGCCGCCTTCAAGGCCGACATGCGCGAGCACCAGCACACCGAGGAACTGCGCCTGGGGTACGTCACCTTCACCCGCCCCCGCTCCCTCCTCCTGGGCTCCGGCCACTGGTGGGGCCCGAGCCAGAAGAAGCCCCGCGGCCCCTCGGACTTCCTCCTGGCCCTGTACGAGCACTGCGCGGCCGGCCACGGCGAGATCGAGGCCTGGGCGGACGCGCCGGAGGAGGACGCGGAGAACCCGACCCTGGCGGACGCCGACCGGGACCGGGCCTGGCCGCTGCCGCTGGACCGGGAGTCCTTCGCGCGCCGCCGGGCGGCCGCCGCGCTCGTCCGGGACCGGTTGTGGACGGCCGTTCCGCAGGAGGGAACGGAGGAGCACCGCCCCACGAGCACGGCACCCGCCCCCCGGGAGCCGCGCTCCGAGGACCCCTGGGAGGACGAGGAGCCGGTCTGGGACGAGGAGCCCGTCTCGGAGGAGGACGAGGAGTCCCTCCCCGAAGACACCCACGCGGACGCGGTGCCGGGCCCGAGGACCCCGGAACCGGAGGATCCCGAGGCGCACGAGGTCTCGGATCCCGAGGCGCACGAGGTCCCGGAGGAGCCCCGGGAAGGGCCCGGCGCCCCGGACGACCCCGGCGCCCTCACCCCCGAGGACGCCAGGACCATCGCCTCCTGGGACCGCGACCTCACCTCCCTCACCACCGAGCTCCGCCGCGCCCGCGCCACCACCCGGGACGTGCTGCTGCCCGCGTACCTCTCCGCCTCCCAGGTGCTCCACCTCGCCGCCGACCCCGACGGCTTCGCGCGGGAGCTGGCCCGGCCCCTGCCCAAGCCGCCGCAGCCCGCCGCCCGCCGGGGCACCCGCTTCCACGCGTGGGTGGAGTCCCGCCACGAGGAGCTGCCGCTGCCGTTCCTCGGCCCGGAGGAGCTGCCCGGCGGCGAGGAGTTCGCGGGCGAGCCCGAGATCCTCGACGAACGGGACCTGGAGGAGCTGAAGGAGGCCTTCGCCCGCACCCCGTACGCCCGCCGCACCCCGTACCGCGTCGAGGTCCCCGTCCACCTCACCCTCGCGGGCCGGGTCGTCCGGGGCCGGATCGACGCCGTCTACCGGGACCCGGAGACCGGCGCGTACGAGATCGTCGACTGGAAGACCAGCCGCACCCGCAGCGCCGACCCGCTCCAGCTCGCGATCTACCGGCTCGCCTGGGCCGAGCAGCACGGCCTCGCGCCCGAGGAGGTGGCCGCCGCCTTCGTGTACGTCCGGACGGGTGAGGTCGCCCGGCCCGCCCGGCTACCCGGCCGGGCCGAGCTGGAGGCGCTCCTGCTGGGCGGGGCACCCCCGGACGCCGGATAGGCTCATATGTATGAGCGAGACCCCGGACAGCGCCGTCCACGCAGTGCGCGCGTACATCGAGCGGCACCGCGCCGCCTTCCTCGACGACCTCGCCGAGTGGCTGCGCATCCCGTCCGTCTCGGCGCAGCCCGAGCGGGCCGGTGACGTGCGGCGCAGCGCCGACTGGCTCGCCGCCAAGCTCACGGAGACCGGCTTCACGACGGTCGAGGTCTGGGAGACCGCCGGCGCCCCCGCCGTGTTCGCCGAGTGGCCCTCGGACGACCCGGACGCCCCGGCCGTCCTGGTCTACGGCCACCACGACGTGCAGCCCGCCGCCCGCGAGGACGGCTGGCACACGGACCCGTTCGAGCCGACCGTGACCGACGGCCGGATGTACGCGCGCGGGGCGGCCGACGACAAGGGCCAGGTGTTCTTCCACACCCTCGGCGTCCGCGCCCACCTCGCCGCCACCGGCCGCACGGCCCCCGCCGTCCACCTCAAGCTCCTGATCGAGGGCGAGGAGGAGTCCGGCTCCCCGCACTTCCGCGAGCTGGTCGAGGCCCGCGCCGGGCGGCTCGCCGCCGACGCCGTGATCGTCTCCGACACCGGCATGTGGTCCGAGACCACCCCCACCGTCTGCACCGGCATGCGCGGGGTCGCGGACTGCGAGATCGAGCTGTACGGCCCCGACCAGGACATCCACTCCGGCTCCTTCGGCGGCGCCGTGCCGAACCCGGCCACCGTCGCCGGCCGGATCGTCGCCGCCCTCCACGACGCCGACGAGCGCGTGGCGATCCCCGGCTTCTACGACGGGGTCACCGAGCTCACCGACACCGAGCGGGCCCTCGTCGCCGAGCTGCCCTTCGACGAGGCGGCCTGGCTGCGCACCGCCAAGTCCCACGGCACCCTCGGCGAGGCCGGGTTCTCCACCCTGGAGCGGGTCTGGGCCCGCCCCACCGCCGAGGTCAACGGCATCGGCGGCGGCTACCAGGGCCCCGGCGGCAAGACGATCGTCCCCGCCTCCGCCCACCTCAAGCTCTCCTTCCGGCTCGTCGCCGGCCAGGACCCCGCCAGGATCGAACTCGCCGTACGGGACTGGCTCGCCGGACTCGTCCCGGCCGGGATCCGGTACGGGATCGTCTTCGGCGCCCCGACCCGCCCCTGCCTCACCCCCCTCGACCACCCCGCCCTGAAGGCGGTGGCCGGGGCCATGAGCCGCGCCTTCGACGGCGCCGAGGTCCGCTACACCCGCGAGGGCGGCTCGGGTCCGGCCGCCGACCTCCAGGACGTCCTGGAGGCGCCCGTCCTGTTCCTCGGCATCTCCGTCCCGTCCGACGGCTGGCACGCCCCGAACGAGAAGGTCGAGCTCGACCTCCTCATGAAGGGCGTCGAGACGACCGCTCATCTCTGGGGCGACCTGCCCGTCGCCCTCCGGGCCGCCGAGCGCTGAACCCACCACACCGAACCGGGGGATTGGAAGCAACCTGTGAGCACCTTGAAGAACGCGCCGGCCCCGAACGACCCGTCGGCCCCGTCGGCCCCGGGGAACGCGCCGACCGCGGCGACCGCCTCCGTCCCGGAGAACGCCCAGGAGAACCCCCCGGCGACCCCGCCCGCGGACCGCCCGATCTCGCTCACCGCCCCGAGCGGCATCGACCGCGCCGCCCACCACCGCCTCGACGAGGCGTGGCTCGCGGCGGCCTGGAGCCACCCCACGACCCGGGTCTTCGTGGTCTCCGGCGGCCAGGTGCTGATCGACGACCGGCCCGACGGCACCACCGAACTCGTCATGACCCCGGCGTTCGAGGCCCCGGTCACCGAGACCCACCGCTACTTCCTGGGCACGGACGCCGACGGGGTCTCCTACTTCGCGCTCCAGAAGGACTCGCTGCCCGGCCGCATGGACCAGTCCGCCCGCCCCGCCGGGCTGCGCGAGGCCGGGCTGCTGCTCTCCGACCGGGACACCGCCCTGATGGTGCACGCCGTGGCCCTGGAGAACTGGCAGCGCCTCCACCGGTTCTGCTCGCGCTGCGGCGAGCGCACGGTCATCGCCGCGGCCGGGCACATCCGCCGCTGCCAGGCCTGCGGCGCCGAACACTACCCGCGCACCGACCCCGCGGTGATCATGCTCGTCACGGACGAGCACGACCGGGCCCTGCTCGGCCGCCAGGTCCACTGGCCGGAGGGCCGCTTCTCGACCCTCGCCGGCTTCGTCGAGCCGGGCGAGTCCATCGAGCAGTCGGTGGTCCGCGAGGTCTTCGAGGAGGCGGGCGTCACCATCGGCGAGGTCGAGTACGTCGCCAGCCAGCCCTGGCCCTTCCCGTCCAGCCTGATGCTGGGCTTCTTCGCCCGCGCCACCTCCTCGGAGATCACCGTGGACGGCGAGGAGATCCACGAGGCCCGCTGGTTCTCCCGCGAGGAGCTGGCCGCGGCCTTCGAGGCCGGCGAGGTCCTCCCCCCGTACGGCATCTCGATCGCCTCCCGCCTGATCGAACGCTGGTACGGCAGACCGCTCCCGAAGCCGGGCGACGTGGTCTGATCCGCGCGGCCTTGCGCGCACGTGAAAGAGCCCCTGCCGGACGGCGTGTCCGGCAGGGGCTCTTTTCGGCCACCGCGAAGGGGTGGCGGAGGCTCAGGCGCCGATCTTCTGCTTGACCTGCGCGAGGCTCGGGTTGGTCAGGGTGGAACCGTCCGGGAAGAGCACGGTCGGCACGGTCTGGTTGCCGCCGTTGGCCTTCTCGACGAAGGCCGCCGAGTCCGGGTCCTGCTCGATGTTGATCTCCGTGTACGCGATGCCCTCGCGGTCCATCTGGCTCTTCAGCCGACGGCAGTAGCCGCACCACGTGGTGCTGTACATCGTCACAGTGCCCTGCATGGCCAGGCGCTCCTCTGGTTCTTCGCTTGCTTCGCTGACGGGGTCCGAGAAGGAGAACGTACGCCCTGTCCGTCCCATTCCCGGAACCGGCTCCGGACCGGCTCCGGACCGGAGCCGCACCGGCCGGGGGCCCGGCCCCGCCGCCCCGGATTCGTATGACCGGCACCTCCCGCCTGTGGACAACCCGCCGCACCCACCCCACGGGACCTGGCAGCATGGCGGGGTGACAGCAGCAACGCACTCCACTCTCTTCCCCCGGGTCCCGGAGACGGCCGACGCGGTGCTCGACGGGCTCGACCCCGAGCAGCGCGAGGTCGCGCTCGCCCTGAGCGGCCCGGTGTGCGTCCTCGCGGGAGCCGGCACGGGCAAGACGCGGGCCATCACGCACAGGATCGCGTACGGGGTCCGGGCGGGCGTGCTCCAGCCCGCCGGCGTCCTCGCCGTCACCTTCACCAACCGCGCCGCGGGCGAGATGCGCGGCCGGCTCCGGCACCTGGGCGCGGGCGGCGTCCAGGCCCGCACCTTCCACTCCGCGGCCCTCCGCCAGCTCCAGTTCTTCTGGCCGAAAGCGATCGGTGGCGAACTGCCCCGGCTCCTGGAGCGGAAGGTCCAACTCGTCGCCGAGGCCGCGGCCCGCTGCCGGCTCCGGCTCGACCGGAACGAGCTGCGGGACGTCACCGGCGAGATCGAGTGGGCCAAGGTCACCCAGACCGTCCCCGCCGACTACCCGGCGGTCGTCGCCAAGGCCCTCAGGGACGCCCCCCGCGACCCGGCCGAGATCGGCCAGATCTACGCCACGTACGAGCAGCTCAAGCGCGACCGCTCGGTGATCGACTTCGAGGACGTGCTGCTCCTCACCGTCGGCATCCTCCAGGACCGGCACGACATCGCCGACCAGGTCCGCCGCCAGTACCAGCACTTCGTGGTCGACGAGTACCAGGACGTCTCCCCGCTCCAGCAGCGGCTGCTCGACCTGTGGCTCGGCGACCGCGACAACCTCTGCGTGGTCGGCGACGCCAGCCAGACGATCTACTCCTTCACCGGCGCCACCCCCGACCACCTGCTGAACTTCCGCGCCCGGCACCCCGGCGCCACCGTGGTCAAGCTGGTCCGCGACTACCGCTCCACCCCCCAGGTCGTCCACCTGGCCAACGGACTGCTCTCCCAGGCCCGCGGCCGGGCCGCCGAGCACCGCCTGGAGCTGATCTCCCAGCGCGACCCGGGACCCGAGCCGGTGTACGCGGAGTACGTGGACGAGCCCGCCGAGGCCGAGGGCACCGCCCGCCGCGTCCGCGACCTGATCGCCGCCGGCGTCCCGGCCGGCGAGATCGCCGTCCTCTACCGGATCAACGCCCAGTCCGAGATCTACGAGCAGGCCCTCGCCGACGCCGGGGTGCCCTACCAGCTCCGCGGCGCCGAACGCTTCTTCGAGCGCCAGGAGGTGCGGGAGGCGGGCGTCGCCCTGCGCGGCGCGGCCCGCGCCGGGGGCAACGACTCCCTCCTCGACGACGCCGAGGACCTGCCCGCGCAGGTCAGGGCGGTCCTCTCCACCAAGGGCTGGACCGGCGAGCCGCCCGCAGGCTCCGGCGCCGTCCGCGACCGCTGGGAGTCCCTCGCCGCCCTCGTCCGGCTCGCCGAGGACTTCGCCCGCGCCAGGCCCGGCGCCACCCTCTCCGACCTGGTCGCCGAACTCGACGAGCGGGCCGCCGCCCAGCACGCCCCGACCGTCCAGGGCGTCACCCTCGCCTCGCTGCACGCGGCCAAGGGCCTCGAATGGGACGCCGTCTTCCTGGTCGGCCTCACCGAGGGCATGATGCCGATCACCTACGCCAGGACCGACGAGCAGGTCGAGGAGGAGCGGCGCCTGCTGTACGTGGGCGTCACCCGCGCCCGGGTCCACCTCACGCTCTCCTGGGCCCTCTCCCGCTCCCCGGGCGGCCGCCCCTCCCGGCGCCCCTCCCGCTTCCTCAAGGGCCTGCGCCCCGGCTCCGGCTCCCTCGGGACCACCGGCCACGGCGGCCCCGGCTTCGCCGAGCGGGGGAGCGCCCCCGCCCGGCGCAGGCCGCGCGGCCCCGTCCTCTGCCGGGTCTGCGGCGCGACCCTCACCGAGGCGGGCGCGATGAAGCTGATGCGCTGCGAGGACTGCCCCTCGGACATGGACGAGGGGCTGTACGAGCGGCTGCGCGACTGGCGCGCCGAGCGGGCGCGGGAGCTCGGCCAGCCCGGCTATTGCGTCTTCACCGACAAGACGCTCATGGCGATCGCCGAACGGGTCCCCGCCACCGGCGGAGAGCTCGCCTCGATCGCCGGCGTCGGCACCCGCAAGCTGAACCGCTTCGGAGCCGATGTCCTGGCCATCTGCGCAGGTGAGGAGGGAGGGACGGGGGTCGACGAGCTCTGAGGAAAACTCGTCGGAAAAATAGTTTGCGCCCGCCCCGTCAAGCCCCATAGGTTCTTAACCACGGAAACGGCGGCTTCTTCGAAGCCCTGTCTTCGTGCTGTACTTGTCCAAATAAACATGAGGGTCCGGCTCGCACCCGAGCCCTCCGAGACGCCGAGAGGAGGCGATTCCAGTGATCAGCTACACGATTCAGACCAGCACCGCCAGCTTCGTCAGCACCGCCAAAATGACCGATCGCTCGGTCGTCTCCGCCTGCACGCTCGGCCTCTCGGCTTCGGCGTTCATCGGCACCGGTCTGCCTACCACCGGTCTCTCCGGCCTCGGCACGTCCGCCGCCGTGGAGCTGCGGCCCTCCGTGGCCCTGCGCAATGAGCGACCGACCAAGGCACTGGAAGCAGGAGCAGCCGGCAAGGCCAAGGCCAAGGCCTATGCCTTTGCGGCGACCGGTGCCGGCACCCAGCAGCAGACGATGCACCACACGATGTGGGCCTTCCGTGGGCTCGAACCCTGGAGTGATCCAGCCTGATCCAGGATCAGGCAGGCGCCTTCAGGGCCGCGGAACCCCACCCGGGATCCGCGGCCCTTCTGTTTGTCCCCGAACGGGGACGGTCCGTCTCCGAACGGGGACGGACGGGAGAAGGGGCCTCGGGACAGAAACACCCGGTACCAGCCGAAACACCGGCCAACAGGCCGGAACGACCAGACGAGGAAAGAACACCGTGCAACTCGAAGCGCACGCCCCGTCCGTACCGCCTTCCGAATCGATCTCCCAGCCCGGCCTCACGGAGGACCCCGCTTTGACCCCCCTCACCGCGCTCACCGCGCTCGACGACGCCATCGAGAACCTCGGCGTCCCCGTCCCCTGCCGCTCCTACGACCCCGAGGTCTTCTTCGCCGAGTCGCCGGCGGACGTGGAGTACGCGAAGTCCCTCTGCCAGACCTGCCCGCTCGTGGCCGCCTGCCTCGCCGGCGCCAAGGAGCGGCGCGAGCCGTGGGGCGTCTGGGGCGGTGAGCTCTTCGTCCAGGGCGTGGTCGTCGCCCGCAAGCGGCCGCGTGGTCGCCCGCGCAAGAACCCGGTCGCGGCATGAACGCCACCGGAACCATCGACCGCCCCCACACGCACGATCCCCAGAAGCAGGCCCCGATGACCTCTTCCCCCAGCGAGCCCGCCGGCTCCGCGACCTCAGCCTTCTCCCCCGCCGCCGCTCCCGTGGCGCGTCAGAACAGGACCCGTGAAATGCAACTCATCCCCGAAGCCCTGGCTCGTGCCCATATGCACGACCGACGGCGCGAGGCCGACGCGGAACGCCAGGCCGTGCGCCTGGTCGCCGCCCGGCGCATGCAGCGCCGCGCCGAGCGCGTCTCGCTGCGCGCCCGCCGCGCGCTCGCCATGGCCCTCATGCACTGAGAACCCGCGCCCTCCGGGGCGCCGTCGCGGGGGCCGGTCCGTCGGGACCGGCCCCCGCGGTGCGTTGCGCGGGACCGCGGGCGCCCGGCCGGGCTATCGTCGCGAGGATGAACGACGCCGGTGCCCCCGAGGAGCCCCTCACCTGCGCGCGCTGCGGCAGGACCGCCGACATCCTGCCGCTGACCTGGACCTTCTCCGTGGAGGACGGCCGCCGGGTGTACTTCTGCGAGGACTGCTCCCGGGACAACCTCCGCGCCATCGAGGGCAGGCTCGACTCCTCCTGGTGGTGACCCCGCGCGGGGCGGACAGCCCCTAGCCCTCCTCCGTCTCCCCGTCCTCCGGCTCCGTCGGCGTCGGTGTCGGCTCCGGCTGCGCGAAGCCCGGGAGCCACGCGTCCAGTTCGTCGCGCAGCCGGACCGCCGCGTTCAGTTGGCACAGCACCCCGATGGTGCTCAGCGTCACCCGGTGTATCAGCAGGTACGAGGGCGGCAGGTTCAACTGCTTGCCCAACTGGTGCGCGGGGGAGCGGGGATCGGCGATGCGGGCCGCCTGGGCGCGCATCCAGGAGCGGGTGAAGAGGAAGGAGTCCGCCTCGGCCGGTTCGATGATCGGCAGCAGGTACTCCAGGACCGCGTCCGGGTCGAGCGAGACGGTCTCCTTGACGAAGCCCTCCGCGCGCAGCAGGTCGTAGACCGCCTCGGCGTCGCCGGCGAGCGTCATCCGCAGACAGGTGCCGATCGTCTCGGGCAGCCCGCCCGGCAGCCGGTCCACGGTGCCGAAGTCGAGGACGCCGAGCCGCCAGCCCTCCGGCCCCTCGTCCTCCCCGGCCCCGGGCAGCAGCCGGAAGTTCCCCGGGTGCGGATCGGCGTGCAGCAGACCGGTGCGCGCCGGGCCGGAGAAGAGGAAGCGGGCGAGGAGCTGGCCCGCCCGGTCCCGCTGCTCCCGGGTGCCGTCCGCGATCACCTCCGCGAGCGGAAGACCCTCCATCCACTCGGTCACCAGGACCTGTTCCGACTGGTGCACCACCGCCGGGACCACCACGTCGGGGTCGTCCTCGAACTCCTCCGCGTGCCTTTGCTGGGCCGTCGCCTCCAGGCCGTAGTCCAGCTCCTCGGAGACCCGGTCCCGCATCTCGGTGATCAGCGGCTTGATGTCCATGCCCGGGACCAGCGGGCCGAGCAGCCGGGCGAAGCGGCTCAACTGCGTCAGGTCCGAGAGCAGCGCCTCCCCGGCGCCCGGGTACTGCACCTTGACCGCGACCTCGCGCCCGTCGTGCCACACGGCCCGGTGCACCTGCCCGATCGAGGCCGCGGCCGCCGGCTTGTCCTCGAACTCCAGGAACAGCTCCCGCCAGTCGGCGCCGAGACGCTCCTCCAGGACCGCGTGCACCGTCCGCGTCGGCATCGGCGGCGCCGCGTCCTGAAGCTTCGTCAGGGCCGCCCGGTACGGCCCGGCGACCTCCTCCGGCAGGGCCGACTCGAAGACGGAGAGGGCCTGCCCGAACTTCATGGCCCCGCCCTTCAACTCGCCGAGCACCTTGAAGAGCTGGTCGGCCGTGCGCTGCTGGAGCTCGCGGGCGACGATCTCCGCGGACCTGCCGCCGATCCGTTTGCCCAGGCCCCAGGTGGCCCGGCCCGCGAAGCCCAGGGGCAACGCGGCCAACTTGGCGGTCCGGGTGACCGCCTTCCGGGGAAGATCAGACATGCGCCCCTCCAAAACCCAGACTGCCGTGCCGCGCGGGCCGTTTCCCCGCCATTGTGTCGTGCGCGTCCTCCGCTGCCGAGGCGCGCTCCCCCTTCCCCCGGGGCGCCGCCCCGCAGGGACAGGCCGGATGGGGTCTCAGCCGCTCCGCCCGCCACTCCAGGAACGGCAGCGACGCCTCCCAGCGGGTGCCCGTGCTCGCCGGGAGGTCACCGTCGAGGAAGGCGAGGGCGTGCGCGGCGGCCAGGCCCGCCACCGCGGTGGCCAGCGCCAGGTCGCAGGCCGGCAGCGGATGCGGGGCGCCGGAGCGCCACTGGGCGAGCAGCCGGGGACGGACCGGCTCCCGGTCCGTCCGCTCCTCCTGGAGGCAGCGGGCGCAGGCCGTGCCGCCCGGCAGCACGAGCGGGCCGACCGTCCCCGTGGCCTCGACGACCCCGGCGTACAGGTGGGGGGTGCCGGTGGAGATCCACCGCTGGGCCGGGAGCGGATCGGGGACGTACGCGCCGAGACCGTCCCGGGGCGTCACCACCACGAGTGAAAGCCCGGCCCCACCGCTCCCTTCACCCGCGCCACCGTTTCCCCCGCCCGGCCCGCCGCCTGTGCCGCCCGGTCCGCCGCCCGTGCCGCCCGGTCCGCCGTCCGTGCCGCCCGGTCCGGCACCGCCTTCACCTGGTCCGCTTCCACCCCCGCAGCGCCGGGCCCCGCGTGGTCCGCCCCGTGACCAGTGGCCGACCAGGCGTCGGGCGGCCGTCGCCCGGCGCTCGCCGACGGCCTCCTCCGGCAGGCCGCCCGGCGCCGTCTCCCAGGGCTCGACCCGGCCCGAGTCCAGCACCTCGACCCGGCCCACGCCCGCCGCGGCGAGCAGGGCCGCCACCGTCGCCCCCACCCGCCCCGCGCCCCGGACCTGGACGCGCAGGGCCCGGCGGGTCGCCAGGACCCCCGCCGCCCCCTCCGGCGCGGGGTGGACCACGGAGAGGGAGGCCAGATCGGCCCGGAGCGGATCGAGGGCCGCGCCCGCCGCCCCGGCGGCCGGCCCCGCCCTCCCGGGCCGTCCCGTCGCGGCGTCCGTGAGGAGCCCGGCCGACTCCAGGCGGCCGAGGAGCGCCTCCAGACGTCCGTCCGGCAGACCGAGCGTCCGCGCCTCGGCCCGCAGCAGCTCGACCCCGCGCGTCCCGTCGAGCAGCCCGAGCACCGCCTCCGTCTCCGGACCGACCGGATCGAGCACCACGGCGTGGGCCGGGGTGACCCCGAACTGGACGCACCGCAGGCTCCGCCAGGCCCGCCGCAGCGCCGGTTTCACCATCGGATGCATTTCCCGCCCCCGTCCGTCCGCGTGCCGTGATCGCCGACCGGTGATCAGTGATCCGCACGCCATGAACCGCACACCATGAACCGTATTCATGATCGACAACGGCTTTTCCGTCGTCCGTGAGTGAGAATGCCCCGTCGCTCCGACCGCTGCCGAAAGTTGTCCACAGGCCGGGGGATTAGTCATTCAAATGGGGCGCGATGCGGCCGGACCGTTCCCGAAACCGCCCCGGCAGCGGGTAACGTCGGGGCCGTGCCCGCCGATCCACGACGCAGCGTGACCAGCAAGCCGCCCCGCGACACGGGGACGAGCGCGGTCGAGGTCCGCAGGAGCGCGCGGCGGAGCAGGACCGTCTCGGCCTACCGCGAGGGCGACCGGACCATCGTGCTCATCCCCGCCCGCATGTCGGAGGCGGAGGAGCGGCGCTGGGTCGGCGTCATGCTGGACAAGCTCGCCGCCAAGGAGAGCCGGAGCGTCCTCGGCGACCGCGAGCTCACCGAGCGGGCGCGCCGCCTGTCCGACCAGTACTTCGACGGCCGGGCCCGCCCCGGCTCGGTCCGCTGGGTGACCAACCAGAACACCCGCTGGGGCTCCTGCACCCCCTCCGAGGGCAGCATCCGCCTCTCCCACCGGCTCCAGGGCATGCCCGAGTACGTCGTCGACTACGTCCTCCTGCACGAGCTGGCCCATCTGCTCGTCCCCGGCCACGGCCCCCGGTTCTGGCGGCTCCTGGAGGCCTACCCCCGCACCGAGCGGGCCCGGGGCTACCTGGAGGGGGTGGCCGCCGCCGAGCGCCTCCCGAACCTTCCGGACCGCCAGGACGACCAGGACGACCAGGACGACGCTCGCGAGGAGTGACGGCGCCGCCACGCGGCGGCGCACGGATTTCCCGATTCCGTACCGAAAACCACCTTGCCTGTCTCGATGTCGCACGCAGCGGTTAGCCTGGCGCGAGCATTCGCCATTCGGGATGGGGGACGGTCGTTACGCATGGCCAGGGAATTCCAACGCGGCCACAAGGCCAAGATCAGTGATCTGACCGCGGGAACCGATCTGTACGTGGGCGTGCAGATCGCGGCGCCCGGACTGACTTTCGACATCAGTTGCTTCGGCCTCGACGCCGACGAGCGACTCTCGGACGACCGCTACTTCGTCTTCTTCAACCAGCCGAAGTCGCCCGAGGAGTCCATTCAGCTCCTCGGCGCCCAGGCCGGCGACACCGAGTCCTTCCGCGTCACCCTCGACCGCATCCCCGCGCACATCCACAAGCTGTCCTTCACCGCCACGGTCGACGGCGCCGGCCAGATGTCCCAGATCGGCCCCGGCCACCTGCGGATCGTGGCGGGCGGCGAGGAGGTCGCCCGGTACGCGTTCACCGGAGCGGAGTTCTCCACCGAGCGCGCGGTGATGCTCGGCGACTTCTACCTCAAGGACGTCTGGCGGTTCGCCGCCGTCGGCCAGGGCTTCGACGGAGGTCTGGAAGCACTCCTGCGGAACTTCGGCGGCGAGGTCGCCGAGGAGGAGCCCGCCGCCCCGCAGCAACAGGCGGCCGCCCCCGGCTTCGCCCCGCCGCCCCAGGCGACGGCGCCCCCGGCCTTCGGCGCCCCGGCACCCGCGCCCGCGTTCGGCGCCCCGCCCGCCCCGGCCCCCGCGCCCGCCCCGCCGGCGCCGCCGGTCCACACGGCGCCCACGATGGTCGCGCCCCTGGCCCCGGCCCCCGTGCCCCCGCCCGCTCCGGCCCCCGCCCCGTACGGGCAGACGCCGCCCCCGTACGGGCAGGTCCCCGGGCAGCCCCCGGGCCAGTACCCCGGTCACGGCCAGCCGCCGCAGACCCCGCCCCACGGGCACCAGCAGCCGTACGGCCAGCAGCCCCCCTACGGGCAGACCCCGCCCCCGTACGGCCAGCAGCCGCCCGCCTTCGGGCAGCAGCACGCGGGCGTGCCCCAGGGCGTCCCCGCCACCGGCGCGGGCCTCGCCGCCGCGCTCGCGCCGTACAAGGAGACCGCCACCGGTTCCCGCTGGACCCCGCAGAACCAGCAGCTCATGCGGGTCGACCTCGGCATGGGCGGCACGCCCGTCCTGGCCCGGCAGGGCTCCATGGTCATGTACCAGGGCAAGGTCGACTTCGGCTACAAGGGCGCGGGCTTCGCCGGCCGGATCGTCGGCAACGCCACCGGCCAGGAGATGCAGCTCATGCGCTGCACCGGCCGCGGCCAGGTCTTCCTCGCCGAGGAGGGCGCCCAGTTGCACCCGATCGAGCTCCAGGGCGACGGCATCTGCGTCTCCGCCGAGAACGTCCTGGCGTTCGACGAGACCCTCCAGTACGAGGTCCGCCGCATCGAGGGCCACGGCATCCCCGGCGGCGCCCTGTTCACCATGCAGTTCCAGGGCAGCGGCACGGTCGTCGTCAAGACCCGCGGCATCCCCGTGGTCCTCCCGGTCACGCCGACCACCTTCGCCGACTGCAACGCCGTCGTCGCCTGGTCGTCGGCCTCCCAGGTCGTCCTCTCCAGCCAGGTGCGCCTGCGCCGCAACGCCTACCCGGGCCACAGCGGAGAGACCGTGAACCTGCAGTTCCGGGGCGCCCCCGGCAACTTCGTCGTCGTCCAGCCCTACGAGGTCTGAGGGAGCCCGAAGCCATGAACCAGCAACTCGCGGGCTACGTCCCGACCCCCGTCGCGGCCCGGATGGAGAACCACGGCAGCGCCATGCTCAAGGTCGCCATGGCGAGCGGCCAGGACCTCTACGCCCGGTCGGGCTCGATGGTCGCCTACGAGGGCTTCATCACCTACGAGCCCAACCCGCCCGCCGTCCGCCAGTACGCCCAGCAGTGGGTCACCGGTGAAGGCGCGCCGATCATGAAGTGCTCCGGCGACGGACTGCTCTACCTCGCCGACTACGGCGCCGACGTCGTCGTGATCAACCTGAACAACGACTCCCTGTCGGTCAACGGCACCAACCTCCTCGCCTTCGACGCGCACCTCCAGTGGGGCGTCGAGCGGGTCAAGGGCCTCGCCAAGTTCGCCGGCCAGGGCCTGTTCAACGTGACGATCGCCGGCACCGGCTGGGTCGCGCTCACCTCGCGCGGCACCCCGATCGTCGTCGACTGCGGCCGCGGCGAGGACGAGACGTACGTCGACCCCGACGCGCTGGTCGCCTGGTCGCCCGCGCTCAAGGTCAAGGGCAAGCGCAGCTTCAAGGCCTCCTCCCTCATCGGACGGGGCAGCGGCGAGGCGTACCAGATGGCCTTCTCGGGCCAGGGCATCGTCGTCGTACAGCCGAGCGAGGACAGCACCGACCGCCTGCGGGCCCGGGGCTGAGGGGGAGCGAGAACACACCATGCAGAGCCCGCTTTTCAACCACGCCGAACAGCAGAGCCAGGAGCGGTACGTCGTCCAGAACCCGCAGCTCCTGCGGGTCAGCCTGACCGGGCAGGACGACGTCCTCGCCCGCAAGGGCGCCATGGTCGCCTACCAGGGGCTCATCGACTTCGACGGCGAGTACCAGACCGCGAACCAGCGCCGGGCCCGCGCCCGCACCGGTGAGGGCCTCGACCTGATGCGCTGCTCCGGGCAGGGCACGGTCTACCTCGCCAACCTCGCCCAGTACGTCCACGTCGTGGAGGTCGAGCAGGAGGGCCTCACCGTCGACAGCGCCTACGTCCTGGCGCTCGACTCGACCCTCCACACCGAGGTCATCGCCGTCGACAGCCAGTACGGCGTCTCCGGCTCCGGCAAGTACCAGCTCAACATCTCCGGTCGCGGCAAGGTCGCCCTGATGACCTCCGGGCAGCCGCTGATGATGCAGGTCACGCCCGACAAGTACGTCAGCGTCGACGCGGACGCGATCGTCGCCTGGTCCACCGGGCTCCGGGTCCAGATGCAGGCGCAGACGCACAACTCCAGCGTCCGCCGCCGGCGCGGCGACACCGGCGAGGGCTGGGAGCTCAGCTTCCTCGGGCAGGGCTTCGCCCTCGTCCAGCCCAGCGAGGTCATGCCCCCGCAGCACGCGGCCATCGGCCAGGGCATCGCCGCCCAGTACGGCGCCGGACAGCACGGCGCCCACGGCCAGAACCAGAACAACGCCTGGAGCTAGCCGGGGGCACGGAGGGGGTACGGAGAAGGGGGCGGGCGCCGGTCGGGCGCCCGCCCCCTTCCCGCGTCCTCACAGCCGCGCCAGCGTGCCCTCCAGGAGGCGGACCACCGACGCGTCGGCCACGCCCGCCACGTCCTCGTACGCGAACCAGCGCAGGTCGAGCGACTCCTCGCTGATCCGCTCCACCGCCTCCGCCGGCGCCAGGGCCGCGTACTGCACGTCCAGGTGCCAGTGGCAGGGGGCCGGGATCGGATGCCGGTCGAGCCGCACCGGGCCGCCCGGCAGCAGGACGAGCCCCGGGATCCCGGACTCCTCCGTCGCCTCCCGCAGCGCGGCGGCCTCGACCGTCGCGTCGCCCGGCTCGCAGTGGCCGCCCATCTGCAGCCACATGCCCAGCTTCTTGTGCAGGGTCAGCAGCACCCTGCCCCGCGCGGGGTCGACCACCAGCGCGCTGGACGTCAGGTGACCGGCCGAGCAGGGCTTGTACATGCCGTCCGGATGCGCGTCCAGGTGGTCCAGGTAGACCTGCCGCAGCTCTTCCTGGCCCCCGTACTCCTTCAGCACGAGGACCGCGTCGTCGTGCAGGGTCACTCCTTGCCGTCCCCGCCGCCGGTCCCGTCCCGGCCGTCGTCCTCCGGGGAGTCACCCTTCGGGGAGTCACCCTTCGGGGCGTCGCCCTTCGCGGCCTCGCCGAGCATCTTGTCCAGCTCGGAGAAGTCGAGGTGCTCGCGGTGCACGAAGCCGTCCGGGTCGTCCAGGTCGGTCGCCGTCGGCAGCATGTCCGGGTGCTCCCACAGGCCGTCCCGGCCGTCGACCCCGCGCGCGTCGGTGAGAGAGGCCCACAGGCGCGCCGCGTCCCGCAGCCGCCGCGGACGCAGCTCCAGACCGATCAGGGTCGCGAAGGTCTGCTCGGCGGGACCGCCCGAGGCCCGGCGCCGGCGCAGCGTCTCGCGCAGCGCGTCCGCCGAGGTCAGGCGGGTCTTGGCGGCCTCGTGGACCACCGCGTCCACCCAGCCCTCGACCAGCGCGAGCGCCGTCTCCAGACGGGCCAGGGCCGCCTTCTGCTCCGGGGTGTCCTCCGGCTGGAACATGCCCTGCTGGAGGGCCTCCTGAAGCTGCTCGGGGTGCGTCGGGTCGAGCTGGCCCACCGCCTCCTCCAGCTTGGAGGTGTCGACCTTGATCCCGCGCGCGTACCCCTCGACCGCGCCGAACAGGTGCGCCCGCAGCCACGGCACGTGCGCGAAGAGGCGCTGGTGGGCCGCCTCGCGCAGGGCCAGGTAGAGCCGCACCTCGTCCGAGGGCACGCCCAGGTCCTTGCCGAAGGCCTCGATGTTCAGCGGGAGCAGCGCGGCGCGCCCGGCCGGGCCCAGCGGCAGGCCGACGTCGGTCGAGCCGACGACTTCGCCGGCGAGCGCGCCCACGGCCTGCCCGATCTGCTGGCCGAACATGGCGCCGCCCATGGAGCGCATCATGCCGATCAGCGGGCCCGCCATGGCCTGCATCTCCTCCGGCAGGACGTCGCCCATCGCCGTGCCGACCCGCTCGGCGACCGGATCCACGAGCTGCTGCCACGCCGGCAGCGTCGCCTCGACCCACTCCGCGCGGCTCCACGCCACGGCGACGTTCGCCCCCGAGGGCAGCGAGGTCGCCTGGTCCAGCCACAGGTCGGCCAGGCGCAGCGCCTCCTGGACCGCGGACTTCTCGGCCGGGCCCACGCTGGCGTCCTTGGTGCCGTCCGGGGTGCCCTGGGCGACCACCTGGCGCGCGATCTGCTTGGCCATGTCCCAGTTGACGGGACCGCCCTCGTAGCTCAGCATCTGCCCGAGCTGCTGGAAGGCCGCGCCCAGGTCGTTGGGGTTCAGCGAGCCGAACATCGCCGCGAACGGATTGTCCGCGCCGCCGGGCCCGCCCGGCCCGCCCATGCCCGGCAGTGCGCCGAAACCGAACGGGTTCGCCCCGAACGGGTTGCCGCCCTGGCCACCGGACCCCTGGCCACCTCCGGCGGGGTCCTTCTTCTTGCCCTCGTCGCCGTCCTCCGGCTCCTCCGGCGGAAGGCCGAATCCGAATGGGGTGTCACTCACAGGTTTCCTCGGCTCGTAGGGCCGCCGGCCTCCTGCCGACGGCGACTGCCCGACCAGAGCCTGCCCGCGACAGGCTCCGCACACCACCAGCGTAGACATCCGGGCCGGAAACGGGCTCGGTGCTCCGCCGGGGCGTGCCCTGCGGCAGGATGGACGCCACCTGGTCCGTACGTCATGCGGCGTACGTACTGAAGACAACCGCTGGAGACGCCCGGTGAGTTCCCCAGATCCACAGGTTCGCGGAGCGCGAAACCACTCGACCCGGTCCACCGCGCGCGGCCCCGTCGTCGCGGTCACCGGCGCCGCTTCCGGCATCGGCGACCTGCTGACCAGGCGCCTCGCCGCCTCCGATGAGGTCAAGCGGGTCGTCGCCATCGACGAGCGCCGCGGCGAGGTCCCCGAGGCGCAGTGGCACGTCCTGGACGTGCGCGACCCGGCCATCGCCGAGAAGCTGCGCGGCGCCGACGTCGTCGTGCACCTCGCCGTCGACCTCGACCTGGAGACCGATCCCGCGGCCCGGACGGCCTACAACGTGCGCGGCACGCAGACCGTCCTGACCGCCGCCGCGGCCGCCGGCGTCCACCGGGTGGTGCTCTGCACCTCCGCGATGGTCTACGGCGCGCTGCCCGACAACGACGTCCCGCTCTCCGAGGACGCCGAGCTGAAGGCCACCGCGGAGGCCACCGGCGTCGGCGACCTGCTGGAGATCGAGCGCCTGGGCCGCCGGGCGCCCCGCGCGCACCCCGGACTCCACGTCACCGTGGTCCGCCCGGCCGTCCTCGTCGGCGGCACGGACACGGCGCTGACCCGCTACTTCGAGTCGCCCCGGCTGCTCGTCGTCGCCGGTTCCCGGCCCACCTGGCAGTTCTGCCACGTCGAGGACCTGGTGAGCGCGCTGGAGTACGCGGCCCTGGGGAAGGTCGACGGGGAGTTCGCGGTCGGCTGCGAGGGCTGGCTGGAGCAGGAGGAGGTCGAGGAGCTCTCCGGGATCCGGCGCATGGAGCTGCCCTCCGCCGTCGCCCTCGGCACGGCGGCCCGCCTCCACCGGATCGGCCTCACCCCGTCCCCGGCGGGCGACCTCGCGTACACCATGCACCCCTGGGTGGTGAGCGTCGGACGGCTGCACGACGCCGGCTGGCGGCCGAAGTGGACGAACGAGGAGGTCCTCGCCGCGCTCCTGGCGGAGGTCGAGGGCCGCCACACGGTCGCCGGGCGCCGCCTGGGCCGCAAGGACGCGACGGCGGCCGGCGCGGCCGGGGCGACGGTGGCGCTGCTCGGCACGGCGGCGCTCGTCCGGCAGATGCGGAAGCGGCGCGGGATCTGATCCCCTCACCGTCGTCGTGGGGCCGACCGGTCGCGGGGCCGGCTGTAGGACCCTCCTACGGAGGGTCCGGAGCGCCGGTCGAAACTGCTATTCCGGGTTGTCGGCGGCGTACGGCACGATGGGCTCATGGCACTGACGTCTGACCACCCCGGCGAGCGGGCCGCGGCCGACCCCATCAAGCTCCTCGCGATCCGGGAGACCCCCCTCTCCGTCGACGAGGTCTTCCGGGCGGTCGGGGACGACGCCTCCGGCGGCACCACCCTCTTCGTCGGCACCGTGCGCAACCACGACGCCGGCGCGGACGTCGACGCGCTCGGCTACTCCTGCCACCCCACGGCCGGGGCGGAGCTGCGCCGCGTCGCCGAGAAGGTCGTCGCGAACCATCCGGTCCGCGCCCTGGCCGCCGTCCACCGCGTGGGCGACCTGGAGGTCGGCGACATCGCGGTCGTCGTCGCCGTCTCCTGCCCCCACCGCGCGGAGGCCTTCGAGGCCTGCCGGAAGCTGATCGACGACCTCAAGCACGAAGTACCCATTTGGAAGCACCAGACCTTCTCGGACGGAACCGAGGAGTGGGTGGGTGCCTGCTAGGGCGCGCCGGGAAGCAAGGCGACGCGCCGACACGGCGTAGCCGAACGCCCGATTTGCGTAACCGACCCCCGCGCGCGAGCGTTGACGGCAGGGATGAAACAGTCTGCTGATCAACTCACTGGGGATGGGAGGTCGGAATGGCAGCGCTGGCCTGGTTGCTGATTCCGCTTTTCGCAGTCGTCGGCGCGGCGATATGGGGAAGCTGGGCTTCGAGGAACAAGACGACGGGCGACGTGGCCGAACTCGCCGGCTACGCCCGCTTCCGGGACGCGATGGAACGCGCCCACCCCATCCTCGCCGATTCCGCCCGACACGAGCGCGAACCGGCCGCGGCGGCCACCGCCGTCACCCCGTCCTCCTCCGGCTGACGCGGGCCGCCTCGTACGGACCCGCCCCGGGGGTGCGCCCACAGGCGAGTCCCGTACTGTCGTTCCATGCCACGCCGCACCGCGACGATGCTCGCCTCCACCCTGGTCCTGATCTGCCTGCTCATCGCCGGCGTTCTGATCCCGGTGCCGTACGCGGAGATGAGCCCCGGACCGACGGTCAACACCCTCGGTGAGGCCAGGGGGGAGCCCGTCCTCCAGATCTCCGGACGCAAGACGTATCCGACCGACGGCCACCTCAACATGACGACGGTCCGCGTCACCGGCGCGGACTACCGGATGAACGCCGTCGAGGCCGTCTACGGCTGGCTCGCCCACGACAACGTGGTGGTGCCGCACGACACGCTCTACCCGGACGGCAAGACCGAGGAGCAGTCGAGCCAGGAGAACGCCGAGGAGTTCTCCCAGTCCCAGGAGAGCGCCAAGGTGGCGGCCCTCGGGGAGCTGGGCATCCCGGTGGTCTCCCGGGTAGTCGTCGGCACGGTGGTCAAGGGCGCCCCGGCCGAGGGCAAGCTGCACGCCGGGGACGTCATCAAGGCCGTCGACGGTGTGCCGATCACCGGCCAGAGCGGCGTCGCCGCGCAGGTGACGAAGCGGAAGCCCGGTCAGAAGGTCGAGTTCACGATCGTCCCCGCCAAGGAGGCGGCCGCCGCCGAGAAGGCGGGCAAGGAGCCGACCGCCACGCGGAAGGTGGTCATCACGACCACCACCTCCGAGGAGGGCGACCGGGCCGTCGTCGGCATCCAGGCCGGCACCGACCACGTCTTCCCGTTCACGATCGACATCAAGCTGGCCGACGTCGGCGGCCCCAGCGCCGGACTGATGTTCGCGCTCGGCATCGTCGACAAGCTCACCCCGGACAGCCTCACGGGCGGCCGGTTCGTCGCCGGCACCGGCACCATCGACGACAAGGGCGAGGTGGGCCCGATCGGCGGCATCGAGATGAAGCTGGTCGGCGCGCGCAACGCGGGCGCCGAGTACTTCCTCACCCCGGCCGACAACTGCGCCGCGGCCGCCTCCGACACCCCCGACGGACTCACCCTCGTCAAGGTGGACACCATCGACGACGCCACCAAGTCCCTGGAGAAGCTCCGCAAGGGCGACACGGCGTCCCTGCCGCGCTGCGCGAAGGGCTGAGAGCACGCGGAAGAAGCGAGGAGGGCGCCCCGGCAGGGGCGCCCTCCTCTTCGCGTGCGTACGGGTCCTCAGCCCTCGAAGGTGGCCGCGAGCGCCTCGGCGAGCCCCGGCACCAGGTCCGGGCCGGTCAGGACCTCGGTCGGCGAGTCCTTCTCGCGCAGCCGGATCGCCGCCTCGCGCGCCCCGCCCCGCAGCACCGCCACGGTCATCCGGACCTCCTGGCGGTCGGGGTGGCCGGCCACCCACGTGGCGAGCTGCTTCTCGCTCAGCCCCTGCGGCACCTGGGCCTCCGCCGACGGGGGCAGCATGAGCCGCTCCACCGTCATGGCGCAGCCGGCGACGGCGTCGGGCCAGGCGATCGTGCCGAGGAACTCGTCGAGCGGCTTCCCGCGCGGCAGCTTGTCCTGCTCGATCGGGGTGTAGGAGGCGGCGTCGTCGCCCAGGCCGAGCTGGGAGGCGAGCTTGGGTTCCCGGGCGCGCAGCCGGGCGGTGTCGACCAGGGCGAACAGGCGGGCGGGCTGGTCCCAGCCGAGGCCCGACGCGTACTCGTCGATCTCGAGCACCGCGCGGGTGAGGGGGCTCGCGGCCATCGCCGGGCCGGAGGGGGAAACGTTGGACATGACCAATATCCTGCCTCCTCTTTCCCCGAAGCCGGGAACTAGGTAAAGCCTCGGTAAGTTGCATCAGTGGGCCCTACGATCGCGGGGCCTGCTGTCAGACCCACCAGCAGCATCGACACGCATCGACACCGAGACGCATCAACACCGAGGGGCGCACGTTGGCTTTCCAGATGCCGGACCGCGGCGGAGGCCCGTCAGGGCCAAGGATGAGAGTCGGCCGGCCGTCCCGGCGGGCCCGTACCCTGCTCATGACACTCGGGGTGCTGGCCGTCCTGGCCATGGCGTTCGTGATGTTCGCCGGGTTCTGGACGGACTGGCTCTGGTACCGCTCGGTCCACTACTCGTCCGTGTTCACCACCACCCTGTGGACCAAGATCGGCCTCTTCGCGGTCTTCGGCCTCCTGATGGGGCTCGCCGTCGGCCTCAACATCTGGCTGGCCTACCGGCTGCGGCCGCCGCTCAGCGCGATGTCCCTCGAGCAGCAGAGCCTCGACCGGTATCGGATGGGCCTCGCCCCCTTCAAGAAGTGGGTGCTGCTCGCGGTCACGGCCCTGGTGGCCCTGATCGCCGGCGCCTCCGCCTCCGGCCAGTGGCGCACCTGGCTGATGTGGGTCAACGGCGTGAAGTTCGGTCAGAAGGACCCCCAGTTCGGGCTCGACGTGTCGTTCTACGCCTTCGACCTGCCCTGGTACCGCTTCCTCCTCGCGTTCGGCTTCGCCGCCGCCGTCCTGTCGCTGATCGCCGCCGCGCTCACGCACTACCTGTACGGCGGGCTGCGGATCACCAGCCCGGGCGCCCGCGCCACCGCCGCGGCCACGGGCCACCTCTCGGTGCTGCTCGGCGTCTTCGTGTCGCTGAAGGCCGTGGCGTACTGGCTCGACCGGTACGGCCTGGCCGTGAAGTCCAGCGACTTCAAGGCCACCGGCAACTGGACGGGCCTGCGGTACGTCGACGCCAACGCCTACCTGCCGGCGAAGACCATCCTCTTCTGCATCGCCGCGATCTGCGCCGTGCTGTTCTTCGCGACGCTCTGGCGCCGCACCTGGCAGCTCCCGGTGATCGGCTTCGGCCTGATGGTGCTCTCCGCGGTCCTGATCGGCGGCCTGTACCCGGCCATCGTGCAGAAGTTCCAGGTCCAGCCGAACGAGCAGGCCAAGGAAGCGCCGTACATCCAGAAGAACATCGACGCGACCCGCAAGGCGTACGCGATCGACGGGACGAAGCCCGAGAACTACTCGGGCAAGTCGACGGTCAAGGACAAGGCCAGGCTGCGGGCGGACGCCGACACGGCGGCCAGTTACCGCCTCCTCGACCCGAACATCGTCTCGCCCACCTTCCAGCAGCTCGAGCAGAAGCGGAAGTACTACCAGTTCCCGACCACCCTGGACGTGGACCGCTACCAGGGCAAGGACACCGTCATCGGTCTCCGCGAGCTCAACATCCGGGGCATCCCGAAGCGGAACTGGATCAACGACCACTTCACCTACACCCACGGCTACGGCGCGATCATGGCCGCGGGCACGCAGACGGACGCCAACGGCTCCCCGGTCTTCACCGAGTCCGGACTGCCGACCACCGGTCAGCTCCCGACGTACGAGCAGCGGATCTACTACGGCGAGAAGACCGACCAGTACTCGATCGTGGGCGGCCCCCAGCGGGAGCTCGACTACGAGGAGAACGGCGAGAAGACCACCAGCTACAAGGAGAAGAGCGGCGTCAGCCTCTCCAGCACCTTCAACCGCGCCGCGTACGCGGTGGCCTTCAGCGAGCCGCAGATCCTCTACTCGGGGGCCATCGGCGACGGCTCGCGGATCCTCTACAACCGCACGCCCAAGGACCGCGTCGAGGCGGTCGCGCCCTGGCTGACCATCGACGGCGACGCCTACCCGGCGGTCGTCGGCGGCCGGATCCAGTGGATCGTCGACGCGTACACGACGACCAACGGCTACCCGTACGCCTCGCGCACCACGCTCGGCGACACCACGGCCGACTCCCTAACCGTCGGCAACCAGCAGCGCACGGTCGTCGCCCAGCAGAACCAGGTCAACTACATCCGCAACTCGGTGAAGGCCACCGTCGACGCCTACGACGGCACGGTGAAGCTCTACCAGTGGGACACCGAGGACCCGGTCCTCAAGACCTGGATGAAGGCCTTCCCGGACACGGTCCAGCCGAAGTCCGCGATCAAGGGCGACCTCCTGGAGCACCTGCGCTACCCGCAGGACATGTTCAAGGTCCAGCGCGAGCTGCTGACCCGCTACCACGTCACCAACCCGGCGCAGTTCTACAGCGGCTCGGACGCCTGGCAGGTGCCGGACGACCCGACCAACAAGGACGGCAACGCGGTCCCGCCGTACTACCTGAGCATGAAGATGCCCGGGGACACGGCGCAGCGCTTCTCGCTGACGACGACGTTCACGCCGAACGGGCGGCCCAACCTGGGCGGCTTCATGGCGGTCGACGCCGACGCCACCAGCAAGGAGTACGGCCGGCTGAGACTGCTGCGGGTCACCCAGGACGTGCCGGGCCCGGCCCAGGTGCAGAGCAAGCTGAACGGTCTGCCGTCCGTGGCCCAGTTCGTCCGGGACCTCAAGGGCGCCGACTCCGACATCCAGTACGGCAACCTGCTGACCGTGCCGCTCGACGGCGGGTTCCTGTACGTGGAGCCGGTGTACGCCCAGGGACGGAACGCGCTCTACCCGCTCCTGAAGAAGGTCGCGGTCTCGTACGTGGACGCGGACCAGCCCGCGGGTGACACGACCAAGGACACCACGGTGTTCGAGGACAACCTCACCCAGGCGCTCAACGCGGTCTTCGGGGTGGACGCGCCGACGCAGCCGACGCCGGAGCAGCCGAACCCGGACCAGCCGGGCACCACGCCTCCGCCGCCGACGTCCAACGACGCCGCCCTGAAGCAGGCGATCGCCGACGCCCAGAAGGCGTACGACGCGGGCGAGGCCGCCCTGCAGAAGCAGGACTGGGGCGCGTACGGCAAGGCCCAGGAGGACCTCCAGGCGGCCCTCCAGCGGGCCGCGGAGGCCGGGGCGAAGCTCAAGGCCCCGTGACCAGGCGGCTGACCTGAGGTTTTCCACCTCCGCGTCGTGATACTGTTACGTCACCGACGCGGGGTGGAGCAGCTCGGTAGCTCGCTGGGCTCATAACCCAGAGGTCGCAGGTTCAAATCCTG
Organism: Streptomyces sp. NPDC007872; assembly: GCF_042868165.1. Lineage (NCBI taxonomy): Bacteria > Bacillati > Actinomycetota > Actinomycetes > Kitasatosporales > Streptomycetaceae > Streptomyces > Streptomyces sp. NPDC007872. The sequence continues at coordinate 736,742 of NZ_JBIAEA010000001.1, forward strand.
TCCCCGCTACTCTGTGGCAAACGAGGGCCCGGATCCATAAGGATCCGGGCCCTCGTCGTGTGTCGACGTGCCACGGGGTACCGAAGAGCGGTAGGGAAGGGGCGAGTTGGCGTGAGTCGTGTTTGACTTGTCTCTCTGTGGGCATGTCGACAAAACGCTGAGTGACCTCACTGGCTGCGGTTTACCAGGTGTGCTCGGGTGGCGGGTGGTGCGACGATGGTATTTATGGGGGACAGGGCAACTCTGTTGGAGACAGGGCGGTTTGTGCAGCGGCATGCCAGGAATGCCGCGGACGAGATCATCGAGGCGGCGGGGGCCGCCGACCCGGGCCTCGGCACCACCGCCGTGGCCGATGCCGACACCGAGAACGAGACCGAGACCGAGGCCCGGCACCGCCGCGCCGCCGAGCGCGGCGACCTCGCCTCGATCAGCGCCCTCGGCGCCATGCTGCTGCGCCGCGGCGACCTCGACGGCGCCGAGCCCTACCTGCGCGCCGCCACCGCCGAGGGGGACCGGGCCGCCGCCAACAACCTGGGCGTCCTGCTGCACCAGCGCGGCTACGCCGACGAGGCCGCCGGCTGGTGGCGGGTCGCCGCCGTCGCCGGCTCCGCCCCCGCCGCCCACGCGCTCGGCCGCCACCACCGCGAGCGCGGCGACGAGCCCGCCGCCGAGTACTGGCTGCGCCAGGCCGCCGAGCAGGGCCACGCCCTCGGCGCGTACGCCCTCGCCGACCTCCTGGAGCACCGCGGTGATGTCGGGGCCGAGCGCTGGCTGCGCGCCGCCGCCGAGCAGGGGCACCGCGAGGCCGCCTACCGGCTCGCCATGGCCCTGGAGCGGCGCGCCACCGAGACGCCCCGCGGCCCGCACGCCACCGGCACCCGGCTCCCGGTTCCCGAGGCCGTCAAGAGCGCCGCGGGGGCGACCCCCGGCGCCGCGCCGGACGGTCCGGCCGCCGAGCCCGTGGGTGAACTCGCCGAGGCCGAGCAGTGGTTCCGGCAGGCCGCCGCGCGCGGGCACCGGCGGGCCGCGCTCCACCTCGGGGTCCTCCTGGAGCAGCGCGGCGAGCTGAAGGAGGCCGGCCGCTGGTACCTCAGCTCCGCCAAGGAGGGCGAGGCCAGGGCCGCCTGCGCGCTCGGCTTCCTGCTCCGCGACGCGGGCGACGAGGAGAGCGCCGCCGTGTGGTGGCTGCGGGCCGCCCAGGACGGCGACGGCAACGCCGCCAACGCCCTGGGGGCCCTGCACGCGGCCCGGGGCGAGCAGCAGACCGCCGAGCGCTGGTACCGGGCCGCCACGGACGCCGGGGACGTCAACGGCGCCTACAACCTCGGGCTGCTCTGTGCCGCCCAGGACCGCATCCCGCAGGCCGAGCAGTGGTACCGGCGGGCCGCCTACGCGGGCCACCGCGAGGCGGCCAACGCGCTCGCCGTACTGCTCCTCCAGGCCGGCGACGCGAACGGCGCCGAGCCGTGGTTCTCCAAGGCCGCCGAGGCCGGCAGCGTGGACGCCGCCTTCAACCTGGGCATCCTGCACGCGGGCCGCGACGACGACCGCACGGCCCTCGTCTGGTACGAGCGGGCCGCCGCCGCCGGGCACACCGAGGCCGCCCTCCAGGTCGGCATCGCCGCCCTGCGCGACGGCGACGAGCTGACCGCCGAGCGGCACCTGCGGTGCGCGGCGGGCGGCGGCAGCGCCGAGGCCGCCTTCCGGCTCGCCTCGGTGCTCGACGCGCGCCGCCCCGAGCCCGGCCCCGCCGTGCTCGGCGCCTCCCGCGAGGAGAAGAGCGAGTGCGAGGAGTGGTACGAGCGGGCCGCCCGGCAGGGCCACCGGCGCGCCCAGGTGCGGGTCGGGATGCTCGCCGCCGCGCGGGGCGACCTGGCGGAGGCCGACCGCTGGTACCGCGAGGCCGCCGAGGCGGGCAGCCGCAACGGCGCCTTCAACCTGGGCCTGCTCCTCGCCCGCGAGGGCAGCGAGCGCGAGGCGTCCCTGTGGTGGACCCGGGCCGCCCGGGCCGGCCACGGCCGGGCCGCGCTCCGGCTCGCGCTGCTCGCGGCGCGCCGGGGCGAGCTCACCGAGGGGCGCCGCTGGTGCGCCCGCGCGGTCGAGCTGGGCCCGGCGGAGGTCGCCGAGCGGGCGGCGCGGCTGAGCGAGGCGCTGCACCAGGAACTCACGGCGTGACAGCGGGGCCGGAGGCGGCGGGCGTTAACGGATTTGCGTCGGTGACGGAGGAGCCGTAAGATTGGGTTCACCGACGCGGGGTGGAGCAGCTCGGTAGCTCGCTGGGCTCATAACCCAGAGGTCGCAGGTTCAAATCCTGTCCCCGCTACTCAGTAGCAAACGAAGGCCCGGATCCGATGCACTCGGATCCGGGCCTTCGTCGTATCCGGACCTGGGCACGTGCATCCGGACCGGGGCATGAAGAAGCCCCCGCCGGAGCGGGGGCTTCTCGCGTTCGGGTCAGGCCGGCGTGGCGCAGCTCGGGCAGACGCCCCGGTACGTGACCTCGACCTCGGAGATCGTGAAGCCGAAGCGCTCGCCGTCCGGCAGGTCCGCCAGCGGGTCGCCGCCCGGGTGCACGTCGCGGATCGCGCCGCACCGGCCGCAGACCAGGTGCTGGTGCGGACGGTGGGCGTTCGGGTCGTACCGCTTGGCGCGCCCGTCGGTGGCCACCTCGATGACCTCGCCGAGGGTGACCATCTCGCCCAGCGTGTTGTAGACGGTCGCGCGCGAGATCTCCGGCAGCCGCGTCACGGCGCGCGCGTGGACCTCGTCGGCGGTCAGGTGGACGTGGTCCCCGTCGAGGACTTCGGCCACGACGCGCCGCTGCGCGGTCATGCGCCAGCCACGTCCGCGCAGTCGTTCCAACAGGTCGCTCATGAGGGCCAGCCTAACAGTCGGTGACAAGATCGCGAACAAGTGTGACTTTGGATCTGGAATTGACTTGGACTTTGTCCAATGAGCGAGACCGCGGGCGTCGGCGGACCGGTCCTCCTCCAGGACCAGCTCCTCCTGGAGAAGCTCGCCCGCTTCAACCGCGAGCGCATCCCGGTGGGGGTCCCCCACGTCTTCAGGGCAGTGGGGGAACGTGGTCCACGCGCGCGGGGCGGGCGCCTACGGCACCTTCACCGTGACCCGGGACGTCTCGCGGTGGACGCGCGCCGCATTCCTCTCCGGGGTCGGCAAGGAGACCGAGACCTTCCTGCGCTTCTCCACCGTCGCGGGCAGCCTCGGCGCGGCCGACGCGGTCCGCGACCCGTGCGGCTGGGCGCTGAAGTTCTACACCGAGGAGGGCAACTACGACCTCGTCGGCAACAACACCCCGGTCTTCTTCGTCAGGGATGCCGTCAAGTGGCTCTTCGGCGACCGCGGCATCCCCGCCTCGTACCGCCACGTGAACGGCTACGGCTCGCACGCGTACCAGTGGAACAACGAGGCCGGCGAGGTCTTCTGGGTCAAGTACCACTTCAAGACCGACCAGGGCGTCAAGAACCTCACCCGGGCCGGGGCCGACCGGCTCGCCGGCGAGCACCCCGACTCGCACCAGCGCGACCTGCGCGAGGCCGTCGAGCGCGGCGACTTCCCGAGCTGGACCGTGCAGGTCCAGATCATGCCCGCGGCCGAGGCGGCGGCCTACCGCTTCAACCCGTTCGACCTCACCAAGGTGTGGCCGCACGAGGACCACCCGCCGATCGAGATCGGCAAGCTGGAGCTCAACCGCAACCCGGAGAACGCCTTCGCCGAGGTCGAGCAGTCGGTCTTCAGCCCCGCGCACTTCGTGCCGGGCATCGGCCCGTCCCCCGACAAGATGCTCCAGGGCCGCCTCTTCGCCTACGGCGACGCCCACCGCTACCGCGTCGGCATCAACGCCGACCACCTGCCGGTGAACCGCCCGCACGCCACCGAGGCGCGCACGAACGCGCGCGACGGGTTCCTCTACGACGGCCGCCACGGCGGCGCGAAGAACTACGAGCCGAACAGCTTCGGCGGCCCGCGGCAGACCGGCCGTCCGCTGTGGCAGCCGGTCCCGGTCACGGGCTCCACCGGTGACCACGCCGCCCCGCTCCACGCCGAGGACGACGACTTCGTGCAGGCGGGGAACCTCTACCGCCTGATGTCCGAGGACGAGAAGGGCCGCCTCGTCGAGAACCTGGCGGGCTTCATCGCCAAGGTCTCGCGCGATGGCATCGCCGAGCGGGCGATCGACAACTTCCGCAGCGCGGACGGAGACTTCGGCAAGCGGCTGGAGACCGCGGTCCAGGCCCTGCGCGGCTGACGGCGGCCTGCCGAGGAGAGGAGGGCCGGCCCCGCCCGTATCTGTACGGGAAGGGGCCGGCCCGCTCGCACGTGCTCAGGCGGCGGCGCCGGCACCGGCGCTGTGCACCGGGATCCAGCAGCGCACGATGTCGCGCACGGAGACGATCCCGACCGGCCCGTGGTCGTCGAGGACGACCAGGTGGCGGAAGCCCCCGCGGGTCATGGCCTCGGCCGCCTCCGCGAGCGTCCAGGTGGGCGCGGCGAAGACGACGTCCCGGGTGGTGTGGGCGTCGGCGGTCTCGTGGTCGGGGTTCCGGTCGGCGCCGACGGCGTCGAGGATGTCGCGCTCGGTGAGGATGCCGATGCCGCCGGAATCCCCGTCCTGGACGACGGCGGCGCCGACGCGGCGCGCCGACATCAGTCGTGCCGCCTGGCGGAGGGTGTGGGCCGGGCCGATGGTGAGGGTCACGGGACTCATGGCGTCGCGGACGAGCATGGAAGGGACCACCTCCGGTTCGAGAACTCTTTCACAAGTTCACAAGTGGGGGGAGTCTCAGAGTGGCACCGGGGGAGGGGCCCGACAAGGGGGCGCGCGAGGCGTTCCCGGGAGCGCGCCGGGGTGTCCGGGAGCGCCGGGCCCCTTACTGAGGGGTGGTCAGCCCTCCTCGGGCGCCCGCTGGTTCAGGTACGCGAGCAGCTCGCCGTGGAGCAGGCCGTTGGAGGCCGCCGCGTTCCCGCTGTGCGGCCCGTGCCGCCCGTCCAGGCCCGTGTACGTGCCGCCGGCCTCCTGGACCACGATCGACACCGCCGCCATGTCCCACAGCGACAGCTCCGGCTCCGCGCAGATGTCCACGGAGCCCTCCGCGACCATCATGTACGGCCAGAAGTCGCCGTACGCTCGCGTCCGCCAGCACGCGCGCGTGAGGTCCAGGAAGCCGTCGAGGCGGCCCCGCTCCTCCCAGCCGCTCAGCGAGGAGTACGCGAACGAGGCGTCCGCCAGGGAGGCGACCTTCGAGACCCCGATCCGGGACGCCGAGGCCAGGCTGCGGCCCGTGTACGCCCCGAGGCCCTTCGCCGCCCACCAGCGGCGGCCGAGCGCCGGGGCCGACACCACGCCCACCACCGGCTGGAAGCCCGTCTCCCCGGCCTCCATCAGCGCGATCAGGGTCGCCCAGACCGGCACCCCGCGCACGTAGTTCTTCGTCCCGTCGATCGGGTCGATCACCCAGCGGCGCGGGCCCGAGCCCTCCACGCCGTACTCCTCGCCCAGGATCGCGTCGCGCGGCCTGGCCCGCTGGAGCTGACCGCGGATCAGCTCCTCCGCCGCCTTGTCGGCCTCGCTCACCGGGGTCATGTCCGGCTTCGTCTCGACCTTCAGGTCGAGCGCCTGGAAGCGGTCCATGGTGGCCGCGTCGGCGGCGTCGGCGAGGACGTGGGCGAGGCGCAGGTCATCGTGGTAATCGGCCATGGTCGGCACTCTATCCCCGGGTGATCGCGGTCGGCGGAACCGTCCACGGACGCCCCGGCTCCTTGACAGCGCGCGCACGCCTGCCGACGCTGTGTACGGGCCCGCGCACGGAGCGTGCCGGTCCCCGCACCGAACCGTACGGCCCGGGAGGCGCCGATGCCGACTGCCCGCGAGGCCCTGCTCGACGCGGCGCTCGCCGCGCTCGCGCACCGGCCGTGGTCCGCCGTGCGGATGGCCGACCTCGCCACCGCCGCCCGGGTCTCCCGGCAGACCCTCTACAACGAGTTCGGCAGCAAGGACGGGCTCGCCCGCGCGCTCGTGCGCCGGGAGGCCGACGCCTACCTCCAGGGCGTCCGGCACCTGCTCGCCGCCCCGGGTCCGCCCGGCCGGACCCTCGCCGCCCTCGCCGAGTGGATCGTGGTCCGGGCCGCCGCCCGGCCGGTCCTGCGGGCCCTGCTCACCGGCGCCTGGGACGCGCGGCTCCCGGCGCCCCGGCCGGCCAGGCCGGGCGCCCGGCCCGCGGCCGTCCCCGCCCAGCGCCGCGCCGACGCGGGGCCGCCCGCGCCGGGGGAACTGGTGGCGGCCGTCGTGGCCTGCGCGGACGAGCGGTGGGCGGCGGGGTGCGAACTCGCCGTCAGGACCGCCCTCAGCCACGTCGTCGCGCCCCCGGTGCCGTACGGAACGGCCGCGGGGGCGCGGAGGGCGGAGGGTCAGTGCGCGGAGCCGGAGAGCTGGAGCCCGATGACGCCCACGATCACCAGGGTGATCGAGACGATCTTGAGCGTGGAGACCACGTCCCCCAGGAAGACCATGCCGTAGATCGCGGTCCCTGCCGCGCCGATCCCCGTCCACACCGCGTACGCCGGACCCACGTCGAGCTTCCGCAGCGCCAGCGTGAGCAGTCCGAAGCTGCCCAGGGCGAAGGAGGCGAAGGCGATCGTCGGCCACAGGCGCGTGAACCCGTGAGAGAGCTTGAGGCAGACCGCGAAGCCCGTTTCCAGGAACCCGGCCACCACCACCAGCAGCCACGCCATCGTCAGTGCCTCCCACGCCGTCGGTGACTGCTTCGTCGCACTCGGTGCGATTATGCACTTACCTGTACCGAACGGGCGTAAACGCGGACGGCTCGGCCCCCTCGCGCCTCAGTCCCCCTCGCGTCGCTCCCTGGTCGCCAGGAGCCGCCGCAGCGAGACGAGGCGCGCCGGATCGGCGTGTCCCTCCGCCACGTACGCGTCCAGGGCGCAGTCCGGCTCGTCGTGGCTGCACGCGCGCGGGCAGTTCTCCGTGCCCGGCACGAGGTCGGGGAAGGCGAGGATCACCCGGGACGGGTCGACGTGGTGCAGGCCGAAGGAGCGCACGCCCGGGGTGTCGATCACCCAGCCGCCCTCCTCGTCGTCGAGCGGCAGGGCGAGCGCCGAGGTCGTGGTGTGCCGGCCGCGGCCCGTGACCGCGTTCACCACGCCGGTGGTGCGCCGCCGCTCCGGCGGCACCAGGGCGTTGACGAGGGTCGTCTTGCCGACGCCGGAGTGCCCCACGAACGCGGTGGTCCGGCCCTTGAGGTGTTCGTGGACCCGCTCGGCGGCGGCCCCGTCGACGAACTCGTCCCGGGTGGTCACCACGTGCGGCACGCCCAGCGCCCCGTACATCTCCAGGAGCGCGTCCGGCGACGCCAGGTCCGACTTGGTGAGCACGAGGAGCGGGGAGAGGCCGCCGTCGTACGCGGCGACCAGACAGCGGTCGATCAGCCGGGGCCGCGGCTCGGGGTCGGCGAGCGCGGTGACGATCGCCAACTGGTCGGCGTTGGCGACGACCACCCGCTCGTACGGGTCGTCGTCGTCGGCCGTGCGGCGCAGCACCGAGGAGCGCTCCCCGATCCGCACGATCCGGGCGAGGGTGTCCCTCTCGCCGGACAGGTCGCCCACCAGCGACACCCGGTCGCCGACCACGGCGGCCTTGCGGCCCAGCTCGCGCGCCTTCATCGCCGTCACGGGCCGGTCGCCGACCAGACAGGTGAGGCGGCCCCGGTCGACGGTGAGGACCATGCCCTCGACGGCGTCCTCGTGCTTCGGCCGGATGCTGGTCCGGGGACGGGTCCCCTTGCGGTTGGGCCGCTGGCGGATGTCGTCCTCGTCGGTGTTCTTGCCGTAGCGCCGCATCGCTCAGACCCCGAGCATTTCGGTCCACATCGTCGGGAAGTCGGGCAAGGTCTTGGCGGTCGTCGCCACGTCCTCGATCTCCACACCCTCGACCGCCAGGCCGATGACCGCGCCGGCCGTCGCCATCCGGTGGTCGTGGTACGTGCGGAAGACGCCGCCGTGCAGCGGGCGCGGGCGGATGTGCAGACCGTCCTCGGTCTCCGTCACGTCCCCGCCCAGCTCGTTGATCTCCTTGGTGAGCGCCGCGAGCCGGTCCGTCTCGTGCAGCCGCAGGTGGGCGACCCCGCGCAGGGTGGACGGGGAGTCGGCGAGGGCAGCGACCGCCGCGATGCCCGGGGTCAGCTCGCCGACCTCGCCGAGGTCCACGTCGATGCCGTGGATCCGGCCCGTGCCGGTGAAGGTCAGACCCGCCTCGGTCAGCTCGCAGGAACCACCCATCTCGGTGAAGATCTCCCGCAGCGCGTCACCGGGCTGGGTGGTCCGCGCGGGCCAGTCCCGGACCGTCACCCGGCCGCCGGTCACCAGCGCGGCCGCCAGGAACGGCTGCGCGTTCGACAGGTCCGGCTCCACGACCAGGTCGCGGCCGCGCAGCGCGGAGGGCGCCACCCGCCACACGTCCGGCTCGCCACCGTGCTCCGGCTCGTCCACCCGGGCGCCGACCGCGCGCAGCATGTCGACCGTCATCCGGATGTGCGGCATCGAGGGCAGCCGCGACCCCACGTGCCGCACCTCCACGCCCTGGTTGAAGCGGGGCGCGGAGAGCAGCAGGGCGCTGACGAACTGGGAGGACGAGGAGGCGTCGATCTCGACCGCGCCGCCGTCCAGGCCGCCGGTGCCGTGCACGGTCATCGGCAGCGCGCCCCGGCCGTCGTCCTCGATCCGGGCGCCCAGCGCGCGCAGCGCGTCGATCACGCCGTGCAGCGGGCGCTCGTGGGAGCGGGGGTCGCCGTCGAAGCGCACCGGGCCGTCCGCGAGCGCCGCGACCGGCGGCAGGAAGCGCATGACCGTGCCCGCGTTGCCGACGTCGACGGCCGCGGGGCCGCGCAGCGGCGCGGGGATGATCCGCCAGGCCTCGCCGGACCCGTCCGGACCCACGCCCTCCTCGATCCCCACACCGAGCGTACGGAGCGCCTCGGCCATCAGGAGGGTGTCCCGGGAGCGCAGGGGGCGGCGCAGCCAGCCGGGCTCGGCGGCGAGGGCGGCGAGCACCAGGGCGCGGTTCGTGACCGACTTCGACCCGGGCACGGTGACGGTCGCGTCGACGGCGCCACGCGCGTACGGAGCGGGCCAGAGGTCGGTGGACGGGTCGGTGTGCGGGGAAGCTGCTGCGGTCATGCCCTCACTGTACGGGGGCGTCAGAAGCGCAGGAGCCAGCGCCCGCCGCCGATCAGGCAGCAGATCGACACCGTGTGGAAGAAGACCAGCCACACCCCGGCGGGCACGTGGGTGAGGTGCGCGAGCTGGTCCGCGTCCGAGTCCGGTGTGCCGCCCCGGCGCCGCTTCGCCTGGAGTTCGAATGCCGGCCGGACACCGCCCATAAGGAGGAACCAGACCGCCGCGCAGGCGAAGGCCCCCTGCACGTCGGGCCCGGTGAACAGGGAGACGAGGAGGAACGCGGCGCCCGTCGACAGGACGGTGAGAATCCCGTACGCGTTGCGGACCATCACCAGGAGCGCGAGGAGCAGCGCGGTCGCCGCCCACAGCAGCAGCGTGGTCCGGTGGGTGCCGAGCAGGGCCGCGCCGCCGAGCCCGAGCAGCGGGGCCGCCGGATAGCCCGCGGCCAGGGTGAGGACTATCCCGAGGCCGGTCGGGCGGCCCCGGGACACGGTCAGACCGCTGGTGTCCGAGTGCAGCCGGATCGCTTCGAGGCGGCGGCCGGCGGCCAGGGCCACGATGCCGTGCCCGCCCTCGTGGGCGATGGTGATCGCGTTGCGGGCCGGCAGCCAGAGCCGCCGGAACAGGACCAGGCACAGCGCGCAGCCGGCGGTGAGCCAGACGATCCACTCGTCCGGGGCGGGCTGGATGCCGAGGACGTCGTTCATTCGGCTGAAGGCTCCTCGGTCGCGGGCGGGATCGTGGCAGTGTGGCACGTATGTGCGGACGCTTTGCATCGAGTCGACGGCCCGAGGACCTCGTGGAGACCTTCGGGGTGGAGCGGTGGGACCCGGAGGAGACCCTGGCCCCCGACTGGAACGTGGCCCCCACCAAACGGGTCTGGGCCGTTCTGGAGCGTCCTCTGAAGGACGCGGATTCCAAGGAACCGGTTCGCCAGTTGCGCACCCTGAAGTGGGGACTCGTCCCCTCCTGGGCGAAGAACCCGGACGGCGCCGCCCGGATGATCAACGCGCGGGCCGAGACCCTCCACGAGAAGCCCTCCTTCAAGCGGGCCTTCGCCTCCCGCCGCTGCGTCATTCCCGCCGACGGCTACTACGAATGGGTGACCGGGACGGCGGAGCGGGACCTGGAGGTCGAGGGGAAGAAGAAGCGGCCGCGGAAGCAGCCGTACTTCGTGACCCCGGCGGACGGCTCGGTCTTCGCGATGGCGGGCCTGTACGAGTTCTGGCGCGACCGGACCCTCCCCGACGACCACCCCTCCTCCTGGTGGGTGACCTGCTCGGTGATCACCACGGAGGCGGAGACCGGGCCGCTGGGCGTGGCCCCGGCCGAGGGGCCCCGCTCGCTCGCCGAGATCCACCCCCGGATGCCGCTGATGCTGACCGAGGACCGCTGGGACGCCTGGCTCTCCCCGGAGAACACCGACCCCGACGAGCTGCGCGGGCTGCTCGCCCCGCCGCCGGAGGGCCTGATGCGGGCCTACCCGGTGCCGACGGCCGTCAGCAACGTCCGCAACAACGGCCCCGAACTCCTGACGGAGCTGGAGGGCCCGGAGGAGGGCACGCTCTTCTGAACCGCCGCCCGCGCGGCAGGATGAGGGCGTGACCGATGAAGCGACCGACGGGGCGACGCGCCGCGAGACCGTCCCGACCGACGGGGCGACGCGCCGTGAGACCGTCCCCACCGACGCCGGCGACGCCCGCGTCACCTGGTACGAGCCGGACGCGGGCACGGAGCCGCGGACCGTCCTCGCCCTCGGCCACGGCGCCGGCGGCGGGACCGAGGCCCGCGACCTCCGGGCCCTGGCCGGGGCCCTGCCCGCCCGGGGCGTGACCGTCGCCCTCGTCGAACAGCCCTGGCGGGTCGCGGGCAAGAAGCTCGCGCCCGTCCCCAAGACCCTCGACACCGCCTGGCGCGGCCTCTGGCCCGCCCTCGCGAAGCCCGGCCTCCCCGTGGTCGCGGGCGGCCGCAGCGCCGGTGCCCGGGTCGCCTGCCGCACCGGCCGCGAGCTGGGCGCGGCGGCCGTCCTCGCCCTGGGCTTCCCGCTGCACCCGCCGGGGAAGCCGGAGAGGTCCCGCGCCGGCGAGCTCCTCGGCACCGGCCTGCCCACCCTCGTGGTCCAGGGCGGCAGCGACCCCTTCGGCCGCCCCGGGGAGTTCCCGGACGGCCCGTACCGCCTCGTCGAGGTCCCGTACGGCGACCACGGCTTCGCCCTGCCCAAGCGCGCCCCCCTCGGTCAGGAGGAGGCCCTCGGGCTCCTCGTGGACGGCGTCGCCGAGTGGCTCGGCGCCCTGCGCTGACGCCCTGTCCGCCGCGCCCCCGCACCGGGAATGCCGGGCGGGGGAGCACTGTTGTTCCGTACGTCGTACGACAGCAGGGAAGAGCAAGGAGAGGGAGTCCGTCGCATGGGTTCGACCATCTGCCCGGAGCGCGCGCAGGGCGCTGACCTCGACTGGACGGTGCTGCCCGCGCCCAAGGGCGCCTCGATTCGGGCGGCGGGCGGAGCGGTTCCTCGTCTATCCTCCGAAACGAGCGGGTCCGCCCCCGGGCTCGCCGGCGCGCTGGAGGAGGTGGGTCCGGTCACTGGGACCGACACAGGGACCGACGACGGCCCCGAGGAGACGACCGAGGAGCGCAACGCGCGCTTCGAGCGGGACGCCCTCGGCTACCTCGACCAGATGTACTCGGCCGCGCTGCGCATGACGCGCAACCCCGCGGACGCGGAGGACCTGGTGCAGGAGACCTACGCCAAGGCGTACGGGTCCTTCCACCAGTTCCGCGAGGGCACGAACCTCAAGGCGTGGCTGTACCGCATCCTCACGAACACCTTCATCAACTCGTACCGCAAGAAGCAGCGCGAGCCCCAGCGCAGCGCCGCCGAGGAGATCGAGGACTGGCAGCTCGCCCGCGCCGAGTCGCACATGTCGACCGGCCTGCGCTCCGCCGAGTCCCAGGCGCTCGACCACCTTCCCGACTCCGACGTGAAGGAAGCGCTGCAGGCGATCCCCGAGGAGTTCCGCATCGCCGTCTACCTCGCCGATGTCGAGGGCTTTGCGTACAAGGAGATCGCGGACATCATGGGGACACCCATCGGTACGGTGATGTCCCGGCTGCACCGGGGCCGCCGCCAGTTGCGCGGCATGCTCGAGGACTACGCCCGCGACCGCGGGCTGGTTCCCGCGGGCGCCGGAGAGTCGTCGAACGATCTGAAAGGCTCGGGCTCATGAGCTGCGGAGAGCCGCACGAGACGGACTGCTCAGAGGTCCTGGACCATCTCTACGAGTTCCTCGACCACGAGATGCCCGACAGCGACTGCACCAAGTTCGAGGTGCACTTCGAGGAGTGCTCCCCGTGCCTGGAGAAGTACGGCCTGGAGCAGGCGGTGAAGAAGCTCGTCAAGCGCTGCTGCGGCAGTGACGACGTCCCCACCGACCTGCGGGCCAAGGTCATGGGCCGGATCGAGCTGATCCGCGCCGGCCAGTTGGCGCCCGAGGAGGACGTCACGGCGAGCGCGCCCGCGCCGCAGGAGTAGCGCCCGGCCCGCGTCCCGGGCGGAGGCCGTCGTGATCGCGTCACGGCGGCCTCCGGCGTAAGTCGGCTTGTATCACCCGATGGTGCGAATCGGTCCCGGCGCGCCGTCGCGGGCCGCCCGACTCGCTAGCGTGACGGGGATGACGGGTGTGAAGGTCGTCCCCCCGGCGGCCCGCGTGTACATCGGCTGTACCCTGCTCGCCGCCGGCGCGTGCGTCCTGCCCGCGCTGCGCCCCGGCGCGCCCTGGGAGTCGATCGCGCTCCTCGCCGCCCTGTACGCGCTCTGCGAGCTGCCCGCCCGCTGCCCCCTCCTGGGCCGCGCGCTCGGCGGCTCCGTCCCGATGGGCACCGGCTCCTTCTTCCCCGTCCTCCTCGCCGCCGCGCTGCTCCTGCCGCCCGCCGCCGCCGCGCTCACCGCCGTGCCCGGCAGCCTCCTCACCCGCGTCGAGGAGCCCCCGGCCACGCCGCGCCGCGCCTGGCGGGCCGCCGCCACGGCCCTCGCCGCCTGGGCCGCCGCCCACGCCGCCGGGGCCCTGGGCGGCCCGGCCGCCCTCGGCCACGACCGGAGCGCCCCCGACCTCCCGTACGCGCTGCTGCCCGCCGGCGCCGCCGCCCTCGCCTTCTGCCTGGTCCTGACCGCCCTCGACGGCGGCATCCGCGCCACCGCCGACGGACTGCCCGCGCGGGCCGCCTGGCACGGCCTGCTCGGCCGGGCGCTCGCCCCGCACGCCGTGCACGGCCTCGCCGGGCTGATGATGGCCGTCCTGTGGCGCAGCAGCCACGGGCCGGTCGCGGGGCTCTTCGTGCTCCTGCCCATGTACATCTCCTGCTGGGTCTTCGCCCAGTACCACCGCGAGCGCGCCGCCCACCGGGCCACCATCCGCGCCCTCGTCCAGGCCGTCGACATCAAGGACCGCTACACCCGGGGCCACAGCGAGCGCGTCGGCCACGCCTCCGTCCTCATCGCCCGCGAACTCGGCATGCCCGAGGACCGGCTCGACGCCGTCCGCTTCGCCGGCATCCTGCACGACGTGGGGAAGCTGGGCGTGCCCACCCGGGTGCTCCGCAAGGACGGGCCCCTCACCCCCGAGGAGCGCCGGGTCATCGAACTGCACCCCGAGTACGGACACGAGATCGTCCGGGGCATCGGCTTCCTCGACGAGGCCCGGGCCGCGATCCTCCACCACCACGAACGCATGGACGGCAGCGGCTACCCCTACGGCCTGCGCGGGGAGCAGATCCCCGAGTTCGCCCGGATGGTCGCCGTCGCCGACGCCTTCGACGCCATGACCTCCAACCGCTCCTACAGCCGCGCCCGGCCGGTGCCCGTCGCCGTCGCCGAGCTGGAGCGGTGCGCCGGCACCCACTTCGACCCCCGGATGGTCGGCGCCCTGGTCCGGGCCCTGGACCGGCACGGCTGGCGGCCCGCCGTCACCGCCGACGAGACCCCGTCCGGCGGGGGCGTCCCCAAGGCCCGGGAGGCGTCCGCCCCGTCCTCGTCCTCCGCGTCCTCCACCCCCTCGGAAGAGCGCGCGTGAGGCCCGGCACCGCCACCGTCGGCGCCGTCCGCGCGGCCGCCCTGCTCCTCGGCCTCACCGCCCTCGGCGCCACCCTCTGGCACGGCGTCGAGCAGCCCGGCAACGCGCTCGCCTTCGGCGCCCTCGTCGCCCTCGGCGAGCTGGCCCGCCGGGGCGCCGCCCCCGGCGAGCGGGAACCCGCGCCGCTCGCCGCCGCCGGAGCCCTCGCGTACGCCCTGCTCGGGCAGAGCGCCGGGAACGCCACCACCCACGGCGTCCTCCAGACCGTCGCCGTCGTCACCGCCGCGGGCCTCGCCGGGATCGTCCCCCACCTCGCCCGGGGCCGGACCCCGGGCCCCGACCACCTCGCCCGCCGCCTCCTCACCGTCGGCTTCGCCGCGCTCTGCTTCCAGCCCCTCTACAACTCCGGCGCAGTCGTCCGGCACCTCGGCGAGGGACCCCCGTACGCCCTCTTCCTCGGGCTCCTGCTCGTCCTGACCGCCCTGTGCGACGCCGTGCTCGCCGCCCTCCTGCTCCGCGCCCGTACGGGATTCCCGTACGGGCCCCTCCTCCGCGACGAGCTGCGCGCCCTCCCCGGCATCGGCTCCGCCGTCTGCGCCACCGGCGCCGTCATGGCCCTCGGCGTCGCCGCCGCCGGGCTGTGGGCCCTGCCCGTGCTCGCCGTCCCGCTGCTGCTCACCCACGTCTCCCACCGGCGGTACGAGGCCGTGCGCACCGTCAACCGGCAGACCATCGCCTCCCTCGCACGGGCGACCGAGGTCGCCGGCTGCACCCCGCCCGGCCACGCCCACCGGGTCGCCGCCCTCAGCGCGGCCGTCGGACGCGAGCTGGGCCTCTCCGGGGCCGAGCTGACCGTCCTCGAACACGCGGCGCTCATGCACGACATCGGCCAACTCTCCCTCGTCGACCCGGTCGAGGGCGGCGCCACCGCCCTCCTGCCGGCCGAGGAGCAGCGCCGGATCGCGCTCCTGGGCGGCGAGGTCGTCCGCAGGACCGGGGTCCCGCCGGCCGTCGCCGTGATCGTCGAGCGGCAGGCCGACCCGTACCGCGAGCAGCCGCTGCCCGCCCGGATCGTCCGGACCGTGAACGCCTACGACGACCTGACGAGTGCCGGGCCGGGAACCGGGGCAGGAGGGGGAGCGGGCGCCGTCCTGGACGCCCTGGAGCGGCTCCGGCTCGGCACCGCCCGGGACCACCACCCGGACGTGGTCGAGTGCCTGGCCAGGGTCCTGGCCCGGGGCGGGGCCGCCGGGATGACCCCGGTCGTCCCTGGGTAACCCATGGGTAATGAGCGCGCGTCCGACCGGGCATGGTTGGATGCGAACAAGAGGGTGAAGCGACCGGCAGGCGGGAATCGTGAAGATCTTCGGGAAGGTACGGCATCGGCCCTCCGCCTCGTGGCGGCAGGCCACCGACCGCGCGTTCACGCTGATCGGCGACGGCCGGTACGAGGACGCGGGCGCGCTCCTGACGCGGGCGGCGGACCTGGAGCCCTGGCTCTCCGAGTCCTGGTTCAACCTGGCGCTGCTGCACAAGTTCCGGCACGACTGGGAGCAGGCCCGGGCCGCCGGGCTGCGCGCGGTCGCCCTGCTCGACAAGGAGACCGGCGCTCCCGACTGGTGGAACGTCGGCATCGCCGCCACCGCGCTCCAGGACTGGCCGCTGGCCCGCCGCGCCTGGCAGGCGTACGGACTGCGGGTGCCCGGGGCCGCCTCCGGCACGGGCGAGCCCGCCGGCATGGACCTGGGCAGCGCCGCCGTCCGGCTCTCGCCCGAGGGCGAGGCCGAGGTCGTGTGGGGCCGCCGGCTCGACCCGGCCCGGATGGAGGTGCTCTCCATCCCGCTGCCGTCCTCCGGGCGCCGCTGGGGCGAGGTCGTCCTCCACGACGGCGTGCCGAACGGCGAGCGGACCACCACCGCCGGACCCTCCTACCCGGTCTTCGACGAGATCGAGCTGTGGGCGCCCTCGCCCGTCCCCACCTGGGTGGTCCTCCTGGAGGCCGCCACCGAGGCCGACCGGGACGCCCTGGAGCAGTTGGCCGCCGAGGCGGGCTTCGCCGCCGAGGACTGGTCGTCCTCCGTGCGGCTGCTCTGCCGCGCCTGTTCGGAGTCGACCATGCCGAGCGCCGAGGGCGAGGGCGAGCACTCCGACCCGCACGACCACAGCGAGCCGGGGCACCCCGGGCCGCTCGGCCACCGCTCGCCCGGCGAGCTGTGGGTGCCGGAGCGGGAGTGCGGCATCGCGGCCCCGGCCGGGCTCGTGCGCGGACTCCTCGACGGCTGGGTCGCGGACAGCCCGGACAGCCGCGAGTGGCGGGATCTCGAAGAGGTCTGCTGAGCGGCCCGTCCCTTCCCCGTAGGCTGTCCTCCGACGGAATCGGGTTTTCAGGAAGGCGCGGCCGGACATGGCGCAGCAGGAGACGGACGAGCAGACGCAGATCAACGACGGCTTCGTCGTGGACACGGAGGACTGCGAGGCGCGCGAGCTCGCCCACCGTGAACGCGGCAAGGCCCGCCCGATCACGGTCGTCGGCAACCCCGTGCTGCACAAGGAGTGCAAGGACGTCACCGAGTTCGGCGACGAGCTCGCGGCGCTGATCGACGACATGTTCGCCAGCCAGAAGGCCGCCGAGGGCGTGGGCCTGGCCGCGAACCAGATCGGCGTGGACCTCAAGGTCTTCGTCTACGACTGCCCGGACGACGAGGGCGTCCGGCACACCGGCGTCGTGGTCAACCCGGTGCTCCAGGAGCTGCCGGCGGACCGCCGCGTCCTGGACGAGTCCAACGAGGGCTGCCTCTCCGTGCCGACCGCCTACGCCGAGCTGGCCCGCCCGGACTACGCCGAGGTCCACGGCAAGGACCCGCAGGGCAACCCGATCAAGGTCCGCGGCACCGGCTACTTCGCCCGCTGCCTCCAGCACGAGACGGACCACCTGTATGGCCGCCTCTACATCGACCGCCTCTCCAAGCGGGACCGCAAGGACGCCCTGCGCCAGATGGAGGAGGGCACCCCGCGCTACGAGACGGTCCCGAACGACTGATCCACGCGCGCGTGCACACGCGGAAGGGCCCCGCACCGATGCCGGTGCGGGGCCCTTCCCGTACGTCCTAGAAGTCCTCGTCCAGGTCCACCGAGCCCTCGACCGCCACCTGGTAGGCGGACGGGCGGCGCTCGAAGAAGTTGGTCAGTTCCTGGACGCCCTGGAGCTCCATGAAGGAGAACGGGTTCTCCGAGCCGTACACCGGGGCGAAGCCGAGGCGCTGGAGGCGCTGGTCGGCGACGCACTGGAGGTACTCGCGCATCGACTCGGTGTTCATGCCCGGCAGGCCGTCGCCGCACAGGTCGCGGCCGAACTGGAGCTCCGCCTCCACGGCCTCCTTCAGCATGTCGGTGACCTGCTGCTGGAGCGCGTCGTCGAAGAGCTCGGGCTCCTCCTTGCGGACGGTGTCCACGACCTCGAAGGCGAAGTTCATGTGCATCGTCTCGTCGCGGAAGACCCAGTTGGTGCCGGTCGCCAGGCCGTGCAGCAGGCCCCGGGACCGGAACCAGTACACGTAGGCGAAGGCGCCGTAGAAGAACAGGCCCTCGATGCACGCCGCGAAGCAGATCAGGTTCAGCAGGAAGCGGCGGCGGTCGGCCTGGGTCTCCAGGCGGTCGATCTTCTCGACCGAGTCCATCCAGCGGAAGCAGAACTGCGCCTTCTCGCGGATGGAGGGGATGTTCTCGACGGCGTCGAACGCGGCGGCGCGGTCGTCCGGGTCGGGCAGGTAGGTGTCGAGCAGCGTCAGGTAGAACTGGACGTGCACGGCCTCCTCGAAGAGCTGCCGGCTCAGGTAGAGCCGCGCCTCGGGGGAGTTGATGTGCTTGTAGAGCGTCAGGACCAGGTTGTTCGCCACGATCGAGTCGCCGGTCGCGAAGAAGGCGACCAGGCGGCCGATCATGTGCTGCTCACCGGGGGTGAGCTTCGCGAGGTCGGCGACGTCCGAGTGGAGGTCGACCTCCTCGACGGTCCAGGTGTTCTTGATCGCGTCCCGGTAGCGCTCGTAGAAGTCCGGGTAGCGCATGGGACGGAGGGTGAGTTCGAAGCCCGGGTCGAGCAGGTTCTTCTGTTCGGTGGAGCTCATTACTGGCAGGCCTCGCAGGACTCGGGGTTCTCCAGGGAGCAGGCGACCGCGTCGGGGTCGGCGACCTGCTGGACGGGGATGGGCGCGGCGGCCGCCGTCGACGCCTGGGCGGCGCGGGCGATCCGGGTGGCCGGGCGGGAGCGCAGGTAGTACGTCGTCTTCAGGCCCTGCTTCCAGGCGTACGCGTACATCGACGACAGCTTGCCGATGGTGGGCGTCTCCAGGAACAGGTTCAGCGACTGCGACTGGTCCAGGAACGGGGTGCGGGCGGCGGCCATGTCGATCAGGCCGCGCTGCGGGATCTCCCAGGCCGTGCGGTACAGCTCGCGCACCTCGGCCGGCACCCAGGTGAAGCCCTGCACCGAGCCGTTGGCGTCGCGCAGCGCCTCACGGGTCTGCGCGTCCCACACGCCGAGCTTCTTCAGCTCGTCGACGAGGTACGAGTTGACCTGGAGGAACTCGCCCGACAGCGTCTCGCGCTTGAACAGGTTGGAGACCTGCGGCTCGATGCACTCGTACACGCCGGCGATCGAGGCGATCGTCGCGGTCGGCGCGATGGCGAGGAGGAGGCTGTTGCGCATGCCGACGGCGGCGATCCGCTCGCGCAGGGCCGTCCAGCGCTCCGGCCAGTTCAGTTCGACGTCGTAGTGGTCGGGGTGCAGCACGCCGCGGGCGGCGCGGGTCTTCTCCCAGGCCGGGAGCGGGCCGTTGCGCTCGGCGAGGTCGGCGGAGGCCTCGTACGCGGCCAGCATGATCCGCTCGGCGATGCGGGTGGAGAGCGCCCGCGCCTCGGGGGAGTCGAAGGGCAGCTTGAGCTGGAAGAAGACGTCCTGGAGGCCCATGGCGCCCAGGCCGACCGGACGCCAGCGGGAGTTGGAGCGGCCCGCCTGCTCGGTCGGGTAGAAGTTGATGTCGACGACCCGGTCGAGGAAGGTGACGGCCGTGCGGACGGTCTCGTCCAGGCGCTCCCAGTCGATGTCCGAACCGACCACGAACGCGCCGAGGTTGACCGAGCCCAGGTTGCAGACCGCGGTCTCGCCGTCGTCGGTGACCTCCAGGATCTCCGTGCAGAGGTTGGAGGAGTGGACGGTGTGGCCGGGCTCGGCGGTCTGGTTGGCCGTCCGGTTCGAGGCGTCCTTGAAGGTCATCCAGCCGTTGCCGGTCTGGGCCAGGGTCCGCATCATCCGGCCGTACAGGTCGCGGGCCGGCATCGTCTTGCGGGCCAGGCCGGCCGCCTCGGCCCTGCGGTAGGCGGCGTCGAACTCCTCGCCCCACAGGTCGACCAGCTCGGGCACGTCCGAGGGGGAGAACAGCGACCACTCGGCGTCGGCGTTCACGCGGCGCATGAACTCGTCCGGGATCCAGTGCGCCAGGTTCAGGTTGTGCGTGCGGCGCTGGTCCTCGCCGGTGTTGTCGCGGAGCTCCAGGAACTCCTCGATGTCCGCGTGCCAGGTCTCCAGGTAGACGGCGGCGGCGCCCTTGCGGCGGCCGCCCTGGTTCACGGCGGCGACGGAGGCGTCGAGGGTCTTCAGGAACGGCACGATGCCGTTGGAGTGCCCGTTGGTGCCGCGGATCAGCGAACCGCGGGCGCGGATGCGGGAGTACGAGAGGCCGATGCCGCCCGCGTGCTTGGAGAGGCGCGCGACCTGGTGGTAGCGGTCGTAGATGGAGTCCAGCTCGTCCTGGGGGGAGTCCAGGAGGTAGCAGGAGGACATCTGCGGGTGGCGGGTGCCGGAGTTGAAGAGCGTGGGGGAGGACGGCAGGTAGTCCAGGCGGCTCATCAGGCCGTACAGCGCGGCCACCTCGTCGAGCGCGCGGACGCTGTCGTCCTCGGCCAGGCCGCAGGCGACGCGGAGCATGAAGTGCTGCGGGGTCTCGATCACCTTGCGGGTGATCGGGTGGCGCAGCAGGTAGCGCGAGTAGAGGGTGCGCAGGCCGAAGTAGCCGAAGCGGTCGTCGCCGGCGCGGTCGATCGTGGTGTCGAGGCGGTCGGCGTGGAGCGCGACGAACTCGGCGGTGCGGTCGGCGATCAGGCCCTCGCGGTGGCCGACGGCCACCGAGGAGGAGAAGTTCACCGAGCCCTGGGAGGCGGCCTCGTCCGCGATGGTGATGGTGAGGAGCCGGGCGGCGAGCCGGGAGTACGCCGGGTCCTCGGCGATCAGACCGGCGGCCGCCTCGGTGGCCAGCTCGCGCAGCTCCGCCTCGTCCGCGGCGGCGCTGCGGCCGCGGAGCGCGGCGGCGGCGACCCTGCCGGGGTCGGTGTCGGGGAGATCGGCGGTGAGGTCGGTCAGGGTCCGCAGCAGTACGGTCCCGGGGCCGTCGCTCTCGACCGCGGAAGCCTCGGCCGAAGCCGGATCGGCGGGCGCGATGGTCACGTGGGGGCTCTCCCTCGCTCGGCTCGGGGCCTCGGCGGGGGAGGGCGGACGGGCGGGCGTCCAGGCATGACGCGCCGCGTCCACCGGCCCACTCCGCGAGGCCCGGACGTCTGTGGCACCCGGAACGGAAGGACCGGGCGCGCTGTCGGCAGGTGTTCGGACTCACCCCGGACGAAACCGCACGAAGTACACCGTTGCGGGACAGTTCCGGATTCGCGCCGGATTCCCCTGCGTCGACAGCGAGGACGAGCATACATGTGGGGGGCGCCACTCGTGGCACCCCCCACATGTTGTGTCGCCCCCTGGACGGGACTTGGGCTCAGAAGTCCAGGGAGTAGGTGCGCAGAGAGTGATCGGGGATGGGCTCCCAGTCCCGGTGCGGAGTGCGGACGAAGCCCATCCGCTCGTAGATCCGGTGCGCCGCGGCCATCTCGGCGCCCGTCGAGAGCACGATCCGGGCGCACCCCGGCAGGGCCCGCGCCCGGTCGACACAGGTCCGTACGAGCGCCTCCCCGATGCCCCGGCCGCGGGCCTCCCGCGCGACCGCGAGCATCCGGAACTCGGCCTCGCCGGGCACGGCGATGTCGGCCCACGGGGTGCCGCCCCGGGCGAAGGTCACGCCGCCGACGATCCGGCCCGCCGCGTCCCGGGTGTCCTCCGCGACGAGGACCTCGCTCTCGCGGGCCCGGCGCGCCGTGTCCCGCAGCAGCTCCAGATAGGAGTCCTCCGCCCCGTGCGCCAGCAGTCCGTCGTCCAGGTAGGTGCGTCCGGTCAGCTCGCCGAGCACCTCGTACTCCTCGGGCCGTACGGCCCTGATCGTGAAGTCCATGGGGGAAGTGTGCCTGCCGGTGACGCGACGGGGCCCGGGGCCTCCTGGTGGAGGTCCCGGGCCCTTTCCTGCGGGTGGCGTCAGTGCGTCGGCGCGGTGACCTTCTCCATCTCGA
This sequence comes from Streptomyces sp. NPDC007872, assembly GCF_042868165.1. NCBI lineage: Bacteria > Bacillati > Actinomycetota > Actinomycetes > Kitasatosporales > Streptomycetaceae > Streptomyces > Streptomyces sp. NPDC007872. Next base: position 758,464 of record NZ_JBIAEA010000001.1, read on the forward strand.
CCTGCACGCCGGGGTCGCCGGCGTCGGCCGTGTAGTCCGACGGGGAGGTCTCGTCGACGCCCTCGGGGGCCTTGAGGGCCTTGAGGACGAAGGTGAGGACCACGGTGACCAGGACGTTGAGGACGAAGGCGGTGAGGCCGATGTAGCCGATCTCGCCGATGCCGGGGATCTCGGCGGAGGAGCCGCCGAAGTGCTTCTGGGTCGGGCTGGCGACGCCGTAGGCGGCGACCGTGCCGTAGACCATGCCGACGGCCCAGCCCGCGAGCAGCGCCCAGCGGTGGAACCAGCGGGTGAACAGGCCGCCGACCAGGGCCGGGAAGGTCTGGAGGATCCAGATGCCGCCGAGGAGCTGGAAGTTGATCGCGACCGTCTTGTCCATGGTGAGGACGAAGGCGAGCGCGCCGACCTTGACCAGGAGCGAGACGATCTTGGAGACCTTGGTCTCCTGCGCCGGGGTGGCGTCCTTCTTGATGAAGTCCTTGTAGATGTTCCTCGTGAAGAGGTTGGCCGCGGCGATGGACATGATCGCGGCCGGGACGAGCGCGCCGATGCCGATCGCGGCGAACGCGACGCCCGCGAACCAGTCGGGGAACATGGTCTCGAAGAGCTGCGGGATGGCGAGCTGGCCGTTCTTCACCTGAATCCCGGCGGCGATCGCCATGAAGCCCAGCAGCGCGAGCAGGCCCAGCATCAGGGAGTACAGCGGCAGGATCGTGGTGTTGCGGCGGATGACCTCGCGGCTCCGGGACGACAGCGTCGCCGTGATGGAGTGCGGGTACATGAAGAGCGCGAGCGCGGAGCCGAGCGCGAGCGTCGCGTACGTCCACTGGCCGGCCTCGCCGGGGACGAGCGCGCCGCGCGGCTTGCCGGTCGCCGGGTTGGTCTGCGCGTACGCCTCGCCCGCCTTGGCGAAGATCTCGTCGAAGCCGCCCAGCTTGATCGGGATGTAGATGATCGCCACCGCGATGACGATGTAGATCAGGGTGTCCTTGACGAAGGCGATGAGCGCGGGGGCGCGCAGGCCCGAGGAGTACGTGTAGGCCGCGAGGACGCCGAAGGCGATGAGCAGCGGCAGGTCCTTGACGAACCAGTGGGTGTCCTCGCCGCCGCCGACGCCCATCACGTCCAGGACGGCCTGGATGCCGACCAACTGGAGCGCGATGTACGGCATGGTGGCGAGGATGCCGGTGACCGCCACCGCGAGCGACAGGCCCTTGGAGCCGAAGCGGCCCCGGACGAAGTCGGAGGTGGTCACGTACCCGTGCTTGTGCGAGACCGACCACAGGCGCGGCAGGAAGGTGAAGATCAGCGGGTAGACGAGGATGGTGTACGGCACGGCGAAGAAGCCGGCCGCGCCCGCCGCGTAGATGGCCGCCGGGACGGCGACGAAGGTGTACGCGGTGTAGAGGTCGCCGCCGAGCAGGAACCAGGTCACCCAGGTGCCGAAGGACCGGCCGCCCAGGCCCCACTCGTCGAGGCTGTGCTCGTTCTCGGCCTTGCGCCAGCGCGCGGCCAGGAAGCCCATGACCGTGACGGCCACGAAGAAGAAGACGAAGACGCCGAGCGCCACGCCGTTCACGCCGTCCTTCATCGCGCGTCACCCCCCTCGCGGGACCGCTGGTCCCGCTGCCACAGCTTGTACGCGATCATGGTGAGCGCGGTGGAGACCAGCACCCAGAGCATCTGGTACCAGTAGAAGAAGGGGATGCCGGCGAAGAGGGGTTCGACCTTCGCGTAGGAGCCCACCCAGAGCATCGCCACGAACGGGGCGACGAGGCAGAGCGCGATCACCACCCGCAGGGGGGTGATGGTCGGTTGTTTCCCTTGTGCCACTTCTGACATGGCGATTCCGTCCCCTCGCTGATCACCTCGGTAATGCTGGGGAAATCTAGGGGACGCGTCCGCTTCATGGAACCCCCGTCCGCATAACGGATGCGTTTTGTCGGAAGCGGTCCTCTTTGGTCGTCCGCGGTGCCGAGGGACGGGAATACGACATTCCCGGAAACGCGAAACGGCCGCACCCGCCGGGGGCGCGGCCGTCGCGCGGGATGCGCGTGGTCGCTCAGTCGTGGGGGCGCCGGAGGCGGGCCACGAACTTGTACCGGTCGCCGCGGTAGACGGACCGCACCCACTCCACCGGCTCGCCCTGCGCGTCCAGCGAGTGGCGGGAGAGCATCAGCATCGGCAGGCCCACGTCCGTACCGAGCAGGCCGGCCTCGCGCGGAGTGGCGAGGGAGGTCTCGATGGTCTCCTCGGCCTCGGCGAGGTGCACGTCGTAGACCTCGGCGAGCGCGGTGTAGAGCGAGGTGTACTTGACGAGAGAGCGGCGCAGGGCCGGGAAGCGCTTCGCCGACAGGTGGGTGGTCTCGATCGCCATCGGCTCCCCGCTGGCGAGCCGCAGGCGCTCGATGCGGAGCACCCGGCCGCCGGCCGAGATGTCGAGCAGCCCGGCGAGGGTGTCGTCGGCGGTGACGTAGCCGATGTCGAGGAGCTGCGAGGTGGGCTCCAGGCCCTGGGCGCGCATGTCCTCGGTGTACGAGGTGAGTTGCAGCGCCTGGGAGACCTTGGGCTTGGCGACGAAGGTGCCCTTGCCCTGGATGCGCTCCAGGCGCCCCTCGACGACCAGCTCCTGGAGGGCCTGGCGCACGGTGGTGCGGGAGGTGTCGAACTCGGCGGCCAGCGTCCGCTCCGGCGGGACGGGCGTGCCGGGCGGCAGGGTCTCGGTCATGTCGAGCAAGTGCCGCTTCAGCCGGTAGTACTTGGGCACGCGCGCGGTACGGGTGGGCGTCCCGCTCTCTGTCTCCGTGCTGCCCGCGTCCGTGGCCATGGCCTGCCTTCCCGACTCCTGTGCTGTTGCCGTCACCGGCTCCTCCGTCTGTCGCGGCTCACATGGTGGCACGCTTGCCGTACCACCACGGTTTCTCCTGCCGATCCGTGCCGCTCCGGTGGGGCGTCGGCGGACCGCCGGCGAGGAGGAGTCGTTCCCTGCTTCTTATACACCGTGATATCCCCCGTTGGTCTAGGCCATTCCGGCCGAGAGGTGAGAGGCTTCTTCCGGCGGAACGGAGGGGATCCTCCGGTCCGCCGGGGCGCGCACGGCGTCTCGGGGAGGGCGGCGACTGGCGTGAATCCGGCGGTCGTGGCCGGGTGTCGACCAGATGTCGGTCCGATAACGGACGCCCTTACCCGTCTTGCGCACCCTTGACACCCAAAAAGGTCTAGGCCAAGCTCCGAGTACTGGTCTAAACCATTAAAGACCAGGTCCCAGCCCCACGAGCATTACCCGACGTATGTCTTCGCGCGGTGGGCAGGGGGGTTGCAGGCATCCCTGAGGAGGGTGGCGTGAAGCGCAAGCTCATCGCGGCGATCGGCGTCGCGGGCATGATGGTCTCCATCGCTGCATGTGGTTCCGACAGCGACAAGGCCAAGGACGGCGACAAGGGCACGGCCGGGGGCAACAAGAACCTGACCGTCTGGGTCATGGACGGCTCGGCGCCCGACGCCTGGATGGCCGAGGTCAACAAGGCGTTCGAGGCCAAGCACCCCGGCGTCAAGGTCAAGGTCGAGAAGCAGGTCTGGAACGGCATCCAGGAGAAGGTCACCACCGCCCTCTCCGAGGACACCCCGCCGGACGTCCTGGAGCTCGGCAACACCCAGACCGCCGGCTACGCGGTCACCGGCGGTCTCGCGGACCTGAGCGGCGACAAGGCCACGCTCGGCTACGACGGCTGGAACAAGGGCATGGTCGCCTCCAACGAGTTGGACGGCAAGCTCTACTCCGCCCCGTGGTACGCCGCCAACCGCGTCGTCATCTACGACAAGGCCGCCTTCAAGAAGGCCGGCGTCACCCCGCCGAAGACCCGCGCCGAGTGGATCGCGGGCCTGAAGAAGCTCAAGGCCTCCGACCCGAAGTCGCAGGCGATCTACCTGCCCGGCCAGTCCTGGTACGTCCTCGCCGGTCTCATCTGGGACGAGGGCAGCGACCTCGCGGTCAAGGACGGCGACAAGTGGAAGGGCAACCTGTCCTCCCCCGAGGCCGTCAGCGCCATGAACTTCTACAAGGAGCTGGCGTCCTACTCCACCGCTCCGAAGGACAAGGACGAGGCGACCCCGCAGCAGTCGACCGACGTCGTTCCCAAGGGCGGCGTGTCGTCCTGGATCGGTCTCGGCTGGGAGGCCGGCGGCGCGATCGACGCCATGAAGAAGGCCGGCAAGACGGCCGACTTCGGCTACTTCCCGATCCCGGGCAAGACGGCCGACAAGCCGGGCTCCGTCTTCCTCGGCGGCTCCAACCTCGCCATCGCCGAGCGCTCCCAGAACAAGGAGCTCGCGAAGGAGTGGCTGGCCCTGGCCGCCGGCAAGGAGTACATGACGAAGTACGCCGCCGCCACCGAGGGCGCGCTGCTTCCGAACACCGACGCCGCGCAGTTCAAGCCGGCCGCCGGCTCCTTCGCCGAGGCCATGGCCGCCTCCTCCGTCTCCGGCAAGGTCACCCCGGTGACCCCGGGCTGGGCGAACGTCGAGACCGCCCCGAACCCGATCAAGGACTACATGAGCAAGGTCCTGAAGGGCGAGGACGCCAAGGCCGCCGCCGAGGCCGCCGACAAGGTCATCAACGAGCGCATCAACCAGCAGTGATCCGCGACCCCGGTGGTGCGGCCGTGCGACACCGGCCGCACCACCGGGGTTCCGCAGCGACCAGTGGCCCGCTCCCCAGGGCCGCGACCCGGTGGGCGCGGGAGCCCCAAGACCGCGAGGAATAAGACCATGACCGTGGACTCCCCGGGGACGGCGGCCGCCGTCACCCAGGACGCGCCCGGAAGGGCGGCAGGGACGTCTCAGACTCCCCCGCCGGCCTCTTCCGGCCCGAAGGAAGTCCTTCAGCCCTCGCGCGGGAGACGCTCCCTGCCCAGCGGGCTGCTGCCGTACCTGCTCGTCGCACCGGCCCTGCTCACCATGGCCGGACTGCTCCTCTACCCGTTGATCCGCAATGTGATCCTCTCCTTCCAGTCGCTCAACCGGAAGGAGTTCATCACCCGCGAGACGGTGTGGACGGGCTTCGACAACTACACCAACCTGCTGGGCGACTCGCAGTTCTGGACCGTCGCCCTCCGCTCCGCCGTCTTCACCGCCGTCAACGTCGTGCTCATCATGGTCATCGGCACCGGCATCGGCCTGCTCCTCGACCGCCTGGGCAAGAAGATGCGGCTGGTGCTCTCGCTGTCCCTCGTCCTCGCGTGGGCCATGCCGATCGTCGCCTCCGTGACCGTCTTCCGCTGGCTCTTCGACGAGCAGTTCGGCGTCGCCAACTGGATGATGCGCACGCTCGGCTTCTCCGGCTACGAGCAGCACAACTGGTTCGAGACCGGCTTCTCGACCCTCACCATCTCCCTGATCCTGCTGGTCTGGGGCTCCATCCCGTTCGTCGCCCTCAACATGTACGCCGCCCTGACGACCGTCGGCACCGAGCTGTACGAGGCCGCCAAGATGGACGGCGCGAGCGGCTGGCGGACCTTCTGGGCCGTGGTCTTCCCGAACCTGAAGTCCTTCTTCATGATCACCACGTTCCTGGAGATCATCTGGATCTTCAAGGCGTTCACGCAGGTCTACGCGATGAACCTGGGCGGCCCCAACCGCGCCTCGGAGACCCTCCCCGTCTTCGCCTACATCGAGGGCGTCGGCCAGTTCCACTACGGCGTCGCCGCGGCCATCTCGGTCCTCACGATCGTGATGCTCGTCGCGATCATGTCCTTCTACTTCCGCCTGATCCTGAAGGAGGAGGACGAGCTGTGAGCGCCACCGCCCCCGCCCCCGCCCCGCAGAACGCCGCCGCCCCGCTGGGCGCCCCGGCCTCCGCCCCGCAGAAGCTGCGCACCCGCAAGAAGCTCACGGCCGGCGCGGTCGTCAAGAACGTCGTCGCGCTCGTCGTCGCGGCCGTCTTCGTCTTCCCCGTCTACTGGATGTTCTCGTCCTCGCTGAAGCCGCAGCACGAGATCCTGACGAAGGACCCGGTCTTCTTCTTCAAGCCGACCCTGGAGAACTACGGCACCTCCACGAGTGTCGACCTGTTCTGGACCTACGTCCGCAACAGCCTCACCGTCACCCTCGGCGCCGTGCTCCTCGCCCTCCTGGTCGCCCTCGCCGCGAGCTTCGCGCTCGCCCGGATGAGGTTCAGGGGCCGCAAGGGCATCATCCTCGTCGTGATGATGGCGCAGATGGCCCCCTGGGAGGTCATGGTCATCGCGATGTACATGATCTCGCGCGAGAACGACCTCCTGAACAGCATCCCGATGCTCACCGCGATCTACTTCGTGATGGTCCTGCCCTTCACCATCTGGACCCTGCGCGGCTTCATCGCCGCCGTCCCGGTGGAGCTGGAGGAGGCCGCCCAGATCGACGGCTGCACCCGCGGCCAGGCCTTCCGCAAGGTCATCTTCCCGCTGCTCGCCCCGGGTCTGATGTCGACCTCGATCTTCGGCTTCATCACGGCCTGGAACGAGTTCGCGATGATCCTGATGCTCAACAAGGACCGGGAGTCGCAGACCCTGACCCGCTGGCTGACCGAGTTCCAGACCGCCTTCGGCAGCGACTGGGGCGCCACCATGGCCGCCTCGACCCTCTTCGCGCTCCCCGTGCTGATCGTCTTCATCTTCGTCCAGCGCAAGGCCGTCGGCGGCATGACCGCCGGCGCGGTGAAGGGATAACGGATCCCCATGACGACACTGGTACACGGCTCGGACACCCTGACGCGTGACGCGCTCACGGTCCTCCAGCCCGGCTTCGTCGGCACCACCGCCCCCGACTGGCTGCTCCGCCGCATCGGCGAGGGCCTGTCGTCGGTCGGCCTCTTCGGCCGGAACATCGTCACCCCCGAGCAGCTCACCGCGCTCACCGCGCAACTGAGGGCCGAACGGGACGACGTCCTCGTCGCCATCGACGAGGAGGGCGGCGACGTCACCCGCCTGGAGGTCAAGCAGGGCTCGTCCTTCCCCGGCAACTACGCCCTCGGCAGCGTCGACGACGTCGAGCTCACCCGGGCCGTGGCCCGCGAGCTCGGCCGCCGGCTCGCCCAGTGCGGGGTGGACCTCAACTGGGCCCCCTCCGCCGACGTCAACTCCAACGCCGAGAACCCGGTCATCGGCGTCCGGTCCTTCGGGCCGGACCCGGACCTGGTCGCCCGGCACACCGTGGCGTACGTCGACGGCCTCCAGGGCGTCGGGGTCGCGGCCTGCACGAAGCACTTCCCCGGACACGGCGACACCAACGTCGACTCGCACGACGCGCTGCCCCGGATCGATGTGGACCTCGCCACACTGCACGCCCGTGAGCTGGTGCCTTTCCGCGCGGCCGTCGCCGCGGGTACCAAAGCGGTCATGAGCGCGCATATCCTTCTGTCCGCGCTCGACCCGCACCGCCCGGCCACCCTGAGCCCGCAGATCCTCACCGGTCTGCTGCGCCAGGAGCTGGGCTTCGAGGGGCTGATCGTCACCGACGGCATGGAGATGCAGGCCGTCTCGGCGACGTACGGCATCGAGCGCGGATCCGTCCTCGCCATCGCCGCGGGCGCCGACGCCATCTGCGTCGGCGGCGGGCTGTGCGACGAGGACACCGTGCTGCGACTGCGCGACGCGCTCGTCAACGCGGTACGGACCGGTGAACTGCCCGAGGAGCGGCTGGCCGACGCCGCGGCGCGCGTGCGCGCCCTGGCGGTCTGGACCCAGGCGCACCGGGCCAGGGGGGCTGGATCGGTGCCGGGCGCGGCAGTGCAGGAGGGGACCGCGCCCGGTGCCGACATCGGACTCGTCGCCGCCCGCCGGGCCCTGAGGGTGACCCGCGGGGAGCGCCCGTACACCCCGGTCACCAGCGCCCCCTACGTGGCCTCCTTCACCCCGGTCGCGAACTTCGCCGTCGGCGACGAGACCCCCTGGGGGATCGCCGCCGAGCTGGAGCGCCTGCTGCCCGGCACGGAGACCGGCTCGTACGACGAGACCACCGCGGACACCGCCCTCGCGGCCGCGGGGGAGCGGCGCGTCGTGGCGGTCGTACGCGACCTCCACCGGCACCCGTGGATGATCCGGGCCCTGGACGGCCTGCTCGCGGCCCGCCCCGACACCGTCGTGGTCGAGATGGGCCTCAACGAGGCGGAGCCCCGCGGGGCCCTGCACATCGCCACGCACGGCGCGGCCCGGGTCTGCGGCCGCGCCGCCGCCGAGGCCGTCGTCGGAACCGGCGCCTGACGGCAGCCCCGGCCGCCCGTACGCGAAGGGGCCCGGCACCCGCCCTCGGGTGCCGGGCCCCTTCACGCTGTCACCGCGGGCTCCGGAGGGTTCAGATGCCCTGCCAGGCGGGCTTGTCCGCGAAGGTGTGGCGGAAGTAGTCCGCGAGCTTCAGCTTGGAGGCGGCGGCCTCGTCCACGACGACCGTGGCGTGCGGGTGGAGCTGGAGCGCGGAGGCCGGCACGAGCGCCGCGACGGGGCCCTCGACGGTCTGCGCCACGGCCTCGGCCTTGCCCTCGCCGGTGGCGAGCAGCACCAGGTGGCGGGCCTCCAGGATGGTGCCGATGCCCTGGGTGATGACGTGGTGCGGCACCTGCTCGATGTCGTCGTCGAAGAAGCGCGCGTTGTCCACCCGGGTCTGCTCGGTGAGCGTCTTGATCCGGGTCCGGGAGGCGAGCGAGGAGCACGGCTCGTTGAAGCCGATGTGCCCGTCGGTGCCGATGCCGAGGATCTGGAGGTCCACGCCGCCGGCGTCGCGCAGGGCCCGGTCGTAGTCCTCGCAGGCCGCCTGGACGTCCTCGGCGGAGCCGTCCGGCCCCATGAAGGCCTCCGGGGAGAGCCCGAGCGGCTCGACGACCTGCCGGAGCACGGTGGAGCGGTACGACTCCGGGTGCCCGGCGGGCAGGCCGACGTACTCGTCCAGTTGGGCGATCCGGGCCCGCGAGGCGTCCACCGAGCCGGCCTTGACCCGGGCGGTCAGGGCGTCGTAGATGGGCAGCGGAGTCGAGCCGGTGGCCACGCCGAGCAGCGCGTCCGGCTTGCGGCGCAGGAGGTCGGCGATGCCGTCCGCGATGAGCTCTCCGCCCGCCTTGGCGTCCTTGACGATGACAACTTCCACGCTGTGCCTGCCGATCTGGTGAGGGGCTGGGAAGGGGTCCGGTGGTATAGACCAATCTAAGGTCAAATCTAGCAGAGGAGAGGCTCCTCTCCCATGCCGTTCCGCCCCCCGGACGGCCCCGCTCCCATCGTCTGCCGCACCCGCCTCGTCAGCCACTCGGACCCCGGGCGCGCGGCCCCGGCGCTCAGGTCGGCGAACCTCCCGTGGCGTCGATCGCGGCTCAGGTCGGCGAACCCCCCGTGGCGTCGATCGCGGCTCAGGTCAGCGAACCCCCCGTGGCGTCGATCCAGGCCCCCGTCACCCACCGCGCGTCGTCCGAGGCCAGGAAGGCCACCACGTCGGCTATCTCGGCCGTGCTTCCGATCCCGCCCAGTGCCGAGTACCCCGCCGCCCGCGCCCTGGCCTCCTCGTCGCCCTCCAGCCACGCCGTGTTGTCCGTCGCCACGATCCCGGGCGCCACCGAGTTGACCGTGATCCCGCGCGGGCCCAGCAGCTTCGACAGATCCCGGGTGAGGACGTCCAGCGCCCCCTTCGACATCGAGTAGGCGATCAGGTCCGGCAGCAACGCCGTCCTCGTCAGTCCCGTCGACACGTTGACGATCCGGCCGCCGTCCCGCAGCCGCTCCGCGCCGAGCCGCGCCAGGAAGAACGGCGCCTTCGTGTTCACCGCGAAGACCCGCTCGAACTCCTCCTCGGTGATCGTCGCGAAGGGGTTCGACGCGCCGATCCCCGCGTTGTTCACCAGGATGTCCAGCCCGTCCGCCCGTGCGTCGAAAGCCGCCCAGAGCGCCGTCGCGTCCCCCGGCACCCCCAGCTCCTGGCCGAGCGCGAACGCCTCGCCGCCGGCCGCTTCGATCGCCGCGACCGTCTCCTTCGCCGCCGCCTCGTTCGTCCCGTAGTGCACCGCGACCCGCGCCCCGTCGCGCCCCAGTCGCTCGGCGATCCCGCGGCCGATGCCCCGGCTGCCGCCCGTGACCAGGGCCGTCTTCCCGGTCAGCTTCCCCGTCGTCCTCACGTCGAGCACGTCCATGGCGACGCCCCCCTCATATCTGTAGCGGTCGCTATGTAAAGACCGTACCCCACTTCCTTAGCGCGCGCTATAGAATTCACTCCATGGTGACGAGACAGCGCGGCCGCCCCCGCTCCTTCGACCGGTCCACGGCCCTGGAGCAGGCCACGATGGCCTTCTGGGAGCACGGCTACGAGACGACCTCCGTCTCCGACCTCACCCGCGCCATGGGCATCAGCGCGCCCAGCCTCTACGCGGCCTTCGGCGACAAGAAGACCCTCTTCGAGGAGGTCGTCGAGACGTACGTGCTCTCGCACGGGGCCTACGGCGGCCGCGCCTTCGCCGAGGAGCCGACCGCCCGGGACGCCGTCGGCCGCATGCTGCGCGAGGCCGCCGGACTCTTCACCGGGTCCGGCCACCCCCGCGGCTGCCTGGTGATCTCCGCCGCCACCAACTGCTCCACCCCCGAGGTCGAGGAGGCCCTGCGCGACCGCAGGAACGCCAACCTGGCCTTCTTCGAGGACCGGATCCGCCGGGACGTGGAGTCCGGCGAGCTTCCAAGCGGCACCGACCCGCGCGCCCTCGCCCGCTTCAGCGGCGCCGTCCTCCAGGGCATGTCGCAGCAGGCCCGCGACGGGGCGACGGCGGAGGAACTCGCGGCGGTGGCCGAGGCGGCCATGCGCGCCTGGCCGGCGGGGGAGGCGGGGGAGTAGGCCTCCGGTGGCGGGTCCGGCTGGGCCCCCGGCCGCGGGTCCGGCGGCGATCCCGGCGAGGCCCCGGAAACACCCGCGGGCCGCGGCGCCCGGCGGGACCCTCAGCCCGCCCGGCACCGCAGCCCGGAGTTTGCCCGGCCGGGGGTGTGCGGTCCCTCGGCCGTGTGGGAGGTCTCGACGCAGTCAGGGCAGAGAGCGTCGGGTACCTCGTTCCACCCTCCTGTGCGGGGAGGATGGAGGCTCGTTGCGTTCATTGTGGACTAGACCATTCTTGTCTGTCCATCCACAGGAACGCGGTCCTTCCCGGCCCATACTCCAACACGCGGCCCCGGAGATCCAGGTTCACCGCCCCCGAATTCCGCGGGTACGCTCGCACCGTGCCCTCCATGAACGACCTCGTACGCCAGCACACCGCCCTGAGCGACTCCGACCTCGAGTGGCTCCACCTGCTGGTGTCGGAGTGGCAGCTGCTCTCCGACCTCTCCTTCGCCGACCTCGTCCTCTGGGTCCCGACCCTCGACGGCACGCGGTACGTCTCCGTCGCCCAGATGCGGCCGAACACCGGCCCCACCTCCTACCAGGACGACATGGTCGGCCACCTGGTCCCGCGCGGCCGCCGCCCGCTGCTCGACGCCGCCCTCGACGAGGGGCGGATCGTCCGCGAGGGCGATCCGGAGTGGCGCGAGGAGGTGCCGGTGCGGGTCGAGTCGATCCCCGTGCGGCGCGAGGGCCGGGTCCTCGGCGTCATCGCCCGCAACACCAACCTGCTGACCGTCCGCACCCCCTCCCGCCTGGAGCTCACCTACCTCCAGTCGGCCTCCGACCTCGCCCAGATGATCGCCGCCGGAACGTTTCCCTTCTCCGGCGAGCAGGTCGACATGGACTCCTCGCCCCGCGCCGGCGACGGCCTCGTCCGCCTGGACGCGGAGGGCATCGTCCAGTACGCCTCGCCCAACGCCCTCTCCGCCTACCACCGGCTCGGCCTCGCCGCCGACCTCGTCGGCCAGCACCTCGGCCAGATCACCGCCGAACTCGCGCCCTCGCGCGGCCCGGTGGACGAGGCCCTGGTCACCCTGGCCTCCGGCTACGCGCCGCGCGAGTTCGAGGTCGAGGGCAACGGCGGGGTGATCCAGTTGCGGGCGATCCCGCTCAAGCCCAAGGGCACCCGCATCGGTTCGCTCGTCCTGCTCCGGGACGTCACCGAACTGCGCCGCCGCGAGCGCGAGTTGATCACCAAGGACGCCACCATCCGGGAGATCCACCACCGGGTGAAGAACAACCTCCAGACGGTGGCCGCCCTGCTCCGCCTCCAGGCCCGCCGGATGGACTCCGACCGGGGCCGCGAGGCCCTCAACGAGGCCGTGCGGCGCGTCGGTTCGATCGCCATCGTCCACGAGACGCTGTCCCAGAACCTGGACGAGCGCGTGGAGTTCGACGAGATCGCCGACCGCGTCATCGCGATGGTCGCGGAGATCTCCCCGGGCAAGGTCACCTGCCGGCGCAACGGCCGCTTCGGCATCCTCGACGCCGAGGTCGCCACTCCGCTCTCCATGGTCCTGACCGAGGTCTTGCAGAACGCCCTGGAACACGCCTTCGCGCAGGGGGAGCAGGGCACGGTCGAGGTCTCCGCCGTCCGCGGCGAGGCCCGGACCGACGCCCGTCTCCTCATCACGGTCAAGGACGACGGCTGCGGTCTGCCCGAGGGGTTCGACCCGCAGCGGGCCGGAAACCTCGGCCTCCAGATCGTACGGACCCTGGTGGAGGGGGAGTTGGGCGGAACCTTCGACATGCTGCCGGGCACGGAGCGCGGCACGAAGGTGGTCCTCGACATTCCCGTACAGCCCCAGAAGTGACCTCCGCCGCCGTCGCGGCGGAGAAACGGCCCGGGTGAACGGGACCGGAAACAGGACCGGAAAGCGGACGGCGGAACAGAGCAGCGAGCCCCGGACCGAAGGGAATTCGGTCCGGGGCTCGAATGCTGTGGGTTACTACTGCGCGCTGCGACTCAAGGGCGGTGATTGCACACGCGATGTGTGCGCCGCTCGCCTGAGGCTGTAAGTGGGGCGTCAGGCGCTGGCGTTGCGCGCCCGGTTGCGAGCGGCACGGCGCTTCATCGCGCGGCGCTCGTCCTCGCTGAGGCCACCCCAGACGCCGGAGTCCTGGCCGGACTCGAGCGCCCACTGCAGGCACTGCTCCATGACGGGGCAGCGGCGGCAGACGGCCTTGGCTTCCTCGATCTGCAGCAGCGCAGGACCGGTGTTGCCGATGGGGAAGAACAGCTCGGGGTCTTCCTCACGACAAACGGCGTTGTGACGCCAGTCCATGGCTGCTACCTCTCTTGGTATTACGTGCAGGTTGCTTGTGAATGTGAACGCTTTCACGAATCCCCCCGCAAGGGAAGGGCCGACTGCCAGATGAACTGGTGTGGTCCTTGGACTGAGGAGGGGTTCTGGCTCTCAGTGGAGGCCGGTCTTGCGGGCCGTCCCGATCGCCAAGAAGAGACTCGCAAACCTCGGCAGCGGATACAACCCCTTCTGGAAAGTTTTTTTTGATTCCTCGGTGTCGGCTAGGTCACAGCCGTACTTCTTAGGGGTGGATGCGCGCCTAAACGTTCGAGTGAAAGGACTTTGGGCCCTTCCACTCACACAATCACACGCAGTGCACGGCGAACGCCTGTGAACGTCACGCTCGTACGCAGCCCGAGGTGGTCTCCGTCCATCTGGAGGGGGAGGGGGACCTTCGAATGCAAGGTGAAGTCGGTCAGATCGTGCAGGGACACGGCGTGCTTGCCGCGGGGCCCGCGCTCCGGGGACGAAGTGAGCAACTGGGTGGCATACCGGGCCACCGCGGGGGTAGAGAGACGCCTCAGCCCGAGCACGTCCAGCGCGGTTTCGAAGGAGGCCTCCGGTGACGCGTACACCGGACGATTGCCCAGGTAGGTCCAGGGAGAGGTGTTGCAGATTATGGAGAGGACCAGGTCCTCGACCGGCTCCTCGCCGGGGCGCTCCAGGGTGATCGTGCCGTGCCGACGGTTCGTCTCGCCCAGGAACTGGCGCACCACCTGGCGCAGATAGAGGGCGTGCGTGGACCTCTTCCCGCGCTCCCGCTGCTGTTCGACCCGGCCGATGACGCTCGCGTCGAAACCGAGGCCGGCACAGAAGGTGAACCAGCGGGACGGCACCGATTCGTCCTCCGTGTCCGGCGTCCCGGACGCGAGCCCGAGGCTCACCGTCCGTGTCCGCTCCTCACGCAGCGCGTCGAGCAGGGCGCCGGTCGCCTCCACGGCGTCGTTCGGCAGCCCGAGCGCGCGGGCGAAGACGTTGGTCGACCCGCCGGGGACGACCGCGAGGTCCGGCAGCCGGTCCGGATCGGGCCCGCCGTGCAGCAGGCCGTTGACCACCTCGTTGACCGTGCCGTCCCCGCCGAGGGCCACGACCAGATCGATGTTCCCGGACTCGGCGGCCCGTCGGCCCAGGTCACGCGCGTGTCCGCGGTACTCGGTGGTGACCGCCTCCAGCTTCATCTCGCTGGCAAGGGCGTGGATGAGGACGTCACGGGTGCGGGCACTGGTGGTGGTGGCTGCCGGATTGACCACGAGAAGTGCGCGCATGGTCGCCAGCGTACCTACCCGGCGGTACCGGGCCCAGTCCGGTCCGTTCCGCGGGACCCGGCCCCGGCCCCGCCCCCGGCGTCACTGCGATGTCGCTCCGGTGTCGCTCACGGCCCGTCCGACCGCACCCGGCCCCGGCGGTCCCGGAGGCGGCCCCGTTACCCTGCCTTCCATGAGCAGTGCGGAGCAGACCCCCGTCAGCGGTACGGAGCAGGCCCCCCGTCCCACCCGTCTCGCCGCCGCGGCGGCCGTGGCCGGCGCCGAGGCGCTCGGACTCGTCGCCGGGGGCGTCTACATGCTGGTGAACGCCCTGACCGGGAGGCCCGGCGACCTCACCGGCGCGGTGACGGGCGCCGTGACGCTCGTCGCGCTCGGCCTGATCCCGCTGGCCGCCGCCCGCGGCCTGTGGCTGCGCCGCTCCTGGAGCCGCGGACCGGCCGTCATCACCCAGATCCTGGCCCTGCCGGTCGCCTGGCAGATGCTCCAGGCGAACAGCGCGATGATCCCGGCGGGCGTCGTCCTCGGCGTCCTGGCCGTCACCGGGCTCGTCCTCCTGGTGAACCCGGCCACGACCGAGGCGCTCGGCATCCGGCGCCCCGGACAGGACGCCCCGTGAACGTCGTCCTGTGAGCGACACCCCGTGAACAGACAGGGCCGGGTTCTACTCCTCCACCAGGAGCTTCTCCCGCAACTGCGCCAGCGTCCGGGCGAGCAGCCGGGAGACGTGCATCTGTGAGATGCCCACCTCCTGCGCGATCTGCGACTGGGTCATGTTCCCGAAGAAGCGAAGCAGCAGGATCCGCTTCTCCCGGGGCGGCAGGTCCTCCAGGAGCGGCTTGAGCGACTCGCGGTACTCGACCCCCTCCAGGGCCTCGTCCTCCGCGCCCAGTGTGTCCGCCACCGCCGGCGACTCGTCGTCGGTGTCCGGGACGTCCAGGGAGAGCGTCGAGTAGGCGTTCGCCGACTCCAGACCCTCCAGGACCTCCTCCTCCGAGATCCCGAGCCGCTCGGCCAGCTCGTGCACGGTCGGGGAGCGGCCGTGCTGCTGGGACAGCTCCGCCGTCGCCGTGGTCAGCGAGAGCCGCAGCTCCTGGAGCCGGCGGGGCACCCGTACCGCCCAGCCCTTGTCCCGGAAGTGGCGCTTGATCTCGCCGACGACCGTGGGGGTCGCGTACGTCGAGAACTCGACCCCGCGCTCCGGGTCGAACCGGTCCACCGACTTGATCAGGCCGATCGTCGCCACCTGCGTCAGGTCGTCCAGCGGCTCGCCGCGGTTGCGGAAGCGCCGGGCCAGGTGCTCCACCAGCGGCAGGTGCATCCGCACCAGCCGGTTGCGCAGCTCAGCCTTCTCGGGGGAGCCCTCCGGCAGCTCGCGCAGTTCGACGAAGAGGGCACGGGCGCCGTTCCGGTCGTGCGGGACCGGGACGGCGTGGGTCTCCGGAGCCTCGTCGGCCCCGGCCTTGTCCTCGTCCCCGTCCTCGGATCCGGTGGACTTGTCGCCGGCCCCGGTCCCGGTCCCGGCCTCCGTCGCCGTCCCGGCGGCCCCGGCCTCCCCGGATCCGTCGACCTTGCCGGATCCGTCGACCCCGTTGACCCCGTCGACCCCGTCGACGTCGATCCCGCCGACGCCGGCCTCCCGGACCCCGGGAGCCTTCGCGGGGCCCTCGGGCACGCCCGGCGCCCCGGCGCCCTCGTGCTGCTGCTCGTGCTCGCTCATCTGGTCCGCCCGCTCCGTAGCGACCTCATGCGGCCGCGCCTTCTGCCCGGGGATGCCGGCCGTCGCGTCCCCGCTCCTCACGCCGGGCCTGGCCCCGCGCCGCGCTGTTTGTACAGGCTGATCGAGACCGTACGGTCGTCGGCCACCGACGACTCCACCTTCCCGGCCAGCGCCGACAGCACCGTCCAGGCGAAGGTGTCGCGTTCGGGAGCGCGGCCGTCCGTCGTCGGGGCGGAGACCGTCACGTCCAGCGAGTCGTCGACCAGCCGGAAGACGCAACTGAGGACGGATCCCGGCACGGCCTGCTGGAGCAGGATGGCGCAGGCCTCGTCGACCGCGATCCGCAAGTCCTCGATCTCGTCGAGGGTGAAGTCCAAGCGCGCCGCGAGGCCGGCCGTGGCCGTACGCAGCACGGACAGATAGGCACCCGCAGCGGGCAGCCGGACTTCCACGAAGTCCTGGGTCCCGGGCTCGCCTGCGATCTGGGACACCCTCACCTCCAAGGTGGCACAAACTCATTCGGGGCCCGGGGGAGAGGCCCCCGAACCGGGCGGTACGCAGGGAACTGCGCAGTCCGCCGTGACGCTATCGCGATCCGTCCCGCCGTGTCGCCGCGCGTTCCCCGCCCCCGTCACGACCCGTCACCCATGGTAGGCCCATGGACGCGGACGGTGGACGGAGGCCTGTGGACAACGGAACCGAGCGACCGGCGGAGGGGTGACGTACCCAAGCGGGAGCCCGTCGAACCGCCCGCCGCGCAACCGTCAGACGATCGCGCCGTCCACGAAGCACCAGCGCCACCGCTCGCCCGGCTCGAAGGTCCGCATCACCGGGTGTCCGGTCGAGGCGTGGTGCGCGGTCGCGTGGCGTCCCACCGAGGAATCGCAGCAGCCCACGTGCCCGCAGGTCAGGCAGAGCCGCAACTGGACCGGATGCGTGCCGTCCGCAAGGCACTCGGGACAGGTGTCGGCCAGCGGCGCCGGTTCGGGGCGCGGCAGTTCGGCAAGGTGGGGGCACTCGCTCATGATGGCCAGGTTACGTCGCGGTACGGACGAGAGGGCGGGCGGCGGCATGGACGCACTGCAACTGGTGGGGCTGGTGGCGGCGAGCGCCGCGATCGCGGGCGCGGCCCGCCGGACCCCGGTGCCCGCCCCGCTGCTCCTGGTCGCCGCCGGGCTCGCCGCCTCGTACGTCCCGGGCGTCCCCGACTACACGCTCGACCCGCACATCGTGCTGCCGCTGATCCTGCCCCCGCTCCTCTACACGGCCGCCGTCGACTCCTCCTACCTCGACCTGCGGGCCAACGTCCGACCCGTCGCCCTGCTCTCCGTCGGGTACGTCCTCTTCGCCACCGTGGCCGTCGGCTGGCTCGCGTACGTCCTCGTGCCCGACCTGCCGCTCACCGCCGCCCTCGTGCTCGGCGCGGTGATCGCCCCGCCGGACGCGGTCGCCGCCACCGCCATCGCCCGCAAGCTGGGCCTGCCGAACCGGATCACCACGATCCTCCAGGGCGAGTCCCTGGTGAACGACGCGACCGCGATCACCGCCTACAAGGTCGCCCTCGCGGCGGCCGTGGGCGAGGGCGTCGGTTGGGCCGGCGGGGTGGGCGAGTTCGCGCTCGCGGCCGTCGGCGGCATCGGCGTCGGCCTGGTCCTCATGGTCCCCATCCACTGGCTCCGCCTCCACCTGCGGGACTCCCTGCTCCAGAACACCCTCTCCCTCCTCATCCCCTTCGTCGCCTACGCGGCCGCCGAGGAGGTCGGCGCCTCCGGGGTCCTCGCCGTCGTCGTGGTCGGCCTCTTCCTCGGCCACCGCGCCTGGCAGGTCGACTTCGCGACGCGCCTCCAGGAGGAGGCCGTGTGGAAGATGGTCGCCTTCGTCCTGGAATCCGCCGTCTTCGCCCTGATCGGCCTCCAACTCCCGTACGTCGTCCAGGGCCTCGGCCGGTACGGCGTCGGCGAGGCGGCCGGGTACGCGGTCGGCGTCTTCGTCGCCGTGGTCCTCGTCCGCTTCCTCTGGGTCTACCCGGCGACCTTCCTGCCCCGGTGGCTCTCCGCCCGCGTCCGGGAGCGGGAGCCGGGGGTGGACTGGAAGGCGCCGCTCGTCGTCGGCTGGGCCGGCATGCGCGGAGTGGTCTCGCTCGCCATCGCCTTCTCCATCCCCGTCGTCGCCGACGGCGAGGAGTTCCCGTCCCGCAACCTCGTCCTCTTCCTCACCTTCACCACCGTGATCGGCACCCTGGTGGTGCAGGGCCTCACCCTGCCGCCCCTGATCCGGCTCCTGAAGCTCCCCGGGCGCGACCGGTACGCCGAGACGCTCGCCGAGGCGCAGGCCCAGAGCGAGGCCTCGCAGGCCGCCGAGGAGCGCCTCGACGAGCTCCTCGCGGACGAGCGCAACGCCCTGCCGCCGCCCCTCGCCGACCGGCTGCGGACCGTGCTCGAACGGCGCCGCAACGCGGTCTGGGAGCGGCTCGGGTCGGTCAACGAGGTCACCGGGGAGACCGCCGACGACACCTACCGGCGCCTCTCGCGCGAGATGATCGACGCCGAGCGGGAGGTCTTCGTGCACCTGCGCGACGCACGCCGGATCGACGACGAGATGATGCGCGTCCTGCTCCGCCGCCTCGACCTGGAGGAGGCGGCCGCCTACCGCGAGGAGACCGACGGCTGAACCCCGTCCGGGGCGCCCGTGACCACCGCCGCGATCCGGGTGCCCGGGGGGAACGCGCCCTCCTCCGCCAGGGTCACGAGCCCGTGCAGCATTTTGGCCACATACAGTCGCTCGATGGCGAGTTCATGCCGTTCTTCGAAGTCCTGTGTGAACGCCTCCAGAGCCGGGGACACGCGCGCGTAGCCCCCGCCGTGGAAGCGCTCGTCCAGGGACCAGTCGCCGCGCGGGCCGCCGAACGCCGCCTCCTGGAGGGCGCGGACCTCCCCGCCCAGGAACCCCCCCTTGAGGACCGGGAAGCCCAGGGCCCGCCGCCCGGGGGCGAGACCGGCCGCGAGGCCCGCCAGGGTGCCGCCCGTGCCGCAGGCGACGGCGACCGCGTCCGCCGCCCCCGCGAGCTCCCGGCCCAGCTCCGCGCAACCGTGCACGGCGAGCGCGTTGCTGCCGCCCTCCGGGACGACGTACGCGCCCGCGGGGGCACGCTCCAAGAGCGCCGCGAGGACGGCGGGGTCGCTTTTCGCGCGGTACGTGGCCCGGTCCACGAACTCCAGGCGCATCCCGTCCGCCGCGCACCGCGCCAGGGAGGGGTTGAGCGGGCGCCCGGCCAGCTCGTCGCCCCGGACCACCCCGACCGTGGGGAAGCCCAGCAGGCGGCCGGCCGCCGCCGTCGCCCGCAGGTGGTTGGAGTACGCCCCGCCGAAGGTGAGCACGGGCCGCCCGGCCGCCGCCTCCAGGTTGAACGCGAGCTTGCGCCACTTGTTGCCCGGCAGGTCGGGGTGGATGAGGTCCTCGCGCTTCAGGAGCAGCACGAGGCCGCGCCGGGTGAAACGTTCGTCCTCCACCGGTTCCAGGGGCGAGGGGATCCGGGGCCGCAGCCGGGAGAGGTCGAACGCGTTCACGGGACCATTGTGTCGCCCGGAAGCCCCGGCGCCCGAAGGGCCCGACTCCCGGACGCCCCGGCCCCCTCCGGACGGCCCCGGCACCCGGCCCCGGCGCCCGAAAGCCCTGCCGTCCCGGACGCCCCGCCCCCTCCCGGCCCCCGCCGCCCCGGCTACCGCATCCGTTCGGCGATCCGCTCCCGCATGGAGGCCATGGTGAAGCCTCTGGGGTCCGACTTCCCCGGCTGCCACTCCAGGTGGCCGATGACCGACCGGTGCGTCCAGCCGTGCACCCGGCACACGGCCGCCGCCGCCTTCGCGATGGCCTCCAACTGGACCTTCGGCCACGGGTCCACGCCGTCCCCGAGGTTCTCGCACTCGAAGCCGTAGAAGTGCCGGTTGCCGTCCGTGGTGGCCTCGTTGTCGGGTGGCAGGCCCCGTTCGGCGATGACCGCCCGGAGCACCTCGTCGTCGCCGAGCCCGGCGTGGTTGGCGCGCCCGTAGCCGACGAGGTGGACCGTGCCGTCCTTGGCGATCACGCCGTGGCAGAGCGGCCCCGGCAGGCCCGCGTAGCCGTCCCGGCAGATCCGGACGGTGCCGGCCGTGCCCCGGGTCACGGTGTGGTGGATCATCACGCCGTGCACCGGGCCCCAGGGGCCCTTGTGGTTGCGGTTGTGGGTGGTCCAGGCGCCGACCTGGACGACCGTGAGGCCCTCGCCGCGCAGCGCGGTGAGGAACCTGTTCGCGGACATGGGGGCAGCCATGGCGACTCCTTCCGGGGGACGGAATGGACCTCCGGAGTACCGGAGCACATCGCTCCGCCGCCATCCGTTCGGATCGTGTGCGAGCCGATCCGGACACGGGACCGGAGGGGTGGCCGGGGCTCGACCGTCCGGTGGGAAAACCGGTGACATGCCCCGAAGATCTTCGAACAGTCCCACTCGATCGTGTAATGGCGCCGGCACGCTGCGTACTGAAAGGCTTCTCACGCAACTCAGTCATACGAGAGGGAGTTCCATGTCCGTAGGTTCGGTTGGCGACGAGGTCCTCGCGGAGCAGCAGGCGCCGCAGCAGAGTCTCGGCACCGCCGCCGCGCGGAACCTCGCCACGACCACCAAGTCGGCCCCGCAGATGCAGGAGATCACCTCCCGGTGGCTGCTGCGGACGCTGCCGTGGGTCCAGGTGCAGGGCGGCACGTACCGGGTGAACCGGAGGCTCAGCTACTCCGTGGGGGACGGGCGCGTCACCTTCGTCCAGACGGGCGAGCGCGTCGCGGTGATCCCCGCCGAACTCGGCGAACTCCCCGCCCTGCGCGGTTACGAGGACGAGGACGCGCTGTCCGAGCTCGCCTCCCGCTGCACCCAGCGGGAGTACGCGGCGGGCGAGACCCTGGCCGTCGCGGGCACCCCCACCGACCGGGTGTACCTCCTCGCCCACGGCCGGATCGAGCAGATCGGCGAGGGGCCGTACGGCGACGAGGCCGTCCTCGGCGTCCTCGCCGACGGCGCCTACCTCGGCGAGACCGCCCTGATCCGCGAGGACGCCACCTGGGAGTGGACCGCCCGGGCCGCCACCGCCTGCACGGTCCTGGAGCTCACCCGGGCCGACGTGCGCAACCTCGCGGACCGGGCCGGCTCGCTCGCCACCCACCTCGCGGCTGTCGCCGCCCTGCCCGAGCAGCGCACCAACAAGTACGGCGAGGCCGCCATCGACCTCTCCGCCGGCCACGTCGGCGAGGCCGTCGTCCCGCACACGTACGTCGACTACGACGCCTCGCCCCGCGAGTACGAACTGAGCGTCGCCCAGACCGTCCTGAAGGTCCACAGCCGCGTCGCCGACCTCTACAACCAGCCGATGAACCAGACCGAGCAGCAGTTGCGGCTCACGGTCGAGGCCCTCCGAGAGCGCCAGGAGTACGAGCTCGTCAACAACAAGGAGTTCGGCCTCCTCTCCAACTGCGACTACGAGCAGCGGATCCAGCCCCACGACGGCGCCCCCGGTCCGGACGACATGGACGAGCTGCTCTCCCGCCGCCGGGGCTCCAAGATGTTCCTCGCCCACCCGCGCGCCATCGCCGCCTTCGGCCGCGAGCTCAACAAGCGCGGTCTGGTGCCCGAGACCATCGACGTCAACGGCAACCGCATCCCGACCTGGCGCGGCGTGCCGATCTACCCGTGCAACAAGATCCCGGTCTCGGACGCCCGCACCACCTCGATCATCTGCATGCGCACCGGCGAGGCCGACCAGGGCGTGATCGGTCTGCACCAGACCGGCATCCCCGACGAGATCGAGCCCAGCCTCTCCGTCCGCTTCATGGGCATCGACGAGCAGGCGATCATCTCCTACCTGGTCACCGCCTACTACTCGGCGGCGGTCCTCGTCCCGGACGCCCTCGGCGTCCTGGAGAACGTCGAGGTCAGCCGCTGGCGCTGAGCCCGCGGCGCCCGGGGGCGGGGGAGTGGACCCTCCCGCCCCCGGGCGTCCCGGCCCGCCGCGGCGGACGACCGCGGCGAAGGACGCGAAGGAAGTGACCGTGACCATGACCAGCGCGGGCGCCGCCACCGGCGGCCAGGGGGCCGCGGCGCTCCTGGACCGGACGCGGGCCGCCGTCCAGCCCCAGCTCCGCTCGACCGTCGAGACCCTGCCCGGTTCCATACGACGGGTGGCGATGTACCACTTCGGCTGGGAGCACGCCGACGGCACCCCGGCCGCCGGGCAGGCGGGCAAGGCCGTCCGGCCCGCCCTCGTCCTCGCCGCGGCCCGCGCGCTCGGCGCCGAGGAGGCCCGCGCCGTGAAGGCCGCGGCCGCGGTGGAGCTCGCGCACAACTTCACCCTGCTCCACGACGACATCGTCGACGGGGATCCGACCCGGCGCCACCGGCCCACCGCCTGGACGGTCTTCGGCATCCCGGACGCGCTGATCGCGGGCGACGCGATGAGCGCGCTCGCCCTGCGGCTGCTCGCCGAGGACCCGCACCCCGCCTCGGCGGCCGCCTCCGCGCGCCTCGCCGCCTGCGTCATCGAGCTCTGCGCGGGACAGCAGGCGGACTGCGCCTTCGAGCGGCGCGGCCCGCGCGAGGTCTCCCTCGACGAGTGCACGGCGATGGCCACCGCCAAGACCGGCGCGCTGCTCGGCTGCGCCTGCGCCCTCGGCGCGCTCTACGCGGGCGCGGGCGAGGAGGAGGTCGCGGCGATGGACGCCTTCGGCCGGGAGGCGGGCCTCGCCTTCCAACTGATCGACGACCTCATCGGCATCTGGGGGAACCCGGAGCGCACGGGCAAGCCGGCCGGGGCCGACCTGGCCGCCCGCAAGAAGTCGCTGCCCGTGGTGGCGGCGCTCACCTCCGGGACCCCGGCGGGGGAGGAGCTGGCCGAGCTGTACTCCCGTCCGGCCCTCGACGCGGCGGGGGTGCGGGCGGCGGCGGACGCGGTGGAGCGGGCCGGCGGGCGCGACTGGGCGCAGGCCCAGGCGGCCGAGCGGATGGGCCGTGCCGTCGAGCACCTGGCGCAGGCGGTCCCGGACCCGGTGGCCGCGGGGGACCTGCTCGCCCTGGCGGAGTTCGTCACCCGGCGCACGCGCTGAGCCCCGCTTCGGTGCCGATCCCCGCTCCGGTGCCGAGCCCCCTTCCCGCGCCGAGCCCCGTTCCCGTGCCGGGGCCCGCCCCGGGCCCGGAGGCGGTCAGGCCTCGGGGACGACGCGGTTGACCACGGTCTCGATCAGGTCGTCCAGGTCCCGCTCGCCGTGGAGGCTGGGGACGGTGAAGTGGTCGAACAGCAGCCCGGTGAGGGCGAAGTAGAGCAGCCGGACCGTGTCCGCGTCCCCGGGCATCCCGGAGTCCAGGTGCAGCCGGACGTTCTCGTCCAGGTCGGAGCGGAGCACCTTCGTGAGCTGCGTCCGCAGCTCCGGGCGGCGCACGGCCTCAAGACGCAGTTCGAAGAGTCCCAGGTAGCAGGTGCGCTCGGCAGCCATGCGCCGGGCGAGCCAGCGCATCAGCTCGACCATCAGCTCCCTGCTGGGCGCGGGCCGCATGGCGGTGTCGACGGCGCCGGGCTCCGGGGTGAGCCGTACGAAGATCCGGTCGCCGACCTGGGAGAGCAACTGGTCCCGGTCGGTGAAGTAGTTGGACGAGGTGCCCGTGGGGACCCCGGCCCGGGCGTCGACCGCCCGGAAGGTCAGCCCGCGGGCCCCTTCGTCCGCCAGTACCTCGATCGCCGCGTCGAGCAGGGCCGTACGGCGTTCCGGGTTTCTCGCCACCTGGGGCTCCATCCGTGCTGAGCGTGTTCACGCCGACGATAGGGCTTGCGCAACCACTACAAGTGAAGCACTATAACTGTCGTGGTTGCGGAAGCGGCCACGTCCGAGCCCCCGAACGAAGAGGACCGGTTTGCGCAAGCTCACCTACTACATCGCCTGCACCATCGACGGCTTCATCGGCGACCCCGAGGGCGACGCCACCTCCATGTACAAGTACGTGGACGAGGCGTACCTCCGGTGGATGAACGCCGAGTACCCGGAGACGGTCCCCACCCAGGCGCGGGAGGCCCTCGGCATCGACGGCCCCAACGAGCGCTTCGACACCGTGATCCAGGGGATGGGGTCGTACCGGCTCGCCCTGGACATCGGCGTCACCAGCCCCTACAGCCACCTGCGCGAGCTCGTCGCCACCCGTTCCACGGCCGAGTCGCCCCACCCGGACGTCGAGCTGATCCGCGACGACCTCGTGAGCCGCGTCCGCGAACTCAAGGCCGAGGGCGGCCCGCTGGACATCTGGCTCTGCGGCGGCTCCACCGTCGCCGGCGAACTCGTCGACGAGATCGACGAGCTGATCATCAAGACCTACCCGCAGGTGTACGGCACCGGCATGCCGATGTTCGGCGCCGGTTTCGAACCCCGGGACTTCGAGCTGGACGACGTCCGCACCTTCGACAACGGCGTGCTCGTCCGCCGGTACTCCAGGAAGCGGTAGCGCCCGCGGGCGGGTGCGTACGCGCGTACGGAGGCGTACGCGGGCGGGGCGTCCTACCCTGAAGACATGGGCGACGAGGTGTCTCGCACGACGCGGGACCCGCTGGCCGAGCACCCCTGCCCGGCCTGCGGCGGACCGCGCACCGTACTGGCCGCCCGGCACAAGGTCCTCGGGGCCTGGGTGCCGGAGTGGGAGGTGCAGCCCTGCCGCGACCCGGAGTGCCCGCTCCACGAGGAGCGCGAGGGCGGTGAAGGTGCGGAAGCCGCGACACCGCACGTGACCGGCAAGGACGACGAGATCGGGAGAAGTCCGGCCCCGGGGTGACCGGACGCGCGGTGGAGCCGGTCGTGCCGCTACAGTCCGCGCATGTCATCGGAGTCGACGGAAGTCTGGACCGGCTGGTACCGGGACCGCAGCGGCGCGGAAGCGATCGCCATCACGGCCGACGGACGGCACGTCGCCGTCCGGATCAGGGGGACCGAGTACGCGGGCGAGGGCTTCGCCGCGCTCACCGCCGCCGACGGACGGGCCCTCACCGGCTGCGTCCTGGAGTGGGACCTTCCGCTCCCCGTCGTCGCGGACGGCGCCTCCCAGCGGGCCACGCTGAGCTGCCTGCTGACGCTCGGCGAGCGGTCCGACCTCAGCCTGACGCTGCACTACGGCGGCGCCGCCTTCGAGGCGTGCGTCGCGGGCGGCGACTTCGAGGGGGCCCTCGACCGGGTCCGGCGCCAGTTGCCGCCCGGCACGGACTTCGGCCGCGGCCTCCTCCAGCCGGCCTGACGGACCGCGGGCCCCGGGGCGGGACTTCGGGGAACGGGAACGGCGGCGCCCGGGGAGGGACGCCGCCGTACTCGTACTCCTGCCCCGTCAGTTCTTGAGGGCCGAGGCGAGGCCGTAGCGCCACAACTGGTCGACGCGCGAACGCTCCTGCGCGTTCGGCTGGGAGTTCCGGCAGGACGTGCCGGGGCCGCCGCCCGACATCAGCTCGCTGCACGGACCGCTGTAGTGGTCCGGGAGGCCGAGGACGTGCCCGGTCTCGTGAGCGGTCACCCGGGTCGAGTCGTACTGCTGGTTCTGCCGGTAGTCGAGGAAGATGTAGCCGCTGCCGTGACCGTTGGTGCTGGCGTACGAGCCGCGGGAGTCGTTGCCCTCGTAGTACGAGAAGTCGGGGCTGCCGCCCTCGACGAGACGGACGTTCGCCACCGAGCTGTTCCATATCTGGGCCGAGCGGGCGATCTGGGTGCGGAAGCTCGGCGCGTTGGCGGCGCTGTAGACGACGGTGACGGCGGCCGCGCCGGGAGCGGCGGCCCGCTTCTTCGCCACCGACTTCACGACGGCCTCGAAGAAGGCCTGGTTGGCCTTGGCCTCCTCGGCCGAACCGGCGTACGCCACGGCGGCGTGGCCGGCGGACACGGCCCGGTCGTCGGGCGCGGCGGCGGCCGGGGCCGCGCCGAGGGAGGCGGCGAGACCGAGGCCGAGGACGGAGGTCAACGCGGCGGTGAGGACCTTGGGATGACGCATGGGGGGCTCCTCCTATGTGGGGTTGGGGAGAGTCTGGAGGGAGCCGGGGCGCGCGGGGATGATGCCAACCCCCGATAGCCCCACCGCATCACCTCGCCCCGTCCCGTCAACCACCTTGGAATGAAAGGTGATTGAGGGGTTCCGGGTATCTGGTGTGTCTCAGGGAGCCGCCCTACCCTCGGGGCATGGAGCTGGAGGTGAGACATCTGCGCGCGCTCTGCGCCATCGCGGACGCGGGCAGCCTGCACAAGGCGGCGCGTCAACTGGGCATGAGCCAGCCCTCGTTGACCACCCAGTTGCGCCGGATCGAGAACTCCCTGGGCGCCGAGCTCTTCTCGCGCGGCCGCACCGGCTGCCGCCCCACCCCGCTCGGCCGCTCGCTGCTCAGCCGGGCCCGCCCCCTGGTCGCGGACATGGCCGCGCTCGTCACCGAGACCCGGGCCGCGGTCGCCCGCGCCGGCGGTCCCGGGCTCCGGGTCGGCTCGACCGCGAGCCGGGCGCTCCCGGGCTGGCTGCGCCGGCTCCGCCAGCGGCTGCCCGGCACCGAGGTCGGCCTGCGGGTGGACGTCTCCGCCCACGCGCTGCTCCGCATGGTCGCCGCCGGCCAGCTCGACGTGGCCTTCGTGCACGAGGTGGAGGGCTGTCCGCTACGGGTCCCCGAGGGCCTCACGGGACGCGTCCTGGTCGCCCGCGAACCGCAGTTCGTCTCCATGGCCCGCGACCACCCGGCCGCCGCCCGGCCCGTCGTGGACCTCGCCGACCTCGCCGACGACCACTGGATGGTCGATCCGACCGTCGACGGCGAGTGGGACGGCCTGCGCCGGGTGCTGCACGCCGCCGGCATCGACCCGCCGCTGCTGCACGGCGACTACCACACGGCCGCCTCGCTCATCGCCCTCGGCGAGGCCGTCGCCCCCTGCCAGCCGACCTCGGGCCCGCGCGAGGACATGGCCGTCCGCCCCCTGCGCGGCGACCCCCTGGCGGTCCGCCTCCTGCTGTACGCCCGCCCGGGCGCGCCCCTGGACGTCCTGTACGCGGAACTCGCCGCCGCCTACCGCGAGGCGGCCCTGCGCGCCGCCCCGTACCGCGAGTGGTTACGGGGCCAGGGGGCGGCGGCGGAGGTCTCGGTGGGCCCGTGCCTGACACCGGCGTGAGCGAACGGGACCCGGAGCCCCTGGCACGCCCGCCGCGCGCGGACGCGCACTCTCCTGCCGATCCCCCACCCGTCTCCCGGAACGCCCGAAGGGGCACGACCGGCGAGCGGTCGTGCCCCTTCGGAGCGGGGACGGAAGGTCAGGCCTTCTTCGTCTCCCAGAAGATGCGGTCGATCTCGGCGATGAGTTCCAGCGCCTTCTCGCCCGTCTTCGGGTCCGTCGACGCCTTGGCGGCCGAGAGGGCCTTCAGGGTGTCGTTGACGAGCTGGTTGAGCTCGGGGTACTTCTCGAAGTGCGGGGCCTTGAAGTAGTCGCTCCAGAGCACCGAGACGTGGTGCTTGGCGAGCTCCGCGCGCTGCTCCTTGATGACCGTGGCGCGGGCCCGGAAGTGCGGGTCCTCGTTGGCCTGGTACTTCTCCTGGACAGCCTTGACGGACTCGGCCTCGATGCGGGCCTGGGCCGGGTCGTACACGCCGCACGGGAGGTCGCAGTGGGCGCTGACCTTCACCTTGGGGGCAAACAGGCGGGAGAGCATTGAGCCGTCCTTCCTCGTGATCGTCTTCTCAGGTGGGACATTACTCGGTGAGAAGGGCGTTTTCTCGGGCGCCCCCTGGGGCTTAGGTCAAAAGTCCAGGGTCACCATGGGACTCGTGTACGAGTGGACGAGTGGATCGGGAGGTCCCGGATGAGCGGGTCGGGGCGGGAGCTGGCGGGGGAGGCCGGGGCTCCGTTCGGGATCGCCGAGGTGACGGGCGTGTCGATGGTGCCCACGCTGCTGCACGGGGACCGGCTGCTCGTGCACTACGGCGGGCGGCCGCGGCCGGGGAGCGTGGCCGTGCTGCGCCATCCGCTCCAGCAGGACCTGCTCGTCGTGAAGCGTCTGATCGAGCGACGCGACGGCGGCTGGTGGGTGCTCGGCGACAATCCGGACGCCGAGGGGGACAGCCGGGTCTTCGGGGCCGTACCGCCCGAACTCGTGCTCGGGCGGGTCCGGGCGCGGTACCGGCCGGTGACGCCGGGGCGTCAGCGTTCGGCCGGGGTGGTGCTCTCCTGGCTCGTCTCGTGCGTCAGGCCCGTGCGGTCCGTGCGCCCGGCCTCCAGGCGCTTGCGGGCCCGGTAGGCCGCCACGTTGGCGCGGGTCGCGCAGCGGTCCGAGCAGTAGCGGCGGGAGCGGTTGGTCGAGGTGTCGAGGTAGGCGTTGCGGCAGGGCGGCGCCTGGCACAGGCCCAGCCGGTCCGCGCCGAACTCGGTGAGGTGGAAGGCGAGGCCCATCGCGCAGATGGCCGCGTACCCCGTCGTCGCGTTCGAGGAGTGGTCGGCGAGGTGCATGTGCCAGCGCGGCCGGCCCTCCTCGTCGAGGATGTCGTGGCCCGAGATCTGGGGGCTGACCGGGAACTCCAGGAGCAGGGAGTTCAGCAGGTCCACGGCCCCCGTGTGGTCGCCCTCGTCGGCCGCCGTGAAGACCGCCCGCAGCCGGGCCCGGATCGCGCGGAAGCGGGGCACGTCCGCCTCGGTGACCCGCCGGGCCATCTGGGAGGCCGAGCCGAAGAGGTCCCGCACCACCTCGACCGAGGTGAGGGCGTCCTTGCCGCGGGTCGGCTCCTCGGTGTTGACCAGACGCACGGCGAAATCCGAGTAATGGGCCAGTTCCACTTGTAGTCCTTACTTCGGCGGGCTAGTGTCTCGGTCGAAGGGGGTAACGACTGTTTCCCCTTCGAGGGTATTACGAAGTGGGGAGGGCGCGGCGATGACCGGAACCGACTGGGCGGGCTGGCAGCAGAGCTGGGACCGTCAGCAGGAGTGGTACATGCCGGACCGCGAAGAGCGGTTCCGCGTGATGCTCGACATGGTCGAGGCGCTCGTGGGGCCGAAGCCCCGCGTCCTCGACCTCGCGTGCGGTACGGGAAGTATCACGGATCGGCTCCTCAAGAGGTTCCCGGAGGCGACCAGTACCGGCGTCGACCTCGACCCCGCCCTCCTCGCCATCGCCGAGGGGTACTTCGCTGGGGACGAGCGCGTCACCTTCGTGACCGCCGACCTCAAGGACCCCGCGTGGGCCGCGGACCTGCCGTACGACGCGTACGACGCCGTCCTCACCGCCACCGCCCTGCACTGGCTCCACAGCGAGCCCCTCGCCGTCCTCTACGGGCAGCTCGCCGGGCTCGTCCGGGACGGCGGCGTCCTCATGAACGCCGACCACATGATCGACGGGGCCACGCCCCGCATCAACGCCGCCGAGCGGGCGCAGCGGCACGCGCGCATGGACCGCGAGAAGGCCGCCGGGGTCCTCGACTGGGCCGACTGGTGGGCCCTCGCCGGCAAGGACCCCGTCCTCGCCGGACCCACCGCCCGCCGCTTCGAGATCTACGGTGAGCACGCCGACGGCGACATGCCCTCGCCGCGCTGGCACGCCGACACCCTGCGCGCCGCCGGCTTCGGCGAGGCCCGGACCGTCTGGGCCTCGCCCTCCGACACCCTGCTCCTCGCCGTGAAGTAGCCGGGGCGGAGACGGACGAAGGGGCGGTACGGGAGATCCCGTACCGCCCCTTCCCGTGCGCCCTACAGCACCTTGGACAGGAACGCCTTCGTCCGGTCGTGCTGCGGGTTGCCCAGGACGTCGCGCGGGTTGCCCGACTCGACCACCACGCCGCCGTCCATGAAGACCAGCGAGTCGCCGACCTCGCGGGCGAAGCCCATCTCGTGCGTGACGACGACCATCGTCATGCCCGACTCGGCCAGGTCCCGCATGACGTCGAGGACGTCGCCGACCAGCTCCGGGTCGAGCGCCGAGGTCGGCTCGTCGAAGAGCATCAGCTTCGGCTCCATCGCCAGCGCGCGGGCGATCGCCACGCGCTGCTGCTGGCCGCCGGAGAGCTGCGAGGGGTAGTTCCCCATCTTGTCCCGCAGGCCGACCCGGTCGAGCAGGCGCTCGGCGCGCTCGCGCGCCACCGCCTTCGTCTCGCCCTTCACCTGGACGGGCGCCTCCATGACGTTGGCCAGGGCCGTCATGTGCGGGAAGAGGTTGAAGCGCTGGAAGACCATGCCGATGTCGCGGCGCTGGAGCGCGACCTCGCTGTCCTTCAGCTCGTAGAGCTTGTCGCCCTTCTGGCGGTAGCCCACCAGGTGCCCGTCGACCGAGAGCCGGCCGGCGTCGATGCGCTCCAGGTGGTTGATGCAGCGCAGGAAGGTCGACTTGCCGGAGCCGGACGGACCGACCAGGCAGAAGACCTCGCCGTTGCGGACCTCCAGGTCGATGCCCCGGAGGATGTGGGCGGCGCCGTAGGACTTGTGGACGCCCTCCGCCTTGACCATGGGCTCGCCGGTCATCCGGACACCGCCGATCGTTTGAAGGTGCTCAGGTTCGCCTTGATCCGCTGCCAGGGGGTGGGCGGCAGGTTGCGGGTCGAACCGCGGGAGAAGCGACGCTCCAGGTAGTACTGGCCGACGCTGAAGACGCTGGTCAGCGCCAGGTACCAGATGGAGGCGACGAACAGCATCTCCATCACGGCGCCGGCCGTGTTGCCGATGTTCGACGAGGCCCGCAGGAGCTCGGTGTACTGCACGGCCGAGACCAGCGACGAGGTCTTCAGCATGTTGATGAACTCGTTGCCCGTCGGCGGCACGATCACCCGCATGGCCTGCGGAAGGACGATCCGCCCCATGGTCTTCGTCTGGGACATGCCGAGCGCGTGCGCCGCCTCGGTCTGGCCCTCGTCGACCGACTGGATGCCCGCCCGGACGATCTCCGCCATGTAGGCGCCCTCGTTCAGGCCGAGGCCGAGCAGGGCCACCATGAACGGCGTCATGACGTCCACGGTCTCGTTCTTGTAGATCGGCCCGAGGTCGATGTACTGGAAGATCAGCGACAGGTTGAACCAGACGAGCAACTGCACGTAGACCGGCGTGCCGCGGAAGAACCAGATGTAGAGCCAGGCCACCGCGCCGGTGACCGGGTTCTTGGAGAGCCGCATCACGGCGAAGAGGATGCCGAGGACGAGGCCGAGCGCCATCGAGGCGACGCTGATGAGGATGGTGTTCCACAGGCCGCTGATGATCGACGGATCGAACACCTTGTCCCACACCGTGTCCCAGATGATGTTGCCCTGGGAGAAGGCGTAGGCCAGCCAGCCGAGGAGGACCACGACCACCACGGCGCTGACCCAGCGGCCGTAGTGCCGCACGGGGACGGCCTTGATCGCCTCGTACGGGGTGGTGCCCGACGGGCCGGACCCGGCCGGAGCGGCGGCCGGGTCCTTGTGGATCTTGTCAGTCATGACGACTGCCCTTCAGTGGTGCGACGAGGTCACTTGCCGGCGTTGACGGTGGCCGACGTGACCGCGCTGTCCTCGACGTCCCACTTCTTCAGGACCTCGGCGTAGGAGCCGTCCTTGATGATGGCGTCGAGCGCTTCCTTGACGGCGTCGCGGAGCTGGGGCTTGTCCTTGGAGACGCCGATGCCGAAGAGGCCGACGTCGCTCTGGCTGCCGACGACCTCGAAGTCGTTGCCGCCGCCCGAGGTCTTCGCGATGTACGCGGCCACCGGGTAGTCGTTCAGGTCGGCGACCGCGCCGCCGGCCTTGACGCGGGTCTGGGCCTCGGCGTCGGTGTCGAAGGCCTGGATGGTCAGCTTCTTGTCGCCGCACTTGGTGGCCTGCGCCTTGAAGGTGTCCTCGTAGATCGTGCCGCGCTGGACGGCCACGGTCTTGCCGCAGAGGTCGTCGAGGGAGTTGATGCCCTGCGGGTTGCCCTTCTTGACCAGGAGGGAGACGCCGGAGCTGAAGTAGTCGACGAAGTCGATGCCCTTGCCGATCTTCTTCCCGTTGTCGTCCAGGCCCTCCTGGCGCTTCTTGTTGTCCGTCATCGAGGACATGATCAGGTTCTGGCGACCGCTGTAGATCGAGGTGATCAGGCCGTCGAAGGTGCCCGAGACGAACTCCAGCCTGACGCCGAGCTGCTTGCTGAGCGCCTGCGCGATGTCGGGGTCGACGCCGACGATCTTGCCGCCCTCGGTGAACTCCATGGGGGCGTACGAGGCGTCCGTGCCGACCTTGATGACGCCGGACTTCTGGATGTCGGCCGGGAGCTTCGAGAAGAGCGGCGCGGTGGAGGCGGGCTTCTGCGAGGACGAGGTGCCCTCCGCCGAGCCGCCCTCGGTCTGGTCGCCACAGGCGGTCATCAGCATGGAGCCGGCGACCGCGATGGCGGCGACCGCGGCAAGACGGGAGGTGCGGGTCTTGGCGGCGGTCGTACAGCGCGTGGAGCGTGCGGTCATGGTCGGGTTCCTCCGGCGTATCAGGGAGATGCCAGGTGGCCACGTACGCATCTTCGAGTGTCGCGGCCTCGTGTGATTACGGCATCTTGCCATTCGGACTGCCTCAAACAGACGGCCACGGATGTCAAAATCGGGTAACGGGTGACCCGCGAATCGCGACAGACCGCTCCATCAAGGCCGGACCTTCTGCGGAATCCCTTTCCCCGCACCGAAGAATCTCCGGTTGATCTCGCCATTCGGACGACGAGAAGGCCGCCAATCGGGTGCCCTGGGCATCTATGCGGACATCGTGTGACGTGTCATCACCCGTACGTGCCCGGATGCTCTCGGTATGAGTCGTGTCACCGAACGGGTATGGACTCGTCTGCGGTGCCGTCCGTCCGGTAAGAAGGATCCTTACACCCCTCATCCGGGGCTCAGGGCGCGTTGTGCGGCGCGCCCGAGCGGCTGCCAGACAAGGCGGCCGCGGTGCCTCCCACCCCTCCTCAACCGGGAGCGGCCACCCTCAAATGAAACAGACTCAAGGGGTCAACCCAATGGCAGCGGAGATCGTCAACCCTCGTAACGACAGCGGTACGGAAGCTCCCGAGGAGCCCTTCGATCCTGTCTTCGCCCTCCACCGGGGCGGCAAGATGGCCGTGCAGGCCACCGTCCCCGTCCGGAACAAGGACGACCTGTCCCTCGCGTACACGCCCGGCGTCGCCAAGGTGTGCACCGCGATCGCCGAGCAGCCCGAACTGGTCAACGACTACACCTGGAAGTCCCAGGTCGTCGCGGTCGTGACCGACGGCACGGCGGTGCTCGGCCTCGGCGACATCGGCCCGGAGGCCTCCCTCCCGGTCATGGAGGGGAAGGCCATCCTCTTCAAGCAGTTCGGCGGCGTGGACGCGGTCCCGATCGCCCTCGCCACCACCGACACCGACGAGATCGTCGAGACCGTCGTCCGGCTCGCCCCCTCCTTCGGCGGCGTGAACCTGGAGGACATCTCGGCCCCGCGGTGCTTCGAGATCGAGCGCAAGCTCCAGGAGCGCCTCGACATCCCGGTCTTCCACGACGACCAGCACGGCACCGCGATCGTCACGCTCGCGGCCCTGCGCAACGCGGCGAAGCTGACCGACCGGAACCTCGGCAACCTGCGCGCGGTCATCTCCGGCGCCGGTGCGGCCGGGGTCGCGATCGCGAAGTTCCTCCTGGAGGCCGGCCTCGGCGACGTCGCCGTCGCCGACCGCAAGGGCATCGTCAGCCGCGACCGCCAGGACCTCACGGACGTCAAGCGCGAGCTGGCCGAGATCACCAACAAGGCCGGTCTGAGCGGCTCCCTGGAGGACGCCCTCGCCGGCGCCGACGTCTTCATCGGCGTCTCCGGCGGCACGGTCCCCGAGGAGGCCGTCGCCGCCATGGCCCCGAACGCCTTCGTGTTCGCGATGGCCAACCCGAACCCCGAGGTCCACCCCGACGTCGCGCACAAGTACGCGGCCGTCGTGGCGACCGGCCGTTCGGACTACCCGAACCAGATCAACAACGTCCTCGCGTTCCCCGGCATCTTCGCCGGCGCGCTCCAGGTCCGGGCCTCCCGGATCACCGAGGGCATGAAGATCGCCGCGGCGAACGCGCTCGCGGACGTGGTCGGCGACCAGCTCGCCGCCGACTACGTGATCCCGTCGCCGTTCGACGAGCGGGTCGCCCCGGCCGTCACGGCCGCGGTCGCCGCCGCCGCCCGCGCCGAGGGCGTCGCCCGCCGCTGACGCGCCCGCCCGGTGGGTACGTCCGAAGGGCCCCGTTCCGCACGCCGGGACGGGGCCCTTCGGCGTACGGGTGTACGGACGGAGCCCGTACGGGAGCGACGGCCGGGCGCTCGTACCGGGGCGGTCCCGGTGTCCAGGGGCCGCCGGGCGACACGGGTCACACCGGGGTGTGGTTCCCCCGCCCGCCCGCGCGCCCTAGGGTCGGGGCCATGTTCGCTGCCTACGCCGCCCGAATCGACCGTGACCAGCCGCTGAACGGCCTCGAGTTGGGCGAACGCCCCGAACCCGAGGCGCGGGCCGGATGGACCACCGTGACCGTCAAGGCCGCCTCCCTCAACCACCACGACCTGTGGTCGCTGCGCGGAGTGGGCCTGCCCGAGGAGAATCTGCCGATGATCCTCGGCTGCGACGCCGCCGGGATCGACGAGGACGGCAACGAGGTCGTCCTGCACTCCGTGATCGGCCAGACGGGTCACGGGGTCGGCCCGGACGAGCCCCGCTCCATCCTCACCGAGCGCTACCAGGGCACCTTCGCCGAGCGGGTCACCGTC
This sequence comes from Streptomyces sp. NPDC007872, assembly GCF_042868165.1. NCBI lineage: Bacteria > Bacillati > Actinomycetota > Actinomycetes > Kitasatosporales > Streptomycetaceae > Streptomyces > Streptomyces sp. NPDC007872. The sequence continues at coordinate 793,382 of NZ_JBIAEA010000001.1, forward strand.
CCCCGCTGGAACGTGCTGCCCAAGCCGAAGGAGCTCTCCTTCGAGGAGGCCGCCTGCCTGCCCACCGCCTGGCTGACCGCGTACCGCATGCTCTTCACCAACGCCGGGGTACGCCCCGGGGACTCGGTCCTCGTGCAGGGCGCCGGCGGCGGCGTGGCCACCGCCGCGATCGCCCTCGGCAAGGCGGCCGGCCTGCGGGTCTTCGCCACCAGCCGCGACGAGGAGAAGCGCAAGCGGGCCGTCGAGCTGGGCGCCGTCGAGGCGTACGAGCCGGGTGCGCGGCTCCCGGGGCGCGTGGACGCGGTCATCGAGACCGTCGGCGCCGCGACCTGGTCCCACTCGGTCAAGTCGCTGCGACCGGGCGGCACGCTCGTCATCTCGGGCGCCACCAGCGGCGACCGTCCCTCGCACGCCGAGCTGACCCGGATCTTCTTCCTGGAGCTGAAGGTCGTCGGCTCCACGATGGGCTCCAAGGACGAGCTGGAGGACCTGCTGTCCTTCTGCGCGGCCACCGGCGTCCGCCCGGTCATCGACGACGTCCTGCCGCTCGACCGGGCGCGCGAGGGCTTCGAGAAGATGGCCGCCGGCGACCTCTTCGGCAAGGTCGTCCTGACGACCTCCTGAAGTTCTCCCGACGCCCTCTTGTTGACTCGTCAGTAGTACTGATGGGATCTCCGGCACGCGCACCCCGAACACACCGTCGTGCCGGAGGTCCCCCTTGCTGCGAACCACCTCGCGCACCACCTGGCGAACCGTTCTCCTCGCGAGCGCCGTCGTCGCCGCGCTGCTCACCCCGACGGCCGCCCACGCCGAGCACCGTGCCGAGCCCGGGGCCGAGCCCCGTGCCGGCGCCACGGGCGGCAGCCGCATCCCCGCCCTCACCGACGAGCACGGCCGCGCCCTCACCCTGCGCGGCTGGAACGTCGAGGACAAGGCGAACCGGGGCGACGCCGCCCTCTCCGCCGTCACCGAGAAGCACTTCCGCGACATGCGGGCCAAGGGCTTCGGCTTCGCCCGCCTCCTGGTCTTCTGGGACGACCTGGAGCCCCGGCCCGGCCAGTACAGCCAGGCCTATCTGCGGAAGATCGAACGGATCCTGGACTGGGCGGAGAAGTACGACGTCAAGGTCCTCCTCGACGCCCACCAGGACGTCTTCGGGCCCGCGTTCGGCCACCGGGGCATCCCCGCGTGGGCGACCAGGACCGACGGGCTGCCCTTCACCCCGCGCCCGGACGACTGGTTCTCCGAGTACTTCGAGCCCGCCGTCCAGCGGGCCTTCACCCACCTGTACGAGGACGAGGACCTGAGGCGCGCCCAGGCCCGCATGTGGCGGGTGCTCGCCGGCCGCTTCGACGACCACCCGGCCGTCCTCGGCTACGACCTGATCAACGAGCCGATGGGGGAGGTCCGGGAGGGCGAGGACCTGGTGACGGCGGCCCGGCGCATCGAACGGGACCAGCTCACCCCGCTCTACAACCGGCTCGCCGACGCCGTCCGCGCGGTCGACCGGGACGCCTGGATCTTCGTCGAGCCCACCCCCGTCGTGGGCGAGGGCGTGCCCACCGGGCTCGGGCGGATCCACGACCCGAAGGTCGTCTACGCCCCGCACTTCTACAACACCGGCATGGAGGCGGGCGCCGACTACGACCCCGCCGCCGGCTGGATCGAGACCTACGAGCGGGCCGTCACCCGCTACCCCGAGCAGTACGAGGTGCCCGTGGTGGTGGGGGAGTGGGGGCCGCTCAACAACTCCCTGCCGAACATGAACCGCTTCTACCGTGACGCGATGTCCTCCCTCGGCCGCTACGGCTCCGGCTGGGCCGGTTACGTGTGGTGCTACGGCGGCGGCTACTGCGCGGTCGACGGCGCCGGCGCCTTCCGCACCAACAAGGAGCTGACCGCCGAGCCGTACGCGGAGGCGGTCGCGGGCCGGGTCCGCTCCGCTGCGTACGACCCCGGGACCGGGGTCTACCGCCTCTCGTACGACGCCGCCGGGCGCCGGGGCTCCCGGGTCACCGAACTCTCCCTGCCGCCGGGCGACTGGCGGGTGACGGCCCGGGGCGCGGCCCTCGTCCTCCGCGAGGGCCGGGGCAGGGCCCGGGTCCTCGCGGCCCCGGACGCCCGGGTGACGGTCACGGTCACCCGCCGCTGACGCCGGGGCCGCGCCGACGGTCCGTACCGCGCAGGCCGCCCACCGTGCCCGGTCGCCCGCCCGCGGCCCTTCGCTCCCGGCCGCTCACCCCTTCCTGTCGGGGTGCAGCAGGTCCGTGATGCGGTGGGCCGCCGCGGCCAGGTGGCTCCGGGTCTCGGTCACCTGGTCCCGGGTCACCCCGTGGTCGCGGGCGGCGTCCCGGACCTCGTCGCGGAAGCGGTCGAGGAGCCGGTCGAGGTCGCGGGCCGGATCGCCCGAACCCTCCACGTCCCGCGCCCACTCCGGGGCCTCGCCGGCCGGGGCCGCCGCGAACGGCGGCTCCTGTCCGGCGGCACCGGCCTTCGGGTGGGTCGTGCCCGTCACCAGGTCCCCGAGCTGGGCCGTGATGCCGGAGATCCCCTCCCAGACCCCCTTGGGCCAGTCGCCCCGCGCGAAGTGGTCCTGGACCTCCTCCTGGACCTGCTGGGCGATCCGCTGGAACTCCTTCGCCTGGCGGCGCGCCGACCGGGCCTCCGCGCGGGCCTCGCGGGCCTGCTGCTTCCACTCCTGCCCGACCCGGCGCAGCTCCTCCTTGGCGTCGGTGAACGAGGAGGCCTCCGCCGTCCCGGCCCGGCCCGCCGCCGCGCGCATCTCGCTGCGGACCCGGCCGGCCGCTCCGCGCACGTCGTCGCGGATCTCCGCCGCCAGCTCCGACACCGACTCGCGGATCTCCCGCTCCAGGTCGTCCAGCTCGGCGCCGCGCCCGGCCAGTTCGGCGCGGCCCGCGTCGGTGATCGAGTAGACCTTCCGGCCCCCCTCGCTGGCGTGGGTGACGAGCCCCTCGGCCTCCAGCTTGGCCAGGCGGGGGTAGACCGTGCCGGCCGAGGGCGCGTAGAAGCCCTGGAAGCGCTCCTCCAGGAGTCTGATCACCTCGTAGCCGTGGCGGGGGGCCTCGTCGAGCAGTTTGAGCAGATAGAGGCGCAGGCGGCCGTGGGCGAAGACGGGCGGCATGTCAGAGCACCTTTCCGGTCGCGGAGGGGGTGGAGGAGGGGCCGGCGCCGGTGTCCTCGTCCGCCTCGGGGCGGCGGAGCAGGGCGATGGAGCCGGAGACGGTGGTGGCCCTGAGGGTGCCGCGGCCCGGACCGAGGGTGCCGGTGACGGTCCTGGCGCCCCACTGGCCCCCGACCCGCAGGTCCTCGAAGGCGTTCGACACGGAGCCGCTCGTGGTGCTCGCCTCGACCCGGGCGTCGGCCGGGTGCGGGAGCCGGATGGCGACCTCGCCGGAGACGCTGGTGAGCCGGATGTCGGCGGGCGGGCCGTCGGGCCCGGCCGGGGCGAGGTCGACGACCATGTCGCCGCTGACCGTCTCGGCCCGCACGGAGACGCCGGCGCCCTCGATCACCGTCACGTCCCCGGTCATCGAGTTGACCCGCAGGGCGCCCGTGACCGACTGGGCCTCCAGGCTCCCCGAGACGCTCTCGGCGCGGACCGGGCCGGAGAGCCCCAGGAGGGTGGTGTCGCCGCTGACGCCGCGCACCTCCGTACGCCCCCGGATGCCGGAGACGACGGCCTCGGCGCCGACCACGCCCACCTCGACGTCGGCCCCCGCGGGGACGGCGACGGAGACGACGGCCCGGCGCCGGTACTCCTTGCGGTCGAACAGCTTGAGGACGTGCTTCCACTGGAGGTCCTCGTACCCCACGGTCAGGGTGGAGCCGTCCTGCGACACGATCAGCGGCGGGCCGTCGATCTCGGAGATCTCCACACGGGCGGAACTCTCGTCCGTCCCCACCACGTTCACCGTGCCGTTGACGACGCGGATCCGCAGGCGCGTCACGGGGTCGGCCGGTGCCAGTTTCGTCGGCTCGGCGACGGACCACTCAGTCATGGTGCTGACCTCCCGCATCGGCAACGCAACATATCGCGTCTTTCGAACAACACGATATATCGCGGCCTGATGAAGTCAACCCTGACTCTCCCCCTAGGGAGGAGGGCAATTACCTCCTTGTGCGGACAAATTGGCCTAGCGTAGGGGCATGAATGCGACATCCGGACCGCACCCCGTCGGCGCGCTGCTGCTCTGCCGCGCCGAACCCCCGGCGGTCCGGCCGCCGGCCCAACTGCTCGGGGAACGCCTGCTCCTCGCCCCCGCCGGCACCGGCTGGAGCGTGCTCGTACCGGAGGGGAAGCCCTGGCTCCACGGCGGGGAACCCGTCGAACAGGTCGTCACCGGCTGGGCCACCGCCCTCGCCGTCTCGGCCGCCACCTGGCCCGTCGTCGCGCTGTGGTGGGACCGCGACCGGGCCGGGCTCACCCTCGCCGCCGGCTTCCGCCGCACGGTCGGCTACACATGGCTCGCGGACGGCACCCCCGTCGGCGAGGACGAGGCCATGCGCACCTTCGCCGCCCGGCTCGCCCTCGACCCCGTCCTCGACGTGCAGGCCCTCGAACCGCTCACCGGGCCCGACCCGGAGGCCGACGCCCACAGCCGGCTCGTCGGGATCGTCGCGGTCCTCGCCCGCGCCGGCCTCGCCCTGCCCACCGGCCTCGCCCCCGGCGACCACGCCGACCGGCTCCGCTCCGTCGCCCTCGCGCAGGGCGCCGAACAGCTCGAACGGACCGGCTGGAAGGACGCCGTCCGCGCCGAGCTCGACGTGGTGGAGGAGGGGCCCCTCGGCCCGTACCTGCGCGGCACGCGGGCGCGTGTCCTGGGCGGGGCGCAGCTCGCGGCGGGGGTGCCGCTGCTGCTCTGGGGCGCCGGCCGGCGCAGCGGCGGCTGGGCGGCGGCCGGGGCGCTGCTCGTCGCGCACGGCGCCCTGGGACTCGCGTACGACCGGCTCAGGGAGCGGTGACCGCACGGCGTCCGGGGACGCGGCGGCGTCCTACTCGTCGTCCTCGTCCTCGTCGTCCAGACGGGCCAGCCAGGTCGCGAGGCGCTCGACCGGCACCTCGAAGTCGGGGTTGAGGTCGACGAACGTCCGTAGCTGCTCGGCGAGCCACTCGAAGGTGACCTCCTCCTCGCCGCGCCGCTTCTCCAGTTCCTCGATGCCACGGTCGGTGAAGTACATGCGATCAGGATAGGCCGTGTCCCGCGCGCCCCCGCCGCCCGCCCGGGTCCGGGAACGCCGGAGGCCCGGCACCCCTGGTGGGGCGCCGGGCCTCCGCCCGTCACGCGCGAGCGGTACGGGATCAGGCGTCGAAGACCTCGTCGACGAGCTGCTGCTGCTCCGCCTGGTGGCGCTTGGCCGAGCCGACCGCCGGGGAGGAGGAGTGCGGACGCGAGATCCGGCGCAGGCGCTCGCCCGCCGGGATGTCCGCGCCGACCGCCAGGTCGAGGTGGTCGATCAGGTTGAGCGCGATGAACGGCCAGGCACCCTGGTTCGCCGGCTCCTCCTGGGCCCACAGGTACTTCTCGGCGTTCGGGTACTTGGCGATCTCGGCCTGGAGCTCGGCACCCGGCAGCGGGTACAGGCGCTCCACACGGATGATCGCCGTGTCCGTGACGCCGCGCTTCTGACGCTCGGCCTCCAGGTCGTAGTAGACCTTGCCCGCGCAGAAGACGACCTTGCGGACGTCGGCCGGGCTGACCGTCTCGTCGCCGATCACCGGGCGGAAGCCGCCGGTGGTGAACTCCTCCACCTTGGACGCCGCGGCCTTCAGGCGCAGCATCGACTTCGGGGTGAAGACGATGAGCGGCTTGTGGTGCGGGTTGTGCACCTGCCAGCGCAGGAGGTGGAAGTAGTTCGACGGCAGCGTCGGCATGGCGACCGTCATGTTGTCCTGGGCGCACATCTGGAGGAAGCGCTCCGGGCGCGCGGACGAGTGGTCCGGGCCCTGGCCCTCGTAGCCGTGCGGCAGGAGCAGCGTGACGCCGGAGGTCTGGCCCCACTTCTGCTCGGCCGAGGAGATGAACTCGTCGACGACGGTCTGCGCGCCGTTGACGAAGTCGCCGAACTGGGCCTCCCAGACGACCAGGGAGTCCGGGCGGGCCAGCGAGTAGCCGTACTCGAAGCCCATCGCCGCGTACTCGCTGAGCAGCGAGTCGTAGACGTTGTAGTGGGCCTGGTCCTCGGTCAGGTAGAGCAGCGGGGTGTAGTCCTCGCCGGTCTCCTGGTCCACCAGGACCGCGTGGCGCTGGCCGAAGGTGCCGCGGCGGGAGTCCTGGCCGGAGAGCCGGACCGGGGTGCCCTCCATCAGCAGGGAGCCGATGGCGAGGGTCTCGCCGAAGCCCCAGTCGATGGTGCCGTCGTCGATGGACGCGGCGCGGCGCTGCATCTGCGGCAGCAGACGCGGGTGGACCGTGATCCGCTCCGGGACGTTCACCTGGGACTCGGCGATCCGCTTCACGACCTCCTGGGAGACCGCGGTGGTGACGGCGACCGGGAACTCGGCCTGGGCGTCCGGGACGTGCACCGAGGACGGCGCGGCGGTGGTGGCCTCACGGACCTCCGCGAACACCTTCTCCAACTGGCCCTGGAAGTCCTGGAGCGACTGCTCCGCCTCCTCCAGGGTGATGTCCCCGCGACCGATGAGCGACTCGGTGTAGAGCTTGCGCACCGAACGCTTCTTGTCGATCAGGTTGTACATCTGCGGGTTGGTGAACGAGGGGTTGTCGCCCTCGTTGTGACCGCGGCGGCGGTAGCAGATGAGGTCGATCACGACGTCCTTGTTGAACGTCTGGCGGAACTCGAAGGCGAGCCGCGCGACGCGGACCACGGCCTCCGGGTCGTCGCCGTTCACGTGGAAGATCGGCGCCTCGATCATGCGGGCCACGTCGGTCGCGTACATCGAGGAGCGCGAGGACTCCGGGGCGGCGGTGAAGCCGACCTGGTTGTTGATGACGATGTGGACCGTGCCGCCGGTGCGGTAGCCCCGGAGCTGCGACATGTTCAGCGTCTCGGCGACGACGCCCTGGCCGGCGAAGGCCGCGTCGCCGTGCAGGGCGACGGGCAGGACGGTGAAGTCCGTGCCGCCCTTGTTGATGACGTCCTGCTTGGCGCGGACGACGCCCTCCAGGACCGGGTCGACCGCCTCCAGGTGCGAGGGGTTGGCGGTGAGCGAGACCTTGATCTGCTCGCCGTCCAGGCCGGTGAAGGTGCCCTCGGCGCCCAGGTGGTACTTGACGTCGCCGGAGCCGTGCATCGACTTCGGGTCGAGGTTGCCCTCGAACTCGCGGAAGATCTGCGCGTACGACTTGCCGACGATGTTCGCCAGGACGTTCAGGCGGCCGCGGTGGGCCATGCCGATGACGACCTCGTCGAGGCGCGACTCGGCGGCCGAGTCGATGACCGCGTCGAGCAGCGGGATGACGGACTCGCCGCCCTCCAGGGAGAAGCGCTTCTGGCCGACGTACTTCGTCTGCAGGAAGGTCTCGAAGGCCTCGGCGGCGTTCAGGCGGCGCAGGATCCGCAACTGCTCCTCGCGCTCCACGCGGGAGTGCGGGCGCTCGACGCGGTCCTGGATCCACTTGCGCTGCTTCGGGTCCTGGATGTGCATGAACTCGACGCCGGTGGTGCGGCAGTACGAGTCGCGGAGCACGCCGAGGATGTCGCGGAGCTTCATCATCGACTTGCCGGCGAAGCCGCCGACCGCGAACTCGCGCTCCAGGTCCCACAGGGTGAGGCCGTGCTCGGTGATGTCCAGGTCGGGGTGCTTGCGCTGCTTGTACTCCAGCGGGTCGGTGTCGGCCATGACGTGGCCGCGGACCCGGTAGGAGTGGATCAGCTCGAAGACGCGCGCGGCCTTGGTGACGTCGTCGTCGTGCGAGGCGTCGATGTCGCGGAGCCAGCGGACCGGCTCGTAGGGGATGCGCAGGGCCTTGAAGATCTCGTCGTAGAAGCCCTCCTCGCCGAGGAGCAGGTTCGCGACGATCCGCAGGAACTCGCCGGAGGCGGCGCCCTGGATGACCCGGTGGTCGTAGGTCGAGGTCAGGGTCATGACCTTCGAGATGCCCAGCTTGTTCAGGGTGTCCTGGGAGGTGCCCTGGAACTCGGCCGGGTAGTCCATCGAACCGACGCCCATGATGACCGACTGACCGGGCATCAGACGCGGCACGGAGTGGACCGTGCCGAGGCCGCCGGGGTTGGTCAGGGAGACGGTGACGCCGGAGAAGTCCTCCATCGTCAGCTTGCCCACGCGGGCGCGCTTGACGATGTCCTCGTACGCCTGCCAGAACTCGAAGAAGTTGAGCGTCTCGGCCTTCTTGATGCCCGCGACGACGAGCTGGCGGTCGCCGTTGGGCTTCACCAGGTCGATCGCGAGGCCGAAGTTCACGTGCTCCGGCTTGACCAGGGTCGGCTTGCCGTCCTTCTCCGCGAAGGAGTTGTTCATGGACGGCATGGCCTTGATGGCCTGCACCATCGCGTAGCCGATGAGGTGGGTGAAGGAGATCTTCCCGCCCCGGGCGCGCTTCAGGTGGTTGTTGATCACGATCCGGTTGTCGAAGAGCAGCTTCACCGGGACGGCGCGGACGGACGTGGCCGTCGGCACCTCCAGGGAGGCGTTCATGTTCTTCGCGACCGCGGCGGCGGGGCCGCGCAGCGTGATCAGCTCGGGACCGGCCGGGGCCTCGGAGGCCGGGGCGGCCTTCGCGGCGGCGGGCTTCGCGGCGGCCGGCGCGGCCTGGGCGGCGGCCGGCTTGGCGGCCGGGGCGGCCGCGGGGGTCGCCTTCACCGCGGCCGGGGCGGCGGCGGCCGGAGCCGGCTTCTGGGCGGCGGGAGCCGGAGCAGGGGCGGGCACGGCGGCCGGAGCGGCAGGCGCGGCCTGTGCGGGGCCCGTCTGCGGCGCGGCGGGAGCGCTCGGCGTGCCCTGCGGGCTCTGGGTGGGCGCCTGGGCGGCCGGGGTCTCCGACGCTCCGGGCTTGTAGTCGGCGAAGAAGTCCCACCAGGCACGATCGACCGAATTCGGGTCCTGGAGGTACTGCTGGTAGATCTCGTCGACGAGCCACTCATTGGCACCGAAGGCGGTCGCAGGGTTCTGGCCCTGCCCGTCTTGGTCGGTCGGGGAGCTCGGGGTACTGGGGGACTGAGACGACACGGCGGCAACCGCCCTCTTCCGCTTCACAAGGTGATGGACAGCGGAAATAAAGGCTACGCCTGTCCGGCCGGGAGGTGCAGGCCGGGCACTCCAACGTCGCGCAAGTCACACTTGACGGGGTGTTTCGGAGCCGTGAATGGCGGGAAACAAGCGTGGTTCCGCTGGTGTGAGGGTACGGAAAAGCATCGGCACGGCCCTCTTCGGCCGCACCCCTGATCGCACCCCGCTCACGTGCGCGCAGGTCCTGCCCACGTACACGCAGAACGTGTTCTTCCGGTTCGAACCCTACGTCAATCCGTCGGTGGACGACTGCCCGGAAGAGTGACTCTGATGCGGCACCCGCGTGATGATTCGGCCACACCGATCTCGCCGCCGTGCAGATCGACCGCCCAGCGGGCGATCGCGAGCCCGAGACCCGTCCCGCCGTCGCTGCCCGGACCCTGCCGGCGCGAGGCCGAGCCCCGGTTGAACCGCTGGAAGACCTTGTGCCGCTCCGACTCCGGGATGCCGGGGCCCTCGTCCTCGACCTCCAGCTCCAGGGAGTCCGCGTACGGCCCGCGCCGGGCCCGCACGGTGACCCGGCCGTGCGGCGGGGAGTGCTTCACCGCGTTGTCGATCAGGTTCGCCATCACCTGGTGCAGCCGCTCCGTGTCCGCGTGGGCGACCAGCTCGGGCGGCGACACGTCCAGGTGCAGGTGCACGTCCGTACGGTTGTGCAGGCCCGAGGTGGACGACAGGCCGCGCTGGGACGCGGCGAGGTTCGCCTCCCGCAGGACCCCCGAGAGGTACGGCCAGACCTCGAAGCGGCTGCCCCGCAGGGCCACGACACCGTTGTCAAGGCGTGACAGGTCCAGGAGCGTCTCCACGAGCCGCCCGAGCCGCTCGGTCTGCTTCAGGGCCGACCGCATCGTCTCGGGATCGGCCTCGGACACCCCGTCCACGACGTTCTCCAGGACGGCGCGCAGCGCGGCGATCGGGGTCCGCAGCTCGTGCGAGACGTTGGCCACCAGCTCCTTGCGGTGCCGGTCCACGGCCTCCAGGTCGTCCGCCATGCGGTTGATCGTCGAGGCGAGGTCGCCCAGCTCGTCCCGCCGGTCCGCGCCCCGCACCCGGCGGCTGAAGTCGCCGCGCGAGATCGTGCCGGCCACGGTGGTCATCTCGTCCAGCGGGGCCGTCAGGGACTGCGCCACGAACTGGGTGATGAGCAGGGTCGCGATCATCGCGAAGATCGTGATGTACCGGAACTCGGTGGACGTGCGGATCGCCACCAGGGCGAGGCAGGAGGTCAGCAGGACCGCCCCGACGACGAGCGCGCCGAGTTTGGTCTTGATGGAGATCGCGATCCGGCGGCGCCGCCCGCCACGGAACCCACTGGGCCCACGGAATCCACCGGCCCCACCGGGCCCACGGACCTCACCAGGCCCGTCCGGCCCGCCCCGTCCGTCCTGTCCTCCCGGCCCTCCCGGTCCCCTCGGCTGCTCCGGCCCTCCGGGCCCGCGGGGGCTCATGGCGCCGGGGTCTCCAGCGCGTAGCCGACGCCGTGGACCGTGCGGATCCGCTCGGCCCCGATCTTCCGGCGCAGCGCCTTGATGTGGCTGTCCACGGTCCGGGTGCCCGAGGCGTCCGCCCAGTCCCACACCTCGGCGAGGAGCTGCTCGCGGGAGAGGACCGCGCGGGGGGTGCTCGCCAGACAGACGAGCAGGTCGAACTCGGTCGGGGTCAGGTGCACGTCCTCGGTGCGGACCCGGACCCGCCGCTGGGCGTGGTCGATCTCCAGTTCGCCCAGGCGCAGGATGCCGCTGCGCGGGGTGACCGCCGCGAGCGCGGCCCGCTCGACCCGGCGGAGCAGCACGTGCACCCGGGCGGCCAGCTCGCGCATCGAGAACGGCTTCGTCATGTAGTCGTCGGCGCCGACGCCGAGGCCGACCAGCATGTCGGTCTCGTCGTCGCGGGCGGTCAGCATGAGGACCGGGACGGGACGCTGGGCCTGGACCCTGCGGCACACCTCCAGGCCGTCGAAGCCGGGCAGCATGATGTCCAGGACCATCAGGTCGGGCTGCCAGGCCTCGGCCGCGTCGACGGCGGCGGGCCCGTCGGTCGCGGTCTGCACGAGGAAGCCCTCGGCGCGCAGCCGGGCGGAGATCGCCTCGACGATCGTGGCGTCGTCCTCGACCACCAGGACGCGCCGCTGGGCCCCCGGAGTGGCCGCCGCACCGTGGTGAGTGGTGTGTGTCTGCTCCATTGCCCCGCCTCGCGTCGCCGATGTCGGTGCAGCAGCCTAGAGGTACCGGCGGTGTCCAGGCTATCCAGGAGTCAGCCGGGACGGACCGCGAGGTGGACCGCGTCCGGGACGCCCCGGGCAACGGGCACCTCTTCCGTCCGTACCCCGCTGAATCCGGCATTCCGCAAGGTTGCTTCGAAATCCGCGGAGGGGCGCGCGGACCACACGGCGAGGATCCCGCCGGGGTTCAGACGGGCGGCGCAGGCCGCCAACCCCTGGGCGGAGTAAAGGGATTCGTTGTCCTCGGTGACGGTCCAGTCGGGGCCGTTGTCGATGTCGAGGCAGAGGGCGTCGTAGGTGTCGGCGGAGGTGTGGACGTGCGCGACGAGGTCCGTGTGCAGGATCACGGTCCGGGGATCGGCGAGCGCGGCCCCGGAGACCGCGGCGAGCGGGCCCCGCCGGTGCCAGTCGATGATCGCCTCCTCGCGCTCGGCGACCACGATCCGGCCCCAGCGGGGGTCGGCGGCGGCGTGGGCGAGGGAGAAGCCGACGCCGAGCCCGCCGACGAGGACGGAGGCGCCGGCCCGGCGCGCCTCGGGGAGCGCGGCGAGGGCCGCGTCGACCAGGAGCCGCTCGGAGCGCCCGTCGGAGGTGTCCATCAGGAAGGTGCCGTTGGCGATGATCTCGTAGTGCTCGTCGCGGCGCCGCAGGACGACCTCTCCGTGGGGTCCTTCGCGCCGGTCGAGGGTCACGGGTCCTGACATCGTCGGTCGCTCCGCTCTCGTCGTCTCGTCGGGTGGTGCCCGCCATCCTCGCCGGACGGCGGTGACGACGACAAACGCGTTACGGGAACGGGCGGTCGTGGCCCGCCCCCTCTCCCGGGAGGCCCTCCCGCCGCCCCCCACCCGGCCCCGACCCGGCCACGACCCACCCCCGGGAGGTCACGCGCCGGGCGCCCGGGCCGCACCGCCCACGGACCCGCCCGGCGTCCTGTTCCGGCCTTTCGGCGCCCGCCGGGTTCCCGCCTCAACGCCCGCCGGCCCCGCGCCGGGCGCCCCGCCACGCGTACAGGGCCGCGCCCGCCGCGAAGGCGGCCGCCGCCGCCGTCCACGCCCCGCCCTGCGGGCCCGGCCGCGTCACCCAGGCCCACCAGTCCGCCGCGAGGCCCGCCAGGCCCAACGTGTTCCGGACGGCCGCCGGCGCGCCGAACTCCGCCGGGTGGCCGGGCACGGCCAGGGCGAGCAGGAGCGCGGCGAGCGCGGCCGGGACGAGGAGGTGGGCGAGCCGGCGCGGCCACCACGCGCGGATCGCCGTCCGGTCCAGCTCGTCGCTCGGCGTGCGCAGGCAGGTGCCGGCGGCGGCCGCCGCGAGCAGCGGGCCGAGGACGACGACCGGGAGCCGGTCCGAGGGACCGGAGCCGGGGATCGTTTCCAGCCAGCGAAACGTCCCGGCGGCGACCGCCGCCGTACCGGCGAGGGCGACGAGCGCGCCGGGCAGGGCGTGGGAACGGGAGTGGAGGAGAAGAGGGGGGAGGGACCTCACGGAACGGGCACCCCGTCCGGGTCGCAGGCGTCCGCCGCCAGGTAGCGGATGAGGTAAGCACGCTGCTCGGCGGGGGACTTGGTGCGGAGCCGGTCGATGTACGGCTGCGCGGAGGCGGTGTCGGGGCCGTAGTCGCCGGGGGTCGGCGCCAGCCATTCGGTGACGGCGAGGTGGATGTCGCCCGCCGACGCGGCGGTGGGGCCGCAGGTGGCCGAGAACAGCCAGGTCACCGCCGAGTTCCGGTACAGGTCGGGGCGGGTGAGCCGGCTGCGGGTCGTGTCCTCCCAGGGGTCGGGCAGCTCGACGTCACCGGGGCGGGTCTTGACGGTGCCCTCGGGGATGCCGAGCAGGTGGGCGGCCTCACGGGTCGTCAGGCCGTCGACGACGGTGGCGCGCAGGACCTCGGCGAGTTCGGGCGAGATCCGGTCCAGGGCGGCGCCCGCCTCCCCGTACTCCAGACCCGCGAGTACCCGGTCCTCGGCGGACGGGACGGGAGCGGCGGGCTCCGGCGCGGCCGAGGCTCGTGCGGCGCGGGCCCCGGCCCGCCGCGCGTCCACCAGGCGCCGGGCGGCGATCACCCAGAGCCAGCCGCCCGCCTCGCCCCGGCCCCGGTGTCCGCCGGCCGAGCGCCAGACCGTGACGAAGGTGTCCTGGAGGACCTCCCGCACGGTCTCCTCGTCCGGGCAGCGCCGGGCCGGCCGGGCGTGCAGCCAGCCGGCGTGCCGGTCGTAGAGCACGGCGAGCGCCTCGGTGTCCCCCCGGGCCACCGCGCGCAGCAGCGCCGCGTCGTCCTCGTCGCCCCCGGAGGGGCCTCCCCCCCGCGGGGCGCGACAGTCTCACGCCCTCTCTGTCGCGGGCGGGCCCCGATCCGGTTCACGGTTCGCGGGGGCCGCGGGCGGGGGCGGCCTCAGGGGCTCGTCGGCGGGCCGCCCTCCGGGAGGGCGTCGAAGACGCGCTGGAGCGCGGGCGGGCGGTCGTCGTCGCCCGCGACGACCACGCGGTGGCGATGGGTCACCTCGTACCGGAAGCCGTCGGCGACGGGCCGTCCGGTCGGCCGCGCCGGGACGAGGGCGAAGGCGGGGTCCTCCAGGGCCGCGCGCAGCTCGGCGGCCTCGGCGGCGGTCTGCCGGCCGGTCCGGGGCGGCTTGTCGCCGGAGCGGACCGTCCACTCCCCGTCGCGGTGGACGACGAGCCGGTTCCGCACCCCGGCGAAACCACCGGTGACGACCACTTGGACGAGGACCTCGCCCGGCCGGGGGTCCTGCCGGGGAGTGTCGGGCGTGGTGGGAGAGCCTGGGGAGCCCGGTGTGGTGGTGGGACCGGGAGTGTCCGGCGTGACCGTTCCGGTCGTGGCGCCGGGGGAGCCCGGCCCGGCCGTGGTCCCCGGCGCGCCCGGCACCGGAGGGGCCCCGGCCCCCGCGTCCGCTCCGCAGCCGGCCGCACCGCCGGCCAGGGCCGCCGCAAGCAGTGCGGCCCCGCATCGCCTTCCCCACGCGCCTCTCGTCATGGGAGGAGCATGCCCGGCGGAGCGCCCCGGCGCAGCCGGACGGCCGGATTCCACTCTTGCCCGGCGCGTCCGGAGCGTCCGGCACGTTCGGCGCTCAGTCCTCGCCCCGTACGATCCCGGTCAGCGGCCCCCGGTATTCCCAGCCCAGCGCCCCGTAGAGCCCCCGGCCGTCCGTGGTCGCGGAGAGGACGCCGGTCGCGGCGCCCGCCCGGGCGGCTTCGGCCTCCAGGGTGAGCACGACGTTCGCGCCGAGGCCCCGGCGCCGGTGCGCCGCGTCCATCTCGATCCGGTCCGCGACGGCGGTGGCGCCGGTCGGGGCGATCTGTCCCCGGGCGGCGAGGGTGCCGTCCGGGGCGTGGATCCGGACCCGGACGACGCCGTCCCGGAACTCGACGGTCCGGGCGTACCCCTCGGGCGGCGCGGGGCGGGCGCCGGGGTCCAGCCGCTTGACCATCATGAAGCCGGGGTCGTCGGGGATCGTCCACCCCTCGGTGATCCACGGCGCCACCTCCTCGGCGTCCGCCATCACCTTGAGCCAGGTGTACGGCCGGGTGAGCCGCTCGCAGAGCGCGCCGACGGTGGCCGCGTCGGGCGCGGGCAACACGTGCCGCAGGACGTGCCGGGGGAGGCCCACGTCGATCCGGTGCCCCCAGGGCCGGTCGACGGCGGCCGGAGTGCCCCGGGAGACGGTCCAGCCCCTCACCCACGCCGATGTAATGGCTCGCATCTCCATAGGGGTATTACATAGGCCGTTCGAGGGGTGCACGAGAGTGATCGCTCACAGCGAACAGGCGTCCGGGAACATCTACGGGCTCACAAGCATTGAGTCGGTACAGCTCAACTTGACTGCCGAAGGGGAGATCATGGCTTCCGAGTCCATGGCGTCCGCGCCGCTCACTCTGCCTGTGCTGCCGCTCGACGACGAGGTCGTGCTGCCCGGAATGGTGGTGCCGCTGGACCTGTCCGACAACGACGTACGGGCCGCCGTCGAGGCCGCCCAGGCGGCCGCACGGCCCGGAGCGGGGAAGCCGCGGGTGCTGCTCGTGCCCCGCGTCGACGGCACCTACGCCGGGACCGGCGTCCTCGGGACCGTCGAGCAGGTGGGACGCCTGTCCGACGGCGACCCGGGCGCGCTCGTGCGCGGCCGCGGCCGCGTCCGCATCGGCGCCGGTACGACCGGCCCCGGCGCCGCCCTGTGGGTCGAGGGCACCGCCGTCGAGGAGAACCTGCCCGACCCGCTGCCCGGCTCCGTGACCGAGCTGGTCAAGGAGTACAAGGCGCTCGCCACCACCTGGCTGAAGAAGCGCGGCGCCTGGCAGGTCGTCGACCGCGTCCAGCAGATCGACGGCGTCGGCGCCCTCGCCGACAACTCCGGCTACTCGCCCTTCCTGACCGTCGCCCAGCGCGTCGAACTCCTGGAGACCGCCGACCCGGTCGCCCGGCTGCGCCTGGCCACCGCCCAGCTCCGCGAGCACCTCGCCGAGCAGGAGGTCGCCGAGACCATCGCCAAGGACGTCCAGGAGGGCGTCGACAAGCAGCAGCGCGAGTTCCTCCTCCGCCGCCAGCTCGAAGCCGTCCGCAAGGAACTGCGCGAGCTCAACGGCGAGGCGGAGGGCGAGGAGTCCGACGACTACCGTGCCCGCGTGGAGGCCGCCGACCTGCCCGGGAAGGTGCGCGAGGCCGCCCTCAAGGAGGTCGAGAAGCTGGAGCGGTCCAGCGACCAGTCCCCCGAGGGCTCCTGGATCCGCACCTGGCTCGACACGATCCTCGAACTGCCCTGGAACGAGCGGACCGAGGACCGGTACGACATCCGGGGCGCCCGCGCGGTGCTCGACGCCGAGCACGCGGGCCTGGACGACGTGAAGGAGCGGATCACCGAGTACCTGGCGGTGCGCAAGCGGCGCGCCGACCGCGGCCTCGGCGTGGTCGGCGGGCGCCGGGGCGGGGCCGTCCTCGCCCTCGTCGGCCCGCCCGGCGTCGGCAAGACCTCCCTCGGCGAGTCCGTCGCCCACGCGATGGGCCGGGAGTTCGTCCGGGTCGCCCTCGGCGGCGTCCGGGACGAGGCGGAGATCCGCGGCCACCGCCGCACCTACGTCGGCGCCCTGCCCGGCCGGATCGTCCGCGCCGTCAAGGAGGCCGGGTCCATGAACCCGGTGGTCCTGCTCGACGAGATCGACAAGGTCGGCTCCGACTTCCGCGGCGACCCCGCGGCGGCCCTCCTCGAAGTCCTCGACCCGGCGCAGAACCACACCTTCCGCGACCACTACCTGGAGGTCGAGCTCGACCTCTCCGACGTGGTCTTCCTGGCCACCGCGAACGTCCTGGAGTCCATCCCGGAGGCCCTCCTCGACCGCATGGAACTGGTGCGGCTCGACGGCTACACCGAGGACGAGAAGGTCGTCATCGCCCGCGACCACCTGCTGCCCCGGCAGTTGGAGCGGGCGGGCCTGGAGCCCGGCGAGGTCGTCCTGGAGGAGGCGTCGCTGCGGAAGCTGGCCGGCGAGTACACCCGCGAGGCGGGCGTCCGCACCCTGGAGCGGTCGATCTCCCGGCTGCTGCGGAAGGTCGCGGCCCAGCACGAACTGGGCGACCGGGAGCTGCCGTTCGCGGTCCGCCCCGAGGACCTGCGGGAGCTGATCGGGCGTCCGCACCACGTGCCCGAGTCCGCGCAGGACCCGGCCGAGCGCCGGACGTCCGTGCCGGGCGTCGCCACCGGCCTCGCCGTGACCGGCGCGGGCGGTGACGTCCTCTTCGTGGAGGCCTCCCTGGCCGACCCGGAGACCGGCGCCGCGGGCCTGACCCTCACCGGACAGCTCGGCGACGTGATGAAGGAGTCGGCCCAGATCGCGCTCTCCTTCCTCCGCTCGCACGGCGCGGAGCTGGAGCTGCCCGTCACCGGCCTCAAGGACCGGGGCGTGCACATCCACTTCCCGGCGGGCGCGGTCCCCAAGGACGGGCCGAGCGCGGGCGTCACGATGACGACCGCCCTCGCCTCCCTGCTGAGCGGCCGGCTCGTCCGCACGGACGTGGCCATGACCGGCGAGGTCTCCCTCACCGGCCGGGTCCTGCCGATCGGCGGCGTGAAGCAGAAGCTGCTCGCCGCGCACCGGGCGGGCATCACGACGGTCGTGATCCCCAAGCGGAACGAGGCCGACCTGGACGACGTCCCGGCCGAGATCCTGGAGAAGCTGGAGGTCCACCCGGTGACGGACGTCCGGCAGGTCCTGGAGATCGCCCTCGCCCCGGCGGAGGTGCCGGTGGGCGCGGCGGCGTAACCCCCGGTCAGGAGCGGGGCGTTCCCTCGGGGACGCCCCGCTCCGGCGCGTCAGGGCGCGGGCGTGGGGCGGGTCCGGGCGCGGAACGTGGGGCGGGTCCGGGCGCCGGTCCGGGCCGGGTCGGAGGCCGGTCCGGGGCGAGGGCGGGGCCGGGTCCGCGATGTCAGTCCCGACTGTCATGATCGTACGCATGAACGAAGACGCCTTCTGGGCTCTCATCGAGGAGTTGAGCAGCCGCCCCGGCACCCGGGACGAGCGGCTGGAGTGGCTGGAGGGGGAGCTGCTGCGGCGCCCGGCCGAGGAGAGCGTGGCGTTCCAGGTGCGCCTGGAGAAGGCGTGCGAGGCGGCCGACACGCGTGCGCTGTGGAGGGCGGCGGACCGGATCGAGGGCGGCCGCTGCACGGACGACGGCTTCCACTACTTCACGCTCTGGCTGGTGGGCCAGGGCCGGAAGGTGTACGAGGCGGTGCTCGCCGACCCGGACGCGCTGGCCGACCTGCCCGAGGTGCGGGCGCTCGCGGGACGCCACCGCGACGACTGGGACGACGACGAGTGGCCCGAGTGGGAGGAGCTCGACTACGTCGCCCAGGACGCGTACGACGAGCTGACCGGCCAGGAGGACGACGACGGTGAGGAGTTCCTCGACGCGGTCGAGGAGGCGGAGGAAGCCGAGGAGGCGGAGGACGAAGAGGGGGAGGAGCGGGAAGAGGACGAGGAGCGCGGGGCGTCCGGGCGGGAGGGGTGGGCCCTGCCCCGGCTCACCGCCCTCTTCCCGCCCGGGGCGTCCGGCTCCTAGGCGCCGCCCGGCCCCGTCGGGCCTGGCGGCGCCGCCGGTGACGCGTGGGGGCGCGTCAGGAGGCGGACGTGTTCCGGCGGCGGCCCAGGAGCAGGCTGCCCGCCGCGAAGGCGGCGAGGGCGCCCGCGCCCGCGAGGGCCGGCGTCAGGGGGGAGGAGGTCCCGGCGGCCTCGGCGGAGAGCGCCGGGGGCCGCTCGTCGCCGCCGTGGCCCGCGTGGCTCACGGTGGACAGGGCGGCGCCCGCCGCGATCCTCGCCTCGGTCGGGGCCTGGGCCTGCGTCGTGGCCCCGGCCCTGGCCGCCGTACCGGCCCGGGCCGTGCCGCCGAAGGTGACGTCCGAGCAACTGTAGAAGGCCTCGGGGCTGTCGTTGCGCTGCCACACCTTGTAGACGACGTGGCGGCCGGTGCGGGCCGGCAGGGTGCCGGTGAAGTTGTAGTAGCCGTCGGTGGCGGTGCGGGTGGTCTGGTAGACCGCCACCGGGGTCTCGTCCAGGTCCGACCACTTCAGGGGCTTGGTCGGGTCGAAGCCGGCCTTGGTGATGTAGACGGTCATGGTGCCCGAGTGGGCCGCCGTCGCCCGGACCTTGAAGTCGAACGACCCGGCGGCGACCGCCGTCGCCGGCCAGTCGGTGCGCGCCCAGTCCAGGGCCCGGTACTTCTCGCGGTTCGCCGAACAGAGCTTGCCGTCCGGGATGAGGGTCCGGTGCTGTCCGTCCGCGTTGGCGATGTTGACCTCGTTCCAGTCGTAGAGCGGCTGGGTGCCGGAGTCGGCGACGAGGTCCTTGCAGACCTGCGACTTGGGCGTCTCGGGGCCCTCGGCGTAACAGGCGGCCAGCCGGCTCACGGGGTTGAAGACGGCTCCGTGGGCACTGGCCGCCGTGGGGGTGAGACCGACGAGCGCGGCGGCGGACAGGGCCGCGGCGCCTGCGGCGGCGGCGGTGCGGCGGGCGGAAGGCCGGGCGGAGGGCAGGGAGGGCATGCGGGGGCTCTCTCTCGTGCGTGGGGGAGTACGGAACGAGCAACGCGCGCGGGGCGCACGGAAGTTGAAACCCGGGCGACCGCCGTAGAGCCTCGCATTGGTCCATACCAATGGGCAAGGGGATGACGGGAAAAAGCGGGAGCGGCCCCCGGGAGCGCGCGGTGCGCTCCCGGGGGCCGCCGGGAAGTGGGGTGACGGGGAGGCGTCAGCCGTTCGCGAGCGCCCGAACGCGCGAGAGGTCCCCGTTGAAGTGGTTGTGGTCGCCGACCGTCGGACCGGTGGAGGTGTACTGCCACATCGTGTGGTACGCCCAGCCGGCCGGGAGTTCGCCCACCGTGGAGGCGTACCGCGCGATCCACAGCGGGTTGGTGGCGCCGAAGCCGGAGTGGTTGCCGGTGCACTGGGTCCACCAGGTCGTCGCCGTGTAGATGACGGCGTCCCGTCCGGTCCGGGCCTTGTAGCGGTTCAGGAAGTCGCGGATCCAGGACACCATCCCGGCCTGGGACTTGCCGTAGCAGGTCGCGCCGTACGGGTTCCACTCGATGTCGAGCACGCCCGGCAGGGTCCTGCCGTCCTTCGACCAGCCGCCCCCGTTGTCGACGAAGTAGTCCGCCTGGGCCGCGCCGCCCGTCGTGTCCGGGGTGGCGAAGTGGTACGCGCCCCGGATCATGCCGACGTCGTACGAGCCGGTGTACTGCTGCGTGAACGAGGTGTTCTTGTAGTAGGTGCCCTCCGTGGCCTTGACGTAGGCCCACCGGACGCCGCTGTTCCACAGCGTGGACCAGGCGACGTTCCCCTGGTGGCTGGAGACGTCCACGCCCTCCGTCTGGACGGCCTGGACCGACGCGCCGCCGGACGCGTCGCCGCGCCCGTCGTGCGCGAGGACGCCCATGCCCATGTTGGCGGTGCCGCGCGCGGGCACCTGCCGGGCGCCCGCGTCCGGGGCGGCACCGGCGGAGCCGGCGAGGGGCAGGAGGAGGGCCAGGGCCGCCAGGGCGGCGCCGGCGAGGGTCGTTCCGGATCTGTGCACACGCATCGCGTGCCTCCGAAAGGCTCGTGGGGAGAGGAGACGACGAGTCCTGGTGTGGACATGTCATCAGGGGGGTGGGAACGACGCTACGCACGTAGACCCGCCCCGTGGAAGGGGGCCCGGCCGCCGCCGTTGGTCTACGCCTGCGAAATACTGGAAGAGCTGCGGAAACGGCCGCGACGGGAAGAAACTTTCAGCGGCCGAAAGGCCGCCGGGGTGGCGGAGGCGCGCCACCGGGGAACACGTGGGAGGCGCTGACGTGCACGGAAGCGGTACGGGAAGTGAGGACGGGCGCGCCCGGTCGGCCCCCGGTGACGCCGGAGGCGTCCCGCCGACCTCCGGCGGGGGGCGGACCGTCGCGCCGGCCCCCGGCGAAGGCCGGACCGTTCCATCGGTTCCTGGTGAGGGCGGGGGTACCCCGCCGACCTCCGGCGAGGGCCGGCTCGCCCCGCCGACCTCCGGTGAAGGCGAGGGCGCCCCGCCGACCTCCGGCGAAGGCCGGCTCGCCCCACCGACCCCCGGCGAAGGCGAGGGCGCCCCACCGGCCCCCGGCGCGAGCGAGGGCATCCCGCCGGCCCCCGGTGAAGGCGGAACCCTTCCGGCGTCCCCCGGCGGAGTCGGCGCCGTTCCCGTGGACCGGGAGTTCCTCGCCCTGGAGCGCGAGCTGGCGGTCTTCCTGCGGCGCGCCCGCGCCCAGTCCGGCGAGATGGCCCGTGAGGTCCACCCCGAACTGGAGCCCGCCGCCTACGGCCTCTTCGTGCGCCTCGACGACGCCGGGCCCCAGCGGGCCACCGAACTCGCCGGGTACTTCGGCGTCGGCAAGGCGACCATGAGCCGCCAGCTCCGGGCCCTCGAAGACCTCGGGCTCGTCGCCCGCGACCCCGACCCCGCCGACGGCCGCGCCTCCCTCGTCCGCCTCACCGAGGAGGGCCGGAACCGCTTCCGCCGCGTCCGCGACGCCCGGCGCGAGCGCTACGTCCGCAAGCTCGCCGACTGGGACCGCGCCGAGGTCGCCGAGCTGGCCCGGCTCCTGAACCACTTCAACGTACGGTCGGAGGGCTGAGGGCTCCGCACGGCGCAAGCCCCGGGGCCGGTGGCCCGGAACCCCCTACGGCCCCGGCTCCACGTACACCGCCGTCGCGTCGTCGTGCAGCTTCCAGCGCCGTACGCCCCCCGCCTCCGCGTCCGCGAGCTCCCGCTCCCGCACCCGCCGGAGCAGGCCGGGCGCGCCCTCCGTGCGCAGGACGCCGAGGCAGTCCGCCCAGTCGCCCGCGCCGAACAGGTCCACCCAGCGGCTCGCCCCGTCCGTGAGCGCCGCCAGGGCCCGGACCTCCGCGCGCGGGAACGTCCCGGTCACCGCGAGTCCCGCGACCGCCGGATCGGCCGCCGCCGTGAAGAAGCCGCCCTCCCGGTTCCGCAGCCGGTCCGTCGCCGCCACGGACCGCAGCACCTCGACCGGCACCCGGTCGAGCCGGTCGTCGAGGACCGCCCGCACCGCCCCGTCCGGCGCCTCCAGGAGGAGGACCGAGTCGGAGAGCACGAGGTGCTCCACCACCGCCCCGTCCCAGCGGGCGAGCACCACGGTTGCCTGAGGCGTCCGTACGTGAGAAAGGTCACAGGTCCCCCGATGGGCTTCCGCAGTGCGCCGGATTGCCGCGGAGAGGATCTCGGACAGGGGCAGGTCCGGGCGGGAAGCGGACAGTTCGGTCAAAGTCCCACCGAGGCGGGCGGTGAACCACGGCACCCCGTGCACACAGCCGTCGTCCCCCGCGGGCGGCGTGACCCCGTCGAGGAGGACCAGCGCCCCCCTGCCCTCCGCTGCGGACAGGACGGTGGTCGCCCAGTCCTCATTGGGGCGTTCGGGGCTGCCGGGAAGGGAGGCGACGTCACTGCGCATGGAGCCCAGTGTGCCCGGCCCCGCACCCGCCCCCGCCGAACCCTTCACCGGACCCGCGAATGACGCGAAAAGGCCTGTACCAACACGGCGGACGTGACGGCGGGGGCGGAACGGACGCCCCCGCAGAGCTGCGGGCGGGCATCCTGCCAAAGCCCGCGCGGAAGATCCAACCGGGGCCGTCCCGGGGCCCCGGGACCCGGTCGGAGGAAGTTGTTCGCCAACTCCGGAGTGTTGTTCACTCGTTCGGGTGGCGGAGCGGCCGATGCCCGTCCCCTTCCCGGAAGCGCTGGAATGGTCGGAAGCCGTATCGGGGGTGGGGGCGCTCCATGTGATCGGCCGTCACCTCTGCTTTGTGGCTGGACGAGTCAAGAATGCGAGCACCGGTGCAGATGAAGCGGCCTCGGAGCAAGAACGGCACGCGGAGCCAGGGCCCCGGTGTCCCGCCGGCCGGGGGCGGCACCGCCGCGGCCCCCGCCGGAGGCACGGCCGCCGACCCGGCCCGGACCCTGCCGTCCGCCCAGGCCCCGTCGTCCGCCCGGATCCCGTCGCCCGCCCCGACGCAGCCGACCGCCCCCGCGCAGCCCACCGCCCCCATCCAGCCCGCCGGCCGCGCCAAGCGCGTCCGCAACCGCCTCGTCCTCGGCGTCGCCCTCGTGGGCGTGACCGTCCTCGCCGCCGGAGCCCCCGCGGTCCTCGCCGCCTCCGCCGAGCTGACCGACTCCCAGCGCCTGGTCACCCTCGCCGAACTCGACCGGCAGGCCGTCACCCTCGCGCACTCCCTCGCCGACGAGCGCGACGAGGTCGTCGCGTACATCGCCGCGGGCCGCGACGCCCAGACCGGCGACGCCGGGAAGAAGCGCCGGGTCACCGACGTGCGCTCCACCCGCGTCGACCGGCAGATCGACGAGATCCGCCCCGCCGCCTCCCCCGAACTCCGCCGCGACCTCGCCGGCGTCCCCTCCGTCCGCCGCGCCGCCCTCACCGGCAAGGGCACGGCCCTGGAGGCCCACAAGGCGTACTCCGACGTCATCGACAAGCTCCAGGCCCTCGCCGACGAGCTGGCCGACCGGACCCCGGCCCGCGCCGCCGACACCTCGCTCACCGAGGCCACCCGCGCCCCCGCCGCCCTCGGCCGCGCCGTCGAACAGGCCTCCGCCACCCGCGGCCTGCTCCTCGCCGCGCTCGCCGTGCCGCAGCCCGAGCCCACCGGCGAGTTCCGCTACGACGCCACGACCGGCACCTACGTCCCCGAGGAGCCGAAGGGCACGGCGGAGGCCGACCGGACCCGCGACCGGCTCACCGCCGCCGCCCAGCAGGCCCGCGTCCGCGAACTCGCCGCCCTCGGCGACTTCGACCAGGCCGCCGGCGCCGCCGCCCGCGACTCCCTCGCCGGCACCGTCACCGGACCCGACGTCAAGAACGCCGAGCGCTCCCTCGCCTCCCTCACCGACCAGCCCCGGCTGACCGAGGCCGAGCGCGCGACCGACCCGGCCGCCCTGGAGGCCGCCCTCTCCGCCCGCGTCGAGCAGATGCGCGGCGTCGAGTCCACCCTCGCCGCCCAGCGCGTCGACCGCCTCTCCGCGCTCCGCGACGACGACGTCACCGCCCTCGAACTGCGCCTCGCCTACCTCGGCGGCTGCCTCCTCCTCGCCGTCGGCGTCTCCACCTACGTCGCCCGCAGCCTCACCCGGCCGCTCGCCGTGCTCCGCATCGGCGCCGCCCGGCTCGCCGCCGCCCCCGACCCGGCCGCCGAGGAGCCGGTCCGCTTCACCGGCCGCAACGACGAGTTCGCGCAGGCCGTCCGCTCCCTCAACACCCTGCACGGCAAGCTCGCCGGGCTCGCCGCGCGCGCCGGGCACCTCACCGCCGAGCGGACCGACCTGGCCGCCGACAAGGAGGCCCTCGCCGCCGAGCTCGCCGCCCAGCGCGCCGAACTCCAGGGGCGGGTCGCCCTCCTCACCGCCGAGCTCGAAAAGCTCCGCGGCACCGTCCGGCACACCTTCGTCAACCTCTCCCTGCGCAACCTCGGGCTCGTCGAGCGCCAGCTCGGCGTCATCGAGAAGCTGGAGGAGCGCGAGCAGGACCCGGACCGCCTCGGCACCCTCTTCAAGCTCGACCACATGGCGACCGTCATGCGCCGCCACGGCGAGAACCTCCTCGTCCTCGCCGGCCACGAGCACGTCCACGGCCACGCCGGGGCCGTCCCGCTCGTCGACGTGCTGCGCGCCGCCGTCAGCGAGATCGAGCGGTACGAGCGGGTCACCATCCAGTCCCTGCCGCCGCACGCCCAGGTCGCCGGCTTCGCCGCGGACGACCTGAGCCACCTGGTCGCGGAACTCCTGGAGAACGCCACCTCCTTCTCGCCGCCCGACGCCGGGGTCCAGCTCTCCGGCTGGCTCCTGGAGACCGGCGAGGTGATGCTCTCCGTCCAGGACTCCGGCATCGGCATGACCCCCGCCCGCGCCGCCGGGCTGAACGCCCGCCTGGCCGAGGCCGACCCCGACGCCTTCGAGGGCGAGGGGCTCGGCATGCGGGTCGTCGCCCTGCTCGCCGCCCGCCACGGCGTCCGCGTCGAGCTGCGCGAGCAGCAGCCGGGCGGCACGGCGGCCGTCGTGGTCCTGCCGCTGCCCCTGCTGCCCACCGCCCCGCCGTCCGCCGTGACGGAGCCCGTACGGGCCGCGGGCACGGGGCCCGTGATCCAGCTCCCCGGCTCGGTCGCGGAGGCCAACTCCAACACCCTGCCGTCCCGCACCCGCGACCCCCTGGTGGAGGCGGCGGAACGCGCGCTCGCGGAGGCGGAGCCTGCCGGGGGGCAGCCGGAGGAGCCGTACGGGCCGGAGGCCGTCTCCGAGGAGGCGTACGGCCTGGAACCCCGGCGGGCGGTGGAGGAGGCGCACGCCCCCGAGCCGGAGCCCGCGCCCTCGGAGTCGTACGAGAACGAAGGGGCCCTCGCCCCGGAGTCGTACGGACGCGAAGGGGCCCTCGCCCCGGAGTCCGTCTCCGAGACCACGCTCCAGGTCCGGCTGCCCGCCCCGCCGCCGGAGCCGGACCTCCACGAGCGCGCCGCCGACGAGGACGCCGGTGCAGGCGCCGCCGGTCCCGACGCCGTCCACCCGGCCCCCGAGCCGGCCGTCGACCAGCCGCCGGTTCCCGGGCCGCGCCCCGCGCAGTGGGAGCGGGTCACCGACAAGGGCCTGCCCAAGCGCACCCCCCAGGTGGTGCGCCGGGCCGGACCCGCCGCCGCGCCCCGCAAGGGCGGCGTGGACCCCGAGGCCCTGCGCCGCCGCCTCGGCGGCTTCCACCGGGGCGCCGAGGCCGGCCGCCGTGACGTGGAGGCGGAGATCGGTGCGCCGGGCACGAACGCGCCCGGGACGAACGCGCCGGGGACGGGCGCGGCGGGGATAGCGAACGCAAGGACTGCACGTACAGAGGAGAAGACGGGGGACACAGTCGAGGAGGCACGCAGTTGACCGCGACGGGAACGTTCGGACTGAGTACGGAAGCCCGCAACCTGCAATGGCTGCTGGGGAATCTGGTCGAGGAGGTGCCGGGGGTCCGCTCGGTCGCCGTCGTCTCCTCGGACGGCCTGATGCTGCTGTCCTCCGACCCGGAGACCCAGCAGGGCACCCCGGCCGCCGATGAGGCCGACGGGGCCGACGGGGCCGCTCGGGCCAGAGGGCCGCGCGGCTCCAGCGCCGACCTGGCCACCATCGTCTCCGGCATCGGCAGCCTGACCATCGGCGCCGCGCGCCTGATGGACGGCGGCGGGGTCAAGCAGACCATGGTCGCGATGGACGAGGGCAGCGTCTTCGTCATGTCGATCAGCGACGGCTCGCTGCTCGGCGTGCACGCCACGCCCGACTGCGACATGAGCGTCGTGGCCTACCACATGGCGCTCTTCGTGGGCCGCGCCGGCCACGTCCTCACCCCCGAGGTCCGCAGCGAGCTGCGCAAATCGCTGGAGGGCCCCCGGTGACGGCGATGTCCTCCGCGGCCCCGGCCCCGCACGCCTTCAGGCTGCCGGTACGCGGGGAGGGACGCCGCCCCGCGCGCGTGCGCCCCTACTCGCTCACCGGCGGCCGGACCCGCTTCGGCCACGTCCTGCTCGTCGAGACCTTCGTGGCGGCGCTCGAAGCGCCCGCCGCGCGCAAGGTCCTGACGGACGGCGGGCCCGGCGCCCGCGGCCTGATGCCGGAGATGCGGGCCATCGTCGAGATCTGCCGCCGGATGCGGACGGTGGCGGAGATCTCGGCGCTCCTCAAGATGCCGTTGGGGGTCGTCCGGGTGCTGCTCAGCGACCTGGCCGACCAGGGAAAGATCCGTGTGTACGGGACCGGTCACGGCACCGGCCAGCCCGACCGCGCGCTCCTCGAAAGGGTGCTGAGTGGACTCCGTCGTCTCTGACGCCTCCGCCGTCTCCGGGACCGTTCCCGTCCCCGGAAGCGTCGCCGAAGCCGACCCCGCCGCCCCGGTGGCCGTCGGCATCCCCGCCCAGCCCCGCCCCGATCCGCTCGAACCGGATGCCGAGGAGGGCGCCCAGGACTGGCAGCTCGACCACACCCGCGCCCCGACGGCGACGAAGATCGTCGTCGCGGGCGGGTTCGGCGTCGGCAAGACCACCTTCGTCCGCGCGGTCTCGGAGATCACCCCGCTCCAGACCGAGGCCCTGATGACCCGGGCGAGCGAGGAGACCGACGACCTCACCGCCACGCCGGACAAGCTCACCACCACGGTGGCGATGGACTTCGGCCGGATCACGCTCGACAACGACCTGGTGCTCTACGTCTTCGGCACGCCGGGACAGCAGCGCTTCTGGTTCATGTGGGACGACCTGGTGCGCGGCGCGATCGGCGCGATCGTGCTCGCCGACACCCGGCGCCTCACCGACTGCTTCCCGGCCCTCGACTACTTCGAGAGCTGCGGACTCCCGTACATCGTGGCGGTCAACCACTTCGAGGGCAGCGAGTCGTTCGAGGCGGAGGACGTCAGGGAGGCGCTGACCGTGCCCCCGCACGTCCCCGTGGTGATCATGGACGCGCGCAAGCGCTACAGCGTCGTCGAGACCCTGCTGGCCATGGTCGCGCACGCCCTGGACGCCACCCCCGAATAGCCCGCCTCCCCCTCACGCACGCCACGCCAGGAGCACCACCCATGCGGAAGATACTCATAGTCGGGGCCGGACAGTCCGGCCTCCAGCTCGCCCTCGGACTGCAGGCGCGGGGGTACGAGGTCACCCTCATGTCGAACCGGACGGCGGACGAGATCCGCGCCGGCCGGGTCATGTCCACCCAGTGCATGTTCGACACCGCCCTCCAGCACGAGCGGGACCTCGGGCTCAACTTCTGGGAGTCCCAGGCCCCCCGGATCGAGGGCCTCGGCGTCTCGGTCGCGGGCCCCGACTCCTCCCGCCTCATCGACTGGGTGGGCAGGCTCGACGGGTACGCCCAGTCCGTCGACCAGCGGGTGAAGATGGCCGGCTGGATGGAGACCTTCGCCCAGCGCGGCGGCCAGCTCGTCATCCACGGCGCGGCCGTCGGGGACCTCGACTACTTCTCCCGCAACTACGACCTGGTGCTCGTCGCGGCCGGCAAGGGCGAGCTGGTCTCCATGTTCGAGCGGGACGCCTCCCGTTCGCCGTACACCGAGCCGCAGCGGGCGCTCGCCGTCGCGTACGTCCACGGCCTCGGCCCGCGCCCCGAGCACCCGGACTTCGACGCGGTCCGCTGCAACGTCGTCCCGGGCGTCGGCGAGCTCTTCGTCATGCCGACCCTCACCACCGGCGGCCGCGCCGACATCCTCTTCTGGGAGGGGATCCCCGGCGGCCCGCTCGACGTCTTCAAGGGCGTCAAGGACCCCTCCGAGCACCTGGCCCTGACGCTGGAGCTGATGGAGCGGTTCACGCCGTGGGAGTACGCGCGGGCCACCAGGGTCGAACTGACCGACGCGGGCGGCACCCTCGCCGGCCGCTACGCCCCGACCGTCCGCAACCCGATCGGCCGGCTCCCCGGCGGCGGCCTGGTCCTCGGCGTCGCGGACGTCGTCGTCGCCAACGACCCGGTCACGGGCCAGGGCTCCAACTCGGCCTCCAAGTGCGCGGCGGCGTACCTGGCCTCGATCGTCGAACAGGGCGAGGCGCCCTTCGACGAGGCCTGGATGAACGCCACCTTCGACCGCTACTGGCAGACGGCCCGGCACGTCACCAAGTGGACGAACGCGATGCTGTCCCCGCCCCCGGAGCACGTCCTGAACCTCCTCGGCGCCGCCGGACGACTCCAGCCCGCCGCCGACCGCTTCGCCAACGGCTTCGACGACCCGTCCGACTTCGAGGACTTCTTCTACGAACCGGAGAAGACGGGCGCGTACCTGGCGTCGCTGACCCGGAACTGACAAGGGCGGGCCACGGCCGCGACCGCCGAAAACCGGTCGTGGCCGTGGCCCGTTCTGTTCGATCATGGGGGCATGTCTCTTTCGAACACCCTCGCCCGCGTCGACGCGGACCTGGCCGCCGGGCGGGTGCCCGTGGCGCGGCAGCGGTTGCGGGGGCTCGTGTCGTCCTTTCCGTGGGACCTGACGCTGCGGCGCCGGCTCGCCGAGGTGTACCGGCTGTACGGGGACGCGGCGGAGGCCGGGCGTTGGATGTATCTCGAAGAGGACCGGCGGGAGGACGAGACGGCCGCGTTCGAGGCGCGGTACGGGTCCGCCGCGCGGCGGATGAAGGCCCTCGCCTGGCGCGGGCCCGAGGCGCTGGCCGCCACCGCGTTCGCCGAGGGGCGGTTGGCGGCGGTGCGGGCCGCCCGGGCCGGGGAGCTGGGGCGGGCGGTCGACTGGGACGACCCCGCCTCGTACGAGGAGCCGGAGGACGGGTACTCCGCGCCGGAGCCCGGCGGACGGACGCTCATGGGCGTGCTCGTGGGCGGTGGTTGTGCGGTGGGGGTCCTGCTCAACGTCGCGATCTGGGTGATCGGGCTCCTCACGCTCGTGGACTGAGCGCCCGACCGGGCGGTTCAGGCGCGGTCGAAGCCCTCGTCCCCGCCGTCCCCCGCGTCCTCCGGGAGGTCCGGTGGCGCGTACGACGCCAGGGCCGTGCCGTCCGGGTCCGGGCGTACGGCTTCGAGCAGCGGGTTCGCCGCGACGGGGGAGACCTTCACCTTCGCGCCGGGGCGCGGTGCCTGGACCACCAGGCCCTCGCCGAGGTAGACCGCCACGTGCGTGGCGCCCGGGAAGTAGACCACCAGGTCCCCGGGGCGCAGTTCCGAGAGGGACACCCGGGGGAGCGTCTCCCATTGCTCCTGGCTGGTGCGGGGGATCTCGCGGCCCGCCGCCGCCCACGCCCGCTGCGTCAGCCCCGAGCAGTCGTACGCCTCCGGGCCCTCGGCCCCCCACTCGTACGGCTTGCCGAGCTGTTCCACCGCGAACCGCAGGGCCTCCGCGCCCGCCCGGGACGGGGTGCGCGGGCCGTCCAGGACTCCGGAGCCCAGCAGTTCGCGCTGTGCGCCCGCGGTCTGCGTCCGTTCCAGTTCGGTGAGCCGGGTGAGCTGGGTCGGGGAGAGGCCGGCGAGCAGCTTCTCGACCTCCTTCAGTCTCGTCCGGACCTCGTCGCGCCGGGTGCGCTGTTCGGCGGCCAGGCGGCGCTGCTGGTCCAGGGCCTCGCGGGAGGCGCCCGCCAGGGCGTCGGCCCGCCGGGCGGCCCGTTCGAGCCGGGAGACGGCGCCGGCCCGGTCCCGTCCCTCCCGGGCCGCCAGCCGCTCCCGGTCCATCGCCGCCCGCGGGTCCGGGGCGAAGAGCACGTCCAGGTACGAGGAGAGCTCCGACCGCCCCTGGTACTGCTCCCGGGCGATCCGCCCGGCCTCGGCGCGCTCCCGGTCGAGGGCAGCCCGCGCGGTCGTGAGCCGGGCCGCGAGCCCCTTCGCGTCGGCGGTCCGGAGCTTCAGGGCCTCCTCGGCGGCGTTGTGGCGCTCGGTGGCCTCCTCGGCCTGCCGGTAGAGCGTGCGCAGGCGGGTGAGCAGGCCGGTGACCGAGGTTCCGCCGGGGGGCGCGAGTGCGGCCGCGTCGTCGGGTTCCGTGTCTTTCGGAGGAGTGGTCGGGGTGGGTGCGTCGGGGACCTTCGGGTCCACCGGGCCCACCGGTTCCCGTTCCGGGGCCGGCCGGGCGATCGGGGCTCCGGCCGGGGGCTCCACCGGCGGGTCCGCCGGGTCGGCGCCCGACGGGGCCGCCCCCGCGAGTGCCGTCAGCGCGGCGAGCGCTCCCGTACAGACCGTGCGCAGAAGTCCTCGTGACACGTCACCACCTCCACGGGGATGATGACGGTTCACTTCATCCGATTACCGTATGAATGGGGGCGCGTCCGGCGTCCTCACCCGGTCGGACTCATCGGGTCGGACTCATCCGGTCGGACTCATCGGGTCGGACTCATCGGGTCGGACTCATCCGGTCGGGCCAGGGCCCCCCGGCCTCCCGCCCGGCTTCGACCACGGCCACCTCGGCTCGCGCCGCTCCCGGCCCCCGGGGGCGTACGCGTACACCCAGCCGCGCTGGAGGCCGAGCCGCTTCGTGTACCCGGCGGGCTCGCGCCGGTAGGCGTACACCGTCGGCGGCTTCCCGTCGTGCGCCGGGACCGGGACCTCGTACCACTTCGGCGGATGGCCGGTCGGGCCGAGCAGGACCGGCAGGACCCGGCCGTCCAGGGGCCCGCCGCGGAAGGGGGTGTTCTCGCTTCTCACCCCTCCAGTCTCTCCCGCCGCGCCCGTGACGGGTCACCGTCCCCGCGCACGGCTCACCGTCCCCGCGCACGGCTCACAGCAGGTGCGCGGCCTCGCTCACCACCGGGATCGCCCGGCGGGCCAGGTCCGCCACCGGCCCCTCAGACGTCTCCTGGGCGAGCAGCCGCCGAACGACCCCCATCGTCTCCGCGTCGCCCGCCGCCGTCGCGGTGAGCAGGGCGACCAGGTGGTCCACCATCCAGTCGCGCAGCTCCGCCGCCGCGGGCTGCTTCTCCTCGCCCAGCCAGATGAGCGAGGCGGCCTCCACGGCGGCGATCCACGTCCGCACCAGCATCCCGAGGCGCGGGCCCGGCCGCTCCACCCCCAGGTGGAGGAGGATCTGCTCCGCTGCGGCCCGCCGCACCTCGTCCACGATCGCGGTGGTCTGGGGGGTCTCGACGACGCTGCCGCCGCGCAGCAGGGCGCTGAACCCCGCGTCGTACTCGTCGACGAAGACCAGGTAGCGGTCGAGCACCCGGCCGAGCCGCTCCGTGGGCGGCCCGTCGAGCGGCTCGGCGAAGCAGCGGTTCAGGGTGTCGGCGGAGGAGCGCAGGGCGGCCTCGTAGAGCTGCTGCTTGCCGCCGGGGAAGTAGCGGTAGACGAGGGGCCGCGAGACGCCGGCCGCCTCGGCGACGTCGTCGAGCGAGACGTCCTCGGGCGTCCGGTGGGCGAAGAGCCCCAGGGCCGCTTCGAGGAGCTGGCCGCGCCGCTCCTCGACGCTGAGCCTGCGGTAGGCGGGCGTGGCGGGACTCGTCATGCTCCGCAGCGTAACCGCGCGCCCTTCCGGCCGGGCGCGCCGTCCGGTTTCCTCACGCCAGCAGCCCCGACGCCTTCCACAGCCGGCGCCCCGGCCCCCGCAGGAGCCCCACGTCGTCGAGGAAGTCCGTCAGCCGCTTGGCGCCCGCCTGCATGACCTCGCGCCGGTGTCCGCTCGCCCGCACCTGGGCGACGGCCTCGTGCCGGTCCAGGCCCACGGCCGCGTACACCCCCGGGTTGACGAAGCAGACCGAGAAGACCCGGGCGGCCTCGCCGCAGCTCAGCCGGGTGAGCTCCCGCTCCCAGCGCGGGGCGGTCACCATCTGGCGGCGCAGCTCCTCGCGGGCGTACCGCACGTGACGGGCCTCCTCCACCACGTGGATCCGCGTCACCCCGCGGACCAGGGGCTGCACCCGCTCGTCCGGGAACGTCAGGCGCTGCATCCAGTCCAGGATCTCCTCGCCGAGCAGCGTGGCCGCGAAGGAGCCCGGGGTGGTGGAGACGGTCTTCAGGACCCGCGCGAGGTTGTGGTGGACCCGCGGCACCGGGTACTCGGGCGTCCCGCCGCGCCGGATCAGCCGGGCGAACATCATCGAGTGCCGGCACTCGTCGGCGATCTCGGTCAGCGCGTACCGCACGTGGTGGCTGGTCAGCGGCTTGTCGTAGATGTGCCGGGCCAGCAACTGCATGAGGATGATCTCGAACCAGATCCCGAGGGAGGCCAGCGAGGCCGCCTCGTGGCGCGAGAGGCCGAGCCGCTGCTCCTCGGACATCCGCCGCCACAGCGGGGTGCCGTAGAGGGAGACCAGCTCCGGCGGCCAGAACCACTTCCCCTCCTCGAAGGGCGCGTCCCAGTCCAGCTCGGTGTCGGGGTCGTAGGAGTGCCTGCGCGAGGACTCCAGGAGGCGCGCGGCGACCTGCTCGCGGTCGCGCAGGGGCCCCAGCGCGTCCCGGACGAGGGTGAGGTCGGGCTCGTGGGAAGGGGTCATGGCGGGGACACCTCGCGCTGCTCGCCGTCGCGTTGCCGTGGGTCACCCGTTATTGGACTGCTCGTCAGCAGAGCCGTCAATCCTTCGCGCACGAACTCGTACGGCTTGTTGACGGACCGTCAACAGCGTGTGAGCCTGCTGGGGCCGGACCGAAGCCGGCCGGAAGAAGGAGTCGTCCATGTCGACGCACGACCTCTACGCGAACGCCCCCGACGGAGCCGTCTGGGACGTGCCGGCCGCCGGCGCCGCCCGCTTCTCCTGGGACTACGACGACGGCCGCGACCGCCTCCTCGCCCTCTACCAGAAGGGCAAGGACAAGCAGTGGGACGGCGCCACCCGCATCGACTGGGACCTGGAGGTCGACCCGTACGACCCGCTCGGCACCCCCGACGAGGCCCTGGACCTGCACGGCACCCGGTACTGGGACCGGATGACCGAGAAGGACCGGGGCGAGCTGCGCCGCCACTACTCCTCCTGGCAGTTCAGCCAGTTCCTCCACGGCGAGCAGGGCGCCATGATCTGCGCCGCCCGGATCGTCGAGTCCGTCCCCGACCTCGACGCCAAGTTCTACTCGGCCACCCAGACCATGGACGAGGCCCGGCACGCCGAGATCTACGGCCGCTTCCTCCACGAGAAGGTCGGGATGCTCTACCCGATCGACGACAACCTCAAGGGCCTCCTCGACGACACCCTGCGCGACTCCCGCTGGGACATGCCCTACCTCGGCATGCAGGTCCTCATCGAGGGCCTAGCCCTCGCCGCCTTCGGCATGATCCGCGACACCACCGACAAGCCGCTGCCGAAGCAGATCCTCGCGTACGTGATGCAGGACGAGGCCCGGCACGTGGCCTTCGGCCGGATGGCCCTGCGCGACCACTACCGGCAGCTCTCGGACGCCGAGCTCCGCGAGCGCGAGGAGTTCGTCATCGAGGGCTGCCACCTGATGCGCGACCGGCTGCGCGCCACCGACGTCCTGGTGAACTTCGGCGTCCCGCGCAAGGAGGCCGGGGAGCTGACCGAGCGCAGCGAGTTCCTCCGGCTCTTCCGCAAGCTGCTCTTCAGCCGGATCGTCCCCTGCGTCAAGGACATCGGCCTGTGGGGGCCGCGCCTCCAGAAGGCCTACCTGGACATGGGCGTCCTCGACCTCGGCGACTCCCACCTCGACCTGCTGATGACCCAGGACGAGGAGGTCGCGGAACGGCTCGACGCGGAGCGCTTCGCGCGGGAGGAGCGGGACCGGGTGGCGGAGGTCGCGGAGGCGATCGGGGCGGGGGCGGAGCAGGGGCCTCCGGAGGCGGGGCAGGGACCTCCGGAGGCGGGGCGGGGGACGACCGCGTAAGGTCCCGCGGCCTACCCCCTCCCCTCCGTCTCCAGCCGCAGCGCCTCCTCCATCACCGCCTTCGCGAGCGGCGCCGCGCTCCCGCCCCCGCTGATGTCCGTACGGGAGGCCTCCGCGTCCTCGACGACCACCGCCACCGCCACCGCCGGCCGGGCGGAGTCCTCGCCCTGCGCCCAGGCGATGAACCAGGCGTAGGGGGTGCCGGTGTTGCCGAAGCCGTGCTGGGCCGTGCCGGTCTTGCCGCCGACCCGGGCCCCCGGGATCGCCGCGTTCGTCCCCGTCCCCTCCTCCACCGCCCGCACCATCAGCTCCTGGAGCCGGAGCGCCGTCGAGGGGTTCATCGCCTGCCGGTAGCTCCGGCGGGCGGTCCGCTCCACGGTCGCGCCGCCGGAGGTCGTCGTGCGGTCGACGAGGTGCGGGCGGGCGATCTCGCCGTTGTTGGCGACCGCCGCCGCCACCATCGCCATCTGGAGCGGGGTCGCCGTCGTGTCGAACTGCCCGATCGACGACAGCGCGAGCTGGTCCGTGCTCATCTCCCGGTCGAAGGTGGACCTCGCCACCCACGACGGCACCCGGAGGGCCGGGTCGTTGAAGCCGAACCGCTCCACCGCGTCGACCATCCCCGTCAGGCCCACTTCCACCCCGAGCCCGGCCATCACCGTGTTGCACGACCACTGGAGGGCGTACGCGAGGGAGGCGTCGCCGCAGCCCTTCGCCTCGTTCGGCAGCACCTGCCGGGTGCCCGGCAGCACGAACGGGTCCGGGGTGTCCGTCGGCGCGTCCACGTCCCGCACCACGCCCGCGTCCAGGGCCGCCGCGGCCGTCACGATCTTGAACGTCGAGCCCGGCGGGTACGTCTGCCGCAGCGCCCGGTTCAGCATCGGCCGGCTCGGCGAGGAGTTCAGCCGCCGCCAGGCCCCCGTGACCCCCGGGCCCGTCCCGGAGAGCACCCCCGGGTCGTACGAGGGCGAGCTGACGAGCGCCAGGATCCGGCCGGTGGCCGGCTCGACCGCCACCACCGCGCCCCGCTTGCCGTCCAGCCCCCGGAAGGCGACCTCCTGCATCGGGGCCCGGATCGTGGTGAGCACGTCGCCGCCGGGCTCCCGTCCCCGGGTGAGGCCGTTCAGGAGCGGCAACGGCGCCAGCATCGGCTCCGTCCCCGCGAGGACCGCGTCCTCGGCGTCCTCGACGAGCGTCGTGCCGTACGTCTGGGAGGCGTAGCCGGTCAGCGGCGCGTACAACGGCCCCTGGCGGTAGGTCCGTTCCCAGCGCAGTTGCTGCCCGCTGTCCCGGGAGCCCGTCACCGGCTTCCCGTCGACGACGATCTCGCCGCGCGGCTGCGCGTACCGGCCGATCGCGATCCGCCGGTTGGCCGGGTCGTCGTTCAGCGACCCGGCCTCGACGACCATCACGCGGCCCGCGTTCACGAGCAGCGCGGCCAGGAGCAGGAGACAGAGCGCGGCGGCGCGCCGGATGTAGCGGGTCACCGGGCCTCCCCGGGGGCGCACGGGGCGTACGGGGCGCACGGGATGCGCGAGGTCGCGGGGGCGGGCACACACACGATCACGCGGCGCCCTCCTTGACCCGTGCGGGCTCGCCCGTGTCGGCCGGCTCCGGCCGCGGCGCGCGCGCCGAGTCGCTGACCCGGACGAGGAGGGCGACGATCACCCAGTTGGTCACCACGGACGAGCCTCCCTGTGCCAGGAACGGCATCGCCATGCCGGTCAGCGGGATGAGCCCCATCACCCCGCCCGCGATCACGAAGACCTGGAGCGCCACGATCGAGGCGAGCCCGATCGCGAGGAGCCGTCCGAAGGGGTCGCGCAGCAGGAGGCCGGCGCGGTAGCCGCGGCCGACGAACAGCGCGTACAGCAGGAAGAGCGCGCTCAGGCCGACGAGCCCCAGCTCCTCGCCGGCCGTCGCCAGGATGAAGTCGGACTTGGCGGCGAAGCCGATGAGCACGGAGTGGCCGAGGCCGAGCCCCGTGCCGAGCATCCCGCCGGCCGCGAAGGCGAACAGGGACTGGGCGAGCTGCCCCGGCCCGTCGCCCGCCCGGATCGAGGCGAAGGGGTCGAGCCAGTCCTGCACCCGGCCGTGGACGTGCGGTTCGAGCGAGCCGACCAGGAAGGCGCCGGCGGAGGCGAGCACCAGGCCGACCGCGACCCAGCCGGTCCGGCCGGTCGCCACGTACAGCATGATCACGAAGAGGCCGAAGAAGAGCAGCGAGGTGCCGAGGTCCCGCTCCAGGACGAGGACGCCGACGCTCAGCAGCCAGATCGCCACCACGGGCCCGAGGACCCGCCCCGAGGGGAACTGGATCCGCCAGATCCGGCGGCCGGTGTACGCGAGCGCGTTGCGGTTGGCGGCGAGGTACGCGGCGAAGAAGACCGCGAGCAGGATCTTGGCGAACTCGCCCGGCTGGAAGGAGAGCCCGCCGATCCTGATCCAGATCCTGGCGCCGTTCACGGCGGGGAAGAAGATCGGAAGCAGCATCAGGGCGAGCGCGGCGGCGACGCAGACGTACGCGTACCCCTGGAGGGTGCGGTGGTCGCGCAGCAGCAGCACCACCAGGATGAAGAGCGTCACGCCGAGCGCCGACCAGACGAGCTGGGTGGTCGCGGCCCGGTCGTACGGCGTCTCCAGGTCCAGCCGGTGGATCAGGGCCAGGCCCAGGCCGTTGAGCAGGACCGCGATCGGCAGCAGCAGCGGATCGGCGTACGGGGCGCCGAAGCGGACCGCGAGGTGGGCGACGAGCGCGAGCAGGCCGAGCCCGGCCCCGTAGCGGGCGGCGTCCGGCGGCACGGCGCCGCCGCGGGCGAGACCGACCGCGGCGTAACCGTAGACGGCGATGAGGACGGCGCAGACGAGGAGGGAGAATTCCACGCCGCGGCGCTTCGGGACGCGTACGCCGGGCGGGGGCGCGGGCGTTCGCGGTGCGGTCATGGGCGCAACGTAGCAAGCGGTATGCGCTATGTCCCTTTTGTGTGACGGTGTGCCGTGCGACGGTGTGCCGCCGCGCTCCTCTCGCGGTCTCCCGGCGCCCTCAGCCGTTCCCGCCGCCCGGCCCCCTCCGGCGGGGACCGGGCGGGGGACCCGGCCGAGGACTGGACGAGGGGCCGGGCCAAGAACCGGACGAGGGGCCGGGTGGGGGATCCGGCAGGGGCGGTACGTACGCGGGGAGCCGCAGCCGCGCCTCGGCGCCCCCGCCGGGCGCCGCGGCGAAGACCAGCTCGGCGCCGATCACCTCCGCCTGTCCCGCCGCGATGGTCAGCCCCAGGCCGTGCCCCTTGCTCCCGCTCTCGGTGCGGAACCGCTGCGGCCCGGACTCCAGCAGGTACGCGGGATACCCCGGCCCGTGGTCCCGCACGGTCACCGCGGGCCCGTCCACCGTGACCACCACCGGGGGCGCCCCGTGCTTGTGCGCGTTGGCCACCAGGTTGCCGAGGACCCGCTCCAGGCGCCGCCGGTCCGTCTCGACGGGGGCGTCCCGCACGATCCGCACCTCCGTCTCCGTGCCCGAGGCGCGGACCACCCGTTCGGCCAGCGGGCCCAGTTCGTGCACCGCCAGGTCCACGGTCTCGTTGCGGGCGTCGAGCCGCGAGATCTCCAGGAGGTCCTCGGTGAGCCCGCGCATCGCCCGCACCCGGTCCCGTACGAGCTCCGAGGGGCGTCCCTCCGGCAGCAGTTCGGCCGCGGCCGTGAGCCCGGTCAGGGGGGTGCGCAGCTCGTGCGCCACGTCGGCGGTGAACCGCTGCTCGCTCTGCAGCTTCCGCTGGAGGGAGGAGGCCATGGTGTCGAGCGCGCCGGAGACGGTCGCCACCTCGTCCTGGGGGCGGGTGGGGTCCTTCGTCCTCGGGTCGTCCACGCGCGCGTCGAGGTCGCCGGCGCTGATCCGGCGGGCCACCCGCGCGGTGAGGTGCAGCCGGCGCGTGACCCGGGTGACGGCGAAGACGCCCACGACCAGGGTCGCCCCGATCGCCAGGAGGGAGGAGCCGAGCAGCGAACGGCCGAGCGCGTCGATCGTCTCGGCGCTCTGCGAGTGGTCGAGGCGCACGGCGAGGGCCCGGCCGTCGGCGGGGCCCGCCGCCCACATCGCCGGCCGGCCCCCGCGGTCGGCGACCACCGTGCCGCGCTCGCCGCGCAGGGCGAGCGCCCGCAGGGGGGCCGGCAGGCCGGGCGGGTCGACGCCCGCGAACCGGGGGAGCGGCTCTCCCGCCTCGTACAGGTCGGTGACCTCACCGAGCCGGACCAGCGCCTTCTCCCGGGCGTCGTCCACGGTCTGCCGGGTCACGGACACGTGGACGAGCGCGCCGAGCAGCGCGGCGAGGGCGCAGCACATCACCGCGATGAACACGGCGGCCTTCCAGGTGAGCGTCGCGGTCCAGGCGGGCCGCCGGAACGCCCTCACGGGGTCTCCTCCGGAGGGGGAGGGGGTGCGGCCAGGGCGGGGGGTACGGGGGAAGGTGCCGGGCCCGCGCCGGAGGGCCGGTCCCCGGACGGCCGGGCGCCGGAAGCCGGGCCTCCGGAAGGTGGACTTCCGGAAGGCCGGTCGCCGGAAGACGCGTCGCCGGACGCCCGGTCGCCGGAGGACGGGCCCCCGGAAGGCCGGTTCCCGGGAAGGCGCCCGTCACCAGGACGCCCGCCCGCCGGCGGCCCACCCGGCGGCCTCGCCCGGACGATCTCGTCCCGGGTGGGCAGCATGCTGCCCTGCCGCTCGTCCCAGGACCAGGCGGTGCGGTACTCGTACCCCGGGATGCCGGCCGACCCGACCCGCATGATCAGGTCCCGGCCGGCCAGCTCCACGGTGATGACCTGGTCGACGGTGGACATGATCCGGGTGAGCCCGCCCTTCTCGGCGCGGTAGACCCGCACGGCGACCTGCTGCTCGGGCATCCGGATCCCGACGATCAGCTCGTCCCGGCCGTCGCCGGTGAGGTCGCGGTAGTACGGCCGCATGACCGGACAGGCGGCGGGCGCGCTCACGCAGGCCTCGACCGCGCGGGCGGTCTCCTCGTACAGCCCGTCCGCGCCGCTGCGCGCGTCGGGGTGGGCGCGCACCTCGGCGCGGACGACCTCCACCGCATCGACGGAGCGGACGTCGCCGCCGGCGACCGCGATCCCGGGGACGCGCTGGATGTCGGACTCGCCGTAGTCGATCGGCGGGTTCGTGGCGGGCGGCAGATCGGGCCAGAGCCGTACGGGTCCCACGGCGGGGCTCGTGGGCCCGGCGCTCTCCAGGCCGCCCGTACCGGCGCTGCCGCACCCGGCGAGCGCGAGGGCGCCCAGGACGCACAGAGCGCCGACGGCGACGTGCACTCCGCGCGGTCCCACGTGCCCACCTGCTCCCCGGTCGTCGACGGGCTGCTCTTCTCCCCGTAGACCTTATGCGGAAGACCTTATGTGAGCCGGAGTCCTTTTTGCCCCTGCGTCGGATCCGCCCCCGCGGTGGGGAGCGCCCCGCGGGCGCTCCTCGGTACGCGCCCCGCACCCCTCAGGTACGCGCCCCGCACCCCTCAGTACGCGCCCCGCTCCATCCGGGCGAGGGCGGCCCGGCACAGGGTGAGGAGCTTCTCGTCGAGGTGGACGTCGTGCGTGCCCGAACCGCCCTCGCGGGCGTTGTGGCGGCGTCTGCGGGTCAGCTCGGTGAGGACGACGAGCTGGGCCGCCGAGGCGGCGGGGCCCATCTCCGCCAGGCACTCCGCGATGTCCACGCGCGCGTGCCGGTTCTCCTCCCAGGCGGCGAGCAGCACCGGAAGGACCTCCTCCGCCTCTCCGGTCACCCGCCACAGGGCCGCGGCGGCGCGGACCCGCACCCACGGGTCCCGCGAGGCGAGGGCGGGCCGCAGGGCCGGGGCCGCGGAGGCCGCCGCGGGGCCGATCTCGCCGAGGACCCGGGCGGCGGCGCACCGGTCCGCGTCTGGCAGACCCGGCCGCAGCCACCGCTCCAGG
This sequence comes from Streptomyces sp. NPDC007872, assembly GCF_042868165.1. NCBI lineage: Bacteria > Bacillati > Actinomycetota > Actinomycetes > Kitasatosporales > Streptomycetaceae > Streptomyces > Streptomyces sp. NPDC007872. The sequence continues at coordinate 833,587 of NZ_JBIAEA010000001.1, forward strand.
ACCGGCAGCGCCTCCGCCGTGTCCTCCTCGGCCGCCCACAGGGCGCGCGCCGCCGCCGCGGAGACGGCGGCCGACCCGTCGGCCAGGAGCTCCCGCAGCTCCGGTACGGCCTCCCGGGCGGCGGGCCCGAAGGCCGCGAGGGTGCGCAGGGCGGCCTCCCGCACCCGGTCGCGCCGGTTGGCGGACGCGCCGCGCAGCACCCGCAGCACCTCGGGGAGGGCCTGGGCGCCCCGCACGGCGGCCAGGGCGTGCAGCAGCGGGGCCGCCCGGTCGTACAGCCGCTCGTCCAGCTCGACCCGGGCGAGCCGGCGCCGGAGCGCGGGAGCGAGCATCGCCGCCGAGGGCCCGAGGCCGTCCGTGGCGTACAGCAGCTCCCGCCGCACCTCGTCCTCTCCCTCCAGGGCGCGGGCGAGCAGCGGCACCGCGCGGATGTCCCCGGCGCGGGCGAGGGCGAGCAGCGCCCCCTCGCGCCCGGACCGCCCGACGGCGCCGTACCCGCCGGCCGGCCCCGGGGGAGCGGAGGCCAGGCGCGCCGCGAGCGCGTCGGCGGCGGGCGCGCCCAGCTCGAAGAGCCGCTCCAGGAAGGAGGTGGCGGCCTCCCGGAGCCGGGGCTCGGGATCGTGGAGCTGCTCGCCGACGAGCCGGACGACCTCCTCGTACCGCCCGCGCCAGACCCGTATCAGACTTCCGCACAGCCAGATCGCGTCCGCGCGCTGCCACCGGTCGGGGCTGCGGAGCTGGGCGAGGACCAGCGCGATCCGGTCGTCGACGCGGTCGTCGAGCGCGGCGTGCAGCGTCCGCAGCAGCTCCTCGGTCCAGGGGGCGGGCCGCCCGGCCGCGTGCTCCTCCAGGAGCTCGCGCACCTGCCCGATGAGCGTGGGGGCGGAGTCCCGGGGGGTGCCGGGCCCCGTCCCGGTGGCGGGCGCGGTCCTGATCTCCTCCAACAGCCCCGTCACCCACGGCACGACGTCGTCGGGGATCTCGCCCGGCGCGCAGCGCGCCCGCTGGGCGAGGGCCGCGAGCCGGAGCCCCGGGTCCTGGGCGGCCCGGGCCAGCCAGCCGAGCCACTCGACGGTCTCGGCGCGCAGCGACGCGTGCCGCAGGGCGAGCTGCCCGACGGCGGCCACGAGGGCGAGCCGCACCTCGGTGTCCCGCTCGACGGTGAGCCGCTCCCGCAGCAGGGTCAGCACCCGGGCGGGCTCGGGGTGCAGCGAGGCGAGCGCGCATGGCGCGGCGAGCCGCACCTCGGGGTCGGGGTCCGAGACGAGGCCGAGGAAGACGCCGGCCCCGGCGGCGATGGCGGCGGCGGCCATGGCGTAGTTGGCGGCGGGGATGAACTCCCCCTCCATGCCCGGGAGTTCGCCCAGCTCCTCCTCGTCGTCCAGCTCGATCCCGCCGATGCTGGTGAGGAGTTCGACGATGCCGCCCCGGTCCCGCACCCCGGGGTCGGCGACGAGTTCGAGGAGGAAGGGGATGCAGGCGAGCGTCGAGTCGTAGACGTCGCCCTGGTGGTGCACCGCCCCGTACATGCCGTCGAGTGCCGTCTCCCGCTCGGCGGGGTCGGCGGAGGCGAGTCCGCGGAGCAGCTCCGGCACGTCGTCCGCGGGGCCGTACGCATGCCCCAGCGAGGCCCAGTCGACCTCCTCGATCCCCGTCAGCATCGCCGCCGCCTTCCCCGTGAGCGCTGTACCAGGCAGCAAGTGTGCACCACAGGACGGACAACAAGGCCGTACCGCCGATACCCACCCCGCGGGAGCCCCGCCTTCCGCTCTCTTTGCGCCATGTACGCTGCGGAGCAAGGCAGTTGCCCTGCGTACTGACCCGAGGGCGGGCGCGAACGATGACCCGCCGCGACAGCGGGAACGGCGCGTAGCCCGGGGCCCCCGCCGGGGCGGCAAGGGGCTCGCGGTGAGGGCGGACGAGCGATGGACGGGGTCCGGAGGTGTGGCGGAGGGACGATCGACCGGAGCCGACCGCCTGGGCGTATGGATCACCGACCGGCGTCGCTCCCGAGGCCGGCTCACCCCTCCGGCCGGACCCGGACGAACGTCGCGTTCTCCTGCCGATGCCGCACCGTGATCTGCCATAGCTTCACGGGAATCGGGCGCTTCACCCACCGCACAGGCCCGTGCTCCGGGTCCTGTGCGACCGGACTCGCGCCGTCTTCTCGTCCAGAGGGAGCAAGGCGCGCTGGAGCGGAGGCTCAGACTCCTACAGAGCCGCGCCAAGCAGCCCCCACGCGACGCCGGGCGGCAGCTTGCCCCGCAGATGAGTGGGGATTCCGCCTGGACAATGCCCCCCGCGATGTCTCTCCTCCCGTGGACTCGAGGGGACGCCCGGTGAAAACACCACTACTGACAGCGATCTGATCGAAGCGCAGTATTTGGCCGATTCCTCGAACCTAGGCTCAGCCCATGGACCTGGTACCGCTGGAGTTCCGTTGCCGCGGTGCCCGTGGCCCCGGGACATGATCCATCGACTCCTCAGTACGCTCCGAGCCGCAGGTCGACATCGATCCACGGCCCCGAAAAGATCACCCGTGGAGACTCACGGCTACCGCATGGTCATATCGACCCCGCAGGACTTCGGCATCACCTCCGCACACGCGGAACGTCAGTTGCACGCCTGGCTGGAGAGCAAGCGCTATAATGTCTCAGCGCTCGACGAGGGCCGCAGCGACATTGCCCCCCCATGTGACCCTGGACCAGGACTCCTTGTCCGGTCGGCATGCCGCGTACACACGTTGGCGGATGCGGGAGACGCCGTCGTTACAGATCGGGGCCCGGCAGTCCACCCTCGTCGTCCGGACCGACCTCCAGGACGATGAGGACCGCGCGTGAATCCAGGTCGACGTCGAGAACCACCCTTCCTCGCCGAACTGGTTCTCCACTCCCGCGAACACACCGGTATCGCCAGCCTGCTCCTGGACTCGATCGACACCAGGGACGGCCTGGCGGAAGTGAAGACGAGGCCGCCGTTTATCGAGCCGGAGGACATGTCGGAAGTCATCGAGGAACTCCGCAACACCGAGAGACGGCTGCCGATCGTCATCGCCAGCATCCCCTACGGAGAGGACGTCGACAACTGGGCGGAGTCGACCGTGGAGACGGCATTCAGATTCCTCTTCGGCCTCGCCATGCTGTACGTCCTGCCCCCGAGGCCCGGGTCGCGTTCAACGAGGCCATCGCGTCCCCCTCGTGTTCGGGGGCGGCATCCGCATCTACCTCCCGGACGTCGATCCTGCCTGGAAACCCGATGCCCAACGTCATCCGGTGATGTCCCGTAGGACGATCGAGGCCCATGTCGTCCGGGCGCGAAGCCCTTGCCTGCTGTCCTAGCGCCTGGCTCTGCGACACCCATTGCCGGAGGCGCTGGAATCACTGCCGATTCAGCGGACCAGGCCGCGTCCTCAGACGCACGGTTCTGACCTCGATCGGCTGACGAGCGACAATGCGACGCTCCAGGGGATGCTTGACGAGGCCGGCGACGCCGAGGCGGCACAGGCGAAGAAGGTCAGCGAACTCAATGCCGATCTCGACACGGTCGATTTCACCGCGGACCAACTGCGCGGCGAGAACGAGGAGCTTTACGACCAGTCCCAGACCGTGCAGAGGCAGGTGCGATTCCTCCAGAGCAGGTTGACCGAAGCGGGTCACCACTCCCTCGCGTTCGCAACCCCGTCGTTCCTGGCATCGACTATCCGGAGATCTTCTCTGACCTGCTCAACATGTTCGGCGAACTGCCGGACCTCCGTTTCACCGGCAAGGTGAAGATCATCAGAGGAACTCGGCAGCCAGTCGGTGGACAACTGGCTCTCCGTGGCCTGGGACGGCTTACCGACCCTCAGCCCCTTTGCCGAAGCGTCGGCCAAGGGCCCGACCTGCGGCGACTTCCTCGGTTGGTGCAAGGGGAAGGAACCCAGGGACCGTCCGTTCCCGGCTGCCAAAGTCGCGATGCGCGAGCCGGATCAGGGCATCCACAACGACAGACTGCGGATGGAACGGATGTTGCGGGTCCCGAAGGAGGTCCATCCGGACGGAAAGGTCTTCCTGCAGGCGCATCTGAAGATCGGCCTGGGCAACACCATCGCCCCAGACCGCACTTCTACGACGACGGTCCCAGGACAGGCCTGATGTACGTCGGCCACCTAGGCGCCACCTGCTCAACACCAAGACCTGAGGCGAGGGCCGGAAAGGCCCCTCTACGTCGCGAGCCATGTGAACCTCGTCGACTCCTGGAGGATCGCGGCGGCGCCTTCGAGGTCCGCCAAGCGGGCGGCGAGTGTGGCTTCGGCCAGGCGAGGTGGCAACGCTGTGCTGAATTTGAGGCCGGAGAGAGCCTTGGGGTCGACGACCGGCAGACACAACTGGTCGGCGGCCTCTGCCTTGGCCTTGGTCCATTCCTCGAGAGTGATGTCCTCGCGAAGGCGAAGGTGGGTGGCGGTCGGGCGCTGCATCGGATCGGTGACGGAGCCGAGGCTGGCCGCGAGTGTGGCATTGGCCCGGTAGCCGGCCCAGGTCCACCAGCGAATGTTGGTGTCCCGTCCTCCTCTCACGATCAAGGAACCGCCCGGATGGACCAGTTCGGCGTTCCTTTCCCGCGCCTGCTCCAGGGCGCTTTCAGCGCGCCGGGTCAGAGTGACCGGAGGGGTGGCTCCGAGCAGGACCTCGCGTGCGGCTCGCGTGAGGGCGTGAGACGAACCATGGGGCAAACCGAGACCCCCCCAGCGCGCCCGCCCCCCACCGTCCGCCGGCTCGACGAAGCAGCGACGCCGTGACCAGTCGATGTACGTGACCTGCCAGCTGCGTCCCGCGAGGAGCAGCCGCCGCGGCCCGACGACCTGGTCCGTCAACAGCGCGGGGTCTGTCGACCCGATCTCGGTACGGCCGGAGAGCACGGTAAATTCCGGCGCCGCGGTGAACACGGCTGTAAGGTCCATGAAGTTTCGGTGTCCGAAGCGCTTCTCGGCCTCGGCGCCGACGAACAGCATGTCACCGTCCCGGTCCAGATACCCCTCGGAGAGCAAGTGGCCGATGATCGGTGCCGCAGCTGGACCGAACGGGCCCAGCCCTCCCCACCATTCCGGCCACAGGCTGTCGCCCACCCGGTGCTCCTGCAGACAGAGGGCGAGGATCTGCTGAGCCGCGATGTGCCGGGGTTCGGGCGGTGCGGTCACTGGTTCGACCCAGCCCCGGCCCCAGAGCGACAAGAGCGCGGTGGCCGACAGCAACCCGGCCTCGTCGGTGGTCAGGAACAGGCAGTTCCGTACCGACCCCGGTCGGCGCCCGGTGCGCCCGAGGCGCTGCAGGAACGAGGCGACAGTGCCCGGTGCGTCGATCTGGACGACACGGTCCAGGTCGCCCACGTCGATGCCCAGTTCCAGTGTGCTCGTCGAGACGATGACGCAGTCGCGGGCTTCGGCGAAGGCCTCCTCGGACCGGCGTCGCTCGTCGGCGGAGAGGGAGGCGTGGGAGAGGAAGGTCGTCACGCCCTTGGCCCGCAGGCTCGCGCCGAGTTCTTCCACCTGCTTGCGCGACTCGCAGAACACCAGGCGCTTCTCGCCCTTGTGCAGGGCCGCGATCACTGTCGCCGCGTTGGCGAGGGAGCCGACGTAGTCGAGCTGCACGTCACCGGACGGCGGCAGCACCGGGGTCTCTTCACGCAGATGCGGCGCCACGACCTGAGCAGGCCGCTTGCCAGCCCCTGATCCTTGAAGCCACTTGAGCAGCTCCTCGGGATTGCCCACGGTCGCTGACAGCCCGACACGCTGGACGGGCCGTCCGACCACGCGCTCCAGCCGTTCCAGTACGGCCAGCAGATGCCAGCCTCGGTCATCACCGGCGAAGGCGTGCACTTCGTCGACGACGATCGCGCGCAGCCCGGAGAAGAAGGTCTGGTGGTCGACGTTCGCGCTGACCAGCATGGCTTCCAAGGATTCCGGTGTGGTCAGCAGGACGTCCGGTCGCTCGCGCAGGATGCGCTTGCGCCGGGAGGTCGGCACATCGCCGTGCCACAGTGCCGCCGTCCGCCCCAGCCAGGACGTGTACGTCTCCAGCCGGGGCAGCAGGTTGTTCAGGAGTGCCTTCAGGGGGCAGACGTACAGGATCGACGTGCCGCTCCACCGCGCCTGCTCCATCCTGGAGAGCAGGGGGAAGGACGCGGCCTCCGTCTTCCCGCCCGCCGTCGGGGCGAGCAGCACGGCGTCCGAACCGTTCAACAGCGGCGTGATCGACTCCTCCTGGAGGGGACGGAGTCCAGACCATCCCAGCGTGTTGACGATGTGGTGCACCAGACCGGGATGCAGGAGGTCGACCGGTTCGAAGCCCTCGCTCACGGGAGCTCCAGTTCCACCTCGTCGGCGCTGCCTGCCGCCGCGTTGCGTTCCACATCGCTCATTTCCGTCGAGCTCACGGTCAGCGCGTAGTGCCGACGCGGATCGAAGTCGTCGAACTGGTCGATCCGGTCGAGGACGTCACCCACCAGCTTCTTGAGGAACAGCCGTGGGGCGACCCCGGCCTTGCCGCCCAGCGCCCCGCCCACAGCCCGGGCCAGATCCGCGATGTACGCGTCGTCGGCGGACGCCACCACCCGGTACGGGGCCGAGGACCCGCTCGCGTAGAGGTCGCGGACCGTGAGGCCCAGGCCCACCAGGGAATCCAGCGTGAAGCCGGGCAGGCGAAGCTGTACCGCGCGCGGATTGTCGAAGCGCGGGTCGGTCGTGAAGTCGGTCGCCAGCCGCTGGGCGAGCGGCGCCAGCCGCTGTACGCCCTGCTGCCCGTCGTAGAACGCGGGCGTACCTGTAATGACCAGGTAGAGGCCCGGGAACCGCCCCGAGTGGACCTCGTCGATGAGCTGACGCAGCGCGTTGAGCGCCTTGTCACGAGCGTCGGAGCGGACCCGCTGCAGGGTCTCCACCTCGTCCAGGACGAGGAACAGGCCCGCGTGCCCGGAATCGCGCAGCACGGTCAGCAGCCCCTGCAGAAACCCCAACGCGCCGAAGTGGTCCAGGTCGCCCCGCACCCCCGCGGCCCTGCGGGCCGACGCGGCGACGTGCGGCTGCCCGCCCAGCCAGGCCATCACCGCTGAAGCGGTCGCCTCGTCGCCGACCTCCTGTGCAGTGCGGTAGCCCCGCAGCGCGGCGGCGAACGAGGGGGCGTGCAGCGACACCTCCGCCAGCCGGTGTTCCGTCAGTCGGTCGACCTCGTCGGACAGCTTCTCCTCCGGCACGCCGTCGGCCAGGGCGTCTTCTTCCAGGGCGTAGAACCACGCGTCCACCACGGATCGGAGGGCACTCGGCGGGAAACCGGGGGTCGCCAGCCGCTCGGTGAGGCGGCGGTAGACGGTCTCCAGCTTGTGCAGCGGTGTCTCGGTCTCAGAGATCTGGATCTCGGCGACGGCGAAGTTCCGGCGTTTGGCGCGTTCCCCAAGCCAGCGGGTGAAGAACGTCTTGCCCGAGCCGTACTCGCCGCGCACGGCCTTGAAGACGGATGTGCCCGAAATGACCGCGTCCAGTTCGGCGTCGAGTGCGGTCTCGAATCGGCCGAGACCGGTCGCCAGCAGATCGAGTCCGCTCTCGGGTACGGCTCCGCGCCGCAGGGCGTCGATCACATCGCGCCGGCGGGCGACGCTTACGGGCGGCGAGGGGCGCGGCGGCTGGTCGGTGCTCACGTCCACCAGTGTTCCATTGGTCGGATCCCGGCGTGTCTGGCGGCCGCCTTCCGGGCGGCGAGCACGCGAGGTACGCGTACGCGAGGGGGCGAGAGCGGCCGGACCTGCCTGTCTCATTCCGTCGTGCGAGGGAATGCCGGTTGACGCTTGCACGTTCCGATTGCTCCAATCGTGCATCGCACTATTCGCATACGAGGCGGGGGATCGACCGGCGTGTCACTCGACAGTCCACAGCTCAAGGACCTTCTCAGGAAGGTCGAATCGGGCGCTTTGCAGCTTCCTGACTTCCAGCGGGAGTGGAAATGGGGTGACGAACGCATCAGGGCGCTCCTCGCCACCGTGACGCTCAACTATCCGCTGGGCGTGGCGATGACCCTCCAGACCGGTGGCGAGGCCGAGTTCCGTTCGCGGCCGCTGAGTGGCGCGGAATCGGCATCCGGTACGACGCCCGACCTGCTGCTGCTGGACGGGCAGCAGCGACTGACGTCGCTGTTCCAGGCACTGCACCGGAAGCAGCCGGTGGAGACGGTGGACGGACGCGGCAAGGATCTGAAGCGCTGGTACTACATCGACATCGCCAAGGCGATCGGGACGCCGGCGGATCGCGACGAGGCGATCGTCTCGGTGCCTGAGGACCGCATCCTCAAGACGGACTTCGCCCGCAAGATCGTGCTCGACCTGAGTACGACCGAAAAAGAATGCGCTGCCGGTTTCTTCCCGCTGAATCTCGTGTTCGATACAAAGACGGCGAATGTGTGGCACAAGGCGTTCGTACAGCTGGACGACGCGAACTGGGATGTCTGGTCACAGTTCGAGGAGCACGTCCTCAATCATGTGCAGTCGTTTTACGTGCCCATGATCAACCTCCCCGCCACCACCACCATGGACGCCGTGTGCGCGGTGTTCGAGCGGGTGAACAAGGGCGGCCTGCCTCTGAACGTCTTCGAGCTGCTCACGGCGACCTACGCGGGCAACAAGACACACGTCAAGGAGTTCGGGACCTACTACGAGCTGCCCAAGGAATGGAAGCGCATCAAGACGGAGCTGGCCACCCGGCACCCGGTGTTCGGCGATCTGGAGTCAGGCCTGGACGACGGACTGAGCAGCAGCGACTTCCTTCAGGCCGTGGCCCTGTTGAGGACCTGGGACCGGAAGCAGGCCGGTGACGGCATGGCGGTCTCCTGCAAGCGCCGCGACCTGCTGGAGCTGCCCCTTGCCGACTTCCGGAAGTACGCCCCGAGGATCGCCGAGGCCTTCGGCTGGGTGGGCTCCTTCCTGCAGCGGCAGTGCATCGTGCGTGGAGGGGACCTGCCCTACCGCACCCAGCTCGTCCCTCTGGCCGCCGTGCGGGCCATTGTCGGAGAGGCGACGGACACGACGGACGGCGAGGAGAAGATCGGCCAGTGGTACTGGAACGGCGTCCTCGGTGAGATGTACGGCGGTTCGACCGAGAGTCGCTTCACCCGTGATGTGGAGCAGCTCGTCGCCTGGGTCCGGCGTGATTTGCCCGTCGTCCCCGACACCGTGAATGACGCCGTGTTCCTCGAGGAGCGGCTGGACGGGCTGACGACGCGCAACAGCGCGGCCTACAAGGGCATCTACGCGCTCCTGATCAAGCAGGGGGCGGTCGACTGGTACTACACGGAGGCCCCTCTCAACCCTGCCCGCATCGTGGGCCATGTGGTCGACGTACGCCAGATCTTCCCCAAGGCCATGGTCGTGAAGCTTGCGGCCCGCCACGCCAAGGACGTCAACTCCATCGTCAACAAGACGCCGTTGTCCCTGCGGGCGAGCCGTAACATGACTGGCGCTCCGGCCTCGTACCTCAAGGGGCTGCAGCTCGAGTCCGGCATGCGTCCCGAGTGGTTCGACGACGTCGTCGCTACCCACCTCATCGACCCGACGGCTCTGCACGCGTCGGACTTCGACCGGTTTTACGAGAACCGTGCGAAGCAGCTGCTCGAACTGGTACAGGCTGCGATGGGCAAGCGGACCCTGCTTCGCGGAAACCTGGAGTGGTGAGCGCCGGCATGCCGCAGACACCCAGCGGACAGCAGCTCCAGGATCTCAAGGGGAAGGAGCTGTCGCTCCTCGAGTTCCTCGGGTTCTTCAACGCGCGCCGCCGCGACGCGTCCACCGTGCCGTCCATCGAGCAGACGTTGAGGAACGCCGGTCTCGCGACGGTGCCGTACTTCGTCAACTGCGCCCACGACGCCACGGTCCACATCGTGGCGGTCGAGTCGGTGACAGCCGAAGAAGCTGAGGCTGAGGCCGAGGCGAACGAAGACGTGGACGTGCAGGACGCGGCGGGCGGCTCGCTGCCGCAGCGACCGCTGAGTATCGGTGACGTCCTCCCTGCCGGCGGCGGGGTCGAGTGCCTGCCGCCCAATGCTCCGCTGACCACGGTGACGCACCTCATGCGAATCAACGACTACTCACAACTCCCCATCATCGAGGGGCAGTACCACCTGCGAGGAGTGGTCACGTGGCGGTCCGTCGCCAGGATGTACGAGCAGGGTGCCGCTGCGACGCTGGCCAATGCCTCAGAGGCGCAGGGGGACTGGTCGGTCGCGCAGGAGACCCAGGACTTCTTCTCGCTCCTGCCATTGATCGGCAAGTACGGCTACGCGCTCATCCGCCGGAGCGACGGGGTGATCGGCGGCATCGTGACGGCGGCGGACATCACCGAGCGATTCGCGGCGACGGCCCAGCCGTTCTTCCTGATCGGTGAGATCGAGCTACGCCTGCGCAAGTGCCTAGGCATGGCCATCGACGCGGACGCCATCCGTGCCGTCCAGCGGAAGAACCAACAGACCGGCCAGATATCCGATCTCTCGTTCGGCGACTACGTGACGCTGCTTGACGGCCAGAACAAGAAGGAATCGCTGCGTCCGCAGGCCGATCGGAACTGGCACGCCCTCCAGTGGACGGGAGTCGACCGGGTCCAGTTCGTCCACAAACTCGATCGTGTGCGGGACATCCGGAACAAGATCGCGCACTTCCATCCGCAGCCGCTGGCCGCGCACCTACAGGACGAGCTGCAGCGGTTCTGCCAGTTGATGCGTCAGTACGTCACGGACATCTGAGGACGTGGCGGGTTCGCCCGGACCGGCGAGCCCGCCACGTCACTCTCCGGCGAGCCCACCACATCAACCAAGCCCGAACTGGTCCTTCAACAAAGGCAGGTTCAGTCGCAGGGTGCGCCCGTCCGGCAAGGTCTCCAGGACCTGTATCCCGTCGTAGTTGAGCAGCTGCCCCAGCACGGCTGCGAAGCCCTCCACTCGTCGCGAGGCGGGCAGGCTGACACGCTGGGCCAACGCGGTCATCGGCAAGGTCCCGCCCGCGTCGATGAGCGCGTGCACGGCTCGCTCGACCCGGCCCAGGTCAGGCTTCCGAGCCAGCATGTCCACCTGGGACTTGAAAACGTCGGAGTCCAACAGCGCGGTGACCAGAGCGTCGTCCGGAGACACCGCCTGCAGGGACAACAGCGCCTCGTCGCTGACCTCGGGGACCAGAGCCATGTCGAACAACGAGTCATGACTTCGGGCCAGCGCGGCCGCCTCGGCCTTGGCGCGCCTTGCCGGTTTCGAAGCCGGCGGCTGCACGGTGGGCAGCTTCTGCCGCAGCTGTACGGGAGTCTCGGCGCCCAGGCGCCACCACGACGGCTGAGGGTTCCCCAGCTCTCGCCATCCCTTCGGGGGCGTGGCACCGAACGGAAGGAACGCCAGTACGGGGATCGTGAACTCGGCCAGGGCCGCGCCGCCGTGGTAGCCGGCCCGTCGTGCGTTGTAGCGCGTGTCCGTGTCCCAGAGCGCCACGATCTCGCCCCCCGGCTTGTCGTCGACGACACGCGGCCCGGACAACGCGATCTCCGGCTCGGACACGGGCTGACCGGGCGAGCGGTGCCGCGCCGACTCCACACCCGTGGCGTGCACGCGTACGCCGTGGCGGTCGATGACATGACCGTGGTCGCTGGTCAGCAGCACGGCCCGGCCTTCGGCCGCGGCATGTCGCAGGAGGGACCGCAGTGCTCCTATCTGGTCGAGACGCCAGGTGCCGTCGCCGAGCTTCTGCTCGCTCGCCAGCCGGTCGTCGACCGTGTTGAGCACGACGGCGACATGGGTCCGCTCCCCGGCGAGCGCCTCGAGAAGCTCGGGGCCGAGCCAGTCGCCCCCGCTGCCGGCCCGCAGATCGTCCTTGTGGAAGACCGCGGCCTGCGCGTCGCCCCAGAACCTGTGAGCCGGGAACAACCGCTTCTCGTCGGCCTGACCGCCGCGCATGAGCCGGGCCGCGAACAGCGACGTACGTGACACCGCGGTGACGGTCGGCAGCGCGGCCGCCATCGCCCGGCGCCGCGGCGCGTCCTTCGCTCCTGGCAGCGGGTCGTACTCGGCCCAGTGTTCGCGCAGCTCCTCGCCGAGCTCAGCGGCGATGGCGGCGCTCATTCCGTCGAGGACGAGCAGCAGGATCCGCCGATCCCCTGACTTCACCACCGGTGCGACAACGGTCGGCAGGAAGTTCTCGACGGTCAGCATCGAGTCCGGGGCCCGGGCACCCTCGGTCCAGGTGGCCAGCGCGCGGGCGAATTCCCGGTCGAACTCGCGTCGCTTCTCCCGGACGGAGGCGCACAGTGAGTCGTACGCGGACTTCAGTGCGGAATCGGGGTCGCCGCCGGCCTGCACATGCTCCAGCGCCATGTCGACCCAGCCGGTCTCATCGACATGCCGGTTGAGCCTGGCCGAGAAACTCGGCGTCTGTGTCTCCGGGCCGAGGGCCAGCCACTGGGCCAGGCGCTGCGCCATACGGGCGCGTCTGATGCGAACCTGTTCGTCCGGGTCCGGCGCCAGCTGATGCCGATCCACGTGCTCGAGTGCCTGGAGCGTCCGCTCCATGGCTCCCGATCGCAGGGCTTCGCCGACCTCGGCGAACCGCGCCTCCAGACCTGCCCGCAGCACGGGACTCCTGCGCTCGGCCGACTCGGCGCCGAACTGCCGCACCAGCGTCGCCGCCCGGTCCAGGACCGTACCGGTGATCTTCCGCGCTTCTGCAGCCGACTCGTCGAATTCCGTACGTCCGGAGCGGCCGGTGAGCAGCAACCCGGAGACGAACTCCTCGCAGGCCCGCCCGAACGCGGCCGCCAGTCGGTCGAAGGCCTCGCCCTGGGCTGGCGGCTTCTCCCCGAACCAGCGCTCGGCACGGCCGCGGGCCCGGTAGATCTCGGCATCCGCCTCTGTACCGACGTGCTCCCACAGGGCCGCGCACAGCAGTCCGAAGGCGACGGCGTCCGGCCCGTGCTCGGCCTCGATCAGGGCGAGCAGTGCCTTCCCGGCCTCTCCCGCCTGCTCTTCCCCGCCGAGGAAGTCCGCGAGACCCCGGCGCTCCGCCACTCGCAGGGCCAGGAAACGGTCCGGGCCACCAGGCTGCTGCGACCAGCGCAGGAGGGCGGGCAAGTCCAGCACGTCGGCGTCGGCCGACGGCGACGTGCCGTCGCGGTCGGGGTCGTACCGCCCGATGCCGAGCCGCCGCAGGGCGAGTGCGGCCAGCGCCTCGTTCCGGGACAGGATGCCCCCGCCCCGCGTGGGCCAGCCACCGGGCGGGGTGGCGTCGAGCAGCGACTCGGCAGCCCAGTTCTCGCCCTTCAGCCGTTCGTCCGTGTCGATCGCCCCGAAGGACTCGCGCACGACGTCCCAGGTGTCGACGGCGTTGACCCGGTGCTTGTGGATCTTGGCCAGCAGATCCGGTCCGAGCTCCGACTCCTCGCGATCGGTCAGAACGACCAGTACCTCGGGTCCTGGGCCGGTCGGCGCCAGATGGTCCAGTACGAGTTCGTACACGGCCAGGGGCGACGGCGCCGCGACGACTCGCGCCCGCCGGGTCTCGCCCCAGACGACCTCGCCCGGGCCGTCCCACTGGGGGGCGGCCCGCAGCAGCACGGCCCGCTGCTTTCCGGGCCTTAGGCTCGACGAAGCTGCCAGATACTGCGTGATCGTGGCCGAATTCAGCCGTACCGCAGTCGTCAGGACAGTCGCAGCGGTCACTCCACCACCCGCCATGAGATCTCGACGGTCGCGTCCGGTTCGGCCGCCATGAGCTCGGCCAGCTCGGCGCGGAGTTCGGCGACCGCCTGGGACGCAGTGGTCCGGCCGCCTCCGGCGCGGCGCGCGGCGCGACCGGTGGCCGGGTGGCTGGTGGGCACGGGAGGCCGACTGGTGTCGGTGCTGAGGTCGATGTCGTCGGGCGTACGAGTCTTCTCCGGCTCCCGCTCGACCGGGACGGGCGGCAATGGCGGGGGAGTGGCGGCGGCCTGGCTGCGGCGGATCACCTCGATGATCGACTTGCCGGCCCGCTCCAGCTCGTCCTTGAGGTTCTCGGTGCGCTGGTCGGCCTGGGCCGCACGGCGGAGTCGCTCGAGCACCGCCTCGCCCTCGGGGCCGTAGCTCGGTGCCAGCTTGAGCATGTCCCAGACCGTCGTGGTCAGCGCCGACGCCACGAGCTGGGCCTGCTTGATGGAAGCGCCGTAGCGGCTGGCCGACACCTCGCCCAAGTCGAAGGAGGCGAAGGCCGTGATGACCTGCTTGGCCGCCGACGTGCTGCCGGCCGCGCCCCGGTCCAGGCCCTTCAGCTCGTCGAGCAGGTCGCGGGAACGCCGGGCCAGCGCGAGGCGCCCGGATTCGTCGGAGCTGTCCAGACCGAGCAGTATGGCGTGCGCCTCCAACTCGGTGACCAGCGCGTCCGCGGGCCCCTGGTAGTCCCGCGCCTTGGCGAGGATCTGACGCGCGAACTGTCCGACGATGCGGCCACGGCGCAGGGTGGGCGGCTTCTCGCCGAAGATGTCCCAGTAGCGGCGTCCGGCCTCCTCCCAGACCGACTCGTCCGGCAGCGGCTGCGAGCGGAGGGCGTCGATCGGCTTGATGGCCGACGGCTCGGGCGCGGGATCGAGAAGCGCACCGGACCGTACCCAGACCCGGTCGTCCATCTCCGCGTACGAGGCGATCACGAGGTTGGCGAGGAACGGTTCGAGCCCCATCGGCTCGGGCCGGTCGATCCAGTCGGTGAGCTGGACGACGCTCAGGTCGCCGGGACCGCCGTCGGTACGGGCCTGCAGCGCGAAGTGCTCGACCCAGCGGTTCGACAGCCGGAAGTACGCCTCCTTTTGCTGACCGAGGCCCAGGGGGGCGGCGATCCGCCGCATCACGGTGCGGTCCTTGGCGGGGATCTCGGCCTGCCGGTCGCCGACCTCCGCCGCAGCCTGGATGTAACCGAAGACGGTCCGCGCGTCGGCGGGCCGCACGGCGGTTTTGGTGTTGTCGGGGTCGAGGTCGGGGTGGGCCGGGTACTGCTGGGCCAGCAGCTTCGCCGCGATGTGACGGGCGCCGTCGCTGAGGGACTGGCCGATGGAGACCCGCAGCTCCGGCACCTCGCGCAGCGACTCGAAGTGCTCGTTGAACGACACGTTGACGTCGGCCGGAGACTTCGCCGCCAGACCGTAGGCCTGCTTGAAGGCCGCCTTCACTGTCTTGACGAGCGATTCCCGCTGTCCTTCGAGGAGTCCCTTGGCGCGCGCCCGGTTGTCGGCGTTGAGGTGCTGGGCGTACATCGTGTCGAAGCGGCGCGGATCGGCGAGCGCGTAATCGATGGTGACGAGGCGCTCGAAGTCCTTGTAGCGGGCGGCCGAGAGCTGGGCGGGGATCCAGGCCACGGTCCGGGGCGGCACACCGGGGCGGTCGCGGAGCTTCCGCATTCGGTTGGCGTCGTCGACCGGGCCGGTCTCACCCTCGTCGTACGGCAGGTCGACCACTAGCCGCCACAACCCCTCCTGACCGGGGGCCAGGTCGTGGTCGGGCAGCTGGTCCACGTCGGCGATGTTGCCGAAGACGACCTCGACGGTACGGTTCGAGCCGCGCCAGACGAACCGGAGTTCGTCGGCGCCGAGCTGGTCCTGCCGCTCGACACCCAGCTCCTCCTCGAGGAGCCGACGGGCGAGCGCGCGCCGGTTGGCCGGGTTGTTGTTGGCCTTGGCGTTGAGGATGACGGAGTCCACGTCCACACCCGCCAGCTCGAGCCGTACGCCCGGGTTGGCGGGTGTGCCCGTCGGCTTGATCTCGGCGAAGTTGGCGGCCCACTCGCCGACCTTGCCCTTGATGACACCGACCTCGGCCCCTGGGATGGGGGAGACGACGGAGCCGTGATTGAGCGCGCCGAGCCGCCGGATGGTGAGATCCCGGAGCGCCGGCACGCTCGGCGCGAGCGCGGAGAGCAGCAGCGTGCACATCAGACGGTTGTCGCCGATGAAGCCCTCGCACCGGCTGACCAGCTGCGGATCGGTGACCGTCCCGGGCCGGTGCCGGAAGCGCTCGATGTCCTCCTCGGTGACCTCGTACGTGGCCAAGAGGTACGGGCGCAGCTTGCGGCGGTAGAGCTTGTCGGCGGCCTGGAACTCCGCCTTCAGCGCGTCCACGAAGGGCTTGTCGCCGCCGTCCGCGATCACTGGGTAGAGGTCGCCGAGCGGGATGAGCTGCTCGAGCGTCGCATCGTCGCGGTGCTCGGAGAGCAGCTGGCCCATGAGCTTCAGACCAGTACGGGAGCGCTGCAGGGCGGAGGAGATGTGGACGAGCGTGTCCATGAAGGCGGGGGAGAAGGGGTACGTCAGGCGGAACGAATCCTCGTCCGCGCCGGTTGTGCCCTCGTCCGAGCCGAGCAGCACGTCCCAGACCTGCGGCCCGACCCGCTTGATCTTGGCGAAGGCCGCTTCCAGCTTGGCGGCGGCCTCGGCGTCCTTCGGCTTGAGGAGGCGGGCGTGGGCGATCTGGGGGAGGTTGCGGTCCTCCAGCGTGATCTTGTCGAAGCGGCCGGAGGCCAGGTTGAGGCTGTCCTGGATCGCAGTCTCGGCCGCGCCGGAGGTCTCCTCGCCGACGAGCTCACGCAGGTCGCGCTGGCGGGCGATGAAGGACACGATCGGGATCGCCCGGCGGGAGTCGGCGCCCTCGACGAAGTTGGTGATCTTGTCCGCTTCGCGGGAGACGAACTTCTGGTCGTGGATGCGGTTGGCGAGCCAGAGGATCAGCTCGTCCATGAAGAGGATCAGTCCGTCGTACCCGAGGGACTTCGCGTGCTCGGCGATCACGGCGAGACCGGCGTCGAGCGAGATGAACCCGTGCTCGTCCTCGACCGCGTTCTTGGCGAACCCGGGGAACCAGGTCACGCTCGCGTCATGGACGAGCTTGGCGCGCAGCTCGGCGGGGGCGGTGGGATTGACGAGATTGAGGTTGACCTCGCCGCCGTCCAGCTCCTCGGCGGAGAGGGCGGTGTCGAGGTGGGCGGGGGTCCAGGCGAAGGAGTCGCCCCACTCGTCCTCGTCGGCGGCGACAGCGACCTCGGGCTCGTCTGCCTCCGCCTCGCTGAGGCCGTTGATGAACGCCTCGTCGCCGATGCGGAGGCGGTGCGAACGGATGTCTTCGAAGAGCGCGTCGGTCCGGTAGACCTGGGGGATGGGCGCGGTGGGGTGAAGCTCTCTGACGTGGCTGACGTAGCCGCCGAGGACACGCTGCTCCAGGGACTTCGCCCCAAGCATGTGGTAGGGGACGAGAAGGAACCGCTTTCCCTCGGTGCCGAGCCACTCGTGTTTGGCCAGTATGGGGTCGAAGTCCGCACGGGCGCGGGCCGCCGGAGCGCCCCGGAGAAGGGCGTGCAGGACGGCCATGAAGTGCGACTTACCGGAACCGAAGGATCCGTGGAGGTAGGCGGCCTTCGAGGTGTGCCCGTCGAGAGCGGCCTTGATCAGCCCGAGGGCTTCGTCGAAGTTCTCGAGAAGCCGCTCGGTGACGACGTAGTCGCGCAGCGCACGCTCGCTGCCCTCTTCGGTGACGGCCTCGGCGAGCTTAAGGACGAAGTCGGAGGTGGAGATCGACTTCTTGTCCTTGATGTCGATGACGTCGCGGAGAAGGGGGGCCGTGGCGGCGGTCGGGGCCATGTCTGTCAGCGTCTCCTGCTGTCTCCGGTGCGGCGGGCGTTCGTCCGGGCCGCGGGCGGTGACGGATGGCGCTCGGGTGCTCCCCATGGTCACGCGTGGTATGGGTACGGCCTCGGGGAGTGCCTGAAGACCGGCGTTACTGCTGTCACGGCCTGCGGCCCGCCTCGATCGTAACCGGTGGGGGGTCGCGGGGCGGGCTGGCTACGGCTGGCGGCTCGGGGTCAGCCCAGCTGGGAGAGGAAGGTCTCCCAGGCGCGGGGGGTGAAGGCGAGGGCGGGGCCGGCGGGGCGCTTGCTGTCGCGGACGGGGACGAGGCGGGGGAGGTTGGGAGCGACCTCGACGCAGTCGCCTTGGCCGCCGCTGTAGCTACTGGTGCGCCAAGCCGCTCCGGCAAGGTCGGACAGAGCGACGCGGGCCTCGTTCATGGTCTGTGCTCCTTGGCGATGCGGCGGATCAGCTCGAGTGATTCCGTCGGAGGCAGCGCAGTGGTGCGTGCGTCGTCGAAAAGCCCCCGATAGCTATTGACCTCGGACTCCCCTTCCGTCCAGATGTTGCCGGTCGGGGTCTCCGTCAGTACCAGGTCAAGCGACGCCATCTGCGGAAAACTCAGCAGCAGGTACGGGCCGAACATACCCGAGTGCGCGCCCCGCGAGAACGGCAGGACCTGGATGGTGATGTTGGGCAGCTCCGCCATGGCGGCCATGTGCTCCAACTGTGCCCGCATTACGGTCGGGCCTCCGACCTCCTGGCGAAGGACGCCCTCTGCGAGGACCGCCCAGTAGTCGATAGGAGCCTCGCCGGTGAGCCGCTGCTGCCGGGCAAGGCGGACCTCGACGAAGCGGTCGATCTCTTCGGCGGTCTCCCAGGTACGCGAAGCCACGGTTACGGCACGCCCGTACTCCGCGGTCTGCAGAAGGCCGGGCACGAGTTGCACCTGGTAGGTCCGGATCCTGTCGCAGATGGCCTCCATCTCGATCTGATCGCGGTACGAGTCACCGAGCACGGAGCCATAGTCGTGCCACCAGCCTTCACGTCGGCGTCGATTGGCCCTCCGAGCCAGCGCCGTGAGGCGTTCGCGAGCGGCAAGATCGTCCACTCCGTATGCGTGCATGAGCGCGACCAGGTCGGGCGTTCGGACCGGCACGTGTCCGTTCTCGATACGGCTGATCTTGCCCTTGGTGCAGTCCAGCACCTCTGCGGAGGCGGCGGTCGTGAGACCTGCGGCCTCACGGAAACGCCGGAGTTCGTCGCCGAGTTGGCGACCGAGCACGGTGGATGGCTTCACGTTCGTCATAGGTAACTCCCTATCAGGGCCATGGCCTTGGTGGCGGCAGATTACCTAAACGGATGAATGTTGGGCTGGATCATCCATTCAACGTTGCATTGATGGATGTATCGCGGCACTCTCTGGGCATCGAGGCTTGAACCTCGCCCTGAACCACGAGACTTGATTGGCAGTCATCGACCCTCAGGGGGTTGCTGTGTCCACACTCAACGAAGTCGCCTTCCGGCTATCCCGCCGCCTGCGCAGCGCGTCCAGAGCCAGGGCGGTGCTGAACGCCGTGCTCGGAGACTGGGGCGCGGGTCAGGACGTCGTGCAAACCGCAGAGCTCGTCCTCTCCGAGCTGGTCACGAACGCGCTGCGCGTGCGCGTGCCGAGTAACCGGCAGGTGGGCATCCGGATCGCGCACTCCACGGGGGACGGACTCCTCCGCCTGGAGGTGAGCGACGCGGGGGAGGGCCGCCCGGAGATCCAGGAGCCCCGGGAGGATGACACCGAGGGGCGCGGGCTCATCCTCGTGGACGCGCTGACGCACAGGTGTGGTGTCAGCCCGCGCGCCGCCGGGATCGGAAAGACGGTGTGGGCGGAGCTGAAGGCTCCGGAGCTGGCCCCTCCGCCGAGAACGACGGAGGTCGCGGCCATCACGGTTCGGGCGGGCCAGTCCGTACGGGTGTGGGGCGAGTGGCGCACGATCCGCAGCGTGGGGACGGAACGGTACGCGACGGGCGGGCTGGCGGTCGTACTGGGTCTGGACGAGGGCCCGTTGCTGCGGGTGCCGGCGGCGGAGCCGCTGGCGGTACGGGCACTGTCCTAGAGTGGCGGGCTCCTCGCGAATCAGGTCCTGGCCCGCACGTGCTCCACACAAGCAGGGAAGAGACACCTTGGTTAGCCCCGCTGCCCACCCAATTCCAGTCCGCCGAGGACACCTGCGCGAAGCCGCCGAAAAGCTCGAACAGGCGACCGGGACGCGTGTGGAGATCATCGGGGGAGCGCTGGTGATGTCCCCGAGCCCAAGTGGCAAGCAGGCCGGGATTGTCATCGACCTACGCGACACCATCCGCCCCGGCCTCGCCGCCAAGCACGAGGCGTACGAGAACGTATCCGTCCCCATGCCGGGGGACCCGGACGACTACTCGACCCCGGACCTGACCATTGGGCCGCGCTCGTTCAAGGACGAGGACGGCTGGCTGCTGGACGCGGACGCGGTCGAGCCGGCGGTGAAAGTGATCTCACCGAACGAGCGGCTGAAAGGGATCAACGAGAAGACCGCTTGGTACGCGGCCGCGCGCGTCGCTCGAGTCTTGCAGATCGATCCGCGCACGGGCACGTGGTCGCTGTTCACTCGCCCGGGAGAGGGCGAGTACAAGGCGGTCGTACACGGGAGGTACAGCGAGGATGTCCCGCTCCCCGAGGAGCTGGGAGGCGAGCTCACCACAACCGGACTCCCGCTCTACAGCGCGCGACCGGGTTCTTGACGACGGTGGCTCCTCCTCCGAGTGGGGAGGAGGAGCCACGGCGAGGTTCAGCCCTTGGCCGGCCGGCGGCCTCGGGTGGCGGCCGGAGGACGCCAGTCGCGCAGGTCGTCGTCGGTCAGACCGTGCTCGCCCTGCTTGGCAGCCCGGTAACCCTCGAAGAAGGCTGCGGGGGAGCCGCCATACAGGCCGTCGAACTCGTTGTGCCATTGGGTAAGCCAGGGCTGGAGTTCAAGCAGTCCCGCGAGGAGGGGGGTCAGCTCCTCGGTCGACAGCTCGTCGTGGGTGGTGAAGTACGTGGCGAGCGCCTGCGCCTGCTCACGGTGATCCCAGCCGGCCCAGCCGAACAGTTGGGGCGTACCGGAGATGGCCCCGGTCGCGTACGAGATGAACCGCTCCTTGGGCACGTCGAGCTTGCCGCGCGCCTTCCAGTAGGAGGCGTTGAGGAAGTCCGCCGAGGTGTACTTCGGCGGCACGGGGATTGAGTCCCGGATCTTCCGCTTCTCGGACTCGTCGGTGGCGGCGTCCTCCTGCCGCTGGAGGTCCCAGACGTGCTCCCAGTCGGCGCGCTTCTTGAGCGCGGCGGGCTTGTAGCGCAGGGCGGCGAGGAAGGGGACGTGCTCCTTGGAGAGGAGATCCGCAACGACGGTCGCGAGTTCCTGTCGGGGCGCGTAGATCTCGGCGACGGACACGAAGTCCTCGTCGCGGGAGAGTAGGTCGGTGAGCTGGTGCAGGGCGAGGATGGCTGGCTGGCCGTTCCCGTCGAACCAGTAGTCACGCGTCTCGATCCGATCGAGCAGCCAGGACTTGAGGGCGCGCTCCTGAAGCACGTCCCAGCCCTCGGTCGCCCAGCGCCGCTTGTATTCGGGCCGCTCGATCATGCCAATGGCACGGCTGGTCTCGATCACATCGATGCGCTTCTGAACGACGGCCTTATAGGCATCGGACCAGTGGTCGGGCATCTCGGTAATGGCCTTGGCCCCATGACGGTGAAACCACTCGCCGGATGCCTCTTGGGCCTCAACCCGCCGAGCAAGCACGATCTCAAAGGCTCTTTCACCAAGGGCGAGATTGGGGACTTGATCCTTCGGAGCACAAAGGTCATCGGGATGCAGGCTGTAGATCGAGTAGACCCGCCAGTCCAGTTCCTCCTGGAGAGCAATCATCTGGGCGCGACTATCCTCCCACACGGAATGGGCTGCTAGGAGCGATGAAGCTGTGGGGGTCGCGTCTGTATGCACCAGTGAGCTAGGTGCGGCAGAGCTCAGCTCGTGAGCCAAGTCGTCAAGAGTGGAAGCCAGGGAGGTGGGGTACCTGTCAGGGATCGGGAACTGCTGCAGTTTTGTCCCCGTGAACTCGTAGAATTGTTCCCAGAGTTCCGTCTTGATGCCAGACTGGTGGCCCTCTGTTCCCTTGCTGTGGCTGACCATTTTCAGCCAGAAGCAGCCTGCGGAGCTGTTCAATAGTCCCGTCAGGCCGATGTGAACCTCTTCGCTCGCGTCTTCCTTCAGCTTGATGACCGGTGCGGTTCGGATGAAGACGTTTCCGCCTCGGTCCAGCGTGAAATGATTATGCGTTGCCACGAAAGCGAATGTAATCGTCAGCGGAGTTTTGAGCTTGGAAGGGTAAAGCTCTTGCCACTCGTACCAAGTTGCTCCCTTTTGGAGCATCGGTGTTCCGAAGCGGCGGCGGCGGGAAATGTTAGACCAGTAGGGTCGTAGGTACTTTTCGGTGGTAGGGATTTGTGCTAGTGGAAGCACCTTAAAGTCTTCCCCGTACATCCATACTGCTTGATAAGCTGGAGTTAGCCGGTAATCACGGACGGCATCCCCAGTCACCATAGGGCGGGTGTGCTCGACGCGCGTCCGGTTCGCGCTACCGTTGAGGGGGAGGAGGTAGAGGTCGTCTTCTCCAGTTACAGCGGAAATCCCTGCCTCGGAGGAAATGGTTTTGAGGGTGCATTTTGACCGAAGTGCAAGCTGTTCGACCATCTCCAGGCCGCCATCTGTCAAGATCCAGGGCTGTTTTCCAAAGTAGCGATTGCGTTCCAGGTCGCCAACCGACACCCACGGACTGACTGAACCAGGCTTGTCGATCTGATCGATAATTGCACCCCAAACCAAGCCGTCCTCCGGGTCGTCCGGCACGGCGGGTTCTCCCTGGATGCTTCGCACTGTGCGGATTGTTTCTCCGCGACTACTTCCTGCCCTGCGGCGCCCAATCAAGATCACAGTAGGTGTTCCGTGCTCAGGGATGTAAGCCCCTGAAGTGTCAATCACCTCTGTTAGTTCGACCTTGTGCGTGAAGTACTCCTCGATAAGTTTCGTGCCGAACTCCCTCTTCATGAAGGAGTTTGCAGTGATCTGCCCCACCATTCCGAATCCGCGGCCATCAGGTTCCCCAACCTTCGCGAGCTGGAAGAATCGTTCGGCGAACGGTACCGATAGTGTGTACTTTCCCGAACAGGACTTGTACAGCTCTCGGTAGAGAGCATTAAGGCTCTTATCCTTCACGGCGATGTAAGGTGGGTTGCCAACCACCACGTCATAACGCCCCAGTTCCAAGATGCCTTTGAACTGGTCCTCGTGGATGTCCTCCGTCGAGTAAGAGAACTCCGCCAGCTCATCCCGCTGATCCGCGACGAACTCCAGATCTCCCTGCCCCGCCGCCCCCAGCAGGCCGAACTCCATCTGCCGCACCTTGATGAGCGAGTCGCCCACCGCCAGGTGCACCGGCCAGTCGTACCGTCCCGCCTCCGCCAGCGTCCGGATGTTCGCCGCCGCCATCGCCGCCATCAGCAGTCGGAACCGCGCGATGGCCACGGCGAACGGGTTGAGGTCCACGCCATGCACCGCTTCCAGCGCCATTCGCACGCGCGTGTGCAGCTCGACGCCCACCTGCCGCTCACCCAGCAGCTTCACCATCTTCTTAAACGCGCCGAGCACGAAGTGACCGGACCCGCACGTCGGGTCGATCATCTTCAGCTCGCCGACGCGCCCGCCCATCTCCCGCACGACCGGGTCCATTGTCCGTTCGAGGATGAACTTCTCCACGAACTCCGGCGTCTGCAGCAGTGCGTACGTCTTCCGGGCCGCGTCCGACAGGTCCTGGTACAGGTCACCCAGGAACCGGGTGTCCCACCCCTCCGTGCCGTCTTCGTTCAGCGGGTCCGTGAAGTCGTGCACCAGCAGGCCGGCGGTGTCCCGCTCCCGCCAGAACTCCACCAGTGCCCGCGCCCCGTCGTGCGACAGCGGGATCTGGTACAGCGGATTCCGCCGCTTGTTGAAGAGCAGCTTGCCGGCCTCGCCCGCGCCGATCTCCTCGAAGGCCCGCTCCAGCCACCCACGGAACGTCGGATCCTGCTCGTCGGCCACGTACTGCGCGTACCGCGCCTCCGCCAGGTCCCGGCGCTCGGCGTCAGGGCCCGCCAGGTACGGCTCCGGGATCAGCAGGTTGTCCTCGCAGAAGCGCACGAACACCGTGCCGAGCACCCACGCCACCGCCACCTGCGTGATCCGCTCGTCCAGCCATGCGTTCCAGGACGCTGCCGTACGACCAAGATTGAACGCGCGGTCATGCTCGTTCAGCAGCCGCCCCGCGACGCGGACACGCTCGGCGCGGTCGTCCTCGAACCCGGCGATCCGGGGCTCCAGCCACGCGTCCCACTCCGGGGTGCCCTCGCGATCGGCCTTCAGCAGCTTCTTGTACTCGGTGAGCAGCGGCTTGGCGACGGCCTCGCCGTCCTTCACCTGCCTGCCGAGGTCCCCCTCGACCGCCTTGACCTGCTTGATCAGGTCGGCCTTCAGCGCATCGCGGTCGATCACTTCGCCTCGTCTCCCATAGCCCCGGTCGTCCCGGTGATCCCCGTAGTCCCAAATCCATCAGCGCCCCGCGCGCCACCGCCCCGCCGCGCTCCCGACCGGTGGGCGTTCTCCACCCACGAGTCGGGCAGTACGACCCACTCGCCGAGCCCCGCCTGGTACGGCACCGCCACCGTCCCCAGCCTAGGCGGACGCGCCGGGTCGTCCTGCGGGCACAGCAGCCACAGGCCGCGCCCGCCGCCACGCGATCGCTCAGCGAGCCGGTTCAGGACGCCCATCGCGTCGTACCGTGCCAGCGAGCCCGCGTCCGTCAGGAGCAGCGGGACCCGCACACCGCTCGACAGCAGCTCGGTCAGCCGGGGCTCGACCGCGCCCCACGCCGTTCCCGCGTACTCGGCGAACTTCATCGCCGCCCTCGAACCGGGCTCCGCCACATCCGCCCGCAGGATCGTCTCCCAGGTCGGCTTCGGCCTCCGGTCCACCAGCTCGTGCAGTGCCTCGAGGAACAGCTCGGTCACCGAGACGGGTTCCGCGCCGAAGCGGGTGCCCGTCACCTCCTCGATCGCCTCCGGCGCGAGACCGGTCCGTACTGTCAGCACCCGGAAACCGTCCCGTGGCGCCGAGGCGAGCAGCCGTTCCTCGGCCGTCACCGCGTCCGCGAGCTGAAGATCGTCGGCGTAGCGGTGCTCGGACAAGAAGGCGGTGGGCTTCCGCAGGTTCCCGAGGGTCACGAAGCTGGAGTCGTCCTTCGTCTGCCGTGGCAGATACCGGGACGACCGCATACGCGCCCGCGTCGACAGCTCAAGGTCGAAACCGGCGTCCTTGAGGGCCTTGGTGAGCCGGCCGTCCCTCGGGAGCGAGTGGCCGCCGCGCTCGTCGAGCAGCTCGGGGAAGCGGGCCCGTACCCGCTCGTGGATGTCGTCGACCGTCAGGCCGGGCTGGTGCTCGCGGGCCAGACCCGGGATGAGCCGGACCAGACCGGCCTGGGTCAGCCGCAGCGCCCGTACGAGCGGCAGGTCACGCGGGTAGATCTCCAGACGAGGAGTCGCGGCGGCATTGAGCGAGGCGGCCGCGGCGAGCTCGACCGTACGGCGCTCGTCCCACTCCACCGCCGTGCTCGGTGGGGGGATCGAGCCCAGCTCGGTGAGCACGGTCGTCGAGGTCGGCAGCGTGTCCAGCTTGGCGAGCCGGTTCGCGACGCGGCCCAGGCGCTGGGCGTAGTCGAGCAGCCCGGGGGCGGACGGGGTCTCCGGTGCGTCCTCGTCGCCGACCTCAAGGGCGAGCAACCCGGCGCCCATGGCCTCGTCGGAGGCGTCCCGGTTCGGGGCGTGCCGGAACGCGGCCTCGTCCGGAGTCAGCTGTTCGACCTCCACGACGGCACGCACCGCCGCGAGCGCCAGTGCCCGCCGTTGCTCCCGCTCCTGGAGCTCCGTGCCACGGCGCACCGCGAGGGCGTCCGCGATCTCGGCGGCGGAGGCGACGCGCCCCAGCTCGTGCAGCAGCTCCAGGGTCTCGGACCGCAGGGCCTGCACGGCGGCGTGCCGCTTCCAGCGCCCGCGCTGTGTCTTGAGCATCTGCGGGATCCGGCCGGCCGACAGGTGAAGTGCCTCGGCGACGTCCTTCTGCTTGGGCCAGACCCCGATCTCGGGCAGTACGCCCTGTTCGTCGGGGAGGCGCAGCAGCAGACGGACCATCTCGCACTCGTTGCGGTTCGAGCCGTCCTTCTTCAGCTCCGGTACGAAGATCGTCGCGAGGGCGTCCAGGCTGACCGTACGGAGGGCACGCTCACTGTCACCGCCCGCGCCGGTCCGTGCCACGGCGATGGCGACAGCGGCCTCGGCTGCCGACAACTCCTCCTTCGCCGCTTTGCGGCCCTCGGGGGTGAGCGGCGCGGCCGGCTGCTCGGCGAGCTGCTGCCGCCACTGCTTGATCCGGCCGAGGACCTCCTTGCGGGTCTTCGCACCGAGCCCCGGGGCGTTGACCAGGGTCCGCTGGCTGTAGTCGAGGAGCTGGCCGACGGTATTGACCTGCAGGCCGTAGACGAAGGACTCGGCAGCCGGGCTCAGACCCGAGGCGGAGATCGAGGTGGCGCGGTCGACACCGGCGGCGAGGCGGTCGCGTTGGTCCTCCGCGCTCTCCTCCTCCGCCACGGCGATCGAGGCGTCAGCGGATTCGAAGGCGGACTTCCCCTCGTCCTGCGGACGCGAGCGCTTCGACGACGGCTTCGCCTCGTCCATCGCGAGGAAGATCTTCTTCCACGCGTCCCGCATCGGCTTCAGGTCCTTGAAACGCTGTGCGGCGTTCCGGTGCAGGGCCTTGCGGAAGAACTCGACGAGTCCCTCCTTGACCGCCGGGTCGAACGCGTCGTGCGCGATGGCCGGGTACGGCTCCTTCTCCGCGTTCGTCTGCCGAGGCGAGACCTTGCCACCGCCCCAGACCGGAAGCTCGCGCGAGGCCATCTCGTGCAACGTGACGGCGACGGCGTAGCGCTCGGCGTGCGCGTCGTACACCGACCGGTTGGTGAGCGTGCCGATGAACGGGTCCAGATAGCCGTCCGTACCCGCCTCGGTCTCCTGTACGGGGTATCCGGCGAGCGAGAAGTCGATCAGGACGAGCTCGCGGGTGCGGTTCGGGCGGATGCGGATCGCGATGTTGTCCGGCTTGATGTCGCGGTGCCAGACACCCTCGCCCTCGAGGAAGTCCACCGCGCCGAACAGGTAGTCGCCGTACGCTTCCAGCTGGTCGACCGAGAGACGGCCGAACTCCCGCAGCTGGCGGGCGACGGTCTCCTCGCGGCGGCGGGTCCGGGTCGCGCCCGGCTCGGCCGGTGTGCCGTCGGCCTCGCGCTCGTCACCGACGTACTCCATGACGAGAACGGTCCTGCCGCCGATGCTCTGCGGCTCCGGCTCGATCAGCCGGATGATCCGCGAGTCGGCACGCAGCCGCCCCATCACCTCGGCCTCACGCTTGAGGATCTCGCCGCTCCGCTCCGAGACGGCTACCTTCAGGACGGCGAGCGACTTCGCGAAGCGGACCTCGGGACCCGCGGTGAGATCCCGTACGAGGAATGCGCGGCTCGTCGAACCGGTGCCGAGCCGACGACGGACTTCCCAGCGACCGGCGAGGACATCGCCCGCCACCGCTTCCAAGGGATCCTTCTCGGGGACAGGCACGGGCGCGGGCTCGGCCGGACGCGGAGGCTGAACAGAGGGGGAAGGCTCGGTCAGGACCCCTTCCACCACCTCCAGCATCTCCAGGAAGTCGTCCACCGAGGTCAGCCGGGCCGACACGTCGTATGCCGTCGCCGCCTGTACCAGCTCGTCGATGTACTCCGAGAGACCGTCCAGAACCGCGCTGGGGCGCAGCCCTTCCCCCGCCTCGTAGCGGGCCATCAGCTCGGCCTGACTGGCGGCCGGGGCCTTGCCGGTGGTCAGGAGATATGTGAGGACTCCGAGGCCGTAGACGTCCAGTGCCACCGGGTCGGCCTTGGGAGCGGTCAGCTCGGGCGCGAGATACGGATCCGCGGCCTCCGCGAGATGTGCGCCCGCGCGCGAGAGCATGGTCGGAGCGAACCGCTCGCCGCTACTCGGCCCTACCTGCTCAGGACTGCGCTGGACGGCGACCTGCCAGTCCGAGATCTGGAGGTGCGGAGCGAGCCAGCCGGCGTCGTCGCCCTCCCTGCCCGAGCCCCGGCCGCGCGGCATGACGTGGACCGCGTGGGCGGACAGGGTGCGGTGGTAGAGCCGTCGGCTGTGTGCCGAGCGCATGGTCTCGGCGAGCTGGCGGACGAGTGCCATCCGGCTCAGCGCGTCCAGCTTCTCCCCGTACTGGATCAGGTACTCGTCCAGGCGGAGTGTGCGCGGGTCGTAGTCGAAGATCAGAGCGGGCCCCGCCGAGTGTCCGGTCGGGTCGTACTGCTTGAGCTGTACAACTCCGGGGTGCCGGAACCGGCGCAGCACGGCGGCCTCGCGCCGTGCCGCCCGCTCGACCGATGCCCGCATCTCCGTGTCCGAACCGCGCTCCCGCAGGTACACCCGGATACGGGCGGCCTCGGGCAGGTCGCTGTGCTGGGCCAGATAGTCCGCCCAGGTCGGGCCCGAGTCGAACGACTTGCGGTGCAGGAGGTACGGGCCGACCTTGTACTCGGCGTCGCTGCGTGCAATGCCGATCTTCTCGAGAGCCTTGGCGATCCTGTGGGACCGCGGTCCGTCGATACGGCGGCGTTCGTCCCGCGGCGGCTCCTCCAGCATCTGGATCAGTTGGTGCACGGTGTGGACGCCGTGCTGGTCGTGGGCGGGCAGGCGGTTCCTCAGCGAGGAGTCGGTGAAGCAGACCGCCTCCGAGACCCACACCGGCTCGCCGTGCTGTTTGAGCAGCCAGGCGAGTTCCTTGGCCTTCTTGTTCGCCAGGTGGAGGGGATTTCCGTGGGAGATCTGGCGTCCGTCGGGCTGGGTCTGCAGCCAGGTGCCGTTGCGGGACTCGACCGAGCCGTGCCAGTCCTTCAGTTCGATCAGGTGCACCCCGCCCGGGGCGATCACCAAGAGGTCGACCTCGCGGACGTGGCCGGTGCCGGCGGTGAAAGTGAAGTTCGACCAGGCATGCCAGGGGTCGTTGTCCCGGAGCTTCTGGCGGATGGCATCGAGGCCCCGCCGCTCATGCTGGAACTCGGATTCGGTGACCGTCACCCACCGGCCGTCCCGCATGTTTTGTCCCTCTTCGTGCCGGTTCTGCTGATTTCGTGCCTGCTCGGAGTCCGAGCTTCGTCTCAAATCGTAAGGGGTGGGGTCGGGCCGGGATCCCGAGTTGGCGGGAATCGATCAAGTCCGGCAGTGCTGTCAGTGCCCGCGATTATTCTGGTCACCATGACGATCGACGGGGTGGGGCAGTCCAATGGGGAAACGGTCGCGGGTGGCGGCATTCAGTGGCTGCTCCAGCCGCGGGGTATCCGGAAGGGCGGGCGCGCACATTTTCGGCACACCGTCCAGGAAGGCGTGAACCTCGCGGACTACGAGCACCTTCTGGGCGAGGAAGCGGCCAAGCTGGCAGAACTCTTCCCGAAGGGCAGTGCCGCGCGGTTCTGGGGTGCGACGCCTGCCGCGTCAGAAGGGAACACCAAGGGGCAAGCGCTGCGGAACTGCCGGGTCGGCGACGAAGTGCTCTTCTACAACCAGTGGAAGTTCATCGCGCGGGCCACCATCACGGAGAAGTTCCGGAACACGCGCCTGGCCGAAGCACTCTGGGGCAAGGATGAGGAAGACGGTGCCGCCTGGGAGCACATGATCGCCCTCGGCGACGTGGTCGAATTCCAGGTGGACGCGAGACCTGTCCTGGCCGCGTTCGGGATCAACGGCGCGTTGCGCAGTCTGCGCCTGGAATCCGCTGAGAAGCGGCGCGCTTTCATCGACGAACACGGTGTGCCGTGGTCGGCGCCGGCTACCACCGCGGGGCTGCCTACCCTCCGCCGGTCGACGGTCGTGTCGCCGTCCAAGCTGGAGAGGCAGGCGCTGCTCCACGCCTTCGGTGCCCTCCGGACGCACACGCGGCAGGACGGCCCCTCCCCGCACAAGCCGCTCGCGCTGCTCTGGTCCATCGGCCGCGTGGCTGCAGGCGCGGAGAGGCTCGCGCCCTGGGACGTGTTCGAGCACGAGGTCGGCACGCTGCTGACGGAGTTCGGCGGCGGTTCTCAGGCGACCCCTCACTACCCCTTCTCCCACCTGCGCAGCAGCGGAGTCTGGGAACTGGAGGGCATCGCGGACGACATCAAGGACCCTGGACCCAGAGCCCTTCGAGCGGCCGGAGCCAGGGCCGGGTTCGTGGCGGACGCCGCTGCTCTGCTGCGCAAGGCACGTGTCCGAGCCGAGGCGGTCAAGCTGCTGAGCTCGAGGTACTTCCCGGCCGCTGTTCGGCCGCTCGTTCTTGACCGCGTCGGGCTCGGTGGCTATCTCAGTGCCAGCGGAGGTACCGAGGAGGTGCTGGACGAGGCTACGGCCGTGATCGACGGGGTCGCCGGACCGGTGAAGCGCCGCCCGGTCACGGGGACGCGTCCTGAACGGAACCCGGACTTGATCAAGCAGGTCAAGGAATGGCACCAGGACACTTGCCAGGTGTGCTCGGAGCCGCTGGAGGTCCTCGTCGGTCATTACAGCGAGGCCGCCCACATCCAGGGCATTGGTAGTCCGCATGACGGCCCTGATCAGCTCAGCAACATGCTGTGCCTGTGCCCCAACCATCACAAGCAGTTCGATCGGCTCGCCATCTACATAGACCCGGAATGGAGGGTGCGGCGTACCAGGGACGACGAGGTCCTGTACGAGCTGCGTTTCGACCCCCGGCACCGGATCGAACCGGAGCGCGTCGAGTACCACCGGGTGCTCTGTGGAAAGAACGATTGATCGGTATCGCTGAAAACGGTCGCGCGGGCCTGTCGGCGCGAGACCTCCCGGGCCCGTGCCACTCCCAGACCTCGGGCCCTCCAGCAGGGCAAGCCAGGATCTTCGTCCGTCCACTCGGGCATCCGGCCTGGGAGGGGCGATGACCGTCACCACCGTCTCCGGCCTTCACGGGACGGATGCGCCCTTCTACGCGCACCCTCGTCTTTTCGGTCGGCGAGTAGCGTGATTTTGGCTTGCCTCATGGCCCATCTTCTGGCGGTCGTACGGTCAGTGGGCGTCCAGCACCGACTGCGGCGCACCATCTTCGGCCTCTGGCTGACATTGCCGGGAAGCAGGAAGGGGAGAGGAGAAGGGGGGCTGCGACGCGTGGACGTCATCACCAGCGGTTCCGGTCACCGTGCTGGACTTCCCCGACCGCGTACAGGGCAACCGCACGGTGCCCTATCGCGATGACAAGCCCACTCGGATCGACCGCTTGGGGGGACCGCGGACGAGGGATGCCCGCCCGCACACACAACAAAACCCCGCTCTCAGCGTTTCCGCTGATCACGGGGCCTGTCTGGCACTTCTCGCGAAGTGCCCCCGGCAGGATTCGAACCTGCGCACACGGCTCCGGAGGCCGTTGCTCTATCCCCTGAGCTACGGGGGCGTCCGCCGCGTTCGGCGGCGACGGGTAGAACCCTACCAGCTCCCGGGGCGTGCCTGTGAACAGGTATTTCCGGGGTGTCACCGGGGGGCGTGTCCCCCGCACGGGTCAGAAGTGGGAAAAAGCCGGACGCGGTCGTCGGGGGCGGCCTACTCTCGTTCGTGTGTCAGGCGCGTCCGGCCGGGTGCTCGTTGTCGACGACAACAAGGTGATCCGGCAGTTGATCAGGGTCAATCTCGAACTCGAGGGGTTCGAGGTCGTGACCGCGGCCGATGGTGCCGAGTGTCTGGATGTCGTGCATCGGGTTCGGCCCGATGTCGTCACCCTCGACGTCGTCATGCCCCGCCTCGACGGGATCAGGACGGCCGAGCGGCTGCGGGCCGACCCCCGGACCCGGGATTTGCCGGTCGCCCTCATCAGCGCCTGCGGCGAGGTCGCCGACGGGGCCGCCCCCGGCGTCGACGCCTTCCTCGCCAAGCCCTTCGAGCCCGCCGAGCTCGTCCGTGTCGTGCGGCAGTTGATGCACCGCGAGCGGCGGGAGCGTCCCGACGCGGTCGGGCCGGACACCGGAGAGGAACCGGCCGTGGTCCGCGGAGCCAGGCCGGCCGCCGCGGCCGACGCGTCCCAGGACGGCCTCCGGGACGGTGGCCATGACGGGCTTCGGGACGGTGGCCACGACGGCCTCCGCGACACCGACCGCGACGCGCTTCTCGACGGTGCCGTCGAAGGGCTCGGCGAGTCCCGCCCCGACTGATCCGCTCCCCGGGGCGCG
The DNA here is from genome assembly GCF_042868165.1 of Streptomyces sp. NPDC007872. Classification (NCBI taxonomy): domain Bacteria; kingdom Bacillati; phylum Actinomycetota; class Actinomycetes; order Kitasatosporales; family Streptomycetaceae; genus Streptomyces; species Streptomyces sp. NPDC007872. Next base: position 865,610 of record NZ_JBIAEA010000001.1, read on the forward strand.
GCCCGCGCCCGTGCCCCGTTGCCCGCATGGCGAAACCGGTTCGCGTCGGCACCCCCCTCCTCCCCTACGCTTGTCCCGTGACCCCCGCGGAGCTCTCCCTCACCGTGCTGCACGCCGTGCGCCGCGCGGTCGGCGACGGTGCTCTGCGGGTCGACGTGCCCTCCCGGGCGACGATCGAGCGGGCCCGGCCCGGGGGAGCGGGGGAGTACGCCAGCAACATCGCGCTCGCCCTCGCCCGGCCTGCCGGGCGCAGCGCCCTCGACGTCGCCGGGATCCTCGAAGAGCGGCTCCGCGGCGTTCCCGGGCTCCGGGCCGTCGAGATCACCGGGCCCGGGTTCCTGAACTTCACCCTGCGGGGTGACGCCGACGCCGATCTCGTACGGGAGGTCCTGGCCGCCGGGACCTCGTACGGGCACGGTGCCGCCCTCGCCGGGACCACCGTCCGTCTCGCCGGGGGCGACGGTCCCCGTGCCGTCCTCGTGGTCGGGACCCTCGCCCGGCTGCTGCGCTCCCAGGGGGCCGACGTCGAGGTCGGGGCACACGACGGCGAGCGGATGCACGTGCGGCCCGGCGAGCCGGGCGCGTACGGGGACGACATCACGCGCTGGGCCTTTCTGCGGGCCGCTCCCCACGACCGGCCCCTCGACCCCGCCCCCCTCCTCGTCCCGCACGAGCGCAACCCGCTCTTCCGCGTCAGGTACGCCCACTCCCGCACCCGCCGGCTGCTCGTCAACGCCCGGCAGCTCGGGTTCCCGCCCGAGCCGGGGGAATGCGACGACCCGGTGCTCCTCGGACTCCTCCGCGACCACCCCCTCGCGCTCCTCTCCGCCGCACGCCACCGCGCCCCCGACCGGGTCGCCCGGCACCTCGAAGCCGTCGCCGACGCCTTGCTCGCGTTCCAGCACACCGTCCTGCCCCTCGGCGACGAGAAACCCTCGGCCGCCCACCGCTCCCGGCTCGCGCTCGCCGAAGCCGCCGGGACGGTGCTCGCCGGTGGCCTCTCCGCGCTCGGCATCAGCGCACCCGATCGGATCTGAAAGAGCAGACGCAGACATGAGCCGTTCCGCCCACCCCGCAGGGCCCCGTCACGCCGACGTCCTCCCCGAGGGCCACTACTCCGCCCCGCCCAGCGACCTCAACGCCCTCGACCCCAAGGTGTGGTCCCGGACCGTCGGGAGGAACGAGCACGGGGTCGCCACGGTCGGGGGGATCAGCGTGACCGACCTCGCCGAGGAGTTCGGCACCCCCGCCTACTTCCTCGACGAGGACGACTTCCGCGCCCGCTGCCGCGCCTGGGCCGAGGCCTTCGGGCCGGACGCCGACGTCTTCTACGCCGGGAAGGCCTTCCTCTCCCGGGCCGTCGTGCGCTGGCTCCAGGAGGAGGGGCTCCACCTCGACGTGTGCTCCGGCGGCGAGCTCGCCACCGCCCTCTCCGCCGGCATGCCCGCCGAGCGCATCGCCTTCCACGGCAACAACAAGAGCGAGGAGGAGATCGAGAAGGCCGTGAGCGCCGGCGTCGGGCGGATCGTGCTCGACTCCTTCCAGGAGATCGTCCGCGTCGCCCACACCGCCCAGTCCCTCGGCAAGCGGCAGCGCGTGCAGATCCGCGTCACCGTCGGCGTCGAGGCCCACACGCACGAGTTCATCGCCACCGCCCACGAGGACCAGAAGTTCGGCATCGCGCTCGCCGGCGGACAGGCCGCCGAGGCCGTGCGCCGGGCGCTGAAGCTCGACGGGCTCGAACTCGTCGGCATCCACTCGCACATCGGCTCGCAGATCTTCGACATGGCCGGCTTCGAGGTCTCCGCCCGCCGCGTCGTGCGGCTCCTCGCCGAGGTGCGCGACGAGCACGGCGTCGAACTGCCCGAGATCGACCTCGGCGGCGGCCTCGGCATCGCGTACACCTCCGACGACGACCCGCGCGAGCCGCACGAGATCGCCAAGGCGCTGAACGAGATCGTGGGCAGGGAGTGCGAGGCCGCCGGGCTGCGGACCCCCCGCATCTCCGTCGAGCCCGGGCGGGCCATCGTCGGGCCCACCGCCTTCACCCTCTACCGGGTCGGCACGATCAAGCCGCTCGACGGGCTGCGGACGTACGTGAGCGTCGACGGCGGCATGTCGGACAACATCCGCACCGCCCTGTACGACGCCGAGTACAGCGTCGGCCTGGTCTCGCGGACCAGCGACGCCGAGCCGATGCTCTCCCGCGTCGTCGGCAAGCACTGCGAGAGCGGCGACATCGTCGTACGGGACGCCTTCCTGCCCTCCGACCTGGCGCCCGGCGACCTCCTCGCCGTGCCGGCCACCGGCGCGTACTGCCGCTCCATGGCCAGCAACTACAACCACGCGCTCCGCCCGCCCGTCGTCGCCGTCCGCGACGGCGAGGCGCGCGTCATCGTCCGCCGCGAGACGGAGGAAGATCTCCTGCGTCTGGACGTCGGATGATGAAATAGTCGGGTGCTGGAATCCATGTCTCACGATCCGGACGAGGGGCGGAATCCCCCGTCCGGTGAGTGAGACTGGTCCTCACCGCAGGGACTCCGGAAACACGAACGTAGAAATACGAAGCAGGACGAGAAACGAGGTCGGATGATGCGTACGCGTCCGCTGAAGGTGGCGCTGCTGGGCTGTGGAGTGGTCGGCTCAGAGGTGGCGCGCATCATGACGACGCACGCCGACGACCTCGCCGCGCGCATCGGCGCCCCGGTCGAGCTCGCCGGCGTGGCGGTCCGCCGGCCCGACAAGGTCCGCGAGGGCATCGCCCCGGAACTGGTCACCACCGACGCCACCGCCCTGGTCAAACGGGGGGACGTCGACGTGGTCGTCGAGGTCATCGGCGGCGTCGAGCCGGCCCGCACCCTCATCACCACCGCCTTCGAGCACGGCGCCTCCGTCGTCTCCGCCAACAAGGCGCTGCTCGCCCAGGACGGCGCGGCCCTCCACGAGGCCGCCGAGCGGCACGGGCAGGACCTGTACTACGAGGCCGCCGTCGCCGGCGCCATCCCGCTGGTCCGGCCGCTGCGCGAGTCCCTCGCCGGCGACAAGATCAACCGGGTGATGGGCATCGTCAACGGCACGACGAACTTCATCCTCGACAAGATGGACACCTCCGGCGCCGGCTACTCCGAGGCGCTCGACGAGGCCACCGCCCTCGGGTACGCCGAGGCCGACCCGACCGCCGACGTCGAGGGCTTCGACGCCGCCGCCAAGGCCGCCATCCTCGCCGGGATCGCCTTCCACACGCGCGTGCGCCTCGACGACGTCTACCGCGAGGGCATGACCGAGGTCACCGCCGCCGACTTCGCCTCCGCCAAGGAGATGGGCTGCACCATCAAGCTGCTCGCCATCTGCGAGCGGGCCGCCGACGGCGGGTCCGTCACCGCACGCGTGCACCCCGCGATGATCCCCCTCAGCCACCCGCTGGCCTCCGTCCGCGAGGCGTACAACGCGGTCTTCGTCGAGGCGGAGGCCGCCGGGCGGCTCATGTTCTACGGCCCCGGCGCCGGCGGTTCGCCGACCGCCTCGGCCGTGCTCGGCGACCTCGTCGCCGTGTGCCGCAACAAGCTCAACGAGGCCAACGGCCCCGGGGAGTCCGCGTACACCCAGTTGCCCGTCAGCTCCATGGGCGAGGTCGTCACGCGGTACCACATCAGCCTCGACGTGGCCGACAAGCCGGGCGTCCTCGCCCAGGTCGCGACGGTCTTCGCCGAGCACGGCGTATCCATCGACACCGTGCGCCAGCACGGTCGACAGGACGGAGGCGGCGAGGCCTCCCTCGTCGTCGTCACCCACCGCGCGCCCGACGCCGCCCTCTCCGGGACCGTCGAGGCGCTGCGCAAGCTCGACACCGTGCACGGTGTCGCCAGCATCATGCGTGTTGAAGGGGAGTAAGGACCCATGACCACCAAGGGCACCCACCAGTGGCGCGGCATCATCGAGGAGTACCGGGACCGCCTTCCGGTCACGGACGCGACGCCGGTCGTCACGCTCCGTGAGGGCGGTACGCCGCTCGTTCCGGCTCAGGTCCTCTCCGAGCGCACGGGCTGCGAGGTGCACCTCAAGGTCGAGGGCGCCAACCCCACCGGCTCCTTCAAGGACCGGGGCATGACCATGGCCATCACCCGGGCCAAGGAGGAGGGCGCGCAGGCCGTCATCTGCGCCTCCACCGGCAACACCTCGGCCTCCGCCGCCGCCTACGCGGTGCGCGCCGGGATGGTGTCCGCCGTCCTCGTGCCCCAGGGCAAGATCGCGCTCGGCAAGATGGGCCAGGCCCTCGTGCACGGCGCGAAGATCCTCCAGGTCGACGGCAACTTCGACGACTGCCTCACCCTGGCCCGCCGCCTCTCCGACAACTACCCGGTGGCGCTGGTCAATTCGGTCAACCCGGTCCGCATCGAGGGCCAGAAGACCGCCGCGTTCGAGATCGTGGACATGCTGGGCGACGCCCCCGACATCCACGTCCTCCCGGTCGGCAACGCGGGCAACATCACCGCGTACTGGAAGGGGTACCGCGAGTACGCCGAGGACGGCCTCGCCACCCGCCGCCCCCGCATGTGGGGCTTCCAGGCCTCCGGTTCCGCCCCGCTCGTGCGCGGCGAGGTCGTCAAGGACCCCTCGACGATCGCCACCGCGATCCGCATCGGCAACCCGGCCTCGTGGGACTACGCGATCGCCGCGCGCGACGAGTCGGGCGGCTTCATCGACGAGGTGACGGACCGTGAGATCCTGCGCGCCTACCGCCTGTTGGCCGCGCAGGAGGGCGTCTTCGTCGAGCCCGCCTCGGCCGCCTCGGTCGCCGGTCTGCTGAAGGCGGCCGAGCAGGGCAAGGTCGACCCCGGCCAGCGGATCGTCTGCACCGTCACCGGCAACGGCCTCAAGGACCCCGACTGGGCCGTCGCCGGCGCGCCGCAGCCGGTCACCGTCCCGGTCGACGCCGCGGCCGCCGCCGAGCGCCTCGGCCTGGCCTGATCCCGTTCCTTCCCGCGGGGGACGCCTCCTTCGCCGGAGCGTCCCCCGTGGGGGAAGGCGCACGGAGCGAAACCCGATCAGGAACGCACAGAGGGGCACAGGTTGCCCGCGACACGCATCGTGCGCCTCCTGTGCGCCCTATGTCGCCACAGAACCTTCCTTCGATAGGCTGTACCGACCCGCCCCGACGCATATGCGCGGTGTCGTTGCCGTTGTCGCCCCCGTGGCCGAAACGGCCCGCCGGGTCCCGGTGTACTTCTCTTGAAATACCCGTTGAAATACCCGTTGTCGCAATCAAGGAGAGTCATCGAGCGATGGCCGGTCCAGCGTTCCGCGCCGCCGCCGTACGGGTGCGCGTCCCCGCCACCAGCGCCAACCTCGGCCCGGGCTTCGACGCCTTCGGCCTGTCGCTGGGGCTCTACGACGACGTGGTCGTCCGGGTCGCCGACTCCGGGCTGCACGTCGACATCGCCGGAGAGGGCGCCGAGACGCTCCCGCGCGACGAGAGCCACCTGCTCGTACGCTCCCTGCGCACGGCCTTCGACCTGCTCGGCGGGCAGCCGCGCGGCCTGGAGGTCGTCTGCGCCAACCGCATCCCGCACGGACGCGGCCTCGGTTCCTCCTCCGCAGCCATCTGCGCCGGCATCGTCGCCGCCCGCGCCGTGACCATAGGCGGCGACGCGAAGCTCGACGAGGCCGCCCTCCTGGAGCTGGCCACCGAGATCGAGGGCCACCCCGACAACGTCGCCGCCTGTCTCCTCGGCGGATTCACCCTCGCCTGGACCGAGTCCGGCGCGGCGCGGGCGATCAGGATGGAGCCCTCCGATTCCATCGTTCCGGTGGTTTTCGTCCCCGGGAAGCCCGTGCTGACCGAGACCGCCCGCGGCCTCCTGCCGCGCACCGTCCCGCACGTGGACGCCGCCGCCAACGCCGGCCGCGCCGCCCTCCTCGTCGAGGCCCTGACCCGCCGCCCCGAGCTGCTGCTCGCGGCCACCGAGGACCGGCTGCACCAGGAGTACCGCGCCCCCGCGATGCCCGAGAGCGTCGCCCTGGTGAACCGCCTGCGCGCGGACGGCGTCCCCGCGGTCGTCTCCGGCGCGGGCCCCACGGTGCTCGCCCTGGCGGAGCGGGGGACCGCCGACAAGGTCGCCCTGCTCGCGGGCGAGGGATGGGCCGCGAACCGGCTCGACCTCGACGCGTCCGGCGCGTGCGTCCTGCCGCTGGCGCCCTAGGTGACGGGGCCGGGGCGCCGGGCAGCGCCCGGGTCAGGAGATTGCCGGTGAGGGAGAGGGGGAATGTGTGTTGGAGCCGGTAGTGTTAACCTCAAGTCTGCACCCGACCTCTTTGTGGAGCGGTGCGCAGTGTCCCCTCAGGGACCACCCATTCTTCCGGGAGCCTCCCCAACTGCCTGAGCAGCCCGCCTGAGCAGTTTCGAGCACGCTCCGGAACCGGCACGACACCCCTCGCTCTTCTCTCGTGAGGGCCGAGCAGGGGGCCTCGGGCCGGACCCACAGCACGTTTCCTCTCTTCCGCCGCACCCGGCGGGACCACCGCCCCGGACTCGGTCCACACACCAGGACCCTGCCGGACAGCACAACCGGTCGCCGAGCCAGATGGCCGACGTCCGCTCCAGGGAAGGACCCTTCGTGAGCGACACCACCGATCTGATGGGCGTGACTGCCGACAACAGTGTCGACAACGCCGCGCCCGCCGCAGGTGCTGCCACCGGCGGCACCGCACGGCGCCGCCGCTCCGGCACCGGCCTCGACGGCATGGTCCTGGCCGAGCTGCAGCAGGTCGCGTCCGGCCTCGGCATCAGGGGCACCGCGCGCATGCGCAAGAGCCAACTGATCGAGGTCATCAAGGAGGCGCAGGCCGGAGGGGGCTCCGCCGCCCCGGCCAAGGCCGCCGACGCCGCCGAGACCAAGCCGAAGCGCCGCGCCACCTCCAAGGCCCGTACGGGCGAGACCGCCGCCGAGCCGGCCGTCGAGGCCCCCGCCCCCAAGGCGGAGAAGGCCGAGAAGGCCCCCGCCCAGCAGCAGATCGACATCCCGGGCCAGCCCTCGCCCAAGACCCCGTCGGAGCAGGGCGCCGGCGACGACCAGCCGGCCGGCGAGCGCCGCCGTCGTCGCGCCACGGCCCCCGCCGGTTCGCCGGACGGCGCCGCCCCGGCCGAGACCGCGCAGGCCGTCAAGACCGAGGCCCGTACGGAAGCCCGTACCGAGAACCGCGAGGCCAGGGCCGAGGCGCAGACCGACACCCGGACCGACGGCGCCGTCGACGGCGCCGAGGGCCGCGGCCGCCGGGACCGCGGCGAGCGCGGTGACCGCCGCGACCGCCGGGACCGCCAGCGCGACCGCAAGGGCGACGACCAGCAGGGCGGCGGCCAGCAGGGCGGTGGCCAGCGCAAGGACCGCCAGGACCGCCAGGACCGCCAGGGTCAGGGCGGTGGCCAGGGTCAGCAGGGCGGCCAGCAGGCCGGTCCGCAGGACGACTACGACGACGAGGCCGGCGGCCGCCGGGGCCGTCGCGGCCGCTACCGCGACCGCCGCGGGCGCCGTGGCCGCGACGACTTCCAGGCCGGCGAGCCGCAGGTCGCGGACGACGACGTCCTGATCCCCGTCGCGGGCATCCTCGACATCCTCGACAACTACGCGTTCATCCGGACCTCCGGCTACCTGCCCGGCCCGAACGACGTGTACGTCTCCCTCGCCCAGGTCCGCAAGAACGGCCTGCGCAAGGGCGACCACGTCACCGGTGCCGTGCGCCAGCCGAAGGAGGGCGAGCGCCGCGAGAAGTTCAACGCGCTCGTCCGCCTGGACTCCGCGAACGGCATGGCCGCCGACTCCGGCCGCGGCCGCCCGGAGTTCAACAAGCTGACCCCGCTCTACCCGCAGGACCGGCTCCGCCTGGAGACCGACCCGGGCGTGCTGACCACGCGGATCATCGACCTCGTGTCGCCGATCGGCAAGGGCCAGCGCGGTCTGATCGTGGCCCCGCCGAAGACCGGCAAGACCATGATCATGCAGGCGATCGCCAACGCGATCACGCACAACAACCCCGAGTGCCACCTGATGGTCGTCCTGGTCGACGAGCGTCCGGAAGAGGTCACCGACATGCAGCGGTCGGTCAAGGGCGAGGTCATCTCCTCGACCTTCGACCGTCCGGCCGAGGACCACACCACCGTCGCCGAGCTGGCCATCGAGCGCGCCAAGCGCCTCGTGGAGCTGGGTCACGACGTGGTCGTCCTGCTCGACTCGATCACCCGTCTGGGCCGCGCGTACAACCTCGCCGCCCCGGCCTCGGGCCGCATCCTGTCCGGTGGTGTCGACTCGACCGCGCTCTACCCGCCGAAGCGCTTCTTCGGTGCCGCGCGCAACATCGAGGACGGCGGCTCGCTGACCATCCTGGCCACCGCGCTCGTCGACACCGGCTCGCGCATGGACGAGGTGATCTTCGAGGAGTTCAAGGGCACCGGCAACATGGAGCTCAAGCTCGACCGGAAGCTCGCCGACAAGCGCATCTTCCCGGCCGTCGACGTCGACGCCTCGGGCACGCGCAAGGAGGAGATCCTCCTCGGCAGCGACGAGCTCGCCGTCACCTGGAAGCTGCGCCGCGTGCTGCACGCGCTCGACCAGCAGCAGGCGATCGAACTGCTCCTCGACAAGATGAAGCAGACCAAGTCGAACGGCGAGTTCCTCCTCCAGATCCAGAAGACCACCCCCGGAGCGAACAACAACGACTGACGCGGTCCACGAGATCCACGTCACACGGCGGGGCCGGGCCCCGGCCCGCAGCCCCGCCGTGACCTGCGCCGACCACCGCGCCCACCGTGCCCGCACGGTGGGCGCGGTGTCATTTCCCGCCCGGGGCCCGGGAATTCGCGTGCAACCCTTTCGGACGCACCGCCGTCACAGAAGGTGAATCCAGGGCCGAAGGACGGGCGATGACCGAGCAGACGAACAGCGGCCGACGCCGCAAGGCGACGTTCCTCCTCACCGGGGCCCTCGTGGTCCTCCTCCTCGGCGGAGCCGGGGGCGGGTACGGGTACTACCTGAAGCTCGACCACAACATCCAGGGCGTCGACATCAACGCCCAGCTCGGCCCCCAGCGCCCCGTCGACGTCGACGACGGCTCGATGGACATCCTCGTCCTCGGCTCCGACTCGCGCTCCGGCGACAACGACGCCTACGGCAAGGACGAGGGCGGCGCCCGCTCCGACACCGCGATGGTCGTCCACGTCCACGAGGGCCACAAGAAGGCCAGCGTCGTCTCCATACCCCGCGACACCCTCGTCACGAGGCCGGACTGCACCGACGCCCGGGGCGCCGACGTTCCCGGCCGGCGCCGCGCCATGTTCAACACGGCGTACGAGGTCGGCGGCCCCGCCTGCGCCGTGAAGACCGTCGAGGCGATGTCCGGCATCCGCATGGACCACTACGTCGAGGTCGACTTCACCGGCTTCAAGGAGATCATCGACGAACTCGGCGGCGTCGAGATCACCACCACCGAGCGCATCCAGGACGACAAGAGCCACCTCGACCTCGCGCCGGGCCCCCACACCCTCGACGGCGAGCAGGCCCTCGGCCTCGTCCGCACCCGCAAGAGCGTCGGGGACGGCAGCGACCTCGGCCGCATACAGCTCCAGCAGGCCTTCGTGAAGGCCCTCGTCGCGCAGGTCAAGGACATCGGCGTCCTGAGCGACCCCGCGAAGCTCCTCGGCCTCGCCGACGCCGCCACCAGGGCCATCACCCCCGACTCCGAACTCGACTCCGTCGAAGAGCTGACGGGCTTCGCCAGGGGCCTCTCCGGCATCGGGGCCGGGAACGTCCACATGGTCACCCTGCCCGTCGCGTACGACCGGATCGACCCCAACCGGGTCGTCCCCCTGGAGAAGCAGTCCGGGCAGGTCTGGAAGGCCCTCAAGGACGACGCGGCCGTCCCCGCCTCCGCCACGGAGGACACCGCCACCGGGGCGGCCGACGGCATCGTGGGATAGCCCGGGAATACCTCCGGCCCGACCCCGGTTTGGGGAGATGCGGCCGGTCCTGGCAGACTGGTACGTCGGCCCCGGTTCACGCATGCCGCAACCCGCGGTAGCGACCCGGAGCCCTCCCGGAACATAGGAGACACCTTGAAGCGCGAGATCCACCCCGAGTACGTCGAGACCCAGGTGAGCTGCACCTGTGGCGCGTCGTTCACCACCCGCAGCACCCTCACCGACGGCACCATCCGTGCCGAGGTCTGCTCCGAGTGCCACCCGTTCTACACGGGCAAGCAGAAGATCCTCGACACCGGCGGCCGCGTCGCCCGCTTCGAGGCCCGCTTCGGCAAGGCCGCCGGCTCCGCCAGCAAGTAGCGAGCCCCTGCGCCGGTCCACGGTCGCCCCGCGCGGGTGGCCGGGACCGGCGCTTTGGCGTCCCCGTAGCAACTGACGAAAACCAGGAGCCCCCGATGTTCGAGGCGGTCGAGGAACTGGTCGGCGAGCACGCCGACCTCGAGAAGAAGCTGGCGGACCCCTCGGTCCACGCCGACCAGGCGAACGCGCGCAGGCTGAACAAGCGCTACGCCGAGCTGACCCCGATCGTCGGCACCTACCGCTCCTGGAAGCAGACCGGTGACGACATCGAGACCGCCCGCGAGCTGGCGCACGACGACCCCGACTTCGCCGCCGAGGTCAAGCTGCTGGAGAAGGACCGGGAGGAGCTGACCGACAAGCTCCGCCTGCTCCTCGTCCCGCGCGACCCCAGCGACGACAAGGACGTCATCCTGGAGATCAAGGCCGGCGCCGGCGGCGACGAGTCCGCGCTCTTCGCCGGCGACCTGCTCCGCATGTACCTCCGGTACGCCGAGCGCGTCGGCTGGAAGACCGAGATCATCGACTCCACCGAGTCCGAGCTGGGCGGCTACAAGGACGTCCAGGTCGCCGTGAAGACCAAGGGCGGCAACGGCGCCACCGAGCCCGGCCAGGGCGTCTGGGCCCGGCTCAAGTACGAGGGCGGGGTGCACCGCGTCCAGCGCGTGCCCGCCACCGAGTCCCAGGGCCGCATCCACACCTCCGCCGCCGGCGTGCTCGTCACGCCCGAGGCGGAGGAGGTCGAGGTCGAGGTCCACGCCAACGACCTGCGGATCGACGTCTACCGCTCGTCCGGCCCCGGCGGCCAGTCGGTCAACACCACCGACTCCGCCGTCCGCATCACCCACCTGCCGACCGGCATCGTCGCCTCCTGCCAGAACGAGAAGAGCCAGCTCCAGAACAAGGAGCAGGCCATGCGCATCCTGCGCTCCCGGCTCCTCGCCGCCGCCCAGGAGAAGGCCGAGGCCGAGGCCGCCGACGCCCGCCGCAGCCAGGTCCGCACCGTCGACCGCTCCGAGAAGATCCGGACGTACAACTTCCCGGAGAACCGCATCTCGGACCACCGCGTCGGCTTCAAGGCGTACAACCTGGACCAGGTGCTCGACGGCGAACTGGACGCGGTGATCCAGGCCTGCGTCGACGCCGACTCGGCGGCGAAGCTCGCCGCGGCGTAAGGCACCCGCAAGGGCCGTACGGAGTCCGGAGCCGCCCGAGACCCCGTACGGCTTCCCCCAAGCCCCACCCCGCACCACGGAGGACCAGCGTGCAGTCACTTTCTGGGGGGCGACCCCCAGGCCCCCGCAGTCTGCTGCTTGCCGAGGTGGCCCAGGCCACCCAGCGGCTGGCCGACGCCGGCGTCCCCTCCCCGCGCTTCGACGCCGAGGAGCTCGCCGCGTTCGTGCACGGCGTCAAGCGGGGGGAGCTGCACAACGTCAAGGACGCGGACTTCGACGCCCGCTACTGGGAGACGGTCGCCCGCCGCGAGGCCCGCGAACCCCTCCAGCACATCACCGGGCGGGCGTTCTTCCGCTACCTGGAGCTCCAGGTGGGCCCCGGCGTCTTCGTGCCGCGCCCGGAGACCGAGTCGGTCGTCGGCTGGGCCATAGACGCCGTGCGCGCCATGGACGTCGTCGAGCCGCTCATCGTCGACCTGTGCACCGGCTCCGGGGCCATCGCCCTCGCCATGGCCCAGGAGGTGCCGCGCTCCCGCGTGCACGCCGTCGAGCTCTCCGAGGACGCCCTCGTCTGGACCCGCAAGAACGCCGAGGGCTCCCGCGTCACCGTCCACCGGGGCGACGCGCTGACCGCCCTGCCCGAGCTCGACGGCCAGGTCGACCTGGTCATCTCCAACCCGCCGTACATCCCGCTCACCGAGTGGGAGTACGTGGCGCCCGAGGCCCGCGACCACGACCCGGAGATGGCCCTCTTCTCCGGCGAGGACGGCCTCGACACCATCCGCGGCATCGAGCGCACCGCCCACCGCCTGCTCCGCCCCGGCGGCCTCGTCGTCATCGAGCACGCGGACACCCAGGGCGGCCAGGTGCCGTGGATCTTCAACGAGGAGGCCGGCTGGGCGGACGCCGCCGACCACCCCGACCTGAACAACCGGCCGCGCTTCGCGACCGCCCGCAAGGCGACGCCATGACGGCCCCGACCGTCGTCGCCATGACGAACCACGCGTACGAGGAGGCCGGGAACTGATGGCACGGCGATACGACTGCAACGAGGCGACCGACCGACTGACCGGCCTGCGCGAGGCCGCGTCCGCCGTCCGCCGGGGCGAGCTGGTCGTGCTGCCCACCGACACCGTGTACGGGATCGGGGCGGACGCCTTCAGCGGCGAGGCCGTGGCCGACCTGCTGGCCGCCAAGGGGCGGGGCCGCAACATGCCCACGCCCGTGCTCATCGGCTCCCCGAACACCCTCCACGGCCTGGTCACCGACTTCTCCGAGCAGGCATGGGAGCTCGTCGACGCCTTCTGGCCCGGCGCTCTCACCCTGGTCGCCAAGCACCAGCCGTCCCTCCAGTGGGACCTCGGCGACACCCGGGGCACCGTCGCCGTCCGGATGCCGCTGCACCCGGTCGCGATCGAGCTGCTCACCGAGGTCGGCCCGATGGCCGTCTCCTCGGCCAACCTCACCGGCCACCCGTCGCCGGAGGACTGCGACGCCGCGCAGCACATGCTCGGTGACTCCGTCTCCGTGTACCTCGACGGCGGTCCGACGCCCGGGAACGTCCCCTCGTCCATCGTCGACGTGACCGGCCCGGTGCCGGTGCTGCTGCGACAGGGAGCGCTCTCCGCGGAGGAGCTCCGGAAGGTCGTACCCGACCTCGAGGTGGCCAGTTGACCGCCCCTGAGGGGCGTGGCATAGCGGGGCACGACGACAGCGACACCTTCCGCATCCTCCACGTCAGCACCGGCAACGTCTGCCGCTCGCCGATCACCGAGCGGCTGACCCGCCACGCCCTGAGCGACCGGCTCGGGGACCCCCTCGGCGGCGGCCTGATCGTGGAGAGCGCGGGCACCTGGGGCCACGAGGGGGCCCCGATGGAGGCCAACGCGGAACTCGTCCTCGCCGACTTCGGCGCGGACCACACCGGCTTCGTGGGCCGCGAGCTCCTCGACGAGCACGTCATCCGCGCGGACCTCGTCCTGACGGCGACCCGGGACCACCGGGCGCAGGTCATCTCGATGGGCCACTCGGCGGGCCTGCGCACCTTCACCCTGAAGGAGTTCACCCGCCTGGTCCGCGCCATCGACCCGGCCACGCTCCCGGACCCGCGCGACGAGGGCATGGTCGAACGCGCCCGTGCCCTGGTCCGCGCGGCCGCGGCCCTCCGCGGCTGGCTCCTGGCCCCGTCCCCGGACGCGGACGAGGTCAACGACCCGTACGGCGCCCCCATCACGTTCTTCCGCTCGATCGGCGACGAGATCAACCAGGCGCTCGACCCCGTGGTGACGGCGCTGACCGGGGTGACGGCGCGGCGCTGAGCGCTTCGGTGCTCGGCGCGCGCGTCCGGTCCGGGGTACCTACATTGGTGCCATGCCGGTCACCGCGCCCCCCGACGACGAGCTCGGCGTCCTGCGCCGGCAGGACCCGGAGGTCGCCGACGTGCTGCTCGGCGAGGAGCGGCGGCAGGCCGACAGCCTCCAGCTCGTCGCGGCGGAGAACTTCACCTCGCCCGCCGTCCTCGCCGCCCTCGGCTCCCGTCTCGCCAACAAGTACGCCGAGGGCTACCCCGGCGCCCGGCACCACGGCGGCTGCGAGTACGCCGACGCCGTCGAGCGGATCGCCGTGCGACGGGCCACCGCGCTCTTCGGAGCCGACCACGCGAACGTCCAGGCACACTCCGGCTCCTCGGCCGTCCTGGCGGCGTACGCGGCCCTTCTCAGGCCCGGTGACACGGTCCTCGCCATGGGTCTGGAGCACGGCGGGCACCTCACCCACGGTTCGCCCGCCAACTTCTCCGGCCGCTGGTTTGACTTCGTCCCCTACGGCGTCGACGCCGAGACCGGGCTCGTCGACCACGAGCAGGTCGCCGCCCTCGCCCGCCACCACCGCCCCAAGGCGATCGTCTGCGGCTCCATCTCCTATCCCCGCCACTTCGACTACGAGGTCTTCCGCGGGATCGCCGACGAGACCGGCGCCTATCTGATCGCCGACGCGGCCCACACCATCGGCCTGGTCGCCGGGGGAGCGGCCCCCAGCCCCGTCCCGTACGCCGACGTCGTCTGCGCCACCACCCACAAGGTGCTGCGCGGCCCGCGCGGCGGAATGATCCTGTGCGGGGAGGAGCTCGCGGGCCGGATCGACCGGGCGGTGTTCCCGTTCAGCCAGGGCGGCGCCCAGATGCACACGATCGCGGCGAAGGCCGTGGCCCTCGGCGAGGCGGAGGCCCCCGCGTTCACCGCGTACGCCCACCGGGTGGTCGAGCACGCCCGGGTCCTGGCCGCCGCCCTGGCCGCCGAGGGCTTCGCGGTGACCACCGGCGGCACCGACACCCACCTCATCACCGCCGACCCCGCCCCCCTCGGCGTCGACGGGCGCACCGCCCGCGCCCGGCTCGCCGCCGCCGGCATCGTGCTCGACACCTGCGCGCTCCCGCACGGGGAGGCGCGCGGGATCCGGCTCGGCACGGCCGCCGTCACCACCCAGGGCATGGGCACCCCCGAAATGGCCAGGATCGCCGGTCTGTTCACCGCCGCGCTCCGCGACGACCCGGAGGAGACGGCCCGGGTACGGGCGGACGTACGCGCGCTGACCGGCCGATTTCCGCCGTACGCACACTGATCGGAGGCCCGGTGCAACCGTCCGGGCGCCCCGCGTGTCTCCCAGCACATGGACGGCACGGCTAGGGTGTGGGGCTGAGATGGCCAGCGATTCCTGTGGGGCAGCCCGTGCGTGATTACCTGCTGACGCTCTGCGTCACGGCCGCGGTGACCTACCTGCTCACCGGACCGGTGCGCAAGTTCGCCATCGCGACCGGGGCGATGCCGGAGATCCGCGCCCGCGACGTACACCGAGAACCGACTCCGCGGCTCGGTGGCATCGCCATGTTCTTCGGGCTGTGCGCGGGCCTGCTCGTCGCCGCCCACCTGCAGAACCTCGGCAGCGTCTTCGAGCTGTCCAACGAGCCCCGCGCGCTGCTCTCCGGCGCCGCGCTGATCTGGCTGATCGGCGTCCTGGACGACAAGTTCGAGCTCGACGCGCTCATCAAGCTGGGCGCGCAGATGATCTCGGCCGGCGTGATGGTCGCGCAGGGCCTGACGATCCTGTGGCTCCCGATCCCCGGCATCGGCACCGTCGCCCTCACCCCCGGGCAGGGCACGCTCCTCACGGTCGCCCTGGTGGTCCTCACGATCAACGCGGTGAACTTCGTCGACGGCCTCGACGGCCTCGCCGCCGGCATGGTCTGCATCGCCGCCGCGGCCTTCTTCCTGTACGCCTACCGCCTCTGGTACGGCTACACGATCGAGGCCGCCGCCCCCGCGACGCTCTTCGCCGCCATCCTCATGGGCATGTGCCTGGGCTTCCTGCCGCACAACATGCACCCGGCGCGGATCTTCATGGGCGACTCCGGCTCGATGCTGATCGGCCTGATCCTGGCGGCCTCCGCCATCTCGATCACCGGCCAGGTCGACCCGGACATCCTGCGGCTCTTCGAGGGCTCGACCCGCGAGGCCACCCACGCCGCCCTGCCCGTCTTCATCCCGCTCCTGCTGCCGCTGACGATCATCGCGATCCCGATGGCGGACCTGGTCCTGGCGATCGTGCGCCGCACCTGGAAGGGCCAGTCGCCGTTCGCGGCCGACCGCGGCCACCTGCACCACCGGCTCCTGGAGATCGGGCACTCGCACAGCCGCGCGGTGCTGATCATGTACTTCTGGTCGGCCCTGATCGCCTTCGGGACGCTGGCGTACTCGGTCCACTCGACCTCGATGTGGATCGTCCTCGGGGTCGTCGCGCTCAGCGCGATCGGCCTGGTGCTGCTCCTGCTGCCGCGGTTCAGGCCGCGCGCCCCCCGCTGGGCCGAGTCCGTGGTGCCGCCCCGCTACCGGCGCCGCAAGCCGGCCCCCGCCCCGGAGACGGACCCGGAGACGGCTCCCGAGCCGGCCGCGGCCGAGGAGGACGAGCGGATCCCGGTGCCCGCCGGCGTCAACGGCGCCACCGCCATCGGCAACCGCGCGCGCTTCACCGACCGGCGGAAGGCCGGAACGCCGGGTTGACGAAAGCCGCAGCGGCGCCCACTAGCAGACATAGCGCCCCGCTGTCGTGCACACACGCGCGGTGTAACCCTCATGTGTGACAACTGGCACACCTTATGGGTAAAGACCTATTCAAATAGTTTGTGATACCGTTCACGAGACCCGGCGACAGTGCCGAAAGACCGTAGTGCGACGGTCCGTTGGCCCCGAGACCCACCTCGGACCGGGCTTACGCTCGTCCATGACGACACCATCGCCCCCTCCACCAAGCGGAGACACCGCCATGCCGTCCAACGACGCACGCATCCTCCTGCACACCGCCGTCCCCACCGTTGCCGTCGGCGCGATCGCCACGGTCGTCAGTGGGGTGGTCGCCGGTGGCAAGGGGGCGCTCGGCGCGGTCGTCGGCACCCTGGTGGTCGTCCTCTTCATGGGGATCGGGCAGTTGGTCCTCCAGCGGACGGCCAAGTCCTTCCCGCACCTGTTCCAGGCGATGGGGCTGATGCTCTACACGGCCCAGCTCCTGGTGCTCTTCATCTTCCTGGCGTTGCTCAAGAACACCACGCTGTTCGACTTCAAGGCCTTCGCCTTCACGCTGCTCGCGACCACCATCGTGTGGGTCGCCGCTCAGGCGCGGGCCTACATGAAGGCCAAGATCGCTTACATCGACCCCGCGAACACGGGGTCGAAGTCGTGAAGGGTAGGGCCGGGATAAAGCCGCCTTCGGCTTCCTGCTATCGTCCGGTGCCAACTGCGGCACTGCGGGCGCGGGCATCCGAGACGCCTGTCCCAGCGCGAGGCTCGAAGCCGAACCGCCGCCCCCTTATCCGTAAGACCAGTCCAGTGCCGACCCGCGGCTGCGTGCCGCGCCGACACAACGAGGTTGCCGTACCTATGCGCCACGCTGAAGGAGCCCGCGGTGAGTGCTGACCAGACGCTTGCCTTCGACCCGGATTGCCACATCTTCACCGGATGTGGCTTCCCGGCGCCGGGCCTGCACACGTTCATGTACGAGCCCATCGCGACGGTGGGCGGCATCGAGTTCACCAAGCCGATGCTGCTCGCCATCCTCGGCTCCATCGTGGTCGTCGGGTTCTTCTGGGCCGCCTTCAACAAGCCCAAGCTGATCCCCGGCAAGCTCCAGATGGTCGGCGAGGCCGGTTACGACTTCGTGCGCCGCGGCATCGTCTACGAGATCATCGGCAAGAAGGACGGCGAGAAGTACGTCCCCTTCATGGTGTCGCTGTTCTTCTTCGTCTGGATCATGAACCTCTGGTCGATCGTTCCGCTCGCCCAGTTCCCGGTCACCTCGCTGATCGCCTTCCCGGCCGGTCTCGCGCTGATCGTGTACGTCATGTGGATCTCGCTCACCTTCAAGAAGCACGGCTTCGTGGGCGGCTGGAAGAACATCGTCGGCTACGACAAGTCGCTCGGCGCGATCCTCCCGATGGTCATCGTGCTCGAGTTCTTCTCGAACCTCCTCATCCGGCCCTTCACGCACGCGGTCCGACTGTTCGCGAACATGTTCGCCGGTCACCTGCTCATCGTGATGTTCTCCCTGGCCACCTGGTACCTCATGAACGGCCTGGGCTTCGTCTACGCCGGCGCCTCGTTCGTGATGGTCCTCGTGATGACCGCGTTCGAGCTCTTCATCCAGGCCGTCCAGGCGTACGTCTTCGTCCTCCTGGCCTGCAGCTACGTCCAGGGCGCGCTCTCCGAGCACCACTGAGCCCGACCCGGTCCCGCTGCTCCACCCCCAAGCCAACAGTCGTCCGGTGGCCAACCCCCACCGGGTCATTGAAAGAGAAGGAAGTAACGGCATGTCCGCTGCTCTCGACATGGTCAACCTCGCCGCCGGCGCCAAGGAGAACGTCGTCGGCAACGTCGCCTCGATCGGCTACGGCCTGGCCGCGATCGGCCCCGGCGTCGGCGTCGGCATCATCTTCGGTAACGGTACGCAGGCCCTCGCCCGCCAGCCCGAGGCCGCCGGTCTGATCCGCACCAACCAGATCATGGGCTTCGCCTTCTGTGAGGCGCTCGCCCTCATCGGCATCGTCATGGGCTTCGTCTACCAGTAAGCCCGGACCGACAGCCCGATTCTTTTTACGGAAGGCACTGATGTGAACGCTCTGCTTCTTGCGGCGGCGGAGGAGCCCCAGCCTCCTCTGATCCCGCATCTTGACGAGCTCGTCATCGGCCTGATCGCCTTCGTCATCGTCTTCGGCTTCCTCGCCAAGAAGCTCCTCCCGAACATCAACAAGGTTCTGGACGAGCGCCGCGAGGCCATCGAGGGTGGCATCGAGAAGGCCGAGTCGGCCCAGATCGAGGCTCAGAGTGTGCTGGAGCAGTACAAGGCCCAGCTCGCCGAGGCCCGCCACGAGGCCGCGCGTCTTCGCCAGGAGGCGACGGAGCAGGGCACCGCGATCATCCAGGAGATGAAGGCGGAAGGCCAGCGCCAGCGCGAGGAGATCATCGCGGCCGGGCACGCGCAGATCGAGGCGGACCGCAAGTCCGCGTCGGCGTCGCTGCGCCAGGACGTGGGCAAGCTCGCCACCGACCTGGCCGGCAAGCTGGTCGGCGAGTCTCTCGAGGACACCGCCCGCCAGAGCCGCACGATCGACCGCTTCCTCGACGAGCTCGAGGAGAAGGCCGAGGCCGTCCGATGAACGGAGCGAGCCGTGAGGCACTGGCCGCCGCCCGCGAGTCCCTCGACGCGCTGACCGACAACACCCCGGTCGACGCGACGAAGCTCGCGGACGAGCTCGCCGCCGTCACCGCGCTGCTCGACCGCGAGGTGTCGCTGCGCCGGGTCCTGACCGACCCCGCCCAGCCGGGTGAGGCCAAGGCCGAACTCGCGCAGCGACTCCTGCGCGGTCAGGTGGGCGGCGAGACCGCCGACCTGGTGTCCGGGATGGTCCGTTCGCGCTGGTCGCGTTCGCGCGACCTGGTCGACGCGACCGAGGAGCTGGCGAACACCGCGGACCTCACCGCGGCGCAGAAGGCGGGCGCGCTCGACGACGTCGAGGACGAGCTGTTCCGCTTCGCCCGGATCGTGTCCTCCAGCAACGGGCTCCGCTCGGCGCTGACGGACAAGGCCGCCACGGCCACCGCCAAGGGCACGCTGCTCCGCAGCCTGCTGGGCGGCAAGGCCCACGCGACCACCGAGCGCCTGGTCGTCCGTCTGGTGACCCAGCCCCGGGGACGTAGCCTGGAAGCGGGACTCGAGTCCCTGTCCAAGCTCGCCGCGGCGCGCCGGGACCGGATGGTCGCGGTCATCACCTCGGCGGTGCCGCTGTCGGACCGGCAGAAGCAGCGCCTCGGAGCCGTCCTCGCCAAGCTGTACGGCCGCGAGATGCACCTGAACCTGGACGTGGACCCCGCGGTCCTCGGCGGGATCACGGTGCGGGTCGGCGACGAGGTCATCAACGGCTCCATCGCGGAGCGCCTCGACGAGGCGACCCGTCGACTGGCCGGCTGACGCGGTCACCACAGCAGAACAGCATCACAGCATCACCAGCGGCCCGGTTGGGCCGTGCAGAGATTGCAGAAGATTCCTGGGGGTCGGCCCCCAGACCCCTTAAGAAACTTCGGGCCCAACAAGGAGAGCAGGGAACCCAGATGGCGGAGCTCACGATCCGGCCGGAGGAGATCCGGGACGCACTGGAGACCTTTGTCCAGTCGTACCAGCCGGACGCGGCCTCGCGCGAGGAGGTCGGCACGGTCAGCCTGGCCGGCGACGGCATCGCGAAGGTCGAGGGTCTTCCCTCGGCCATGGCGAACGAGCTGCTGAAGTTCGAGGACGGAACCCTCGGTCTCGCGCTGAACCTCGAAGAGCGCGAGATCGGTGCGATCGTCCTCGGCGAGTTCAGCGGCATCGAGGAGGGGCAGTCGGTGCAGCGCACCGGCGAGGTCCTCTCCGTCGGTGTCGGCGAGGGATACCTCGGCCGCGTTGTCGACCCGCTCGGCAACCCGATCGACGGTCTCGGCGAGATCGCGACCGAGGGCCGCCGCGCCCTCGAGCTGCAGGCCCCGGGCGTTATGGCCCGTAAGTCGGTGCACGAGCCGATGGAGACCGGCTACAAGGCCGTCGACGCCATGACGCCGGTCGGCCGCGGCCAGCGTCAGCTCATCATCGGCGACCGTCAGACCGGCAAGACCGCGCTGTGCGTCGACACGATCATCAACCAGCGCGACAACTGGCGCTCGGGCGACGTGAACAAGCAGGTCCGCTGCATCTACGTCGCCGTCGGCCAGAAGGGCTCGACCATCGCGTCCGTTCGCGGCGCCCTGGAAGAGGCCGGTGCGCTCGAGTACACGACGATCGTCGCCGCCCCGGCGTCCGACCCGGCCGGCTTCAAGTACCTGGCGCCGTACACCGGCTCCGCCATCGGTCAGCACTGGATGTACCAGGGCAAGCACGTCCTGATCGTCTTCGACGACCTGTCGAAGCAGGCCGACGCCTACCGCGCCGTGTCGCTGCTGCTGCGCCGCCCGCCGGGCCGTGAGGCCTACCCGGGTGACGTCTTCTACCTGCACTCGCGTCTCCTGGAGCGCTGCGCGAAGCTCTCGGACGAGCTGGGTGCCGGCTCGATGACCGGTCTGCCGATCGTCGAGACGAAGGCCAACGACGTCTCGGCGTTCATCCCGACCAACGTCATCTCCATCACCGACGGCCAGTGCTTCCTGGAGTCCGACCTGTTCAACGCCGGCCAGCGCCCGGCCCTGAACGTCGGCATCTCGGTCTCCCGAGTCGGTGGCTCCGCCCAGCACCCGGCGATGAAGCAGATCGCCGGCCGCCTCCGCGTGGACCTCGCCCAGTTCCGTGAGCTGGAGGCCTTCGCGGCCTTCGGTTCCGACCTGGACGCGGCCTCGAAGGCGCAGCTCGAGCGCGGTCAGCGGATGGTCGAGCTGCTCAAGCAGGCTCAGTACCAGCCGATGGCCACGGAGAACCAGGTCGTCTCGGTCTGGGCCGGCACCACCGGCAAGATGGACGACGTCCCGGTCGCCGACATCCGCCGCTTCGAGGCCGAGCTCCTGGCGTACCTGCGTCAGAACCACTCCGGTCTCATGACCTCCATCCGCGAGGGCAAGAAGATGTCGGACGACACCCTCACGGCCGTCGCCGACGCCATCGCGGAGTTCAAGCAGCAGTTCGAGACGTCCGACGGCAAGCTGCTCGGCGCGGACGCCCCTGCCGCCGTCAACGTCTCGAAGTGACGACGGAAGGGACCTGACTCATGGGAGCGCAGCTCCGGGTCTACAAGCGTCGCATCAAATCCGTCACCGCGACGAAGAAGATCACCAAGGCGATGGAGATGATCGCCGCCTCGCGCGTCGTCAAGGCGCAGCGCAAGGTGCAGGCGTCGACTCCGTACGCGACCGAGCTCACCCGCGCGGTCACGGCGGTGGCCACGGGTGCGAACGACAAGCACCCGCTGACCACCGAGGCGGAGAACCCGAGCCGTGCCGCGGTCCTGCTCCTCTCGAGCGACCGCGGTCTGGCCGGCGCCTTCAACTCCAACGCCATCAAGGCGGCGGAGAAGCTCATCAAGGAGCTGGAGGGCAAGGGCCGCGCGGTCGACGTCTACGTCGTCGGTCGCCGCGGTGTCGCGCACTTCAACTTCCGTGAGCGGAAGCTGAGCGACACGTGGACCGGCTTCACGGACGAGCCCACGTACGCGGACGCCAAGAAGATCGCGGCACCGCTGATCGAGGCGATCGAGAAGGACACGGCCGAGGGCGGTGTGGACGAGCTCCACATCATCTACACCGAGTTCGTCTCGATGATGACCCAGACGGCCATCGAGGCCCGGCTGCTGCCCCTCAGCCTCGACGAGGTGGCGAAGGAGGCCGGCGAGCCGGACACCCTCCGTCCGCTGTACGACTTCGAGCCGTCGGCGGAGGACGTCCTCGACGCCCTTCTGCCGCGCTACGTCGAGAGCCGGATCTACAACGCGCTGCTCCAGTCGGCTGCCTCCAAGCACGCCGCCACGCGCCGCGCGATGAAGTCGGCCACCGACAACGCGGGAGACTTGATCAACAACCTCTCCCGACTTGCCAACGCGGCCCGCCAGGCCGAAATCACCCAGGAAATCAGCGAGATCGTCGGTGGCACCGCAGCCCTGGCCGACGCGACCGCGGGGAGTGACAAGTAATGACGACCACTGTTGAGACGGCCGCCGCCACGGGCCGCGTCGCCCGGGTCATCGGCCCGGTCGTCGACGTGGAGTTCCCCGTCGACGCGATGCCGGAGATCTACAACGCCCTGCACGTCGAGGTCGCCGACCCGGCCGAGGAGGGCAAGCTCAAGACGCTGACCCTCGAGGTCGCGCAGCACCTCGGCGAGGGCATCGTCCGCACCATCTCGATGCAGCCCACCGACGGTCTGGTCCGCCAGGCCCCCGTGGTCGACACCGGCGACGGCATCACCGTGCCCGTCGGCGACGTCACCAAGGGCCGCGTGTTCAACACGCTGGGCCAGATCCTGAACGAGCCCGAGGCGGAGTCGGAGGTCGGCGAGCGCTGGTCCATCCACCGCAAGGCCCCGGCGTTCGCGGACCTCGAGTCGAAGACCGAGATGTTCGAGACCGGTCTGAAGGTCGTCGACCTCCTCACCCCGTACGTCAAGGGTGGAAAGATCGGTCTGTTCGGTGGCGCCGGTGTCGGCAAGACCGTTCTGATCCAGGAAATGATCATGCGTGTGGCCAAGCTGCACGAGGGCGTTTCCGTGTTCGCCGGTGTCGGCGAGCGCACGCGTGAGGGCAACGACCTCATCGCGGAGATGGAGGAGTCCGGCGTTCTGGACAAGACCGCCCTGGTCTTCGGCCAGATGGACGAGCCCCCGGGCACCCGTCTGCGCGTGGCCCTCGCCGGTCTGACCATGGCGGAGTACTTCCGCGATGTGCAGAAGCAGGACGTGCTGTTCTTCATCGACAACATCTTCCGCTTCACCCAGGCCGGTTCCGAGGTGTCGACCCTGCTCGGCCGCATGCCCTCCGCGGTGGGCTACCAGCCGAACCTGGCCGACGAGATGGGTCTCCTCCAGGAGCGCATCACCTCGACCCGTGGTCACTCGATCACCTCGATGCAGGCGATCTACGTCCCCGCCGACGACCTCACCGACCCGGCGCCGGCGACCACCTTCGCCCACCTCGACGCGACGACGGTCCTCTCCCGTCCGATCTCCGAGAAGGGCATCTACCCGGCCGTGGACCCGCTGGACTCCACGTCCCGGATCCTGGACCCGCGCTACATCGCGCAGGAGCACTACGACGCCGCCACGCGCGTCAAGGGGATCCTGCAGAAGTACAAGGACCTCCAGGACATCATCGCGATCCTCGGCATCGACGAGCTCAGCGAGGAGGACAAGCTCGTCGTCCACCGCGCGCGCCGCGTCGAGCGCTTCCTGTCGCAGAACACCCACGCCGCCAAGCAGTTCACCGGTGTGGACGGTTCGGACGTTCCGCTCGACGAGTCGATCGCCGCGTTCAACGCGATCTGCGACGGTGAGTTCGACCACTTCCCGGAGCAGGCCTTCTTCATGTGTGGTGGTCTCGAGGACCTCAAGAAGAACGCTAAGGAGCTCGGCGTCTCCTGAGCCCCGTGCTCGCCTCAGGGGGGCGGGATCCGTCCCGCCCCCCTCTCCACGCCCCCTAGAATCAACCCCAACACCCGGCACGACCGCCGGGTGGTGACCCGAGGAGCCACCCTTGGCTGCTGAGCTGCACGTCGAGCTGGTCGCCGCGGACCGGAGTGTCTGGTCCGGCGAGGCCACCCTGGTCATCGCGCGTACCACCTCCGGCGACATCGGCGTCATGCCCGGCCACCAGCCGCTGCTCGGTGTGCTGGAGTCGGGCCCGGTGACCATCCGTACGAGCGAGGGCGAGACCGTCGTCGCCGCCGTCCACGGCGGATTCATCTCGTTCGCCGACGACAAGCTGTCCCTGCTCGCGGAGGTCTGCGAGCTGGCGGACGAGATCGACGCCCAGCGCGCCGAGCGCGCGCTCGAGCGCGCCAAGTCGGACTCCGACGCCGCCGCCGAGCGGCGCGCCGACGTCCGGCTGCGCGCGGTAGCGGTCCGCTGACGGTCCGCGCGGAGTAGTGCCCTCAGCCGCGGCACGGCTGGAATTTTCCAGACCGTGCCGCGGCTGAGGCGATGCAGGTGCAGGGTGTATTCGGTTCGGCCGGCCGGTCCGGCCACGGGACGCAGCGAGGAGGTCGGTGAAGATGTTCCTCGCTCTGCTCGTGTGCGGCCTGGTCGTCGCACTGGTGGTGATCGGGCTCTTCGTCTTCGGCTTGCGCCGGAGACTGATCCAGAAGGCCGGGGGGACGTTCGACTGTTCCCTGCGCTGGAACGTCCCCGACGAGCCGGATCCGGCCGGCAAGGGCTGGGTGTACGGCGTCGCCCGCTACAGCGGTGACGAGATCGCCTGGTTCCGGGTCTTCTCGTACGCGCCCCGCCCGCGCCGGGTCCTGGAGCGCTCCTCCATCGTGGCCCTGGAGCGCCGGATGCCGGCGGGCGAGGAGGAGCTCGCGCTGCTCTCGGACGCGGTGATCCAGCCCTGCATGTACGAGGGCGTCCGTCTGGAGCTCGCGATGAGCGAGGACGCCCGGACCGGCTTCATGGCCTGGCTGGAGGCGGCGCCTCCGGGGCAGAGGGTGAACGTCGCGTAGGTCCGTACGACGACGGAAGCGGGGGACGGCGTGCTGCGCCGTCCCCCGCTTCTTCGTTCCCGTACGGGCTAGCTCAGGCCGCTGTTGATCGCGCCGACCAGCTCGCCGTTGGTGGTGTCGCCGCTGAACTCCCAGAAGAAGGCGCCGCCCAGGCCCTGGCCCTTGGCCCAGGACATCTTGGACGTGACCGTGGCCGGGGTGTCGTAGCTCCACCAGTTGGTGCCGCAGTGGGCGTAGGCGGTGCCGGCGATCGTGCCGGTGGAGGGGCAGGTGTTCTTGAGGACCTTGTAGTCCTCGATGCCCGCCTCGTACGTGCCGGGGGCCGCGCCGGTGGCCGTGCCGCCGGGGGCGGACTGGGTGACGCCGGTCCAGCCGCGTCCGTAGAAGCCGATGCCGAGCAGCAGCTTCTTGGCCGGGACGCCCTTGGCCTTGAACTTGGCGATCGCCTCGGCGGAGTTGAAGCCCGCCTGCGGGATGCCGGCGTACGAGGTCAGCGGGGAGTGCGGGGCGGTCGGGCCCTTGGCGTCCCAGGCGCCGAAGAAGTCGTACGTCATGACGTTCAGCCAGTCGTAGTACGGGGCGGCGCCGCCGTAGTCGGCGGCGTCGATCTTGCCGCCGGAGGAGGCGTCGGCCGTGACGGCCGCGGTGACCAGGTTGGTGGAGCCGAACTTGGCGCGCACGGCCTGCATCAGGTTCTTGAAGGCCGCCGGGCCGCTGGTGTCACAGGTCAGACCGCAGGCGTTGGGGTACTCCCAGTCCAGGTCGATGCCGTCGAAGACGTCGGCCCAGCGCGGGTCCTCGACCAGGTCGTAGCAGGACTGGGCGAAGGCGGCCGGGTTCTGCGCGGCCTGGCCGAAGCCGCCGGACCAGGTCCAGCCGCCGAAGGACCAGAGGACCTTGATGTGCGGGTAGGCCTTCTTCAGCTTGCGGAGCTGGTTGAAGTTGCCGCGCAGCGGCTGGTCCCAGGTGTCGGCGACGCCGTCGACCGACTGGTCGGCGGTGTAGGCCTTGTCGTAGTCGGCGTAGGAGTCGCCGATGGTGCACTTGCCGCCCTGGACGTTGCCGAAGGCGTAGTTGATGTGGGTGATCTTGGACGCGGAGCCCGAGGTCACGATGTTCTTCACGTGGTAGTTGCGCCCGTAGACGCCCCAGTTGGTGAAGTAGCCCAGCTTGACCGCGTTCGGCGGCGGCGGGACGTCCGGGCCCCCGGTGGTGCGGACCGAGACCGGGCCGGCGGCGGGGCCGGTCTGGTCGGTGGTGTCGCGGGCGACGACCGAGTAGCTGTAGTCGGTGCCGGCGGTCAGGCCCGTGTCGGTGTGGGTGAGGCCCGTGGTGGTGGCGACCTTCGTGCCGTTGCGCAGCACGTCGTAGTTCTTGACGCCCTTGTCGTCGGTGGCCGCGGTCCAGGTGAGCTTCACCGAGGTGTCGGTGACGTTCGAGGCGACCGGGGTGCCGGGGGCGGAGGGCGGGTTGTCGCCCGGCTGGGTGGAGCCGTCGCACGGAGCGCCGTTGATCTTGCAGCCGCTGGGCGCGCCGGAGCCGGTGCCGTTGTAGCCGAAGGAGACGGAGGCGCCGGGGGCGAGGGTGCCGTTCCAGCCGACGTTCTTGGCGGTCCAGTGGGTGCCGGAGCTGGTGACGGTGGCGTCCCAGGCGGAGGTGACCGCGGTGCCGGTGGGGTAGTCCCACTCGACGGTCCAGGAGGTCAGGGTGGTGGTCCCGGTGTTCTTGACGGTCCAGTTGCCGCCGAAGCCGGTGCCCCAGTCCTGGGTCTTGGTGTAGGTGGCCGTGGCCGAGGTGGCGGCTTCGGCGGGGGTGGCGAGGCCGACCATGGCGGCCAGCGGCAGCACGAGGGCGGTCAGACCGGCAGCGGCCCGGTGTCTGAACCCTGCTCTGCGCGTCGGTGCTTGAGTGCTCAACGGTGCTCCTCAAGTTGCGGACGGGGTGGGGGTGGTCCGTGGAGATGCGCGCGCCCCGCGAGCGTAGGAAGGTCTGGACCAATCGTCAAGAGGTCCAGACCAAAGTCAGCGGGTGCTCCTACACGCCCAACTCCTGTGCCAGCACGGCCGCTTGGACCCGGCTGCGCAGTCCCAGCTTCCCCAGCACCTTGCTGACGTGCGTCTTCACCGTCGCCTCCGCCATGTCGAGCCGTACCGCGATCTCCGCGTTCGACAGGCCCCGGCCGAGCGCCGAGAGGACCTCCCGCTCCCGGGGCGTCAGGGCGTCCAGGACGGCGGGGTCCGTCCCCCGCCCCGGCCCGGCGGGCCGCCCGGACGCGGCGAACTCCGCGATGAGCCGCCGCGTCACCGCCGGGGCGATCAACCCCTCGCCGCGCGCCACCGTCCGCACCGCCTCGATCAGCTCCCGGGCGTCGGCGTCCTTCAGGAGGAAGCCCGCCGCCCCCGCCCGCAACGCCCCGAAGACATACGCGTCCAGGTCGAAGGTGGTCAGGACGAGCACGTCCGCGAGGCCCTCCGCGACCACGATCCCGGTCGCCGTCACCCCGTCCATCCGGGGCATCTGCACATCCATCAGGACCAGATCGGGGCGCAGTTCGCGCGCCAGCTCCACCGCCCGCTCCCCGTCGGCCGCCTCTCCGACCACCTCGACGTCCGGCGCGCTGCCCAGGATGAGCACCAGGCCCGCCCGCACCGCGCTCTGGTCCTCGGCGACCACCACCCGCACCGTCATGCCCGCTCCCCGGCGACCGCTGCCCGCACCGTCGTGTCCGCTTCCCCGGCGTCTGCCGTCCGCATCCTCATGTTCCGGCGTCTGCCGTCCGCATCCTCATGCCCGCTCCCCGGCGTCTGCCGTCCGCGCCCTCATGCCCGCTCCTCGTCGCTCACGTCCACGGGCAGTTCCGCCCGCACCCGCCACCGGCTCCGGCCGCCGCCGTCCGTCGCCGGACCCGCCTCGAAGGCCCCGCCGAGCAGGGCCGTCCGCTCCCGCATCCCCACCAGGCCCGCCCCCGAGCCGGGCGCGGTCGGTCCCGGACGCTCCCCGTACGGACTGGTCACCTCGACCGCGAGGGCGCCCGGCTCCCGGGCGAGGAGCACCCGGACCTCGCCGGGCGCCGCGTGCTTGAGCGCGTTCGTCAGCGACTCCTGCACGATCCGGTACGCCGCCAGCTCCACCGGCACGGGGAGCCCCCGTCCCTCCTCCCGGGTGTCGTCGAGCACGAAGGAGAGCCCGCTCGGCCCGCCGTTCGCCCCGGCCTGGGCGAGCAGCGCGTCCAGGCCGGCCAGCGTCGGCGCGGCCGCCGGCTCCGCGTCCTCGCCGCCCTCCCGCAGCAGCCCGATGAGCCGGCGCATCTCCGACAGGCCCGCCACGCTGTTCTCCCGGATGACCGTCAGGGCCCGCCGGGTCGTGTCCGGCTCGTCGAGCGAGAGCGCGGCCGTCGAGTGGATCGCGATCGCGGACAGGTGGTTGGCGACCACGTCGTGCAGCTCCCGCGCCATCCGGGCCCGCTCCGCCACCACCGCCTGCGTCCGGTCCATCTCGGCGAGCAGCGCCGTCTGTTCGGCCCGCAGCCGGGCGGCCTCCGCCGCCTCCCGGTGGTTGCGCACGGCGGCGCCCGTCAGGGCGGGCATGAAGGAGACCATGCCGGTGAGCACCCCGACGACCAGGGCGATCGCGTTCTGCCACCAGAGGAGGAAGCCGGCCGTCACCGCGACCGTGACCAGCCCCGTCGTGTACGGGATCCGGCGCGCGGAGGCGGGGTTCCCGTACACGACGGCCGCGTAGACCACGTCCGTGAACATCAGGATCGTGACCAGGTTCCCGTGGGTGAACTGGTCGGCGACGATCGCGGCCGTGGCGACGCCCAGCGCCGTCCGCGGCAGCGTCCGGCGCACCACCTCCGCCCCGGCCGTCGCCGCGAGCGGGACCAGCGGCGCCCACCGCTGGTCGAGGAGGCGGTCGCCCGTCGTGTAGAGGCCGAAGGACCACAGGAGCAGCCCGCAGGCGAGGCCCAGGGAGCCCATGAGCAGGTCGAAGCGGTGCGGGCGGGGGAGCGTCACGTCCTCATCCAACACGCCCGTTCCCGCTCCGACCTCCTCGTCCGGGCCGATCCGCGCCTCCGTCGAACGATGTAGACGGGATTCGTCATCGGCGACGACGAACCGCGTCCGGTCCCGCGGGACGCTGAGGGGGAACCGAAAGGGGAACCCCCGTGATCGTCACGCTGATCGTCGTCTGCGAGGTCGGCTTCTGGGTCCTGCTGGCCGCCGGTCTCGCCGTCCGCTACCTGCTGAAGATGCCCCGGACGGGCCTGGCCCTGCTCCTGTGCGAACCGCTCCTGGAGGTCCTGCTCCTCGTCGTCACCGCGATCGACCTGAAGAACGGCGCGGACCCCGACTGGCGGCACGGCCTCGCCGCGCTCTACATCGGCTACACCGTCGGCCACGGCCACCGGACCGTGAAGTGGCTCGACGGCCACGCCGCCCACCGCCTCGGCGGCGCCCCGCCGCCCGTGAAACCCCCGCGGTACGGCATGGCCCGCGCCCGCCACGAGGGGGCGGTCTGGCTCGGCTCGGTGACCGCCGCCGCCGTCGCCTCGGGCCTGTTGCTCCTGGCGGCCCGGTACGTCGGCGACGACGGGAACACCGACGGCCTGCGGAGCTGGATCCTCGTCGCCTGGCGGGCGGCCGGCATCCACGGCCTGATCGCGCTCAGCTACGCGATCTGGCCGAAGAAGGCTCCGGAGAAGGACCCCGGGAAGCGCCCCCGGAACGACCACCCAGGGACGGCCCCCGGGAAGACCCCCGAGAAGGCCTCAGCGGTCCCCGCCCGGGACCCAGAGCACGTCCCCGACCTCCTTGTTGGCCGTGCGCGCGAGGATGAAGAGCAGGTCCGATAGGCGGTTGAGGTACGTGGCGGTCAGCGGGTTCATCGTCTCGCCGTGCACCTCCAGGGCCGCCCAGGTCGAGCGCTCGGCCCGCCGGACCACCGTGCACGCCTGGTGCAGCAGCGCCGCCCCGGGCGTACCGCCCGGCAGGATGAAGGAGCGCAGCTTCTCCAGCTCCTCCAGGAAGCGGTCGCAGTCGGCCTCCAGCTTGTCGACGTAGGACTGCTCCACCCGCAGCGGCGGGTACTGCGGGTTCTCCACGACGGGGGTGGAGAGGTCCGCGCCGACGTCGAAGAGGTCGTTCTGGACGCGGACCAGGACCTTCACGACCTCCTCGTCGAGCTTCCCGAGGGCGATCGCCGTACCGATCACGGCGTTCGCCTCGTTGGCGTCGGCGTAGGCCGAGATCCGCAGATCCGTCTTGGCGGTCCGGCTCATGTCACCGAGCGCCGTGGTGCCCTTGTCGCCGGTACGGGTGTAGATGCGCGTCAGATTGACCATGGCGCCAGCGTAGTCAGGCGCCCGCGCTCCGGAACGTCCGTGTGCCGATCGTCACCGCGAGCGCCGCCAGGGCGAGGGCGACGAGCACCCCGTACAGCACGGCCGGGGTCGTGTAGTGGCCGGTGTACGCCTCCCGGACCGCGTCCACCAGGTAGCGGAACGGGACCAGGCGCGAGAGCAGGTCGAGCCAGCCGGGGGCGAGGGCCATCGGCAGCATCAGGCCCGACAGCAGCATCATCGGCATGGCGAGCGTGTTGACGGCGGGACCGAACGCCTGCGGGCTCGGCAGCTTCAGGGCGAGCGCGTAGGAGAGGGAGGCGAGGGCCACCGAGAGCAGCGCCACGAAGCCGAAGCCGATCAGGACCCCCGGGAGCGGCGCCCTCAGGCCCATCGGCAGCGCCGCCAGGACGAGCAGCACCGCCTGGAAGACGAAGAGTGCGGCGTCCCGCAGCACCCGGCCGAGCAGCAGCGCCAGCCGGCTCACCGGGGTGGCCCGCATCCGGTCGAGCACGCCCCAGTTCTTCTCCATGATGATCGAGAACCCGGCGAACGAGGCGCCGAAGAGGCCCAGTTGGAGCAGCAGGCCGGGGACGAGGACCTGCCAGGAGTCGCCCTCGCGGCCCAGTGGGAGGCCGGTGAGCAGCGGCCCGAAGAAGAGCAGGTGGAGCAGCGGCATCAGGACGCCGAAGAGGATCTGGAACGGGGAGCGCAGGGTCTGGCGGGCGTACCGGCCGAAGATCAGCGCCGTGTCGTGGAGCAGGGGCATCGGAGGTCTCCTAGACGGCTGCGGGGGAGGGGTCGGCGGGGGCGGGGTCGCGCCCGGTGACGGCGAGGAAGGCCTCCTGGAGGGTGGTCGCGCCGTGCGCGGCCTTGAGTCCGGCGGGGCTGTCCTCGGCGACGACCGCGCCCCCGTCCACGATCACGAGCCGGTCGGCGAGGGCGTCGGCCTCGTCCAGGTAGTGGGTGGTGAGGACGACGGTGGTGCCGTGCTCGTCGCGCAGGCGGCGCACGAGCGCCCACAGGCCGGCGCGGCTGCCGGGGTCGAGCCCGGTCGTCGGCTCGTCGAGGAAGAGCAGCTCCGGGCGGTGGACGAGCCCCATGGCGAGGTCGAGCCGGCGGCGCTGGCCGCCGGAGAGCGCCGGGGTCCCCCGGTCGAGGAGGTCGGTGAGGCCGAGGTCCGCCGCCAGTTCCCCGGCGCGGGCCGCCGCGTCCGTCCGGTCCATGCCGTGCAGGCGGGCCTGCAGGACCAGTTCGGCGCGGACGGTCTCCTGGGGGTCGAGGCCGCCGGACTGGGCGACGTACCCGATGCGCCGGCGGACGCCGGCGGGGTCCCGCACGAGGTCGTGGCCGGCGACGGTGGCGGCGCCGCCGGTGGGCGGCAGGAGCGTCGTGAGCATCCGGAGGGTGGTCGTCTTGCCGGCGCCGTTGGGGCCGAGGAGGCCGACGATCTCGCCGGACCGGACGGTCAGGTCGATTCCGCGGACGGCCTCCACGGGACCGCTCTTGGTCATGAAGGTCCGGGCGAGCCCGGCCGTGCTGATGAGGGGCATGCGCCCAGAAAAACAGAGGCACCCCAAAATTGCAATCCCTCCAAAATTAATGAGGGAGCAAGATTTCAGGGTGCCTAGGATGGGGGCATGGCCGAGGGACTCAGGGAGCGCAAGAAGCGCGAGACGAAGCAGCGGATCTCCGACATCGCCACCGGGCTCTTCCTGGAGCGCGGCTTCGGGGGCGTGACGGTCGCGGACGTCGCCGAGGCGGCCGACGTCTCCGTCAACACCGTCTACAACTACTTCCCCGCCAAGGAAGACCTGTTCCTCGACCGGATGGACGGCGTCACCCTGCGCCTCGCCCGCATGATCCGCGGCCGCGACCGGGGCGAGTCCGCCGCCCACGCGGTCCTGCGGGAACTGCGCCAGGACATCGGGGCCGTGTCGCCCGCGTACGGACTCATGGACGGCTTCGACGCCTTCATGAACGTCATCGAGCACGCCCCCACCCTCAAGGCCCGCCTCTTCCACCTCCAGGAACAGGTCCGCGACGCCGTCGTCACCGCCCTCCGCGAGGAGACCGGCGCCGCCGCCGACGACCCGCTGCCGCTCCTCGTCGGCGGCCAGCTCGCCTGGATCGAGAACACGGTCGTCGCCTACATCACCGGTGAGATGACCGCGGGCCGCCGGGCGACCGCCGTCTCCCGCGAGGCGCTCGTCCTCCTCGACGAGATCGAGGAGCTGCTGGGCGACAAGGTCCTGACGTACGCCGTACGAGTCTGAACGGCCGCGCCCGCCGCCTGTCGCGGGTGTGACGTCCGTCAAAGAGGGCGTGACGCGCATTACTTAGCGGTCACATGGCGCCCCCGGACCGCTAATCTCCGCCGGAGAGCCAGAAGTGAACAGGCGCGGAGGGGTGGAACATCGTGGGCAGGAAGCTCGCCGTCATCGGTGCCGGACTCATGGGATCCGGCATCGCACAGGTCTCGGCACAGGCGGGCTGGGACGTCGTCCTGCGGGACGTCACCGACGCCGCCCTGACCCGCGGAACCGACGGCATCAAGGCGTCGTACGACCGCTTCGTCGCCAAGGGCGGGCTCGACGCCGCCGACGCGGAGGCCGCGCTCGGCCGGATCACCGCCACCACCGAGCTCGAAGCCGTCGCGGACGCCGACGTGATCGTCGAGGCCGTCTTCGAGAACCTCGACGTCAAGCACGAGATCTTCCGCTCGCTCGACAAGGTCGCCAAGGACGGCGCCGTCCTCGCCTCCAACACCTCCGCGATCCCGATCACCAAGATCGCCGCGGTGACCGGGCGCCCCGAGGCCGTCGTCGGCACCCACTTCTTCTCCCCGGTCCCGATGATGCAGCTCTGCGAGCTGGTGCGCGGCTACAAGACCAGCGACGCCACCCTCGCCGCCGCCCGCGAGTTCGCCGAGTCCGTCGGCAAGACCTGCATCGTCGTCAACCGCGACGTCGCCGGCTTCGTCACCACCCGGCTCATCGCCGCCCTCGTCGTCGAGGCCGCCAAGCTCCAGGAGTCGGGCGTCGCCACCGCCGAGGACATCGACACCGCCTGCAAGCTCGGCTTCGGCCACGCCATGGGCCCGCTCGCCACCGCCGACCTGACCGGCATCGACATCCTGGTGAACGCGGCGAACAACATCTACACCGAGTCCCAGGACGAGAAGTTCGCGCCGCCGGAGCTGATGCGCCGGATGGTGGACGCGGGTGACATCGGCCGCAAGAGCGGGCAGGGCTACTACACGTACTGAGCGGACCGGGGCCGTCGGGGCCCCGCCCGCACGGGCACACGGGCCCGCGGCACGGCCACCGGACCCGGCCCGCCCACCCCGCCTCACTCCGTGGGGTGAATTTCGGTACCGGATCGCTGACAAGGCGCAACGCTTCTGCCGACGCGGCAGTCAGTTGTTGCGAAGACGGAGCACTCTCGGGGAGCGCATATGCACATCAGGGGCGACCACGTCGAGCTGGTCGTCGGGGGCCGCCTCGACGTCCGCAGCGCGGCGGACGCCCGTACGGTCCTGCACTCGGCCGTCGACGACGGAGTCGGCGACCTGGTGCTCGACCTGACAGGGCTCGACTCCTGGGACGCCACCGGTCTCGGCGTCATCATGGGCGCCCACCGGCGGGCCGGCCGCTGCGGCCGGCGCCTGGTCCTGCGCGGGGTGCCGCCCCAGATGCAGCGCCTCCTCGTCGCCACCCGGCTGCACCGCATCCTCGCCATCGAGGGCGGCCTCGCCCTGGAATCGCTGCCCCGGGTCTGAGACCCGCCCCCTCCGGGGAGGCCGGAGCGGACCGACGGCGCGCACCGGGCGTCACGCCCGATCCTCACGAGACCATGACGTCTTGGTCTCGGGACCACCCCGACTGTTCCCGGCCGTCCGGCCACGGTCTAGGGTTTCGGCCGTCCGCACATTGGCCGTCCGTACGAGGACGCGACCCACCCGGCGGGCCCGCACACCGCTTCTTGGGGGCTAGGACCATGGACCCGATCAACCCTGGGTCGGAGGAGTACGGTCACGACACCGAGGGCGAGGAGGCCCGTCAGGGCCGCGGCGTGCCCGCACCCGCGGCCGCGCCCGTGCGTGCCCGCGTCGTCCGGCTCGTCTCCGGCGGGCTCCTCCTCACCGTCAACCCCGTCGACGGCAGCGAGATCGAACCCTGCCCGCCCGGGCAGGAGCCGGAGGCCCCCCGCCCCCGCACCCCCGAGGAGCGCGCCGAGGCCGCCCGCGCCCTCGCCCCGCCCGTACCGCCCGGCCCGGCCGCCCCCGTCCTGCCGCTCCTCGAACGCCAGGAGGAGCGCGAGCGGCTCACCGCGATCCTCGGCCGGGGCCGCTCCGCCCGGCTGCTCGGCGTCCCCGGCTCCGGCCGCACCGCCCTCCTGGACGCGGTCGCCGCCGACTGCGCCGACCTCGCCCCCGACGGCGTCGTCCGCCTCTCCGGCCACCACCGCGCCCCCGGCGAACTCCTCCACGAGCTCTTCGCCGCCGTCCGGTACGCCCCCGGCCACCGCCCCGACCGGCCCGAACTCCTCGCCCGGCTCCGCGAGGTCGGCGCCGTGGTCGTCGTCGACGACCTGGAGTTCGGCGGCGTCGCCCTCGACGAACTCCTCGCCGCCGCCCCCGAGTGCGCCTTCCTGTTCGCCGTGACCCCCGACACCCCCGCCCCCTCGGCCGGGGCCCACCTGGAGGACGTCCTCCTCGCCGGCCTCGGCCGCGGCGCCGCCCTCGAACTCCTGGAGAGCGCCGTCGGCCGCCCCCTCAGCGACGAGGAGGCCAACTGGGCCGGCGACCTGTGGTTCGAGTCCGAGGGCCTGCCCCTCCGCTTCGTCCAGGCCGGCGCCCTGCTCCGCCAGCGCGACCGGCTGCGCGTCACCCCCGCCGAGTTCGACGCCTTCGGCGCCCTCGAAGAGGCCTTCGGACCCACCGACCCCGCGGCGGCGGCGCAGGCCGCGGCCGCCGCCTTCGACGGCGTCGACGACCCCGACGTCGAACTGCGCGAGATACCCCTGCCCAGCCTCGGCGAGGGCGCCGCCCCCGCCGGCCTCCTCGCCTCCCGGCTCAGCCGCTCCGCCCAGACCGCCCTGCGCTTCGCCGTCGCCCTCGGCGGCGAACTCCCGCACCAGGCCCACCTGCCGGCCCTGGTCGGCGACACCCACGCCGACGCCGCCCTCGGCGAACTCCTGTCCTGCGGCCTGCTCTCCCCGGCCGGCCCCCGCCACCGGCTCGCCGCCGGGGTCCTCACCCAGCTCCTCGCCCAGGGGTACGAGCACGAGGCCGCCGACCGCGCCCACACCGCCGCCCAGCACTACGCCTGGTGGGCCGCCCACCCCTCCGTCACCCCCGAGCGGGCCGCCGCCGAGGCCGACGCCCTGCTCGCCGCCCTCACCGCGCTCCTCACCGGCACCGGCAACGGGAACGCCGACGGCACCGAGACCGGGGCCGAGCGCCGGGCCACCGCCGTCCTCCTCGCCCGCGCCGCCGCCCCCGCCTTCGCCGCCGGACTCCACTGGGGCGCCTGGGAGCGCGCCCTGCGCGCCGGACAGGAGGCCGCCCGGCTGACCGGGGACGTGGCGGAGGAGGCCTACTTCCACCACGAGCTCGGCGTCCTCGCGATCTGCGCGGGCAACCTGGAGCGGGCCCGCGCCGAACTGGAGGCCTCCATCGGCATGCGCGGGGCGCTCGCCGACAAGCGCGGCACCGTCGCCGGCCGCCGGGCCCTCGCCCTCGTCGCCGACCTCTCCGGGGAGCACGCCGTCCCGGCCGCGCTCCGTGCCGAGGGGCCCGTCTCCCCGCCGCGCGGCACCCCGGCCGCCCGCCCCGCCGTCCTCCCGGCCCCGGAGCCCGTCACGGCCCCGCTGCCCGGCGGACCCGTGCGGGGCCCGGCCCCCTCCTTCCCCGGCTTCTCCGGCCTCGCCGACAAGGGCCCGGCGCCCGCCACGCGCCCCGTCCCCGTCGCGGGGGACGGCCGCCCCGGCCTCGGCTCCGGCATCCTCCACGGCGCCCGCCGCAACCTCGTCGCCGTCGGCGCGGGCGCGCTCCTCGTCGCGGTCCTCGGCACCGTCGTGACCCTCGGTGCCACCTCCGGCAACGCCGAGGACTCCGCCCCGCAGCGCGTCACCTCCGACAGCACCCCGACCCAGGGCGTCCCCGACGAGGAGACCGACGCCGACGAGACGCCCGAGGACCCCGCACCGGGGGAGACGGACGGCCCCACCGGCTCCGGCACCCCGAGCCCCTCCGGCTCCGGCGGCGCCCCGCCGTCCTCCTCCACGAGCCCCGGCACCACCGGCGGCCCGTCCTCCTCCTCGCCCTCGGGCGACCCGTCGTCCACGACGGACCCGGCGGGGACGACGCGGCCCACGACGCCGTCGACGGGGCCGACCACCCCGGACCCGACGACGACGTCCCCGAAGCCGACCACCTCGCCGACGAAGACGACGAAGCCGCCGACGAAGCCCACGGTCGACCCGCCGACGACCCCGACGACCCCACCGGCCACCGAACCGGAGCCGGAGCCGAGCACCTCCACGTCCCAGGAGGGCAGCCCCGGCAACTCCGCCTCCGCCTCCCTCGGCGGCCCGCCCGCCCCCGCGGGCTCCACGCAGACCCCCGCCTGACCCCGTACCGGCATACGGAAGAAGGGGCCGGCCCCGGGCGCGTCCACCGCACCCGGGGCCGGCCCCGTCCGTCGTACCGCCGCCCCTAGAACAGGCGCAGCTTGTCGTCCTCGATGCCGCGCAGGGCGTCGTAGTCGAGGACCACGCAGCCGATGCCGCGGTCCGTCGCGAGCACCCGCGCCTGCGGCTTGATCTCCTGCGCCGCGAAGACGCCCCTCACCGGCGCCAGGTGCGGGTCGCGGTTGAGCAGCTCCAGGTAGCGGGTGAGCTGCTCGACGCCGTCGATCTCGCCGCGCCGCTTGATCTCCACCGCGACCGTCGCGCCGTCCGAGTCCCGGCACAGGATGTCCACGGGACCGATCGCGGTCGGGTACTCGCGGCGGATCAGGGAGTAGCCCGCGCCGAGGGTCTCGATGCGGTCGGCGAGCAGCTCCTGGAGGTGCGCCTCCACCCCGTCCTTGATGAGGCCCGGGTCCACGCCCAGCTCGTGCGAGGAGTCGTGGAGGATCTCCTCCATCGTGATGATCAGTTTCTCGCCCGCTTTGTTGATCACGGTCCAGACGCCGGACTCGGTGTCGACGCCCTCCTTCAGCGTGCACGGAGGGGACATCCAGTTGAGCGGTTTGTACGCCCGGTCGTCCGCGTGGACGGAGACGCTTCCGTCTGCCTTGACCAGGATCAGACGGGGCGCGGAGGGCAGGTGGGCGGTGAGCCGGCCCGCGTAGTCGACGGAACAGCGGGCAATGACGAGACGCATGGTCGGCAACGCTACAAGACGGGCGCTCTTCCGCGCGATTCGGGCGGCGGCCGGGTGGTGACCGCACCCCGGACAGGGATCTTCATGAGCCGAACACCCGTCGGTTATCAGCCGGTTGTGTTCGCCATCTTCTGGTGCGGCCAGGACTGCGCGCTTACCGTGGAAGCTGGAGGTCGTCGTCCGTGCACGCTGCGTGGCGCACGGCCCGGCCTTCGGCCCTGCCCGCAAGACCCCGCCCGCGGGGTCGCGAGAGGAGAACCCATGTCGCTCGACGTCTCACCGGCCCTGTTGGAACAGGCCGAGCGAGGCGAGGTCGACGAAGCCGACTTCGTCGACTGCGTCCGGACCTCCCTGCCCTACGCATGGGAGATGATCAGCTCTCTGGTGGCCCAGCTCAAGGTCGACGGCGGAGAGTTCGCCGACAACCAGACGCCGCCGCCGAACGAGCAGGCACGCGGTCAGTTGCTGCGCGCGCTCGCGAGCGACGCCATTCGTGGCGCCCTGCAGCGGCACTTCGGCGTGCGTCTCGCCTTCCAGAACTGCCACCGGGTGGCGGTCTTCCCGCTGGACCCGGCGGTGGACGACCGGCTCGCCCGCTTCACCTCCATCAGGGGACAGCTCCTGAACCAGTCCCCGGAACTGCGCGACTGCTGAGACATGCTGCTGCCGCTCCCCGTCGCGGGAGAAGGGGGCCGGTGCGGGTCGACGCGCACCGGCGCGAAGGGATGCCGGAGCGGCAGCACGGTCACCGGAAGAGCAGGACCACACCGCCTCACACCAGGAGCGGCAGGACCTCCGCGCCGAGGCGCCGGACGTTCTCCTCGGTCGCCGCGAGGTCGCCCGAGCCCTCCGCGAGCAGGGCGAAGCGCGTGATGCCCGTGCGCTCCGCCGTCGCCGCCAGCCGGTCCGCCGCGAGCCGGGGCGTGCCCACCGGGTGCAGCCCGCACAGCAGCTCCGTGTACGCCACGGGGTCCCGCATCGACCGGTGCCGGCCGTCCACCGTCACATGTGCGTCGAGCCCCTGCCTCAGCCAGCCGGGCATCGCCTTCACCAGCGCCTCGGCCGCGTCCTCGCGCCGGTCCGCCAACTGGGCCACGCCCGCCGACACGTGGTGGGAGCCGATCCGGGCGGTCTCGTCCGGATCCCGCCCGGACTCCCGCGACCAGCGCGTCCAGGCCGCGACCATCTCGGCCTTGTCCTCGTCGCCGCAGTGCATCCCGAGCAGCATCGGAAGGCCGCGCTCGGCCGCCAGCCGCACGCTCTTCGGCGAGGTGCACGCCACCACCACCTCCGGGGCCGGCTCCCCGCCGATCAGCTCGTCCGGCCGGGGCACCACCGGCACCTCCCGGAAGGAGAACCGTTCCCCCTCGGCACCGACGCGCGGCTCGGTCAGCCAGCGGAGCAGCAGGTCGAGGGAGGCGGGGAAGCCCTCCTCGTACGCCTCCAGGCCCGCGCCGAACACCTCCAGGTCGACCCAGGGCCCGCCCCGGCCCACCCCGAGGGTGAACCTGCCGCCCGAGGTGAGGTGCAGCAGCGCCGCCTGCTCGCCCAGGGCGACCGGGTGGACGGTCGGCAGCACGCTCACCGCCGTGCCGACCCGCAGCCGCCGGGTACGGCCGAGGAGCAGCGCCGCCAGCGTCACGGCCGAGGGACACACCCCGTACGGCACGAAGTGGTGCTCGGCGAGCCAGACGGAGTCGAGCCCCGCCTCCTCGGCGACCTCGGCGGTCCGCACCGCCCGGTGCAGCGCCTCACCCTGCCCCTGGCCCGGGAACTGGGCGGCCAGAACGAACGTACCCACGCGCATCGCCTTGTGCCTCCTTGCGGCCGACGCGAATCTCCCCCTCGCACTGGCATCAACGCCTGACACGTGCCAAAGGCAACGGCCGTTCATGAAGTTCTTGCGATTTTCGACCGGCCCCGGCCCACCGGGCCCGGGGCACCGCGTGGCGGCCCGTAGGCTGGACGGAACCGTCCGTGTTCCCCGATCCCGTGAGGTGTGCCCGTGTCCCCGCGTCACAACCGCGCCCGAGGCCGCGACCAGTCCGAGCCGCAGGGCGACCACGGCGACCGGTACGGCGGGGCGCAGCGCACCGAGAGCTGGCAGGGCGAGGAGTGGTACGTCCGCCTCGTCGCCGGCGCCAGCGCGCCCGGCAAGCGCTACCGCTGCCCGGGCTGCGACCAGGAGATCCCGCCCGGCGCCCCGCACGTGGTCGCCTGGCCGGAGTACGGGGGAGTGGACGACCGGCGCCACTGGCACAAGGCCTGCTGGAACGCGAAGGACCGCCGCACCAGCCGGGTGCAGCGGTCCCGCAACGCGCCGAGGTACTGAGGGGTACCGGACCGGCTACACGTCCCGGCTGTTCAGCAGGGCGTAGGCACCGGCCAGCGCCACCGCCGCCGTGCCGCCCATGATCAGCAGCGGCTCCCAGCCCGCCGGACCGTCCTCGCCGAACGGCGGGTGCGTGCTGTAGAGCGCGATCATCTGCGACGGGATCGCGTACATGAACAGCCACTCCTGCACCGACTTCAGCGCCGCGGAGAACATGAACAGGGCCGCCACCAGCGGCAGGAGCAGCAGACCGATCATCACCGTGATCGCGCCCGCCGAGTGCCGGACGACCGTGCCGATCGCCAGCGACAGCAGACCGAGCGCGGCCAGGTAGGCGCCCGCGCCGACCGTCGCGCGCAGCCACTCGCCGCCCGTCGGCTCCGCCGCGTCCACCATGGCGACCTGCGCCAGGGCGACCAGCGTCGCCACCAGCGTGGTGACCGCGAAGACCAGCACGAAGAAGACGATCGCCTTCGCCGTCAGGACCCGGGCCCGGCTCGGGCACGCCGTCAGCGTCGTGCGGATCATGCCCGTGCCGTACTCCGAGGCGATCGTGAGCACCCCGAGCGTGATCACGCAGATCGACGCCGGCAGCATCCCGAAGAAGCCGAAGGCGAGCGCGGGCTCCTCGCCCATCGGGGCCTCGGAGGTCGAGGCGATGGCCGCCACGCCCAGGCCGATGGTGACCATCAGCAGGACCATGACGCCGAGCGTCCACACCGTGGAGCGCACCGAGCGGATCTTCGTCCACTCGGAGGCGAGGGCGTCCCCGAGGTGGGCCCGGCGGACCGGGATGGGGGAGACGTAGGCGTGCGGCGCCGGGGCGTGCCGCGGGTGGGCGGGGGCGGTCATCGGGCGTCCTTGGGGGTGTCGCTCGGCCGGGGGGCGGCCGGCGGCCGGGCCGGAGGGGCGTACGGATGCGGTGCGGGCGCGTGGCCGGGCGCGCCGGGTGCCTGCGGCGCCGTGGCGTACGGGTTCTGCCCGGGCGGCGGCGGGGCGTACCAGCCCTGCTGCGGCACGTCCTGGACCGCCGGCTGCGGCGGCGCCCCGTATCCCGGCTGTCCGGGCTGGAGCGGCGGCTGGAGGTGGGCGAGCCGGTCGTCGGTGGAGCGGTAGTCCACGGCGCCCTGCGTCAGGCGCATGTACGCCTCCTCCAGGGACGCCTGGTGCGGGGACAGCTCCCAGAGCCGTACGTCCGCGTCGTGCGCCAGGTCGCTGATCCTCGGCAGCGGCAGGCCCGTCACCCGCAGCGCCCCGTCCGGCTCGGAGAGGACCTGGCCGCCGGCCTCCGTCAGGACCGCCGTCAGCTTCTCCCGCTGCGCCGGCTCGGTCCCCGGCGTCCGCACCCGGGCGAAGTCGGCGGAGTTCGCCGAGATGAAGTCCTTGACGCTCATGTCCGCGAGCAACTGCCCCCGGCCGATCACGATCAGGTGGTCGGCCGTCAGCGCCATCTCGCTCATGAGGTGGCTGGAGACGAAGACCGTCCGGCCCTCCGC
The DNA here is from genome assembly GCF_042868165.1 of Streptomyces sp. NPDC007872. NCBI lineage: Bacteria > Bacillati > Actinomycetota > Actinomycetes > Kitasatosporales > Streptomycetaceae > Streptomyces > Streptomyces sp. NPDC007872. Next base: position 907,377 of record NZ_JBIAEA010000001.1, read on the forward strand.
GGCCAGCTTCTTCATGAGGTTGCGCACCCAGAGGATGCCCTCGGGGTCCAGACCGTTGACGGGCTCGTCGAAGAGCAGCACCTGCGGGTCGCCGAGGAGCGCCGCCGCGATGCCGAGCCGCTGGCCCATGCCGAGCGAGAAGCCCTTCGAGCGCCGCTTGGCCACGTCCTGGAGGCCGACCACGCCGAGGACCTCGTCGACCCGCTGCGCCGGGATGCCGGCGAGCTGGGCGAGCGAAAGGAGGTGGCTGCGCGCGCTCCGGCCGCCGTGCACGGCCTTGGCGTCCAGGAGCGCGCCCACCTGCCGGGGCGCGTTCGGCAACTGCCGGAAGGGGTGGCCGCCGATCGTCACGTGGCCCGCGGAGGGCCGGTCGAGCCCGAGGATCATCCGCATCGTCGTCGACTTGCCGGAGCCGTTGGGCCCCAGGAAGCCGGTGACCACACCGGGTCTCACCCGGAAGGAAAGGTCGTACACGGCCGTCTTGGCGCCGTAGCGCTTCGTCAGGCCGACTGCCTCGATCATTCTGCAGCCCCATCGACAGGTCGGTCGCATCCGTGCCGGGGCGCGGCGTCCGTCGGCCGAAGCCCCCCGTATGAGCTAGGAGCTTATCCAGCCGTTGACGGTTCCGGCGAAAACCGGGGGACGGACCGGGGGCGGACCGGGGGTCAGGCGTCCCGGTGCCGCAGCACCAGATAGCCGCCGAGGAGCGCCGCGGCCACCCAGAGCAGCATGATCCCGAGCCCGCCCCAGGGGCCGTACGGAGCCTTGTCCGAGTCCATGGCGCCCGGCACGACCTGCATGATCTTCGATCCGGCCTGGTCCGGGAAGTAGCGGGCCACCTCCTTGGCCTTCGGCACCGCCGCGAGGATGTTCGAGACGAGGAAGAAGAAGGGCATCAGGATGCCGAGCGAGAGCATCGACGAGCGCAGCATCGCCGTCACCCCCATGGAGAAGACCGCGATCAGGCCCATGTAGATCCCGCCGCCGACCACCGCCCGCAGCACGTTCTCCGCGCCGATCGTGGTCCCGTGGTCGCCGAGCAGCGCCTGTCCCAGGAAGAAAGTGAGGAAGCTCGTCACCAGCCCCACCAGGAGCGCGAGCACGCCCGCCACCGCGATCTTCGAGAAGAGGAAGGACCCCCGCCGGGGCACGGCCGCCAGCGAGGTGCGGATCATGCCGGAGGAGTACTCGGTCCCCACCACCAGGACGCCGAAGACCACCATCGCGAGCTGGCCCAGGATCATCCCGGAGAAGCTGACCACGGTCGGGTCGAAGGTGAGGCGCTCGGCCTCGCTCAGGTCGTCGAACTGGGACGCCAGGACCGCGGACAGGGCCGCGCCCATCACCACCGTGACGAGCAGCGCGCTCGCCAGCGTCCAGACGGTCGACGACACCGTCCGGATCTTGGTCCACTCGGACTGGAGGACCGCGGACGCCACTGCCATCGTTCAGTCTCCCTCGGAGGTCGCGCCCCACAGGGGGCCGGGCGCCGCCGCGCCGCCGTGTACGTCGGTGCCGTGCGCGTGGTACTCCACCGCGCCCGCCGTCATCTGCATGAACGCCTCTTCGAGCGAGGCGCGCTGGGAGCTCAGCTCGTGCAGCACGAGTCCGTTCTCCGCCGCCAGCTCGCCCAGCTTCTCGGTCGTCGCCCCGTCCACCTCCAGGGCGCCGCCGCCCGCCTCGACCACGACGAAGCCGTTGGCGTGCAGCACGTCCCGCAACCGCTCCCGCTGCGGCGAACGCAGCCGCGCATAACTCCGGGAATTCTGCTGGATGAAATCAGCCATCGACGTGTCGGCCAGCAGCTTTCCCTGTCCGATGACGATCAGATGATCGGCCGTCAGCGCCATTTCACTCATCAGATGGCTGGAAACGAAGATCGTCCGGCCTTCGGCCGCCAACGCCTTCATGAGATTGCGGATCCAGTGAATTCCCTCGGGGTCCAGACCATTGACGGGTTCGTCGAACATCAGGATCTCGGGATCACCGAGGAGCGCCGAGGCGATGCCGAGCCGCTGCCCCATGCCGAGGGAGAAACCCTTCGACTTCTTCCGCGCGACCGGCGTCAGACCCACCAGGGCCAGCACCTCGTCCACCCGGCTCGGCGGGATGCGGTTCGACTGCGCCAGGCACAGCAGGTTGTTGTAGGCCGAACGGCCGCCGTGCATCGCCTTGGCGTCGAGCAGCGCCCCGATGTGCTTCAGGGGTTCGTGCAGCTCCCGGTAGTGCCGTCCGTCGATCCGGACCGTCCCGCTCGTCGGGTTGTCCAGGTCCAGCATCATCCGCATCGTCGTCGACTTGCCCGCCCCGTTCGGCCCGAGGAAGCCGGTGACCACACCGGGCCGCACCTGGAAGGAGAGGTGGTCGACCGCGGTCTTCGTCCCGTAGCGCTTGGTCAGGCCCTCCAGCTCGATCATGCGTCCAACCTACGGGCGCGCGAAACCCCCCGCCACCGGAATGACGGGGGGTTCCGCGAGACGTGGCCGGGCGTCGCCCGGACGGCCGTTACCGCGTCTGCTGGGCCGGGACGCCGGCCTGGCGCTCGTCGTCGATCGGGGAGCCGGCCGCCGCCACCGCGGCACCGGTCAGCGTCGCCAGCATCTCGCGGACGTTGGTGAGCTGCGCGTTGATCGAGTCCCGGCGGTTCGTCAGGGCCGCCAGCTCGCGCTCCGATTCGCTGCGGATCCGGTCGGCCTTGGCGTTCGCGTCGGCCACGATGTCCTCGGCCTGGCGCTGCGCGGTCTCCACCGTCTGGCGGGCCCGGCGCTCCGCGTCCGTACGCAGCTTCTCGGCCTCCAGGCGGAGCTGCTCGGCCCGGTGCTCGATCTCCGCCAGGCGCTTCTCGGCCTTCGCCTGACGCGAGGCCAGGTCCCGCTCCGACTGCTCGCGGCGCTTCGCCAGGTTGGTCTCGAAGTCCGCGGCGGCCTGGGCGGCCTTGGCGCGGGTCTCCTCGAAGAGGGCGTCGGCCTCCTCGCGCTTCGACTGCGCGTCCTTCTGCGCCTCGGCGCGCAGCGAGTTGGCCTCGCCCTGCGCCTTCTCGACGATCCGGACGCCCTCGTCCTCGGCCTTGGCCTTGCGGTCCGCCGCGAACGACTCCGCGTCGTTGCGCACCTGCTGGGCGGCCGACTCGGCCAGCTCGCGGTGCTGCTCGGCGGCGCGACGGGCCTCCTCACGCAGGTCCTTCGCCTCCTCCTCGGCGAGCCGGAGGATCTTCTCGACCCGGGCGCCGAGCCCCGCGTACGACGGCTCGGCGTCGGTGACCTGTGCCTGGGCGTTCTGCGTTTCGAGGTGGAGCTCCTCGATGCGCTTCTCCAGAGAGGTGATGCGCGAAAGAGCACTGTCGCGGTCGGCCACGAGCTTGGTAATGCGGTCGTCCACCTGACCGCGGTCGTAACCGCGCCGCACGAGCTCGAAGCCGAAGGGGGAGGAAGTGTCGCTCATGGGGTTCCTGTCGAATGAGACCGGTGAGGTGTTAGAGGGAATCCTAGGGGCCGAAGCGGCGTGTCATCGAGCGTATGCCTGTTTGGTCGGGAGAATGTCCAGCCTTTTGAGTGGCTAGCCGTCCTGGGACTTGCCACTCGTCCGGGTGGAACCCGCCGAGGCCCCCGCTCTCGCGCCCACCGAACCGGAGGACTTCCCGCCGCCCGGGGTCTCGAAAGACTCCAACGCCTCCAGGACGTCCTGGACACGGGAGATCTCGGCGTTGATGTCCTTGCGCCGGCGCACGAGCACCTCCAGCTCGCGCTTGCCCTCCGCGATCGTCTCCGCCGCCTCGGCCTCGGCCTCGGCCCGGATCCGCTGCGCCTCCGCCTTGATGGCCTCGGCCTCCGCGACGAGCGACGCCTTCTTCTGCTCGGCCTCCTTGAGGAGCCCGTCGGCCTTCCGCACCGCGGCGATCCGGACCTTGCTCGCCTCCGAACTCGCGTCGGAGACCAGCTCCTTCGCCTTCTCCTCGGCCTCGGCGCGCTGCTCCGTCGCCGCCTTCACCAGCTTGTCGACCCGCTCGCCGGCCGTCTTCATCTGCTCGGCCGTCTCGCGCCGCGCCCGCTCGTGCAGCTCCTCGATCTCGCCCTCGATCCGGCCCCGCAGCTCCTCGGCCCGCTCCCTTATCGCCGTCGCGTCGCTGCGCGCCCCGACCAGGAGCTCGTCCGCGTCCGTACGGGCCTTCTCCACCAGGGAGTTGCCCTCGACGGTCGCCTCGGCGACGATCCGCCCGGCCTCCTTGCGGGCCGCGCCGACCATCAGGTCCGCCTGCGACTCGGCCTCCGTGGTGGCGCGCAGCGCCTCCTCCTGGGCCTTGGCGACGAGCTGGTCCGCCTGCTCGGCCGCGTCCGCGCGCTTCTTGGCCCCGGCCTCCCGCGCCTCGTCCAGGACCCGGTCTGCCTCCGCGCGGGCCTCCGCGCGCATCCGCTCGGCCGCCGCCTCGGCGTCCGCCTTCAGGCGCTCCGACCCGGCGCGGACCTCCTCGGCGTCCCGCCGCGCGGAACCCACCGTGGCCTCCGCCTCGGCGCGCGCCTCCGTGGTGACCCGCTCGGCCAGCCCGGCCGCCTCGCGGGTGAGCCGCTCGGCCTCGCCGGTGGCCTCGGCGATGAGGGCGTCGGCCTGCTCGGCGGCGTCGCTGCGGCGCTTGTCGGCGGCCTTGCGGGCCTCGTCGAGGACCTGCTCGCCGTCCGCGAGCGCCGCGGCCCGCAGGGCCTGGGCGTGCGCCTCGCCGTCGATCCTGACCTGCTCGGCCTCGGCGCGGATGCGCAGGGCGTCCTGCTCGGTCGTCTCCATGAGCTCGACCGCCTCGGCGGTGAGCCGCTCCGCCTCGGCGCGCGCCTCCGTGGTGACCCGCTCGGCCAGCCCGGCCGCCTCGCGGGTGAGCCGCTCGGCCTCGCCGGTGGCCTCGGCGATGAGGGCGTCGGCCTGCTCGGCGGCGTCGGCGCGGCGCTTGTCGGCGGCCTTGCGGGCTTCGTCGAGGACCTGCTCGCCGTCCGCGAGCGCGGCCGCCCGCAGCGCCTCCGCGTGCGCCTCGCCGTCCGCCCTGACCTGCTCGGCCTCGGTACGGATGCGCAGGGCGTCCTGCTCGGTGGTCTCCATGAGCTCGACCGCCTCGGCGGTGAGCCGGTCCGCCTCGGCCCGCGCCTCGCCGACCACCGTCTCGGCCCGCTCCGCGGCCTCCGAACGGATCCGGTTCGCGTCGTCCCGGGCGTCCGCCCGCGTGCGCGCCGCGTCCTGCTCGGCCGCGGCGAGCGAGTCCGTCACCTCGGTCCGCACCCGCTGCGCGTACTCGGCGGTGTCCGACCGCAGCTTCTCCGACTCGGCGAGCGCGTCCGTGACCGTCCGCTCGGCCAGCGCCTTCGCCGCCTCGGACTCCTCCTGGGCGCGCGCCCGGATGCCGGCCGCGTCCCCGGCCGCCCGCTCCCGCTCCTCGTGCGCCTCGGCGCGGACCCGGTCCGCCTCCTCCTGCGCCCCGGTGCGGGTCCGCTCGGCCGCGTGCTCGGCCGCCGACCGCAGCCCGGCGATCTCCTCCTCGGCCTGCTCGCGCAGACCGGCCACCGAGTCCCGCACCTCCTGGGCGGTCTGCTCGGCCGCCGCGACCATCTCGGTCGCCCGCGCGTCCGCCTCCTCGACCAGGCGCTGCGCCTCGGTCTGGGCGTCCTCGACCCGCCTGCGGGCGGCGGCGAGCAGCTCCTCGGACTGCTCCCGGGCCAGCTCGCGCTCCCGGCCGGCCTCGGAACGGGCCGACTCCAGCGTCTCCTCGGCCTCCCGGCGGCGCCGTACGGCCTCCTCCTGCGCGGCGGCCAGCGCCTCGGCGGCCTCGGCGGCCACCCGCTCGGCGGCGGCCCCGGCCTCCGCCCGCACCCGGTCGGCGGTCTCCTGGGCCTCGGTCCGCAGCCGCTCGGCCTCGTCGGACGCCTCCGTGCGCAGCCGTACGGCCACGGCCTCGGCCTCGGCGCGCGCGGCGCCCGCGTCCGCCGCCGCCTCGGTCCGCAGCCGCTCGGCCTCCTGCTCGGCCTGCTCCCGGAGGGTACGGATGCGCTCGGCGGCCTCGGTCCGCAGCCGCTCCGTCTCCTCGGCGGCCTCGCGCCGGATCCGCTCGCCCTCGGCGCGCGCGTCGGTCAGCTCCTCCCCGGCGGCCGCCACCCTCGCCCCGGCCTCGGCGTGCAGCCGGGCCAGCTCCTCGGCGGCCTCCGCGCGCCGGGCCTCGGCGGCCCGCTCGGCGTCCGCGCGCAGCGTCGCCGCGGCCTCCTCGGCCGCGGTCCGCACCGACTCGGCCTGCTCCTCGGCCTCGGCGCGCAGCCGCTCGGCCTCGGCGCGGGTGCGCTCCAGGGTCTCCTCGGCCTGGGCCCGGAGCGTCTGGGCGCGCTCCATCGCCTCGGACTTGACCTTCTCGCTCTCCGCGCCGGACTTCGTCCGCAGTTCCTCGGCGTCCGTGCGGGCCTTGGACAGCAGCTCCTCGGCGGTCCTGGCCGCCTCCTCGATCTGCTGGAGGGCCTCGCGGCGGGCCTCGCCGCGGATCCGCTCGCCCTCGTCGATGGCCTCGCCGCGCAACTGCTCGGCCTCGCCGCGCAGCCGCCGCGCCTCCTCCTGGAGCTCGACGGTCTTGGCGCGGTACTCCTTGGTGTCGTCCTTGGCCGAACCGAGCAGCTCGTCCGCCTGCTCCTCGGCCTGGGAGCGCAGCCGGTCCGCCTCGGCCTCGGCCTCGCGGCGGACCCGCTCGGCCTCCTCGGCGGCCTTGCGGGTGGTCTCCCGGGCGTCCTCGGACGCCTTGGTGAGGATCTCCTCGGCGCTGCGGGCGGCCTTGGCGAGCGCGGCGGCGGAGTCCTCGGCGGCGGCCGTACGGGCCTTCTCGGAGGCCTCCGCGACCAGCTTCTCCGCCTCGGCGGTCGCCTCGCGCAGCTTCTCCTCGGCCTCGCCCTTGAGGGTCTCGGCCTCCTTGGTGGCCTCGCCGACGAGCCGGGCGATCTCCGCCTTGGCCGTACGGGTGCGCTGCTCGTTGACCGACTCGGCGGAGGAGAGCTGCCGGGCGGCGGCCTCCTTGGCCTCGGTGAGCGCCTTCTCGGCCTCGGCGCGGGCGAGCCGCAGCCTCTCCTCGGCCTCCTGCATGCGCTGTTCGGCGGCGCGGGACAGCTCGGTGGCCTGGCGGCGGGCCTGGTCGGTCTCGGCGGCGGTGGAGGAGCGGAGCTGCTCGGCGTGGCTGGTGGCCTCCTGCGCCTGCCCCGCGGCGCCGGCGAGCAGCCGCTCGGCGTCCTTGCGGGCGCGCAGCAGGATCGCCTCCGCCTCGGCGCGGGCGGCCTCCGCCTCGGCGCCGACGCGGCGGCTGGTCTCCTCGGCGAGCCGGGTGGCCTCGGCGCGGGCGGTGGCGAGCGCCTGCTCGGCCTCCGCGCGGGACTCCTCCATCAGCCGGCGGGCCTGGGACTCCGTACGGGCGCGGAGCTGCTCGGCCCAGGCCACGTTCTCGTTGACGTGCGCCTCGACGGTCTGGCGGCGCTCGTTCAGCTCCTGGTCGAGCTGCTGGCGGCGCTGGACGGCCTCGTTGTGCAGCTCGGCCTGGAGCCGCGCCTGGTGCTCGGCGTGCTCCTGGAGGATGCGCTGGGTCTGGGCGCGGGCCTCGCGCAGCTCCCGCTCGGCGTCCTGGCGGAGCTGCTCGGCCTGCGCCTGGGCGTTGCGCAGCATCTGCTCGGCCTGGTAGCCGATGTCGGCGCTGTCGTACGAGGGCCGGGACGCGATGGTGCGGCGCGCCTCGTGGAGCTTGGCGCGCAAGACCTCGACCTGGTAACCGAGGTCCTCGGCGTGCTGGACGGCCTTCTCCCGCTCGGTCTTCAGCCGGTCCATCTCGGCTTCGAACCGGGCGAGATGGTCGTCTTCAGCTCGGTGGCTCTCCTGGCGTTCGTAGCCCCGCACTGCGCGGTCCATCCTTCCCCGAGCTCTCAACGCGTTCGAGCAGGGGAGACCCCAACCCTGGTCGCAACACTCCAGAGCGCCGTCCCCTCGGCCGGAGACGGGCCCCCGGGGAATCGTGGCAGATCGGACGACCCCGACATCCCGACTTGGGTGCCACGCGGAGCGGCCCCGACCGGCCCCGGCCCGGAGCCGCCCACTCTACCGGGCCGGGAATCCGGAGGTCAGTGCTCCGCTGAGGAGGGGTCAGCGGACGGCTTCGCCGAGGTGACCAGTTCCGTGAGGACGCCGTGGCAGTCCTTGGGGTGCAGGAAGGTGATCCGGGAGCCCATGGAGCCGGTCCGCGGCTCGTCGTAGAGCACCCGGACGCCCTTGCCCCGGACGGCCTCGGCGTCGCCGTCGACGTCGGCGGTGCCGAAGGCGATGTGGTGCACGCCCTCGCCGTTCTTGGCGAGCCACTTGCCCACCGCCGAGTCCTCCCGGGTCGGCTCCAGGAGCTGGAGGTAGGAGGCCCCGCCGTCCGAGGTCCCGTTGATCCTGAGCATGGCCTCGCGGACGCCCTGCTCTTCGTTGACCTCGGTGTGGAAGACCTCGAAACCGTAGGTCGCGCGGTAGAACTCGACGGTCGCGTCGAGGTTGGAACAGGCGATCCCGATGTGGTCGATTCGCGTCAGCATGGCTCCAGTGCAACCCCGGAGGAGTGGTTACGCAACGTGCGCGCCGTCACACCGTCGGGCCGATGACCGGGCGCCGGGCCGCTCAGTACATTGGCGGTAAACCCTCGTTCACTTCTCATCCCAAGGGGCCGTGCCTCATGTCTGGAACGACCGGTACCACCTCAGTGATCGTCGCGGGCGCCCGCACGCCCATGGGTCGCCTGCTCGGCTCGCTCAAGTCCTTCTCGGGCGCCGAGCTCGGCGGCTTCGCCATCAAGGCCGCCCTCGACCGGGCCGGCATCGGCGGCGACCAGGTGCAGTACGTGATCATGGGCCAGGTGCTCCAGGCGGGCGCCGGTCAGATCCCCGCCCGCCAGGCCGCCGTCAAGGCCGGCATCCCGATGAACGTCCCGGCCCTCACCATCAACAAGGTGTGCCTCTCCGGGCTCGACGCCATCGCCCTGGCCGACCAGCTCATCCGCGCCGGCGAGTTCGACGTGGTCGTCGCCGGCGGCCAGGAGTCGATGACCAACGCCCCGCACCTGCTCCCGAAGTCCCGCGAGGGCTTCAAGTACGGCGCGATCGAGATGCTCGACGCCATGGCGTACGACGGCCTCACCGACTCCTTCGAGGGCGTCGCCATGGGCGAGTCCACCGAGAAGCACAACACCCGCCTGGGCATCGAGCGCCCCGAGCAGGACGAGGTCGCGGCCCTCTCGCACCAGCGCGCCGCCGCCGCCCAGAAGAACGGCGTCTTCGAGGCCGAGATCACCCCGGTCGAGATCCCGCAGCGCAAGGGCGACCCGGTGATCTTCGCCAAGGACGAGGGCATCCGCGCCGAGACCACCGCCGAGTCCCTCGGCAAGCTCCGCCCGGCCTTCACCAGGGACGGCACGATCACCGCCGGCACCTCCTCGCAGATCTCCGACGGCGCCGCCGCCGTCGTCGTGATGAGCAGGGCCAAGGCCGAGGAGCTGGGCCTGGAGTGGATCGCCGAGATCGGCGCCCACGGCAACGTGGCCGGCCCGGACAACTCCCTCCAGTCGCAGCCGTCCCGCGCGATCCTGCACGCCCTCAAGAAGGAGGGCCTGGGCGTCGACGACCTCGACCTGATCGAGATCAACGAGGCCTTCGCCGCGGTCGCCGTCCAGTCCATGAAGGACCTCGGCGTCACCACCGACAAGGTGAACGTCAACGGCGGCGCCATCGCGCTCGGCCACCCGATCGGCATGTCCGGCGCCCGCCTCGTGCTCCACCTCGCCCTGGAGCTCAAGCGGCGCGGCGGCGGCGTCGGCGCGGCGGCCCTGTGCGGCGGCGGCGGCCAGGGCGACGCCCTGATCGTCCGTGTTCCCGGTGTCTCCGGCGTCTCCGGCAAGTAAGCACCCAGGCAAGGAGTTCCGCACATGGTGGACGTCCCCGCACTCGTCGCCCAGGCGCGCGAGGGCAGGCCCCGGGCCGTGGCCCGGCTGATCTCGCTCGTGGAGGGGGGGTCCCCGCAGTTGCGCGAGGTGATGGCGGCGCTCGCGCCGCTCACCGGCGGCGCGTACGTGGTGGGCCTGACCGGCTCGCCCGGCGTCGGCAAGTCCACCTCGACGTCCGCGCTCGTCACCGCCTACCGGCGGGCGGGGAAGCGGGTCGGCGTCCTGGCCGTCGACCCGTCCTCCCCGTTCAGCGGCGGGGCGCTGCTCGGCGACCGGGTCCGGATGTCGGACCACGCCTCCGACCCGGGCGTCTACATCCGCTCCATGGCCACCCGCGGCCACCTGGGCGGCCTCGCCTGGTCCGCCCCGCAGGCCATCCGGGTCCTGGACGCGGCCGGCTGCGAGGTGATCCTCGTGGAGACCGTCGGCGTCGGGCAGTCGGAGGTCGAGATCGCCTCCCAGGCCGACACCTCCGTGGTCCTGCTCGCGCCGGGCATGGGCGACGGCATCCAGGCCGCGAAGGCGGGCATCCTGGAGATCGGCGACGTGTACGTGGTGAACAAGGCCGACCGGGACGGCGCGGACGCCACCGCCCGCGAGCTCAACCACATGCTGGGCCTCGGCGAGGCGCGCGGCCCGGGTGACTGGCGGCCGCCGATCGTGAAGACGGTCGCGGCCCGCGGCGAGGGCGTCGACGAGGTCGTGGAGGCCCTGGAGAAGCACCGCGCCTGGACGGAGGAGCACGGGGTCCTGGCCGAGCGCCGCCGGGCCCGCGCCGCCCGCGAGGTCGAGACCATCGCGGTCACGGCCCTGCGCGAGCGGATCGGGGACCTGCGCGGCGACCGGCGGCTCGACGCGCTCGCGGAGCGGATCACGGCGGGCGGCCTCGACCCGTACGCGGCCGCCGACGAGCTGGTGGCGGAGCTGACGGGCACCTGAGCGGCACCGTACGAGGAAGGGCCTCCCCGGCGATTCGGGGAGGCCCTTTCCCGTACGGGGGCTACGGCTTGCCGCGCCGTCCGCGCAACTGCTCCGCGATCGGCTTCAGGGACTCGTGGAGGTCGCCGAGCGCCTCGGGGGTGAGCTGGTCGATGAAGTGCCTGCGCACCGAGTCGACGTGGTGCGGGGCGACCTTGCGCATGGTCTCCATGCCCTGGTCGGTGAGGACGGCGTACAGGCCGCGCCGGTCGGACTCGCAGTTCTCGCGCCGGACCAGGCCGGCGTTCTCCATCCGGGTGATCTGGTGGGAGAGGCGGCTCTTCGACTGGAGGGTGGCCGAGGCGAGGTCGCTCATGCGCAGCCGGCGCTCGGCCGACTCCGAGAGGTTCACCAGGATCTCGTAGTCGTTCATCGTCAGGCCGAAGGGCTGGAGGTCCTTCTCCAACTGGTGCGTCAGCATCCTCTGGACGTCCAGGAAGGTGCGCCAGGCACACTGCTCGCCGTCGGTGAGCCACGGGGTGGCCGTCTCGGTCTCCATGTATGGATTCTACCTAAGAAGTTGAATTCTTGACGAAGTCTGGGAGCGTGACGCCGCGCACCCGGGGCCCCACCCGGACGCCGCCCCCGCCGCACCACCGGCGCGGGCGTTCGGTGGCGTCACACTCCGCAGACTACCGTTCACAGCCCGAAGCGACGCTGGAGGTCCCCGAGCTGGCCGGGAAGGCGCGGTGTCGAGCCCTGCTGTCCGTGGCCCGAACCGTACCCGCCGTGGCCGCCGGGGACACCCGCCTGGGCCGGGGGCGCACCGGTCTCCCGCTCCGCCATCAGCAGCTCCGTCGATTGGAGCAGCACCGTGCCCGCCCCCACGAACTCGAACTGGTGCTCCTCGCCCGAGGTGCCGCCCAGACCCGTCAGGGCCCGTACGCCGCCCATCACGCCCGTCATGTAGCCGTGGTCGTAGTGGTGGCACGGCGAGGGGCAGTCCGCCCAGCCGACCAGCGCCTGCGGGTCCACCCGCAGGGGCGGCTCCATGAAGACCACCGGACCGTTCGACGCGGCCACGAACTTGCCCGTCCCGATCAGCGTCACGAAGCCCGGCACGATCGACTGCTTGAGCGCCAGCGTCGGCTGGTAGGCCAGCAGGTTCCCGGACCGGATCGTCAGGTTGCCCTCGTCCAGGTCGAAGGAGTTCACGTCGAAGGCCCGGTCCGCGAGCAGCATCTTGCCGCTGCCCTCGGCCACCACCCAGTCGCTCGCGTGCAGCGGCGAGTGGAAGGAGGTCCGCACCAGCCGGTCGAGCCGCCCGTGCCCGATGCCGTTGAACTCGATCCGCCCGTAGTAGGCGATCATCTTGCCCTTCTGCAGGAACCACTGGGAGCCCTTGAGCTCCACGCAGAAGGTGTACGGGTTGACGTTGTCGTCCGACGGCAGCGTGTGCGGGTCGTGGATCACAGGGGTGCTCACAGCTTCTCCTCCGAGGCCTGGACGTACACCGCGCCGCTGCCGCTCAGCTCCAGTTGGAACGCCTCGCCCGAGCCGCGCCCCACCATGTCGCGCCAGCCGAGCGCGGTGGAGAGCTTGTTGCGCACGTCGCCGTGGTGGGCCACGTACGCCTGCGGGTCCACGTGGACCGGACGGCCCGGGACGATCGGCAGCTCGATCACGCCGCCGTGCGCCATCACGGCCACCGAGCCGTGGCCCTTCAGGGTGGTGGTGAAGAGCCCCTGGCCGGTCACCTGGCCGCGGACCATGCCCATGACCCCGCCCTGCGAGCCCATGAACATCGTGCCCTGCTCCAGGGTCCCGTCGAAGGCGAGCAGCCGGTCGGCCTCCACGTACAGGGTGTCGCCGGTCAGCGCGATCACCTGGATGTGGTGGCCGCCGTGCCCGAACATCACCGTGCCGCTGCCCTCCACCGTCATCAGCGGGGTCGCCTCGCCGACCACCCGGCGCCCGATCATCGACATCAGGCCGCCCTGGCCGCCCGCCGTGTTCGGCGTGAAACCGACCTCGCCCCGGTACGCCAGCATCGCGCCGCGCTGGCTGAACAGCCGCTGCCCCGGCACGACGGTCGCCTCGACCATCTTCGAGTTGATCTCGCGGAACGGCATCAGACGTCGCCCCCGATCGTGTTCCGCTCGCTGGGCTGGACGTACACCAGGCCGTCCCCCTCGAAGCGGATCTGGAAGGCCTCGCCGCCGCCCTCGCCCAGGAAGGTGCGGAAGGTCACACCCGACTGGAAGTGCTGCTGGAGGTTGCCCTGGTGGGCTATGTACGCGCCGGGGTCGACCTGGAGCGGGTACTGCGGGGTCACCCGCAGCACCACCGCCGGGCCGTCCGACAGGAGCGCCGCCTGGCCCGTCCCCTCCACCGTCGTGGTGAAGAGGCCGTTGCCGGTGGCCCCGCCGCGCAGGCCCGTGAAGGTGGTGCCGGTGCGCAGCCCCGCGTCGGTGCAGAGCAGGTTGCTGGCCTCCACCCACAGCTTGTCGCCGTGCAGGGAGACGAGATTGATCTCGGAGGCCCGGTCGGCGAACCAGCAGGTCCCCTGCCCGCGCACCTCCATCACCTCCATCTGCTCACCCGTGAGCCGGCGGGTCACCATGCCGCGCAGGCCCTCACCGCCGCCGCTCATCTTCTTGAACGCCATCTGGCCGTCGTAGGCGACCATCGAGCCGTTCTTCGCCTTCACGGCGTCGCCGGTCAGGGAGACGGCGAGCACCTTGCTGCCTTGCAGTCGGAACGTTGCCACGGCCCGAAGGTACTGGGGACCCGCCTAAAGGAACAGCAAAGTCGCCGTGCACAATGGACGGGCCCTTGTGCATCCGTTCACAAGATCGCGTCACAAGACCGAACGAAGGTGATCCCCTCCGTGGACATCAAGACCGCCTCCTCCCTCCACCGGCTCCGGCTCGTCTCCGCGCCGGAGGCCGTCTCGTTCCTGCTCCTGCTCGTCTGCTCGGTGCTCAAGCGGACGACGGAGTTCAACGCGGTGCCGGTCATGGGAGCGATCCACGGCATCCTGTTCGTCCTGTACGTCCTCTTCTGGCTGGACGCCTGGAACCGGACCAAGTGGAGCTTCGGGACCGCCGCCCTCTACTTCGTCCTCTCGGTCCTGCCCCTGGGCGGCTTCTACGCCGAGCGGAGGCTGAAGCGCGAGGCCGAGGACGCGGTCATCGCGTCCCGCGCCCGCCGCGAGGGCACGGTGAACGCGTGATCGTCGCCTTCTCGGTGACCCCCCTCGGCGTGGGCGAGGAGGTCGGCGCGTACGTCGCCGACGCCGTCCGGGTCGTCCGGGAGTCCGGCCTGCCGAACCGCACCGACGCCATGTTCACCTCGATCGAGGGCGAGTGGGACGAGGTGATGGACGTCGTCAAGCGCGCCGTCGCCGCCGTCGAGGCCCGCGCGCCCCGCGTCTCCGTCGTCCTCAAGGCCGACATCCGCCCCGGCGTGACGGACGGCCTGCACAGCAAGGTCGCCACCGTCGAGCGGCACCTGGAGGGCTGAGCGCCCCCGCTTCCGTGCGAAGCCCCCGTCCCGGGTCCTCCGGGGCGGGGGCTTCTTCGTGCCCGCTGGTTGAGCGAGTGCTCAACATCGGCTACCTTCGCCCGTGGGCAGTTTTGAGCAGTCGCTCAAAACCCCGGACGAGCGGGCGGGGGAACGCCATGGGTCTGTACGTCGAGACGCGGATCCGCACGGACCCGGAGACGCTCTGGGAGCGCACCCAGGATCCCGGCCGCCACCAGCGGTGGGACCTGCGGTTCACGGAGATCGCCCTCCTCCCGGAGGACGGGAACGAGGACGGGGCCGGGGCCGGGGACGGACCCCGGCGCTTCCGCTACGCGACCCGCGTCCTGCCCTTCCTGGTCGTCGCCGGCACCGGTGTCTCCGCGGGGGAGCGCCACCGGGCCGGCGGCGACCGGGTCTCCGCCCTCCGCTTCGCCTCCGCGCACCCGCTCTCGCTCCTCGCCGAGGGCAGCGGCTACTGGCGCTACGTCCCCACCGCCGACGGCGTCCGCTTCCTCACCGGCTACGACTACCGGCCGCGCTGGGGCCGCTTCGGCCGGGCCGCCGACCGCCTCCTCTTCCGGCCCCTCATGGGCTGGGCCACCGCCTGGTCCTTCGACCGGCTGCGGCTCTGGTGCGAGCACGGGACCGCCCCCGAGCGCTCCCGCGACCGCTGGCTCCTGGAACTCGCCGCCCGCGCCCTGCTCGTGGCCCTCTGCGCCGCCGGGCCCGGCGCGGCGGCGACCCTGCCCCTCGCCTGCGCCGCCGCCCTCCTCCTACCGCCCTCGTCCCGCGTCCCCGCGGCCCGGCGCTGCCTGCGCGTCCCGCCCGCCCGCACCCGGGAGCCCCGCCTCCTCGACACCCTGGAGCAGCCGTGACCTCGATCTTCCGCACCGCCATGGGCGACGCCGCCTTCGGCCGGCTGCACCCGGAGCTCCGGCGCCGCTTCTCGGTGGGGCTCGCGAGCGGGGAACTGTGCGTCGGCCGGGGCGTCATGGACCGGATCTGGCACGGCCGGGCCTTCGTGAAGCCCTTCCTCGCGCTCGGCGCCACCCGGAACATCCTGCTGCCCCGCACCGGCCGCGACGTCCCCTTCACCATCGAGAACGTGCCCTACGCCGACGCGTACGGGCGCGAGACCGTCACCTTCGTGCGCACCTTCGACCTGCCCGGCGGGCCCCGGCGCTTCGACGCCACGATGGTCCACAGCCCCGAGCGCGGCTGCGTCCTCGACTACCTCGGCACCCACCAGCACCTCGCCAGCGACCTGCACCTGTCCGCCGAGCCGGACGGCTCGCTCCTCGTCCGATCCGGCGAACACCGCTTCCGCGAGGGCCCGCTGGACGTGCGCGTCCCCGAACTCCTCGGCGGGCGGGCAGAGGTCCGCGAGTCCTTCGACGAGGACGCGGGCCGCTTCCGGATCTCCGTACGGGTCGTCAACCGCCGCTTCGGCCCGCTCTTCGGGTACGAGGGGTCCTTCACCGCCTCCTACGCCGACGTACGCTCCCACGGGGTGCGCGCGGGGCTGCGCCCGGTGCGCGAGGAGGCACGGACATGAGCGGGCGGACCGGGAGCGCGGCGGAGGAGCGGGCCGGGGGCGCCCGTACCCCGGAGGGCCGGGCCGGGGCCAAGGACGCCCGCAGTCTGGAGACCCGGGAGAAGCTGCTCGACGGCGCCCTGCGCACCCTCGTCGAGCAGGGCATCGCCAAGGCCTCCGCCCGCGCGATCGCGACCGCCGCCGGAGTCAACCAGGCCCTCGTCTTCTACCACTTCGGCTCCGTCGACGAACTGCTCTCCGCCGCCTGCCGGCGCGGCGCCGAACAGCGGGTGGCCCGCCACCGGGAACGGCTCCGGTCCGTCGGCAGCCTCTCCGAACTGCTCGCCTTCGGACGCGAGATGCACGCCGAGGAACGGGACGCCGGCCACGTCGCCTTCCTCGGGCAACTGCTCGCCGGCGCCCAGACCCACCCCCGGCTCGCCCCCGCCACCGCCGCCGGGCTCGACCTGTGGATCGCCGAGATCGAGCAGGTCCTCACCCGGGTCCTCGCGCCCACCCCGCTCGCCGGGTTCACCGACCCCGCCGGGCTCGCCCGCGCGGTCGCCGCCTCCTTCGTGGGCCTCGAACTCTACGAGGGCGTCGACCCGGCGGGCGCCGAGGCCGCGCTCACCGCCCTGGAGCAGCTCGGCGCCCTGACGGCCGCGGTCGAGGAGCTGAACCCGGTCGCCCGCAGGGCCGTCGCGTACACCCTGCGACGGCAGGGCGGGCCCGCCCGCCGGGCCCCGTCCGGCGGGTCACGGCCGGGGCTGTGACACCGCGAGGCCCAGCGGGGTCCGCTCGTACAGCACCTGGTGGCCGTAGCGCCGGGAGGCGAGTAGCCCCGCGTCCCGCAGCACCGCCAGGTGCGCCGAGACGGTGGAGGGCGCCCGGCCCAGGAGGTGGGCGAGGGCCGTGGTCCCCATCGGCTCCGTCAGGGCGCACAGCACGTCCGCCCGCACCGGGCCGAGCAGCCGCCCCAGGACCTCCGGGGTGCGGTCCCGGGCGTCCGTCCACAGCCCGCCGATCCCTCGCGCCGGATACACCACCGTCGGCTGCCACGGCGGGTCGAAACCGCTCACCACCTCGGGCCAGGTGAACACGGACGGCATCAGGACGAGGCCCTGTCCGTCCAGCGGCCGCACGTGCTCCCCGTGGTAGCCCACCCGGAGCGTCGCCGTCTCCGCCGCCCAGTCGAACGACGGGTGCAGCTCGCCCAGGAGCCGTTCGAGCCCGCCCTCCGCGAGCCGCCGCGAGTGGTACGCCACGTCCGCCTCCAGGAGCGCCCGCAGCCGCGGCCAGTCGGGCGCGACCAGCGCCTCCCACGCGGCCTCCAGCAGCCCGGCGAGCCGCTCCACCGCGCCGGCGGGGTCCGCGAGCATCCGCCGCCCCCCGTCGCTCTCCGCCGCCCCCGGGGTCGCGGCGAGCGCCCGCTCGAAGTCGTCCAGGACGAGCGCCGGATCGGTCCTCCGCACGGCCCCGATCTCCTCCTCGAAGGAGGCGGCCGGCCCCAGCGGCGGCGGGTACAGGAAGTCAGGGCTGTGCCCGCGCGCCGGCATCAGCAGGTGCAGCGGCCCCAGGTCGAGCCCCCGCGCGGCGCCCGCGATCCGCCGCATCCAGGGCAGGTGGTACCCCTGCTGCCGGGGCCGCGCGAGGACCCGCACGGCGGAGTGCGTCTCCCACAGCGGCGAGATCGCGAACCGGATCCGCAGCGGGTCGGCCTCCCCGAAACGCAGGTGGTACGGCACGGCCCCTCCGGAACATTCGCCTGGATCCGAAAGTCTAGGCACCCCGCCCCTCCCGACGGCACCCTGCGCCCATGCCGAAGCCCGCCACGTCCCGGGGTCCGGGGACACCCGCGCCCACGACCACCGGGGCGCCCGCACCCGAGACCACCGAGACGCCCGCGCCCGCCGGGGCCTCCGCGCCCGCCGGGGCCTCCGCGCCCACCGGAACGCCCGTGCCCCCGTCCGCCCACCCGCCGGAGGCCGCCCACGTGCCCGGCGCCGGCCCCGGCTACCGGGCCCTCTTCCGCGTGCGGGAGTTCCGGTTCGTGTTCGTGGCGCACCTGTTCTCCCTCCTCGGGGTCGTCGTCAGCGAGCTCGCGCTCACCGTGCTCGTCTACGACCTCACCCGCTCCCCGCTCCTCTCCTCCCTCACCTTCGCCCTCGGCTTCCTCCCCCACCTCCTCGGCGGCACCCTCCTCGCCGGTCTGGCCGACCGCCTCCCGCCCCGCCGGATCCTCGTCGTCTGCGACCTCGTCTGCGCCGCCTGCGTCGTCCTGATGACCGTCCCCGCCACCCCCGTCGCCGCCCTGCTCGCGCTGCGCTGCGCCATCGCCGTCGTCTCGCCCGTCTTCCACGGCACCCGCGCGGCGACCCTCGCCGACGTCCTCGGCGAGGGCGACCTCTTCGTCCTCGGCCGCTCCCTCCTGCGGATCGTCTCCCAGAGCGCCCTGCTCGCCGGGTTCGCCGCCGGCGGCGTCCTGCTCACCGTCGTCCCGCCGCGCGGCGCCCTCGTCGTCACCGCCGCCACCTTCCTCGCCTCGGCGCTGCTGCTCCGCCTCGGCACCGTCCGCCGCCCCGCCCGGGGCGCCGGGTCCGCGGGCGGGCTCTCCGGCACCTGGGCCGTCCTGCGCGACCGGCGCGTGCGCGCCCTGATGGTGATGTTCTGGGTGCCGCCGTTCTTCGCCGTCGTACCGGAGGCGCTCGCCGCCCCCTACGCCGACGAGACCGGCGTCTCCACCGCCGCCCTCGGCCTCCTCATGTGCGCGCTGCCCGTCGGCACCATCACGGGCGAGCTGCTCGCCGGCTCCCTCCTGCCCGCCGCCGCCCGCTCCCGGATCGTGGTGCCGCTCGCCGTCACCGGCGTCCTGCCCTACCTCCTGTACGCCGTCGAGCCCGGCGTCGTCCTCGCCGCCGCCGCGCTCTTCCTGGCCGGCGCCACCGGCGCGTACACCCTCGGCCTGGACGCCTGGTTCGTCGCCGCCGTCCCCGAGGAGCGGCGGGGGAGGGCCATGACCCTGATGACGGCGGGCATGATGACCGTCCAGGGCCTCGGGATGGCGGGGGCCGGGCTCGCGGCCGAGTTCGTCCCCGTGCACACGGTCGTCGCGGGCACCGGGGTCGTGGGGACGCTCTGCCTCCTCGCCGCCGCCGCGGAGCTGCGGGCGGCCGGGGCGACCGAAGGACGAGACGGGGCTGACCGCCATGTTCCCCATGGGTAAGGTCGACGCGTGCCGAAGCCGCTCAGTCTCCCCTTCGACCCCATCGCCCGCGCCGACGAACTCTGGCAGAAGCGCTGGGGACCGGTCCCCTCGATGGCCGCGATCACCTCGATCATGCGCGCCCACCAGATCCTCCTCGCGGAGGTCGACGCCGTCGTCAAGCCGTACGGCCTGACCTTCGCGCGCTACGAGGCCCTGGTCCTGCTCACCTTCTCCAAGGAGGGCGAGCTGCCGATGTCGAAGATCGGCGAGCGGCTGATGGTGCACCCCACCTCGGTGACGAACACGGTCGACCGGCTCGTGAAGTCCGGTCTCGTCGCCAAGCGCCCCAACCCCAACGACGGCCGCGGCACCCTCGCCACCATCACCGGCAAGGGGCGCGAGGTGGTCGAGGCCGCGACCCGCGACCTGATGGGGATGGACTTCGGCCTCGGCGCGTACGACGCCGAGGAGTGCGCCGAGATCTTCGCGATGCTCCGCCCGCTCCGGGTGGCGGCGAACGACTTCGACGAGGCCTGACCCGCGCGAAGATCGCCCGGAACGTACGGTTACGCTCGACGGCATGAAATCCAGCGTGCTGACCCGCTACCGCGTCATGGCGTACGTGACCGCGGTCATGCTCCTCATCCTGTGCGCGTGCATGGTCGCCAAGTACGGCTTCCACACGGGCGAGGACCTCACCTTCGCGGTCTCCCAGGCCCACGGCGTCCTCTACATCATCTACCTGGTCTTCGCCTTCGACCTGGGTTCCAAGGCGCGCTGGCCGTTCCAGAAGCTGCTGTGGGTGCTGGTCTCCGGCACCATTCCGCTCGCCGCCTTCTTCGTCGAGCGCAGGGTCCACCGCGAGACCCTTCCGCTGGTCAGCGGCGCGCGGCCGGTCCCGGCCCAGGCGTAACCCCCACCCCGCGCCACACCGGCGCGGGGTCTGCCATCGACATTTACTAGGACGTCCTAGTAAATTCGAAGCATGGACGCTGACGCCATCGAGGAAGGCCGCCGTCGCTGGCAGGCCCGTTACGACAAGGCCCGCAAGCGGGACGCCGACTTCACCACGCTCTCCGGCGACGCCGTCGAGCCCGTCTACGGCCCCCGGCCCGGGGACGCCTACGAGGGGTTCGAGCGCATCGGCTGGCCCGGCGAGTACCCCTTCACCCGGGGACTGCACCCCACCGGCTACCGCGGCCGGACCTGGACCATCCGCCAGTTCGCCGGCTTCGGCAACGCCGAGCAGACCAACGAGCGGTACAAGATGATCCTGGCCGCCGGCGGCGGCGGCCTCTCCGTCGCCTTCGACATGCCCACCCTCATGGGCCGCGACTCCGACGACCCCCGCTCCCTCGGCGAGGTCGGCCACTGCGGCGTCGCCATCGACTCCGCCGCCGACATGGAGGTCCTCTTCAAGGACATCCCGCTCGGCGACGTCACGACGTCCATGACGATCTCCGGGCCCGCCGTCCCGGCCTTCTGCATGTACCTCGTCGCCGCCGAGCGCCAGGGCGTCGACCCGGCCGTGCTCAACGGCACGCTCCAGACCGACATCTTCAAGGAGTACATCGCGCAGAAGGAGTGGCTCTTCGAGCCCGAGCCCCACCTGCGCCTCATCGGCGACCTGATGGAGCACTGCGCGGCGAAGATCCCCGCGTACAAGCCGCTCTCCGTCTCCGGCTACCACATCCGCGAGGCCGGGGCGACGGCCGCGCAGGAGCTGGCGTACACCCTCGCCGACGGCTTCGGCTACGTGGAGCTCGGCCTCTCCCGCGGCCTCGACGTCGACGTCTTCGCCCCCGGCCTCTCCTTCTTCTTCGACGCCCACCTGGACTTCTTCGAGGAGATCGCCAAGTTCCGCGCCGCCCGCCGGATCTGGGCCCGCTGGATGAAGGAGGTGTACGGCGCGAAGACCGACAAGGCGCAGTGGCTCCGCTTCCACACCCAGACCGCCGGCGTCTCCCTCACCGCCCAGCAGCCGTACAACAACGTCGTGCGGACCGCGGTCGAGGCCCTCTCCGCCGTCCTCGGCGGCACCAACTCCCTCCACACCAACGCCCTCGACGAGACCCTCGCGCTCCCCAGCGAACAGGCCGCCGAGATCGCGCTGCGCACCCAGCAGGTGCTCATGGAGGAGACCGGCGTCGCCAACGTCGCGGACCCGCTGGGCGGTTCCTGGTACGTCGAGCAGCTCACCGACCGCATCGAGGCCGACGCCGAGCGGATCTTCGACCGGATCAGGGAGCGCGGCCGCCGCGCCCACCCCGACGGGCAGCACCCGATCGGCCCGATCACCTCCGGCATCCTGCGCGGCATCGAGGACGGCTGGTTCACCGGCGAGATCGCCGAGTCCGCCTTCCAGTACCAGCGCTCCCTGGAGAAGGGCGACAAGCGGGTCGTCGGCGTCAACGTCCACCACGGCTCCGTCACCGGCGACCTGGAGATCCTGCGGGTCAGCCACGAGGTCGAGCGGGAGCAGGTCCGCATCCTCGGCGAGCGCAAGGCGCGCCGGGACGACGCCGAGGTCCGCGCCTCGCTCGACGCGATGCTGGCCGCCGCCC
The DNA here is from genome assembly GCF_042868165.1 of Streptomyces sp. NPDC007872. Taxonomy (NCBI): domain Bacteria; kingdom Bacillati; phylum Actinomycetota; class Actinomycetes; order Kitasatosporales; family Streptomycetaceae; genus Streptomyces; species Streptomyces sp. NPDC007872. Next base: position 929,090 of record NZ_JBIAEA010000001.1, read on the forward strand.
GCGACGGCTCGAACATGATCGGGCCCATGCTGGAGGCCGTCCGCGCCGAGGCCACCCTCGGCGAGATCTGCGACGCCCTGCGCGACGAGTGGGGCGTCTACACGGAGCCCCCGGGCTTCTGACGGGCATCCGGCACGCGGGAGGGGCGGTACGGGAAGTCCCGTACCGCCCCTCCCGCGTGTCCGTAAGTCCTCTCAGCCCCCGGCCGTCGCCGCCGCGCCCAGGCCCCCCACCAGGAGGGCCGACAGGCGCGCCACCCACGGCCCGTCCACCGGCTCGGCGCTGACCAGGGCGCGGTGCACGACCGCGCCCGCGATCACGTCGAAGATCAGGTCGTCGGTGGCGCCGACGGCCGGCAGGTCCCGGTCGGCCGGGAGTTCGCCGCGCCGCTGCGCCCGCATCCGGCCCTCCAGGACGAGCCGCTTCTGGCGGTCGACGATGGAGGCGCGGATGCGCTCGCGCAGCGGCTCGTCCCGGGTCGACTCGGCGACCACGGCCATCAGGGCCGTCTTGGTCTCGGGGCGTTCGAGGAGTGCCGCGAACTGGAGCACCACGTGCTCGATGTCGGCCCGCAGCGAGCCCAGGTCGGGGAGTTCGAGCTCGTCGAAGAGGACGGCGACCGCGTCCACCACCAGCTCGCTCTTGTTGGCCCAGCGGCGGTAGAGGGTCGTCTTCGCGACCCCGGCGCGGCCGGCGACGTCCCCCATCGTGAGCTTGGACCAGCCCAGCTCGACCAGGGCCGCCCGCGTCGCCTCCAGGATGGCCTCGTCGGCCTCGGTGGAGCGGGGGCGGCCGGTGCGGCTGCTGCGGGGGTGGGTACGGCTGCACATGGACGACGACCATACCCGCCAGTAGGTAGGGCACCAGAGGGCCGCGATGTGAGGCAGTTCACCGTACGGATCGGCCGCACGCCCTCCCGCCGCCTCCGCCCCGGCAGTTACGCTACGACTCGTAGCGAAAGGCTTTGAGCGGCCCGAGCGACAACCATGGTGCCGGGTGGGGACCCGGCGCGAAACCAGACAACAGAAGACGGGCGACCGTGTCGTCCGCGCGTCTCGCACACCGGCGGGAGGCGGGTGGACGGCGCGGTTCGGCCACGGCTTAACGGTTACGCGCGCGGAGGGGGGAGGATGTAGCCATGCAGCCCCGAAACATGTCCATGAGCGGCGTCGTCGACCTCGCCGCGGTGAAGGCGGCCGGAGAGGCCAAGGCGAAGGCGGAGCAGACGCGCGCCGAAGCCGCCCGGCAGGGCGGAACGGCCGCCGTGCCCCCGTCCGCCCTGGTGATCGACGTCGACGAGGCGGGCTTCGAGCGCGACGTGCTCCAGCGCTCCGCCGAGGTCCCGGTCGTCCTCGACTTCTGGGCCGAGTGGTGCGAGCCCTGCAAGCAGCTCGGCCCCCTCCTGGAGCGGCTCGCCGTCGAGTACAACGGCCGCTTCCTGCTCGCGAAGATCGACGTCGACGCCAACCAGATGCTGATGCAGCAGTTCGGCATCCAGGGAATTCCGGCCGTTTTCGCGGTGGTCGCCGGTCAGGCGCTGCCGCTCTTCCAGGGCGCGGTGCCCGAGGCCCAGATCCGCGAGACCCTCGACCAGCTCATCGCGGTCGGCGAGGAGCGCTTCGGCCTCACCGGGATCGCCGTGGACGCGGACGCCGACCCCTCGGCCCCCGCCGCGCGCCCGGCCGGCCCGTACGACTCCCTCCTCGAGGCGGCCATGGTCGCGCTCGACGCGGGCGACCTGGCCGGCGCCGTCCAGGCGTACAAGAACGTGCTCGCCGACGACCCGGCCCACCCGGAGGCCAAGCTCGGCCTCGCGCAGGCCGAACTCCTGGCCCGCGTGCAGGACCTGGACCCGGGCGCCGTCCGCAAGGACGCCGCGGACGATCCGGCCGACGTCACCGCGCAGCTCGCCGCCGCCGACCTCGACCTGGCGGGCGGCCACGTGCAGGACGCCTTCGGGCGCCTGGTGGAGGCCGTGCGCCGCACGGCCGGCGAGGACCGGGACGCGGCGCGGCTGCGGCTCCTGGAGCTGTTCGAGGTGATCGGCGCCGACGACCCGCGGGTGACGGCGGCCCGGCAGGCCCTGGCGCGCGTGCTCTTCTAGGGCGTTCCGAAGCCCCTTCCCGTGCGCCGGATCGCCCGGTGATTTGGCATCGGGGTGACAAACGGCGGCCGCGCTTTACCAAAACTTGGTAATCGCGGCCGCTGTTACTTGCAGTAAATCGAACCAGACGTTCTGTCCGGATTCATCAGGCGATCTCCTGACATTCCCCTCCCTTCGAACACACCCTGTGTGCCCGTTCGGTCCCGTCCCGCCATGACGTGGTTATCCACCCGTTACTAGCCAGTAACGAACCCCCTTGTGCGGGCGCCCCGAATGGACCACGATCGGCCACGCTCGGTCCGAACCGCACGACCCCGGCAACCAACCGGGATCGCGGGGAGGGTCCCCACCGGGTGGACCGGCGCTCCGGCACCGGTCGCGGACAGGGGGGTTCCCGCTCTCACCGAACGGGGCCTGTCCGAACAGGCCACGCGCACCGCGTGGCCCATGGTTGTCGCTCGGGGGTGATCGCCGGTGATTCGGACGCGCAGCGCATCGCGTCGTTCTGATGCCTCGGCGCTCTCCTTCCCGAGGACGTAGCTCTTCTCCCATCGCAGATCGGGCCCACGCCCCTTCTGGAGATGTACGTCCGAGAAGGAGGATTCTCATGAAGTCCCAGGTTCGTGGCGGGACCAGATGGAAGCGTTTCGCCGTCGTCATGGTGCCCAGCGTGGCCGCGACGGCAGCGATCGGCGTCGGGCTCGCGCAGGGCGCGCTGGCCGCGTCGTTCAGCATCTCCGGCCAGGAGTTCAAGGTGAAGGCCGACAGCCTCGTCGGCGACGACTTCGTCCAGTACGGAAGCGTGGACGCCGGCAAGGACCTGGAGGGCAAGGACTTCGCCGCCCCGGTCGCCGTCTCCGGCTTCTCCACCGCGCACATCACCAACATGTGCCAGTCCGTCGTGACGCCGAAGATCCCGTTCATCGGTGACGTCACCCTCCGCCTGACGGCGGGCGACAGCGCCGCGGCCAAGAAGGGCACGGAGAGCGAGCAGGTCTACGCCGAGGGCATCTACCTCGACGTCTCCGACCTGAAGGCCGACGCCGAGTTCACCAACATCGACATCGGCGTCGCCGCGGGCTCGCTCCCGAAGTCCGCGGGCAAGCCGGGCATCCAGCCCAACACCAAGGCCAACCCGTACGGCTTCGGCCAGCGCGCCGACAAGGCGAAGCTCACCGACGTGCGCCAGAAGGCGTGGGCCACCACGGCCGCCACCTTCAAGCTCCCCGACCTGAGCCTGTCCCTGCACCGGGGCACCTCGGCGGAGTGCTACAAGGACTGACCGGTCCACCGGGACCGATCCGTCCGCAGGGTGGGGCCGCCGCGCGCGGTCCCACCCGTGGCACCCTTCTCCACCTTTCTTCAGCAACACCGCTTCCAGGGAGCTGTTCCATGAGCGCCGAGATCCCCGCCTCCCGTGAAGTCCCCCAGAAGGAGAACCGGTTCAAGGTCTGGCGGCAGACCCGGCCCTTCTGGGCGGGACTGCTCACCTTGCTCGGCGGCGTGCCGATCGCCTACCTCCCCTACGGGGACATGCGGCTCGGCAACGTCACCCTCGCGATGAAGACGACCGCCGGATCCAGCGCGCTGATCATCGGCGTCCTGCTCATCACGCTCGGTCTGATGATGTGGTTCCAGCCCGCCGTACGCGTCTTCGCGGGCGTCGCGACGATCGTCCTCGGACTGGTCTCCATCCCCGTGTCGAACTTCGGCGGTTTCGGCGTCGGGTTCCTGCTCGCCCTCATCGGCGGTGGCATGTCCATCGCCTGGGCGCCCGCGCCCCCGGCCGGGGAGATCGCGGACACGGAGGAGGCCGGCGAGCCGGAGACCTCCGCGGAGGCCGGGGCCGTGCTGACGGCCGGTCTTCCGGACCAGCGCGGACCGGAGCACCACACGACCGACAAGACGATCGACGCCAACGGTGGGAGGAACAGTGCGGGGTGACGAGACCCAGTCGGCGCTCGCGAAGGGCGGACCGCGCCACGCGGCCCCGCGCAAGACGCTGCTGAACAGGATCCAGGGCCCCGCGGGCAAGGCGATGGCGTTGGCCGCCATGCCGACCGCGGTGTTCGTGGGCATGGGCCTCACGCCCAAGGTCGCCCTCGCCGACGACGAGATCCCCTTCGCCCCCGGCCCCTGCGTGACGCGCTCGGACGAGCCGACGCCGGAGGCCTCGGAGACGGCGAAGGAGACGGACAAGCAGAAGCCGACGGCCACCCCCTCGGCGACCGCGACCGCTTCCCCCTCGGCCACTCCCTCCGCCACCGCCACGCCGACGCCGACCGCGACCGCGACCGAGCAGGCGACCACGCAGCGGAAGCCGGCCGCCACCACGGCCCCGAAGCCCGCCGCCACCCCGACCCCGACGGCCGCACCCACGCCGGCGAAGTCGAAGAACCCGCTGGACCCGCTGGGCCTGGGCGACGCGCTGAAGGACCTCTTCGACGGCCCGGACGAGAAGCCGGCGGCCGCGCCCACGACGGCGCCGACGACCCCGGCTCCGACCGCCCCGGCCACCACCACCGCGCCGAAGACGGCGGCCGACCCGACGGCCGGCCGGAAGGCCGCCGCGGCCCCGAAGCCGACCGCCGACCCGGCGGCCGAGCGCACGAAGGCCGCGATCCGCGGGGCGGCCGAGAAGGCCGGTGTCGAGACCGAGGAGCTGCCGGAGAGCGCGCAGGGCCTCGACGCCAAGAAGGACGAGGACATACCCGAGGGCGCCAAGCCCCGCTTCCCGTGCCCCGAGCGCGACGACGCGGCGCTCGCGGCGGCCGAGGTGGAGCCCGGCATCCCGCTGCTCCCGGACGAGCCGTGGATCCTGGAGAGCTCGAAGCTCACGCTCCTCGGCCTGAAGTACCACGGCATCGTCGAGGTGAAGACCTACGGCGGGAAGATCAAGAAGGCGCTGAAGTTCACCGCCACCACGGTGAAGATCGAGCACCTGCACCAGATAACGGACCACTCCGAGGGCCGCTCGGCCCACGTCCGCGCCACCAGGACCGACACCCCGTCGACCATCACCGGGGGCACGGTGACCATGTACACGGAGGAGCTGAAGGGCAACCTCTTCGGCATCATCCCGGTCACCTTCGGCCCCGAGTCCCCGCCCCCGCTGGACGTTCCGCTCGCCATCTTCACCGACGTGAAGATCAAGCAGGCCGGCCAGTTCGGCGGCACCCTCAGGATCCCGGGCCTGCGCAACACGATCGAGCCGAGCTGACCCCCGTACCACTCCGGGAGCCGCACCACGCCATGGGCCGCACTCACTTCGTGGGATGCGGCCCATGGTTCTGCCCAGGCTTGAAAAGATCTTTACTCAGTCAAACTGGTGTTCTATTTTCAGTCTCACTGAGGTCGACCACCTCGGCGTGCGGGCGTCGGGGGGCGGCCGTCGTGCAGTGCTCCTCCGTGCGTCCCGCGCAGGTAGAACCTGTGAGGACCCACCACGCTTATGTCTCGTACGATCGATCATCCGCTCCGGAGAGCGGTGATCTGCGCGATCGCCCTGAGTGCCGCACTGGCCGCCTTGTTCACCGTCACGAGAGCATCGCTCCCGTGGAGTGACCGTACGGACGCGGCTGCGGCCCAGCAGGTCCAGGCCGCTCCCGGCCCCGTGACGTTCCCCCTCTTCGGCCGCAAGTCCGGCCGTCTCTACGACTACGAGCCCAAGGGAACCGCACCGGGCTTCAAGTCTCTGGTGGACATGGGCGGGGGTTGGGGTGACGCCGACGCGCTGGTCCAGGCCAACCTGTCCGAGGGCGGGGCCGGTAACGACCTCTACCACCGCAGTGGCACCTCCCTCTACTACACCGCCGAGCGCGGCGGCGACACGCGGCTCATCGGCGGAGGTTGGGACCAGTACAGCCTACTGGTGTCCGTCGGCAACATGGGAGGCAGCTCCCACCCCGACCTGGTCGCCCGCGGCACCGACGGGACCCTGTGGCTCTACCAGGGGCGAGCCGACGGCACCCTCGCGGCCCGGGTGCAGATCGGGACCGGTGGCTGGAACGGGATGAGCGCCCTGGCCGGGCGCGGCGACTACACCGGGGACGGCAAGGCCGACCTGGTCGCCCGTGGCACCGACGGCACCCTCTACATCTACCCGGGCACGGGCAACGCCGTCGCGAACGCGGCGCTCGGAGCACGGCTCACCGTGGGCACCGGCTGGAACGTCCACAAAATGATCGCCTCCGCGGGCGACAACGACGGCGACGGCAGGACCGATCTGATCGCCGCGGACACGGCCGGTCTGCTCTGGCTCTTCAAGGGCACCGGAAATCCCGGCGCCCCCTTCGCGCCCCGCGTGCAGATCGGCACTGGCGGCTGGGCCGCCTTCGACACCCTCTTCTGACGGTGCGCCCGCCCCTTCCACGACCTCCGTATACGAACGGTTGACCCACCATGCGTACGTACGCACCTCCGGGTGGCCGCCGCGCCTCCCGCGGATGGACGCGGTTGCTGAGCGCGACCGCCCTGACCACCGCGCTCGCAGTGTCCCTCACGAGCAATCAACTGCCCAGGCAGACGGAGCCCATGGCTCCCGCCGCCGTCCTGACCGACGTACCGGCATACAAGTACAACCCCTACGACCTGGACGCCGACGAGCGGATGCGCGCCGAGCAGTGTCTGCTCAACCTGACGCTCCGCAGGGGCGGTCGGGAACTCAAGGCCGTCTCCAGCAAAGGCCTGAACGGTACAGAGGCCGAACTCCACACCGCGGCTGAGAGCAACCATTGGCAGGACGGCAACACCCCCCTCACCAACGCCTGGGACAAGGACGACGCTTGGACGCTGGCCAAGTTCCGTGAACTGAACGCCCGGGTCGACGTCTGGGAGAGCTCCCTGGACATCCCGGCGCAGACAACCCCGCCCGGCTACACGGTGGCCGGTTTCGAGTGGATCTACGACGAGGACAATCCTTTCTCCACCATCGGGCTCACCGCCGGACTGGCCGCCATGTACTTCCAGTCCGAGTCCGACCTCTACCTCACGGACCAGACGCCGGTCGCGAACAAGGAGTCGGTCGACGCGGTCAACGCGATAGCCGCGGCCCGCTACTCCGAGGACCGCTACGAGGACTACGAGGAGCGGCAAGCGCTGGACGCCATGTCCCTCATGCACCGGATGTACGCGGACGACGCGCGCATCTTCCTCCAGCACGGCGGCTTTCCGACGACCGCGCCGGAGCCGGACACCATGGAGTTCCGCCTCGACGTCGAGGCGCTCAAGGCGCGCTTCGCCTCCTGCACGACGGACAACCCGCATGATCCGAACAACGTGCTGGGCGCCGAGGTTGTCCAGGCCTCCGTCGAATGGCAGAACGAGCTGTCCGGCCAGAAGACCCAGCGGGCCGTGATCATGGACGCCGAGGAGAAGGCGTCCGGACACCTGAGGGTGGCCGCCCAGGCGATGGGCGAAGCGCTTGGCCAGTCCCTCATCGCGAGCCGGCTCACCGACTGGCAGGCCCACTGGCTCAAGCAAGCTCCGAGTTCGACGATGTTCTACCCGACGGCCACCGAGTTCGCCGAGGTCAAGACGAACATCGAACGCGCCCGGGAGCGGGCCCAGGGCCGGGTCTTCGTCGCCGGGCGCGCCGCGCTCGCCGCCCAGGTCGAGGCGGCGCGGGCGGACAAGGCGAAGGGCGAGGCGTACGCCGTCGCCGACGCCGCCGGCCTGCCGCGCGGTCGCGGTCTGATGTACGGGCAGCAGGCCGTGCAGATCTCCAAGGCCTCCGCCGCCGCCGCGCAGGCGGCCTTCAAGGCGACCGAGACGGCGGCGAACGCCACCCGTGCATCGGCGTCGGACAGCAAGACGCTGATGGCACTCGCCGAGACGCAGGCGCACGCCATGAAGGCCGAGTTCCGCCGCAAGGCCGCCGAGGAGGCCGAGGCACAGGCCAAGGCCGCCGCTGAGGGCGCCGCCCACCAGGCGAAGCTGGCCGCGGAGAACGCCACCAAGGCCAAGGACGCGGAGGGCCGCGCCAAGGCCGCCGAGGCGCAGGCGAAGACGGCCGCCGCCGACGCGGACGCCAAGCGGAAGAAGGCCGAGTCGGAAGCCGCGTACGCCAAGACCCAGAAGGAACTGGCCGACGCGGAACGTGCCAAGGCGGCGAAGGCGAACAGCACCGCCCAGAGAGAACGCCAGACGGCTGCCGACAGGCTGAGCGCCGCCCAGACCGCCGGTAACACCGCTTCCCTGAAGAAGGACGAGGCCCTTGAGGCCGAGGGGCGGGCGGCCACGGCGCGTGACGGAGCCCTGCGAGCCGAGGGTGAGCGGGACGCCGCGGTCGCCCGCGCCTACGCGTTGGAGGCGAAGGCGGACGCGGACGCGGGCACGTCGGCGGCCGGGGCCTCCCGTGCCGCCGCTACCCAGGCCCGTACCGCCGCCGACCAGGCGACCATCGCGGCGGGCAACGCCCGGTCGGCCGCCAACGAGGCCACCACGGCGGCGGCCAACGCGCGCGCCGCCGCGACCCGTGCCGAAGGAGCTCATAAGCGGGCGCAGGCCGCGGCCGATGCTGCGAAGGCGGACGTGGCCGTCACCGAGGCCGCCGTAAAGAAGGCCACCGCGGCCGCGGCCGACGCCATCGACGCGGCCCAGGCTGCCAAGACGAACGCCGCCGCCGCCAAGGTGGAGGCGGCCACCGCGCGGGAGAAGGCGTCCGAGGCGCGCGGCCACGCGACCTCTGCCCGGGCCGAGGCCATTGCGGCCGGCGCCGCGGCGGTGAAGACCGCGGGCTTCGCGGTGTCCACCGCGCAGGCCGCTTCGGCGGCCCGGGACTCGGCGGCCCAGGTCATCAAGCCGGCCAACGACGCCATCGAGCTGGGCTCCCCGTACAAGGAGACCGACTCCTCCGCTGGCCTCGCCGTACTCATCGGCCAGGGGGCGAAGGACTCGGCGGCGCAGCAGGTGGCCGTCGCGAACGCCAAGGCCGCCCAAGCGGCCAAGGCGGCAGTCGAGGCCAAGGCGCTAGCCGCCAAGGCGTCCGGGGATGCCAAGGCCGCGGCGGAGGCGGCGGCCCAGGCGGCCGAGTACGCCGCGGCGGCGGCCAAGTCGGCGGCGGCGGCGCAGGTCTCGGCCAACCAGGCCGACGCGTCGGCCAAGTCGGCGAAGAAGGCCGAGGCCAACACCATCGCCTATCACGAGCAGGCGAAGGCGGACGCCGAGGCAGCGCAGAGGGCGGCCGACACGGCTGGCGACCACGCCGCGCAGGCGGACGCCTCGGCGACCGACGCCGAGCGCGACGCCTCCTCGGCCCGTGCCGCCGCCGGAGCAGCGGAGACCGACGCGTCCACGGCCCGCGAGGTCGCCGACCGGGCCGAACAGGACGCCACCACGGCCGAGGCCGCGGTGTCGCGGGCGCAGGACTCGGCCCAAGAGGCGCAGGACGTGGCCACTCGCACCGAGCAGGCACAACGCGACACCAACCAGGTCGAGCAGGCGTCCACGGACGGCATGGCCGGAGCGGCGGAGGTCATCGGCGTTCCGTACGGGGTGTCGACCACGGCCTCGTCCGACGGCTTCTGCACCGGGACTAATGGCTGCGACTATACGGTCGACTACCGGGTGACCGGCACGATGCTGTACTTCGTCCTGGTCTGCCAGTTCCCGGACGTGTCCCTCGCCGAGTGCGTCGGCGACCTAGACGTGCAGTACGTTGACTCCGCGCCAATCGACATCACCGAACAGCGCAAGGTGCACGTCTCCGGGCGGGACCTGACCACGGCCATGCTCCAAGGCTTCGCCCGCGGTCTGACGCAGGACTTCGTGGACTGCTGGAACCACAAGGTCAGCGGCTGCCTGTGGGCCGCGGCCGTCGTCACTCCGGCGGTGATCGGCGTCGCGGCCAAGCTGATCAGGTCGATCAGGGTGGCCGCCGTGGCGGGTTCCGGTGTGACCGAGGCCGTCGCCGCCGCCGAGAGCGCCGGACTGTCTGCCGAGGCGGCCGCCGGTGCCGCCCGTACGGCCAGGACGGCCGCCCAGGTCACGGATGAGCTCGCGGCGGTGAAGGCCGTGGCGGAAGCCCACGGTTTCACATCCGTGCCGCAGCTCGGCCGGGGTGTGCTGTGGGCCAACAAGCTCGACAACCTGGCACTGATGAACCCGGCGCACATCGCCAAGCTCAAGCAGGCGGGCTTCACGCGCAGCCAGATCGAGACCGTGTTCGCGTACTACGACAAGATCCGCAAGGTGACTCCGCAGAACCCCAGTGCCGGCCCTCGCGCCGACCTGATGGGGTACATCCTGAAGAACTGGTAGCGGTGCGCGCCGCACCGCGGAAGAAAGAACAGGCAGCAGATGAGGTTTCGAGTATCGGCCGTCGAGGCCCCGCTCGTTGTTCAGTTCGAGCCCTCGGGCATGGAGTACGACCTGGACCCCGGGGACCATCTCGACGTCGAGTGGCCCCCGGTCCCGGACGGTGAGGTCGCCGGCGACGTCGTGTACGCGCCCGGCATGGTGACCGTCGCCGAGCGCGGGCCCGGCCACAGCCGGGCATGGAACTCCGACGGCGTCGAGGTCACCACTTGACCCGGACGCACAGGTGCCCCGGTCCCGTACCCACAGGGGTACGGGACCGGGGCACCGTCACACGCGTCCGGCGCGGAGCGTCAGGCGCGCTCGCCGCCACCGAGGTGGTGGACGCGGACCATGTTCGTGGTGCCGGGGACGCCGGGGGGCGAGCCGGCCGTGATGACCATGGTGTCGCCCTCGTTGTGGCGCTGGAGCTTGAGCAGCTCGGCGTCCACGAGGTCGACCATCGCGTCGGTGTTGTCCACGTGCGGGACGACGAAGGACTCGACGCCCCAGCTCAGGGTGAGCTGGTTGCGGGTGTTCTCGTCCGTCGTGAAGGCGAGGATCGGCTGCTGGACGCGGTAGCGCGAGAGGCGGCGGGCCGTGTCGCCGGACTGGGTGAAGGCGACCAGGGCCTTGCCGCCCAGGAAGTCCGCGATCTCGCAGGCCGCGCGGGCGACCGAACCGCCCTGCGTGCGCGGCTTCTTGCCCGGGACCAGGGGCTGGAGGCCCTTGGAGAGCAGCTCCTCCTCGGCCGCCGTGACGATCTTCGACATCGTCTTGACGGTCTCGATCGGGTACGCGCCGACCGAGGACTCGGCCGACAGCATGACCGCGTCCGCGCCGTCCAGGATCGCGTTGGCGACGTCGCTCGCCTCGGCGCGGGTCGGACGCGAGTTGGTGATCATCGACTCCATCATCTGGGTGGCGACGATGACCGGCTTGGCGTTCCGGCGGCAGAGCTCCACCAGGCGCTTCTGCACCATCGGGACCTTCTCCAGCGGGTACTCCACGGCGAGGTCGCCGCGGGCCACCATGACCGCGTCGAAGGCCGCGACGACGGCCTCCATGTTCTCCACGGCCTGCGGCTTCTCCACCTTGGCGATGACGGGGACCCGGCGGCCCTCCTCGTCCATCACCTTGTGGACGTCCTTGACGTCGTCGGCGTCCCGGACGAACGACAGGGCGACCATGTCGCAGCCCATCCGCAGGGCGAAGCGCAGGTCGTCGACGTCCTTCTCGGACAGGGCCGGGACATTGACGGCCGCGCCGGGCAGGTTGATGCCCTTGTGGTCCGAGACGACGCCGCCCTCGATGACGATGGTCCGGACCCGGGGGCCCTCGACCTCGACCACCCGCAGCTCGACGTTGCCGTCGTTGATGAGGACCTGGTCGCCCTTGGAGACGTCGCCGGGCAGCCCCTTGTAGGTGGTGCCGCAGATCGACTTGTCGCCCGGGACGTCCTCGGTGGTGATGGTGAACTCGTCACCGCGCACCAGCTCGACCGGGCCCTCGGCGAAGGTCTCCAGACGGATCTTCGGGCCCTGGAGGTCGGCGAGGACGCCGACGGCGCGCCCGGTGTCCGCGGCGACCTGCCGGACGCGGTCGTACCGCTCCTGGTGTTCTGCCTGGGAGCCGTGGCTGAAGTTGAATCGGGCCACGTTCATGCCGGCCTCGATGAGAGCCTTGAGCTGCTCATACGAGTCGACGGCGGGGCCCAGCGTGCAGACGATTTTGGAACGGCGCATGAGGCGGATCCTATCGGTTTGTTTCACTGCGGAATATTCCGACTGGCGGAAAGTACAAATGGGCGGGCGGCCGCTCAAGCGATCACTCGTTCGAGCCCTCCGCACTCCGTACGAGCGCCTCCCGAGCGGTCCCGTCCGGTGCGTCCGTACCCCGTACGAGCGCGTAGCTCTGGCGCGCGATCTCCAGCTCCTCGTCCGTCGGCACCACGGCGACCGCCACCCGCGCGTACTCCGGCGAGATGATCCGCGCCCCGTCCGAACGCGCGGCGTTCAGCTCCGCGTCCACCACCAGACCCAGCTCCTCCAGACCCGCGATCGCCGCCTGCCGCACCGGCGCCGCGTTCTCGCCGACCCCCGCCGTGAACGCCACCGCGTCCACCCGGCCCAGCACCGCGTAGTACGCCCCGATGTACTTCTTCAGACGGTGGACGTAGACGTCGAAGGCGAGCGCCGCCCGCTCGTCGCCCTCGTCGATCCGGCGGCGGATCTCCCGCATGTCGTTGTCGCCGCAGAGCCCCACCAGGCCCGACCGCTTGTTCAGCAGGACGTCGATCTCGTCCGCCGACATCCCCGCCACCCGCCGCAGGTGGAAGGTGACCGCCGGGTCGATGTCGCCCGAGCGGGTCCCCATGACCAGGCCCTCCAGGGGCGTCAGGCCCATCGAGGTGTCCACGCACCGGCCGCCCCGCACCGCCGAGGCGGACGCCCCGTTCCCCAGGTGCAGCACGATCACGTTCACCTCCTCCGGCTCCTTGCCGAGCAGCCGCGCCGTCTCCCGCGAGACGTACGCGTGCGAGGTGCCGTGGAAGCCGTACCGCCGGATCCGGTGCGCGTCGGCGGTCTCCACGTCGATCGCGTACCGGGCCGCGGCCTCCGGCATCGTGGTGTGGAAGGCGGTGTCGAAGACCGCCACCTGCGGCAGGTCGGGCCGCAGCACCATCGCCGTACGGATGCCGATGAGGTTCGCCGGGTTGTGCAGCGGCGCCACCGGGACGAGCCGCTCGATCTCCGCCAGCACCTCGCCGTTCACGACGGTCGGCTCGGTGAACCGCAGCCCGCCGTGCACCACCCGGTGCCCGATCGCCGCCAGTTCGGGGGAGTCCAGGCCCAGGCCGTCCGCGGCCAGCTCCCCGGCGACCGCCTTCAGGGCGGCCGAGTGGTCGGAGATCGGACCGTCCTTCTCGCGCCGGCCCCCGTCCTCCGCCCCGAGCGGGGTGTGCACGAGCCGCGAGGTCTCCTCGCCGATCCGCTCCACGAGCCCCTGCGCCAGCCGGCTGCCGTCGCGCATGTCGATGAGCTGGTACTTCAGCGAGGAGGAACCGGAGTTGAGGACCAGGACGCGGGTGGGAACGGACGCGGACGCGGACGTTGCCGAGGCCGAGGACGTGGACGTGGGCGCGGTCATGCGGGGAGCTCCTGACCCTGGGACTGGATCGCCGTGATGGCGACCGTGTTGACGATGTCGCTGACGAGCGCGCCGCGCGAGAGGTCGTTCACGGGCTTGCGCAGGCCCTGGAGCACCGGGCCGACGGCCACGGCGCCGGCCGAACGCTGCACGGCCTTGTACGTGTTGTTGCCGGTGTTCAGGTCGGGGAAGATCAGCACGGACGCCTGGCCCGCCACCTCCGAACCCGGCAGCTTCGTCGCCGCCACCGAGGGCTCCACGGCCGCGTCGTACTGGATGGGCCCCTCGATCCGCAGCTCCGGGTGCGCCTCCCGGACGAGCTTGGTCGCCTCCCGCACCTTGTCGACGTCGGCGCCGGAGCCCGAGGTGCCCGTGGAGTACGAGAGCATCGCGATCCGCGGCTGCACGCCGAACCGGGCCGCGGTGGCCGCCGACTGGACGGCGATGTCCGCGAGCTGCTCGGCGTTCGGGTCCGGGTTGACCGCGCAGTCGCCGTACACCAGGACCTTGTCCGCCAGGCACATGAAGAAGACCGACGAGACGATCGACGCGTCCGGCTTCGTCTTGATGATCTCGAAGGCCGGGCGGATCGTCGCCGCCGTGGAGTGCACCGCGCCGGACACCATCCCGTCGGCCAGGCCCTCCTGGACCATCAGGGTGCCGAAGTAGTTCACGTCCGACACCACGTCGTACGCCAGCTCCACGGTCACGCCCTTGTGGGCGCGCAGCGCCGCGTACTTCTCCGCGAACGCGTCCCGCAGCTCCGAGGTGTGCGGGTCGATGAGCTGCGTGTCGCGCAGGTCCACGCTCAGGTCGGCGGCCTTCTTGCGGATGGTCTCCACGTCCCCGAGCAGGGTCAGGTCGCACACGTCCCGGCGCAGCAGCACGTCGGCCGCGCGCAGGACCCGCTCCTCCGTGCCCTCCGGGAGCACCACCCGGCGCCGGTCGGCCCGCGCCTGTTCGAGCAGCTCGTGCTCGAACATCATCGGCGTGACCCGGCCGCTGCGGGCCACCGAGATCCGCTTGAGCAGGTCGGCGGTGTCCACGTGCCGCTCGAACAGACCGAGCGCGGTCTCCGCCTTGCGCGGCGTGGCCGCGTTCAGCTTGCCCTCCAAGGCGAAGAGTTCGGCGGCCGTCGGGAAGCTGTTCCCGGCGACCGAGACGACCGGGGTGCCGGGCGCGAGCCGGGCCGCCAGGGTCAGGATCTCCTCGCTGGGCCGCTCGTTCAGGGTCAGCACCACTCCGGCGATCGGCGGGGTGCCGGCCGAGTGGGCGGCGAGCGCGCCGACGACCAGGTCGGCCCGGTCCCCGGGGGTGACGACCAGACAGCCGGGCGTCAGGGCGTTCAGGAAGTTCGGCAGCATGGCGCCGCCGAAGACGAAGTCCAGGGCGTCCCGGGCGAGCCCGGCGTCGTCCCCGAGGACGACGGTGGCGCCGAGCGCGTGGGTGATCTGAGCGACCGTCGGCGCGGACAGGGCCGGCTCGTCCGGCAGGACGTAGCAGGGCACGGGCAGCCGGGCCGCGAGCCGCTCCGCGATGGCCTCCCGGTCCTCGGCCGCGACCCGGTTGACCACCATCGCGAGCACGTCGCAGCCGAGTCCGTCGTACGCCCGGAAGGCGTTGCGCGCCTCGGCCCGCACGGACTCCGCCGACTGGCCCTTGCCGCCGACCACCGGGATGACGGAGGCGCCGAACTCGTTGGCGAGCCGCGCGTTGATCGCCAGCTCGTCGGGAAGCTGGGTGGCGGCGAAGTCGGTGCCCAGGACGAGGACGACCTCGTAGTCGCGGGCGACGGCGTGGAAGCGGTCGACGAGCCGGGAGACCAGTTCGTCGGTGCCCCGCTCGGCCTGGAGGGCGGACGCCTCCTGGTAGTCCATGCCGTAGACCGTCGCGGCGTCCTGCGAGAGCCGGTAGCGGGCGCGCAGCAGGTCGAAGAGCCGGTCCGGACCGTCGTGCACCAGCGGCCGGAACACCCCCACCCGGTCCACCTGGCGGGTGAGGAGCTCCATGACTCCCAGCTCGACGACCTGGCGGCCGTCCCCGCGGTCGATCCCGGTCACGTACACGCTGCGCGTCACGCCGTGGTCTCCTGTCCAGTCCTGCGGAAGGGCCCGGGCGGTGCCCCAGCTCCGCCTTCCCGGCCCGTACGTCAATCAAAAGGGCTCGGAAAGCCCCGATAGGGCGGCATTACCCCCTTGACAATACCCCTGGCGGTGGTTAAGCCGCCCGCCGGACGAAGGGCCCGGAAGTCCGGGCCGAAGGGCCCCGGGAGGCCGGCCCGAGGCCCGTCGGAGGCCCGTCGGAGGGACCGGCGGAAGGGGCCCCGGGAAGCCGCCGGAGGGCCTCCGCGGGCCCGCCCGGAAGGACGCGCGGAACGGCGACGAGCGCGCCCCTCGGGCCCGGCGTGTGAGAATTGCCCCGGCTCACACGGACCGCGACCGAGCAGGAGACACAGCACGATGCGCATCGGAGTCCTCACCGCAGGCGGCGACTGCCCCGGCCTGAACGCAGTGATCCGGTCGGTCGTGCACCGGGCGATGACCGGCCACGGAGACGAGGTCATCGGCTTCGAGGACGGCTTCAAGGGCCTCCTCGACGGCCACTTCCGGCCCCTCGACCTCAACGCCGTCAGCGGCATCCTGGCCCGCGGCGGCACCATCCTCGGCTCGGCCCGCCTGGAGCGGAACCGGCTGCGCGAGGCCGCCGAGTCCGCCTCCGACCTGGCCCACCAGTACGGCATCGACGTCCTCATCCCGATCGGCGGCGAGGGCACCCTGACCGCCGCCCGGATGCTCTCCGACGCCGGCATGCCCGTCGTCGGCGTCCCGAAGACCATCGACAACGACATCTCCTCCACGGACCGCACCTTCGGCTTCGACACCGCCGTCGGCGTCGCCACCGAGGCCATGGACCGCCTCAAGACCACCGCCGAGTCCCACCAGCGCGTGATGGTCGTCGAGGTGATGGGCCGCCACGCCGGCTGGATCGCCCTGGAGTCCGGCATGGCCGGCGGCGCGCACGGCATCTGCCTCCCCGAGCGTCCCTTCGAGGTCGACGACCTCGTCAAGATGGTCGAGGAGCGCTTCGCGCGCGGCAAGAAGTTCGCCGTCATCTGCGTCGCCGAGGGCGCGCACCCGGCCGAGGGCTCCATGGAGTACGCCAAGGGCGAGATCGACCAGTTCGGCCACGAGCGCTTCCAGGGCATCGGCACCCAGCTCGCCGTCGAGCTGGAGCGGCGCCTCGGCAAGGAGGCCCGCCCGGTCATCCTCGGCCACGTCCAGCGCGGCGGCACCCCGACCGCGTACGACCGGGTGCTCGCCACCCGCTTCGGCTGGCACGCCGTGGAGGCGGCGCACCGCGGCGACTTCGGCCGGATGACGGCGCTGCGCGGCACGAACATCGAGATGGTGCCGCTCGCGGAGGCCGTGACCCAGCTCAAGAGGGTTCCGGCGGACCGCATGCGCGAGGCGGAGTCGGTCTTCTAGGCCTACGGACCTTCCGGGCCTACGGACCTTCCGGGCCTACGGACCTTCCGGGCCTACGGACCTCCTGGGCCCGTGGGCCGAAAGCGGCCCCGACCGTCCCCCCGTGGACGGTCGGGGCCGTTCCCGTGCGGCACCGCCCCGTAAATGCCGGATTCCACTCTTGAGCCGGAGCGCGAGATCAACAAGGCTTGGGGCCTGTCCCGGACACGTCCCAACGCCGTCCGCCCGTCCGGGGGAAGGGGGAGGCGCGGATGACGCCGGGGGAGCACGTCCCCGACCCGAGGGGCGCACGGAGCCCCGCCGAGTTCCTCGCGCGCCTCCAGGCGCTCAAGGACTGGTCGGGTCTGACGTACCGCGAGCTCTCGGCGCGGGCGGAGGCGCGGGGGGACGTCCTGCCGCGCTCGACGGTGGCGAACATGCTGTCCCGTACGACCCTGCCCCGCGAGGAACTCCTGACCGCCTTCGTCCGCGCGTGCGGGACCGGCCCGGCCGCGCTGGAGCAGTGGCGGACGGTACGGAGCGAACTGGCGGGGCGGCGGGGGGACGAGGAGGGCCCGGATCCGGACCCGGAGGGGCCTGCCCCAACCGAAGAGAACCCCGAGAGAACGGCCCCGGAGGAAACCGGCCCGGCGCACGAGGAGCCACCCGCCCCCGAAGACACCTCCGAGGACACCCCCGGGGACACCCCTGAGAACACCCCCGACTCCCCGCCCCTCTGGCCCGGCGCCCCCGCCGACGACCCCCCGGGCCCCGGCCCCGGCAACCGGTTCCGAATACGCGGCATACAAGGCATGAGCGGCATGCACGGCATGAGCGGCATACGCGGCCTCCTCGTCCCGCTGGTCGCGGTCGCCGCCCTCGTGTTCGCCGGCGTCAGCGTCGTCGCCTTCCTGCGGGACGGCCACACCGGGCACCCGCCCCGTACCCCCACCGCCCCCGCCGCCGGGGACGTGCTCGTCCGGGTCGTCGGCACCGACTTCTGCCTCGGCGAGCGGCGCGGCTCCCGGACCGGCCAGATCCGCCAGGTGCCGTGCGCCGCCGCGGACGTCCCGCTGTACGCGCTCGTGGAGAGGGGCGACGGCCGGTGGCGGATCGCCTCCGACCACCCCGACCACGGCGCCGGCTGCTCCGGACTGCCCTCCGGCCGGCGCGTGCCCGACGCGCCGTACGAGGACTCCGAGTGCGGCGACCCCACCCGGATCGAGGAGTTCTCCCTGGAGCCGTACGGCACCCCGGTCCGGGGCTACCGGATCGTCCCGGCCGGCTCCGCGGCCCCCGGCGGCTGCGTCACCGTCGTCGGCGACCGCGCGGCCCCCTGGTCCCGCCTCGCCCAGGCCCTCTGCGCCCCGGACGCCGCCGGCCAGCTCTTCGACTTCGACCGCCGGGACTGAGGGCCTGTGGGATCAGGGCCTGTGGGCTGTGGCCGGCTCCACCGCACGGTTCCGCCGTCGGCGGTCCGACGGCCGCCCGGGTCAAGGAAGTCGTGGAACCGCTCGAAGGGTACGGGCCGTCCCACGGCACCCGTGCGAGGCGTGGGCCCACGCTCCCGGTCACGTTCCGGCGGCCGCCCAGAAGTGGTCGACGACCTCGTCCAGGTACGCGCGTCCCTCGTCGCCCGTGGTCCCCGGGGTGCCCCAACTGCTGACCGCCGCCATCCGGGCGTTGTACTCCGTGTGCAGCCGCTGGAGCGCCGACTCCACGGTCCGCCTGGGCAGCGGGACCGTCCGCGCCACCGGCTTCACGTACGCCTGCCAGCGGGTGGTGACCGCGTCGCGCAGCACTTCGGCGAGGCGCTCGTCGCCGCCGGTCGCGGTGATCAGGGCGCGCGGGCCGAGGCCGAGGACCTCGGCGAGGGCGGCCGTCTGGCGTTCGGTGCCGCGCCAGCGCCCCTCGTCCTCCATCCGCTGGTACGCGGAGGCCGCGAGCCCCACCCGCCGCGCCAGCTCCTCGGGGGCGAGCCCGCGCGCCACCCGGTGCTCGCGCAGGGTGGAGGCGGCGGCGATCAGCTCGGCGGGGGAGCACCACAGGACGCCCGCGAGGGCGGTGAGCTCCTGCTCGGTGGGGACCGCCCGGCCGCGTTCCCAGGCGAGGACGGTCTCGGGGGTGGCGAGGACGCCGTACTGCGCCCGCAGGCCGTACGCGACGTGGCCGTGGGCCATGCCGAGGCCCTCGCGCAGGCGGCGCGCGGCCTGGGCGTCGAAGGGAGGGGTGGGTCTGTGCACGCGGCCACCGTAGGTGCGGAGGGTGACGGGTGGATACGGTGCGTTCCCCCAAGGCCAGAGGTTCGTAGGAACGTGGGAACCGCCCGGTAACACCGTTTCGCCTGTTCAGTGACCGCGCGCGGATCCCTCCAGCCAGCGGTACTGGAGTTCGGGCCGTCCGATCTGCCCGTACCGCGGCGCCCGCACGGCCCGGCCCTCGGTGACGAGGTGCTCCAGATAGCGGCGCGCGGTGATCCGGGAGATCCCTAGGGCCGCCCCCGCCTCGGCGGCGGTGAGCCCGCCCGGGGCGGCCCGGAGGGTGCGGGTGACCGCCTCCAGGGTGGGGGCGCTCAGGCCCTTGGGGAGCGCGGCGGGGTGCGGGGCCCGCAGCGCGGCGAGCGCCCGGTCCACCTCGTCCTGCCCGGAGGCCTCCCCGGCGGCCGCCCGGAACTCGGCGTACCGGACGAGGCGGTCCCTGAGGGTCGCGAAGGCGAAGGGCTTGAGCACGTACTGGACGACCCCCAGGGAGACGCCCTCCCGTACGACCGCCAGGTCCCGGGCGGAGGTCACCGCGATCACGTCGGCGGCGTGCCCGGCGGCGCGCAGCGCCCGCAGGAGCTGGAGGCCGTGGCCGTCGGGCAGGTACAGGTCGAGCAGGATCAGGTCGACCGGCGTCCGGTCGAGCACCCGCACGGCGGCGGCCCGCGAGTGCGCGACCCCGACGACGGCGAAGCCCTCGACGCGCCCGGCGTAGAGCGCGTGCGCGTCGGCGGCCACGGGGTCGTCCTCGACGACCAGCACCCTGAGGGGAGCGGCACTCACGACACCACCTCGATCCCGCCGGACCCGTCGCCACCACGCGCGCGGACGCCTTCGCCCGTACGGGAGGACCCGCCCGGGTCCGGGATGCCGTCCACACCTGGGGCGTTACCCGCGCTCGGGGCCTCGTCCGTGTCCGGGGACTCATCCGTGCCCGGGGTCCCACCCGTGCCCGGGGCCCTGCCCGTACCCGAGGCGCCGCTCACGCCCGAGGCGCCACCCGAGTCCAGGGCATCACCCGCGCCCGGAGCGCCACCCGCCCCGGACCCGCTCCCCTCCCGCGGCGCCGGCACCGACCCCCGTGCCGCCCCCGCGCCGACTCCCCCGTTCGCCCCCGCATCAACTCCCCCGTCCGCCCCCGCAGGCCCCGCCCCCCGCAACGGCAGCCGTACCGTGAACTCCGCCCCGCCCCCCTCCCCGTCCGTGAGGACCAGCGTGCCCGCGGCGCGGGAGACCGCCTGGCGGACCAGGGCCAGGCCGAGGCCGCGGCCCGGGCCGCGGGTGGACCAGCCGCGGCCGAGGACCGCGTCCCGGTCGGCCGGGCGGACGCCGGGGCCGCTGTCCGAGACCCGGAGCAGCAGCTCGCCGTCCCCCGCGCGGGCCGCGACCGTGACCGTCACGCGCGCGTGCGGCGTCCCGCCCGCCGCCTCCACCGCGTTGTCGATCAGGTTGCCGAGGATCGTCACCAGGTCCCGGGCCGGCAGGGCCTCCGGCACCCGCCCGTCGTCGATGCGGCTGTCCTCGGTGAGGACCAGCTCCACGCCCCGCTCGTTGGCCTGCGCCGCCTTGCCGAGCAGCAGCGCGGCGAGGACGGGCTCGCCGACCGCGTCCACGACCCGGTCGGTGAGCGCCTGCGCCAGCTCCAGTTCCGCCGTCGCGAACTCCACCGCCTCCGCCACCCGGCCCAGCTCGATCAGCGAGACGACCGTGTGCAGCCGGTTCGCCGCCTCGTGCGCCTGCGAGCGCAGCGCCTCCGTGAAGCCCCGCTCGGAGTCCAGCTCGCCCGACAGGGCCTGGAGCTCCGTGCGGTCCCGCAGCGTGACCACGGTGCCGCGCCGCTCCCCGCCCACCACCGGGCGGGTGTTGACGACGAGGACCCGCTCGTCCGTCAGGTGCGTCTCGTCCACGCGCGGCTCCGAGGACAGCAGTGCCCCCGTCAGCGGCGCGGGCAGGCCGAGGTCGGCCGCCGGCCGCCCCACGACCCCTTCGTCCAGACCGAGCAGCTCCCGCGCCCCGTCGTTGATCAGGGCGATCCGCCGCCGCCCGTCGAGCATCACGAGCCCCTCCCGCACGGCGTGCAGCGCGGCCTCGTGGTAGTCGTGCATCCGGCTCAGCTCGGTCGCGTTCATGCCGTGGGTGTGCCGGCGCAGGCGCGCGTTCACGACGTACGTCCCCGCCCCGCCGAGGGCGAGCGCCGCGCCCGCCATGCCGAGCAGGGCGGTCACCTGCTCCCGCACCTGCGCGCTGATCCGCTCGATCGTGATGCCCGCGCTGACCAGGGCGACGACCCGCCCGTCGGCGCCGAAGACGGGCGCCACCGTCCGCACGGAGGGCCCGAGGACCCCCAGGTGCGTCTCGGAGTAGACCTTCCCCCGCCGCGCCTGCTCGATGTGGCCGAGGTACGTGCGCCCGATCTGGTCCGCTTCCGGATGCGTCCAGCGGGTGCCGTCCGGGGCCATGACCACCACGAAGGCGACGTCCGCGTGGCGGCGCAGCGACTCGGCGTACGGCTGGAGCGCCGCCGACGGGTCGGCCGAGCGCGCGGCGACGGCCACCGACGGCGAGTCGGCCACGGCCGCGGCGGTGGCCGTGGCCTGGCGCCGCGCCGTCTCCTCGGCCTGCGCCCGGTCCGTGAGGTACGCGAAGACCGCGCACCCCGCCACGACGACCGCCACGAGCACGACCTGCATCGCGAAGAGCTGGCCGGCCAGGCTGCGGGGGCGGGGGAGCCGGGAGAGGAGGGAGAGCCGGCGGAGGGGCACACGCATGCGGGTAAGTGTGCACGTCCGGCCGCCCGGGGCGGCGGCGCGGCCCCGCCCGGCCCCCGCCCCCTTCGTTTCGGCCATGAACGAAACGTACGCAACCGTGACCCGCGTCACAGGCTGGTGGATAGTCGCGGAGGTCCACCGGGACGCGGACGCCCGGGGGACACCCACCAGCACGAGGAGGACCCCCGTGGCCGCACGTCGGGACCGCACCCACTATCTGTATCTGGCCGTCATCGGCGCCGTACTGCTCGGCATCGCGGTCGGTTTCCTGGCACCGGGCGTCGCCGTCGAGCTCAAGCCGCTCGGCACCGGCTTCGTCAACCTCATCAAGATGATGATCTCCCCGATCATCTTCTGCACGATCGTGCTCGGCGTCGGCTCGGTCCGGAAGGCCGCGAAGGTCGGCGCCGTCGGCGGCCTCGCCCTCGGCTACTTCCTGCTCATGTCGACGGTGGCCCTCGCGATCGGCCTGCTGGTCGGCAACCTCCTGGAGCCCGGCTCCGGCCTCCACCTCACCAAGGAGCTGGCCGAGGCCGGCGCCAAGCAGGCGGAGGGCGCGAGCGAGTCCACGGCCGACTTCCTCCTCGGGATCATCCCCACCACCCTCGTCTCCGCCTTCACCGAGGGCGAGGTCCTCCAGACCCTCCTGGTCGCCCTCCTCGCGGGCTTCGCGCTCCAGGCGATGGGCGCGGCAGGGGAGCCGGTGCTCCGGGGGATCGGGCACATCCAGCAGCTGGTCTTCCGCATCCTCGCCATGATCATGTGGGCCGCCCCGGTCGGCGCGTTCGGCGCCATCGCGGCCGTCGTCGGCGCGACCGGCGTGGACGCTCTGAAGTCCCTCGCCGTCATCATGATCGGCTTCTACCTGACCTGCGGAATCTTCGTCTTCGTCGTGCTCGGCGCGATCCTGCGCCTGGTCGCCGGGATCAGCGTCTGGGCCCTCCTGAAGTACCTGGGCCGCGAGTTCCTGCTGATCCTCTCCACCTCCTCCTCCGAGTCGGCGCTGCCGCGCCTCATCGCGAAGATGGAGCACCTGGGCGTCTCCAAGCCGGTCGTCGGCATCACCGTGCCGACCGGCTACTCCTTCAACCTCGACGGCACCGCCATCTACCTCACGATGGCCTCGCTCTTCGTCGCCGAGGCGATGGGCGACCCGCTGTCGATCGGCGAGCAGGTCTCCCTCCTCGTCTTCATGATCATCGCCTCGAAGGGCGCGGCGGGCGTCACCGGCGCGGGCCTCGCCACCCTCGCGGGCGGCCTCCAGTCCCACCGGCCCGAACTGGTCGACGGGGTGGGCCTGATCGTCGGCATCGACCGCTTCATGAGCGAGGCGCGCGCCCTCACCAACTTCGCCGGCAACGCCGTCGCCACCGTCCTCGTCGGCACGTGGACGAAGGAGATCGACAAGGCGCGGGTGACCGAGGTGCTCGCCGGCCGGATCCCCTTCGACGAGAGGACCCTCGTCGACGACCACGCCCCGACCCCGGTCCCGGACCAGCGGGCGGACGGGGAGGGCGAGAAGACCCCGGCGGCCGTCTGAACGGGCCCCGCCCCCGCGAAGAGCCCCCCGAGTCCCGGGCCTTGAGCCGGATCCGGGCCCCGGGAACGGGAGGGCCCCGGTCGCCACGCGCGGCCGGGGCCCTCCCGTTCACCCCCGTACCGCCAGCTCCGTCAGCTCCTCCTCGGTCAGGACGAGCCCGGCCGCGGCCGCCGAGTCCCGGGCCGTCTCCGGGCGGCTGGCCCCCGGGATCGGGAGCACGGTCTCCGAGAGCGAGAGCAGCCAGGCGAGCGCCACCCGCTGCGGGCTGGTCCCGCGCGTCCGGGCCACCCGGTGGAACGCCCCGAACTCCGGGTCCTCCTCCAGCGCGGACGCCCCGTCCAGGGAGCTGCGCGAGATCCCGCCCAGCGGGCTCCACGGAAGGAAGGCGAGCCCCAGCTCCGCGCAGAGCCGCAGCTCCGCCTCACCGTCCCGGACGGCGGGGGAGTACCGGTTCTGCACGGAGACGAGCCGGTCGCCCAGGACCTCCCGGGCCAGCAGGATCTGCCCGGTGTCCACGTTCGAGACCCCGGCGAGCCGGACCGTGCCCGTGTCCAGCAACTCCCTTACCGCGCCGAGCGATTCGGCGTACGGGACGGCCGGGTCCGGCTTGTGGAGCTGGTACAGGCCGATCGCGTCGCCGCCGAGCCGCCGGGCCGAGGCCTCCGCCGCCCGCCGCAGGTGCGCGGGCCGGCCGTCCACGGTCCAGCCGCCGTCGGCCGTCCGCCCCCGCCCGCCCTTCGTCGCCACCAGCATCCCGTCCGTACGGCCCCCGTACGAGGCCAGGGCCCGGGCCACGAGGAGTTCGCCCTCACCGGGCGCGCCGCCCGGCGGGTGGTACGAGTCGGCGGTGTCGAGCAGGGTCACGCCCGCGTCCAGGGCCGCGTGCACCGTGGCGACGGCCCGCGCCGGGTCGGGCCGCCCCTCGATGGAGAGCGGCATCGTGCCGAGCCCGACCGCCCCGACCCGTACGTCCCCCAGCGTCCGGAACGACATCACCGCCCCGCCCCGGCGATCCCGGCCGCCCGGACCGCCTCGGAGACGGCCCTCGGGAGCCACTCGGAGGAGTGGGTGAAGGAGTAACCGAGCGCGGTGGCACGGGAGTTGTCCATCCCGTAGGAACGGACGAAGGAGAACGGCGAAAGCTCCCCGGCCCCGGCCTCCCCGGCCCCGGCTTCCCCGATCCCGTCCTCCCCGGCTTCCACCTCCCCGGCCCCGGACTCCCCGCCCGCCCCGACCCCCACCTCCCGGAACACCGTCCGGCCGCCCACCTGCCGCTCGATCTCCGCGCAGAGGTCGGCGGTGTGGAGCGGGCCGTGGGAGTGCGCGTTCACCGGCCCGGTGAAGTCCGCCTCCACCGCCCAGGCGAGGAACGCGGCGATCTCCTCCACGTACACGTAGGTCGCCGGACGGTTCACCGCGGGCACCGCGATCGGCTCGCCGTCCCGGACGCGCCGCACGTAGTGGTCGAGCCTGCCGGTGAAGTCGTCGTCGCCGCCGAGGACGTGCGCCACCCGCACCGAGCTCCACGCGAACGGCGCCCCGGCCGCGAACACCGCCTCGGCCTGCCGCTTGCCCTCCCCGTAACGGGCGTCGCGGAACTCCGGATCGTCCCAGGGCGCGCCCGTGTCGACGACGACCGACGCCAGGTCGAGGGCGGTCTCCGGGAGCGGTACGGGAGAGTCCTCGTCCCCGTACACCTCCACCGTCGACGTCATCACGTAGCGCCGGACGCGCCCCGCGAAGACCCGCAGGGCGATCTCCGCCTGGGGCGGGGTGTAGCAGACCTGGTCGAGGACGACGTCGAAGGAGCGGCCCGCGAGCACGGACGCGAGCGCGGCCTCGTCGTCGCGGTCGGCCACGAGGTGCTCGATCCCCCCGGAGAGCACACGGGGGAGCACGCCGGAGAGCCCACTGGAAGGCACTCCGGAGGAACCCCGGTTGAGCACCGTGACGCGGTGCCCGGATTGCCGCAGAAGCGCGATGACCCGCTTGCCGAAATAGCGGCTCCCGCCGATGACCAGAACGTCCATGAATTCCCACTCCCTCGCCTCTGCCGACAAGTGTTACGTTGAGCGTTCGCCGCCTGAAGGGGGAAACATGGGCGTCCCGGTCATCGCACCGAAGGAACCACGGCGTTCGCGGGCCGGCGCCGATGAAACCTCGGCGGCCCCTTACGCGGCCTTCGACCCCATCGACCGGCAGATCCTGGACCTCCTCCAGACCGACGGCCGGATCAAGCTCAGCGAGCTCGGCCGCCGCGTCCGGCTCAGCCCGGCGGCCGTCACCGAACGGGTCCGCCGCCTGGAGGAGAGCGGCGCGGTCACCGGCTACGGCGCCAGGGTCTCCCCGGCCCGCCTCGGCTACGGCATCCAGGCCTTCATCCGGGTGAACCCGCACGGCGGCTACACCCTCAAGCACCCCCGCACCCTCGAACTGCTCGCGCGCCCCGAGGTCCTGGAGACCCACCACGTGGTGGGCGAGGACTGCTGGATCCTCAAGGTCGCCGTCACCGACACCGTCCACCTCGAAGACGTCCTGGAACAGACCTCGGCCCTCGGCCGCACCACGACCTCGATCGTGCTCTCCTCCCCGGTGGAGGGAAAGCCCCTGCTGCCGCCGGACCGGAAACACCCCTGACGCCCGGCGGGGCGCGCGGCTGGAACGGGGGATTCGCGCCGCGCGCCGGTCCGCGCTCGAAAGCGAAGGGGCGGAGGCAAGAGGAACCTGGCGACGGCTTCGCCCCTCCACTCCAACACCGAGATCATCAGTGAATTCCGCACCGACGCCGGACGCCTCGGCGGCCCCTTCGAGGGAGGGGTATTCCTCCTCACCGCCGGCGCCAGGTCCGGAAGGGAACACACGACACCGCTCGGCTTCGTGGAGCACGAGGACAGGAACCGCGACCAGCTCCTCGTCGTCAGCCCGGCCGGCGGCTCGGACCGGCACCCCGGCTGGTACCGCAATACCTTCGTGAACCCCACGGCCACCGTGGAACTCGGCACGGAGACCTGGCGGGCCACCGCCGTCGCCACGGCCCCTGGCTACGCCGACTACCCGAGGGCAACCGACTGCGTTCTCCCGGTCGTCGTCTTCCATCGGCTCCCGGAGGGTGCCGATCAGAACACGAGCCTTGAGTGAGGTGCGGCAGCGCGAAAGGCGCTCCATCTCGCATGAGCGGCTCGGCTGAGCGCCCGATGCCGTATGCCAGTACACCGTGACCGACGGCGACGCCCGATGCTCGAAGATCTGCGAGTTCGGCCTGGGACCGGCCCGGGTGCCCGACCATGACCGGCCTTCAGGGATGGGCTGATTCCTGGGGTCGTGCCGTCCTGACCATGCGATCGTCGGTCTCAGCATGCTGGTGACTGATGCACAACGGGTGCACCCGGCCCCCGAATGCGGCTCACAGAGCCATGGCGAACAGGCCGGGGGCGAGTAAGAGGGGCTCGTCGGCGGGCACCGCTACTATCCGGGATGCCTCATGGGAAGACGAACGGAGTCAGGGAATGGGCGACGTGAACGAAGCAGCGATCAAGCGGAAGTTGGGTATCCCGAACTGGCGGAACCTGTCCAAGGACAAGGTGCTCAAGTTCGCGGCGGCGATGCCCGAGATGGCCACCGAAGTGCGACTCAAGCTCATCGAGCAGTTCCCCGCCTTCAAGGACCTGGCCAAGGCCGACATGGATGCGGTCACAGAGGCTCACAAGTCCACTCTTGCAGCCAACGAGAACAGTCAGAACCGCTTTTACCAGGCTTCACAGGATCAGAGGGATGCCCTGCGGGCCGACCTCGGTCGGGACGACCTCACCTGGGAACAACGGGAGGCCCTCCACGATCGCCTCGACCGAAACGTGCGGCAGGTATCCGAGAAGGACAGCGAGAGCAAGCAGTTCCTGGGGGCGGGGATGAAGGTGGTGGCAGCCGCTGGAGTAGCCGCTCTCGGGCTGGGCGTGGTGTTCGTCGGTGGCAAGATCGCCGGAGCGAGCGAGGACGGTTCCGAGGAATCCCAGTAGGGCTGTCACTGATCAGAAACTGAAGAGGTCGACCTCACCCGACGCTGTGACGGTGAGGGACGCGGGGAGCGGACCGCTCAGGGGCACACCCAAGCGATGTGTGCTCGCCCGCCATGGCGTTCAGTCCGGCCGTAGGTGATCCGGAACCACCGTGGGAGAACAGCGATGATTTCCAGTACGACGGTGAGCCCTGGTCGTGCGACGACTTGCCCGACCTCGCCCTATCGCATGTCGATCATCCTGACTGCCCCGGAGGCCCCTGAACAGAGGTCGTTTACGGGGCCGCCCACAGGGGTGAGACCGACAGCGCAGAGATCGGACAAGTGTGACCCGTGTCTCCACGTGTATCCACCCGGTCCGTAGGATCCGGCCCATGACGATTCGCGCAGTGGTCTTCGACGTCGGCGAGTGCCTGGTGGACGAGACCCGGGAGTACGGCACCTGGGCCGACTGGCTAGGCGTCCCCCGCCACACCTTCGCCGCCGTGTTCGGCGCCGTCATCGCCCAGGGCCGCGACTACCGGGACGTCTTCCAGGAGTTCCGGCCCGGCTTCGACCTCTACGAGCAGCGTGAGGCCCGCGCGGCCGCCGGCCGGCCGGAGCACTTCGGTGAGGACGACCTCTACCCCGACGTCCGTCCGGCGCTCGCGCGACTCCGCGCGGACGGGCTGTGGCTGGGGATCGCCGGGAACCAGACCGTGCGCGCGGGCGGCATCCTGCGGGAGCTGTTCACCGACGACGTCGACCTGATCGGCACCTCGGAC
Source organism: Streptomyces sp. NPDC007872 (assembly GCF_042868165.1). NCBI lineage: Bacteria > Bacillati > Actinomycetota > Actinomycetes > Kitasatosporales > Streptomycetaceae > Streptomyces > Streptomyces sp. NPDC007872. Next base: position 957,448 of record NZ_JBIAEA010000001.1, read on the forward strand.
GACTGGGGGGCCAGCAAGCCCGATCCCGAGTTCTTCGTACGGGTCGCCGAGGTCGTGCCGTACGAGAACCACGAGATCCTCTACGTCGGCGACCGCGTCGACAACGACCTGCGTCCCGCGGTCGCGGCCGGGATGGAGACCGCGCTCGTGCGCCGCGGCCCGTGGGCGACGATCCAGTGGCGGACCGAGGAAGCGGAGAAGCTCCCGACCTTCCGGGTCGAGAGCCTCACCGAACTGCCGGAGGAGATCGCCCGGTTCAACGAACGAGCGCGCTGACGGTCGTCTCCCACCCGTACAACTGGTCGTCGAGGTCACGCACGCACGGTTCGTGCTGCCACGGCATCAGGGCGCGTCGTACCTCGCGGACCCGTTCCATGCCGGTCGCGTACCAGGTGTCCCGTAGCTGCGCGAGCGCTCGCAGCGCGTAGGCACAGGCCTCCTCGGGGCGCTTGGCCGCGGCCTCGACGGCGGCCAGGTCTCCGAGGATGACGGACTTCTGCTTGTCCTCGCCGGAGGGGATCGAGTCCAGGGCGCCGAGGAGGGTGTCGCGGGCCTGTGGGAGGAGGCCGGCCTTCAGTTCGGTGTTCCCCTTGAACGCGGCCAGCCGTGCGGGGCTGAACCAGTTCAGCCACTCCGGGGCGCCCGGCCCGGTGGCGTCGGCGAGAAGGGTCTGCGCGTGCCGCAGCAGGTGCAGGGCGGTTCGCGTGTTGCCGCAGCGGGTCTCGCACTCGGCCTCCACCGCGTCGAGCCACGCCAGGTGCAGTGCGGACGCCGGGCCCCGGCGGGCGTACGTGCGGGCGGCCGTCATCCGCTCGGCGGCCTCGTCGTGCTGCTGCCGCCACCCGGGGATGAACGCGGTGTGCGCGAGGATCGCGGAACCGAGCAGCGGGTCGTCGGCCTCGCCCGCGGCCTGGAGGGCGCGGACCCAGGTGTCGGCGGCACGCTCGGGCTGCTGCACGTCGAAGAACTCGATCCGTCCGGCGAGGAGGTAGGTCTCGGCGAGCGCGGTGGCGATGCGCTGCCGGGTCGCCCCGGCGGTCTCCTGGAGGAGGACGTGACCGAGTCCGGCGTGCGCGAGGACCGAGGGGTGAAGCGCGGACGGTGCGACCGTCCAGTACAGACCCCGGTGGGCGATGGCGGCGCTCGTGTAGTGATCGGCCACGGCCGCCGGATGGATGCCGGGGCGGCTCTGTGAGGGGACGGACCCGGTGCCGCGCGGGGCGGCGAGGTGTCCGGGGCGTGGGGCGGAGGGTTCGACGCGGCCGGTGGGCGGGGTGAAGCCGAGGTCGGTGAGGCTCTGGCCGAGCAGCCGGGTGAGGCGTTCCTGGTGGAGGGGCTGGGGCCAGGGCGGGTTCGCGGACTCCCAGCGGCCGACCTGTCGGACGGTGACGTCCAAGGCGGCGGCGAACGCCTCTTGGGAGCGATAGCCGGCCGCGACGCGCGCGGCGACGAGCTTGGTGTTGCCGGGTTTCGGCATGGCCCACCTCCTCGGGTGCGTGTTTCAGTGTCGCCAAAAGTCGCTACGTACACCAGCGTTGACCCTCATGAGTGGCCATAGGTCCAGTTCTCAGCCTGGGAAAGTCCGGTGAAAGTCATCGCGTGCGTTCGTGTCCGGTGGCGACGATGAACCCCACCGAACGGAGGCGGCGATGACATCACCCGCACTACAGCTCGGCGCCGCGACCGCGGCGCAACCCGCCGGCCGGGCCTGGGACGCCGTCCGCGTCCCGCGCAGTATCGGTCTCCTCGCCCTGGCGACCCTCGGCACCAGCTCCGGCGCCGTCATCGAGGACGACCGGGCCCTGTACTGGCTCGTGCCGACGGGCTCCGCGGCCGGGTGGGACATCACGAACACCACCGTCCTCGGAGTGGGCGTGAAGGTGCTCGTACCGCCCGCGCGGCGGACGGCCGGGCCGGGGCCGTTCTGGCGGATCTGCCCCGGCGATACCTGGCTCACGGACGTCACCGCCCTGAGGGCGGCCGTCGAGGACGCCTACCGCCCCGAGGCCGCACGGTGAGCGCTGCCGCACCCACTGGGCAAGTCATCCGGCCCGATTGCCGGTTCGGCGAGCACGCGTGGTGCAAGACCGGCCCGGTCTACGTCGGCGCCACCCTCGTTGTTCCCCCCGAAACGCTGCGACTGCCCGTGCCACAAGGCCCAGGAGAGGAAGGCAGCCCGGTGAAGCGCTGCTCGTACTGCGGTCGGCCGATCACCGGCCAGGCCGAGCCGATCCCCGACGGCGCCGCCACAGGAGCTCACGCCCCGGCGTACTGGCACGCCGACCCGGGCGAGTGCGGGCCGCGCGAGGAACGCCCTACCGGGATGGACGAGACCGGCCGCCTTCACGCGTACCCCACCCGCGCGGGCCGGGAACGCTGATCTCCTGCTCTTTCATGGTTACGGCGGGTCACGGGAGCCGCGCGGCCGGCCGACCTCCCCGGAGCACCGGCCCTTGCCCTGACCCCGACGTCAAGGCCTACCGTCGGGGACATGCGCATCGGAGAGCTGGCCGAGCGGGCCGGGACCACCCCGCGGACCCTGCGGTACTACGAGTCGCGCGGTCTCCTGACCGCCCGGCGCACGGACCTGGGGCACCGGACGTACGACGAGGACGACCTGCGGCTCCTCCAGCAGATCAGGACCCTTCAGGACTTCGGGTTCGAGCTGGAGGAGACGCGGCCGTTCGTCGACTGCCTGCGCGCGGGGCACCCGGCGGGGGACGCGTGCCCCGCGTCGATCGCCGTCTACCGGCGCAAGGTCGCCGAGCTGGACGGGCTGATCGAACAGCTCCGGGCGGTACGCGCCCAGGTGGGCGCCCAGCTCCTGCGGGCCGAGGCGGAACTGCCGCACGGCCCGGAGCCCCGCTGCGAACTGGCCACGGGGAAAGCCATCGAGAAAGCCACCGGGAAAACCGCGGAGGAAGAGGAGTGACGGACATGACGACGCACACGACGGGCGTGACCGAGGTGACGGACGCGGACTTCGGCGCGGAGGTGCTGGGTTCCGGGCTGCCGGTCCTGGTGAAGTTCACCGCCGAGTGGTGCGGGCCGTGCCGGCAGCTCAAGCCGGTGCTCGGCGCGCTCGCCGAGGAGGAGGCCGCGCGCCTGCGGATCGTCGAGGTCGACGTGGACCGCAACCCCGGGACCACGGTGAGGTACGGGGTCCTCGCCACTCCGACCCTCATGGTCTTCCGGGACGGCGAGCCCGTGAAGTCCCTGGTCGGCGCCCGCCCGAAGCGCCGCCTCCTGGAGGAGCTGGAGGACGTGCTGGCTTAGGCCCCACCGGGCCGGCCCCGGTTTCCCGCAGTGCATACAGAAATACCCCGACTAGAATTGACAGTCGGGGTATTGCATCGCGTATATTTATGGATTCCGTGTCTATGCACAGCAGTAACACGGAGAAGTTCACTAAACGCACTGTATCGCGCCGGGAGTCGAATTGTCAACCGAGGAATTTCGGAATGAACAGCGATTCATCACCGATCTCTACACCCGACTCGACGACCTGAGGGACCAGGCCGAGGCCGCCGTCGACCGCGCCCTGCGCACCCCCGGCACCGGCAGCAACCAGGGCCGGCTCGAACGGGACGTGATGGTCGCCGAGCAGTCCGGGCTGCTCGCCGCGTTCAACGCGGGGGAGAGCGGCCTCTGCTTCGGCCGGCTCGTCTTCCGCGACGGCCGCGACCACCACATCGGACGGCTCGGCATCCGCGAGGACGACCCGAACCGCACCCCCCTCGTCGTCGACTGGCGCGCCGAGGTCGCCCGCCCCTTCTACCTCGCCACCGGGTACGAGCCGATGGGCCTCTCCCGCCGCCGCCACATCAGCACCACCGGCCGCACGGTCACCGCCCTCCACGACGAGGTCCTCGACCTCGCCGACGCCACCCGCACCGGCCACGAGAGCCGGGACGCCGACGAGGTGCTGCTCGCCTCGCTCGACGCCGCCCGCACCGGCCGCATGCACGACATCGTGCAGACCATCCAGGCCGAGCAGGACGCCATCATCCGCTCCCCGCACCGCGGCGTCCTCGTCGTCGAGGGCGGCCCCGGCACCGGCAAGACCGCCGTCGCCCTGCACCGCGCCGCGTACCTCCTCTACGCCCACCGCGAGCAGCTCGCCCGCCGGGCCGTCCTCATCGTCGGCCCCAACCCCGCCTTCCTCGGCTACATCGGCAACGTCCTGCCCTCCCTCGGCGAGACCGGCGTCCTCCTCGCCACCCCCGCCGAGCTCTTCCCGGGCGTCCGCGCCACCGGCACCGACACCCCGCGCGCCGCCGCCGTCAAGGGCTCCGCCGCCATGGCCGACGCCCTCGCCGCCGCCGTACGGGACCACCAGCGGGTCCCCGAGCGCGGCGAGCCCCTCGTCGTCCCCCACGAGGACGGCGACCTGGTCGTCGACTGGGACATGGCCCTGGAGGCCCGCCACAAGGCCCGCGAGACCGCCCTCCCGCACAACCTCGCCCGCCCCTACTTCGTCTTCCGGATCCTCGACGCCCTCGCCGAGCAGCTCGCCGACCGGATCGGCGCCGACCCCTACGGCGGCCCCAACTTCCTCGGCCCCGACGACATCGCCCTGCTCGCCAAGGGCATCGCCGCGAACGCCGAGGTGTACGCCGCCCTCGACACCCTCTGGCCCGCCCTCACCCCGCAGGAGTTCCTCGCCGGCTACCTCGCCGACCCCACCCACCTGCCCGACGCCGACGCCGCCGCGATCCGGCGCGAGGGCGACGCGTGGACCCCCGCCGACGTGCCCCTGCTCGACGAGGCCGCCGAGCTGCTCGGCGAGGACGACTCGGCGGCCCGGGCCGCCCAGGAGGCCGAGCGGCAGAAGCGGATCCAGTACGCGCAGGGCGTCCTCGACGTCTCCTACGCCTCCCGCACCTACGAGTTCGAGGACAAGGAGGAGCAGGACAAGGACGCCTCCGAGGTCCTCTCCGCCCACGACATCATCGACGCCGAGCGGTTCGCCGAGCGGCACGAGGAGGCCGACCACCGCACCGCCGCCGAACGGGCCGCCGCCGACCGCACCTGGGCCTTCGGGCACATCATCGTCGACGAGGCACAGGAGCTCTCCGCGATGGCCTGGCGGCTCCTGATGCGCCGCAGCCCCACCCGCTCCATGACCCTGGTCGGGGACCCCGCCCAGACCGGCGACCCGGCCGGCGTCGGCGCCTGGCAGGACGTTCTCGGCCCGTACGTGGAGGACCGCTGGGACCTGGTCCGGCTCGGCGTCAACTACCGCACCCCCGCCGAGATCATGGCCGTCGCCGCCGAGGTGCGACGCGCGGACGACCCCGGCTTCGAGCCGCCCGGCTCGGTCCGCTCGACCGGGGTCGAGCCCTGGGACCGCACGGTCGAGGACCCGGTGAAGGAGGCCGCCGACGCGGTGGCCGCCGAGCGGCGCCCCGACGGACGGCTCGCCGTGATCGCCCCGCCGGAGCTGCATCCCGCCCTGGCCGCCGCCCTCCCGGACGCCGACCACGGCCCGGCCCCCGACCTCACCCGGCCGGTGGTCCTGCTCGACCCCCGGCAGGCCAAGGGCCTGGAGTTCGACACGGTCCTCGTCGTCGACCCGGACGGCATCCGGGCCGGCGCCCCGCACGGCGTGAACGACCTGTACGTGGCGCTGACCCGGGCCACCCAGCGACTCGGCGTGATCAGGCCGGCCTGAGACCGGGGCTCACGCCCGCCGCGCCCTTCAAGCCGGCCTGAACCACACCGTCGCCAGCGGCGGCAGCGTCATCCGCACGCTGGACGGCCGCCCGTGCCACGGCACCGACTCGGTCTTCACCGGGTCGGTGCCGACCACGTCCGAGCCCCCGTAGCGGCCCGCGTCCGTGTTCAGCACCTCCGTCCAGGCCGCGAAGGTGTCCGGCACCCCGAGCCGGTAGTCGTGCCGCACCACCGGCGAGAAGTTCGACACGGCGAGCAGCGGCGAGCCGAGCCCGTCGAAGCGCAGGAACGCGAAGACGTTGTCGTCGGCCGCGTCCCCGACCACCCACTCGAACCCCTCGGGCGAGGTGTCCCGTTCCCACAGCGACGGCGACGCCGTGTAGACCGCGTTCAGGTCGCGGACCAGGTTCTGCACGCCCCGGTGGTCGTCCGCCGCCCCGTACGCCGGGTCGAGCAGCCACCAGTCCGGCCCCTGGTCCGCCGACCACTCCCCGCCCTGCGCGAACTCCTGCCCCATGTACAGGAGTTGCTTGCCGGGGTGGGCCCACATGTAGCCCAGGTAGGCGCGGTGGTTGGCCCGCTGCTGCCACCAGTCGCCCGGCATCTTCGACACCAGCGACCGCTTGCCGTGCACGACCTCGTCGTGCGAGATCGGCAGGATGTAGTTCTCGCTGTACGCGTACACCATCGAGAACGTCATCTCGTTGTGGTGGTACTTGCGGTGCACCGGCTCCTTCTGCACGTACTCCAGGGAGTCGTGCATCCAGCCCATGTTCCACTTCATGCCGAAGCCGAGGCCGCCGAAGCCGCCCGGACCCACCTGGTCCGTCGGCCGCGTCACCCCGTCCCAGGCCGTGGACTCCTCCGCGAAGGTCACGATCCCCGGGCAGCGCCGGTACACGGTCGCGTTCATCTCCTGGAGGAACGCCACCGCGTCCGGGTTCTCCCGGCCCCCGAACTCGTTCGGCACCCACTCGCCGTGCTCGCGCGAGTAGTCCAGGTAGAGCATCGAGGCGACCGCGTCCACCCGCAGGCCGTCGATGTGGAACTCCTGGCACCAGTACACGGCGTTGGCGACCAGGAAGTTCCGCACCTCCTTGCGGCCGTAGTCGAACTCCAGGGTCCCCCAGTCCGGGTGGTGCGACCGGCGCGGGTCCTCGTGCTCGTACAGCGGCCGCCCGTCGAACTCCGCGAGCGCCCAGTCGTCCTTCGGGAAGTGCGCCGGGACCCAGTCCATCAGGACCCCGATCCCCGCCCGGTGCAGCGCGTCCACCAGGTACTTGAAGTCGTCCGGGGTGCCCAGCCGGGCCGTCGGCGCGTAGAAGCCCGTCACCTGGTAGCCCCACGAGCCGCCGAAGGGGTGCTCGGCGACCGGCATGAACTCCACGTGCGTGAAACCGAGGTCGCGCACGTACGCGGGCAACTGCTCGGCCAGCTCGCGGTAGGTGAGCCCCGGCCGCCAGGACGCCAGGTGCACCTCGTACACCGACAGCGGGGCCTCGTGGGCCGGGCGGGAGCCCCGCCGCTCCATCCACTCGCCGTCGCTCCACGCGTGGTGCGACTCGGTGACGATCGACGCGGTGTTCGGCGGGCACTCGGTCCGCCGGGCCATCGGGTCCGCCCGCAGCGTGTGCGAGCCGTCGGGCCGGGCGATGTCGTACTTGTAGACCGTGCCCTCGCCGAGGCCGGGCACGAACAGCTCCCACACGCCCGTCGAGCCGAGCGAGCGCATCGGCAGGCCCGTGCCCCAGTACGTGAACGCGCCGGTGAGCCGCACCCCGCGCGCGTTCGGCGCCCAGACCGCGAACCGGGTGCCGGTCACGCCCTCGTGCGTCATGATCCGGGAGCCGAGCGCCTTCCACAGCTCCTCGTGCCGGCCCTCGCCGATCAGGTGCAGGTCGAGGTCGCCGAGCGAGGGCAGGAAGCGGTACGGGTCCTGCACCTCCAGCTCCGTACCTTCGGCGCCTTCGTCGTACCGCACCCGCAGCTCGTACGCCGGCACCTTCCGCAGCAGCGGCAGCAGCCCGGAGAAGAGCCCGTCCCCGTCGTCGTGGAGGACGATCCGGCGGCCCTTGACGAGGACGGCGACCTCCCGGGCGTACGGGCGCAGCACCCGCACCACCACCCCGCCGCGCACCGGGTGCGCGCCGAGCACCCCGTGCGGGTCGTGGTGCTCCCCGGCGAGCAGCCGGGCCCGGTCGCCCGGGTCGAGCGGTGGCGCCTTCCGCACGGCGGGCCGCTCCGGCGCCGGCTCCTTCCGCACGGCGAGCAGGTCCGCCGCGGACGCCTTCTTGGCAGTGGCCGACGCGGGCGCCTTCTTGGCTGTGGACGTCTTTCCTGCGGATCGGGCGGTCACGGGGATGCCTCCTGGAGGACGGGAGAGGGAAAGGGGGGATTCGTGGGGAACACGCTTGTGGAACGGGCCGCGGGGACCCCGGGACACTCGGCCGAACGGGGCCGGTGGGGGTTCTCGCGGGTGGGACGGGGCCCGCGGGACGGGCCCGCTGCTCCGAACGGGGTACTCACGGGATCGCCGCCAGCCGTTCGATCGCCGCCATCGGCACCGGCAGCCAGTCCGGCCGGTGCCGGGCCTCGTAGACGACCTCGTACACCGCCTTGTCGGTCTCGTAGGCGCGCAGCAGCGCCGGGTCCGAGCGGGGGTCGGCGCCCGCCGCCTCCGCGTAGCCGGTGCAGAAGGCGTCGCGACAGCGGGCCGCCCAGTCGGCGTTCCACGGCCGGTGGGTGCGGGCCGCGTAGTCGAAGGAGCGGAGCATCCCGGCGACGTCCCGGACCGTGGGCTGGGGGCTGCGCCGCTCGTCCAGCGGCTTCGCGGGCTCGCCCTCGAAGTCGATCACCGCCCAGGCCCCGTCGGAACCCCGCAGGGTCTGCCCGAGGTGCAGGTCGCCGTGGATGCGCTGGAGCGCACCCGCCCCGGCGGCGCCGCTCGCCGCCGCGAAGACGGCCCGCAGCCCCGGCACGTGCGGCAGCAGCGCGGGCACGGCCTGCGCCGCCGCGTGCAGCCGCCGGTCCATCGCGTCGGCGAGCAGCTCGGCCTCGGCCTTGCCGAGCCGCCGCGTCGGCAGCGCCCCGGCGAGCGCCAGGTGCACCTCGGCCGTGGCGCGTCCGAGGTCCCGCGCCTCGCCGGTGAACTCCCGCCCGTCGGCCAGCGCGTCGAGCGCGAGCCGCCAGCCGTCGCGGGAGTCCCGCAGATAGGGCTGGAGGACGCCGAGGGTCGCGGCCCCCGACTCGAACCAGGCGACCGGCGCGGGCACCCGGGCGCAGCCGGCCCGGCTGAGCGCCAGCGGCAGCTCCAGGTCGGGGTTGGCGCCGGGACTGACCCGCCGGAAGATCTTCAGGATGTACGCGTCGCCGTAGACGAGCGAGGAGTTGGACTGCTCGGCGTCGAGCACGCGGGGCGCGAGCGCGGCCGGCAGGGCGGTGGTGGCGTGGAAGCGCAGCGGACCGGTCCGGCCCGGGGTGCGCAGCCGCTCGTAGAGGAGCCCGGCGAGCCGCGGGTCGCGCAGCCCTTCGTAGACGGCCCGCCCGGCGAGCGGCCCCTGCCGGATCCGCCCGATCAGGGCGGGGGCGAGGCGGGGCGGGAGCTGGGTCCTTACGCCCAGGAGCAGTTGGTAGCAGTCGGAGGGCGAACCGGCCGGGCGGCCCGGCTGTTCGACTCGTACGAGCAGATGGAGGAGGCCGGGCCCCGGGCCGTCCAGCGGCAGCAGCTCCGTGGCCGCGTCCAGTGTGAATCCGGTGACCCGGCGGCCCTTGCCCGCGAACCAGCGCTGCCGTGGCAGCCATTCGTGGAGCAGGGGGGCGAGGGACGGAAGGAGGGCGTCCGGGGCCCGGGTGTCGGATGCGGTCTCCGGCATGGCATCGCGTCCTTTCCCCGGGGCGCGCAGTTGGCGTTCGTATACGTTCAAATGCGCAGAGTGTCCCGGATGGCGGCTTGGACTGTCCGGATGTGCGGGACGTGTCGGAAAGGGAAGATCCGTACGGGCCCGGGAAGAAGGCCCGTATGGACCTGAATCGTGCTGTCGTTCACAGTGCCCCCGGCGGGACGGGCGAAACCGCCCCGCCGCGGACGTGGCCGAACCGTCGCGGTCTCAGTCCTTCTTGAGGCGGAACCAGTAGAACCCGTGTCCCGCCAGGGTCAGGAGGTACGGGAGTTGACCGATGGCAGGAAACTTCACGCCACCGATCAGCTCCATGGGGTGCAGGCCCGCGAAGCGCCGCAGGTCCAGCTCGGTCGGCTGCGCGAACCGCGAGAAGTTGTTCACGCAGAGGACCAGGTCGTCGCCGTCCTCGCGCAGGAACGCGAGCACCGCCGGATTGGACGCCGGGAGTTCCGTGTACGTCCCCGTGCCGAAGGCCCGGTTCTGCTTCCGGATCTCGATCATCCGCTTCGTCCAGTGCAGCAGCGACGAGGGCGAGGCCATGCCCGCCTCGACGTTGGTCACCTGGTAGCCGTGGACCGGGTCCATGATGGCCGGAAGGTAGAGCCTGCCCGGGTCGCAGGAGGAGAAGCCGGCGTTCCGGTCGGGCGTCCACTGCATCGGGGTCCGCACCCCGTCCCGGTCGCCCAGCCAGATGTTGTCGCCCATGCCGATCTCGTCGCCGTAGTACAGCACCGGCGAGCCCGGCAGCGAGAAGAGCAGCGCGGTGAACAGCTCCATCTGGTTGCGGTCGTTGTCCAGGAGCGGGGCGAGTCGGCGCCGGATGCCGATGTTGGCCCGCATCCGCGGGTCCTTGGCGTACTCCGCGTACATGTAGTCGCGCTCTTCGTCCGTGACCATCTCGAGCGTCAGCTCGTCGTGGTTGCGCAGGAAGATGCCCCACTGGCAGCCGGACGGGATCGCCGGCGTCTTCGCCAGGATCTCCGAGACCGGGTAGCGGGACTCGCGCCGCACGGCCATGAAGATCCGCGGCATGACCGGGAAGTGGAAGGCCATGTGGCACTCGTCGCCGCCCGACCGGAAGTCGCCGAAGTAGTCGACGACGTCCTCCGGCCACTGGTTGGCCTCGGCGAGCAGCACCGTGTCCGGGTAGTGGTCGTCGATCTCCTTGCGGACCCGCTTCAGGAAGGCGTGGGTGGCCGGGAGGTTCTCGCAGTTGGTCCCCTCCTCCTGGTACAGGTACGGCACCGCGTCGAGCCGGAAGCCGTCGATCCCCAGGTCCAGCCAGAACTTCAGCGCGGACAGGATCTCCTTCTGCACCGCCGGGTTCTCGTAGTTGAGGTCCGGCTGGTGCGAGAAGAACCGGTGCCAGTAGTACTGCTTGCGCACCGGGTCGAAGGTCCAGTTGGAGGTCTCCGTGTCGACGAAGATGATCCGGGCGTCCGGGTACTGCTTGTCGTCGTCGGCCCAGACGTAGTAGTCGCCGTACGGCCCGTCCGGATCGCGCCGCGACTCCTGGAACCACATGTGCTGGTCGCTGGTGTGGTTCATGACGAAGTCGATGACCACGCGCATGCCGCGCTGGTGGGCCGCGTCCACGAACTCCACGAAGTCGGCGAGGTCGCCGAACTCCGGGAGCACGGACGTATAGTCGGCGACGTCGTAACCTCCGTCGCGCAGCGGGGACTTGAAGAACGGCGGCAGCCAGAGGCAGTCCACGCCCAGCCACTGGAGGTAGTCCAGCTTGGACGTGATGCCCTTCAGGTCGCCGACGCCGTCGCCGTTGCTGTCCTGGAAGGAACGGACCAGGACCTCGTAGAAGACGGCCCGCTTGAACCACTCGGGATCGCGGTCCTTGGCGGGGGTGTCCTCGAACTTGTCGGGGACGGGCTCGTTGACAGTCATGAGGTGGGTGACCCTCCGGTCTGCGGGGACGGTCGCAGGGCCAGCACGTGGGCGGGCGCGACGCCCGGTTCCAGGCGCACGTAGTTGGACCTGCCCCAGTGATAGGTGTCGCCGGTGAGCTCGTCGCGCACCGGTGCGGTCTCGTGCCAGTCCAGGCCGAGTTCCGGCATGTTCAACGAGACCGTCGCCTCCTGGGTGTGGTGCGGGTCGAGGTTGACGACCACCAGAACGGTGTTCGAACCGGAGCGCTTGCTGTACGCGATCACCTGCGGGTTGTCCGCCTCGTGGAAGGTCAGGTTCCGCAGTCGGCGCAGGGCCGGGTGGCGGCGCCTGATCCGGTTCAGGTTCGTGATCAGCGGGGTGATCGTCCGCCCCGCGCGCTCCGCCGACTCCCAGTCACGGGGCCGCAGTTCGTACTTCTCCGAGTCCAGGTACTCCTCGCCGCCCTCCCGCAGCGGGGTGTTCTCGCACAGCTCGTACCCGGCGTACATGCCCCAGGACGGCGAGAGCGTCGCCGCGAGGACCGCCCGCGCCTCGAACGCGGGCCGGCCGCCCTTCTGGAGGAGGCCGGGCAGGATGTCCGGGGTGTTCACCCAGAAGTTCGGCCGCATCTGCGCGGCCGTCTCCCGGGACAGCTCCGTCAGGTACTCCGTCAGCTCCTCCTTGGTGTTGCGCCAGGTGAAGTACGTGTACGACTGCTGGAAGCCGATCGCGCCCAGGGTCCGCATCATCGCGGGCCGGGTGAACGCCTCCGCCAGGAAGATCACGTCCGGATCGCTCTTGTTGACCTCCCCGATGACCCGCTCCCAGAACACCACCGGCTTGGTGTGCGGGTTGTCGACGCGGAAGATCCGGATCCCGTGGTCCATCCAGTGCCGCAGCACCCGCACGGTCTCCTCGACGATCCCGTCCATGTCCTTGTCGAACGCGATGGGATAGATGTCCTGGTACTTCTTCGGCGGGTTCTCCGCGTACGCGATCGAGCCGTCGGGGCGGTGGTGGAACCAGTCCGGGTGCTTCTCCACCCACGGGTGGTCCGGCGAGCACTGGAGCGCGAAGTCGAGCGCGATCTCCAGGCGCAGCTCCCGGGCCCGCGCCACGAAGGCGTCGAAGTCCTCGAAGGTGCCCAGGTCGGGGTGGAGCGCGTCGTGCCCGCCCTCCGGCGAACCGATCGCCCACGGCACCCCCACGTCGCTCGGCGACGCCGACAGGGAGTTGTTCGGCCCCTTGCGGTGGGTCTCGCCGATCGGGTGCACCGGCGGCAGGTACACCACGTCGAAGCCCATCGCCGCCACCGCCGGCAGCCGCTCGGCGGCCGTGCGGAAGTTCCCCGGGACCGTGCGCCCCCCGACCGTCCGCGCCCCCTCGGAGCGCGGGAAGAACTCGTACCACGAGCCGTACAGGGCCCGCTCCCGCTCCACCTGGAGGGGGAACTTCGGCGAGGAGGTGAGCAGTTCGCGCAGCGGATGGCGGTCCAGGACCTCCACCGCCCGGGGGGCCAGGGCCGCCGCGAGCCGCACGGCGGCGGGGCGGGACGGGTCGCGCAGCGTGTCCGCCACCGCGAGCACGGCCTCCCGGCCGCCGCCCTTCTTCGGGACGCCCTTCGCCGCCCGCTCGTGCAGCTCGGCCCCCTCGGCGAGGACCAGTTCGGAGTCGATCCCGGCCGGGATCTTGATCCTCGCCGCGTGCCGCCAGGTCGCGATCGGATCGCTCCAGGCCTCCACGGCGTACGTCCAGGAGCCCTCGGCGTCCGGGGTGACCTCGGCCCCCCACCGGTCGGTGCCCGGGGCCAGTTCGCGCATCGGGATCCAGGGGCCGGGACGGCCCGACGGGCCGCGCAGCACGACATTGGCGGCGACCGCGTCGTGTCCCTCGCGGAAGACGGTCGCCGTCACCTCGAAGGTCTCTCCGGCCACCGCCTTCGCGGGGCGCCGGCCGCAGTCGACCAGTGGGCGGACGTCCAGTACGGGAATGCGTCCCATGAGCGGATTCACAGCATCACCTGACGGGTTACGGGGGTGCGGGTGGTGGTGCGCTCTTTCTAGCTCCGCCGACGGCCGGCGGGCCGGGGGCGTGCCCTCTCCCGTCCGCGTTCACCCGGACGGCCGAACCGAGGGGGTGAAAGGGGGTCAGGAAGGGGCGCGTGCCGGGCGTTACCGGAGGAGCCTTCCCATGGTGCACCCTCGGGCAATCCGGCGCTTTGTTAACTACCCGGTCGTAGCAAATCGGGCCAGGGTTGAAGTCGGACACGAGGCCGTCACCGCCCCTGTGGCATCAGGACGTTGCTCCCGCCCGGTCCGTCACAGGGCTTTCCGTACCCGTCGGTTCCCGTTGCTCCGATCCGGTCGGGGCTACCATCGGAGCGGCATGCCGGACACACAGCGTGGTGCGTCCGCTCCGGTCCGTACTCGCCTGCGAAGGTGGAACACGTGAAGGCAATCCGTCGATTCACCGTGCGCCCCGTCCTCCCCGACACCCTTCGACCCCTCGCCGACCTGGCGCGCAACCTGCGCTGGTCCTGGCACGAGCCCACCCGGGCCCTCTTCGACTCCCTCGGCACCCCCGGTCCGGGCACCCCGCCCGGCACCGGCACCGACCCCGTCCGGATCCTCGGCTCCCTCGAAGCCCCCCGGCTCGCCGCGCTCGCCGCCGACCAGGACTTCCTGGCCCGGCTCCGCGCCGCCGCCGAGGACCTCGACGCCTATCTGCACGCCCCCCGCTGGTACCAGGAGCAGTCCGGCGACCTGCCCGCCGCCGTCGCCTACTTCTCGCCCGAGTTCGGCGTCGCCGCGGCCCTGCCCCAGTACTCCGGCGGCCTCGGCATCCTCGCCGGCGACCACCTCAAGGCCGCCAGCGACCTCGGCGTCCCCCTGATCGGCGTCGGGCTGCTCTACCGGCACGGCTACTTCCGCCAGTCCCTCGGCAGGGACGGCTGGCAGCAGGAGCAGTACCCCGTCCTCGACCCCGGCGAGCTGCCCGTCACCCTGCTCCGCGAGCCCGACGGCACCCCCGCCCGCGTCACCCTCGCCCTGCCCGGCGGCCGCAGCCTGCACGCCCACCTGTGGACCGCCCAGGTCGGCCGCGTCCCGCTGCTCATGCTCGACTCCGACGTCGAGGAGAACGCACCCGGCGAGCGCGGAGTCACCGACCGTCTCTACGGCGGCGGCAGCGAGCACCGGCTCCTCCAGGAGATGCTCCTCGGCATCGGCGGCGTCCGCGCCGTCCGCGCGTACACCCGGCTCACCGGCCACCCCGTCCCTGAGGTCTTCCACACCAACGAGGGCCACGCCGGCTTCCTCGGCCTCGAACGCATCCGTGAACTCCAGGGCGAGGGGCTCGACTTCGACAGCGCCCTGGAGACCGTCCGGGCCGGCACCGTCTTCACCACCCACACCCCCGTCCCGGCCGGCATCGACCGCTTCGACCGCGCCCTGGTCGCCCGCCACCTCGGCGAGGGCGGCGCCCTGCCCGGCGTCGACACCGGCCGCGTCCTCGCCCTCGGCGACGAGACCCCCCTCGGCGGCGAACCCGGCGTCTTCAACATGGCCGCCATGGGTCTGCGCCTCGCCCAGCGCGCCAACGGCGTCTCCACCCTCCACGGCGCCGTCAGCCGCGCCATGTTCGCCGGACTATGGCCGGGATTCGACCCCGAAGAGGTGCCCATCACCTCCATCACCAACGGCGTCCACGCCCCCACCTGGGTCGCCCCCGAGGTCGGCCCGCTCGGCCCCGACGCGAGCGACCGGGAGCTGTGGGACCTGCGCCGCACCCTGCGCGAGCGGCTCGTCGCCGACGTACGGGACCGGCTGCGGGCCTCCTGGCGGCAGCGCGGCGCGGCCGCCGCCGAACTCGGCTGGACCGACTCCGTCCTCGACCCCGACGTCCTCACCATCGGCTTCGCCCGCCGCGTCCCCTCGTACAAGCGGCTCACCCTGATGCTGCGCGACAAGGACCGGCTGCGGTCGCTGCTGCTCCACCCCGAGCGGCCCGTGCAGCTCGTCGTCGCCGGCAAGGCCCACCCCGCCGACGACGGCGGCAAGCGGCTCGTGCAGGAGCTCGTCCGCTTCGCCGACGACCCCCGGGTCCGGCACCGGATCGTCTTTCTGCCCGACTACGGCATGGCGATGGCCCGCGGCCTCTACCCCGGCTGCGACGTCTGGCTCAACAACCCCCTGCGCCCCCTGGAGGCCTGCGGCACCAGCGGCATGAAGGCCGCCCTCAACGGCTGCCTCAACCTCTCCGTCCTCGACGGCTGGTGGGACGAGTGGTTCGAGCCCGACTTCGGCTGGGCCATCCCCACCGCCGACGGCGCGGCCGCCGCCGACGAGGAGCGCCGCGACGACCTGGAGGCCGCCGCCCTCTACGAGCTGATCGAGCGCCGGGTCGCCCCCCGCTTCTACGACCGGGGCCCGGACGGCGTCCCGTCCGGCTGGACGGCGATGGTCCGGCGCACCCTCGCCGACCTCGGCCCCAAGGTCCTCGCCGACCGCATGGTCCGCGAGTACGTCGAGCGGCTCTACGCCCCGGCCGCCACCGCCCGCCGGGCGCTCGCCCCGGACCGGGCCCGCGAGCTCGCCGCCTGGAAGGCCCGGGTCCGGGAGGCCTGGCCCAAGGTGACCGTCGACCGCGTCGAGGTCGGCGACGGCCTCGCGGACGACGTGGCCGACGCGGAGCTGGGCGCCACCCCGGTCGTCCGCGTCCGGGTCGCCCTCGGCACCCTCACCCCCGACGACGTCGAGGTCCAGGCCGTCACCGGCCGGGTCGACGCCGACGACACCCTCACCGCCCCCCGCACGGTCGCCCTCAAGCCGGCGGGCGGTCCCGACCTGGAGGGCCGCCTCCCGTACGCGGGCACCCTGGAACTCGACCGCACGGGCTCCTTCGGCTGCACCGTCCGCGTCCTGCCCACCCACCCCCTCCTCGCCCACCCGACCGAGCTGGGCCTGGCGGCCCTGCCGGAGGAGACGACGGGGGAGGGGGCGGGGGTGTTGTTGCGGTAGGGGCGGGGCGGGCGCCCTGAACCGTGGTGCCTTGCTCCCCCGGGCGCCACGGTTCGCAGAAGCCGCCCGCGACGGGACGCGGGACGCAGATCGAACGGCGGCACCCTGATCACGCGTTCCACCCCGCGGAGGACGCACGGACGCCCCGGGGGCGTTGCCCCCGGGGCGTCCGTCACTTCGTCGTGGCCTTACGGGAAGGTCAGCTTGAAGGCGTTGATGTAGCCGGTGTCGGCCGAGGCCTTGTCCTGGACGCGGAGCTTCCAGGCGCCGTTGGCGACCTCGGAGGAGGCGTTGACGGTGAAGGTCTGGACGATGTTGTCGGCGCTGCCGCCGGAGCGGTTGCTCAGGCTGTAGACGGAGCCGTCGGGGGCGACGAGGTCGACCACGAGGTCACCGCGGTAGGTGTGGACGATGTCCACGCCGACCGAGAGGTTGCTCGGGGCGTTGCCGGTGACGCCGGTGACGTTGACCGTCGAGGTGACCGCGGCGCCGTTGTCCGGGATGGACACGTCGGCGGTGTTCTCGAAGACCTTGCCACCGGGGTTGCCGCCACCGGGACGGGCGCCGACGTTGATCGCGGCCCAGGCGTTCTCGACGGCCGTCACCTCGGGGCTGGTGGCGCCGTAGAGCGCCTTGGCCACGTCGACCGTGCCCGTGCGGGCGGCGGCGTAGTTGGTGTTGGAGCCGAACTTGGTGGTGAGCGCCTTGAACCAGATCAGCGCGGCCTTGTCCCGGCCGATGCCCGTGACGGGCAGGCCGTCCGAGGTCGGGGAGTCGTAGCTCACGCCGTTGATCGTCTTGGTGCCGCTGCCCTCGGAGAGCAGGTAGAACCAGTGGTTCGCCGGGCCCGAGGAGTAGTGGACGTCGATCGAGCCGATGCCCGAGTACCAGGCGTCCTTGGACGAGCCGTCCTTGCTCGGCTTGTCCATGTAGCGCAGCGGGGTGCCGTTGCCGCGGATGTCGATCTTCTCGCCGACGAGGTAGTCGCCCTGGTCGGACGCGTTGTTGGCGTAGAACTCGACGGCCGCCGCGAAGATGTCCGAGGTGGCCTCGTTGAGGCCGCCGGACTCGCCGCTGTAGACCAGGCCGGCGGTGTTGGAGGTGACGCCGTGCGTCATCTCGTGCGCGGCCACGTCGATGGAGGTCAGCGGCTTGGTGTTGCCCGCGCCGTCGCCGTACGTCATGCAGAAGCAGGAGTCCTGCCAGAAGGCGTTGACGTACGCGTTGCCGTAGTGGACCCGGGAGTACGCGCCGACGCCGTCACCGCGGATGCCGGTGCGGCCGTGCACGTTCTTGTAGTAGTCCCAGGTGAGCGCGGCGCCGTAGTGCGCGTCGGCGCCCGCGGTCTCCTTGTTGGACGGGTTGCCGTTGCCCCACACGTCGGTGGTGTTGGTGAACAGCGTTCCCGTGCCGGAGCTGCCGCCGTTGAGGTTGTACGTCTTGTGGTTGCCGCGGCCGGTGTCCGTCAGCGAGTACGAGGGCGCGGTGCCGAGCGTCACCTGGCCGCTGTACTGCGTGTTGCCGGTGCCGGTCTCGATGGCCTGCCACTCGTAGAGCTTCGCGCCCGACTTGGCGTCGGTGACGACGTGCAGCTCGTTCGGGGTGCCGTCGTGCTGGAGGCCGCCGACGACGGTCTCGTACGCGAGGACCGGGGTGCCCCCGGCGAGCCAGACCACCTTGCGCGGGGCACGGCTCGCGGCGGCCTTGTCGGAGCCGTCCGCCCGGGCGAGGCCGACGGCCTGCTTCTCGGCGGCCGCCGGGGCGACCTCGGCGGTCGTGTCGACGTTCTTCAGCTCCGTGCGGACCGCCTTGGTGACGCCCTGCCGGACGCCGGCCTTGGACTCCTCGACGACCAGGTCGCCGCCGAGCACGGGCAGACCGGCGTAGGTCCGCTCGTAGCGGGTGTGGGTCGTGCCGTCGCGGTCCTGGACGACGTCGCGGACGACCAGCTTCTCCTGGGCGCCGAGGCCGAGGGACTTGGCCGTGGCGGCCTTGTCGGCGTCGGCCGCCTTGATCAGCGCGGTGCGCTGGGCGGGGGTGAGGTCGGCCGGGAGCTTGCCCGGGTTCGCCGACGTGCCCTGCTGGGCCTTGGGCGCGACGCCGAACGGGGTGTCCGCCGCGGTGGCGGCGCCCGTCTGGACGCTCACGGCGATCATGGCGGCGGCGGCTATCAGGGCACCGGTCGCGGTGGCGCGACGGCTGGGCGTGGATCTCACGCGGACTCCTTTTGCGAGGGGGGTACCGGCGGGCCTGGGTGAGTCCGTCGGGCAGAGCAAGGAGAGCGGTTGAGCACGTTCGTCGGTCTCCGGACTTTCGTTCGGGGAGCCGGGGAGAGAGTGACAGGGATGACGGGGACCTGTCAGGAGTGCGGATGCAAGTTGGCCAGAAATCGTCCGCTGCTGGTACGGGCGCGTTCGTTAAGCGGACGTTTCGTGAACTGTGGGGTGGACGTGGGGTGGTGTTCGGCCGGAGGCGCGTTTTCGCCCGTGGGAGTTGGGCGGTGGGGCGTACTCCGGTTTTTCGGGGGCGTGGGGGGCGCTCCGGGGGCCGCGCTCGGGACCGCGTGATGTACGGCGCGTGCGGGTCCCGGCGGAGTGACCGGTTCTCGTGCGCCCCCCATCAAGCCCCGCGGCCCGAACACGACCCCCGTTCGCGTCGGAGGGTGTGCTCGCGGCCGTGGGGCCCTCCTCAGCCCACCAGGCTGTCCCGCCACGCCTGGTGCAGGCCCGCGTAGTGGCCGTCTCCCGTCACCAGGGCAGACGGGGGGCCGTCCTCGACGATCCGGCCCGACTCCATCACCAGGACCCGGTCCGCCACCTCGACCGTCGACAGGCGGTGGGCGATGACCACCGCCGTACGGCCCTTCAGGACCGTGTCCATGGCCTGCTGGACCGCCCGTTCACCGGGCACGTCGAGCGAGCTCGTCGCCTCGTCCAGGATCAGGACCGCCGGGTCCGCCAGGAGGGCGCGGGCGAAGGCGACCAGTTGGCGCTGGCCCGCCGAGATCCGGCCGCCGCGCTTGCGCACGTCCGTGTCGTAGCCGTCGGGGAGGCCGGCGATGAAGTCGTGGGCGCCGATCGCCCTCGCCGCCTCCTCGATCTCCGCGCGCGTCGCGTCCGGGCGGCCGATCGCGATGTTCTCCGCCACCGTGCCCGAGAAGAGGAACGCCTCCTGGGTGACCATGACGACTCCGCGCCGGAGGTCGGGGGTGGTGAGATCGCGGAGGTCGACGCCGTCGAGGAGGACCCGGCCCTCCGTCGGGTCGTAGAAGCGCGCCAGGAGCTTTGCCAGGGTCGACTTGCCCGCGCCCGTGGCGCCCACCACCGCCACCGTCCGGCCCGCCGGGATCCTCAGGTCGAAGGCGGGCAGGACCTCGCCCCCCGTGCGGTACGCGAACCGCACGGCGTCGAAGACCACCTCCCGGCCCGGAGAGCCCTCGCGGTGGGGGAGTTCCCGGGGCGCCGTCGTCTCCGGGACGCCCGGTTCCTGGGCCAGGAGGCCCGCGATCTTGGTGAGGGACGCCGCCGCCGACTCGTACGAGTTGAGGAACATGCCCAGGCGGTCGATCGGGTCGTACAGGCGCCGCATGTAGAGGACGGCCGCCGCCAGGACGCCCAGTTCCAGGGAGCCCTCCGCGACCCGGTACGCGCCCCAGAGGCACATTCCGGCCACCGCCGTGTTCGCCACCAGACGCGAGCCCACGACGTAGCGGGCCATTTCGAGGAGCGCGTCGCCGTTGCTTCGTTCGTGGCGGCGGTTGAGCGTGCCGAACTCCGCGTCGTTGGTCTTCTCCCGGCGGAACGCCCTGACCGGGCGGATGCCGTTCATCGTCTCCGCGAACTTCACGATCACGCCCGCGATCGCGGTGGAGCGCTCGCCGTACACCCGGCCCGCCCGGCGGCGGTAGAGCTGCACCAGGAGGTAGAGGGGGACGAAGGACGCCGTCGCCACCGCGCCGATGCCCAGGTCCAGCCAGAGCAGGACCAGGGTGATCGAAAGGAAGGAGAGGACCACGCCGATCAGCTCCTGGAGGCCCTCCGAGAGCAGCTCGCGCAAGGACTCCACGTCCGTGGTGGAGCGGGAGATCAGCCGGCCCGAGGTGTAGCGCTCGTGGAAGTCGACGCTGAGGATCTGCGCGTGGCGGAAGATCCGGCCGCGCAGGTCCAGGAGGACGTCCTGGTTGATCCGGGCCGCTCCCCGGACGAAGGCGTACTGGAGGATGCCCGAGAGGGCCGCGCAGAGGAGGTAGCCGAGGCCCACGGCGATCACCGGGCCGTGGTCGCCCGCGCGAAAGGCCGGGACGCCGCGGTCGATGGCGTACGCCACGAGCAGCGGGCCCGCCTGGACCGCGGCCTCCTTGACCAGGAGGACGAGCGCGGCGACCGCGACCCGCGCGCGGTGCGCGGACAGGAGGGAGCGGAGCAGGGCGCCCGTCGCCCCCGGGGGAGCGGGCAGGTCGTCGCGGTCGAAGGGGTCCGGCTCGTCCGGCGCGGGGACGGGCGGTTTCGTGAGCGTGGTGTCCGTCATCGCCGTTCCTTCTCGCCCGACATCAGCCAGGCGTACTCCTCGTTGCTCCGCAGCAGTTCCTGGTGGGTGCCCACGGCGGCGATCCGGCCCCCGGACAGCAGCGCGACCCGGTCGGCCAGCATCACCGTCGACGGGCGGTGCGCCACCACCAGGGCCGTCGTCTCCCGCAGCACCTCCCGCAGGGCCGCCTCCACCCGCGCCTCCGTGTGCACGTCGAGGGCCGAGAGGGGGTCGTCCAGGACCAGGAAGCGGGGGCGGCCGACCACCGCGCGGGCCAGGGCGAGCCGCTGCCGCTGGCCGCCCGACAGGCTCAGGCCCTGCTCGCCGACCTGGGTCGCGGCGGCCTCGGGCAACCGCTCCACGAAGCCGTCCGCCTGGGCCACGGCGAGGGCGCGCCGCAGCTCCGGCCCGCCCGCCGCGTCGTCGGCCCCCATCAGCACGTTCTCGCCGACGGAGGCCGAGAACAGGGTGGGTTCCTCGAAGGCCACCGACACCAGGGAGCGCAGGCGGCGGCGCTCCATCCGCGCGATGTCCTCGCCGTCGAGGAGGATCCGGCCGCCCGTCGTCTCGTGCAGGCGCGGTACGAGGGCGGTGAGCGTCGTCTTCCCGGAGCCCGTCCCGCCGACCAGGGCCAGCGTCTCGCCGGGGCGGATGTGCAGGTCGACGCCGTCCAGGACCGGAGGGACGCCCTCCGGGGCGTCCGGGTAGCGGAAGGTGACGTTCTCGAAGCGGACCCCGTCCGGGCCGCCGGTCCGCGGCGCCTCCGGGGCGGCGGCCGTCTCCGGTTCCTCCTCGGCGTCCATCACCTCGAAGTACCGCTCCGTCGCCGTCGCCGCCTCCTGGCTCATCGCGAGCAGGAAGCCGATCGACTCGACCGGCCAGCGCAGCGCCAGCGCCGTCGACAGGAACGCGACGAGCGTGCCCGCCGACAGGTCCCCGTCCGCGACCTGCACCGTGCCGAGGACGAGCGCCGCCCCGATGGCCAGTTCCGGTACGACCGTGATGACCGCCCAGATCATGGCGAGGAGCCGCGCCTTGACCAGTTCCGTGCCCCGCAGGTGCTCGGAGAGCTCGCGGAAGGCCCGCGCCTGGCTGCGGTGCCGGCCGAAGCCCTTGACGATCCGGATGCCGAGGACGCTCTCCTCCACGACCGTCGTCAGGTCGCCCACCTGGTCCTGGGCCCTGCGCGCCACCCGGCCGTACCGGCCCTCGAAGAGCGAGCAGACGACCACGAGCGGCAGCACCGGGGTCAGCAGCACCAGGCCGAGGGACCAGTCCTGGGAGAGCAGCAGCACGTACCCGGCGAGGATCGTCACGCCGTTGACCAGGAGGAAGGTCAGCGGGAAGGCGAGGAACATCCGCACCAGCATCAGGTCCGTCGTCCCGCGCGACAGGAGCTGACCCGACGCCCACCGGTCGTGGAAGGCGATCGGCAGCCGCTGGAGCCTGCCGTACAGGTCCGACCGCATCCGCGCCTCCACCCCGGCGAGCGGCCGCGCCACCAGCCAGCGCCGGAAGCCGAAGAGCACCGCCTCCGCGATCCCGAGCAGCAGCAGGTACAGCGCCCCGAGCCACACGCCCCCGGGGTCCCGGTCCGCGACGGGCCCGTCCACCAGCCACTTCAGGACGAGCGGGATGACGAGCGACAGACAGGAGGCCACTATCGCGACGAAGGCGGCCGTGAACAGCCGCCCCCGCACGGGACGTACGTACGGCCACAGGCGGAGCAGGACGCGCACCGCCGACCGGTCGGGGGCGCTTGCTGGGGGTACGGGGTTCTCGGGCATCAGGTCCGACCTTACGGTTCACCACTGACACCGTTCACCCGGTTTTCCGGCCGCGCCTCCGGCCTCCCGCCGGCTGTTCCTCCGGCCCGCTTCCGGCCGCGCCTCCGGCCCTTCTCCGACTGCGTCTCCGGCCCGTCTCCGGCCGCTCCTCCGGACCGCTTCCCGGAACCGCCTTGACCGGACGAAGCCGCAGGCCGGAGACTTTCCCGGCCCCGCACCGGGGTGTGCACGGAGGGGACCGCATGACCACGCTCGACACCTATGGGACCCGCTGCGAACAGCTCTTCCTGGCGGGCGGCAACGCGGCCGTGCGCCGGGCCGCGCAGGAGGGGCTCGACGCCCTCGGCCCGCAGGCCGACCTCTACTGCTGGCTCGCCCTCGGGCACGCCGCCGAGGACGACCACGACGACCTCGCCGAGGAGGCCTTCCGCGCCGGTCTCGCCCTCGAACGCGACCACCTCGGGCTCCTCGCCGGCTACGCCGAACTGTGCCTGCGCGCCGACGGTTTCGACCACCCGGGCCGTGCCGCCCGCGCCGTCGAGCTCTCCCGGCGCCTGAAGGAACTGGCCCCCGACTCCGCCGAGGCCGACCGGCTCGCCGCCGCCGAGCGCTGGGCCCGCCGGGGCTACTGGGAGGACCTGCGGATGGCCGCCGCCGAGGGGAGACTCGCCGCCGGGCGGACGCAGGAGCAGGCCCGGGCCCTCGCCGACGACCTCGCCGACGGCGCCGCCGCCGTCCGCGCCGCCGAGGCCGCCGACCCCACCGACCGCGCGGCGGCCGTGCGGGCCGCGACCGCCGAGGCGCTCGCGGGCCCCCGGAACGCTCCGGTGCGCTTCCTCGGGCGCCACCGCGGGGCGATCTGGGTGCTCTCCGGCTGCCTCGCCCTGGTCACCAACCAACTGCTCCGGCAGGCGGGGATCGCCGGGGCCTTCAGCCCGTGGGGCTACCTCTGGATGCTGCCGGTCCTCCTCGTCGACCGCCGCTTCGCCGCCGTGCGCAAGGAGGCCGAGGCCCGGTACGTGACCCGGCTCGAAGCGACGCTCGCCGGCCGGGACTGAGCCGGCCGGGACCGAGCCGGCCGGGGACCGAGCCGACCGGGCCCCGGGGCCGTACGGAGGGGCCGTACCGAGAGGTCGTACCCGCCATCCTCCGATCGGTTGACGGTGGGTACGAGCGGATCGGCCGATGCCGGAGGGCCGCCCGGAGCAGGAGGCTCGGGGCATGACGACAGCAGCGATCGAAGTGCGGGGACTGCACAAGTCCTACGACGGCCGGAAGGTCGTCGACGGGGTCTCCTTCGAGGTCGGCGAGGGGGAGGTCTTCGGGATCCTCGGGCCCAACGGCGCCGGCAAGACCACCACCGTCGAGTGCGTCGAAGGGCTGCGGACCCCCGACGAGGGCCTGGTCCGCGTCTGCGGACACGACCCGGCCGTTCGGCGCGCCGAGACCACCCGGGTCCTCGGCGTCCAGCTCCAGGAGAGCGGGCTCCAGCCCAAACTGACCGTCCGCGAGGCGCTCGCCCTGTACGCCTCCTTCCACGAGCGGCCCGCCGACCCGCACGCGCTCGCCGAGCGGCTCGGCCTCCTGCCCCACCTGAAGGTGCGGTTCGGGAAGCTGTCGGGCGGCCAGAAGCAGCGGCTGTTCATCGCCCTCGCCCTGATCGGGGACCCCCGGGTCGTCGTCCTCGACGAACTCACCACCGGCCTCGACCCGCGCGCCCGCCGCGAGGTCTGGGAGCTCGTCGAGGCCGTCCGGGACACCGGGGTGACCGTCCTGCTCGTCACCCACTTCATGGAGGAGGCCCGGCGCCTCTGCGACCGGATCGCCGTCCTCGACCGCGGCCGGATCGCCGCCCTCGACACCCCCGACGGGCTGATCGGGCGCGCCGCCGGAGCCAAGGAGATCTCCTTCGCCGCCGACACCCCGCTCGACCCGGCCGCGCTGCGGGCGCTCCCCGGGGCCGTCTCCGTCACGACCGCCGACGGGCGCACGGTCGTCGGCGGCAGCGACGAGACCGTCACCGCCTTCGTCTCCCTCCTCGCCCGCCACGGCGTCACCGCCTCCCGCCTCCGGGTCGCCGACGCCACCCTCGACGACGCCTACCTCGACCTGACGGGAACCGATCACCGATGAGCACCGCCACCACGACCGTCCTGAAGACCGAGGCGCGGCTCTTCGGCCGCGAGCCCGGAAGCCTGTTCTGGGTGATGCTCTCGCCGGCCCTGCTCCTCGTGATCCTCGGCCTGATCCCCTCCTTCCGGGAGGCGTCCGAGGACCTCGGCGGACGCCGGGTCATCGACCTCTACGTCCCCGTCTCCGTCCTCTTCGCCCTCATCATGTCCGGGCTCCAGGCCATGCCCCCGGTCCTCTCCGGTTACCGCGAGCGCGGCATCCTGCGCCGGATGTCCACCACTCCCGTACGGCCCGGGACCCTGCTCACCGCGCAGCTCGTCCTGCACGCCGCCGCCGCGCTCGTCTCCGCGCTGCTCGTGGTCGCGGTCGGCCGCCTCGCCTTCGGCGTCGCCCTGCCGGAGGACCCGGCGGGGTACCTGATCGCCCTGCTGCTCGCCGTCGCGTGCGGACTCGCGCTCGGCGCGGCCGTGTGCGCCGTCGCGCGCACGCAGAAGGTCGCCACCGCCGTCGGTTCGGCCGTCTTCTTCCCCACCATGTTCACCGCCGGGGTCTGGGTCCCGGTCCAGGCCATGCCGGATACCCTTCAGCGGATCGTCGGGCTCACCCCCTTCGGCGCCGCCTCCGAGGCCCTCGACGCGGCCGCGTCGGGCGGCCGGCCCGAATGGGCCGCGCTCGGGGTCATGGCCCTGTGGGCGGTCGTCCTGACCGGCGCCTCGGTGCGCTGGTTCCGCTGGGAGTGACGTCGGGGGCGACGCGGGGAGTGAGGGGAGGGGGGCCGATGCCGGCCACCACCGTCGAGGAACGCTGGCGCCAGTTCTTCCGCTGGGGGCCGTACGGCCTGCTCGGCATCGCCACCGCGATCGCCGGGGCGTCGGCGGGGACGCTGTCGGACCGCGCGGAGACGGTGACCGCCGGGTTCCTGGTGCCGATGGCCCTCCTCCTCCACGCGGTGTGGGACCGCCGCTGTGTCCGCTTCGTCGCGGCCCACGGCTGGACGACCGGCCGCCCCTGCTCCGGGCCTTCAGGGGAAGACCCGGAGCCCGTACGGGAGGGGACGGATCCCGTACGGGACGAGCCGGAGCCCGTACGGGACGAGCCGGAGCCCGTACGGGAAGGACCGGATCCCGTACGGGAAGGACCGGATCCCGTACGGGAAGGACCGGATCCCGTACGGGAAGGACCGGGCCCCGTAAGGGAAGAGTCCGGCCCCCTACGGGAAGAGCCCGCAGGCAACCCCCCGACGGAAGACCCCGCCCCCGTCCCCGACGTCCCCGTCCCCGTCCCCCTCCTCGTCCCCGGTGCCCCCGGCCCCGCCTCCACCGCGTACTTCGTCCTCCGCACCGCCCTCGCCTTCGTGCTGACCTGGCTCAACCCCTTCTTCGCGGTCTACGCCTGCGCGGGCTACTTCGACGCCGTCCACCTGCTGCCCCGCCGCCTCTCCCGGGCCGGGCTCCTCCTCGTCGCCGTCACCATGGCCGGGTCCCAGTCCGGCGGACTGCCGCCCGCCTCCCTCGTGCAGTGGCTCGCCTTCGGCGGACTGTTCGCCCTGAACGCCTGCCTCGTCGTCGGCCTCTCCCACCTCGGCACGAAGGAGGCGGAGAAGGCGGCCGAGCGCGCCGCCACCATCGCGGAGCTCGCCCGCGCCAACAGCCGCCTCGAACAGGCCCTCGCCGAGAACGCCGCCCTCCAGGCCCAACTCCTGCTCCAGGCGCGGGAGGCCGGGGTCGCCGACGAGCGGCGCCGGCTCGCCGCCGAGATCCACGACACCATCGCCCAGGGCCTCACCGGGGTCGTCACCCAGCTCCAGGCCGCCTCCGCCGCCCCCGACCGGGAGCGCGCCGAGACCCACCTGCGGCGCGCCGCCGACCTCGCCCGGCACGGTCTCGGCGAGGCCCGGCGCTCCGTGCGGAACCTGAGCCCGGTCGCCCTGGAGCACGACGCCCTCCCCGAGGCCCTGCGCAAGACCGTCGAGGAGTGGGCCGAACGCACCGGCGTCGCCACCCGCTTCACCGTCACCGGCACCGAGGCACCGCTCCACGGCGAGGTCGCCGCCACCCTGCTGCGGATCGCCCAGGAGGCCCTGTCCAACACCGCCCGCCACGCCGGGGCCGCCCGGGCCGGCGTCACCCTCTCCTACATGGACGACGAGATCACCCTGGACGTACGGGACGACGGCCGCGGCTTCGACCCGCTCGCCCGGCCCGAACGGGACGGCGAGGGCGGCGGGTTCGGGCTCGACGGCATGCGGGCCCGCGCCGAGCGCCTCACCGGCACCGTCACCGTCGAGACCGCCCCCGGCGAGGGCACGGCGGTCTCCGCCCGCGTACCGTTGGCCACACCATGACCGACATCACCCTGCTGATCGTCGACGACCACCCCGTCGTACGGGACGGCCTGCGCGGCATGTTCGCCGCCGAGGGCTCCGGCTTCCGCGTCCTCGGCGAGGCCCCCGACGGCGTCCGGGGCGTCGCCCTCGCCCTGGAACTCGACCCCGACGTGGTCCTCATGGACCTGCGGATGCCGGGCGGCGGCGGCGTCGACGCCATCGCCGCGCTCGCCCGGCACGGCGCCCGCGCCCGGGTCCTCGTCCTCACCACGTACGACACGGACACCGACACCCTCCCGGCGATCGAGGCCGGCGCCACCGGCTACCTCCTCAAGGACGCCCCGCGCGAGGAGCTGTTCGCGGCCGTGCGGGCCGCCGCCGAGGGCCGTACCGTCCTCTCCCCGGCCGTGGCCTCCCGGCTCGTCACCGCCGTCCGCGCCCCCGCCGCCCCGCCCGCCGACACCACCCTCTCCGCGCGCGAGGCCGAGATCCTCGCCCTCGTCGCCCGGGGCACCGCCAACCGCGCCATCGCCGCCGAGCTGTTCATCAGCGAGGCCACCGTCAAGACCCACCTCACCCACATCTACGGCAAGCTGGGCGTGAAGGACCGGGCGGCCGCCGTCGCCGCCGGGTACGACCGGGGGATCCTGGGCCGCTCCTGAGCGCCCGGATCCCCCCCCGCGTCCCCCTACCTGGACACCCGCAGCAGCACCACCGACCGGGCCCCCACCGGGAGCACCTCGCCGCCCCGGTGGACCGTGCCCGGCGGCCCGGACTGGTCCTCGCGGGCGGTGTCCACGACCAGTTCGTACGTCTCCGCCCACGGCGGGCCCGGCAGCCGGAAGTCCAGGGGGCGGTGGCCGGAGTGCAGGACGGCGAGGAAGCTGTCGTCGGTGATCCGCTCGCCCCGCGCGTCCCGGCCCGGGATGTCCCGGCCCGACAGGTAGAGGCCGAGCGTCCCCGTCCGCGCGTACCAGTCGCCCTCCGTCATCTCCGTCCCCCCGGCCGTGAACCAGGCCAGGTCCCGCAGCCCGTCCGCGCGCTGCGGCCGGCCGGAGAAGAAGGCCCGGCGGCGCAGCACCGGATGCCGGTGGCGCAGCGCGAGCAGCCGCCGGGACAGGGCGAGGAGCTCGGCCCGGCCGGGGTCCTCGGGCAGCGACCAGTCGAGCCAGCCGATCTCGTTGTCCTGGCAGTACGCGTTGTTGTTGCCGCCCTGGGTGCGGCCCATCTCGTCGCCGGAGACCAGCATCGGCACCCCGGTCGACAGGAGCAGGGTGGTGAGCAGGTTGCGCTGCTGGCGCAGCCGCAGCGCCCCGGTCTCCGGGTCGTCGGTCTCGCCCTCCGTCCCGCAGTTCCAGGAGCGGTTGTCGTGGGTGCCGTCCCGGTTCCCCTCGCCGTTGGCCTCGTTGTGCTTCCGCTCGTACGTGACGAGGTCCCGCAGCGTGAAGCCGTCGTGGGCGGTGACGAAGTTGACCGAGGCGTACGGCCGGCGCCCGCCCCAGGCGTACAGGTCGCTGGAGCCGGACAGCCGGTAGCCGAGGTCCCGCACGTCCGGCAGCGCCCCGCGCCAGAAGTCCCGCACCGCGTCCCGGTAGCGGTCGTTCCACTCGGTCCACAGCGGCGGGAAGGCCCCCACCTGGTAGCCGCCGTTGCCCACGTCCCAGGGCTCCGCGATCAGCTTCACCCGGCGCAGGACCGGGTCCTGGGCGATGACCGCGAGGAAGGGGGAGAGCATGTCGACGTCGTGGAAGGAGCGGGCGAGGGCCGCCGCCAGGTCGAAGCGGAAGCCGTCCACCCCCATCTCGGTCACCCAGTAGCGCAGGCTGTCGGTGATGAGCCGCAGCACCTGCGGCTGCACCACGTGCAGGGTGTTGCCGCAGCCCGTGTAGTCGGCGTACCGGCGGGCGTCGGACTGGAGCCGGTAGTAGCCCCGGTTGTCGATGCCCTTCAGGGAGAGGGTCGGGCCCAGCTCGCCCGCCTCCGCCGTGTGGTTGTAGACCACGTCGAGGATGACCTCGATGCCGGCCGCGTGCAGCGCCCGCACCATCTTCTTGAACTCGCCGACCTGCTGTCCGGCCGTCCCCGAGGAGGAGTAGCCGGCGTGCGGCGCGAAGTAGCCGACGGAGTTGTATCCCCAGTAGTTGCGCAGGCCCCGCCGCAGCAGGTGGTCCTCGTGCGCGAACTGGTGCACCGGCAGCAGCTCCACCGCCGTCACCCCGAGCCGTACGAGGTGGTCGACCGCCGCCGGGTGCGCGAGCCCCGCGTACGTGCCGCGCAGGTGCTCGGGGATGCCCGGGTGCAGCTTGGTGAAGCCCTTGACGTGCACCTCGTAGATGACCGAGTCCTGCCAGGGCGTCTTGGGCCTGCGGTCGTCGGACCAGTCGTCGTCGTCGTGGACGACGACCCCCTTCGGGACGTGCGGGGCGGAGTCCCGCTCGTCGCGGACGGTGTCGGCCACGTGCTGCTGCGGCCAGTCCCGCACGTGCCCGTACACCTCGGGCGGGAGGGAGAACTCGCCGTCGACGGCCCGCGCGTACGGGTCGAGGAGCAGCTTCGCCGGGTTCCACCGGGCGCCCGTCCACGGGTCCCAGCGGCCGTGCACCCGGTAGCCGTACCGCTGCCCCGGGCCGATCCCGGGCACGAAGCCGTGCCAGATCTCGTGGGTCAGCTCGGTCAGCGGCAGCCGCGCCTCCGTCCCGTCCTCGTCGAACAGACACAGCTCGACGGCCTCCGCCCCGCCCGCCCACAGGGCGAAGTTGGTGCCCGCGACCCCGCCGGGCCCGACCCGGCAGCGGGCGCCGAGGGGCGTCGGCGCCCCCGGCCACACGGGCGGCCCCGCCCGCTCCAGGGCACGCTGCTGTACCGCCTCCTGCTCGGCTGCGCTCGCCACCGTCCGGCCTCCCGCGGCTCCGTCGGGCCCGCGCCCGGGGACCGGTGGCGTCCCTGCCACCGGTCCCCGGGCGCGGTTCTCCTCCTGTTCTTCCCGTACGGCCGTGCTCCCAACATGACCCGCACGCACGTTTCCCCTGGAGGGTGGCCGTCGTTGGGCCGGGCGTGAGATCTGTATGGAAGCGGGCGGGACGCGCCCTCGCGGTGGCGGGACTGGTGGCGGGCCTCGCGGGCTGCACCGGAACGGACGGCGGCGGGGGCTTCGACCTCTCCCTGCCGGGCAAGGGACGGGCCCCCGGCGACGTCATCCGGGTCACCCCGGAGGACGGCAGCCGCGCGGTCCCGACCGGGCGGACGGTCGAGGTGGGGGTGGACGGCGGACGGCTCGAACGGGTGACCGTCGCCCGGATCGAGGACGGCCGGCGGACCGAGGTCGCCGGGGAGGTCTCCGCCGACGGGCTGCGCTGGCGGCCGCTGGCCCCGGGCCGGCTCGCACCGGCCGCCAAGTACAGCGTGGACGCCGTCGCCCTCGACGCGCACGGGCGCCGCTCGGCCCGCCACACCGCCTTCACCACCGTGGTGCCCGAGTCCCGCTTCATCGGCTACTTCACGCCGGAGAACCGCTCCACGGTCGGCACCGGCATGATCGTCTCCTTCTCCTTCAACCGCCCCGTCGAGAACCGGGCCGCGGTCGAGCGCGCCGTCCGGATCACCTCCGACCCGCCGGTCGAGGTCGTCGGCCACTGGTTCGGCAGGGAGCGGCTCGACTTCCGCCCCGAGCGGTACTGGGCCGCCGGCACCCGGGTCACCGTCGACATCGGCCTGCGGGACGTCGAGGGGGCGCCCGGCGTGTACGGCATCCAGCGCAAGAGGGTCGGCTTCACCGTCGGCCGCTCCCAGGTCTCCGTCGTGGACGCCGCCGCGCACACCATGGAGGTCCGCAGGGACGGCGAGGTCCTGGCCACCCTGCCGGTCACCGCGGGAGCGCCGAAGACCACCACGTACAACGGGAAGATGGTCGTCACCGAGCTGTACGACGTGACGCGGATGAACGGCGCCACGGTCGGCTTCGGCGGCGAGTACGACATCGAGGACGTGCCGCACGCGATGCGGCTCACCGAGTCCGGGACCTTCCTCCACGGCAACTACTGGGCCCCGTCCGAGACCTTCGGCACCGCCAACGTCAGCCACGGCTGCGTGGGGCTCCGGGACGAGAAGGGCGGCAGCGAGCGCTCGCCCGCCGGCTGGTTCTTCGACCGGACCCTGGTCGGCGACGTGGTGGAGGTGGTCAACTCCCGGGACCGGCAGGTCGCCCCGGACAACGGGCTCGGCGGCTGGAACACGGACTGGAAGAGCTGGAGGGCGGGCTCCGCGCTGCGCTGACCCCCCGTCGCTCCCGTCCGTCCCCCGCCACCCCCCGTCGCTCCCGTCCGTCCCCCGCCGCCCCCCGTCGCTCCCGTCGTCCTCCGCCACCCCCGCCGCTTCCGTCGTCCTCGCACGTCGATCGGGACGGAACGGTGACATGCACGAGGATCTTTCGTGTCCTGCGGTGTGATTATCTAGCGCCGTGTGCGCGAGTGAATGCGCACGGGGGTGGGGCCGCGGCGGTGCCGGGCCGTGCGAGGGGAGACGACCACAGTGAACGGGCAGCCGATATCGGGGGCATCGGTAGGGACCACGGGACGGGGCCGGCGACGCGGGGGCGTCCGGTTCCAGGCCCTGGCGGCGGGGGCGCTGCTCCTGGTGCTCACCGCCTGCGGCGGCGGGGGTTCCGCCGACGGCGCGAAGGGCCCCGAGGCCCAGGGCGGCGCCAAGCAGGAGAACGCGGCCTCCCAGGCCGTCGTGACGATCCTTCCGAAGGACGGCGCCGACTCGGTCGCCACCAGCGGCGTCCTCAAGGTGACCGCCCAGCAGGGCAAGCTCACCACGGTCACGGTCGCCGACTCCAAGGGCACCGCGGTCGAGGGCCGGATCGCGGCGGACGGCACGAGCTGGCAGCCGACCGCCCACCTGGCCGGGGGCACCCAGTACAAGGTCCACGCCGTCGCGAAGGACGCCGCGGGCCGCGAGTCGGCGAAGGACACCACCTTCACGACCCTGGTCCCGAAGAACACCTTCATCGGCCACTACACGCCGGAGGACGGCTCGACCGTCGGCGTCGGCATGCCGGTCTCCATCAACTTCACCCGGGGCATCACCGACCCCGAGGCCGTCGAGAGGGCCATCAAGGTGACGGCCGTGCCGTCCGTCCCGATCGAGGGCCACTGGTTCGGCAACGACCGCCTGGACTTCCGTCCCGAGCAGTACTGGGCCGCCGGCACCAAGGTGACGGTCCACCTCAACCTGGACGGCGTCGAGGGCCGCCCCGGCGTCTACGGCAAGCAGAAGAAGACCGTCACCTTCACCATCGGCCGCCGCCAGGTCTCCACCGTCGACGCGAGCGCGAAGACCATGAGGGTCGAGCGCGACGGGAAGACCGTCAAGACGCTGCCGATCACCGCCGGTGCGCCCTCCACGACCACGTACAACGGTCAGATGGTCATCAGCGAGAAGTACGAGGTGACGCGGATGAACGGCGCCACGGTCGGCTTCGGCGGCGAGTACGACATCAAGGACGTGCCGCACGCGATGCGCCTGTCCCAGTCGGGCACCTTCGTGCACGGCAACTACTGGGCCCCGGCGAGCACCTTCGGCTCGGAGAACGTCAGCCACGGCTGCGTCGGCCTCCAGGACGCGCGGGGCGCGGGGGACAGCTCGACCCCGGCCGCCTGGTTCTACGACAGCTCGATCATCGGTGACGTGGTCGTCGTGAAGAACTCCAAGGACAAGCAGATCAAGCCGGAGAACGGCCTCAACGGCTGGAACATGCCGTGGTCGGAGTGGACCGCCTAGGCGTTCCCCAGCCTTTCGGCGGGACCCGGTGCTGTGAGCAACAGCACCGGGTCCTCTTCTGTTGACGAGTTCTAACCTTCTCCCATGACTGTGAACCTCGAAGTCGCCGACGGCGTCGGAACGATCCGCCTCGACCGCCCCCCGATGAACGCCCTGGACGTCGCCACCCAGGACCGGCTGCGCGAGCTCGCCCAGGAGGCGACCGACCGCGACGACGTGCGGGCCGTGGTCCTCTACGGCGGCGAGAAGGTGTTCGCGGCCGGCGCGGACATCAAGGAGATGCAGGTCATGGACCACGTGGCCATGGTCAAGCGCTCGCGCGCCCTCCAGGACGCCTTCACCGCCGTGGCCCGCATCCCCAAGCCGGTCGTCGCCGCCGTCACCGGCTACGCCCTCGGCGGCGGCTGCGAGCTGGCGCTCTGCGCCGACTTCCGGATCGCCGCCGACAACGCCAAGCTCGGCCAGCCCGAGATCCTGCTCGGCCTGATCCCGGGCGCGGGCGGCACCCAGCGCCTCTCCCGCCTCGTCGGCCCCTCCAAGGCCAAGGACCTCATCTTCACCGGCCGGATGGTGAAGGCGGACGAGGCCCTCTCCCTCGGCCTGGTCGACCGGGTCGTCCCGGCCGCCGAGGTGTACGAGCAGGCGCACGCGTGGGCCGCGAAGCTGGCGCAGGGCCCGGCCGTCGCCCTGCGGGCCGCCAAGGAGGCGATCGACCAGGGCCTGGAGACCGACATCGACACCGGTCTGGCCATCGAGCGCACCTGGTTCGCCGGCCTGTTCGCCACCGAGGACCGCGAGCGCGGGATGCGCAGCTTCGTCGAGGAGGGCCCCGGGAAGGCGAAATTCGGCTGAGCTGACCGAAAGGGGGCCGTCGGGTGTCGGCCAGGTGTCCGTAAGGCACCTGCCCGGAGCCCGTAAGGCGCCTCTCCGGGGCCCGTAGGGGGCCGTTTCCCGCGGAACGGCCCCCGCGGTCCGCCCCGTGCGGCCATGATGGGGGGCATGGCGGGCCTGGAGGGCAGAGAACAACCACGGCAGCGCGCGAGCGCCGCCGCAGGGCGGTGGTCATTGGCCGCGGACGACGAACAGGCCGCCGAAGCAGTGGAGTTGTACGGCAACCCGGCCGAGGACGACGTGCGGCTGCCGTCCCGTCCCGAGTCCGCGTGGGTGGCCCGCAGGCTCACGCAGCACGTCGTGATGCGCCAGTGGGCGCTGGGGCCGCAGATCGCCGAGCACGCGGTCCTCCTGGTCTCGGAACTGGTGGGGAACGCCGTCCGGCACACCGGCGCCCGGTCCTTCGCGCTGCGGTTGCAGCGGCGCCGGGGCTGGATCCGGATCGAGGTGCGCGACCCCTCGCGCGGGCTGCCCTGTCTGATGCCGGTGCACGAGCTGGACACGAGCGGCCGGGGGCTCTTCCTGGTCGACAAGCTGGCGGACCGCTGGGGCGTGGACCTGGCGCCGCGCGGCAAGACGACCTGGTTCGAGATGCGGGTCACGGACCGCTCCTGAGTCCCCCGCCGGCCCGGACCCGGACGCACGGAAGCCCCCGTGCGCCGTGGTGGGGCGTGCTGGGGGCTTCCGTGTGATGCGCCGTGGACGGGGGGGTGTATCCACGGCCGCTGTGTCGACCTGGCCCGGGTCAATGGGGGTCGTGTCATCGACTATGTCAGACGAGTACCCTCATCGCCAAAAGTCCTTAGAGTGACAAAAACGGGCAAACGCTCACACTTTAACTGTGAATCGTTGGTGACGTGTGGCACCTGCCTTGTAAACAGTGAATGGCTATGCGGTTCATTGGTTGTTTCCCGGGGTAGTCCGCATACTGGACGGCCGACGAAGGGCCACAAACGTCCTGAATCGGCCCAATCGTTACAAAGGGCGCCGATCTCCCTTTGAATGGCCGGGTGAAGCAGACCGATCGCCGCCGGGCCCTCCGGGCGGGTGCGGCCGCCGTCCTCGCCGGGATCCTCCTCGCCGGCTGCGGCGGCGGCCCGGACGAGGGTGCCGCCCCCGTGAAGAAGGCCGCGGCCCCCGCCGTACCCAGGGCGACCGCCCCCGCCGGACTGCCCGGGATGCCGCCGCTCCTCGACCCGCACGACGTCTACGCCGCCGACCGGCCCGGCACGCTCTCCCCGGTGGTGAAGGACTTCCCCTCCCGGATCTACGTCCCCAACACCGGCTCCAACACCGTCTCGGTCATCGACCCCGCCACCTACCGGGTCGTCGCGACCGTCCCCGTCGGCGACCAGCCCCAGCACGTCGTGCCGTCCTGGGACCTGAAGACCCTGTGGGTCAACAACAACCGGGGCCACACCCTCACCCCCATCGACCCGGCCACCGGCAGGGCGGGCAAGCCCGTCGAGGTCCACGACCCGTACAACCTCTACTTCACGCCCGACGGCAGGTACGCGATCGTCATGGCCTCGCTCGACCGCGAGCTCGTCTTCCGCGACCCGCACACCATGGAGCGGAAGAAGTCCGTCCCCGTCGACTGCTACGGCGTCAACCACGCCGACTTCTCCGCGGACGGGCGCTACTTCGTCGTCTCCTGCGAGTTCTCCGGCGAGCTGCTCAAGGTCGACACGGAGCGGATGGAGGTGATCGGACAGCAGAAGCTGCCCTTCGAGGGCGCCATGCCCCAGGACGTGAAGATCTCCCCGGACGGCAGGACCTTCTACGTCGCCGACATGGCGGCCCACGGCATGTGGGTCCTCGACGGCGAGAAGTTCACCACCCCCACCCTGCTGCCCACCGGCAAGGGCTGCCACGGCCTCTACGTCGGCCGGGACTCGCGCGAGATGTACGTCTCCAACCGGGGCGAGGGCACGGTCTCCGTCTTCGACTTCCGGCAGAACCGGCTGACGAAGAAGTGGCGGCTCCCGGGCGGCGGCTCCCCCGACATGGGCGGCGTCTCCGCCGACGGCAAGGTCCTGTGGCTCTCCGGGCGCTACGACTCCGAGGTGTACGCGATCGACACCGGCACCGGGAAGCAGCTCGCCCGCGTCCCCGTCGGCAACGGCCCCCACGGCCTCGCCGTCTACCCGCAGCCGGGCCGCTACTCGCTCGGCCACACCGGCGTCTTCCGCTGACCCCCGTCGGGCCGCCGGGCCGGGGCGGCTAATCTGACCCCGTCGGACAAGCACCATGAAGGGGCGGAAACAGTGGCGGACATCGAGTCGGCACGCACGGCATTCAACCGGTACGACGTGGACGGGGACGGCTTCATCACCGCCGCGGAGTACAAGAGCGTGATGGCCCAGTTGGGCGACTTCCACGTCACGGAGACGGTCGCCGAGGCGCTCATCAAGCAGCGCGACGACAACGGCGACGGCAAGCTGTCGTGGGACGAGTTCTGGTCCCACCTCAGCAAGGCCTGACCCGCCCGCCCGGACGGGCCGCGCGACCCCGGTCGCCCGCCCGTCCGGGGCCGGCCCGGCCCCCGGAGGCCCGGGGGCTCAGCACTCGATGATGTTCACCGCGAGCCCGCCGCGGGCCGTCTCCTTGTACTTGACGCTCATGTCGGCGCCCGTCTCCTTCATGGTCTTGATGACCTTGTCGAGGGAGACCAGGTGGCTGCCGTCGCCGCGCATCGACATCTTCGCGGCCGTGACGGCCTTGACCGCCGCCATGCCGTTGCGCTCGATGCAGGGGATCTGGACCAGGCCGCCGACCGGGTCGCAGGTCAGGCCCAGGTTGTGCTCCATGCCGATCTCGGCGGCGTTCTCCACCTGCTCCGGGGAGCCGCCCAGGACCTCGGCGAGGGCGCCGGCCGCCATCGAGCAGGCCGAGCCGACCTCGCCCTGGCAGCCGACCTCGGCGCCGGAGATCGAGGCGTTCTCCTTGAAGAGCATGCCGACCGCGCCGGCCGCGAGGAGGAAGCGGACCACGCCGTCCTCGTCCGCGCCGGGGACGAAGTTCATGTAGTAGTGCAGGACGGCGGGGAT
Organism: Streptomyces sp. NPDC007872; assembly: GCF_042868165.1. Taxonomy (NCBI): domain Bacteria; kingdom Bacillati; phylum Actinomycetota; class Actinomycetes; order Kitasatosporales; family Streptomycetaceae; genus Streptomyces; species Streptomyces sp. NPDC007872. The sequence goes on from NZ_JBIAEA010000001.1 coordinate 994,420, forward strand.
GATGCCGGCCGCGCCGTTCGTCGGGGCCGTGACCACCCGGCCGCCCGCCGCGTTCTCCTCGTTCACCGCCATCGCGTACAGGGTGATCCACTCCATCGCGTGGGCCTCGGGGTTGCCCTCGGAGCGCAGCTTGCGGGCCGAGTTCGCCGCGCGCCGGCGGACCTTCAGGCCGCCGGGCAGGATGCCCTCGCGGGACATGCCGCGCGAGACGCAGGACTGCATGACCCGCCAGATCTCCAGGAGGCCCGCGCGGATCTCGTCCTCGGTGCGCCAGGCCTTCTCGTTCTCCAGCATCATCGCGGAGATCGACAGGCCGGTCTCCTTCGCGAGGCGGAGCAGCTCGTCGCCGGTGCGGAAGGGGTACTTCAGGACCGTGTCGTCCGGGACGATCGGGTTCTCGCCGGCCACGGCGTCCTCGTCGACCACGAAGCCGCCGCCGACCGAGTAGTACGTCTTCTCCAGGACGAGCCCGCCCTCCGCGTCGTACGCGGAGACCGTCATGCCGTTGGCGTGGTACGGGAGCGCCTTGCGCCGGTGCAGGACCAGGTCGGCGTCGAAGTCGAAGGGGATCGCGTGGGCGCCGAGCAGGTTGATCCGGCCACTCGCCCTGATCCGCTCGAACTCCTCGTCCGCGTGCTCCACGTCGACCGTGCGGGGCGAGTTCCCCTCCAGGCCGAGCAGGACGGCCTTGGGGGTGCCGTGGCCGTGGCCGGTGGCGCCGAGGGAGCCGTACAGCTCCGCCCGCACCTTCGCGGTGTGGGCCAGCAGGCCCTCGTTCTTCAGTCGGCGGGCGAACATCCGGGCCGCGCGCATGGGGCCCACCGTGTGGGAGCTCGACGGGCCGATGCCGATCGAGAACAGGTCGAAGACCGAGATGGCCACGGGATGACTCCTTGTGGGGGGCTGGACGTCGTTGTCTGCCGGGGTGGTGCAGAGAGCGAGCGGGGCGGGGGGACACGGGTCGGGGCACCGCGCCCGTCGTTCCAGTGTGCGCGGTGCCCCGGATGTCCGTACGAACAAAAGCGTACGAAATTACTAAGGTGTCACTTCAGGCCGGGGTACAGCGGGTGCCTGTCCGCGAGGGCGGTCACCCGGGCCTTGAGGGCCTCGGCCTTCTCGGCGTCGAAGCCCGGCTTGAGGGTCTCGGCGATGACGTCCGCGACCTCGCGGAAGTCCTCGGCCCCGAAACCGCGGGTCGCGAGCGCCGGCGTGCCGATGCGCAGGCCCGAGGTGACCATCGGGGGACGCGGGTCGTTCGGGACCGCGTTCCGGTTGACCGTGATGCCGACCTCGTGGAGGCGGTCCTCGGCCTGCTGGCCGTCCAGCTCCGAGTCGCGCAGGTCGACCAGGAGCAGGTGCACGTCCGTGCCGCCGGACAGGACCGAGACGCCGTGGGCGGTCACGTCGTCCTGGACCAGGCGCTCGGCGATGATCCGGGCGCCCTCCAGGGTGCGCTCCTGGCGCTCCTTGAACTCCTCCGAGGCCGCGACCTTGAAGGAGACGGCCTTGGCCGCGATCACGTGCTCCAGGGGGCCGCCCTGGAAGCCCGGGAAGACGGAGGAGTTCAGCTTCTTCGCGAACTCCTTCTTCGCCAGGATGATGCCGCCGCGCGGGCCGCCGAGCGTCTTGTGCGTGGTGGAGGTCACCACGTCCGCGTGCTCGACCGGGTTCGGGTGCAGACCGGCGGCGACCAGGCCCGCGAAGTGGGCCATGTCGACCCACAGGTAGGCGCCGACCTCGTCCGCGATCCGGCGGAACTCCGCGAAGTCGAGCTGACGCGGGTACGCCGACCAGCCCGCGATGATCACCTTCGGGCGGTGCTCCTTGGCGAGGCTCTCGACCTCGGCCATGTCGACCAGACCGGCCCCGTCCACGTGGTACGCGACCACGTCGAACTGCTTGCCGGAGAAGTTCAGGCGCATGCCGTGGGTGAGGTGGCCGCCGTGCGCCAGGTCCAGGCCCAGGATCGTGTCGCCCGGCTGGGCGATCGCGAAGAGGGCGGCCTGGTTCGCGGAGGCACCGGAGTGCGGCTGGACGTTGGCGTACTCGGCGCCGAACAGGTCCTTGATCCGGTCGATCGCGATCTGCTCGGCCACGTCGACGTGCTCGCAGCCGCCGTAGTAGCGGCGGCCCGGGTAGCCCTCGGCGTACTTGTTGGTGAGGACGGAGCCCTGGGCCTCCATGACCGCAACCGGAGCGAAGTTCTCCGAGGCGATCATCTCGAGGGTGGACTGCTGACGGCGGAGCTCGGCGTCGACGGCGGCGGCGACGTCGGGGTCCAGCTCGTGGAGGGGAGTGTTCAGAAGCGACATGAATCGATCCCTAGGGGTCTCGGGCCCGGTCTCAGTTCCCGGCGGAGAACGCGGCGTACTCGTCGGCGGTGAGCAGGTCGTCCGGCTCACCCGCGACGCGCACCTTGAACAGCCAGCCACCCTCGAACGGAGCCGTGTTCACCAGGGACGGGTCGTCCACCACGTCCTGGTTGGCGGCGACGATCTCACCCGAGACGGGCGAGTACAGGTCGCTCACGGACTTCGTCGACTCCAGCTCGCCGCAGGTCTCGCCCGCGGTGACCGTGTCGCCGACCTCGGGGAGCTGGGCGTAGACGACGTCACCGAGCGCGTTGGCCGCGAACTCCGTGATGCCGACGGTCGCGACGCCGTCCACGGCGTCCGACAGCCACTCGTGCTCCTTGGTGTACCGAAGCTGCTGGGGGTTGCTCATGACCTGATTCTCCTGGATCGGGGGAGTGCTGATGAACGTCGGTCTTGCGGGGTGAGACGCCGGGTGGGACGGACGCGTCACTTCCGGCGCTTGTAGAAGGGCAGCGCCACGACCTCGTACGGCTCGTGGGTGCCCCGGACGTCCACGCCCACGCCCGGGGTGCCGGGCTCCGCGTGCGCCGCGTCCACGTACGCCATGGCGATCGGCTTCCCGAGGGTCGGGGACGGGGCGCCGGAGGTGACCTCGCCGACGACCTGGCCGTCCTTGACGACGGAGAACCCGGCGCGCGGGACCCGGCGGCCCTCGGCGACCAGGCCGACCAGTCGGCGCGGCGGGGCGGTCTCGGCGCGCTCGGCGGCCTTCTCCAGGGCCTCGCGGCCGACGAAGCGGCCCTCGTTGGTCGTCTTCTCGAACTTCACGACCCGGCCGAGGCCGGCGTCGAAGGGGGTGAGGGAGGTGGTCAGCTCGTGGCCGTACAGCGGCATGCCCGCCTCCAGGCGGAGCGTGTCGCGGCAGGACAGGCCGCAGGGGATCAGGCCGACGCCCTCGCCCGCCTCGGTCAGCGCCTTCCACACGCCCTCGGCGTGCTCCGGCTTCAGGAAGAGCTCGAAGCCGTCCTCGCCGGTGTAGCCGGTGCGGGCGATCAGGGCGGGCACGCCCGCGACCGTGCCCGGCAGGCCGGCGTAGTACTTCAGGCCGTCCAGGTCGGCGTCGGTGACCGACTTCAGGATGCCGGGGGACTCCGGGCCCTGGACCGCGATCAGGGCGTACGCGTCGTGGTCGTCGCGGACCTCGGCGTCGAAGCCGGCCGCGCGCTCGGTGAGGGCGTCCAGGACGGTCCGGGCATTGGAGGCGTTGGCGACCACCATGTACTCGGTCTCACCCAGGCGGTAGACGATCAGGTCGTCCAGGATGCCGCCGTCCTCGCGACAGATCATGGTGTACCGCGCGCGGCCGGTGCCCACCGTGGAGATGTTGCCGACCAGGGCGAAGTCGAGGAGCTCGACGGCCTGCGGCCCGGTGACGGTGATCTCGCCCATGTGGGAGAGGTCGAAGAGACCGGCCCGGGTGCGGACGGCGTTGTGCTCGTCGCGCTCGCTGCCGTACCGCAGGGGCATGTCCCAGCCCGCGAAGTCGGTCATGGTCGCGCCCAGCGAACGATGCAGCGCATCGAGGGCGGTCAGGCGGGGGGCAGAGGTCATGGGGTGGCTCCCGGGTCCCAAGGGCGTTCGGTGACGAAGACATGACGGGCGAGGACGTCCTCCCCATCTGTCATGGAACCTGAGAGGTTCACCGGGGGCACCTCGTCACCGAGAGCCCGGCTTGCACCTTGGGTGGGGACACGACGGTGTCCCGCTTTTCAGATCTGCCTCATCCACGCGGTACGGGGCCTGAGAGATTCAAGGGAGGGTCTTGCTCCTTCGGCGCCCGGACACACCCCGTGACGACTGCGTGGTCACGTGCGTGGTCCGGAACTCTCCCGCGCGGATTCGAACGGCCGGTATGCGGTTGTACGGCGACTGTGCGCGCCCAGGGCCGGACAGGTCCTGGCGGGCACATCATTGCACGCGGTGTCGGCGCGGCAAATCGCTTGTGCCCCATTACCGTTTCTTTACACTTCTTGGGAAGGGTCTCCCGAGGCCCGGCAGGGGGAGAAGGCGATGACGATCCAGCACACCGGCGCGTACGCGACGAGTACCGGCATACCGTCCCCACGGGCCCGCGCCCGGTCCCGGGGACGGGGCCGGATCCTGCGGGACCTGCGCGAGCGCGGCGGCCGGGGCCCCCGCGCCCTGGCCTTCGCGGCCGGGGACCTCGTGGTCGTCTCCGGGCTGCCCGGCAGCGGCAAGTCCACCCTCATGAAGCGGGCGGCCGGGGACCGGGGCATCGACTCCCAGGACGCCCGGGAGCGCTGGGAGGCCCGGATGCCCCGCCTCCTGCCGTACGCCCTCTACCGCCCCCTGGTCCGGATCGCGCACTACGCCGGGCTGCGCCGCGCCCTGCGCTCCGGCGCGAGCGTGGTCGTGCACGACTGCGGCACCCAGTCCTGGGTGCGCGGCTGGCTCGCCCGCGAGGCCCGCCGGCGGGGGAGCGAGCTGCACCTGGTCCTCCTCGACGTCACCCCGGACACCGCCAGGGCCGGACAGGACGCCCGGGGCCGCGGCGTCTCCGCGTACGCCTTCGCCCGGCACCGCCGCGCGGTCGGCCGGCTGCTGCGGGCCGCCGGGGACGGCCGGCTCCCGCACGGCTGCGCCTCGGTGACCCTGCTCGACCGGGACGCCGCGGACGCCCTCCGGACGATCGGCTTCGGGGAGGCGGTCTGACCCCTTCCCCCGCGCGTCCCGGGCGCCCGTACCCCTCCCTTCCGGCCACGGCGCCGCCCGGGCGGCGTTAGGGTGCTGCCGGGCGGCCGGGTACGGCAGGCCGCGCGAGAAGGGGAACGGGACCGTGGACGTGACGTGGCCGGGCAACGAGCTCGAAGAGGTGCTTGCCGCCTCGCTCGGCAACCCCGAGGCGGGCGGCCGCCTCCTGGAGGTCCTGGGCCGCAGCCCGGTCTGGGTCCCCCTGCCCAACGGCGGCGGCCCCGACAGCCCCGACCTGGACCTCGCCACCATGGAGATCGAGGGCGCGGCCTACGTCCCCGTCTTCAGCTCCGAGCAGCAGCTCCGCGCCTGCGCGGGCGACCACATGTCCTTCGCCGTCGCGCCCGCCCGCGACTTCGCCCGCGGCCTGCCCCCGCAGCTCGGCATCGCCGTGAACCCCGGCGGCACCGTCGGCGTCCCGCTGCCCCCGCCCGCCGTCGCCGAGCTCTGCCGCGCCGGCCGGACCCCGCTCGACGGCCCCGCGTCCGGCGGCCGCGTCCGGCTCTTCGAGCCCGACTGGCAGGACGACCCCGTCGACTTCCTCGCCGCCGCCTCCGCCGAGTTCGAGGCCACCGGCGTCGTCGCCACCGCCCGCCGCGCCCTCGCCAGCGTCGAGGGCACCGAGCCGGCCCTCTTCATCGGCGTCCAGCTCTCCCACTGGGAGGGCGCCGACCGGACCGCCCCCCTGGACGCCCTCGGCCGGGCCCTCGGCCGCGTCGAGGTCGCCTGGCCGGTCAACCTCATCCTGCTCGACATGGCGCAGGACCCGGTCGGGGACTGGATGACGGAGCGGGTCCGCCCCTTCTACCAGCGCGCCGCCGTGTGAGCGGCTCCCTGTTTAAGCTGAACTGATTCGGTGGACGGAAGAGGGGCGGGACCCAGGGTGAGTGCGTCAGGCACCGCTGCGGCCGGTCAGGTCGAGCACATGCTGCGCCAGGTGGCACCCGGACGCTACGACGCGTACGAGCGGCTGCTGCACGCCCTCGCCGACGGCGAGCTGCGGATGCTGCTCTGGCAGGGCACGCCCGGCTCGCCCGACGCCCAGTACGGGAACATGGAGGTCGACGGCTTCGGCTACGCGCCCTGCGTCACCTCCGACCAGGAGCTCGCCGCCTCCGGCTGGAACCGCGGCCACGAGCGCGTCACCGGCCGCGAGATCGCCCGCGCCCTCTACCCCGACCGCTGGGGCGTCTGGCTGAACCCGCACGCCCCCGGCGGCGGCGTCGGCATCCCCTGGGCCGACCTGCGCCGGATCGCCACCGGCCTCGACCGGATGCCCGCCGGGCCGCTGCGCGTCACCGAGCCCGCCCTGGAGATCCCGCAGTTCTACGCCCTGATCACGCAGAACGCGCACCGCACCCCGGCCGTCCGGGCGCTGCGCCGCGGCTGGGTGCAGCCCGCGCTCGGCTCCCCGTACCTCGTCATCGGGCTCGACCTGTACGACACCTCCCCGGCGGCCGTCGACACGGTCCGGTCGATGATGCGCCAGTCCATCGGCTCCGTCCCCGACGGGCTGCCCGTCTCGACGGTCGCCCTCTCCGACCCGTACGACCCGGTGGCGCTCTGGCTGCGGGCGAACGCGCGCCCCTTCTACGACCGCGAGGCGCACGCGGGGCGCGGCCCGGCCCCCGCCCCGGGGTACGGATACCCGCCGGCGGCACCGTCCGGATACTGAGACGGCCTCTTCCTCCCCGTCCGCCCCACGGGTCCTGCCGGAAGCCTTCGTTCGCCCCAATTGAAGAGCTCAAACGCCCAGTTGAGTGACATGTCCGATTGGGGGGAAGAGGGGCCGAGATGGTCCGCTCACGCCCGCGCGACGTCCGGATAACGGAAGTCGCAGCACCGCATCACGTTTGAGCAAACATTCCCCGTCAGGGCTGGCGGGTGATCACGAGCGCATTGAAGACTCCCCGGAACACCGGGTGTTCCGCTCCTTTCGAGCAGGTACCCGGCAGGTTGTTCCACCGAGCCGCTACCCGCGGCGGGCAAGGGCCGGCTACCGGCGGCCGAGAGGGGTCCTCACCACGATGACGGCACCACTGCACGAGACCAGTGCGGGCGCGTCGACCGCCACCGTCGACGGCGTGCCCGCCGATCCCGGCTCCTCCGGCACCCCCGGCACCCCCGAGAAGGGGATCCAGGGCCGCTCGCCCTGGAAGATCGCCTGGACCCGCCTCAAGCGCGACAAGCTCGCCCTCGCCGGCGCCTGCGTCGTCGTCTTCCTCATCCTGGTCGCGATCTTCGCGCCGCTCATCGTCGGTCTCCTCGGCCACCCGCCGGACGAGTTCCACGAGGACCAGATCGACCCGCTCTTCGGCACCCCGATCGGCTCCTGGGGCGGCATCAGCTCCGACTTCCTCCTCGGCGTCGAGCCGGTCAACGGCCGCGACGTCTTCAGCCGCATCGTCTACGGCGCGCGGATCTCGCTGCTCGTCGCCTTCCTGGCGGCGGTCTTCGCGGTCCTCCTCGGCACCGTCCTCGGCATCGTGGCGGGCTACTTCGGCGGCTGGATCGACGCGGCCCTCAGCCGGGTCATGGACGTCATGCTCGCCTTCCCTCAGCTCCTCTTCACGATCGCGCTCGTCTCGGTGCTGCCCAACGAGCTGTTCGGGATCGAGGGCTCGGGCGTGCGCATCGGCGCCCTCGTGATGGTGATCGGCTTCTTCGGCTGGCCGTACGTCGGCCGCATCGTCCGCGGCCAGACCCTCTCGCTGCGCGAGCGCGAGTACGTGGAGGCCGCCCGCAGCCTGGGCGCCGGCCGGCTCTACATCCTCCGCAAGGAGCTGCTGCCCAACCTGGTGGCCCCGATCACGGTCTACGCGACCCTCATGATCCCCACCAACATCCTCACCGAAGCGGCCCTCAGCTTCCTCGGCGCCGGCGTGAAGCCGCCCACCGCCTCCTGGGGACAGATGCTGTCCAAGGCCGTCAACACCTACGAGTCGGACCCCCTGTTCATGGTGATCCCCGGCCTCGCGATCTTCATCACCGTCCTGGCGTTCAACCTCTTCGGCGACGGCGTGCGCGACGCGCTGGACCCGAAGGGCTCCCGCTGACCGTTCGCCGACGACCCGCAAGACCCGCCCCTGCCGCTGGCGACAGGAGGCCCATCCCCACCGGCGGACCGCCGTGACGGCCGCCACTATCCCGGAGGTTGCGAGACCCATGACCCTGATGAGCACTCAGAGGCGCAGAATCGCCGCGGGCGCGCTGCTCGCGGCGGCCACGATGGTCGTCACCACGGCCTGCGGCGGCGGCAACGGCGGCGGCAGCGGCGACAAGGGCAAGGACGGCCTCGCCTTCAACGGCGGCGTCAACAAGGTCCTCAACGCCTCCGACAAGAAGGGCGGCGAGCTGAAGTTCATCGGCTCGCAGGAGGCCGACTCGTGGGACCCGCAGCGCGGCTACTACGGTTTCGTGTGGGACTTCGCCCGCTACTACACGCGCCAGCTCGTCACCTTCAAGGCCGAGCCGGGCGCCGCCTCCACCGAGCTGGTCTCCGACCTCGCCACCGACACCGGCAAGGTCTCGGCCGACGGCCTCACCTACACCTTCACCCTGAAGGACGGGATCACCTGGGAGGACGGCAAGCCGATCACCTCCAAGGACATCAAGTACGGCATCGAGCGCATCTGGGCCCAGGACGTCATCTCCGGCGGCCCGATCTACCTCCAGCAGGTCCTCGACCCCAAGGGCGAGTACAAGGGCCCGTACAAGGACACCTCCGCGGACAAGCTCGGCCTGAAGGCGATCGAGACCCCGGACGACAAGACCATCGTCTTCAAGCTGCCGGTCGCCAACGGCGACTTCCTGCAGATGCTGGCGATGCCCGCGGCCTCCCCGGTCCGCCAGGACAAGGACACCAAGTCCAAGTACGGCCTGAAGCCCTTCTCCTCCGGCCCGTACAAGTGGGAGTCGTACACCCCCAACAAGTCGATCAAGCTCGTCCGCAACGACAAGTGGGACGCCAAGTCGGACACCGTCCGCAAGGCCCTGCCGGACAAGATCAGCGTCACGTTCACCACGAACGCCGACGACATGGACAACCGCCTGATCGAGGGCGAGTACGACCTCGACATCAACGCCACCGGCGTCGGTGCCGCCGCCCGCCAGAAGGTGCTCCAGCAGCACAAGGGCAACATCGACAACCCGCAGACGGGCTTCATCCGCTACGCGGTCTTCCCGCAGACGGTCATCGACAACGTCGAGTGCCGCAAGGCCATCATCTACGCGGCCGACTCGAAGTCCCTCCAGACCGCCCGCGGCGGCCCGCAGGCCGGTGGCGACATCGCCTCCAACATGCTGCCCCCGGCGATCAAGGGCGCCGACCCGAAGGCCGACCCGTACGGCAAGCTCGCGGGCAAGGCGGACGTGGCCAAGGCCAAGGCGGCCCTCGCCAAGTGCGGCAAGCCGAACGGCTTCAAGACCACCATCGCGGTCCGCAACAACAAGCCGATCGAGATCGCCACCGCCGAGTCCCTCCAGCAGTCGCTGAAGGCCGTCGGCATCGACGCCCAGATCGACCAGTTCGACGGCGCCCAGACCTCGGGCATCATCGGTTCGCCGAAGGTGGTCAAGGAGAAGGGCTACGGCATCATCATCATGGGCTGGGGCGCCGACTTCCCGTCGGGCCAGGGCTTCCTCCAGCCGCTGGTCGACGGCCGCTTCATCCTCCAGAGCGGCAACAACAACTTCTCGGAGCTGAACGACAAGGCCGTCAACGGCCTGTTCGACCAGGCGCTGAAGGAGACCGACCCGGTCAAGGCCGGCGAGCTCTACAAGCAGATCAACACGAAGGTCTCGGAGGCCGCGGTCTACCTGCCCTTCACCCACGAGAAGAACATCATCTGGCGCAGCTCCCGGCTGACCAACGTCTACACGGCGGACGCCTACAACGGCCGCTACGACTACGCGTCGCTCGGCGTCGTCAAGTAATCCGACCCGCTCCACCGGCGCACCACCCGCCGCCAGGTCCGAAGGGCAGGTGATGGCCGAGGGCGGCGGCCGGGGCACCCGATCGGGTGCCCCGGCCGCCGACCGGCCGACCGCATGCTTGCATACATAGTCCGGCGACTCTTCGCGGTCGTCGTGATGCTGCTCGTCGTCACGCTCGTGACGCTCAGCATCTTCTTCCTCATTCCCAAGCTGACCGGCAGCGATCCTGCCGCGATGTTCGTCGGCAAGCAGGCGGACCCGGCCTCCATCGAGGGCATCCGGCAGAAGCTGGGCCTGGACGAGCCGATCCTGGTGCAGTTCTGGCACTTCGTCTCCGGCATCTTCGTCGGCCGCGACTACGTCGGCGGCGGCGACAGCATCCACTGCGCGGCCCCGTGCTTCGGCTACTCCTTCAAGACCGAGCAGGACGTCTGGACCATGCTGGTCGACCGGATCCCGGTCACCCTCTCCATGGTCCTCGGCGCGGCGGTGCTCTGGCTCCTCATGGGCGTCACCACCGGCGTCGTCTCCGCGCTGAAGCGCGGCACCGTGGTCGACCGGGCCGCGATGGTCACCGCGCTCGCCGGCGTCTCGCTCCCCATCTACTTCACCGCCATGCTGGCGATGTTCCTCTTCCGCACCCAGCTCGGCTGGCTGGACGCCAAGTACGTGCCGTTCGCCGAGTCCCCGGGCGAGTGGTTCGTCGGCCTCCTGCTGCCCTGGGTCACCCTCGCCTTCCTCTACGCGGCGATGTACGCGCGCCTCACCCGCGCCACCATGCTGGAGGTCCTCGGCGAGGACTACATCCGCACCGCCCGCGCCAAGGGCCTGCCGGAGCCGGTCGTGCTCGGCAAGCACGCGATGCGCTCCACCATGACCCCCATCCTGACCATCTTCGGCATGGACCTGGGCGCCCTCGTCGGCGGCGCGGTCCTGACCGAGACCGCGTTCAACCTGTCGGGTCTCGGCAACGCCGCCTTCAAGGCGGTCGGCGACCGCGACCTGCCGGTGATCCTCGCGGTCACCCTCATCACGGCCGCCTCCGTGGTCATCGCCAACCTCGTGGTGGACCTTCTGTACGCGGTGATCGACCCCCGAGTGAGGCTCGCATGACGGACAAGCTGCCGAAGACCGGAACGGCGGTGGAGGAGCCCGCCGTCGCCGCGGGCGGCTCCGCCCCCTCCGAGGCCTTCCTCGACGTGCGCGACCTGAAGATCCACTTCCCGACCGACGACGGCCTGGTCAAGTCGGTCGACGGCCTCTCCTTCCAACTGGAGAAGGGCAAGACCCTCGGCATCGTCGGCGAGTCCGGCTCCGGCAAGTCGGTGACCTCGCTCGGCATCATGGGCCTGCACACGGTCGGCCAGTACGGCCGGCAGAAGGCCCGGATCTCCGGCGAGATCTGGTTGAATGGGCGCGAGCTGCTCTCGGCCGACCCGGAAGAGGTCCGCCGGATGCGCGGCCGCGAGATGGCCATGATCTTCCAGGACCCGCTGTCCGCGATGCACCCGTACTACACGGTGGGCGCCCAGATCGTGGAGGCGTACCGCGTCCACCACGACGTGAACAAGAAGACGGCGCGCACCCGGGCCGTCGAACTCCTCGACCGGGTCGGCATCCCCGAGCCCGCCAAGCGGTTCGACAACTACCCGCACGAGTTCTCCGGCGGCATGCGGCAGCGCGCGATGATCGCCATGGCGCTCGTCAACAACCCCGAGCTGCTCATCGCCGACGAGCCGACCACGGCCCTCGACGTGACCGTGCAGGCACAGATCCTCGACCTGATGCGGGACCTCCAGAAGGAGTTCGGCTCCGCGGTCGTCATCATCACCCACGACCTCGGCGTCGTCGCCGAGCTCGCCGACGACATCCTCGTCATGTACGGCGGGCGCTGCGTCGAGCGCGGCCCGGCCGAGCAGGTCTTCTACGAGCCGCAGCACCCCTACACCTGGGGCCTGCTCGGCTCGATGCCCCGCATCGACCGGGAGCAGACCGACCGCCTCATCCCGGTCAAGGGCAATCCGCCCAGCCTCATCAACATCCCGAGCGGCTGCGCCTTCAACCCGCGCTGCCCGTACGCGGACGTCCCCAAGGGCGGCATCACGCGCACCCAGCGGCCCGAGCTGGAGCTCGTCGGAGAGCGCCACTACTCCGCCTGCCACATGCCGCAGGAGGAGCGCACCCGCATCTGGACCGAAGAGATTGCGCCGAAGCTGTGAGCGAGACCATGGAACCCCTGCTCAAGGTCACCGGCCTGCAGAAGCACTTCCCCATCCGGAAGGGCCTGCTCCAGCGCCAGACCGGCGCGGTCAAGGCGGTCGACGGCCTCGACTTCGAGGTCTACCCCGGCGAGACCCTCGGCGTCGTCGGCGAGTCCGGCTGCGGCAAGTCGACGATGGGCCGGCTCATCACCCGCCTGCTCGAACCGACCGGCGGCACGGTCGAGTTCCAGGGCAAGGACATCTCCCACCTCGGGGTGTCCGGGATGCGGCCCTTCCGCCGGGACATCCAGATGATCTTCCAGGACCCGTACGGCTCGCTGAATCCGCGCCACACGGTCGGCACGATCGTCTCCGCGCCCTTCCGGCTCCAGGGCGTCGAGCCCGAGGGCGGCGTGAAGAAGGAGGTGCAGCGCCTCCTCGGCCTGGTGGGCCTCAACCCGGAGCACTACAACCGCTACCCGCACGAGTTCTCCGGCGGCCAGCGCCAGCGCATCGGCATCGCCCGCGCGCTCGCGCTCAAGCCGAAGCTGGTCGTGGCGGACGAGCCGGTCTCGGCCCTGGACGTCTCCATCCAGGCGCAGGTGGTCAACCTCCTGGACGACCTCCAGGACGAGCTGGGCCTCACCTACGTGTTCATCGCGCACGACCTCTCGGTCGTCCGGCACGTCTCGGACCGCATCGCCGTGATGTACCTCGGCAAGATCGTCGAGCTCGCGGACCGCACGTCCCTGTACACGGCCCCGATGCACCCGTACACCCGGGCCCTGATGTCGGCGGTCCCGGTCCCGGACCCGCGCCGCCGGGGCGTCAAGAGCGAGCGCATCCTCCTCAACGGCGACGTCCCCTCCCCGATCGCCCCGCCGCCGGGCTGCCGCTTCCACACCCGCTGCTGGAAGGCCACGGAGATCTGCAGGACCCAGGAGCCCCCGCTCCTGGAACTCCGCCCGGGCCAGCGCGTGGCCTGCCACCACCCGGAGAACGCGGAGGGCGTGACGCTGCCGGGCGCACGGGAGTCGGTGGAGATCACGAAGCGCCCGGAGCCGACGGCGCCGGTCACCACCGGAACGGAGGCCCCGGCCGAGACCGGGAAGCCCGCGGCCGGGGCGGCTGCGGCCGAGGGCGGGGCACCTGCCGAGCCCGAGGACCCGGCCGAGACCGGGAAGCCCGCGGCCGGGGCGGCTGCGGCCGAGGGCGGGGCACCTGCCGAGCCCGAGGACCCGGCCAAGACCGGGAAGCCAGCGACCGGGGCGGCTGCGGCCAAGGCCGAGGCACCTGCCGAGACGCCCGCCGAGGCGGACGGGGCGGTCGAAGCCGCTGCCGAGCCCGCGGCCGGGACGACGAAGCCGGCCGGCCCCGCCGCCGAGGGCGACACGCCGAAGGCATGAACCGCGAGAGGTCCCCGTCGCCGCCCGGCGACGGGGACCTCTCGCGTGTGCGGGCGGCGTGCCTCGCCCAACGGTTCCGTACCGCCAGGCCGGGGGTCTCTCGCGTGTGCGGGCGGCGCCCGCCCGGCACTCCACGCCCGGCGGGGCCGAGCGCCCCGTACGGCGCCCCGGCCGCGCCGGCTCGCGGAGCGCTCGCGTCAGGGGGTTCGGGGGCGCGGCCCCCGGTCCCGTCAGGGTTTCGGGAAGGGGCGGGGTGGGGGAGATCCCCTCCCCGCCCACCAGGGGGCCGGGCCAAGACGGCTCCGCCCCGCCGGAAGAGGCGGGACACGAGAACCGGCTCCCGTCCCGCCGAGGCCACCGGGACACCGGACCCGCAGACCGCCCGCCCACCCCCCCACGGGAACTACCGGCACAATTGGGCGGTGCTCCACGACCTGTTCACCCCCTCCGTCCAACACGCCCTCGATCTCGTCGGCATCTTCGTGTTCGCCATCTCCGGCGCCCTCCTCGCCGTCCGGAAGAACTTCGACGTCTTCGGCATCGCCGTCCTCGCCGAGGTCACCGCCCTCGGCGGCGGCCTCTTCCGCGACCTGATCATCGGCGCCGTACCCCCCGCCGCCTTCACCGACCTCGGCTACTTCCTCATGCCCCTGGTCGCGACGGTCCTCGTCTTCTTCCTGCACCCCCAGGTGGAGCGCACCCAGGCCGCCGTCAACGTGTTCGACGCCGCCGGGCTCGGCCTCTTCTGCGTGACGGGGACGACGAAGGCGTACGACTACGGCCTCGGCCTCACCTCCTCCGCCGCCCTCGGCCTCGCCACCGCCGTCGGCGGCGGCGTCCTGCGCGACGTGCTCGCCAACGAGGTGCCCTCGCTGCTGCGCTGGGACCGGGACCTGTACGCCGTCCCGGCGATCGTGGGCGCGACGACGGTCGTGCTCTGCATCCGCTTCGACACCCTCAACGCCTTCACGAGCGGCGCCGCCGTCCTCACCGCCTTCGTGCTCCGCCTCCTCGCGATGCGCTACCACTGGCGCGCGCCCCGCGCCTGGAACCGCCGCTCCTCCACCAGCGAGGAGCCGGAGAAAGCTACCGCTCAGTAGTAACCTGCGGTACCTTCGGGTCCATGAGCACGAGCACCGAGACGAGCACCGAGACGAGCGCCGTCGTCGCGAACGAGTTCGACCGCGACACCGCCGTCACCCTCCGGGAGCCCGGCGTCTACGACGCCGACCTCTCCGCCGGCTGGACGATCATCCACGCCGTCAACGGCGGCTACCTCCTCGCCCTGCTCGGCCGCGCCCTCGGCCACCACCTCCCGCACCCCGACCCGTTCACGATCTCGGCGCACTACCTCACGCCGTCCGTGCCCGGTCCCGCGGTGATCCGGACCGAGACCGTCCGCACCGGCCGGACCCTCTCCACCGGACAGGCCTCGCTCTTCCAGTACGCCGAGGACGGCACCGAGGTCGAGCGCATCCGCGTCCTCGCCTCGTACGGCGACCTCGACGCCCTCCCCGACGACGTCCGCACCAGCGCGACGCCCCCGGCGATGGCCCCGATCGAGAACTGCTTCGGCGCCTCCGACGGCCCCACCCCGCAGATCCCCGGCTCTTCCGCCATCACCGAGCGGCTCGACATCCGCCTCGACCCGGCCTGCGTCGGCTGGGCGATCGGCGCCCCCTCGGGCAAGGGCGAGATGCGCGCCTGGTTCGGCCTCGCCGACGGGCGCGAGCCCGACGCCCTGTCCCTGCTGCTCACCGTCGACGCCCTGCCGCCGACCTCCTTCGAGCTGGGCCTCAAGGGCTGGACCCCGACCGTCGAGCTCACCACCCACGTCCGCTGCCGCCCGGCCCCCGGCCCGCTGCGGGTCTCCATCACCACCCGCAACCTGGCCGGCGGCTTCCTGGAGGAGGACGCCGAGGTCTGGGACAGCGCCGACCGCCTGGTCGCCCAGTCCCGCCAGCTCGCCCGCGCCCCGCGCGGCTGAGCCCGTACGCCCGTCCCCGTACGCACGCCCGTATCCCCTTACGCACGTCCGTACGCCCGGACCGCCACCGCCCCGCCCTTGCCGCACAGGGGCGGGGCGGCGGCACACCCGGGTGCGGCGGCGCGGACGGACCGGGCGCGGGGAGCGCCGCGGCGGGCTCGTAGAATCGACCCACCATGGCTTACCTCGACCACGCCGCGACCACGCCCATGCTGCCCGAGGCGATCGAGGCGATGACCGCCCACCTCGCCGTCACGGGCAACGCCTCCTCCCTCCACGCCGCCGGACGGCGGGCCCGGCGGACCGTCGAGGAAGGCCGCGAGACCCTCGCCGCCGCCCTCGGCGCCCGGCCGAGCGAGGTCGTCCTCACCTCCGGCGGCACCGAGGCCGACAACCTCGCCGTCAAGGGCCTCTACTGGTCCCGCCGCGACGCCGACCCCCGCCGCGTCCGCGTCCTGGCCAGCCCGGTCGAGCACCACGCCGTCCTCGACGCCGTCGACTGGCTCGCCGTCCACGAGGGCGCGCGGGTCGAGTACCTGCCCGTCGACCGCCACGGCCGGGTGCACCCCGAGGCCCTGCGCGAGGCGATCGCCCGCGACCCCGGGACCGTCGCCCTGGCCACCGTCATGTGGGCCAACAACGAGATCGGCACCCTCATGCCGATCCGCGAACTCGCCGATGTCGCCGCCGAGTTCGGCGTCCCCCTGCACGCCGACGCCGTTCAGGCCGTGGGGCAGGTCCCGGTCGACTTCGCCGCCTCCGGGCTCGCCGCCATGACCGTCTCCGGCCACAAGATCGGCGGCCCCTACGGCATCGGCGCCCTGCTCCTGGGCCGCGAGCACACCCCCGTACCCGTCCTGCACGGCGGCGGCCAGGAGCGGCACGTCCGCTCCGGCACCCTCGACGTCCCGGCCGTCGCCGCCTTCGCCGTCGCCGCCCGGCTCGCCGCCGAACGCCGAGAGGAGTTCGCCCGCGAGGTCGGCGCCCTGCGCGACGAACTCGTCACCGCCGTCCGTACGTCCGTCCCCGACGCGATCCTCGGCGGCGACCCGGTCGACCGGCTCCCCGCCAACGCCCACTTCACCTTCCCCGGCTGCGAGGGCGACTCGCTGCTCCTGCTGCTCGACGCGGCCGGCATCGCCTGCTCCACCGGCTCCGCCTGCACCGCCGGCATCGCCCAGCCCAGCCACGTCCTGCTCGCCACCGGCACCGACCCCGACCTGGCCCGGGGCACCCTGCGCTTCTCCCTCGGCCACACCTCCACCGAGGAGGACGTGGCGGCGGTCGCCGACGCGATCGGCCCGGCCGTGGAGCGGGCCCGCACGGCCGGCCTCACCTGAGCCCGGCCCCGCCGCCCCGCCGCCTCACGCCGGCTTCTTCGACGCCTCCCGCACCAGCTTCAGGTACCGGTCCCAGTCCCAGTGGGGACCGGGATCGGTGTGGTCGGTGCCCTCGACCTCGACGTGCCCGATGACGTGCTCCCGGTCCACGGGTATCCCGTACCGGGCGCAGATGTCGGCCGTCAGCCGCGCCGACCCCTCGTACATCGCCGCCGTGAAGTCCTTCGGCCGGTCGACGAAGCCCTCGTGCTCGATGCCGATGCTCCGCTCGTTCATGCTCCGGTTCCCGGCGTGGAAGGCCACGTCGAGCTCCCGGATCATCTGCGCCACGTGCCCGTCCTTGCGGACCACGTAGTGCGCGGCGGCCCCGTGCCCCGGGTTCTTGAAGACCCGCAGGGCGGTCGCGTAGCTGCCCTGCACGACGTGGATCACGACCCGGTCGATCGTGTAGTCGTCCGGCCGGTCCGCCCGCCGCCAGTTCGCCCGCGCCGCCGATGTCCACTCCGCGCCCGCGTGGTCCAGCTCCCCCTCCACCCGCTTCCTCCGCGACCCCGGCAGCCGCCACCAGAAGCGCGCCAGCTCCTCCCGGGCGAGCACGGCCGTGCCCACCACCGCGGCCCCGCCGCCGAGCAGGACGGCCCGCCGCCCCACCGCCCCGTTCCCCTTGCTCCCCATGTCTTCGAGAACGCCTACTACCGCGACGGTGGTTCCCGGCGCCCCGTACCCTGGTGGGGCTATGACTCAGACCCCGCCCCAGCGCCCCCACGCCCGCCCCCTCCGGGTCCTCGCCGCCATGTCGGGCGGCGTGGACTCCGCCGTCGCCGCCGCCCGTGCCGCCGAGGCGGGCCACGACGTCACCGGCGTCCACCTCGCCCTCTCCGCGAACCCCCAGTCGTTCCGCACCGGAGCGCGCGGCTGCTGCACGATCGAGGACTCCCGCGACGCGCGCCGGGCCGCCGACGTCATCGGCATCCCCTTCTACGTGTGGGACCTGGCCGAGCGGTTCCGCGAGGACGTGGTGGACGACTTCGTCGCGGAGTACGAGGCCGGCCGCACCCCCAACCCCTGCCTGCGCTGCAACGAGAAGATCAAGTTCGCGGCGCTCCTCGACAAGGCGCTCGCCCTCGGCTTCGACGCGGTCTGCACCGGCCACTACGCCACCGTCGTCCTGGGCGAGGACGGCACCCGCGAGCTGCACCGCGCCTCCGACATGGCCAAGGACCAGTCGTACGTCCTCGGCGTGCTCGACGAGAAGCAGCTCGCGCACGCGATGTTCCCGCTGGGCGACACCCTCACCACCAAGGACGAGATCCGGGCGGAGGCCGAGCGGCGCGGGCTCGCGGTCGCGAAGAAGCCCGACAGCCACGACATCTGCTTCATCGCCGACGGCGACACCCAGGGCTTCCTCGCCACCCGCCTGGGGAAGGCGGAGGGCGACATCGTCGACGAGGCGGGCGCGAAGGTCGGCACCCACGAGGGCGCGTACGGCTTCACCATCGGCCAGCGCAAGGGTCTGCGGATCGGTCACCCGGCGCCGGACGGCAAGCCCCGCTACGTCCTCGACATCTCGCCCGTGAACAACACCGTCACGGTCGGCCCCGTCGAGGCCCTCGACGTCACCGCCCTCACCGCGATCAAGCCCCGCTGGTGCGGCACGGCCCCGGAGGGCCCCGGCCGCTACACCGCCCAGCTCCGCGCCCACGGCGGCGAGACGCCGGTGAGCGCGGAGACGGAGGACGGCGCACTGCGGGTCACCTTCGACGAGCCCGTCCGGGGCGTCGCCCCCGGCCAGGCGATCGTGCTGTACGACGGCACGCGCGTGGTGGGCTCGGCGACGATCGCCACGACGGTCCGCCGGACGACGGAACCGGCCGGCGCCTAGGAACCGGCCCGGGGCGGCTCCTCCGGCTCCCCGGCCGCCGGTCCGGACGCGGCGAGGTCGCCGGGCAGCAGCGGACGCATGAAGGTGCGCTCGTACCGCAGCACGCACCCGCTGTCGTCGCGGATGCGGTCCGCCTCGATGAACTCGGGGTCCCGTCCGAAGAGCCGCCGGTACTCCTCGTAGGCGGCCAGGCCGGGAAAGCTGAACAGGGCCAGGGCCTCGTCGCTCGCCCCCTCCGCCGGAAGGAAGTAGCCGTGGTGCGTGCCGCCGTGGGCCTGCACCAGCTCCATCCAGCGGCGGCCGAACCGCTCGAAGGCGGCGATCTTCCTCGGGTCGATCGTGTACCGCACGACGCATGTGATCATGCGCCAAGGCTAGGGGGCGTCCGGCACGCGCCCGCGGCGTCGCGGTGACCGGCGCCCCCTAGGACCCGCCCGGGAACCTCCGCCCCTCCGCGAGGGATTCCGCGAGGAACTCCGCCAGGACCGGGGCCAGGACGTGCGGGGCCACCTCGTGGGTCTGGCCCGTCAGGGTGCGGTGCCGGGCCCGGGGGAGGGCCGCCGCCAGCGCGCGGGCCGCGCGCCGGGTCTCCGCCGGGCTGAAGCCCCCGTCGACCACGAGCACGCGCGCGGAGACCCGCCCGAGGGGCACGTCCGCGTGCGGCGGCTCGTACACCGAGACCGGGTCCACCGGCAGCCCGGCCGCCGCCACGGCGAGCGCGAGGACGCCCCCCGTACCCGTGCCGTGCACGGCCGCCCCCGGACCCACCGCCGCCAGGACGGCCGCCAGGTCCTCGACCTCCCGCTCGACGCCCCCGTGCTCCCGGCGGCCGTACGCCACGACCGGGAGGCGCCGGGCGAGCAGCCCGGCCAGCGCCCGCCCGTCCGCCGCTCCCGGGGCCCCGCCCACCAGGACCAGCGGCGGCCCGCCCCCCTCCCCGTACCGCTCGTACGCGACCGTCGTCCCGTCCCGTGACGTGACGCGCCCCCCGAACCTGTTCACCTCGTCCATGGCAGGGCAGACCGGGGCCGTCACCGGAACTCATCGCCGCGGCCCGGACTTTTCCGGGAGCCGTACGGTGGAGGCCATGAACATCTGCGTCTTCCTCTCCGCCGCCCGGCTCGACGAGCGGTACACGGCGCCGGCCCGTGACTTCGCCACGCTCCTCGGCAGGGCGGGGCACACCCTCGTCTGGGGCGGCTCCGACACCGGCCTGATGAAGGTCGTCGCGGACGGCGTCCAGGAGGCGGGCGGCCGGCTCGTCGGCGTCTCCGTCGACTTCCTCGCCCACAAGGCCCGCCCGAACGCCGACGAGATGGTCGTCACCGAGGACCTCGCGCGGCGCAAGGCCCTGCTCCTCGCCAAGTCCGACGCGATCGTCGTCATGGTCGGCGGCACCGGCACCCTCGACGAGGCCACTGAGATCCTGGAGCTGAAGAAGCACGGCAAGCACCGCAAGCCGGTGGTCCTCCTCAACACGGAGGGCTTCTACGACGGCCTGAAGGAGCAGTTCCGGCGCATGGAGGAGGAAGGTTTCCTCCCGCTCCCCCTCGCCGACCTCGTCTTCTTCGCGGACGACGGCGCGGCGGCCCTCGCCTACCTGGAGGAGGAGATCGCCTCCCCGGCCCCCCGCTGATGCGAGCATGGGAGCCATGGCTACTCATGTGATCACCGGAGCCGGTTCCGGCATCGGCGCGGCCGTCGCGCGCCGCCTCCACGCGCGCGGGGACGACCTCGTGCTCCACGCGCGCGACGCGGGGCGGGCCAAGGAGCTCGCCGCCGGGTTCCCCGGCGCGCGCACCCTCGTCGGGGACCTCGCGGACCCGGACCGGCTCTCCTGGGCGTTCTCGCACCAGAGCCTGCCCGAGCGGGTGGACGGGCTGCTGCACGTCGCGGGCGTCGTCGACCTCGGACCGGTCGGCGAGCTCACCCCCAGGACCTGGCACCACCAGTTGAACGTGAACCTGGTCGCCCCGGCCGAGCTCACCCGCCACTTCCTGCCCCAACTGCGCGTCTCCCGGGGGCACGTCGTCTTCGTGAACTCGGGCGCCGGGCTCAGCGCGCACGCCGAGTGGGGCGCGTACGCCGCCTCCAAGCACGGCCTGAAGGCCCTCGCGGACTCCCTGCGCCACGAGGAGCACGCCCACGGCGTCCGGGTCACCTCGGTCTACCCGGGCCGCACCGCCAGCCCCATGCAGGCGAAGGTGCACCAGCAGGAGGGCAAGGAGTACGACCCGTCGCGGTGGATCGACCCCGAGTCGGTCGCGACGGCGATCCTCACCGCGCTCGACCTGCCGGGCGACGCCGAGATCAACGACCTCACCGTCCGCCCGGGACGCTGACGGAGAGGGCCGGGCCCCCGGGACGTACGCTTCCCCGGTGAGCGACACGACCGAGAAGAACGACTTCCCCTGGGGCCCCGCCACCGGCGTCGGGTCCCTGCCCGGCGGCGACGCCCGCGAGGCCGCCAAGACCGTCACCGGCTCCTTCGAGGACTTCCCGTTCCTCGCGGAGCTGCCCGCCCGCGGGCCCGGCGCCGACATGACCGGCCGGACGATCGGGATGCTCGTCGACCTGTACGCGCACGTGGAGCCGAGCGGCTGGCGGATCAGCGACCGGCCCGGCCGCGACACCCGGCGGGCCCGTTCCTGGCTCGGCGAGGACCTCGACGCCCTGGAGGAGTTCACCCAGGGGTACGAGGGCGCGCTCAAGGTGCAGGCGGTGGGCCCCTGGACGCTCGCCGCCGCCCTGGAGCTGCGCGGCGGCGAGGCCGCCCTCGGCGACGCGGGCGCCTGCCGGGACCTGGCGGGATCGCTCGCCGAGGGGCTCCACCAGCACCTGGCCGAGGTGCGCAAGCGCGTCCCCGGCGCCCGGGTCCTCCTCCAGCTCGACGAGCCCTCGCTCACCGCCGTGCTGCGCGGGCAGGTCCGCACCGCCAGCGGCTACCGCACCCACCGGGCCGTGGACCGGCAGGTCGTGGAGGGCGCCCTGCGGGACGTGGCCGCGGTCCACGACGGGCCGGTGGTCGTCCACTCCTGCGCCCCCGACGTCCCCTTCGCGCTGCTGCGCCGGGCCGGCGTCGCCGGGATCTCGTTCGACTTCGGGCTGCTCACCGAGCGTGACGAGGAGGCGATCGGGGAGGCCGTGGAGGGCGGCACGAAGCTCTTCGCCGGTGTGGTGCCGTCCACCGACGGCCCGTTGTCGGACCCGGGCGGTAGCGTCATGGGTGTCAGGACGCTGTGGCGCAGGCTGGGGCTGAATCCGGGGACCCTCGCGGAGTCCGTGGTGATCACCCCCACGTGCGGGCTCGCGGGCGCGTCGCCCGCCCACGCCCGTGCGGCGCTCGCCCACTGCGTCCGGGCTGCGAAGTCGCTCGCGGACAACCCGGAGTGACCGGGGACCGAGGCACGGGAGGACGGACGAAGGTGGCAGTCGACGAGGGGGCCCTGCCCGCCGAGGCACGGGAGAAGCACGCGGACCTGGCCGAGCGGATCGAGGAGCACCGCTTCCGGTACTACGTGAAGGACCAGCCGGTCATCAGCGACGGCGAGTTCGACAAGCTGCTGCGCTCCCTGGAGGCGCTGGAGGAGGAGTACCCGGAGCTGCGGACCCCCGACTCGCCGACCCAGAAGGTCGCGGGCCAGTACGAGACCGAGTTCACGGCCGTCGAGCACCGGGAGCGCATGCTCTCCCTGGACAACGCCTTCGACGACGAGGAACTGGCCGCCTGGGCCGAGCGCGTCGCCCGGGACGTCGGCACGCCCGACCACCACTTCCTGTGCGAGCTGAAGGTCGACGGCCTGGCCGTGAACCTGACGTACGAGCACGGACGCCTGACCCGCGCCGCGACCCGCGGCGACGGACGCACCGGCGAGGACATCACGCCCAACGTGCGCACGATCGAGGACGTCCCGGAGCGGCTGAGCGGCGACCGGATCCCGGAGCTCGTAGAGGTCCGCGGCGAGGTCTACTTCCCGATGGAGGCCTTCCTCGGGCTCAACGCCCGCCTGGTCGAGGCCGGCGAGAAGCCCTTCGCCAACCCGCGCAACGCGGCGGCCGGTTCGCTCCGCCAGAAGGACCCGAAGGTCACCGCCTCCCGCCCGCTCCACATGGTGGTGCACGGCATCGGCGCCCGCGAGGGCTTCGGCATCGCCCGGCTCTCGGAGGCGTACGAGCTGCTCCACGAGTGGGGCCTGCCCACCGCCCGGCACAACAAGGTGGTGAAGACGCTCGACGAGGTGCGGGAGTTCATCGCGTACTTCGGCGAGAACCGGCACTCCGTCGAGCACGAGATCGACGGCGTCGTCGTCAAGCTCGACGAGATCCCCCTCCAGGGCCGGCTGGGCTCCACGGCCCGCGCCCCGCGCTGGGCCATCGCCTGGAAGTACGCGCCGGAGGAGGTCAACACCAAGCTGCTCGACATCAAGGTCGGCGTCGGCCGGACCGGCCGCGTCACCCCGTACGCGCAGGTGGAGCCGGTGACCGTGGCCGGCTCCGAGGTCGAGTTCGCCACCCTCCACAACCAGGAGGTGGTGAGGGCCAAGGGCGTCCTGATCGGCGACACGGTCGTGCTGCGCAAGGCCGGCGACGTCATCCCGGAGATCCTCGGGCCGGTCGCGGACCTGCGGGACGGCAGCGAGCGGGAGTTCGTGATGCCGGCCGAGTGCCCCGAGTGCGGGACGCCGCTGAAGCCGATGAAGGAGGGCGACATCGACCTCCGCTGTCCGAACGCCCGGACCTGCCCGGCCCAGTTGCGCGAGCGGCTCTTCTTCCTGGCCGGGCGGCAGTGCCTGGACATCGAGCACTTCGGCATGGTGGCCGCCGCGGCGCTGACCGGCCCCCTGGAGCCGTCCGAGCCGCCGCTCGCGGACGAGGGCGGCCTCTTCGACCTCACCATCGAGCAGCTCCTGCCGATCAAGGCGTACGTCCTCGACCAGAGCAGCGGGCTGCCCAAGCGGGACCCGAAGACCGGCGAGGAGAAGGTCGTCACCGTCTTCGCCAACCAGAAGGGCGAGCCGAAGAAGAACGCCCTGGCGATGCTGAAGAACATCGAGGAGGCGAAGACCCGCCCGCTGGCCCGCTTCATCAACGGGCTCTCGATCCGGCACGTGGGTCCGGTCGCGGCCGTGGCCCTCGCCCGCGAGTTCCGCTCCCTGGAGCGGATCGAGCAGGCGAGCGAGGAGGAGCTGGCGGCCGTCGACGGGGTCGGCGGGATCATCGCGGCGGCGGTGAAGCAGTGGTTCGCCGAGGAGTGGCACCGCGAGATCGTGCGCAGGTGGCGGGCCGCCGGGGTCGCCCTGGAGGACGAGGGCGCCGGCGAGGACGAGGGGCCGCGTCCGCTGGAGGGGCTCACGGTCGTGGTGACCGGCACCCTGGAGAAGTTCACCAGGGATGGCGCAAAAGAGTCGCTCCAGCGGCTCGGAGCGAAGGTGACCGGTTCCGTTTCGAAGAAGACCTCCTTCGTCGTGGTGGGGGAGAACCCCGGTTCGAAGTACGACAAGGCGATGCAGCTCAAAGTTCCGGTTCTGGACGAGGAGGGCTTCTCGATCCTGCTCGCACAGGGGCCCGACGCCGCCCGGGAGGCCGCGGTCCCCGTACCCGAGACTCCCCAATAGCCCCTTTCCGTCCCGGAGAACATCACCCGTTCGGCGCATACCAGACCGGGAGGGGTGGCCGGGTCTCATTCGGGCAAGACACGGAGAGCGCTGCCCGTCGGAGCCCTCGGCGGCCTAGTGTGGTGACCGTGCGTCTCGTCCTGCACGACCGCGCGAGGGCTCTGCCGGTCGTGGCGTCAGGACAACGGTCCCGTGGCACGAGGAGCGGCCGCCCGCCGGCGGTCCCGCACCGGACGACGGCGGCCGCACGACGGACGGCCGCCCCACCGCGGCCCAAGGCACACCGACGGCACCGCCGCCTGTGAGAGGGACGGAAATGGAACCGACCGAGAGCGCCGCCCCGGTCCCCCGGCCACACGGCCGCACGGCCCCCGGGGGCTCCACCTCCCGGCTGCCCGCGATCGTGGTGGGCATCGCCGCCGTCCTGCTCGCCGCCGGACTCCAGCAGGCCCTCACCACCGGGCACGGACTCTTCCCCGGCGGGGTCACCGGCTGGTCCCTCGCCGTCCTCACCGGCCTCATCGTCGGCCACCTGGTCGCCCTCGGCCGCGACCGCTGGTGGGGCGGCACCGGCTCCGGCGCCGCCCTCACCCTCGCCGTCCTCCTGCTGTACGGCTGGGTGCCCGCCGGACTCGTCTCGCTGACCGTCGTCACCCTCGTCGGCGCCGCCCGCCACCACCGCTGGCGACAGGGCCTGCTGCACGGCGCCGCCGACGTCCTCGGCGTCGGCGGCGCCGCCCTCGTCCTCGCCCTCTTCGGCGACGTGCCGACCGTCGAGCAGCCCTGGCAGCCCCTCGACTGGACGATCGGGGACCTCCCGGAAGTCGTGCTCGCCGCGACCACCTACCTCGTGGTGACCCGGCTCCTCCTGTGGTACACGCTCGCCCCCCAGGGCCGCGGGCTGCCCACCGCCGCCCGCACCGCCCTCCTCCGGCAGGGCCTCGTCGCCGTCGCCCTCCTCGGCATCGCCCCGCTCATCTGCGCCGTCGCCGCGAGCCGCCCGGTCCTCCTGCCGCTCTTCGCCGTCCCCCTCATCGCCCTCGACTCCACCCTCTGGATCGCCCGCGCCCGCGCCGAGGAGCAACTGCGCGACCCCCTCACCGGGCTCCCCAACCGCCAGTGGCTCCTGGAGCGGGCCTGGACCGCCCTGGAGGACGCCGAGGGCCAGGGGGCCCGCGCCGCCCTCGTCCTCATCGACCTCGACCGCTTCCGCTCGGTCAACGACACCCTCGGGCACCTCGCGGGCGACCGGCTGCTCCTCCAGATCGCCGACCGGCTCCGCCTCGCCCTGCCCCGCGGCGCCGAGGCCGCCCGGCTCGGCGGCGACGAGTTCGCCGTCCTGCTGCCCACCGCCGACTCCACCACCAGCGCCCAGCGCGTCGCCCGCCACCTCGTCGCCGAGCTCTCCTCCCCGCTCGACCTCGACGGTCTCACCCTCGTCCTGGAGGCCAGCGCCGGCGTCGCCGTCTTCCCCGACCACGCCCTCGACGCCGAGGGGCTGCTGCGCCGCGCCGACGTCGCCATGTACCAGGCCAAGCGCGACCGCACCGGCGTCGAGGTCTACGAGTCCAAGCGCGACTCCAACACCCCCGACCGGCTCGGCCTCCTCGGCGACCTGCGCCGCGCCCTCGACGCCCACGAGGTCCAGCTCCACTACCAGCCCAAGGTCCGCTTCGACGGCCAGGTCGCCGGTCTGGAGGCGCTCGTCCGCTGGGTCCACCCCGAGCGGGGAAAGGTTCCCCCGGACGAGTTCATCGCCATCGCCGAGTCCTCCGGCCTGATGCCCCACCTCACCGAGTACGTCCTGGAGACCGCCCTCGCCCAGGTCGCCCGCTGGCGCGCCCAGGGCCTCGACGTCCCGGTCGCCGTCAACGTCTCGCCGCGCGACGTCCACACCCCCGGCTTCGCGGGCGCCGTCGCCGCCCGGCTCGCCCGCCACGGCGTCCCGGCCGGCTCCCTCCAGTTGGAGATAACGGAACACGTGCTCCTGGAGGACCCCCAGCGGGCCGCCGACACGCTCAACGGACTCACCGGCCACGGCGTCAAGATGTCCCTCGACGACTTCGGCACCGGCTACTCCTCCCTCGTCCACCTGCGCCGGCTCCCGGTCAGCGAACTGAAGATCGACCGCTCCTTCGTCGCCCGGCTCGCCGTCGACACCGAGGACGCCGAGATCGTCCGCTGCACCGTCGACCTCGCCCACTCCCTCGGCCTCCTCGTCGTCGCCGAGGGCGTCGAGGACGACGAGACCTGGGAGCGGCTGCGCGACCTGGGCTGCGACGCCGTCCAGGGCTGGCTGGTCGCCGCCGCCATGCCGCCCGACGAGGCGACCGCCTGGCTCCTGGCCCGCGGCGAGCACGGCTGGCGCCGCCCCGCCGACCTGGCGCCCCCGACCGACCTGGACCACCCCTCGGGCCAGGTCGTCCCCCGGGCCTGACCCGGTCCGGCGAAACCGTTTCACGGGCCGGGGCACCGGCCCCATAGGATGGACCCACACATCAAGCTCACCCCGTGAGGATCCGCATGCCTGGCATCACGCGCGAGGAGGTCGCCCACCTCGCACGGCTGGCGCGTCTGGAGCTGAAGGGCGAAGAACTCGATCACTTCGCCGGCCAGCTCGACGACATCATCGGCGCGGTCGCCCGCGTCTCCGAGGTCGCCGACCAAGACGTACCGCCGACCTCCCACCCGCTGCCGCTGACCAATGTCATGCGCGCGGACGAGGTCCGTCCGTCGCTCACCCCCGAGCAGGCGCTCTCCGGCGCCCCGGCCCAGGAGCAGCAGCGTTTCAAGGTGCCGCAGATCCTGGGGGAGGACTAAGAAGTCATGACGGACAACACCATCATCAAGCTCACCGCGGCCGAGATCGCCGGGAAGATCGCCGCCGGCGAGCTGACCGCCGTCGAGGTCACCGAGGCCCACCTCGCCCGCATCGAGGCCGTCGACGAGAAGGTCCACGCCTTCCTGCACGTCGACCGCGACGGCGCCCTCGCCCAGGCCCGCGCCGTGGACGAGAAGCGCGCCCGGGGCGAGAAGCTCGGCCCGCTCGCCGGTGTGCCGCTCGCGCTCAAGGACATCTTCACCACCGTCGGCATCCCGACGACCGTGGGCTCGAAGATGCTGGAGGGCTGGATCCCGCCGTACGACGCGACCCTGGTCAAGAACCTGAAGGCCGCCGACGTCGTCATCCTCGGCAAGACCAACATGGACGAGTTCGCGATGGGCTCCTCCACCGAGAACAGCGCCTACGGCCCCACCGGCAACCCCTGGGACCTCACCCGGATCCCCGGCGGCTCCGGCGGCGGTTCGTCGGCCGCCCTCGCCGCGTACGAGGCCCCCCTCGCCATCGGCACGGACACCGGCGGCTCCATCCGCCAGCCCGCCGCCGTCACCGGCACCGTCGGCGTCAAGCCGACCTACGGCGCGGTCTCCCGCTACGGCATGGTGGCCTTCTCCTCCTCCCTCGACCAGGGCGGCCCCTGCGCCCGCACGGTCCTGGACGCGGCCCTGCTGCACGAGGCGATCGCCGGGCACGACCCGCTCGACTCCACCTCCATCGACGCCCCGGTCCCGCCGGTCGTCGAGGCCGCCCGCAACGGCTCCGTGGCCGGCATGCGCGTCGGCGTCGTCAAGCAGTTCCGCGGCGAGGGCTACCAGGCCGGCGTCGTGCAGCGCTTCGACGAGTCCGTCGAGCTGCTGAAGTCGCTGGGCGCCGAGATCGTCGAGCTGGACTGCCCCACCTTCGACCTGGCCCTCTCGGCGTACTACCTGATCGCGCCGTCCGAGTGCTCCTCGAACCTGGCCCGCTTCGACGCCATGCGCTACGGCCTGCGCGTCGGCGACGACGGCACCCGTTCGGCCGAGGACGTCACCGCCCTCACCCGCGAGGCCGGCTTCGGCGACGAGGTCAAGCGCCGCATCATCCTCGGCACGTACGCGCTCAGCTCCGGCTACTACGACGCGTACTACGGCTCGGCCCAGAAGGTCCGCACCCTCATCACCCGCGAGTTCGAGAAGGCCTTCGAGGAGGTGGACGTGATCGTCTCCCCGACGACCCCCACCACCGCCTTCCCGATCGGCGAGCGCGCCGACGACCCGATGGCCATGTACCTCGCGGACCTGTGCACCATCCCGACCAACCTGGCCGGCAACGCCGCCATGTCGCTGCCCTGCGGCCTCGCGCCCGAGGACGGCCTGCCGGTCGGTCTGCAGATCATCGCCCCCGCCCTGAAGGACGACCGGCTCTACAGGGTCGGAGCAGCCGTCGAGGCCGCCTTCGTGGAAAAGTGGGGACATTCGCTGCTCGAGGAGGCTCCGTCGCTGTGAGTGCCATGGCAAAGAAGGCCAAGAACTTCAAGAAGTCGAAGACCGGTCTGTACGTCTCGCTGGCCACCACCGCCTTCGGCGCGGTCAGCGTCGCCAAGCAGGCCAAGCTGGCCCGCGCCGACAACGACGTCCTGCGGCTGCTCGACGCCGCGGTGTCCGCCGCCGCCATCGCGACCGGCCTGGCGATCCTCTACCGGGAGCTGAAGCGCCTGGGCGACGACGACGTCCTGCTGGGCTGAGAGGGAAAGTCTCACCGTGACTGTCACTGAACTGCTGTCGTACGAGGCGGCGCTCGCCGAGTACGACCCCGTCATGGGCCTGGAGGTCCATGTCGAGCTCGGCACCCGGACCAAGATGTTCTGCGGGTGCTCCACCGAGCTGGGCGCGGACGCCAACTCGCAGACCTGTCCGACCTGCCTCGGCCTGCCCGGCTCGCTCCCGGTCGTCAACGCGATCGGCGTCGAGTCCGCGATCAAGATCGGCCTCGCGCTGAACTGCGAGATCGCCGAGTGGTGCCGCTTCGCCCGGAAGAACTACTTCTATCCGGACATGCCGAAGAACTTCCAGACCTCCCAGTACGACGAGCCGATCGCCTTCGACGGCTACCTGGACGTCCAACTGGAGGACGGCGAGGTCTTCCGCGTGGAGATCGAGCGCGCCCACATGGAGGAGGACACCGGCAAGTCCACCCACATCGGCGGCGTGACCGGCCGCATCCACGGCGCCTCGCACTCGCTGCTCGACTACAACCGGGCCGGCATCCCGCTCATCGAGATCGTCACCAAGCCGATCGAGGGCGCGGGCGAGCGGGCCCCCGAGGTCGCCAAGGCGTACGTCGCCGAGCTGCGCGAGCTGATCCGCGCCCTGGGCGTCTCCGAGGCGCGCATGGACAAGGGCCAGATGCGCTGCGACGTGAACCTGTCGCTGCGCCCGCACGGCACGAAGACCTTCGGCACCCGCTCGGAGACGAAGAACGTCAACTCGCTCCGTTCGGTGGAGCGCGCGGCGCGCTTCGAGATCCAGCGGCACGCGGCCGTCCTGTCCTCCGGCGGGACGATCGTGCAGGAGACCCGTCACTTCCACGAGGACGACGGCTCCACCACCTCCGGCCGCATCAAGGACAACGCCGAGGACTACCGCTACTTCCCCGAGCCGGACCTGGTGCCGGTGGCCCCCTCCCGCGAGTGGGTCGAGGAGCTGCGGGGCGGCCTGCCCGAGCTGCCGCGCGTGCGCCGCAACCGGCTGCGCGAGGAGTGGGGCGTGTCCGAGCTGGACATGCAGTCGATCCTCAACGCGGGCGCGGTCGACCCGATCGTCGCCACGATCGAGGCGGGCGCGGACGCGGCCTCGGCCCGCAAGTGGTGGCTGGGCGAGCTCGCCCGGAACGCCAACGAGCAGGGCGTCTCCCTGGAGGAGCTGGCGATCACCCCGGCGGACGTGGCCCGGGTCTCGGCCCTGGTCGCCTCCGGCGACCTCAACGACAAGCTGGCCCGCCAGGTCATCGAGGGCGTCCTCGCCGGCGAGGGCACCCCGGACGAGGTCGTCGAGAAGCGCGGTCTGAAGGTCGTCTCCGACGACGGCGCGCTCGGCACGGCGGTCGACGAGGCCATCGCGGGCAACGCGGCGATCGCGGACAAGATCCGCGGCGGCAAGGTCGCGGCGGTCGGCGCCCTGGTGGGCGCGGTCATGAAGGCCACCCGCGGCCAGGCGGACGCGGCGAAGGTCAAGGACCTGATCCTGGAGAAGCTGGGCGTCTCCGAGGGCTGATCCCCGTCCCGTACGCGTACGGACACGACAGCGGCCCCGCACCGGAACTCCGGTGCGGGGCCGCTGTCGTGCGTCCCGGTCATCGCTTGAGGAGCGGAGCGGCGATGACGGCGTTGCCGGTGTCGGTGCAGGTCGCCTCGACCTTCAGGCGCAGCCGCAGGGCCCCGTCGATCTTCAGGCTCTCCGTGATCGGCTTGCCCAGCTCCACCGTCTCGTTGAAGAGGGCGGGCTGGTTGTCGACGGAGACGACGACCCGGGCGGACTCGATCTTCGAGCCGTCGTCGATCCCGGCGGTGAACTCGAAGTTCTTCCACTCCCGGTTGAGGTCGTACTCCACGTAGGCGCCGCTGTAGCAGTCGCCGATCAGGGCCGCGCCGTACTCCTTGGTGTTGATCTTGGCGGCGCCGACGGTGAAGTCGTCGGGATCGCTGACGGAGGCGAGCGTGGTCAGATCGGCCACGGGGAGGTCCGGCACCGAGCCGGGGTCGTCCGTCGGGCTCGCCGACTCCGAGGGCGGGGCGGACTCCTCGGTCGGCGCCTCGCTCGTGGGCTCCTCCGACGGGCTCTCGGTGGCGGGGTCCGGGGTGGGTTCCGTGGTGGCGACCGGGCCGGCGGCGGCGTTCTTGCCGTCGTCCTCCTTGTCGCCGAGGAGCTGGACGCCGGCCACTGCGAGGGCGGCGACCACGACGACGCCGGCCACGGCGCCGATCAGCGGGCCCTTGCGACGGCGGCGGCGCGGCTCGGGGGCCGGGGTGGGGGCGGTGGCCGGGCCGGACGCCGGGGGAGACGTCGGCGGACCGAAGCCGGGCGCCCCGAAGCCGGGTCCGGAACCGGGGCCACCGAGGCCGGGGCCGGAACCGGGGCTCCCGAAGCCGGGCCCTCCGGCGGCGGCGGGCGTGGCGACGGTGGGCGGCTCGGCGGACAGGTGGTGCGTGGCGTGCTGCGGGGCGACGGGGGACGCCGGGGCGGCGACGGGCGGGGCGACCACCGGCTGCGGGGTCACGACCGGGGGCGGCGACACGACGGGCGCCGGGGGCGTCGCGGACGGCCGGTCCTCCGGCGCCGGCGTGGCGGCCGCGGGGTCCGTCGTGCCGGCCGGCGGCGGGGTCGCGGGCCGCGGCGGCGCGGTGGGCGGCGCGGTCGGGACCGGCGGGGCGGTGGGGGCGGGCGGGACCGCGTCCGCGACCGCCGGGACCGCGTCCGCGACCGTCGCCGGGCGTGAGGTCGTCGTGGTGGACACCACCCCGTGCCGCACGTCCTTCACCCAGGACGACAGGGAGATCGGGCGCCGTCCGGTGTCGGCCGAGGCGATGCTCAGGACCCGGTCGCGCTGCTCCTCCGGCAGCCCGGCGATCTGCGGCAGCGCGCGGAACGCGGAGACCAACTGCTCGGGCGCGGTCGGCGGGGACTGCCCGCTGAGCAGGAAGTAGGCGAGGGCGCCGAAGGCGTACCGGTCGGTGGCCGGGGTGCGCTTGCCGTCGAAGACCTCGGGGGCCGCGTAGCCGGGGGTGAACCACACCTCGGCGGTCTGGTGGTCGGCGGTCAGCTTGCTGAGGCCGAAGTCGACGAGGGTCGCCTGTCCGTACTCGTCCACCATGACGTTGCCGGGCGAGAGGTCGCCGTGGACGACCGTGCGCCCGGACGGGGTGGCCTTCCCGGAGTGCAGCCAGTCGAGGACGTCCGCGAGCTGCTCCAGGGTCCGCATCACCTCGCGCCGCTCGGCGGGGGAGGCGAGGGTGCGCTCGGCCCGCCAGTCGCGCAGGTCGAGGCCGTCGACGTGGTTCATGACGAGCACCAGGGCCCGGCCGGTGATCGTCGCGGACTCGCCGGGCCGGTGGATCGGCGGGCCCTGGAAGTGCTCCCGCACGCCGACGACGCCGGGGCGGTGCACGAAGCGGAGCAGTTCGGCCTGCTCGTTCCACTTCTGGCTGATCCGCTCGAAGATCTCGGGCGTGATCGTCGTCTTCGAGTCGAGGACCTTGACGACGACCGGCTCCGTGCCGCCGGCCAGCTCGATCTCCGCCAGGTAGAGCACGGCCTCGCCACCGCGTCCGATGGACCGCAGGAGCCGGTACCGGTCGGGAGCGGAGTCGGGGCCGATGTGGTGTGCCGTCTTGCTCAAGTTTCCCCCAGGGCACAGTGATTGACAGGCGTTCAGCTTGCCGCTCCGGTGGGCCCGGGGTCAACGCGACTGCGCGGGCGCGGAATCCCCCCGCCCCGCCGCCCGCCCGGCCGGATTCGTCCGCGCGTCCGACCGGGTCCGCCCCCTCTCCGATCAGGTCCGCCCACCTGCCCGATCAGTCCCGCGCCCCCGTCCGGCCGGGGCTCCCCGGCCTTCCCGCGGCCCCGGTGGGGCACGGCGAGATGGCCGGAAATCGCTTGGATTCCCTTCGCGTCCCCTTGGACGTTCACCACCGCGCCCCCGCCGGGTCTTCTCGCCGTCACCCCGTCTCACTACCGTCCCCGACGAACCCCCCAATGGCTCGAAGGAGAACCATTGGCCGTCGACTGGAGGTCGGTCTTGTCGTCCGAGATGTCCCGCAGAAGGCTCCTCGCGCTGGGCGGAGGCGCCCTCGGCGCCGCCGCGGCCGGATCGCTGCTGCCGCCGTCCCTGCAGGCCGCGATGGCCACGGAGCCCCACTCCGGGGGGCTTTCGGCGGTTCGGCACGTGGTGATCCTGATGCAGGAGAACCGTTCCTTCGACCACTACTTCGGCACCCTCCGCGGGGTCCGCGGATTCGGCGACCGCAATGCCATTGAGCTGCCCTCCGGCAGGCCGGTCTTCGAGCAGCCCGCCGGAGCCGGCAAGACCGTCCTCCCCTTCCCGATCCGGGACGCCGCCGAGACGCAGAAGAAGGACCTCCAGTACATCGGCGACCTCGACCATTCCTGGGGCGGTGGCGCCAAGGCCTGGCACGGCGGCTGGATGGACGGCTGGGTTTCGGCCAAGACCGCCGCCACCATGGCGTACTACGACCGCCGTGACATCCCCCTGCATTACGAGCTGGCGGACACCTTCACCGTCTGCGACGCCTACCACTCGTCGATCCACACCTCGACGAGCCCCAACCGCAACCACCTCTGGTCCGGCTGGACCGGCCACGAGGCCGACGGCAGCCGGGCCGTCACCAACGCCGCCTACGCCGAGGCCACCCACCCCGGCTACGGCTGGTCCACCTACGCCGAGCGGCTCGAAGCCGCCGGGCGGAGCTGGAAGACGTACACCGAGTGGGAGAACTTCACCGACAACAACATCGAGTTCTTCACCACCTTCAAGGAGATCGCCCGCAAGGCGCTCGCCCGCACCGGCGGCCACACCTTCATGGAGTCCTTCTACGCCGCCGTGCGCGGCACGAAGGACCCCGCCGAGCGGGCCCGGCTCCTCGGCCTTCTCGAAGAAGGCGTCGCGGAGCTCACGAAGGCCGAGCGCTCCCTCTTCGAGCGCGGCCTCCGCCGCGTCGAGAGCGGCACCCTCGCCGACGCCTTCCGCGCCGACGTCGCCGCCGGGACCCTCCCCGAGGTCTCGTACCTCGTGCCCTCCGCGATCGACTCCGAGCACCCCGGCTCCTCCTCCCCGATCGCCTCCGCCACCCTCGTCTACAAGGTGCTCGACGCCCTCGGCTCCCACCCGGACGTCTGGCGGCACACCGTCGTCCTGATCAACTACGACGAGAACGACGGCTTCTTCGACCACGTCCCGCCGCCCGTCCCGCCCGCCGACGACACGGACGAGCGCTGGCAGGGGCAGCCCACCGGCCTCGGCATCCGCGTCCCGCTGCTGGTCGTCTCGCCCTGGTCGGTCGGCGGCTACGTCTGCTCCGAGACCTTCGACCACACCTCCGTGATCCGCTTCCTGGAGAGGCTCACCGGCGTCCGCGAGCCGAACATCACCCCCTGGCGCCGGACCGTCACCGGCGACCTCACCTCCGCCTTCGACTTCCACCGGGGCCGCAGGCGGCCGGAGGTCGAGCGGCCGGGACCGGTCCCGCCGTTCACCGGCCGCTGGCGGCCCCAGCCCCCGGCCGTGCAGCGGATGCCCGTCCAGGAGCCCGGCGTCCGCCCCGCCCGCCCCCTGCCCTACCAGTTGGACGCCGCCGCCACCGTCCGCGCCGGCGCCGTCACGGTCGCGCTGAGCAACCGGGGGAAGGCGAGCGCGCACGTCGCCCTCTACCCGTACGCGGGCGAGTTCGCCGTCCCGCAGCACCGCGACGTCAGGGGTACGGGGGAGTGGACCGTCCCCGTCCCGGGCGACCGCTACCGCTTCACGATCACCGGCCCCAACGGCTTCCGGCGCGAGTTCGAGGGCCCCGCGACGGGCGGCGCCGAGCTGGCCACCCGGATCGACCACCACGACCGCGACCTGCACCTGACCGTACGGAACACCGGCCGCGCCCCCGTCTCCTTCACCGTCCGGCCGCTGGGCTACGTGGACGAGGACGACCTCGCGGACTGGACCCGCACCGTCACCGTGAAGCCCGGGAGGACCCGTACCGTCGTCCACTCCGCCGCCGACGCGCACGGCTGGTACGACGTCGAGGTGACCGCCCCCGGAGGCTTCCGCCGCCGGCTCATGGGCCACGTCGAGAACGGCCGCGCCAGCGTCTCCGGCTGAGCGCGGAGGGCGAGCCGGGGCGCGGGGCCGCCCCCCCGCGCCCCGGTGAACCACACCCGTGTGACCATTGACACGAAAGGGACAAATGATCACGTTCGGCTGCGAGAGTGGGCGCACGTAGGTCATGCGTTCTTTATCGGGCCGTTCCCGGGAAAGATCCACGAACCACCCAGGGAGCACGTCCTTTGGCAGCCATCGCCCGGTGGTGCATCAGGCACCGCCTCGTCGCCGTCCTCCTCTGGTTCCTCGCCCTCGGCGGGGCCGGCACCGGGGCGATCCTCGCGGGGAACGCGTACTCCAACGACTACGAGGTCCCCGGCACCGAGTCCGGCCGCGCCACCGCCCTCCTCGAACGCGGCTTCCACGGCCTCGGCGGCGACGAGGACACCATCGTCTGGCACACCGAACGGGGCAGCGTCCGCGCCGACGCCGTCCAGGAGCGCATGACCGGCGTGCTCCGCGAGGTCGCCGACCTGCCCGGCGTCGCCGCCGTCACCTCCCCCTACGGGGAGACGGCCGGACGGATCAGCGAGGACGGACGCACCGCCTACGCCACCGTCACCTTCGCCGCGCAGGCCGACGACGTCCCCGAGGGGCAGGCGAAGGCCGTCGTCGACACCGCCCGGGCCGCCGCGACCGACGGCCTCCAGGTGGAGCTGGGCGGCACCGCCGTCGCCCTCACCGAGGCCCCCGGCGGACACGTCGCGGAGGTCGTCGGCGTCGCCGTCGCGGCCGTCGTCCTCTTCCTCGCCTTCGGCTCGCTCGCCGCCTCCGCGCTCCCCATCGCCACCGCGCTCGTCGGCGTCGGCATCGCGTACTCCGGGATCGTGCTGCTCGGCCACCTGATGACCGTCGCCGACTTCGCCCCCATGCTCGGCATGCTCGTGGGCCTCGGCGTCGGCATCGACTACGCGCTCTTCATCGTCACCCGGCACCGCAGGGGCCTCAAACGCGGCCTGTCCGTCGCCGAGGCCGCCGAGACCGCCGTCGCCACCACCGGCCGCGCCGTCGTCTTCGCCGGGGCCACCGTCTGCATCGCCCTGCTCGGCATGCTGATCCTGCGGCTGAGCTTCCTCAACGGCGTCGCCGTCGCCGCCTCCCTCACCGTCGTCCTCACGGTCGCCGCCTCCGTCACCCTCCTCCCCGCGCTGCTCTCCCTGATCGGCCCGCGCGCCCTGTCCCGGCGCGAGCGCCGCACCCTCGCCGAGCACGGGCCGCAGCCCGAGCTGCCCACCGGCTTCGCCGCCCGCTGGTCCGCCTTCGTCGAGCGCCACCCCAAGCTCCTCGGGGCCGTCGCCGCCGTCGTCATGGCGGTCCTGGCGCTGCCCACCCTCTCGCTCCACCTCGGCACCTCCGACCAGGGCAACGGCCCGGCCACCGCGACCACGCGCAAGGCCTACGACCTGCTCGCCGAGGGCTTCGGACCCGGCGTCAACGGCCCCCTCACCCTCGTCGCCGGACTCGACGGCGCCGACGACCGGGTCGCCCTGGACCAACTGCCGGCCGCGCTCTCCGCCACCAAGGGCGTCGCGGCCGTCTCCCCGGTCACGTACAACAGCTCCGGCGACACCGCCGTTCTCACCGTCGTCCCCGACTCCTCGCCGCAGTCCAAGGCCACCAGCGAACTGGTCGACCGGCTGCGCCAGGACGTCCTGCCGAGGGCCGGGGCGGGCACCTCCCTCGACGTGAACGTGGGCGGCGTCACCGCCTCGTACGACGACTTCGCCGAGATCATCGTCGGCAAGCTGCCGCTCTTCGTCGGCGTCGTCGTCGCCCTCGGCTGTCTGCTGCTCCTGCTCGCCTTCCGCTCCCTCGGCATCCCGCTCAAGGCCGCCGCCATGAACGTCATGGCCGTCGCCGGGGCCTTCGGCGTCGTCGTGGCGGTCTTCCAGTGGGGCTGGGGGAGCGAGCTCCTCGGCCTCGGCAGCGCCGGGCCGATCGAGCCCTTCCTCCCCGTGATCATGGTCTCCGTCCTCTTCGGACTCTCCATGGACTACCAGGTCTTCCTGGTCAGCCGGATGTACGAGGAGTGGCTGGAGACCGGCGACAACCGGCGGGCGGTCCGGATCGGCCTCGCCGAGACCAGCCGGGTGATCAACTCCGCCGCCGTCATCATGATCTCCGTCTTCCTGGCGTTCGTGCTCTCCGGCGACCGGGTCGTCGCGATGTTCGGCATCGCGCTCGCGGCCGCCGTCGCCCTCGACGCCTTCGTCCTGCGCACCCTCCTGGTCCCCGCCCTCATGCACCTGCTCGGCGGCGCGAACTGGTGGCTGCCGAAGGGTCTCGACCGCCTGCTGCCCCGGATCAGCATCGAACCGCCGGAGTGCCGGGCCACCGCCGACGCGCGTGCGAAGATCCCCGCACAGGGTCCGACGGTCCCGACCACGGAGGAGAACGAGGATGTTCGCGATATCGCTGGGTGACGACGGCGCCGAGCTGCGGCCCCTGGAACCCTGGCGGGCCGAGGAGTTCCTGGCCCACATGGACCGGGGACGGGAGTACATCGGACGGCACATCGGCCTCCCGGACATCGTCACGGACCTGGACTCCGCCCGCTCCTTCCTCCGCTCGTACGCCGAGAAGGCCGCGAACGACGCGGGCCGGATCCTCGGCATCTGGACCGGGGGCACCCTCGTCGGCGGCGTCATGCTCCGGACCATGGACGTGACGTACGGCACCGCCGAGGCGGGCTGCTGGCTGGAGCCGTCCGCCGCCGGGAAGGGCCTGGTCACCCGGGCCTGCCGGATCATCATCGACTGGGCGGTCGAGGAGCGCGGCATCCACCGCGTCGAGTGGTACGCCTCCACGGAGAACCGCTCCAGCGTCGCCGTCGCCCGCCGCCTCGGGATGACGCGGGAGGGCGTCCTGCGCGAGAACTACCCGCACCGGGGCTCCCGCGCGGACACGGAGCTCTGGTCGGTCCTGGCCCCGGAGTGGCGCGCGGCGAAGGAGGAGGAGCGGACGGGGGAGTAGCCCGGGGCGGGCGCGTTAAGGCCGCTCTCATGCGGGACCCCTAGCGTGCGCCGCATGGACATCAAGACGACCGAGAAGACCGAGCCCGCCGAGACGACCGAGAAGGTCGACGGGGAGGCGGAGACGGCGAAGGACGCGGGCCCGCTCGCCGGGGAGCCGACGGAGCCGATGGAGGCGTCGGAGCCGGCGGAGGATTCGGCCGGGGAACTCGACGACGACCTCGACGAGGAGACCCCCGCCGGCAAGGACGCCGGCACCGGCGCCGGTGCCGCCGCCGTGGTCTCCGCCGCCCTCGGCGCCGTCGCGCTCACCGGCACCTGGACCGGCAAGGTCGTCTCCGAGCGCGAGACGCTCGTCGGCCAGATCAAGACCTCCGGCTCCGGCACCCCCGCCCAGCAGATCAGCGAGATCTACGGCGACGCCTGGCACAGCACCGCCCTGGTGAACGGCGTCTTCGCGCTGCTCGCCCTGATCGTCGCCGTCACCGTGCTGCTCCTTCCCCGGCGCCCCGCCTGGATCCGCGCCGTCGCCGTCGCGGGCGCCGTCCTGGGCGGCCTCGGCCTGCTCCTGTCGATCGGCACCTACTTCGACCTGTTCCTGAGCCTCCCGACCGCCGGCTCCTAAGGCCCCTCCGGGGAGCGGCCTAAGGACCCCCGCGCCCCGAACATGCGGCACTCGCCCGATGCGGCCGGGCCCCCTGGGAGACGACCGTAGAGGCGTCGCGAGAAGCGACGCCTTTACCGACCCGCCCGGGAGCACCGATGTTCGAGTACGAGATCGACCGCATGAACCACGCCCAGCTCGTCCGCGAGGCCGCCGCCCGCCGCCTGTCCCGCGAGGCCGCCGCGTCCACGAACCGGAAGCCCCGCCCCGCCCACCGGGCCGCGGAAGAACCGACGGACGACGACAGCGGCCCGGCCCTCTTCACCCGAGCCGCGTGACCCTCCCTGTGCCACCCGCCCTCGGTACGGCGCCCGAGCCGGGCCCGGCCCCCGGCCCCCTTACGAGCGCCCCCGGCGGTGCCTGTGCGATGCTCGGATCCGTGGAGACCAGGTCCGTCAGCCCCGTCTTCGTCGGCCGGGCCGGCGAACTCACCGCCCTCACCGAGGCGCTCTCCCGCGCGACCGCGGGGGAGCCCCAGGCGCTGCTCATCGGCGGCGAGGCGGGCGTCGGGAAGACCCGGCTCATCGAGGAGTTCACCGGCACGGCCCGCGACCGGGGCGCCGTCGTCGCCCTCGGCGGCTGCGTCGAACTCGGCGCCGACGGACTGCCCTTCGCCCCCTTCTCCACCGCCCTGCGCGCCCTCCGCCGCCGGCTCCCCGACGAGCTGACCGCCGCCGCCGACGGCCAGCACGGCGAACTCGCCCGGCTGCTGCCGGAGCTGGGCGACCCCGGCGGCCACGACCCCGCCGACGAGGACTCGACCGCCCGCCTCTTCGAGCTGACCGTACGGCTCCTGGAACGGCTCGCCGCCGACCGCACGATCGTGCTCGTCCTGGAGGACCTGCACTGGGCCGACACCTCCACCCGGCACCTGCTCACCTACCTCCTGCGCACCCTCCGGCGCGGCCGGATCGTGGTCGTCGCCAGCTACCGCGCCGACGACATCCACCGCCGCCACCCGCTGCGCCCGCTCCTCGCCGAACTCGACCGGCTCCGCACCATCCGCCGCATCGAACTCCCCCGCTTCACCCGCACCGAGGTGCACCGCCAGCTCACCGGCATCCTCGCCGCCGAACCCGACCCCGGACTCGTCGAGGAGGTCTTCGAACGCTCCGACGGCAACGCCTTCTTCGTCGAGGAGCTCGTCGTCTCCCACGAGGCCGGCTGCGCCCCCGGACAGCTCAGCGACTCCCTGCGCGACCTCCTCCTGGTCCGGGTCGAGGCCCTCCCCGAGGACGCCCAGCGGGTCGTCAGGATCGCCGCCGAGGGCGGCTCCACCGTCGAGTACGGCCTGCTCGCCGCCGTCGCCCGGCTCACGGAGGACGAACTCATCGAGGCGCTGCGGGCCGCCGTCGGCGCCAACATCCTGCTCGCCGTGCCCGACGGCGACGGCTACCGCTTCCGGCACTCCCTCGTCCGCGAGGCCGTCAGCGACGACCTGCTGCCCGGCGAGCGCTCCCGCCTCAACCGCCGCTACGCCGAGGCCCTCCAGGCCGACCCGGCCCTGGTGCGGGCCGACGAGCGCGCCACCCGGCTCGCCACGTACTGGTACCACGCCCACGATCCGGCCGAGGCGCTGCCCGCCGTCCTGCGGGCCTCCGTCGCCACCCGCAAGCGCCACGCCTACGCCGAGCAGCTCCGGCTCCTCGAACGGGCCATGGAACTCTGGGACGAGGCCCCCGCCGAGGTCCGGGCCGCGCTGCGCCCCATCGACTACGCCGACGCCTACCCGCCCTGCGGCTGCGACCCCGACACCACTCCGCTGCGCTACCTCGACCTGCTCGCCGAGGCCGCCGTCGCGGCCCGGCTCAGCGGCGAACGCGAACGCGCCCTCAAGATCGGCAGGACGGCACTGCGGATCCTCGGCGGCGAGGAGGAGAACGACCCCCTGCGCGCCGCCTGGTTCTGGACCGAGAGGGCCCGCCTCCAGTCCAACCTCGGCCGGGGCGACGGCCGCGAGGAGATCGCCCGCGCCCAGGAGCTCGTCAAGGGCCTCCCGCCCTCCGCCGTGCACGCCGTCGTCCTCGTCGGCGCCGCCGGCTGGGGCATGCTCCGCGACCCCGGCCCCGAGGCCCTCACCGCCGCCGAACGCGCCGTCGAGTACGCCCGCCTCGTCAAGGCCGAGGCGATCGAGCTCAACGCCCGTCTGACCCTCGGCACCATCATGGTCGCGGCCGGCGACGTGGAGACCGGCCTCGCCGAGATGCACGAGGTACGGGAACGGACCACCGTCCTCGGCCAGTTCACCGAGGCCGCGCGCGCCCACATCAACATCTCCTCCGCCCTGGAGTTCCTCGGCCGCTCCCACGAGGCCGTCGAGACCGCCGAGGCCGGTCTCCGCCTCGCCCGCGCCTACGGGCTCGTCGACAGCATCGGCTGGGTCGAGGCCAACCGGGCCGAGTCCCTCTTCTCCCTGGGCCGGTGGGACGAGGTCCGGGAGGCCGCCGAGCGGCTGCTGCGCTCGGCGAGCAGCACCAAGCCCCGGGGCTCCGCCTCCCTCCGCCTCGCCCAGCTCGCCGCCGCCCGGGGCGAACCCGACGCCGCCGTCCACCACCTCGCCGCCGCCCGCGCCGTCTACGGCACCCGCGACCCGATCCCGCAGTACACCCTGCCCATGGCCCAGGTCGCGGTCGCCGCGGCCGCCGCCGAGGGCCGCATCGCCGACGTACGGGCCGAGCTGGCCGCCGCCGAGCGGGGCGGCTTCCCGCCCGGCACCCACCGCTACGGCTGGCCGCTCGTCCTCACCGTCGTCACCGCCGAGGCCGACAGCCGGGGGCTGCCCGCCGCCGACGAGGGCCGCGCCGAGGCCCTCGCCCTGGTCCGCCGCTGCCTGCGCGCCCTGGCCGCCCCGGTCCCCGTCTGGGAGGCGCACTCCCGGCACGTCTCCGAGGAGCTGGCCCGCGCCGAGGGCCGCGAGACCGCCGCCCGCTGGGCCGAGGTCGTCGCCGCCTACGAGCCGCTGGACCGACCCGCCCAACTGGCCCGCGCCCGCTACCGCCTCGCCGACGCCCTGCTCGTCGAGGGCGGCCGGCGCGAGGAGGCCGCCGCCCTGCTGCGCGAGGCCCGCGCCACCGCCGACCTCCTCGGCGCCCGCCCGCTCCGCGAGGACGTGGAGCTCCTCGCCGCCCGCGCCCGGCTCTCCCTCGCCCCCGAGGAGAGGCCCCCGGCACCGGCGGAGCCCGGGGACGACGCCTTCGGCCTGACCCGCCGCGAACAGGACGTGCTGCGCCTGGTGGCGGCCGGCCGCACCAACCGCCAGATCGCCGAGGAACTGTTCATCTCACCGAAGACGGCCAGCGTCCACGTCTCCCACATCCTCGCCAAGCTCGGGGTCGCCGGCCGCGGCGAGGCCGCCGCCCTGGCCCACCGCCTGCACCTGCTCGACGTCCCCCTCCGCCCCGGAGCCTGAGTCCGATCCGGGGCCGGAGCCGGAGCCTGCGCCGGAGTCCGATCCGGGGCCGGATCCCGCCCCTGCGCCGGAGTCCTCCTCCGCGCGGGGAACCCGTATCGTCACCCGTCCCGACCGCAGGTCTATCGGCCCGCGCCCCGGATCCGCGTCCCCCTGGTCCTCCCGGGTCAGGGCCAGCCGCTGCCGCTCGTCCTCCGCGTGCTTGCGCCCCGGTGCGAACAGCTCCGCCATCGGACCGAACACGGTCACCGCCTCCCTCACCCCACCCGGAGGCGGAGGATCCTGTCGTCGCCGGGCCCGGGCGTGCCCCGGGTGTCGGTCTCGCTCGTCACCAGCCAGAGCCGGTCGCCGCCCGTCGCGAGCACGGTCCGCAGCCGTCCGTGGTCACCCCGGAGGAACGCCTCGGGGTCCCCGGAACGTTCCGCGCCGGAGAGCGGGACCCGCCACAGCCGCTCGCCCCTGAGCCCGGCCATCCAGATCGCGCCCTT
Source organism: Streptomyces sp. NPDC007872 (assembly GCF_042868165.1). Lineage (NCBI taxonomy): Bacteria > Bacillati > Actinomycetota > Actinomycetes > Kitasatosporales > Streptomycetaceae > Streptomyces > Streptomyces sp. NPDC007872. The sequence goes on from NZ_JBIAEA010000001.1 coordinate 1,037,111, forward strand.
CGCGTACGCGATCCCGCTGGGGGAGGCCTCCGAGGTCGGCCACTGGGCCACCGGGTCCGTGAACCCCTCCCGCCCCGCCCTCCCCTCGGCCTCCGGCCAGCCGTAGTTCCGCCCGGCCGCGATCAGGTTCAGCTCGTCCCAGGTGTTCTGGCCGAACTCGGCCGCCCACAGACGCCCGTCCGCGTCCCAGGCGAGCCCCTGCACGTTCCGGTGGCCGTACGAGTAGACGACCGAGTCCGGGAAGGGGTTGCCGGGCGCCGGGCGGCCCTCCGGCGTCATCCGCAGGACCTTCCCGCCCAGCGACTTCCGGTCCTGCGCCAGACCGGTCCGGCCGGTCTCGCCCGTCCCCGCGTACAGCATTCCGTCGGGGCCGAACGCGATCCGTCCGCCGTTGTGCGTGAACCCCTTCGGGATGCCGGTCAGGACCGGCTCCGGCGGGCCGAGCCGGTCGCCGGCCCCGCCCCCGTACGCCATGCGCACGATCCGGTTGTCCGAGGCCGCCGTCAGGTACGCGTACACCCGGCCGTCCCGGAACGCGAGGCCGAGCAGTCCGCCCTCGCCGCCCGGCACGACCCCCGGCACCTCGCCGAGCGGCGTCTTCGCGCCCGTCCGCCCGTCGATCCGGGTGATCGTCCGCTCGTCCCGCGAGGAGACGAGCAGGTCCCCGCCGGGCAGCTCCGCGAGCCCCCACGGCGACTTCAGGCCCTCGGTCAGCGTCCCCGCCACCGTCACCCCGGCGGCGGCCGGGGCCGTGGTGGGGAGCGAGGGGGAGGCGGGCGCGGAGGCCGACGACGGGGCCGCTCCCGGGCGCTCCTGCGCGCTCTCCGAAGCGGTGTCCCCCGAGGAGCAGCCCGCCGCCAGGACCAGCGCGGCGGCGCCTCCCAGGGCCTTCACGACGACAGGACGTTTCATGGCGCGCTCCCCTTCGGAGGGTCCGGCGGGCTCGACGGGTCGAACGGCATCCCCACCCTGAGAACACCTCCCGACCCGACGGGGTTCCCGCCGGGCCACCCGGCCCGGCCTGTCCGATCCCGGCTCGTCCGGCTCCGGCCTGTCCGGCTCCCGCTCGGCCGGTCCCGGCCCATCCGGCCCGGCTCCGGCCCGTCCCCCCAGCCCTGGCCCACCCGGTCCCGGCCCCCTCAGTCCCACGACCCCCGGGGCGCCGGGAGCGCCGCGATCTCCGTCAGGTCCTCCGCCGTCAGCCGCAGCGAGGCCGCCGCCGCGTTCTCCACCGCCCAGTGCTCCCGCTTCGTCCCCGGCACCGGCACGACGTGCCGCCCCCGGCCGAGCACCCACGCCAGGGCCACCTGCGCCGGGGTGACGTCCGCCCCGTGCCGCGCGGCCACCCGCCGCAGGCCCGCCACGAGGGGCTGGTTCGCCGCCATCATCTCCGCCGTGAACCGGGGGTGCCGGGCCCGCGGGTCGTCCGGTTCGAAACCGCCGCCCGGGGTCAGCGTCCCGGTCAGGAAGCCGCTGCCCAGCGGCATCGCCGCCAGGAACCCGACGCCCCGGGCCGCGCACCAGGGCAGCAGCCGCGCCAGCGCCTCCTGCGACCACACCGACAGCTCGGCCTCCACCGCCGCCACCGGGAAGACCTGCTGGATCCGCTCCAACTGCCGGATCGTTCCCTCGTGGGCGTCGCGGCCCGTGCCCCGGCGCCCCGGCCGGGCGCCGACGGCGCAGAGCCCGAGCGCCCGCACCTTGCCCGCCGACACCAGTTCCGCCATCGCGCCCCAGGTCTCCTCGACCGGCACCTCGGGGTCCGCCCGGTGCAACTGGTACAGGTCGATGACGTCGGTCTGGAGCCGCCGCAGCGAGGCGTCGCAGGCCCGACGCACGTACCCCGGGCGCCCGTTGGCCACCACGTGCTGGTCGCCGACGAGCAGCCCGCACTTGGTCGAGACGAACGCGTCGGCCCGGCGCTCCTTCAACACCCGCCCCACGAGCAGCTCGTTGGTGAACGGGCCGTACATGTCGGCGGTGTCGAGCAGGCTCACCCCGGCGTCGAGGGCCGCGTGCACGGTCCGCAGCGAGCGGTCCCCGCGCTGTTGCGAACGGCTGTACGCCCAGCTCATCGGCATGCACCCCAGGCCGATCGCACCCACGTCGAGCGCCGCCGCCCCGATAGTCCTGCGCTCCACCTGCCGGTACCCCTCCCTGTGCCGCCCCCCAAAGTAACCAATGGGGCACGGGATTCTTCGCATAGCCTCCCGGACATGAGATGCGAAGACACCACCGCCGACGTGTGGCTTCCGGTTCCCGCGGACGAGATCGAGGATCTCCCCGAGCCGGGCGGGTCGGGTTTCACCTACCGTTTCTGGGACGGCGGACCGGAGTTCCCGGCCGATCCCGCGCACTGCGCCTTCTACGTCGTCCCGTACATGAAGGGCTCGGAGATCGCCGTCCGGCCGCTGGCCGCGATGACCTCGGTCCGGGTCGTGCAGACCCTCTCCGCGGGCATCGACCACGTCACCCCCGGCATCGGATCGCTGCGGCCCGGCGTCGCCCTGTGCAACGCCAAGGGCGTCCACGAGGCCAGCACCGCCGAACTCGCGCTCGCCCTGATCCTGGCCTCGCTGCGCGGAATCCCCGGATTCGTGCGCGGCCAGGACGCCGAGGAGTGGCGGGCCGGCTTCTACCCGGCGCTCGCCGACAAGTCCGTCCTGATCGTCGGGTACGGCTCGATCGGCGCCGCCGTCGAGGACCGGCTCGCGCCCTTCGAATGCGCGCGGGTGGCGCGCGTCGCACGCTCCGCACGCACCACAGGGCGCGGCCCGGTCCACGCCCTGGCCGACCTGCCGGCGCTCCTCCCGGAGGCGGACGTGGTGGTCCTCTCCACCCCGCTCACGCCCGCGACCAGGCATCTCGCCGACGCCGGGTTCCTCGCGCGGATGAAGGACGGGGCGCTCCTGGTGAACATCGCCCGGGGCCCCGTCGTCGACACGAACGCGCTGCTCAAGGAGGTAGAGAGCGGCAGGATCACGGCGGCGCTCGACGTCACCGACCCGGAACCGCTGCCGGCCGGGCATCCTTTGTGGCACGCTCCCGGTGTCCTGATCAGTCCCCATGTGGGCGGTTCCACCTCCGCCTTCATGCCGAGGGCGAAGCGGCTGATCGCGGGACAACTGCGGCGGTTCGCGGCGGGGGAGGACCTGGCCAACGTCCTCCTCACCACCGGCTGAGCCGCGCCGTGCGCCGCGGCCGCCCGGCGCACGCCGGGCGCATCCGGGCACAACTCCCGGGCCCGTCACGGAGAGTACTGCGACCCTGTCCCTGAGTGACCAACCTGGTGTATCGTCCCGGAGCGGGGGACTGCGTCGAGTACGGGCTGACGCCGGGGAGCGAAGTGACGGGACATCAGATTCCGAGGGGGGCGACGGGTGGAACACGGCCTGAGGACCGACGATCCGACGCGACGGCGCCGCCGTCCGCCGGCCTTCCGCGCCTCGCCGCCGACCTCGTGTGCGCGGTGCCGGACCAGGCCGCGCCGCGCCTTACGCCGGACCGCGCGGGGCCGCCGGACCCCGTTGGGCGCGCGGTGGCCGGCGTCGCGCCCCCGGGCCGCGGCGCCGCCCCCGGCCCCCACGACTGCGACGGGCACGCCCCCGGGAGTGCCGACGAGCCGCCCGCCCGGCCGCACGACGCGGCCGCGTGCGGGAGCCCGGCGCCGGAGGGCCCGGTGAGCGCGCCCGGGACCGTCCTCGCGCGCCGCCCCGTCGCCGACAAGGACCCGGGGCCCCCGCCCGCCGCGCGCCCCGGCACCGGGGCGATCCTCGCCCAGATCGCCCTGGGGCTGCTGTGCGCGGGCTACACGACCGGCGCCTCCCTCGGCTGGGGCTCGCCGGAGACGGCGCTCTTCATGGGCGACTTCGGACTGAGCGCCGCCGCCCTCACCGCCGCGATCTCCTGCTACCTCTACGCCCGGGCCCACCGCGGCAGCGCCCGCCCCGCCTGGCTGCTCTTCGCCTTCTCCTCGTTCATGGCCGCCGCGGGGAACGCGGTGTGGGGCTGGTACGAGGTCGTCCTGCGCACCGAGGTGCCGGACTTCTCCGTCGCCAACCTCTTCTTCCTGCTCTTCGCGCCGCCCGCCATCGTCGGCCTCCTCGTCCTGGCCAAGAAACCGGCCAACCGGGCCGGCTGGGTCTGCCTGGCCCTCGACACCTGGCTCATCGGCGGCTCCCTGCTCACCCTCTCCTGGAGCCTGGCCCTCGCCCGCACCGCCCACGTCGAGGGCGAGTCCGTCGCCGGGGCCGCGCTCTCCCTCGCGTACCCCCTGCTCGACATCGTCCTGGTCAGCATGGTGCTCGTCCTGCACTTCCGGCGCGCGCAGGCGAACCGCTCCGCGACCAACACCGCGATCGCCGCCCTCGCGCTCACCGTCCTGTGCGACGCCCTGTTCACCTCGCCGCTGCTCCGCGAGAACTACGCCTCCGGCCAGCTCCTCGACGCCGGCTGGTTCGCCGGCTCCCTGCTGCTCGCCTACGCGCCCTGGGGGGTCCGCCGGCTCCCGGACGCCGCGGCCGCCGCGCGCGGCCAGGGGCTCCACAGCCGCCCGGTCGCCGGCTCGCTCGCCGCCCTCACCCCGTACCTCGCCGCCGCCGTCTGCACCCTCGGCATCCTCTACAACGTGGTGGAGGGGCGCCGGGTCGACCGCGTCGTCGTCCTCACCGGCTGCGCGGTGGTGCTCGCCCTCGTCGTGCGGCAGGGCATCATGCTCCTGGACAACATCGCCCTCACCCACGAGCTGGCCCACAAGGAGAACCACTTCAGGTCGCTCGTGCAGGGCTCCAGCGACGTCATCATGATCGCCGCGCCCAACGGCCGGCTCCACTACGTCAGCCCCGCCGCCTCCGGGGTGTACGGACGGGACGCCGACGACCTCGTCGGCACCGAGCTCGCCGCCCTCATCCACCCCGACGACCTCGGCGCCGTCGTCCACGAGGTGCGGCGGTTCCTGGCCGCCTCGCCCGCCGAGGAGCCCACCACCCGGATCGAGTGCCGCTTCCGCTCCGGCCGCGGGGGGGAGTGGCTCCACGTCGAGTCGACCGTCAACCGCCACCAGGGCGGCCTGCTCTTCAACAGCCGGGACGTCACCGAGCGCGTCCGGCTCCAGGCCCAGCTCCAGCACAACGCCGAGCACGACCCGCTCACCGACCTGCCCAACCGGGCCCTCTTCACCCGGCGGGTCCGCCAGGCCCTCGGCGGCCGCCGCGCCTCCGACCCCGGCACCGCCGTGCTCTTCATCGACCTCGACGGCTTCAAGGCGGTCAACGACCGCCTCGGCCACCAGGCCGGCGACGACCTCCTCGTCCAGGCCGCCCGCCGCCTCCACGACTCCGTACGGTCCGGGGACACGGCCGCCCGGCTCGGCGGCGACGAGTTCGCCGCCCTCATCCTGGGCGACGGCGGCCGCGACCGCACGGCCCGCAGGAACCAGGTCCAGGAGATCGCCGACCGGCTGCGGCTCACGCTCTCCCGGCCGTACCGCCTGGACGGCGGCCAGGAGGTGCGGGTCGCCGCCTCCATCGGCGTCGCCTTCGCCGAGCCCGGCACCGACGCCGGCGACCTGCTGCGCAACGCCGACCTCGCCATGTACCGCGCCAAGGCCGCCGGCAAGGACCGCGTCGAGCTCTACGCCCCCCAGATGCAGGCCGAGGTCGTCCGGCGGACCGAGCTGGCCGCCCGGCTGCGCACCGCCCTCCACGACGGCGAGTTCGCCCTGCTCCACCAGCCGGTCGTCGACCTCGCCACCGGCCGGATCGCCGCCGTCAGCGCCCAGGCCCGCTGGCGCTCCGCCCAGGGGATCCTCTTCACCTCCGCCGAGTACCTCCGCGTCACCGACGACGGCGAGCGCACCGCCGAGCTCGGCCGCTGGCTCCTCGAAGAGGCCGTGGAACAGGCCGCCGAACGGGCGGGAATCGGCCATCGCACCCCGGTCTCCATCCGGCTCTCCGCCCGCCGCCTCCTGGACCGCTCGCTGCCGCTCGGCTCCGTCGAGTCCCTGCTCACCCGGCACGGCCTCCCGTCCGGCTCGCTGATCGTCGAACTCGCCGACAGCGACCCCCGGATCCCGCTCGACGAGCTGGAGCAGCGCCTGGCCGCCCTGCGCAGGCTCGGGGTGCGGATCGCGCTCGACGGCTTCGGCAGCGGACACGTGGCGGTCAACGCCCTGCGGCGGCTCCCCGTCGACATGCTGAAGCTGGACCGGGGGCTCGTCGAGGGCGTGGTGGAGTCCGCCCGGCTCCGCAAGATCACCCGCGGGGTGCTCCGCCTCGCCGGCGACCTGGGCCTGCGGACCGTGGCCGACGGCGTGGACGTCCCGGAGCAGGTCGTCGCCCTGCGCGCCATGGGCTGCACCCACGCCCAGGGCATGGCCTTCTCGGGCCCGCTCGACGAGTACCGGCTGCGCAGGGCCCTGGTCAGGGACGAGTACCCGCTGCCCGGAGCGGTCCCCGTGCCGGTCGGAAACCGACCCCCGATCGGCTCGCATAGTGAGACGCCCGTCCCACCCACTTGACAGTGCGGCGGGCTGAGGGAGAGGGTCAGTGCCATGCGCACCCGAATTCTCGTACTTGGACAGCGCGTCGGCTGAAGCAGGGCCACCGTAGGCCCGGCTTAGAACGCACCCGACGCGCTCCCCTCGCTTGCCTCACGGCACGAGGGGTTTTTTGTTGCACCGGCTCACCTTGAAATCGCCTTAAACCCTCGTAAAACACCTCGCAAAAACCCTCGCACCAACCCTCTGCTTCGAGAAGAGATGCTGATGACCGAGCAGGCCACCGGGCACCATCCGCAGCCGCGGCCCCGCAACGGCGCGACGACCTCCCCCGTCGAGCACGTCACGGGCGCGCAGTCCCTCATCCGTTCTCTCGAAGAGGTGGGCGCGGACACCATCTTCGGTCTCCCCGGTGGCTGCATCCTCCCGGCCTACGACCCGCTGATGGACTCGCAGAGGGTGCGCCACATCCTGGTCCGCCACGAGCAGGGCGCGGGCCACGCCGCCACCGGCTACGCCCAGGCGACCGGCAAGGTCGGCGTCTGCATGGTCACCAGCGGCCCCGGCGCCACCAACCTGGTCACCCCGATCGCCGACGCGCACATGGACTCCGTCCCGCTCGTCGCGATCACCGGCCAGGTCGCCTCCAAGGCCATCGGCACGGACGCCTTCCAGGAGGCGGACATCTGCGGCATCACGATGCCCATCACCAAGCACAACTTCCTGGTCACCAAGGCCGAGGACATCCCGCGGACGATCGCCGAGGCCTTCCACATCGCCTCCACCGGCCGCCCCGGCCCGGTCCTGGTCGACATCGCCAAGGACGCCCTCCAGGCGAAGACCACCTTCAGTTGGCCGCCGCAGACCGACCTGCCCGGCTACCGCCCGGTCACCAAGCCGCACGCCAAGCAGATCCGCGAGGCCGCCAAGCTGATCAGCGCCGCCAGGCGGCCCGTCCTGTACGTCGGCGGCGGCGTCATCAAGTCCGGCGCCACCGCCGAGCTGAAGATCCTGGCCGAGCTCACCGGCGCCCCGGTCACCACCACCCTGATGGCCCTCGGCGCCTTCCCCGACAGCCACCCGCTGCACGTGGGCATGCCGGGCATGCACGGTTCGGTCACCGCCGTCACCGCGCTCCAGAAGGCCGACCTGATCGTCGCCCTCGGCGCCCGCTTCGACGACCGCGTCACCGGCAAGCTCGACAGCTTCGCCCCGTACGCCAAGATCGTCCACGCGGACATCGACCCGGCCGAGATCGGCAAGAACCGCGCCGCCGACGTCCCGATCGTCGGCGACGCCCGCGAGGTCGTCGCCGACCTGGTCCAGGCCGTCCAGGCCGAGCACAGCGAGGGCAACAAGGGCGACTACAGCGCCTGGTGGAGCGACCTGAACCGCTGGCGCGAGACCTACCCGCTCGGCTACGACCTGCCGGAGGACGGCAGCCTCTCGCCGCAGCAGGTCATCCAGCGCATCGGACAGCTCGCCCCCGACGACACGATCTTCACCGCGGGCGTCGGCCAGCACCAGATGTGGGCCGCCCACTTCATCGACTACGAGCAGCCCGCCACCTGGCTGAACTCCGGCGGCGCCGGGACGATGGGCTACGCGGTCCCCGCCGCGATGGGCGCCAAGGCCGGCATGCCCGACCGCCCCGTCTGGGCGATCGACGGCGACGGCTGCTTCCAGATGACCAACCAGGAACTCACCACCTGCGCCCTGAACAACATCCCGATCAAGGTCGCCATCATCAACAACGGCGCCCTCGGGATGGTCCGCCAGTGGCAGACCCTCTTCTACAACCAGCGCTACTCCAACACCGTCCTGCACTCCGGCCCGGACGAGCAGAAGGCGAACAGGGGCACCCGCGTCCCCGACTTCGTCAAGCTCTCCGAGGCCATGGGCTGCGTCGCCCTGCGCTGTGAGGACCCGGCCGACCTGGACAAGGTCATCGCCGAGGCCAACGCCATCAACGACCGTCCGGTCGTCGTCGACTTCATCGTCCACGAGGACGCCCAGGTCTGGCCGATGGTGGCCGCCGGCACCTCCAACGACGAGGTCATGGCCGCCCGGGGCGTCCGCCCCGACTTCGGCGACGGCGAAGACGACTGAGCACGAAGAGCGACAGCGAAAAGGAAGAGACCCAGACATGTCCACCAAGCACACGCTCTCCGTCCTCGTCGAGAACACGCCCGGCATCCTCGCCCGGATCGCCGCCCTGTTCTCCCGTCGCGGCTTCAACATCGACTCGCTCGCCGTCGGCGTCACCGAGCACCCCGACATCTCCCGCATCACCATCGTGGTCAACGTCGAGGGCCTGCCCCTGGAGCAGGTGACCAAGCAGCTCAACAAGCTGGTCAACGTCCTGAAGATCGTCGAACTCGAGCCCAGCGCCGCGATCCAGCGCGAACTCGTCCTGGTGAAGGTCCGCGCCGACAACGAGACCCGCTCCCAGATCGTCGAGATCGTCCAGTTGTTCCGCGCCAAGACCGTGGACGTCTCGCCCGAGGCCGTCACCATCGAGGCCACCGGTTCGAGTGACAAGCTGGACGCCATGCTCAAGATGCTGGAGCAGTTCGGCGTCAAGGAACTCGTCCAGTCCGGCACGATCGCCATAGGGCGCGGCGCCCGGTCCATCACGGACCGGTCCCTGCGGTCCCTCGACCGCTCCGCCTGAGCCGTCGCCCGTTCCGCCTGACGAGACCGCACGACCTCCCTTCCCCCGCCCGCCGTACGGTGGGACGCAACACCAGCACACCAAGGAGAATCCCAGTGGCCGAGCTGTTCTACGACGCCGACGCCGACCTGTCCATCATCCAGGGCCGCAAGGTCGCGGTGATCGGTTACGGCAGCCAGGGGCACGCCCACGCGCTGTCGCTCCGTGACTCGGGTGTCGACGTCCGCGTCGGTCTGCACGAGGGCTCCAAGTCCAAGGCCAAGGCCGAGGAGCAGGGCCTGCGCGTGGTCACGCCCGCCGAGGCCGCCGCCGAGGCCGACGTCATCATGATCCTCATCCCGGACCCGATCCAGGCCCAGGTCTACGAGGAGTCCATCGCCCCGAACCTGAACGACGGCGACGCCCTCTTCTTCGCGCACGGCTTCAACGTCCGCTTCGGCTTCATCAAGCCCCCGGCCGGCGTCGACGTCGCCCTGGTCGCCCCGAAGGGCCCGGGCCACCTGGTCCGCCGTCAGTACGAGGAGGGCCGCGGCGTCCCCGCGATCGCCGCCGTCGAGCAGGACGCGACCGGCAACGCCTTCGCCCTGGCGCTCTCGTACGCCAAGGCCATCGGCGGCACCCGCGCCGGTGTCATCAAGACCACCTTCACCGAGGAGACCGAGACCGACCTCTTCGGCGAGCAGGCCGTCCTGTGCGGCGGTGCCTCGGCGCTGGTCAAGGCCGGCTTCGAGACCCTGGTCGAGGCCGGCTACCAGCCGGAGATCGCCTACTTCGAGTGCCTGCACGAGCTGAAGCTGATCGTCGACCTCATGTACGAGGGCGGCCTGGAGAAGATGCGCTGGTCGGTCTCCGAGACCGCCGAGTGGGGCGACTACGTCACCGGCCCCCGCATCATCACCGACGCCACCAAGGCCGAGATGAAGAAGGTCCTCACCGACATCCAGGACGGCACCTTCGCCAAGAACTGGATGGACGAGTACCACGGCGGCCTGAAGAAGTACAACGAGTACAAGTCCCAGGACGAGCAGCACCTCCTGGAGACCACCGGCAAGGAGCTGCGCAAGCTCATGAGCTGGGTGAACGACGAGGAGGCGTAAGCCTTCCGGGGCGGGGCCGGACGTGCTGTCCGGCCCCGTTCCGCGTCGTTGGACACACCGTCCAACACGGACGGGTGATCCTGCCGACGAGGCGCACGAACGGCGCCCGCGCACCACTACACTTCTCAACAACATACGCGTCAGGCCCACAGCGTCGTGCGCTTTCACGCGGCAAGCCCCCTCCACCGCCTGCGGCCGTCGGGACGGCCGTCCGCACTGGACCTGTGAGGACTCACGTGAGCTCGAAACCTGTCGTACTCATCGCTGAAGAGCTGTCGCCCGCCACCGTCGACGCGCTGGGCCCGGACTTCGAGATCCGGCACTGCAACGGCGCCGACCGCGCCGAGCTGATCCCCGCCCTCGCGGACGTGGACGCGATCCTGGTCCGTTCCGCCACCAAGGTCGACGCCGAGGCCATCGCCGCCGCGCGGAAGCTGCGCGTGGTCGCCCGCGCCGGCGTCGGTCTGGACAACGTCGACGTCTCCGCCGCCACCAAGGCCGGCGTGATGGTCGTCAACGCCCCGACGTCGAACATCGTCACCGCCGCCGAGCTCGCGTGCGGCCTGCTCGTCGCCACCGCGCGCAACATCCCGCAGGCCAACACGGCGCTGAAGAACGGCGAGTGGAAGCGCTCCAAGTACACCGGCGTCGAGCTGAGCGAGAAGACCCTCGGCGTCGTCGGCCTCGGCCGCATCGGCGTCCTGGTGGCCCAGCGCATGTCCGCCTTCGGCATGAAGATCGTCGCGTACGACCCCTACGTGCAGCCGGCCCGCGCCGCCCAGATGGGGGTGAAGCTGCTGACCCTGGACGAGCTCCTGGAGGTCGCGGACTTCATCACCGTCCACCTGCCGAAGACCCCGGAGACCCTCGGTCTCATCGGCGACGAGGCGCTGCACAAGGTCAAGCCCTCCGTCCGCATCGTCAACGCCGCGCGCGGCGGGATCGTGGACGAGGAGGCGCTGTACTCGGCGCTCAAGGAGGGCCGGGTCGCCGGCGCGGGCCTCGACGTGTACGCGAAGGAGCCCTGCACGGACTCCCCGCTCTTCGAGCTCGACCAGGTCGTCTGCACCCCGCACCTCGGCGCCTCCACGGACGAGGCCCAGGAGAAGGCCGGCGTCGCCGTCGCCCGCTCGGTGCGCCTGGCGCTCGCCGGCGAGCTGGTCCCGGACGCGGTCAACGTCCAGGGCGGCGTCATCGCCGAGGACGTCAAGCCCGGTCTGCCGCTCGCCGAGAAGCTCGGCCGGATCTTCACCGCCCTCGCGGGCGAGGTCGCGGCCCGGCTCGACGTCGAGGTCTACGGCGAGATCACCCAGCACGACGTGAAGGTGCTCGAACTCTCCGCGCTCAAGGGCGTGTTCGAGGACGTGGTCGACGAGACCGTGTCGTACGTCAACGCCCCGCTGTTCGCGCAGGAGCGCGGCGTCGAGGTGCGCCTGACCACCAGCTCCGAGTCGCCCGACCACCGCAACGTGGTCACCGTGCGCGGCACCCTCGCCGGCGGCGAGGAGGTCTCGGTCTCCGGCACCCTGGCCGGCCCCAAGCACCTCCAGAAGATCGTCGCCGTCGGCGAGTACGACGTGGACCTGGCGCTCGCCGACCACATGGTCGTCCTGCGCTACGAGGACCGCCCGGGCGTCGTCGGCACGGTCGGCCGCATCCTCGGCGAGGCCGGTCTGAACATCGCCGGCATGCAGGTCTCCCGCGCGGAGGAGGGCGGCGAGGCGCTCGTCGTGCTCACCGTGGACGACACCGTCCCGGTGGCCGTGCTCTCGGAGATCTCGGCGGAGATCGGCGCCAACTCGGCCCGCTCGGTCAACCTGATCTGACGCGCCCGCGCCGTCCGTCCCCGTACGGCCCGTACCCGGTCGTTGGACGCTCGTCTTATACGAGCGTCTAGCGGCCGGGTACAGTGCTGTTCATGGGACACAAGGAAGACCTCCTCGAAGGCGCCAAGCGCTGTCTCCTGGAGAAGGGGTACGGACGGACCACCGCGCGCGACGTCGTCGCCGCTTCGGGCACCAACCTCGCCTCCATCGGCTACCACTACGGCTCCAAGGACGCCCTGCTCCAGCAGGCCTTCCTCGCCCTCACCGAGGAGTGGGGCGACCGGATCGGCCCGGCGGAGGCCGCCGGGCACGAACTCCCGGCCGATCCGTACGGGCGCTTCCACGCCGTCTGGGAGCGGGTCGTCGCGACGGCGGAGGCGAGCCGCCCGGTCTGGAGGCTCCAGACCGAGGTCGTCACCCGGCTCGACGACGACGAGCGGCTGCGCGAGGCGATCAAGGAGCCGCAGCGGGAGGGCCGGCTCGGCATGGCCGAGGGGCTTCTCGGCATCGACCCCGAGAAAGACCCGGAGAAGGCCCGGGTGGCCGGACTGCTCTGCCAGGCCCTGGCGGCCGGCGTCATGATCCAGTGGATGGTCGACCCGGAGACGGCCCCGACGGCGGACGACCTCACGGAGGGGCTCAAGGTGCTGCTGGGGGAGCGGGGCTGACGAGGCGCCTCCGCCGCCCCGGCCGTACCCCGCGCGGCCGCCCCGCGCACCCGCCCCCGTCGCTCCGGCGGGCCCGGACGCCTACAGCCGGGCCGACTTCAGGGACATGTGGAGCAGCAGCCGGTCCTCGCCGTCGTCGAGGTCCAGGCCGGTGAGCTGCTCCACCCGGGACAGCCGGTAGTAGAGGGTCTGCCGGTGGATGCCCAGGGCCGCCGCCGTGCGCCCCGCCTGGCCCGCGTGGTCGAGGTACGCCTCGGCCGTGCGGGCCAGTTCCGTGTGGGCGGGGGCGAGCAGCGGCGCGACGACCGGGTCGACCTCGGGGTGGTAGAGCGCGGCCAGGAGCCGGTACGGGCCGATGCCCGCCCACTCCGCGACCGGGCCCAGCCTCGGCTGCGCCGTCGCGGCACGGGCCGCCGTGCTGGCCTCCCGCCAGGCCGCCGGGAGCTCCCCGAGGCCCCGCCGGGGGGTGGCGATCCCGGCCGGGGCGTCCCCCCGCAGCCGCTCGGCGGCCGCGCGGGCGGGGGAGGGGTCCTCGGCCGTGCGCAGCCGTACGAGGACGGCGAGGGACGCGGCGTCCGGGAGGACGGCCACCGCCGCCGCGCCGGGCACGGCCCGTACCGAGGGGGCCTCGCCCTGCCACGGGGTCACGCAGACGACGGCGTGCAGCCCGTCCGCGCTGGGCCCCAGGGCCGCCCGCAGGGCCGCGACGGCCATGTCGCTCTGCCAGCCGCGCCCGGCGGTCAGGGCCGCGGCGAACTCGCGCGAGAGGTCCGCGCCCGCCCGCTCCTCGTCCGCGAGGAGCCCGCCGATCCGGGCGGCCACCTCCATGGCCGCCGCCAGCCGCTCGGGCGGTGGCCCCGGCTCGGCGTCGAGCAGCCACACGTACCCGAGGACGACCCCCCGATGGCGTACGGGAAGGCAGATCCGGTCCCGGAAGACGCCCGCGTCCGGGGAGGCGGGGATGCGGACCGGGCCCTCCGCCCGGGTGATGCCGAAGCCCTCGAACCAGGCGCGGACCGCCGGGGTGGACCGCCGGGTCAGGATCGACCGCGTCCGGACCGGGTCCATCGCGGTGTCGTCGTCGCTGTCGTGGGCGCCGAAGGCGATCAGGCCGAAGTCGCGGTTCTCCAGGGTCGCCGGGGCCCCGAGGAGCGCGGAGATCTCGTCCACCAGGTCTTGGTAATCGCCCTTCACCGACCCATTCTCGCACCCTCTCAGACAGATGTATGAGAGGCGGGCCACGGATGCGTGACAGGTGTAGGTGGCGGACGATCGGAGCGATTCGTAGGTTTCACAGTGGTTATCCGTGCTGTTCCGGTTCGTTCGCCTCATGGCCTTCGTCCGGGTACGGCCCCGTTCTACCCTTGCCCTCTGGAGGTGCCCCGTGCTGGGTCCCGTGATCCTCGCCGCGTCGCGCAGCGACAAGATGCGCCGTTTCGTGTCGGCCGCGCCCGGGACCAAGCAGGTCGTGGCACGCTTCATCGCCGGCGAGACGGTCGACGACGTCGTCCCGATCGTGCGGGAGCTGAGCGAGCGCGGCCTGGAGGTCACCCTCGACGTCGTCGGCGAGGACATCACCACCGTCGAGCAGTCGCACGCCGCCCGGGACGCCTACCTGGAGCTCATCGGCCGCCTGAAGGAGCTGGGCCTCGGCGAGCGCGCCGAGATGTCCGTGAAGCTGTCGATGTTCGGCCAGTCCCTCGACGACGGCCACGAGCTGGCGCTCGCCAACGTCCGGCCGGTCGTCGAGGCCGCCGCCGCGATCGGCACCACCGTCACCCTGGACGCCGAGGACCACACCACCCTCGACTCGATGTTCGCCATCCACGAGGAGCTGCGGAAGGACTTCCCGCAGACCGGCTGCGTCATCCAGGCGTACCTCTTCCGCACCGAGGACGACGCCCGCCGCCTCGCCGCGAACGGCTCCCGCGTCCGGATCGTCAAGGGTGCCTACAAGGAGCCCGCCTCCGTCGCGATCCAGGACAAGCCCGAGATCGACAAGGCGTACGTCCGGATCATGAAGATCCTGATGGAGGGCAAGGGCTACCCGATGATCGGGTCCCACGACCCCCGCCTGATCTCCGTCGGCCAGGAGCTGGCCCGCCGCGCCGGGCGCAAGCCGGACGAGTACGAGTTCCAGATGCTGTACGGCATCCGGAGCGAGGAGCAGAACCGCCTCGCCGCCGAGGGGCACCGCATGCGCGTCTACACCGCGTACGGCACCGACTGGTACGGCTACTTCATGCGCCGCCTGGCGGAGAAGCCGGCCAACCTCCTCTTCTTCGTCCGCTCCATCCTCACCAATGGCTGAGCCCCACCACCCCTCCGAAGGAGTACAGAGACTCATGGACGCTGTGACCCAGGTCCCCACTCCCGTCAACGAGCCGGTGCACGGCTACGCCCCCGGCTCCCCCGAGCGCGCCCGTCTGGAGCTCAAGCTCAAGGAGCTGGCCGAGAACCCGCGCGAGCTGCCGATGACCATCGGCGGCGTGAAGCGCCTGGGCGGCGGCGAGGAGTTCGAGGTCGTCCAGCCGCACAACCACCGGGCCGTCATCGGCACCTTCCGGGGCGCCACCCAGCAGGACGCCCGGGACGCGATCGACGCCGCCCTGGCCGCCGCCCCGGCCTGGCGCGCGATGTCCTTCGACGACCGCGCCGCGATCATCCTGCGCGCCGCCGAGCTGCTCGCCGGTCCGTGGCGCGAGACGCTGGCCGCGTCCACCATGCTCGGCCAGTCCAAGACCGCCCAGCAGGCCGAGATCGACACCCCGTGCGAGCTCGTCGACTTCTGGCGCTTCAACGTGGCGTACGCCCGCCAGATCCTGGCCGAGCAGCCCCCGGCCAACTCGCCGGGCGTCTGGAACCGCCTGGACCACCGCCCGCTCGAGGGCTTCGTCTACGCGATCACGCCGTTCAACTTCACGGCCATCGCGGGCAACCTGCCCACCGCCCCCGCCCTCATGGGCAACGTGGTGGTCTGGAAGCCGTCCCCGACGCAGACCCACGCCGCCGTGCTCCTCATGGAGCTCCTGGAGGAGGCCGGCCTGCCCAAGGGCGTCATCAACCTGGTGACCGGCGACGGCATCGCCGTCTCCGAGGTGGCCCTGAACCACCGCGACCTGGCCGGCATCCACTTCACCGGCTCGACCAAGACCTTCCAGCACCTGTGGAAGACGGTCGGCAACAACATCGAGAACTACCGCTCGTACCCGCGGATCGTCGGCGAGACCGGCGGCAAGGACTTCGTCGTCGCCCACCCCAGCGCCGACCGCGCCGTCCTGAAGACCGCGCTGACCCGCGGCTCCTTCGAGTACCAGGGCCAGAAGTGCTCCGCGTCCTCGCGCGCGTACGTCCCGGCCTCGATCTGGAACGACGGCTTCAAGGAGGAGTTCGCGGCCGAGGTCGACGGCATCACCATGGGTGACGTCACCGACCTGTCGCACTTCATCGGCGCCGTCATCGACGACCGCTCGTTCGCCAAGAACAAGGCGGCGATCGACCGCGCCAAGTCCGACCCGAGCTGCACGATCGTCGCCGGCGGCACCTACGACGACTCGGTCGGCTACTTCGTCCGCCCGACCGTCATCGAGTGCACCGACCCGGAGAACGAGGTCTTCACGACCGAGTACTTCGGCCCGATCCTCGCGGTGCACGTCTATGAGGACGACAAGTACGACGAGATGCTGACCCAGATGGAGTCGGTCTCGGACTACGCGCTCACCGGCTCGGTCATCGCCAACGACCGCGCCGCCGCCGCGTACACGATGGAGAAGCTCCGCTACGCCGCGGGCAACTTCTACATCAACGACAAGTCGACCGGCGCCGTCGTCGGCCAGCAGCCCTTCGGCGGCGGCCGCGCCTCCGGCACCGACGACAAGGCCGGCGCCCCGCAGAACCTGATGCGCTGGACGCTGACCCGCGCCATCAAGGAGACCCTGGTCCCGCCGACCGAGTACGGCTACCCGCACATGGGCTGACGCCGTTCCGCCGCGCGAGCGGCCCCCTCCGCCCCTGCCGGGGCGGGCACCTGCCCCTCGCGGGCAGGCTCCTGACACCGCCCCCGACCTCGGTCCCCCAACCGAGGTCGGGGGCGGTTTCCATGTCCGGGACCCGCCGCTCGCTCCGGTCGGACTCGTGCGCGCGTCACGTCGGAGGCCTGCGCGTGCGTGAGCGTCCGGACCCGCTGCCGCAGCAGGCGCATGACGGTGATCCTGGCCCTCGGCCGCCGCCGTCCGGCACACCTCTCCGTGCAGCTCGTCCACCGCGGTGCGCGCGGTCCGGATCTTCCTGGGCCGCCCGGACCGCGAGGTCACGGTCGATCATGTCCGGCAGCCTCTCGCATGCCGGGGGACGTGAACAGGGCCCCTGAAACGGCGCCAGGACGTCGTCACCTTCAGCAGGTGCCCGCGGACCGGGCCTCCGGCGTCGATCATCCTTCGGAGCCGCCACGATGCGGCCCTAGCCCCGGCCGCGGATCACCGACATCAGCAGCCCGTGGGTCTCGTCGTCCGCGGCGGCCACGAGTCCGCGGCCCGCCTCGCCGAGCGGGGCGCCGTCGATCCCGGTGACGACGCAGCCGGCGGCCCGGCACAGGGCGATGCCGGCCGCGAAGTGCACGCTTCCGGAGAGGTCGCCGCCGTCGGTGACGTACGCGGCGCGCTTGCCGGCGGCGACCCAGGCCAGGGCCAGGGTCGTGGACACGACGCGCGGCCGGAACCGTTCGACGAAGGCGGGGTGGGCCAGCAGGTCCACGGCCCGGAAGTCCGGCGCACTCGGAAACGGCGGATCCAGATTCACGTCCACCAGCCGGGTGGCGGCCGTGGGCGTCAGCGGCGCGTCAGCGGCTCCGTCGCGCCGCACCCAGGCGCCCTCCCCGTCGGTGAGGAAGACCTCGCCGCCGAACGGATCGGCCACGGCCGCCGCCCCGTCGCGCAGCGCCACGTTGACGGCCACCAGCATGGTGCCGACGGCGTAGTTCAGCGTGCCGCACAGGGGGTCCACCAGCCACTGGCGCGCGGCGTCGGCGGCGCCCTGCCGCCCGCCCTCCTCGCCGAGCACCGCGTCGTCGGGCCGCGCGGCACGGATGACGTCGAGGATCCTCCTCTCGGCCTCCACGTCGGCGGCGGTGGCGAAGTCCCCGGCACCCTTGTCGATGCGGTCGAGCCGCCGGCCGTACAGGCTGCGGACCACGTCCGCGCCGGCCCGCGCCCCGGCCATCGCGACCGCGGCGTCGTCGGAACCCGCGTATGAGTCGATCATGCCGCGCAGCCTAGCGAGGCGAAGCCGCCGGTCCGGCGGAGCTTTCCGGCCGGAGCACCGGGGCTCCTGCCCGTCCGGAGGCGGTTCTCAACCCACCCGCCGGGCCAGGAAGTCGTCGATCAGCGCGGCGATCCCCGGCGCGTGGGTCTCCAGGGCGAAGTGCCCGGTGGGCAGGAGGTGGACCTCCGCGTCCGGGAGGTCGTGGCGGAAGGCCTCGGCGCCCGCCGGGACGAAGACCCGGTCGCCCTCGCCCCAGACGGCGAGGAGGGGGACCCGGGAGGTGCGGAAGTACTCCTGGAAGGCCGGGTAGAGGGCGAAGTTGGAGCCGTAGTCGGCGATCAGGTCCAACTGGACGCCGTCCTGGCCCTCGCGGGCCATCAGGGCGGCGTCGTGGTGCCAGGCGTCGGGGCTGAGGAGGTCGCGGTACTCGGCGGGGACGCCCGTCTCGTACTGCCACCGGATGCCGGCGGGGGAGTGGAGGGCGCGGACCGGCTCCTCGGTCTGCGGGGTGCGCTCCTCGATCAGGGCGAGGACCGGGGCCCAGGCCTCGGTGCCGAGCCCCTCCTCGTACGCGTTGCCGTTCTGGGTGACGATCGCGGTGATCCGCTCGGGGTGGGCGAGGGCGAGCCGGAGGCCGATGGGGGCACCGTAGTCCTGGACGTAGAGCGCGAACCGGTCCAGGCCGACGGCCTCCGTGAACTCGGCCGTGAGCGAGGCCAGTTCGGCGAAGGAGTAGGCGAAGTCGTCGGCGGAGGGCGCGGCGCTGCGGCCGAAGCCCAGGTGGTCGGGGGCGATCAGGTGGTAGCGGTCGGCCAGGAGCGGGATCAGGTCGCGGAACATGTGCGAGCTGGTCGGGAAGCCGTGCAGCAGGAGCAGCGCGGGGGCGTCGGTCGGGCCCGCCTCCCGGTAGGCGATCTCGTGTCCCCGGACGGCGACGGTGCGGTGGTGGGTCGGCAGTACGGACATCTTCTAACCCCTTGAGATCGGTTTAGTGGTTAGGTCTCGACGGGACGATTCCAGCAGGCCGTGAGTAACCTGTCAATTCGCTTTCGGTAGTTAGGCGGTTGTGGAAGGGTGAAGCGCATGACCGTGAGGACCGCGCCCACCCATGAACTCGGAGCCGCCCGGCTCCGCTCCGTACGCGAGATGCTCGACCTCGCCTTCGAGGGGAACTTCGACGACGAGGACTGGGACCACACCCTCGGCGGCTTCCACGCCTGGATCGAGGACGAGCGGGGGATCGCCGCCCACGGCGCCGTCGTCATGCGCCGGCTGCTCCACGGCGGCCGCTCGCACCGCGTCGGGTACGTGGAAGGGGTCGCCGTCCGGGCCGACCTGCGCCGCAAGGGGCTCGGCGGAGCGGTGATGGCCGAGCTGGAGCGCGTGATCGACGGGGCGTACGCCTTCGGGGCGCTCGCCGCCTCGGACGCGGGCGCCGCCCTCTACCGGGGGCGCGGCTGGCAGCTCTGGGAGGGGCGCGTCGAGGCGTTCACGCCCGACGGGATCGTCCACCTCCCGGAGGAGGAGGGGGGCGTCTTCCTGCGCCCGGCGGGCGCGGGGCCCCTGCCGGACCCCGCCGCCCCGCTCGTCTTCGACTGGCGGGACGGCGATGTGACGTGAGGAGGGGGAGGGGGTGACAGGAGGGAGGGGGTCAGATCCCGTCGCGCTCCGCCGCCGTGCGGTCCGCGTGGACCCGGCCCTTCTCCGCCGCCGTGCGGTCCGCGTGCACCCGGCCCTTCTCCGTCTCCTTCTTCGCCGTGTACGTCATGCCGATCGCGCAGCCGAAGCCGAGCAGCGCGATCGTGTAGCCCGGCAGTCCGAGGCCGCTCAGGGCCACCCCCAGGCAGGCGAGGACGGCGAGCGCCCAGACCGCCAGCAACGCCTTGCCCCGACGGCTGAGGAACAGCCATCCGTGCGGGCGGGCCGGCAGCGCCTCCAGGCCCCCTTCGGGACCCGTGGTCGCCGCCTTCGGGCGCTTGAAGTAGCCGTACGTCAGCCACTCGCCGCACAACTCCCAGCCCTCCGGCTCCAGTTCCTCCAGGACCTGCGCGCGGCGGCGGTCCGTGACCACCTCGCGCCGGTACTCCCAGGCGAGCGCGGCCCCCGGCACCCGGCGGCAGACGAACCGGCCGACCGCGTCCAGGGACTCCACCTCCCACCCCTGGTCCCCGTGGACGGCCAGCATCCGGCGGTCGTTGAAGAGGTCCGCGGTCCACGTCCAGTGCTCCGCCGCCCCGTCCGGCTCCCCGGGGGCCGGGGCGAGCCCGCCGAGCCGGGCCGCGAACCGCGCGGCGGGCCCGAACTCCTCCTCCGGCGCGGTCCCCGTCTCCGCGAGGTGCCCGCGCAGCTCGGCGACGGTCCGGTCGATCTGCTCCCCGGGCACGTCCGCCGCGCGCAGCGCGCCCGTCAGCTCCTCGAAGTAGGCGTCGGTGGTCATGGTGCTGCTCCCCCTGCGTGCAGTCGCGTCCGTACGGCCCGGTGGAACTCGCTCCAGGCCGCGCCCTCGGCCGCCAGGTGCTCCCGGCCCGGCCCGGTGAGCCGGTAGTAGCGGCGGCCCGGCCCGCGCTCGGCGGCGCGGAACTCGGCCTCCACCAGACCGGCCTCCTCCAGGCGGTTCAGCACGGGGTAGAGCGTCCCGCCCTTGATCTCGCCCAGGCCCGCCCCGGCGAGCGCCTTCGCGATCTCGTACCCGTAACTCTCGCCGTCGGTCAGGCAGGAGAGGACGAGCAGGTCGAGGACTCCCTTGAGCCAACTGGATCTGCGGTCTGCGGCCATGGGCACATCTCATCACTACCTAGATAGGAAAACAACCTAGGTGGGTGCGCCGAGTCGGACCGGACCGCCCGACGCGTGCGGTGGGCTGCGTCACCACGCCCGAGCCGGCCTCTTCCCCCGCCGTGCGGGCCCTGATCCGGGAGCTGCGGGCCGTCGGGGAGTGACCCTCGGTGCCCCACCGTCTCAGATAGTAGGAAGTCCGAGTAATTGTGGAGACAGATGCGGCGCCCTGCCCTAGCTTTGTAGGAGCCGAACGTCTCGCTCCATCAGCGAATGGCGGTCGAGAGCGCGATGCCTTCGTGCGGGCAACCCCCGCGGCGGCGCTCCCCGCCCCTTCCGGCGCCTTCGATCACCACTGATCCCCGCACGTCGCCGACCTTCACCGGTCTCCGGCCGTCGCAGGTCTCCGGCCGTCACCGGTCGCGGTCCACCGCCGGTCCCGTACGTCGCAGATCTCCGCACGTCGGATCACCACTGATCTCAAGGAGTCGATCCCCATGGCCCCCATCGCCGCCCAGGCCGCCCGCCGCGTCCGCCACTCCGCCCGTCCCGCCGACGAGGCCCGCCAGAACGCCGCCGCCGCCCTCCAGCGCGCCCTCGACCGCCGCGACAACGGCGGCTCCACCGGTCACTGAACCACGGCGTCCCGCCTCGGACGTTCGTCCACATGGTGGACGTGACGTGTCAGACGATGGGACGACCAGTAGGGTGCCGACATGTCTCACAGCATCGATCTCGCAGTCATCCCCGGCGACGGCATCGGCCAGGAGGTCGTGGCCCAGGGCCTCAAGGTCCTCTCGGCCGTGCTTCCCCAGGACGTGAAGCTGGAGACCGAGGAGTACGACTTCGGCGCCGAGCGCTACCACGCCACCGGTGAGACCCTCACCGACGCCGACCTCGACTCCCTCAAGAAGCACGACGCCATCCTGCTCGGCGCCATCGGCGACCCGTCGGTGCCCTCCGGCGTCCTGGAGCGCGGCTTCCTCCTGAAGCTCCGCTTCGCCTTCGACCACCACGTGAACCTGCGTCCCTCGAAGCTGCTCCCCGGCGTCGCCACCCCGCTCGCCGGCCAGCCCGAGATCAACTTCGTCGTGGTCCGCGAGGGCACCGAGGGCCCGTACACCGGCAACGGCGGCACCATCCGCAAGGGCACCCCGCACGAGGTCGCCACCGAGGTCTCGGTCAACACCGCCTTCGGCGTCGAGCGCGTGGTCCGGGACGCCTTCGCCCGCGCCCAGGCCCGCCCGCGCAAGAAGCTCACGCTGGTCCACAAGAACAACGTGCTGACCTTCGCCGGGCACCTCTGGACGGACACCTTCCACCGGGTGGCCGCCGAGTTCCCCGAGGTCACCACCGACTACCTGCACGTCGACGCCGCGACGATCTTCCTCGTCACCGACCCGGCCCGCTTCGACGTGATCGTCACCGACAACCTCTTCGGCGACATCATCACCGACCTCGCCGCGGCCGTCTCCGGCGGCATCGGCGTCGCCGCCTCGGGCAACATCAACCCGAGCGGCGACTTCCCGTCCATGTTCGAGCCGGTCCACGGCTCCGCGCCGGACATCGCGGGCCAGGGCAAGGCCGACCCCACGGCCACCGTCCTCTCCGTCGCCCTCCTCCTGCGCCACCTCGGTCACGAGGCCGAGGCCGTCCGCGTCGAGGAGGCCGTCGCCGCCGACCTCACCGAGCGCGGCGACGCCGTCCGCACCACGGACGAGATCGGCGACGCGCTCGCCGCGCGAGTAGCGAGCTGACCCGCGCCGACTGACACCAGACAGCAGCCGCCGGGTCGCACGGCGCCCGGCGGCTGTCTCCTGCGCGGCCACCGGGAGCGCACCCTCTTCCCTCCCGGACCGCGCACACCCGTTTCCCGCACCGGTCCCCGCGAGCGATAATCGAACGTGGGGCCGCGGCATGCGGGCATGCCCGGACGTCCACCCCGCCGGGGACGAACGTCTCCGACGGTGGCGTACGCGCGCGGTCCTCCCCACACGACCGGTGAAGGACACGCACTCATGACGACGCCCACGATCGAGCTCAAGCCCTCCTCCAGCCCGCTGTCCGACGCGGAGCGCGAGGCGATCCTGGCCAACCCGGGATTCGGCCGCCACTTCACCGACCACATGGTCACCATCCGGTGGACCGAGGGCCGCGGCTGGCACGACGCCCAGCTCGTCCCGTACGGCCCGCTCGCACTCGACCCGGCCACCAACGTCCTGCACTACGCGCAGGAGATCTTCGAGGGCCTGAAGGCCTACCGCCGTCCCGACGGCTCGGTCGCCAGCTTCCGTCCCGACGCCAACGCCCGCCGCTTCCAGGCCTCCGCCCGCCGCCTGGCCATGCCCGAGCTGCCCGTCGAGACCTTCGTCGAGGCCTGTGACGTCCTCGTCCAGCACGACAAGGCGTGGGTCCCGGAGCACGGCGGCGAGGCCTCGCTCTACCTGCGCCCGTTCATGATCGCGACCGAGGTCGGCCTGGGCGTCCGCCCGGCGAGCGAGTACCTCTTCGTCGTCATCGCCTCCCCGGCCGGCCCGTACTTCCCCGGCGGCGTGAAGCCCGTCTCCATCTGGCTCTCCGAGAACCGCGTCCGCGCCGTCCCCGGCGGCATGGGCGACGCCAAGACCGGCGGCAACTACGCGGCCTCCCTGCTCGCGCAGGCCGAGGCGGCGGCCAAGGGCTGCGACCAGGTCGCCTACCTCGACGCCGTCGAGCACAAGTGGGTCGAGGAGCTCGGCGGCATGAACCTGTACTTCGTGTACGGGAACAAGCTGATCACCCCCACCCTGACCGGCTCGCTGCTCGCCGGCATCACCCGCGACTCGCTGCTCGGGCTCGCCGCCGACCTGGGCCTGGAGGCCGAGGAGGGCCGCGTCTCCATCGACCAGTGGCAGGCCGACAGCGAGAACGGCACCCTGACCGAGGTCTTCGCCTGCGGCACCGCCGCCGTCATCACCCCCGTCGGCACGGTCAAGTCCGAGCGCGGCGAGTGGACCCAGTCGGGCGGCGAGCCCGGCGCGGTCACGATGAAGCTGCGCGAGGCGCTCCTCGCCGTCCAGACCGGCCGGGCCGCGGACACCCACGGCTGGATGCACGAGCTGGGCTAGTCCCTACGGCTCCACCCGCACCGGGGTCTCCGGGGCCGTCACGGTCCCGGGGGCCCCGTTCGGCGTCAGTACGGCGTACAGCGCGCCGCCCGCGATCCCCGAGAGCACGAAGCTGCAGTCGATCCCGCCCGTCAGGGCGAGCAGCGGCCCCTCGTAGAGCGGCGTCGACACCGCGGCCAGGCCGACCGCCGCGCCGATCGCCCAGGAGGCGGTGGCGCGCGGGTGCCAGCCCGCCGAGAACCAGTAGATCCCGCCGCGCGAGCGCCGGTTGTAGACCTGGAGCGCCTCCGGGTCGTAGACGCCCCCGCAGCGCGCGTGCCCGATCAGGGTGATCACCGCCCACGGGGTGCCGATCGCGGTGAGCAGCAGCACGAACGAGGTCATCGCCGTCTGCGCGTCCGAGGCGAAGTGGCCGAGGAACACGAAGGCCGTGGCCACCGCCGCGACCACGAGGGTGGCGCGCGCCCGGGTGGCCCGGGGCAGGATCGCGTCCAGGTCGAGCCCCATGGAGTACAGCATCAGACCGGCGTTGCCGACGGTGCCGGCCGTGGCCGCGACGAGCAGCGGCACCAGGTACCAGCCGGGCGAGGCGGCGACGAGCGGACCGGCGTAGTCGAGCGCCCCGCGGGCCGCGAGCGCCGTGTACGTGCCGAAGAGCTGCGGGACGAGCAGGCCCACGACCAGGCCCAGACAGGTCGCCCGCCACACGGTCCGGGGGCTGTACCGCTCGGGGGAGACGTACCGGGTGTAGTCGCCGAGCAGGGTGATGAAGGCGACCGGCCCGCTGAGGCCCGCCGCCACCGCCGAGAGCAGCCAGGTCGGCCAGAAGGAGCCCAGGAGGTACGGGGTGTCCGGCACCGCCGCCGTCGTGACGTCCCCGGCGTACGCGACCAGGCCGACGGCGAGGAGCGCGGTCATGACGACCGCGAGCGCCTTGCTCAGCCGCAGCAGCAGCCGGTAGCCGTACACCGCGCCGACCACCGTGCAGGCGGCGAGCAGCGCGTAGACGACGGCGTGGGCGGCGCCGCCCGTGGGCAGGCCGGTCAGCCGGGCGAGGGTCCCCACCACGACGTCGCCGCCGATCCAGAGGGTCAGGGCGGTGTAGCCGAGCGAGAGCAGCAGCCCCACCACCGAGCCGACGAGCCGGCCGCGGACGCCGAAGAAGGCGCCGGAGGAGGTGGAGAGGTTGGTCGCGGTGCGGAGGGAGACCAGCGCGAGCGGGGCGGTGACCGCGACGCCGACGAGGGTGCCGGTGACGACGGAGGTGACCGAGGCCCACAGGCCCAGGCCGAAGGAGACGGGGAGCCAGCCGAAGACGATCACCCCCAGGCAGAGGTTGGAGCCGAGCAGGATCGAGACGAGGTCGCGGGGGCCGCTGGTGCGTTCGGCCTCGGGGACGGTGTCGACTCCGCGCTGTTCTATCGGCATGGCGCCTCCTGGGGAGCTGGGGGGAGAGCGGAAAGAGGGGACTGGCGGGCGGCTTTTAGAGTGGCGCTCAATGTGACCTGTGCCCGTACCCCGCGTCAATGCTTGGAACCCGGCGTCTCAACATTTAGAGTGTCGCTCAAACAGGAGGTGTTCGGAACGTGCGACTGACCCCCACGGAACGCGACCGGCTGCTGCTCTTCGGCGCCGCCGAGCTCGCCCGGGCCCGCCGGGCCCGCGGGCTGCGGCTCAACGTGCCCGAGGCGACCGCGCTCGTCGCGGACACGGTCTGCGAGGCCGCCCGCGACGGCAAGCGACTCGCCGAGGCGATCGAGGCCGCCCGCTCGGTCCTCGGCCCCGACGACGTCCTCCCCGGCGTCGCCGACGTGGTCACCGAGATCCACGTCGAGGCCGTCTTCGACGACGGCTCCCGCCTCGCGGTGGTCTCCGACCCGATCGGCGGGGGCGGCCTCGGCCCGGACGCGCCCGGCGCGCTGCGGCCGGGCCCCGCCCACCCGGAGACCGAGCCCGCGCTCACCCTCCCCGTACGGAACACCGCGACCGTCCCGGTCAGCGTCACCTCCCACTTCCACTTCTTCGAGGTCAACCCGCGCCTGGACTTCGACCGGGCCGCCGCCTACGGCATGCGGCTCGCCATCCCGGCCGGCGCGTCCTTCCGCTTCGACCCGGGCGGCGCGGCCGAGGTCGGGCTCGTGCCGATCGGCGGCGCCCGCGTCGCCATCGGCTTCGCGGGCCTGGTCGACGGCCCGCTGGACGCGCCCGGCGCCAAGGAGGAGGCCCTGCGGCGCGCGGCGGCCTGCGGCTACCTGGGGGTCCCGCACGAGCGGGGGGCCGGCGAGAAGACCGACGAGAAGGGCGGGGACAACTGATGGACCCCTACGAGTACGCCTCCGTGCACGGCCCCCGCGCCGGCGACCGCGTCGTCCTGGGCGACTCCGGCCTCGTCGTCCGGGTCGAGTCCGACTCCCAGAAGCCGGGCGACGAGTTCCTCGCCGGCTTCGGCAAGACCGCCCGCGACGGACTCCACCTCAAGGCCGCCGCCGTCCGCGAGACCTGCGACGTCGTCATCAGCAACGTCCTGGTCATCGACGCCGTCCAGGGCATCCGCAAGGTGTCGATCGGCATCCGCGAGGGCCGGATCCACGCGATCGGCCGGGCCGGCAACCCCGACACCCTCGACGGCGTCGACGTCGTCGTCGGCACCGGCACCTCGATCGTCTCCGGCGAGGGCATGATCGCCACCGCCGGAGCCGTCGACACCCACGTCCACCTCCTCTCGCCCCGGATCATGGAGGCCTCCCTGGCCTCCGGCGTCACCACCGTCATCGGCCAGGAGTTCGGCCCCGTCTGGGGCGTCGGCGTCAACTCCCCCTGGGCCCTCAAGCACGCCTTCAACGCCTTCGACGCCTGGCCCGTCAACATCGGCTTCCTCGCCCGCGGCTCGTCCTCCGACGGCGCGCCCCTGGTCGAGGCGCTCGCCGAGGGCGGCGCGTCCGGCTTCAAGGTCCACGAGGACATGGGCGCCCACACCCGCGCCCTCGACACCGCCCTGCGGGTCGCCGAGGAGCACGACGTCCAGGTCGCCCTGCACAGCGACGGCCTCAACGAGTGCCTGTCGGTGGAGGACACCCTGCGCGTCCTGGAGGGGCGCACGATCCACGCCTTCCACATCGAGGGCTGCGGCGGCGGACACGTCCCCAACGTCCTGAAGATGGCGGGCGTGCCGAACGTCATCGGCTCCTCCACCAACCCCACCCTGCCCTTCGGCCGCGACGCGGTCGCCGAGCACTACGGGATGATCGTCTCCGTCCACGACCTGAAGACCGACCTCCCCGGCGACGCCGCCATGGCGCGCGACCGGATCCGGGCCGGGACGATGGGCGCGGAGGACGTCCTGCACGACCTCGGCGCGATCGGGATCACCTCCTCCGACGCGCAGGGGATGGGAAGGGCCGGCGAGACCGTACGCCGGACCTTCGCCATGGCCGGGAAGATGAAGGCAGAGCTGGGCCCCCTGGAGGGCGACGGCGCGCACGACGACAACGCGCGCGTCCTGCGCTACATGGCCAAGCTGACCATCAACCCGGCGATCGCCCACGGCCTCGCGCACGAGATCGGCTCGATCGAGGCCGGCAAGCTCGCCGACATCGTGCTGTGGCGGCCCGAGTTCTTCGGCGCCAAGCCGCAGCTCGTCCTCAAGGCGGGCTTCCCCGCGTACGGGGTCGTGGGCGATCCGAACGCCGCCACCGACACCTGCGAACCGCTCGTCCTCGGCCCGCAGTTCGGCGCCCACGGCGCCACCGCCGCCGACATCTCCGTGGCGTTCGTCGCGCAGGCCGCCGTCGACCTCGGCGCCGACCGGATGCCGACCCGCCGCCGGCGCGTCGCCGTGCGCGGCACGCGCGGCATCGGCCCGGCCGACCTGCGGCTCAACTCCCGCGTCGGCGACGTCCAGGTCGACGACCGGACCGGCCTCGTCTCGCTCGACGGCTCCCCGATCCGCTCCGAGGCGGTCGAGTCCGTCTCCCTCAACCGCCTCTACTTCCTCTAGGACCCGCTGACCATGACGTACCGCATGCCCGCCGAGTGGACGCCCCACGAGCGCACCTGGATGGCCTGGCCCGGCCCGAACCCCACCTTCACCGACGACGAGGAGCTGGCCGCCGCCCGCACCGCCTGGGCCTCGGTGGCCCGCGCCGTCCGCCGCTTCGAGCCGGTCACCATGGTCGTGGCCCCCGGCGACGCGGAGGGCGCCCGCGCGCTCCTCGGCGAGGACGTCGACCTGGTCGAGCGCGACCTCGACGACGCCTGGATGCGGGACATCGGCCCGACCTTCGTCACGGACGGCACCCGACTGGCCGCCGTGGACTGGGTGTTCAACGGCTGGGGCGCCCAGGACTGGGCTCGCTGGGAGCACGACTCCAAGATCGCCCGCCACGTCGCGGACGCCGTCGGCGTCCCCGTCCTCTCCTCCCCGCTCGTCAACGAGGGCGGCGCGATCCACGTCGACGGCGAGGGCACCGTCCTCCTCACCGACACCGTCCAGCTCGGCTCCGGCCGCAACCCGGAGTGGACCCGCGAGCAGGTCGAGGCCGAGATCCACACCAGGCTGGGCACCACGAAGGCGATCTGGCTCCCGCACGGCCTCACCGCCGACTACGGCACGTACGGCACCCAGGGCCACGTCGACATCGTCGCCGCCTTCGCCCGCCCCGGCACCGTCCTCGTCCACAGCCAGCAGGACCCGGCCCACCCCGACTACGAGCGCTCCCGGACCCACGCGAGCGTCCTGCGCGCCGCCACCGACGCCCAGGGCCGCCCCCTGGAGGTCATCGAGGTCCCGGCCCCCACCGTCCTCAAGGACGAGGAGGGCGACTGGGTCGACTACTCGTACATCAACCACTACCTGTGCAACGGCGCCGTGGTCCTCTGCGCCTTCGACGACCCCCACGACGAACTCGCCGCCGAGATCTTCCGCCGCCTCTTCCCCGACCGCGAGGTCGTCCCGGTCGACGCCCGCACGATCTTCGCGGCCGGCGGCGGCATCCACTGCATCACCCAGCAGCAGCCGAAGGTCTGACGGCCGGACCTCCCGGGCCCGTCATCAGGTAGAACGTACGAGTGAGTCAGAGCAGCAGCCCGCCGTCCCACCCCCGTCGCCGCAACCAGGCCGCGCCTCCCCGCGAGGAGGTGCTCGCCGCCGCCATGGGGACCATCGCCGAGCGCGGGCTCGACGGGCTCACCATGGCCGGGCTCGGGCGGCAGGTCGGGATGAGCAGCGGGCACCTGCTGTACTACTTCCGCACCAAGGACGAGCTGCTGCTCCAGACCCTGGAGTGGAGCGAGGGACGGCTCGGGGCCCGGCGCGGTGCCCTGCTCTCCCGGCCCGGGACCGTCCGCGAGCGGCTCGACGGATACGTGGACGTGTACGTGCCCGAGGGGCCGCGCGACCCGCACTGGACGCTCTGGCTGGAGGTCTGGAACCGCTCGCGGAACGCCGACGGCGACGCCCGCGCCCGCCAGGCCGCCGTCGAGGGCGCCTGGCACCGGGACCTGGTCGCGATCCTGGCCGAGGGCGTGTCGCGCGGCGAGTTCCGGCCGGTCGACCCGGACCGGTTCGCCACCCGGATGCGGGCCCTGCTCGACGGCTTCAGCGTGCACGTCGCCGTCGGCATCCCCGGCACGGGCAGGGGCCAAGTCCTCGAACACGTAAGGGAGTTCGTCGAGCAGGAGCTGCTCGCGCGACCGTAACGCACGCAAGTACACAGGATCGTTGTCCCCGGCACCCTTGTTGGCCGGGCCGGTGCTCCGGCACGGTTCCTGCCCATGGGACGAGAGCACTGGAAGAAGATCTGGGTCGGCTCCGCCGGCAACATGGTCGAGTGGTTCGACTGGTTCGTGTACGCGAGCTTCGCCACCTACTTCGCGGGGGCGTTCTTCCCCGAGGGCGACGACACCGCCAAACTCATGAACACCGCCGGCATCTTCGCCGTCGGCTTCTTCATGCGCCCGGTCGGCGGCTGGCTCCTCGGCCGCGTCGGCGACCGCAGGGGCCGCAAGGCGGCCCTCACCCTCACCGTCACCCTGATGTCCGCCTCCGCCGTCCTCATCGCCGTCGCCCCGACCTACGCCGTCGCCGGATACGGCGGCGCCGCCGTCCTCCTGGTCGCCCGCCTCCTCCAGGGCCTCTCCGTCGGCGGCGAGTACGCGGCCAGCGCCACCTACCTCACCGAGGCCTCCGCCCCCGAGCACCGCGGCTTCGCCTCCAGCTTCCAGTACGTGTCGATGACCGCGGGCCAGGTCCTTGGCCTCGGCCTGCTGCTCCTGCTCCAGCAGGCCCTCTCCGACGCGGCCCTGCACTCCTGGGGCTGGCGGATCCCCTTCGTCGTCGGCGCCCTCGGCGCGGCCGTCGTCTTCTACCTGCGCCGCACCATGCTGGAGACCGAGGTCTACGAGGAGTCCGCGGGCGACGGCGTCGAGCGCGGACAGCAGGGCACCCTCAGGGCCCTCTGGGCGCACCGCCGCGAGGCCTTCCTCGTCGTCGCGCTCACCATGGGCGGAACCGTGGCGTACTACACGTACACCACCTACCTCACCAAGTACCTCTCGAACTCCGCCGGGCTCCCCAAGCGGACCGCCACCCTGGTCTCCTTCTGCGCCCTGATCGTCTTCGCCTGCCTCCAGCCGCTCGCCGGCCGGCTCTCCGACCGGATCGGGCGCCGCCCCCTCCTCATCACCTTCGCGGTCGGCTCCACCCTCCTCACCGTGCCGATCATGGCGATGCTCCGGCACGCGGGCTCCTTCTGGCCGGCCCTCGGCCTCTCCCTCCTCGCGCTCCTCGTCGTCACCGGCTACACCTCGATCAACGCCTGCGTGAAGGCCGAGCTCTTCCCCACCGGCGTCCGCGCCCTCGGCGTCGCCCTCCCGTACGCCGTCGCCAACGCCCTCTTCGGCGGCACCGCCGAGTACGTGGCCCTCTGGTTCAAGAACGCCGGGATCGAGTCGGGCTTCTCCTGGTACGTGGCCGGCTGCGCGGCCGTCTCCCTGGTCGTCTACCTCACGATGCGCGAGACCCGCGACATCGACCTCGGCCGGGTGGGGAAGGGCGGCGACGGCGCGGCGACCGGACGGAAACCGGACAGCCTGCCCGTATCGTGAGATCCCCGCCCCGCGGGGCGGCCACCTGTGCCAGACTTCCGGCGTGCCTGCTACCACGATGATTATCGGCAGCGGCGCGCCGGTCCGCAGTGGCCGCTGAGGCGTGGAACGACCCCCACGCCGGCGGACACCGTGCCCCAGACCCGCGCGCAGACCTCTCGCACCCGCGAGGGGTTTTTTCGTTTTCCGGCCCCACCCACGCCGGAGACGGAGGCGGCGCGAGAATGGGGGCAAGTGGAGCCAGACCTTCCGGAGCCACATCCGACAGGAGCCATGACAGCCATGACCACGGAGAACGCCGAGGCCTCACCCCTCGACGACAGTTTCCACGTCTTCGACACGACGCTGCGCGACGGGGCGCAGCGCGAGGGCATCAACCTCACCGTCGCGGACAAGCTGACCATCGCCCGGCACCTCGACGACTTCGGCGTCGGCTTCATCGAGGGCGGCTGGCCCGGCGCCAACCCCCGCGACACGGAGTTCTTCGCCCGCGCCCGCCAGGAGATCGCGTTCAAGAACGCGCAGCTCGTCGCCTTCGGCGCCACCCGCAGGGCCGGCGGCACCGCCGCCGAGGACCCGCAGGTCAAGGCCCTCCTCGACTCCGGCGCCCCGGTCGTCGTCCTGGTCGCCAAGTCGCACGACCGGCACGTCGAACTGGCCCTGCGCACCACCCTCGAAGAGAACCTGGAGATGGTCCGCGACACCGTCTCCCACCTGCGCGAGCAGGGCCGCCGCGTCTTCGTCGACTGCGAGCACTTCTTCGACGGCTACAAGGCGAACCCGGACTACGCCAAGGCCGTCGTCCGCACCGCCCACGAGGCCGGCGCCGACGTCGTCGTCCTCTGCGACACCAACGGCGGCATGCTCCCCGCCCAGGTCCAGGCCGTCGTCGCCACCGTCATCGCCGACACCGGCGCCCGCCTCGGCATCCACGCCCAGGACGACACCGGCTGCGCCGTCGCCAACACCCTCGCCGCCGTCGACGCGGGCGCCACCCACGTCCAGTGCACCGCCAACGGCTACGGCGAGCGGGTCGGCAACGCCAACCTCTTCCCCGTCGTCGCGGCCCTGGAGCTCAAGTACGGCAAGCGGGTGCTGCCCGCGGGCGCCCTCGCCGAGATGACCCGGATCTCGCACGCCATCGCCGAGGTCGTCAACCTCACCCCCTCCACCCACCAGCCGTACGTGGGCGTCTCCGCCTTCGCCCACAAGGCCGGACTGCACGCCTCCGCCATCAAGGTCGACCCCGACCTCTACCAGCACATCGACCCCGAGCTGGTCGGCAACACCATGCGGATGCTGGTCTCCGACATGGCCGGCCGCGCCTCCATCGAGCTCAAGGGCAAGGAGCTGGGCGTCGACCTCGGCGGCGACCGGGCGCTCGTCGCCCGGGTCGTCGAGCGGGTCAAGGAGCGCGAGCTCCAGGGCTACACGTACGAGGCCGCCGACGCCTCCTTCGAGCTGCTCCTGCGCGAGGAGGCCGAGGGCCGGGCCCGCCGCTACTTCCGTACGGAGTCCTGGCGGGCGATCGTCGAGGACCGCCCCGACGGCACCCACGCCAACGAGGCCACCGTGAAGCTCTGGGCCAAGGGCGAGCGGATCGTCGCCACCGCCGAGGGCAACGGCCCGGTCAACGCCCTCGACCGGGCGATCCGGGTCGGCCTGGAGCGGATCTACCCGCAGCTCGCCAAGTTCGAGCTGACCGACTACAAGGTCCGCATCCTGGAAGGCCGCCACGGCACCGAGTCCACCACCCGGGTCCTGGTCACCACCAGCGACGGCAACGGCGACTGGTCCACGGTCGGCGTCGGCGAGAACGTCATCGCCGCCTCCTGGCAGGCCCTGGAGGACGCCTTCACCTACGGCCTGCTGAGAGCGGGAGTCGATCCCGCCGAATAGTCGCCTTGGCCTTTTATGTTCTGTTCGACGCCGTTCGGGTAGCGTCGACGTATGAGGACCAGGTCGCTCGCCCGCCCCGCGGCTCTCGGCGGGTTGATACTGCTGCTGCTCCTGGTCCTGGTGCCCGCCGCGGGTGCCAGGGCCACGGGCGTGTCCGACGCGGCCGCCGCCCTGCGCCAGGGCCCGGTCTACGTCGACCCCGGCGCCGCCGGTCAGCTCTCCAAGGCCGACGCGGACGCCCTCGCGCGGAAGATCGAGGACGCGGACAAGCCGCTCTTCGTGGCCGTGCTGCCCGCGAACGCCCAGTTCCCGCCGCAGGGGCTCATCGACAACCTGCGGGCCCAGACCGGCGCCACCGGTCTGTACGCCGTGCGGCTCGGCGACCGGTTCGACGCCGGGGTCGATCCCCGCGTGATGTCCCCGGCGGCCGTCCGGAACCTCGCCGCCTCCGTCCGTACGCCGGGCGTGGACGCGGCCACCGAGCTGAACGCCTTCGTGGACCAGGCCCTGCCCGCCCTGCGCGGCTCCGCCCCCTCCTCCTGGGGCTCCGCCGGTTCCGACTCGGGAGTGCCGGTCGCCGGACTCGCCGTCCTCGCCGGCGTGGTCGTCGCGGGCGGCGCGGGCGCCTACGCGGTCGTCCGCCGCAACCGGCTCCGCAAGGAGGCCGAGGAGCGGGCCGCCCTGGAGAAGCTCCGGGTCGTCGTCGACGAGGACATCACCGCCTTCGGCGAGGAGCTCGACCGCCTCGACTTCCACCCCGCCGAGGCCGGCGCCGACGACGCCATGCGCGGCGACTACGAGCGCGCCCTCGACGCCTACGACCGGGCCAAGTCCCTCATGGGCTCCGCCACCCGCCCGCACGACGTGCGCGGGGTGACCGAGGCCCTGGAGGACGGCCGCTTCTCCCTCGCCGTCCTGGCCTCCCGCCGCGAGCACCGCCCGCTGCCCGAGCGGCGCGCCCCCTGCTTCTTCGACCCGCGCCACGGCCCCTCCACCGGGGACCGGCTCTGGACCCCGGCCGGCGGAACCGCCCGCGAGGTCCCGGTCTGCGCCGCCGACGCGGCCCGCCTGGACGACGGCCTCGACCCCGCCGTCCGCACGGTCGACACCGAGGCCGGCCGCCGCCCCTACTGGGAGGCGGGACCCGCCTACGGCCCCTGGGCCGGCGGCTACTTCGGCGGCGGCCTGCTCCCCGGCCTCCTCATGGGCACCGTCCTCGGCTCGATGCTCTCCACCCCGGCCTACGCCTCCGAGTACGGCGGCGGCGACTTCCAGGGCGGCGACTTCTCCGCCGGGGACTTCGGGTCCGGTGGCTTCGACGGCGGGGGCGGCTTCGACGGAGGCGGCTTCGGCGGCGGCGGGGACTTCGGCGGGGGCGGCGGCTTCGACGGCGGGGGCGGCTTCTAGGGGGTGTCTTGTCGACCGGGCCGGACACCGCGAGCCCGGCATGACCGGCGAGACACCCCCTGGCCGGTCGGGGGAGCTCAGACCAGCGGCTTGACCGACATCAGCAGATGGCGGTGGGCCGGGTCCGGGCCGTCGGTGAGCAGGGCCCGCTGGCCGGGGCCCAGGAGGTGGAAGCGGACCTCCGGGCTGTCCAGGGAGGTCAGGGCGTCCAGGAGGTAGCCGGGGTTGAAGGCGACCGTCAGGGCGTCCGCCCCGGTGAGGGAGGCCGGCAGCCGCTGGGACGCCACGTCGTCCTCGTACCCCGCCCGCAGGTGCAGCCCCCCGGGGGAGAAGGCCAGTTGGACCGGGCTGTCGCCCTCCGCGACGACCGCGACCCGCTTCACGGCCTCGGTCAGCGGGACCCGCCCGGTGACCGCGAGGGCGTGCTCGCCGAGGGCGAAGAGCTTGTCGTGACGGGGGAGCCGACCGTCGAGCAGCCGGGTGGTGGTCCGCATGCCGCCGCTCTCGAAGCCCAGGGAGCCGGAGTCGAGCGCGATCCGGGCCGGGCCCGCGCCCGCGAGGGAGCGGGCGATCTCGGCCAGGCGCCGGGCCGGGACGACCACGTCGGCGTCCGCCGCCTCCGCCCCGGCCCCGGGCTTCCACTCCAGGGTGCGGACGGCGTACCGGTAGCGGTCGGTGGCGGCGAGGGTCATGACCGGCCCGTCCAGGGAGAGCCGCACCCCGGTGAGGACGGGCAGCGAGTCGTCCCGGCCCGCCGCCACCGCCACCTGGCCGACCGCCGCCGCGAAGGCGTCCCCGTCGACCAGGCCGAGCACCTCGGGCAGCGGCGGCGGGGCCGGATGGTCGTCGAGCGGCAGCAGCGAGAGGCCGAACCGGGCGTCGCCCGAGGTCACCGAGAGGCGGGCGCCCTCCACGGCCAGCCCGGCGCGGCCCCGGGGGAGCACCTTGCAGATGTCGAGCAGCCGCCGGCCCAGGACCAGCGCCCGGCCCCCGGCGACCGTCTCGGCCCCGACCTCGATCCGCGCCGAGGCCTCGTGGTCGAGCCCCGAGACGCGCAGCCCGTCCTCCGTCGCCTCCAGGAGCAGGCCCCCGAGGACGGGCATCGGGGAGCGGGCCGGCAGGACGCGCGCGGCCCGGGCCACGGCGTCGGTCAACACGGCGCTGTCGATACGGAATTCCATGGCGCCGACGCTAACGGCCGCCACTGACAACGCCCCGGCCCGCGGGTCCGCTCCCGGCCGTCCCGGCGCCGACTCCGTTGTCAGTGGCGGCCGTTACGGTCGGAGGAGACGACTGGCACGACCGACACGACCACGGCCGCGGCGGCGGCCCGCAGGGGAAGAGGCGCGATGAACGACGTCCACGTCCACGGCACGGTGGAGCCCGGTTTCGAGTCCGTACGGGAGGTGTTCGCGGGCATCGCCGCGGACGAGGCGCGGGACGGCGGCGCGCAGCTCGCCGTCCACCACCGCGGCCGCCTCGTCGTCGACCTCTGGGGCGGCGACGGCGTCGACGGGGACTCGCTGCTCGCCCTTTACTCCTGTTCCAAGGGCGCCACGGCCCTGGTCGTCGCCCTCCTCGTCCAGGACGGCGCCCTGGACCTCGACCGCACGGTCGCCTCCTGGTGGCCCGAGTTCGCCGCCGAGGGCAAGGGGGAGATCACCCTGCGCCAGCTCCTCGCCCACCGCTCCGGGGTGATCGGCGCGGACGGCGGCCTCTCCCTGGAGGAGCTCGCCGACGACCGCGGGACCGCCGCCCGCCTCGCGGGCCAGCGCCCCTTCTGGGAGCCGGACACCGGGCACGGCTACCACGCCCTCACCTTCGGCGCCCTGGTCGGCGAGGTGGTCCTGCGGGCCACCGGCCGGACGGTCCGGGAGCTGTTCGAGGAGCGGGTCCGCGCCCCGTACGCCCTCGACTACCACCTGGGCCTGCCCGAGGAGCTCGAACCCCGCTTCCGCACGGCCCTGCCGCTGGTCCCCACCCCCGAGCAGCGGGCGCTCCTCGCGGAGCACCCGGTCGCGCCCGACAGCCTCCTCGCCGTCGCCTTCGACCTGCACGCCGACCCGCCGTTCGACGACGTCGCGTACGCCAACAGCCGTGCCGTACGGGCGCGGGCGCCGCTCTCCGGCGGCGGTGTCGGCTCCGCCCGGGGCCTGTCCCGGATGTACGCGGCGATCGCGGGCGAGCTGGACGGCCGGCCCCCGCTCCTGGCCCCCGGCACCCTGGCCGAGTTCGCCCGGATCCACTCGGCGGGCACCGACCTCGTCACGGGCTCGGAGAACGCCTTCGGGCTCGGGTTCGTCCCGCTCGCCACCCGCTACCCGTCGCTGGGCGCGGGCGCGGTCGGCCACAGCGGCGCCCCCGGCTCCCAGGCCTTCGCGGACCCGTCCACCGGCCTCGCCTACGGCTATGCCCGCCGCCGCTTCGCCTTCATGGCGGGCCCGGGCGCGCCGGAGAACGACCGCCTGGTTCCGGCGGTGGTGGAGGCGGCGGCGAAGGCCGCCTGAAGGGACCCCGGGCCGTAGGGGCGCCGGGGCCCGGAGACGCCGAGCGCCCGCCGTCCGCCGTACCGCTGCGGAGGGCGGGCGCGCTCGTGCGGCCTCGGGGCCGGGGGATCAGGCGGCGTTCTTGATCGCGGAGATGTCGAAGCTCAGCTTGACCTTGTCGCTGACCATGACGCCACCGGTCTCCAGGGCCGCGTTCCAGGTCAGGCCCCACTCGGAGCGCAGGATCTCGGCGGAGCCCTCGAAGCCGACGCGCTCGTTGCCGTAGACGTCCCTCGCGGTGCCGTTGAACTCCAGGTCGATGGAGAGCGGCCGGGTGACGTCCTTGATGGTCAGGTCGCCGGTGATCCGGTACGCGTCGCCGCCGAGCTGCTCGGCCCGGGTGGAGCGGAAGGTCATCAGCGGGAACCGCTCGGCGTCGAAGAAGTCGCCGCCGCGCAGGTGGCCGTCGCGGTCGGCGATGCCGGTGTCGACGGAGGCGATCCGCACGTCGATCGAGGCGGTGGAGGCGCCCGGGTCCGTCCCGTCCAGCTTCAGCGTGCCCTCGTGCTCGGCGAAGGTGCCGCGGACGTTGGTGACCATGGCGTGGCGGACGGTGAAGCCGATGCTGCTGTGGGCGGGGTCGATGGTGTAGTCGCCGGTCAGGGCGGCCAGGGCCGGGTCCACCGGGAGGGTGGCGACGGCGGTGGCGGACTCGGTGTTCTTGCGGCCGAAGAGACCCATGACTGCTCCTTGCTCGGAATTGGTTGAACCTTCAACGAGAATGACTGTAACCCCCTTCCGTTCAACTTTCAACATCTCCGGAAGATGTTCACCCGGAAGTCCCCGGGAAAGCGCCGAGGCCCCCTTCCGGACGCGCGTAGAACTGCGGCACCATCTCCCTGCGCCCTCCGCACCACCTGCACCGCCGTCCCCACCCCCTCACGGTCACCAGCAGGAGGAACCCCCGATGAAGCTCCGCTCCGTCCTGACCGCCCTCGCCCTCGTCCTCGGCGCGCTCTTCGCGCCCGGCGTCGGCGTCCTCGCCTCCGCCGGCGAGGCCCACGCGGTCACCAAGATCAGCCACGCCACCGCGACCTCGATGTTCCGGTCCTCCGGGATCACCTGGTCCTCGTCCGGCGGCTGCTCCAACCGCAACGTCGCGACCTGCACGTCCTTCGACCAGCTCAACCTCGCCAGCGCCCAGGGCGCCCAGACCCTCAAGAGCGCCAGCGGCTGCGCCCTCAACATCACCGGCGGCACCGAGACCGGGCACGCGAGCGGCACGTACTCCCACTGGAACGGCTACAAGCTCGACTTCGGCAAGGCCACCTGCCTCACGAACTACGTCAAGAACACCTTCGCCTACATCGGGGTGCGCGGTGACGGGGCCCCGCAGTGGAAGTCCGGCGCGGGCAACGTCTACGCCGACGAGGGCAACCACTGGGACGTGACCTTCTACAACTGCGGCGGCTGCTGACCCCGTACGCGGCCCGACGTGCCCCCTCCGGAGTCCACTTGGACTAACCGAAGGGGGTTGTTGGACTGGAGGGGCCCGTGCGGCGCGATCTCGTTGACGGTGCCGCCGGGCCCGGGGCCAACTGGTGCGCATGCCCCTCCCTCACTCGCCACGAGGCCGCAGGATCCGTGCGGCCTGCGCGCTCGCCGTCGCCTCCTCCGCCGTGTTCGCCCTGGCGGGACCCGCCCTGGCCGACCCCCGGACCCCGCCCGCCGGGACCGCCGCGGACACCTCCACGGGCGCCGTCCTCGCCTCCCGGCAGCTCTCCGTCGCCGTCGCCGAGGACTTCCCCCGCGTCCTCTCGTACACCGACCGCGCGAGCGGCGCCCGCCTCCTCGGCAGTACGGCCCCGGTCACCGAGGTGGTCCTCAACGGCACCGCCCGCCCCGTCCGGACCAAGGCCGCCCCCGTCCTGAAGCCCGCCTCCGCCGCGTACACCCTCGTCTTCCCCGACCTGCCCGGCGTCGAGATCGACGCGCGGCTGGGCGTCGAGGGCCGGACCACCACCTTCCGGATCACCGCCGTCCGCGACACCGAGGCCTTCCGGGTCGGGACGATCGACATACCCGGCCACGACCTGGTCTCCGTGGGCTCCTCGGACGCCGGCGGCGCCGCGACCGCCTTCACCCGCCTCGACCCGGACTCCACCCGCACCGCCGACGTCTTCACGCGGGTCACCGACGCCACCCCGGCCGAGGCGGGCCCCGCCGGCGCCTCGTACGCGATCGTCCACACCGGCCGCCTCGCCGCCGCCGTCGAGTCCAACTCCAGCTACGACAAGCCCTCCGGCGCCTCCGCCCGCGACGGCGCCCGCTTCTGGCACCAGGCCCGCAAGAACGGCACCGAGACCCGCGTCGGCGTCTGGTCCGGCCAGTGGACCCACCGCGGCGAGGGCGCCCCGGAGCCCGAGAGCGGCGACGACCTGCCCTGGGCCAAGGTCGTCGTCACCCCCGACGCCAACGCCGACGGCACCGTCGACTGGCAGGACGGCGCCGTCGCCTTCCGCACGATCGGGATCAAGGCCCCCGGCAGCGAGCGGACCCCCGGCCGGGTCGTCGCCCACATCCCGTTCAACTTCGCCTCCCAGGCCACCCACCCCTTCCTGCGCACCCTCGACGACGTCAAGCGGATCTCGCTCGCCACCGACGGACTCGGCCAGTTCGCCCTGCTCAAGGGGTACGGCTCCGAGGGCCACGACTCCGCCCACCCCGACTACGGCGGCAACTACAACCAGCGTGCCGGCGGCCTCGCCGACCTCAACACCCTCCTCAAGGAGGGCAAGAAGTGGAACGCCGGCTTCGGCGTCCACGTGAACGCCACCGAGTCCTACCCCGAGGCGAAGAACTTCAGCGAGACGCTCGTCGACAGGACCAAGCCCGGCTGGAACTGGCTCAACCAGAGCTACTACATCGACCAGCGCCGGGACATCAACAGCGGCGACCTCGCCCGCCGCTTCCAGCAGCTCCGCGACGAGACCGACCCCAACCTCTCCACGCTCTACATCGACGTCTACTACACGCACGGCTGGATCGCCGACAAGACGATGCGGGCCGTCCGGGCGCAGGGCTGGAACGTCGCCACCGAGTGGGCGGACAAGTTCGAGCGCTCCTCCCTCTGGTCCCACTGGGCCAACGACCTCGACTACGGCGGCGCCACCAACAAGGGCCTCAACTCGCAGATCATCCGCTTCATCCGCAACGGCGAGAAGGACGTCTGGAACGACCACCCGGTCCTCGGCCAGACCGCCCTCGTCGACTTCGAGGGCTGGACCGGCGAGACCGACTGGAACGCCTTCACCGCCAACGTCTGGCAGCGCAACCTGCCCGCCAAGTACCTCCAGCAGCAGAAGATCACCCGCTGGAACGGCGACGACATCACCTTCACCGGCGGCGTCCGCGGCACCGTCGAGGACGGCCGCCGCACCTTCTACGAGAACGGCCGCAAGGTCCTCGACGGCAAGAGCTACCTGCTCCCCTGGGACGGCGGCGAGAAGCTCTACCACTACAACGAGTCCGGCGGCACGACCAGTTGGCAGGTCCCGCCCGGCACCCGCTCGTACACCGTGTACCGGCTCACCGACAACGGGCGCGTGAAGACCGCCACCGTACGGCCCGCCGGAGGGAAGGTCACCCTGGAGGCCGCCGCCGGACAGGCCTACGTCCTCTACCCCGGCAAGGCCCCCGCCCAGGCCGACCCGCGGTGGGGCCGGGGCACCCCGGTGAAGGACCCCGGCTTCAACGACGCGGAGCTCACCGCCTGGACGAAGACCGGCACCGTCGCCCGCGACACCGACGGGCAGGGCCGCACCAGCGCGAAGCTCACCGGCACCGCCGCCGCCTCGATCGGCCAGCGGCTCACCGGCCTCACCCCTGGCGAGCGGTACACCGCCTCCGCCCTGATCGAGGTCGAACCCGGGAAGACCCGCCCCACCACCCTCTCCGTCGGCGGCGCGTCCGTCACCGTCGAGCGCTCCCCGCTCCAGAACCGGATCGCCGCCTCCGACTGGAACGACACCCGCCTCCAGCGCGCCAAGGTCACCTTCACCGCGCCGCGCGGCGCCACCACCCTGAGGATCGGGGCCGCGGGCGGCAGCCCCGCCACCGTCCGCATCGACGACGTCCGGATCGTCGCCAACGACCCCGCCGCCAGGGAGGGGACCACGGCGTACGAGGACTTCGAGGCCGTCGACCAGGGCTGGGGCCCCTTCCTCAAGGGCGACGCCGGCGGCACGAACGACCCGCGCACCCACATCGCCCAGCTCCACGCCCCCTACACCCGGGCCGGCTGGAACGGGAAGCTCGTCGACGACGTCATCGGCGGCGCCGAGTCCCTCAAGTCGCACGACGAGAACAGCGGCCTCGTCTACCGGACCGCGCCCTGGACCGTCCCCCTGAAGGACGGACGTCAGTACCGCGTGGAGTACGCCTACCAGTCCAGCCACGCGGGCGCGTACGAGTGGGTCACCGGCTACGACCGCACCACCGGCACCGGAGCGGCCGTCGAGACCCGGCGCACCCCCCTCGGACAGCAGCGGACCACCGGGCACTTCACCGAGACCGTCACGGCGGGCTGCGGCGACACCTGGACCGGTCTGCGCAAGCGCGCCGACGCCCCCGACGGCGCCGACTTCGTCCTCGACGACTTCACCGTGACCGACCTCGGCCCGGCCCCCGAACGCGCCGCCTGCGGCACCCTCGCCGTCGCCGCGCCCGAGACCCTGGAGCCCGGCCGCCCGAACCGGGTCACGGTCACCTTCGGCAACGACGAGGCCGACGGGGTCACCGGCGCGCGGGCCGCCCTCGCCCTGCCGGACGGCTGGACCGCCGAACCGGCCGCGCCCGTCGACCTCGGCACGGTCGCGGCGGGCGCGAAGGCCACCGCCACCTGGCAGGTGACCCCGCCGGTGGACGCCGCCCACCGGTCGTACCCGCTGACCGCCTCCCTCGCGTACACCGCCGGCGGGAGCGGGCGGAGGCTGACCGCCGCCGCCACCGTCCGCACCCTGCCCCCGCCGCCCACCGCCGACACCTGGGCGAGCGACCACGACTGGACCTCGGCGGCCAGCGGCTGGGGACCCGTCGAGCGCGACCTCTCCAACGGCGGGACCGCCGCCGGGGACGGCTCCCCGCTGAGGATCGGGGGAGTGCCCCACGCCAAGGGCCTGGGCACCCACGCCCCCGCCACCGTCCGCTACTACCTCGGCGGCCGGTGCGCCTCCTTCACCGCCGAGGTCGGCGTGGACGACACCCAGACCGGCCGGGGCAGCGTCCGGTTCACCGTCCTCGCCGACGGCGCGGAGAAGGCGAAGTCCCCGGTCCTCAAGGCCGCGGACCCCGCCTGGTCCCTCACCGCCGACGTCACCGGCGCGTCCTACGTCGACCTGGTGGCCGACGACGGCGGCGACGGCAACGGCAACGACCACGCCGACTGGGGGAGCGCCCGCTTCCACTGCGGCGGGTAGCCCGTACGGCCCCTTCCGGCGGAGGGGACTTGTAGGGAAGCGAAGAAGGCGGGCGGCACCCCGGTACGGTGGGTGCCGCCCGCCGACGCGCGTCCCCCGTCGAGGTCTATGTCGAACCCCTACAAACACAAGGGGTGTCCGGCTGTTGACTTAGGACGTACAGGGCACGTTTCTGTCCGGCCCCGCCAGGAATCGACACGCGAGACTGTACGGAGTCGACGGCAAGGTTTTCTTGTCCGACTTCGTAGGGTCGGTACATGACCGTTGTGGACCAGATCTCGAGCGAGCCCGCCGACGCCCGTGGCCGCGTGGCCGAGCTGCACGTCCTGCGCGAGCGGGCCCTGGCGGGCCCGAGCGAGCGGGCGACCGAGGCGCAGCACGCCAAGGGCAAGCTGACCGCGCGCGAGCGCATCGAGCTCCTCCTCGACCCTGGTTCCTTCAACGAGGTCGAGCAGTTGCGCCGGCACCGCGCGCAGGGCTTCGGCCTGGAGGCGAAGAAGCCGTACACAGACGGCGTCATCACCGGCTGGGGCACGGTCGAGGGCCGCACGGTCTTCGTCTACGCCCACGACTTCCGGATCTTCGGCGGCGCCCTCGGCGAGGCCCACGCCACCAAGATCCACAAGATCATGGACATGGCCATCGCGGCCGGTGCCCCGCTGGTCTCCCTGAACGACGGCGCCGGCGCCCGCATCCAGGAGGGCGTCTCCGCCCTCGCCGGATACGGCGGCATCTTCCAGCGCAACACCCGCGCCTCGGGCGTCATCCCGCAGATCAGCGTCATGCTCGGCCCGTGCGCCGGCGGCGCGGCCTACAGCCCCGCCCTGACGGACTTCGTCTTCATGGTCCGCGAGACCTCGCAGATGTTCATCACCGGCCCGGACGTCGTCAAGGCGGTCACCGGCGAGGAGATCACCCAGAACGGCCTGGGCGGCGCGGACGTGCACGCCGGGACGAGCGGCGTGGCGCACTTCGCGTACGACGACGAGGAGACCTGCATCGCGGAGGTCCGCTACCTCCTGTCGATGCTCCCGCAGAACAACCGCGAGAACCCCCCGGCCGCCCCCTCCGAGGACCCGGCCGACCGCCGCTCCGACGTCCTGCTCGACCTGGTCCCGGCCGACGGCAACCGCCCGTACGACATGCACAAGGTCATCGAGGAGCTCGTCGACGACGGCGACTACCTGGAGGTCCACGAGCGCTGGGCCCGCAACATCATCTGCGCCCTGGCCCGGCTCGACGGCCAGGTCGTCGGCATCGTCGCCAACCAGCCGCAGACGCTGGCCGGCGTCCTGGACATCGAGGCGAGCGAGAAGGCCGCCCGCTTCGTCCAGATGTGCGACGCCTTCAACATCCCGATCATCACCCTTCTGGACGTCCCCGGCTTCCTTCCCGGGGTCGACCAGGAGCACGGTGGGATCATCCGGCACGGCGCCAAGCTGCTCTACGCCTACTGCAACGCGACCGTGCCCCGGATCAGCCTGATCCTGCGCAAGGCCTACGGCGGCGCGTACATCGTGATGGACTCCCAGTCCATCGGCGCCGACCTGACGTACGCCTGGCCCACCAACGAGATCGCGGTCATGGGCGCCGAAGGCGCCGCCAACGTGATCTTCCGCAAGCAGATCGCGGAGGCCGAGGACCCCGAGGCCATGCGCACCCGCATGGTCAAGGAGTACAAGGCCGAGCTGATGCACCCGTACTACGCCGCGGAGCGCGGCCTGGTCGACGACGTCATCGACCCCGCCGACACCCGCCAGGTCCTCATCCGCTCCCTGGCCATGCTCCGCACCAAGCACGCCGACCTGCCCTCCCGCAAGCACGGCAACCCGCCGCAGTAAGAGGAGCCCGCTTCCCATGACCACTCCCGCCAATCTCCTGCGCGTCGAGAAGGGCCACGCCGACCCCGAGGAGCTCGCCGCCATCACCGCGGTCCTCCTCGCCCGCGCCGCCGCCCAGCCCGCTGCCGACACCGCCGGCGCCCACCGCGGCCGCACCGCCGCCGGCTGGCGCCGCCTGGAGCGCGAGCACGGCTTCCGCGCCCCGCACAGTTGGCGCTGACCGCCGCCGAACACGCCGAAGGGCCGTAACCCGGGGAGACCGGGTTCCGGCCCTTCGCGCTGCCCGGACGTCAGTTGATCAGGACCTGGACCAGCGCCACGATCCCCCAGATCACCGCCACCACGATGCCGATGAGGATCAGGAGCGCCGCGCAGGCGAACGCGACCTCGCCCTTGGTGAGGGGAGGGGAGGACGAGGAGGAGGCGGCGGCTCCGGCCCCGGACTCCGGCTTCTCGGCGGCCGCGCCCGTCGTACCCGCCGCGCCCGTCGCACTCTTCGTGCCCGTCGCACTCTTCGTACGTGCCGCGCCCGTCGTACGCGCCGTG
The DNA here is from genome assembly GCF_042868165.1 of Streptomyces sp. NPDC007872. Taxonomy (NCBI): domain Bacteria; kingdom Bacillati; phylum Actinomycetota; class Actinomycetes; order Kitasatosporales; family Streptomycetaceae; genus Streptomyces; species Streptomyces sp. NPDC007872. The sequence continues at coordinate 1,081,773 of NZ_JBIAEA010000001.1, forward strand.
CCCTTCGCACCGGGCGCGTTCGCCGTTCCCCGAGCGGTCGGCTTCGGGGCCGGTTTCGGGTTCGGGCCCGGGTCGGACTTCGGACTCGTGTTCGGGCTCGGGTTCGGACGGGATGTCGGCGGGGGAGGGGGCGGGGACGAGGAGGCCTTGGCGGAGGCCCGGCCCGACGGACCGGCCGACGCGCCCGCCCTGCTTGCCGCACCCCCCGTACTCGCCCTGCTCGACGCCCCCGCCCCGCCCCCCGGCGACCGCCCCGGGCCCGGGACGAACGGATCGGGCTGCCCGTCCGCCCGGCGCCCGCACCACGGGCAGTCGACCAGGTGCCCGCCGAAGTGGTGCTCCGGTACGTCGGCACACTGCACGGTCCCCTCGCGGGCCTCGTCGAGCGCGTCCAGCCACACGGCCGACGAGGGCCGCCGCCGGGGGTCCCGCAGCCCCGGACCGAACGTCCGCCGCGCCAGCTCCACCAGCCGGGGCGGCAGCACCTCGGCCGGAAGCAGTTGCGCCGGCACCCGCACCCGGTCCGGATGGACGAGGAAGGACGTGCCGGCCATGATGCTGTCCTTGCGGGTGGACTCCTCGGAGCCGTACAGCGGCGCCCCGTCGAACGGGTGGTTCCCGGCGGTGAGGAGCTGGTAGACGAGGACCGCGAGCGCGAAGTCGTCCGACTGCCGGGTGGGCTGCTCCCCGCGCTGCCGCTCGGGGCTCGCGTAGTCGTCCGTGAAGACGTCGCAGCCGAAGGACTCCCCGGTCAGGGAGTCGGTGAAGGCGAACGAGTCGCAGTCGAGGAAGGTGACGTACCCGTTCGTGTCCACGACCGCGTTGGCGCTGGACAGGTCGCCCACCACGAAGCGCTGCTGGTGCAGCTCCGCCGTCATGTAGGCGAGGTTCGTCGCCACCCCGAGCAGGAACTTCCAGTGCGCCCGGCCGTTGAACCGGCGCAGCCGCACCTGCTTCTGGAGCAGCCCGCTCAGCGGCGTGTGCGCCGCCGGGTCCAGGTACGGCATCCCGTACCCGACCGGGCGCCCGCCCGCCTCGACCAGCACCACCGGCCACACCAGCATCGGCGGCTGACCGGGCGCGAGCCGCTCCCCGGCGAGCGGATCGGCCCGCAGCATGGCCGCGAGCCGGCGCAACTGCGCGGGTTCCGGGGAACGGTCGTAGATCTTGGCGGCGAGGTCGGCGCGCTCCTCGATGCCCCACACCCTGCCCTGGCCGCCCGTGCCCAGCGGCTTCGCCCCCCGGGTGACGCGGGTGCCGTCCCCCAGCACCAGGGCGGGGCCGTGCTCGTCGGTGCCGTCGGTGGATGTCATGTCCGTATCGCCCACAGGAGAGTCTTGTCGTCCCCGGTCACCCGGGTGATCTGGTCGGAGGCGAGGAAGGCCGAGAGCCGGTCCTGCTCCTCGTCGTGGTCGTAGTCGGGCCGGGCGAGCCGGTCGAAGAGGTGGCCGAGGAAGGCGTCGTGCGGCAGCGGAGGGCCGGTCGGGGAGCGCCGGAGCAGGGCGTGGGTCAGCCCGTCCGTGGACAGCAGCACGCCGCCGATCGCGTCGTCCCGGACGCAGTCCACCCGGAGCTGGTCGAGGGCGCGGGGCGAGCCGACGAAGACGGTCTCGTTCGCGTACTCGCTGCCGGTGTGCGTCCGGGGCAGCAGGTGGTACGAGGCGGCCGGCTCCCTCGCGGACCCGTGACCGGCGGCCTCGCGACCCGCGTCGCCGGACCCCGCGTCGCCGGGTCCCGGCTCCCCGGGCCCCGCCCCCCGCGCCTCCTCCGCGCGGACCAGGACCAGGCCGTCGCCGATCGAGAGCTGTCCCAGCCACCCCTCGGCGACGACCACCACCGTCAGCGTGGTCGCGTACGGGCCGGGGGGACCGGCGCACCAGTCCAGGAACGCGTCCCGCACCTTCCGGAACGCCCCGGTCAGCTCCTCCTTGCGCGCCCGCGCGTCCGGCAGCAGCCGCCACGGCGTCACCAGCGGGGCGAACGCGTCCGTCGCGAGCCGCACGGCCTTCTCGGCCCCCTCCCGGGAGCGCGGCGCGCTCCCGGCGCCGTCCGCCACCGCGAGGACGAGGCCGCCCGAGGAGGTCCGCCGGTACCGCAGCGCGTCCTGGCAGGGCGTCCCCTCCCGCAGGTGCCGGTAACCGGTCGACCTGATCCCGTGCACCCGCCAGTCCCCGGGCGGCCCGCCCGCCGCCGTCACGCGGGGACCTGCCCGCCGCCGCGCCGGCGCTTCAGCCGGGCGAAGATCTCCTGGAACTCGGCCTCCGCCGCGCCGCCCTGGGTGGCCTTGGCGCTGTGCGACATGGCGGTGAGCAGTTCCGTGAAGGGGAAGCCGTCCAGCCACGCGTGGTAGTGCGGGGCCAGCTCCCGCAGCACCCCTTCCGCGCCCTCGCGCCGCTCCCCGACCCCGACCGCGAAGAGCCGGAACCGGCGCTCCTCCTCCGCCTTGCGCAGTTCGGGCAGCAGCTCGCGGTAGGCGTACGAGAAGCTGCCCCGCTCGTCGCTGGGGGCGCCGTCCGTGACGACGCAGATCTGCGGCCGGTAGTAGGTCAGGCCTTCGGCGCGCAGCCCCGCCTTGTAGTCGGTGACGACCTCCATCGCCAGGCGCAGCGCCCGGTCGAGGAGGGTCACGCCGTGGGCGCGCAGCGTCGGCGGCTTGAACTCGTGGGCGGGCACGAACGGGCTGTGCGGCCATTCCGGGGCGGTGGACCCGAGCGGTACGGGCCCCTGCCAGACGGTGATGCCGTCGCTGCCGCCGAACGTGATGACGGCGACGTCGACGGCGGCGCTGAGCGCCATGTCCTCGGTGAGGCTCGTCGCCCACGAGGCGAGGGCCGAGTTGAGCGACCCGATGGCACCGTTCGAGCTCAGCGAGGAGGAGGTGTCCAGGCAGAGCAGGAGCGGCAGCCGCTGGGCGCTGTCGAACTCGAACCCCATGTACGGCACGGGGAGCGGGACTTCGTCGGAACTGCTGGTGGGAGACACGGCTACTCCGTGGAGCGGTGGGGACGGGTGGGCGTCGCGGCGCGGTGCGGCGGTGCGCGGCCGGCCGGGAGGGGAGGGTCGGTGGAGCGGGAGGGTTCAGTGGAGCGGGAGGGCCCGGAGGAGCGGCGGATCGGACTCCGGGTGCTCCGTGACGCGGACCATGTCGCCGGGACGCGGGTAGGCCGACGCGGCGCCCTGCCAGTGGGCGCGGCACAGGGCCCCGTCCCACTCCACGTAGCCGTGGGGCCGCAGCCAGGTCGCGGCGGTCGCCACGGCCCTGCGTCCGGGCGCGAGCGCGAGGGTGTCGAGGTCCCGGTCCCCGTTGCCCGGCTCGTCCGGTCCCGCGACCGGAGCGGCGGCGGGAGCGGGGACGGCCGGAGCGGCCCGGGCGACCGGGAGGGCCGGTGCGACGGGTGCGGCCGGGACGGCCCGGGTCGCGGCGTCGTTCTCCGGCTCGGGCCGGTGCGCGGTGAAAGGGGCCGCCGTCCGGGGCTGCTCCTCGGGGAACGGCCGCGCGTGCGGGGCGGGGCGCGGGGCCGCGTGCGGGGGCGGCTCCTCGTGCGGCTCCGGGCCGCCGCGGTACGGCAGGACGTGGGCGGCGCTGTCCAGGAGCGACCGCCCGACGTCCCTCAGCCGCTCCACGTGGTCCCGCAGCCGAGGCGGCGGCACGGGCGGTGGAACCGGCCGTCCGGGCCCTCCGGTCTCCCGGGGGCGGCCGGGACCACCGGCGCCGGACTCCGGCGACCGCCGGGCATCGGGCTGCTGCCGGGACCCGGATCCCGGGGACCCTGACTGCCGGGACTCCGGCTCCGGCCTCTGTGCGGTTTCCGGTTCCCGCCCTCGTACGGGGTCCCGGCCGAGCGCCGGTTCCCGCCCGGACACCGGCTTCGGCTTCCGCGCGGGCCCGGACCCGGGAGCGGGCTCCCGCCCGGACGTCCCCCGGTGCTGCCGGTCCGGTTCGCGCCCGTACTCGGGCTCGCGCCCGTACTCGGGCTCGCGCCCGTGCCCCGGTCCGCGACCGGTCTGTCGTCCGGCCTCGGACCGCCCGGAATCCTGCTTCTGTTCCCGCTCCCGGTCCCGTTTCGTGCGCCGGGACCCCGGGAGCCAGGAAGCCGTGCTCGTCCACAGGGCGACGAGCGCCAGGCCCAGGGGGACCACCGTGACCGTCAGGAGAACGGCGAGCCATTCCATCCGTTCACCCCCGCGTGGTGAGGTCATCGCCGCTCCGCAGGACGAATCCGAGGTCGTGGCACTCGCGCAGCAGCCGGACCGACCGGTCGAGCAGCGTGTCCAGCGTCGTCGCGAGGCCGGTGGGAGACAGGTGGGCGGCCAGGGGCAGCGCGAGGACGGAGGAGAGCAGCGGCGTCTCGCTGCGGGCGTCCCCCAGGACCGCCGTCGGCGTCACCTCGCGGGAGTTCCAGGCGGTCGCGGCCGCCGCCGTCGGCGCGAGCCGGTCGGCCGGAACGAGGGTCCCGTCCGTGACGGCCACCACGAGCGAACCGGCGGCGCGGCTGATGTCCACGGTGAGCCGGAGGCCGGACGGGCCGCCCGCCTGCGTCTCCAGCCACAGGGCGCCGTCCTCGCCGGTGACGGGTTCGCCGCGGCGGCGGGCCCACTCCCGGACCAGCGTCTCCCAGCCGTCGCGCAGTTCGACGACCTGTTCAGCGGGCACCGTGCTCCACCGCCTTCCGGATCAGGGAGCGGGTCATCCCGGCGCCGAGGAGCCGGGCGGCGACCGGGCGCAGGGCGCACGGATCGGCGGCCCCGCCCGGCGCGGGCACGTGGCAGCGATGCGGCGGATCGGACACCGGCTCGGTGCGCCGGCGCGGCACCGGAACCGGGCCCGGCACCGGCCCGGGCACAGGCACCGGCCCCGGCTCCGGGACGCGGCCGGCGGTGGGCTCCTCCGCCAGGAGGGCGCCGAGGGCGGTCGTGAGGTCGGCGGGGAGGGGACGGGCGGCCGGGTCGCCGGCCAGGCAGGCGGCGACGACCTCCGCGAGCGGGGCCGGGACCCGGGCGAGCCGGGGCCGGTCGCCCCGGGCGATGCGCCCGCTCGCGGCCGTGCCGGTGCCGAACGGCGGCCGGCCCGTCGCCGCGTACGTGAGGACGGCGCCGAGCGCGAAGACGTCCACGGCGGGCGTCGGCTCCCGCCCGAGGAGCTGCTCGGGCGCCATGTAGCCGTGGGTGCCGAGCACGGTTCCCGGGAGCGTCAGCCCCCGCGCCGTCGCCGACCGGGCGATCCCGAAGTCGATGAGCCGGGGCTCGCCGCGCTCCAGGATGATGTTGCTCGGCTTGAGGTCGCGGTGGATCACCCCGCGCGCGTGCACCTCCGACAGGGCCTCCGCGAGCATCCCGCCCAGTCCGGCCGCCTCCGGCAGCGGCAGCGGGCCCGCCGTGGACACCCGGGCCTCCAGGGTCGGGCCGTCCACGTACCGGGTGGCGAGCCAGAGCGGCGGGACGGCCGTCTCGGCGTCGTAGACCGGGACGGTGTACGGGCTGTGCACGGCGCGCAGGGCCTTCACCTCGCGGGCGAACCGCAGCCTGATGTCGTGCAGGTCCGCCAGCTCCCGGCGGATCACCTTGACCGCGAGCCGCTGTCCTGCGGGCGTCCGGCAGAGGTACACCTTGCCCATGCCGCCGCCGCCGAGCGTGCGGACGACGGTGAACTGCCCGATCCGGCGCGTGCCGTCACGAAGGCCCATGTCTTCCTCCCCCGAGGTCCCCGTCCGCACAACGTAGTGGAGACGCCTGTTCCCGGGAGGCTTTCCGCACATGGCGGCATATGCCGGAACGCGCCGAAGGCCGCGTCCCGGGCGGGGAACGCGGCCTTCGGCGTACGACGCGGGGGGACAGCTACCGCAGCCGGGCCATGAGGGCGTGCTCGACGAGGGTGATGAGCGCGCTCTTGGCGTCGGCGCGGTGGCGCGCGTCGGTGGTGATGATGGGGGTGTCGGGGCCGATCTGGAGGGCCTCGCGCACCTCCTCGGGCTGGTAGGGCTGGTTGCCGTCGAAGCCGTTGAGGGCGATGACGAACGGCAGGCCCGAGTTCTCGAAGTAGTCCACCGCCGGGAAGCAGTCGGCGAGGCGTCGGGTGTCGACGAGGACGACGGCGCCGATGGCACCGCGGACGAGGTCGTCCCACATGAACCAGAAGCGGTCCTGTCCGGGGGTGCCGAACAGGTACAGGATCAGGTCCTGGTCGAGCGTGATGCGGCCGAAGTCCATGGCGACGGTCGTCGTCGTCTTGTCGCCGGTGTGCGTGAGGTCGTCGATGCCCGCCGAGGCGGACGTCATGACGGCTTCGGTACGCAGCGGATTGATCTCCGAGACCGCGCCGACGAACGTGGTCTTGCCCACGCCGAAGCCACCCGCCACCACGATCTTCGCGCTGGTGGTTGAACGGGCCGCGCCGCCGCTAGAGCTTGCGAAGTCCACTGAGCACCCTTTCGAGCAGTGTCACGTCTGGCTGACCGCCGGCGGCCTCGTCGCCGCCGGGCTGGTGGATGGCGACGAGTCCGGCCTCGGCCAGGTCGGCGACGAGGATTCGGGCGACGCCGAGGGGGATGGAGAGAAGTGCCGAGATCTCGGCGACCGACTTGATCTCGAAGCAGAGCCGGCAGATCCGCTGGTGCTCGGGCAACTGCCCCTGCAGCCGGGACGGATCGGCCGTCGTACTGACCAACGCCTCGATGGCGAGCTGGTAACGCGGCCTGGTCCGGCCGCCGGTCATCGCGTACGGACGCACCAGCGGGTTGTGCCCGCCCGAACCGCCCTGGGCGGACGGGCCGCGCGAGGCGGACGGGCCTGCGGGTGCCGACGGGGCGTGCGGCTGCCGGTAGGGCTGTGCCACACCCTGTCCGCTCGGTGCGGAGGGAAAGTTGAACCGGTTCTGCGCGGCGTCGCCCAGCGGCGCCTGGTGCGCGTCATAACCGTTGTAAGGGCTCCCGCCCGGGGGTGTTCCCACGTTTCCTCCTCCGACTGCCTCGCGGTCCATGTCCCTTGGAGCCGCGCCACCGCACCTTACGGGGCGGTGGCGCGAAACGCACGATCTGTCTGTTGGTTGAGAACGGTCAGTTGAGGAGACTGCCCTGGAGTTCCGCCCGGAGATCGGGGGTCAGGACGGTGCCCGCGCGGTCCACGAGCAGGGCCATCTCGTAGCCCACGAGGCCGATGTCCGCCTCGGGGTGGGCGAGGACGGCCAGCGAGGAGCCGTCCGAGATCGACATGATGAAGAGGAAGCCGCGCTCCATCTCCACCACGGTCTGGTTGACCGCACCGCCCTCGAAGATCCGGGACGCGCCCGCGGTCAGCGAGGTCAGTCCGGACGCGACGGCCGCCAACTGGTCGGCGCGGTCCCGGGGGAAGCCCTCGGACATCGCCAGCAGGAGTCCGTCGGCGGAGACCACCACCGTGTGGGACACCCCGGGGGTGTTGTCCACGAAGTTGGTGATCAACCAGTTCAGATTCTGCGCCGCCTGGCTCATGCTCACACTAACGCTCCTGGTTGTAGGTACTGCCCGGGCCGAGGCCCGATCCGTTCGTGTCCGTTCCCGCGTTGCGTCCCTGCTGAACGCCCCGGCGCAGGTTGCTCAACCTGCCCCGTACGTCCTCGGGTGCGCGGGAGACCTGGGGGCCGCCCTGCGGGGTCTGCTCAGCCGTGCCCTCGACCAGGTTGGCCTTCGGGACGCGTCGGGGGAGACCGGACGAGGTGACCCCGCCCGCCTTCGGGTCCTTGAGCTTTCCGGCCCGCTGCCAGCGCTCGTCGTTGGTCGAGCGCCATGCGTCGGGACCGGTGGCTTCGTTCTGCTGCTGTTCCGGCTGCGCGGGCTTGGCCGGCTGCGGCGTCCGCTGCGTCGGCGGGGCGACGCTGCCGCGGCGCGGCAGTCCGGCGTCGGTCAGCGCGTGGCCGGCGTCCGGGGCGGGATTCGGAGGAGTCGGACCCGGACGGTCGAAGCCTACGCGGTCGGCGGCCTGTTCGGGAGCGGCCTGGGCAGATTCCGGTTCGGTCCGGTACTCCTGCGCGTAACCGCCCTGATAGGCGTTCTGGTCCGGCCACTCCGCCTGGTGGGACTGGGGATCGAACGCCTGCTCGTACTGCTGGTGTTCGGCTTCCGGAGTTCCGTACGAAGCTTCCGCATAGCCCTGCTGAGGGTACGCCTCGTAGCCCTGCTGAGGACTCCCGTAGCCGTCGGCCCGGGGGGTGCCGCCGTAGCCGTCCTGCTGCGGGTAGCCGGCCGCGTACTCCTGGCCGTACTCCTGCTGCGGCTGCTGGTGGCCGTACTCCTGCGCGGGGGCGTACTCCGCCGCGTACTCCTGGCCCTGCGGCTGCTCCTGGGCGTACTCCTGGCCCTGGACGGCCTGCTCCTGCCCGTACTCCCGGGCCTGGCCGTACTCGCCCTGCGGCTGCTCCGCCTCGTCGCGGAAGAGCGGACGGTCGCCGTTCTGCGCCCGGTCGCCCAGGGCGGCACGCCGCCCCTCGCGCCGCAGCGAGCGGTTGACCGGGTCGAGGGTCGGCTGCTCCCCGTCCGGCTGCTGCTCGTAGCGGGAGTCGTCGAAGCCGAGGTCGGCCGCGGTCAGCATCGGCTGCGCGGGAGCGGCCTCGAAGGCGTTCTGCGGCTGCTGCTGCTGTTCCGGGATGATCTGGGAGACGGTGAAGTCGTCCTGGATCGGCTGCTCGCCGCCACCGCCGTGCGTGATCGCGTCCGGCAGCATGACGAGCGAGGTCGTCCCGGCCTGCTCGCCCGAGGGGCGGAGCTGGACCCGGATGCCGTGCCGGTCGGCGAGCCGGCCGACCACGAAGAGGCCCATGCGCTGCGAGACGGCGGCGTCCACGGTCGGCGGGTTGGCCAGCTTGTGGTTGATGTCCGCGAAGTCCTCGGCGGTGAGGCCGATGCCCTTGTCGTGGATCTCGACCATCACGCGGCCGTCGGGGAGACGGGTCGCGGTGACGCGGACCTTGGTCTGCGGGGAGGAGAACGTGGTGGCGTTCTCCAGGAGCTCGGCGAGCAGGTGCACGAGGTCGGTCACGGCCTGGCCGTGGATCTCGGCCTCCGGGACGCCCGCCAGCTCGATGCGCTCGTACTGCTCCACCTCGGAGGAGGCGGCGCGCATGACGTCGACCAGGGGGACCGGCTGGTCCCAGCGGCGGCCGGGCTCCTCGCCGGCGAGGACGAGGAGGTTCTCGCCGTTGCGGCGCATGCGGGTCGCCAGGTGGTCCAGCTTGAAGAGGTTCTCGAGCTGGTCCGGGTCGGCCTCGTTGTTCTCCAGGTCGGTGATGAGGGTGAGCTGGCCCTCGATCAGCGACTGGTTGCGGCGCGAGAGGTTGGTGAAGATCGCGTTGACGTTGCCCCGGAGCATGGCCTGCTCGGCGGCGAGCCGGACGGCCTCGCGGTGGACCTGGTCGAACGCGCGGGCGACCTCGCCGATCTCGTCCTGGGAGTCGATCGGGATCGGCTGGACGCGGGTGTCGACCCGGCCCGGCTCGGTGCGGGAGAGCTGGTCGACCAGCATCGGCAGGCGCTGCTCGGCGATGCCGAAGGCGGCGGTCCGCAGGGTGCGCATCGAGCGGCTCATCTGGCGGGCCATCATCCCGGCCAGGACGAACGCGGCGAGCAGGGCGACGACGACGACGGCGCCGTTGAGCCAGGCGTCGGACTTGGCGTCGTCGGAGATCGCGACGGCCTCGGTCACGGCCTTGTCGACGAGGGCCTTCTCGACCTCGCTGTAGCCCTCGAACTTGGCGGTGGCGATCGCCATCCAGGTCTCGGGGGTGATGCCCCTGGCCTTCAGGTCCCTGATGCCCTCGGGGCTCTTGGCCGTGCCGATCGCGGCGGCCACGCCGGAGTAGACGGAGCCGTCCTTGCCCTTGGGCGGCTCGACGTCGGCGGCCTGCATCTGCTTGGCGCCCTCGGCGGCCTTGGAGGCCATGACCTTCTTGAGGAGCTCGACGTCCTCGGGCATGCCGCCGGAGCTGAACTCGCCGAGGGCGATCTGCTCCAGGTAGTTGTACGAGTTGAACGCCACGGACTGCTGGGCGAAGACGGCCTCGTCGCTGCTGGGACGGACGAGGAGCTGGGTGCCGATGGACCGCTGGAGGGACTCGGCGCCCTTGGCGAGCTGGATCGCGTAGACGCTGCGGCCGTAGCTGGTGATGTTGCCGGTGCCCAGGCCGAGCTCGTTGGAGAACTCGGTCAGGTAGTGCTGGACGGCCGTGTACCCGAGCTGGGTGTTCACCGGGTCGTAGGAACGGGAGTAGGCGCCCTTGCGGAGCGCTTCGAGCTTCGGCTCCTCGTCCTTGAACAGGCGCAGCCGGCGCTCCAGGCCCTGGCCCGAGGGCAGGTTCCTGGCGGCCTCGTCGAACTTGAGGCGGGCGGCGTCGGTCGCGGCGTACGCCCGCTGGACCTCGTCGGCCTTGCGGTCCTCGGGGCTCTTGGCGACGAGGAGGGGGGCGGCGGTGAGGTCCCGCTCGTTGAGCAGCGCGGTGCTGTACTCCGAGGCGGCGCGCACGATGAGCGCCGTCTTCTCGGCGTCCTGGGCCTCCTGCCAGGTGTCGATCGACCCCTTGACCTGGAAGCCGCCCATGACGAGGCCGACGAGCACGGGTATGAGGAGGATCGCGTTCAGCCGGGTGGGCACCCGCCAGTTGCGGGGCGACAGCTTGCTGGAGCTCCCCGCGACCGCCTCGACGGGCGGAGGCGTGACGGGCGCGTCCGCGGGCGACACCGCCGTGCGCGACGGCGGCGTGAAGTTGCCCCGCGTCTCCTGCTCCGCGGAGCTTTCCTTGCTTCGCCTCACTCGACCAACAACCTCTCGGCGTCGGCACCTACGTTGTGCCGGTGTTTCGTTCAGGGCCGTACTACTCGGGAGTTCATGAATTGCAGCACGTGGAGGGGGTCCCTTCCAAACAATGGGACACCGCTACTTTCCGTGGTCCAGACCGCGAATAAAACGGGCATAAAGAGCGAGCCCCGCCAAAAAGCGGGGCTCATGTGAGCGCAGTGACACCGATCGGATGCGTCGGGTGTCCGAGGCGCCCCAATTCTCTGTCGAAACGTTATGAACACGGGGGCGGCCGTGTCGAACGACACAGACCGCCCCGGCGGCACGGGGCAACGGCCCGTTCCGCCCTCCTACTTGAGCCGGGCCATGAGGGCGTGCTCGACGAGGGTGATGAGCGCGCTCTTGGCGTCGGCGCGGTGGCGCGCGTCGGTGGTGATGATGGGGGTGTCGGGGCCGATCTGGAGGGCCTCGCGCACCTCCTCGGGCTGGTAGGGCTGGTTGCCGTCGAAGCCGTTGAGGGCGATGACGAACGGCAGGCCCGAGTTCTCGAAGTAGTCCACCGCCGGGAAGCAGTCGGCGAGGCGTCGGGTGTCGACGAGGACGACGGCGCCGATGGCACCGCGGACGAGGTCGTCCCACATGAACCAGAAGCGGTCCTGTCCGGGGGTGCCGAACAGGTACAGGATCAGGTCCTGGTCCAGGGTGATGCGGCCGAAGTCCATGGCCACGGTCGTCGTGGTCTTGCCACCCGTGTGCGTGAGGTCGTCGATGCCCGCCGAGGCGGACGTCATGACGGCTTCGGTACGCAGCGGATTGATCTCCGAGACCGCGCCGACGAACGTGGTCTTGCCCACGCCGAAGCCACCCGCCACCACGATCTTCGCGCTGGTGGTCGACCGGGTCGCACCGCCGCTAGAGCTTGCGAAGTCCACTGAGCACCCTTTCGAGCAGAGTCACGTCCGGCGTGCCGCCGGTCTCTCCGTTGCCCGGCTGGTGGATCGCCACCATGCCGGCCTCCGCCAGGTCGGCGACGAGGATCCGGGCGACGCCGAGCGGCATCGACAGGAGGGCCGACACCTCGGCCACCGACTTGACCTCGCGGCACAGGTGGCAGATCCGCTGGTGCTCGGGGAGCAGCGTGGCGAGGTGCGCCGGGTCGGCCGTGGTGCTGACCAGCGCCTCGATGGCGAGCTGGTAGCGCGGCCGGGTCCGGCCGCCGGTCATCGCGTACGGACGCACCAGCGGCTGGTCGCCCTCGTGCCCGTACTCGTCGACTGAGGAGCCGTACGGATCGTGAGAGGCGGGGGGCGGGGTCATGAATCCTCCGGGCGTGACAGCAAGGCTTCTGCCGTCTGATGGGGCCGGTGGGGGGCCGGGTGGGGCGGCCGGACGGTGAACGGTGTCCGGGGCGGTACGGAGGGGCGCACCGCCCCGTCGGTCCTTCGGTACGGGGGTTCGGGGTCCGGGTTGCGGGTCCCGCTAGTGGAGCAGGCTGCCCTGGAGCTCCGCGCGGAGATCCGGGGTGAGCACGCTGCCGGCCCGGTCGACCAGCAGCGCCATCTCGTAGCCCACGAGGCCGATGTCGCACTCCGGGTGGGCGAGCACGGCCAGCGAGGAGCCGTCCGAGACCTGCATGAGGAAGAGGAAGCCGCGCTCCATCTCCACGACGGTCTGCGCGACCGGTCCCCCCTCGAAGATCCGGGACGCGCCCGCGGTCAGCGAGGTCAGTCCGGACGCGACCGCCGCCAACTGGTCGGCACGGTCGCGGGGGAATCCTTCGGACATGGCAAGCAGGAGTCCGTCGGCGGAGACCACCACCGTGTGGGACACCCCGGGGGTGTTGTCCACGAAGTTGGTGATCAACCAGTTCAGATTCTGCGCCGCCTGGCTCATCGCGTTCAACTAACGCTCCTGCTGATGGTTCGGACCGAGGTGGTGATTACCCGTGGTCGAGTTACCGGCCTGACGGCCCTGCTGAATGCCGCGGCGCAGATTGGTGAGCCGGCCGCGGACGTCGTCGGGTGCACGCGAGACCTGGGGGCCGGCCGTGTGGGCCTGCTCCTGGGCGGTCCCGGGTACGAGGTTGGCCTTCGGCACGCGCCGGGGGAGGCCGGAGGTGGTGACGCCGCCGGCCGCGGGCTTGCGCACCCGCTCGGCCTGGCGCACCAGCTCGTCGTTGGGCGAGGACCGCCAGGCGGCCCCGCCGTTCTGGTCGCCGCCCTGGCGGGGGGCCGGGGCGGAGGACCGCGGCACGACCGGGGCCTGCCCCGTCTGCGCCGGGTCCTGGGCCTGGGCCTGCTGGGCCGCCTGGTCCTGGTGGAACCAGTTGGTCTCCAGGTTGTCGTACAGCGGCGTGCGGCCGTCGCCCGCGCCGCCCGCCGGCGGCAGTGCCTCAGGACGGCGCGGCTGCTGGAGCTGCGGCTGCTGGGGCTGCTGCCGGACCGGCTCGGCCGGACGCGGGGCGCCGAAGTCGTTCCCGCCGTTCCGCTGGGCCGGTGCCGGGGGCTGCTGGTGCTGCTGCGGCTGCGGTACGAAGGGCTGCCGGCCGAACTGCTGCTGCTGGCCGCCCTGGTACCCCTGCGGGGCCTGGGGCTGCTGGTGCTGCTGCGGGGCCTGCTGCCCGAAGTCGGGGCGGGGGAACTGGCCGGTGGAGCCGGGACCCTGCGGGGCGCCGAAGTCCGGGCGCGGGAACTGCGCCGTGGACGCCGGGTCCTGCGCACCGCCCTGGTACCCCTGCGGGGCCTGGGGCTGGTGCGGCTGCTGCGGGACCTGCTGCGCGCCGAAGTCGGGGCGCGGGAACTGACCCGTGGCGCCCGGGCCCTGCGGGGCCTGGGGAGCCGCGAACCGGCCCGTGGCCTCCGGGTCCTCGTGACCGCGCGGAGCGTCCAGCGGGGACATCTCCTGCTGCGGACGCCGCACCGGCTGCTGCTGGGCCTGCTCGGCACCCCAGCTCGCGGCCTGCGGACGCTGCTGCTGGGGGTTGCCGCCCGGCAGCTCGGCGCGCGGGAAGTCGTACCCGCCCTGCGGCGCCTGCTGCTGCGGGCCCGGTCCGGCCTGCGGGGCGCCCTGGTTGCCCCACACGTCCGTACGGGAGGGGATGGCGCTCGCGGCGCCGCCGATGAGGCCGCCGCCGCCCGGGCGCGGGGCCTCGGGGGCCTGGGGCGCCTGCGGGTTCTGGGGGACCTGCGGCAGCCGGCCGGTCTGTTCGAGCTGCGCGTTCTGCGGCTGCGGGGTGCGGTGCTGCGGAGCGCCCTGCGGGCCGCCGGCCTGCGGAGCGCCGTCACGGGCGGGCAGCGCGGCACGGGGGCCGCCCGCACCGACCTGGCCGCGCGCGGCACCGGCACCGGCGCCGAGGCGCCCGGCCGCCGAGGACGGCGCGCCGCCCTGGCCCGGACGTCCGCCGGGACCGCCGGCCGCGCCGGGGCCGCCGGGCAGCAGGCCGCCCGGGGCGGAGGCGCCCGGAGACATCGCGCCCTGGCCGCCCGCGCCCGGCTTGGGCATGGGCTTCTTGCCGCCCTGGGCGACGTCGACCGGGAGCATGACGAGCGCGGTGGTGCCGCCCGAGTCGGAGGGACGGAGCTGGATGCGGATGCCGTGTCGCAGGGACAGGCGGCCGACCACGAAGAGGCCCATGCGGCGGGAGACCGAGACGTCCACGGTGGGCGGCGAGGCGAGCCGCTCGTTGATCGCCGCGAGGTCCTCGGGGGAGAGGCCGATGCCGGTGTCGTGGATCTCGACGAGCACCCGGCCGTCGGGCAGCGCGTGACCGGTGACCCGGACCTTGGTCTGCGGGGAGGAGAACGAGGTGGCGTTCTCCAGCAGCTCGGCGAGGAGGTGCACGAGGTCGTTGACGACCCGGCCGGCGACCTCGGTCGCCGGGACCGCGGCCAGTTCGATGCGCTCGTACTGCTCCACCTCGGAGGCGGCGGCGCGCAGGACGTCGACCAGCGGGACCGGGCGGGTCCAGCGGCGGCCCGGCTCCTCGCCTGCGAGGACGAGGAGGTTCTCGCCGTTCCGGCGCATACGGGTCGCGAGGTGGTCGAGCTTGAAGAGCGAGGAGAGCTGGTCCGGGTCGGCCTCGCGGGACTCCAGCTCGGAGATGAGCGAGAGCTGGCGCTGGATGAGGCCCTGGGAACGGCGCGAGAGGTTGGTGAACATCGCGTTGACGTTGCCCCGGAGGAGGGCCTGCTCGGCGGCGAGGCGGACGGCCTCGCGGTGCACGTCGTCGAAGGCCGCGGCCACCTGGCCGATCTCGTCCCGGGAGTGCACGCCGACGGACTCGACGGAGGTGTCGACGTCCTGCGGGTCCGACTCGGAGAGCTGCTTGACGAGCTCGGGCAGGCGTTCCTGGGCGACCTTGGTGGCGGTGTCCTGGAGCCGGCGCAGCGAGCGGATCATGGACCGCGCCACGACGAAGGCGCCGACGAGGGAGACGCCGAGGACGAGCAGGATCAGCGCACCGTTGATGATGGCCTCGCGCTGCGACTCCTGCCGCAGCTCACGGGCCATGGACTCCATGTCGCCGAGCAGGACGCTCTCGATGCGGTCCATGGCGGCGATCTTGGTGCCGTACTCGTCGGTGAAGTTCAGGTGACCGCGCTTGGCACCGCTCTGCATCGCGTTGTCCGAGTTCAGCACGCGCTCGGCGTACTTGTCGGCGTTCGAGATGGAGGGGTTGCCCCGGTTCAGGGTCGAGGTCAGCTCGTCGGCGTCGCCGCCGATCGACTTGTAGATCGCCTGGAAGGACTTGAGCTCGACGTTCTCACTGTTGCGCGCGGCCTCGCCGTACAGCCGGTCGCCCTGGGCGATCCTGCCGGACGTCCGGTCGCTCGGGGGCAGCGCCGCCGCGATGATCGCCTGCTGGATGGAGGCGTACTCCTT
Organism: Streptomyces sp. NPDC007872; assembly: GCF_042868165.1. Classification (NCBI taxonomy): domain Bacteria; kingdom Bacillati; phylum Actinomycetota; class Actinomycetes; order Kitasatosporales; family Streptomycetaceae; genus Streptomyces; species Streptomyces sp. NPDC007872. The sequence continues at coordinate 1,097,415 of NZ_JBIAEA010000001.1, forward strand.
GGCGGACGAGAACGCGGCGAGCGCGCGGGTCCGCTTGATCATCTCGGGGTTGCTGGTCGCCTGCGCCATGTCCTGGGACAGGCTCAGGAGCGAGCGGATGAGGCGGCTGTACGCCTCGACCGTCACCGAGTTGGAGACGTCCTTCTTGTACGCGCTGCCCCGGATCGAGTGGAGCTCGGTGACCTGCGAGGCGATCTGGCTGACGTTCTGCCGGATGCTGCGCAGCGCCTCGTCGCTGTCGGAGGAGGGGATCTCCTCGGTGGCGGCGAGGAAGGCCTTGAGCTCCAGGTCCGTCTTCCGGCGCGGGTTGGCGACCTGGTAGTCGCTGACCGGGCGGTTGTTGGCCAGCGGGCCGGCGGAGTGGTCGCGCTCGGCCTGGAGGGCCTTGGCGAGGTCCGTCGCCTCACGGGTCAGCTTGGTGAGGAGCTGCATGTGGTCGAGCTGCTCCATGTCCTGGAGCGACTCGTTGATGCGGATGCCGCCCAGGGCGGTGGCCGCGACCACGGGGAGGGTGAGGAGCGCGACCAGGCGCGTGGAGATGCGCCAGTTGCGGAGGGCTATTCGGGGGCCGACCTCGTTCTCGGCCTTGGGCGCGGGGGCGGCCGACGGCTCGGACGCCGCGGCCGCGGCGCCCGCGCGACGGCCGCCGTCACCGCCCTCGCCGGACGGTCCCTGACCCTGGTTCGGGGTGTGCGGGGCCGAGGGACCGCGGTCGGTCCCGGCACGCGGTTCCTGCTCCGCCGGAGCATCCGCTCGGCCCTGGCGGGCCTGGGGAGACCCCGAGCCATCCCTCTTGAAACGTCCCTGCACTAGCGTCGCAACCTCTGGACCAGGCGCCCTTCCGGATGAACGGAGAGGGCGGTGTCGGTGTCGATCGGGGTGTGTGGAGCACCCCAGGTGGTCGTCGGTGACCGGCGCAGTTCCCCCTTCGTCCCGCCACTCGGCCGGCGCTGCGTCGCGCCTCCTGCGCGCCGGCTTGAAACCCGCGGCGGTGCGGGAATTCCAGCACAGTGCCGGATCTCCAACAAGGGCCGCGTGTCGCGCCGGGAAGGGTATGACAACGCGTGCCCGGCGCGTCACCCCATGTAGAAGATGATCACGGAGGATTCGGACTTTTCCTCGCCAATGACCCGGCGTCCCCGTGTGTCCCAGTCGCCATGATCAGGAGCGGAATAGAGCATTCAGTGGCGGAATGTCCCTTTCCGTGGTGACCGAGGACTGTCCGTAATGCCTGGAATATACCCTCACGGGTGAGCAAACTCACACGCCGATCGATGTCTTAGCCATGCATTCGAAGGGAATTCCATGTTTAGCCTGACGCCTTACGCCCCTTACGCGCCCGCCCGGGCGCCCGTCCCGGAACAAGGTCTGATCACCGCGATGAACAAGACGACGCTCCGCACCACGGCCAACCCCCGCCGCTCCACCCTCGTCCACCTCGCGGACGCCGCACAGCTCGACCGGGGCGCCCAGCCGGAGTACGCGGCCGAGCTGCCCGGCCGGACGGCCAACCCGCGCCGCACCGTCCTCATGCAGGCCCCGGCCCCGTACGAGCCCGCCCCGTACGCCACGGTCGCCCGCTGACGGTCGCGTCCTCCCGGGGCCCGCCCCCACCGGCCCGTACGCCTGTCCACCGCCGTTCGGCGGCCCCTCGCCGCGTTAGCCTGGAGCGTCAGACTCCAGCCAGTACCAAGTGAGGGGCGACAGCACTCGTGCGCATCGCCAGATTCTCCATCGACGGCAATGTGGCCTTCGGCGCCGTCGAGGGCGAGGGACCTGCCGAGTCCGCCGCGTCCGGCGGCCTCGTCCTCGACATCATCAAGGGCATCCCGTACACCGACTTCGAACTCAGCGGCACCAAGGTCCCGCTGAGCAAGGTACGGCTCCTGCCGCCCGTGCTCCCCAACAAGGTCGTGGGCATCGGCCGCAACTACGCCGAGCACGCCGCCGAACTCGGCAACGAGGTCCCCGACGTGCCCGTCGCCTTCTTCAAGCCCACCACCTCGGTGATCGGCCCCGGCGACGCCATCGAGTACCCCTCCTTCTCCGACGAGCTGCACCACGAGGCCGAACTGGCCGTGGTGATCGGCCGCATGTGCCGCGAGGTCCCCCGCGAACGCGTCCAGGACGTGATCTTCGGCTACACCTGCGCCAACGACGTCACCGCCCGCGACGTGCAGAAGCGCGAGAAGCAGTGGGCCCGCGCCAAGGGCTTCGACACCTCCTGCCCGCTCGGCCCCTGGGTGGAGACCGGCCTGAGCCTCGCGCAGGCCGGCGACCTGACCGTCCAGGCCACGGTCAACGGCGAGCAGCGCCAGCTCGGGCGCACGAGCGACATGATCCGCTCCATCGAGGACCTGGTCGTCCACATCACCGAGGCCATGACCCTGCTCCCCGGCGACGTCATCCTCACCGGCACCCCGGCCGGGGTCGGCCCCCTCAACGTCGGCGACGAGGTCGCCGTCACCATCGAAGGCATCGGCACTCTCACCAATAAGGTGATCAAGCGTGGCTAACGCGAACTCCCCCAAGCTCTCGACTTCGCTCGAGCAGGGGGTACCCCCCCGCGTCCGTTTCTGTCCCTCGCCGACCGGCAACCCCCACGTGGGTCTGGTCCGCACCGCCCTCTTCAACTGGGCCTTCGCCCGGCACAACCAGGGCACCATGGTCTTCCGCATCGAGGACACCGACGCGGCGCGCGACTCCGAGGAGTCGTACCAGCAGCTCCTCGACTCGCTGCGCTGGCTCGGCCTCGACTGGGACGAGGGCCCGGAGATCGGCGGCCCGCACGCGCCGTACCGCCAGTCGCAGCGGATGGACGTCTACAAGGACGTGGCCGACAAGCTGGTCGCCGGCGGCTACGCGTACCCCTGCTACTGCACCACCGAGGAGCTCGACGAGCGCCGCGAGGCCGCCCGCGCCGCCGGCCGCCCCTCCGGCTACGACGGCCACTGCCGCGACCTCACGGACGAGCAGAAGACCGCGTACGAGGCCGAGGGCCGCACGCCGATCGTCCGCTTCCGGATGCCCGACGAGCCGATCACCTTCACCGACCTGGTCCGCGGCGAGCTCACCTTCACCCCGGAGAACGTGCCGGACTACGGCATCCTCCGGGCCAACGGCGCCCCGCTCTACACCCTGGTCAACCCGGTCGACGACGCCCTGATGGAGATCACCCACGTCCTGCGCGGCGAGGACCTGCTCTCCTCCACCCCGCGCCAGATCGCGCTCTACAAGGCGCTGATCGAGCTGGGCGTCGCCAAGGAGATCCCCGCCTTCGGCCACCTGCCGTACGTGATGGGCGAGGGCAACAAGAAGCTCTCCAAGCGCGACCCGCAGGCCTCCCTCAACCTCTACCGGGAGCGCGGCTTCCTCCCCGAGGGCCTGCTGAACTACCTCTCCCTGCTCGGCTGGTCCTTCTCCGCCGACCAGGACCTCTTCACCGTCCCCGAGATGGTGGAGAAGTTCGACATCGCCGACGTCAACGCCAACCCGGCCCGCTTCGACCTCAAGAAGGCCGAGTCGATCAACGCCGACCACATCCGCAGGCTGGACGTGAAGGCGTTCGCCGAGGCCTGCGAGCCCTGGCTGCGCGCCCCGCACGCCCCCTGGGCACCCGAGGACTTCGACCGGGCCGCCTGGGAGGCCATCGCGCCGCACGCCCAGACCCGCCTGACCGTCCTCTCGGACATCACGGCCAACGTCGACTTCCTCTTCCTGTCCGAGCCGGTCTTCGACCAGCCCTCGTGGGACAAGGCGATGAAGGGCGAGCCCGCCGCGCTCCTCACCACCGCCCGCGAGAAGCTCGACGCCGCCGACTGGAGCGACCCCGAGTCCCTCAAGAACGCGGTCCTGGCCGCCGGCGAGGCCCACGGCCTCAAGCTCGGCAAGGCCCAGGCCCCGGTCCGCGTCGCGGTCACCGGCCGCACGGTCGGCCTGCCGCTCTTCGAGTCCCTGGAGATCCTGGGCAAGGAGAAGACCCTGGCCCGCGTCGACGCGGCCCTGGCGAAGCTGGCCGCGTAGGCACCGCACCGGTGTGGGGGAGGGGGGGGGGGCCCCGGGCCGGGGGCCCCCCCCCCCCCGCCCCCCCCCCCCCCGGGGCGGGGGGCCCCCCCCCCCCCGGGGGGGCGGGGGGGGCACGAGGCCAC
>NZ_JBIAEA010000001.1:1101572-1265765 GCF_042868165.1 Streptomyces sp. NPDC007872
GGAGACCCTGGCCACGTACACCCCCCGGGCCCGCGACCCCGCGGCCCGGGCGAAGCTGGCCGCGTAGGCACCGCACCGGTGTGCGGAAGGAGGGCGGCGACCGGATCCGGTCGCCGCCCTCCTTCCGCACACCCGCCGTCGGTACCGTGGCCCCATGACCATCCGGGCGGTCCTCTGGGACATCGACGACACGATCTTCGACTACGCCACCGCCGACACGGCCGGGATGCGCGGCCACCTCGCGGCCGAGGGGCTCCTCGAAGGGTTCGGCTCGGTGGAGGCGGCCCTCGACCGGTGGCGGGAGCTCACCGTCCTCCACTGGCGCCGCTTCGAGCGGGAGGGCGGCGACTTCCTGGACCAGCGCCGCGACCGGGTCCGCGACTTCCTCGGCAGGCCGGAGCTCACCCCCGGCGAGGCCGACGCCTGGTTCGACCGGTACGTCGTCCACTACGAGGCGGCCTGGGCGCTCTTCCCCGACACCGTGCCCGTGCTCGACCTCCTGGCCCGTGACTACCGTCACGCGGTCCTGTCGAACTCCAGCATCCGCAACCAGGAGCGCAAGCTCCGGATCCTGGGCATCCGGGACCGCTTCGAGGCCGTCCTGTGCGCCGCCGAGCTCGGCGTGGCCAAGCCCGCCCCGGAGGCCTTCCACGCCGCCTGCACCGCCCTCGGCCTGCCCCCGCACCAGGTGGCGTACGTCGGGGACCAGCCGGACATCGACGCCCGGGGCGCGGCGGAGGCGGGGCTCCTGGGCATCTGGCTGGACCGCTCGGACACCGGCGGCCGGCCCGAGCTGCACCGGATCACGGAGCTGAGCGCCCTCCCCGACCTGCTGCGCCGGGATACCCGTTTTGGAGCGCGGTCCACCTTCGGGTAATGTTCTTCCTGCGCCGAGGGGAGCAAGCCGAAAGGCAAGAGCCCGGAAAGCGCAAGCCGAGCAGGATCCCCCTGGTGGGGAAGTTGCCCCGGTGGCCTATGGTGTAATTGGCAGCACGACTGATTCTGGTTCAGTTAGTCTTGGTTCGAGTCCAGGTAGGCCAGCTCGCAGAGCTCATCTGCACACCGTGGACGATCATCCACAAAGCCCCCGTTGTGTAGCGGCCTAGCACGCCGCCCTCTCAAGGCGGTAGCGCCGGTTCGAATCCGGTCGGGGGTACAGATCCTTCCCGCGGGATCACTTGGGTAGCTCCCGGTGAACCCGATGCAGGATCGCTAGGGCCCCCGTTGTGTAGCGGCCTAGCACGCCGCCCTCTCAAGGCGGTAGCGCCGGTTCGAATCCGGTCGGGGGTACGGTTTAACCACCATGGCCTATGGTGTAATTGGCAACACTACGGTTTCTGGTACCGTCATTCTTGGTTCGAGTCCAGGTAGGCCAGCTCGCAGAGCTCATCTGCACACCGTGGACGATCATCCACAAGGCCCCCGTTGTGTAGCGGCCTAGCACGCCGCCCTCTCAAGGCGGTAGCGCCGGTTCGAATCCGGTCGGGGGTACGCACAGAAGAAGCCCTTCCCTTCGGGGGAGGGCTTCTTCGCCGTCTCCCTCCTCACCGTCTCCGCGGCGTCCGGACCCGGACACAACTCCGGCCCACCGCTGCGGCGTTGGAGCGGTGGGCCGGGACGAACGGGGGAGCGGTGGAGCGTCAGCCGTTGCGGCGGAGCGCCTCGGAGAGGCGGGCGGCGGCGTCGATGACGGCCTGGGCGTGCATGCGGCCCGGGTGGCGCGTCAGGCGCTCGATGGGGCCCGAGACCGACACGGCGGCCACCACGCGGTTCGAGGGGCCGCGCACGGGCGCGGAGACGGACGCCACGCCCGGCTCCCGCTCGCCGATCGACTGGGCCCAGCCGCGGCGCCGCACGCCCGACAGGGCGGTCGCCGTGAAGCGGGCGCCCTGGAGGCCGCGGTGCAGCCGCTCGGGCTCCTCCCAGGCCATCAGGATCTGCGCCGACGAGCCGGCCTTCATCGTCAGCGTCGAACCGACCGGGACCGTGTCCCGGAGGCCGGAGAGCCGCTCGGCCGCCGCCACGCAGATGCGCATGTCGCCCTGGCGCCGGTAGAGCTGGGCGCTCTCGCCGGTGACGTCGCGCAGGTGCGTGAGCACCGGACCCGCGGTCGCGAGGAGGCGGTCCTCGCCGGCCGCGGCGGCGAGCTCCGCGAGGCGCGGTCCGAGGATGAACCGGCCCTGCATGTCACGCGCCACCATCCGGTGGTGTTCCAGTGCCACGGCGAGACGATGTGCCGTGGGTCGTGCGAGTCCCGTCGCCGCGACCAGTCCTGCGAGGGTGGCCGGACCGGACTCCAGGGCGCTCAGGACAAGGGCTGCCTTGTCGAGAACGCCTACGCCGCTAGAGTTGTCCATGCAACGATATTCGCGTCTCACTCTGTGAAACGCAAGTTCAATTTCCCGGGGAACTTGTCACTCTGGTGGGGCGGCCGCACAACGGCCCGCGAAACGGGTCTCTAGTTGTGCCGGCGTAGACGTCGGCCGGAGGGAAAGCGATGGGTAGGACACTCGCGGAGAAGGTCTGGGACGACCACGTCGTCCGGCGCGCCGAGGGCGAGCCCGACCTCCTCTTCATCGATCTGCACCTGCTGCACGAGGTGACCAGCCCGCAGGCCTTCGACGGTCTCCGCCAGAACGGCCGCCAGGTGCGGCGCCTCGACCTCACCATCGCCACCGAGGACCACAACACCCCGACCCTCGACATCGACAAGCCGATCGCCGACCCCGTCTCCCGCGCCCAGCTCGAGACCCTCCGCAAGAACTGTGCCGAGTTCGGCGTCCGGCTGCACCCGCTGGGCGACGTCGAGCAGGGCGTCGTCCACGTCGTGGGCCCCCAGCTCGGCCTGACCCAGCCCGGCACCACCGTGGTCTGCGGCGACTCCCACACCTCCACGCACGGCGCCTTCGGCGCGCTGGCGTTCGGCATCGGCACCAGCCAGGTCGAGCACGTCCTCGCCACCCAGACCCTGCCGCTGGCCCGCCCGAAGACCATGGCCATCACGGTCGACGGCGAGCTGCCCGAGGACGTCACGGCCAAGGACCTGATCCTGGCGATCATCGCGAAGATCGGCACCGGCGGCGGCCAGGGCTACATCCTGGAGTACCGCGGCTCCGCCGTCGAGAAGCTCTCGATGGAGGCCCGGATGACCATCTGCAACATGTCGATCGAGGCCGGCGCCCGCGCGGGCATGATCGCCCCCGACGAGACCACCTTCGCCTACCTGAAGGGCCGCGCCCACGCCCCCGAGGGCGAGGACTGGGACGCCGCCGTCGCGTACTGGAAGACCCTGAGGTCCGACGAGGACGCGGTCTTCGACGCCGAGGTCGTCATCGACGCCGCCTCCCTGGCGCCGTTCGTCACCTGGGGCACCAACCCCGGCCAGGGCGCCCCGCTTTCGGCGAACGTCCCCGACCCGGCTTCGTACGAAGACGCTTCGGAGCGCCTCGCCGCCGAAAAGGCCCTGGAGTACATGGGGTTGACCGCCGGGCAGCCGCTGCGCGACATCAAGGTCGACACCGTCTTCGTAGGCTCCTGCACCAACGGCCGCATCGAGGACCTGCGCAACGCCGCGGACCTGCTCCAGGGCCGCAGGGTCGCCGACGGCGTCCGGATGCTGGTCGTCCCCGGCTCCGTCCGGGTCGCCCTCCAGGCCGTCGAGGAGGGCCTGGACAAGGTCTTCAAGGAGGCCGGCGCCGAATGGCGGCACGCGGGCTGCTCGATGTGCCTGGGCATGAACCCCGACCAACTGGCCCCCGGCGAGCGCTCCGCGTCCACCTCCAACCGCAACTTCGAGGGCCGGCAGGGCAAGGGCGGCCGGACCCACCTGGTCTCCCCCCAGGTCGCCGCCGCCACCGCCGTACTGGGCCATCTGGCCTCCCCGGCCGACCTGTCCGACGTCGCCACGCCCGCGGGAGTCTGAGGAACCATGGAAGCTTTCACCACGCACACCGGCCGGGCCGTCCCGCTGCGCCGCAGCAACGTCGACACCGACCAGATCATCCCCGCGCACTGGCTGAAGAAGGTCACCCGCGACGGCTTCGAGGACGGCCTCTTCGAGGCCTGGCGCAAGGACTCCGAGTTCGTCCTCAACCGCCCCGAGCGGCAGGGCGCCACGGTCCTGGTCGCCGGCCCCGACTTCGGCACCGGCTCCTCCCGCGAGCACGCCGTCTGGGCGCTCCAGAACTACGGCTTCCAGACCGTGATCTCCTCCCGCTTCGCCGACATCTTCCGCGGCAACTCGCTGAAGAACGGCCTGCTGACCGTCGTCCTGCCGCAGGAGACGGTGGACGCGCTCTGGGAGCTGACCGAGGCCGACCCGACCGCCGAGGTCACCGTCGACCTGGAGCGCCGCAAGGTCCTGGCCGCCGGGATCGACGCCGACTTCGAGCTCGACGAGAACGCCCGCTGGCGCCTCCTGAACGGACTCGACGACATCAGCCTCACCCTTCAGAACGAAGCCGACATCGCGGCCTACGAGGAGGCCAGGCCCTCCTTCAAACCCCGTACGATTACGGTCTGAGCAGCGCTTTTCCACGACTGCGCCCCCCACCCTCCGGTGGGGGGCGCAGTCGCTTGTTGGGCCCCTGTCGGGCGACAACTCGCCCTAGATGGCACAATCGGTGCATGGAACGCGACAGCCAACTCGAGCTCTACGAGGCAGTCGCCGCCCGATTGAAGGAAGCGCACGCAAGGGTGCGCTCACTGCAAGTCCCGGAGGGCGTAAGGATGGCGCTGTCCCGGAAGCTGCTGGTCGTGACGGCCGCGGCGAAGCACGATCTCAAGGACGCGGCGACGCGTCTGGACCGGTTGATGAAGGACCTCGACGAGGGCCGATTCCCAGAGGACGACTGACACCAGGAACTCCGCAACGGCTCTTCCGCGTTGCGGCACTAGGGTGATTAGACCGTTTCGTGTTTGATTTGCGGTATATACATGCCTAACGTGCGAAAAAGCTTGAACACTTTCGTTCTGGCAATGTCTCCGAAGGGGAAGACGTGAACAAGGCGCAGCTCGTAGAAGCGATTGCCGACAAGATGGGCGGTCGCCAGCAGGCCGCCGAAGCCGTCGACCACGTGCTCGACGCCATCGTGCGTGCCGTGGTCGGGGGCGACCGGGTCTCCGTCACGGGTTTCGGCTCGTTCGAGAAGGTCGACCGGCCGGCCCGCTACGCCCGGAACCCGCAGACGGGTGAGCGGGTCCGCGTGAAGAAGACCTCCGTCCCCCGCTTCCGCGCCGGTCAGGGCTTCAAGGACCTGGTCAGCGGCTCGAAGAAGCTCCCCAAGGGCGGCGAGGTCTCCGTCAAGAAGGCCCCCAAGGGCAGCCTCACCGGCGGCGCCTCCGCGACGGTCAAGAAGGCCGCCGCCAAGAAGGCCACCACCGCCAAGAAGGCCGCCGCGAAGAAGGCGACCCCGGCCAAGAAGACCACCGCGGCCGTCGCGAAGAAGGCGACGCCCACGAAGAAGACCACCGCGGCGGCCGCCAAGAAGGCCACCCCGGCGAAGAAGACCGCGACCACCGCCGCGGCCAAGAAGACCTCCGCCGCCGCGAAGAAGACCACCACGGCCGCCGCGGCCAAGAAGACCTCGGCCGCCAAGAAGACCGCGCCGGCCGCGAAGAAGGCCACGGCGACGAAGGCGCCCGCCAAGAAGACGACGGCGCGCAAGACCACCGCCAAGAAGACCGCCGCCAAGAAGTAGGACGTGCGGGAACGATCCGCCGGGCCGGGCTCCCCTCGGGGAGCCCGGCCCGCGGCGCGTCGAACAGCTCCTAGAACGTCTGGAGCGTCACCAGGGTGATGCGCGGGCCGGCCCCCGGGCCGCCCGGCTCCGTCTCGATCCGCACCCGCTGGCCCGGCCGCAGCAGCAGGAGCCCGCCCGCCTCGAAGGCCTCCGCCCCGAACTCCACCGGGGTGCCGTCGTCGAGCAGCACGCTGCCGCTGCGGGTCTCGGGGTCGTACGTGTACGCGGTCGCCTGCATGGACCGCAGCCTATCCGGCCGCCGGCAGCCACCGGGCGGCCGTCCGCGGGCCGAGCCCCAGCTCCCGGGCCGCCGCCAGGTCCTCCCCGGTGTCCACGTCCCGGCGTACGGAATCCACCCCCGCGAGCCGGATTTCCACCGCGCCCGTCGACAAATGCCGCCGCCTCGACGCGCCCCCGAATGCCGGTGCCAATTCCACTCCCGGAGCAGCCGAGAGGAATGTCGTACCGATTTCGGCGGCGTCCGCGAGAAATGCCCTCGGAAATCCCAGGGCCGCGTCCAGGACCCGGGCCAGCTCCGCCGGGCGCAGCGCGGGGAGGTCCGCGTTGAGCGCCGCCACGCGCGCGTGCGGACGCCGGGCCCGCACGGCCCGCGCCCCGTGCGCGAGCGCCGCGTTGAGCCCCGCCGCCGGCGCGTCCGGCACGATCCGCGCGCCCAGCGCCGCGAGGGCCGCCCCGGCCGCGGGATCGTCGGTGACGACCACCGCCTCCCGCACCCGCGCGCACTCCAGCACCGCCCCCACCGTGTCCTCGGCGAACGCGAGCGCGAGCCGGGGACGCAGTCGCGCGCCCGCCGCCGCGGCCAGTCTGCTCTTCGCCAGGGCAAGGGGCTTCAGGGGTACGACGAGGGACCAGCCGTCGTCCGCATCGGTGTTCATCGCCGACCATTCTGTCCCGCCCGTGCGGCCCGCCCGAGGGGCCGGGGCGTACGGTGTCACTCGACAGAGCAGGAGCATGGGGCGACACTGACCCCCTGCCAGCCAGTCCCGGAGAAAGGTGTCCGCGTGCCCCGCCGCAGAATCGGCTTCTGGTACCGCCTCGCGGCGGTCATCGCCAAACCCCCCCTGGTGGTTCTGTTCAAGCGGGACTGGCGCGGCACGGAGCACATCCCGGCCGACGGCGGATTCATCACCGCCGTGAACCACAACTCCTACCTGGACCCGCTCTCCTACGCGCACTACCAGTACAACACCGGCCGCGTCCCGCGCTTCCTCGCCAAGGCCGCCCTCTTCAAGGGCTCCTTCGTCGGCACGATGCTGCGCGGCACCGGCCAGATCCCCGTCTACCGCGAGACGACCGACGCGCTCGACGCCTTCCGCGCCGCCGTGGACGCCATCGAGCGCGGCGAGTGCGTCGCCTTCTACCCCGAGGGCACCCTGACCCGCGACCCCGACATGTGGCCCATGGCCGGCAAGACCGGCGCCGCCCGCGTCGCGCTGCTCACCGAGGCCCCCGTCATCCCGGTGGCCCAGTGGGGCGCGAACCTCGCGATGCCGCCGTACGCCAAGGAGAACAAGTTCCGGCTGTTCCCCCGCAAGACGCTGATCGTGCAGGCCGGTCCGCCGGTCGACCTCTCCCGCTTCCACGGGCTCGACCCCACGCCCGAGGTGCTCCGCGAGGCCACCGAGACCATCATGGCCGCCATCACCGCCCTCCTGGAGGAGGTCCGCGGCGAGAAGGCGCCCGCCGAACCGTACGACCACCGCAGGGCCCGCCTGGAACAGCGGCGCAAGGCCGCCGAAGGGAACGCCAAATGACCAGGGCAGCCGTCTTCGGCAACGGATCCTGGGGCACCGCCTTCGCCATGGTGCTCGCCGACGCGGGCTGCGAGGTGAGCCTCTGGGGCCGCCGCGCCGAGCTCGCGAAGGAGATCAACACCACCCGGACCAACCCCGACTACCTGCCGGGGATCGAGCTCCCCGGCGCGATCACGGCCACCGCCGACCCGGCCGAGGCCGCCGCGGACGCCGACTTCACCGTCCTGGTCGTCCCCTCCCAGACCCTCCGCGGCAACCTCGCCGCCTGGAAGCCGCTGCTCGCCCCCGACACCGTCCTCGTCTCCCTCATGAAGGGCGTCGAACTCGGCACCGCCGAGCGGATGAGCGAGGTCGTCATGGAGGTCGCGGACGTCCCCGCCGAGCGCGTCGCCGTCCTCTCCGGCCCCAACCTGGCCCTGGAGATCGCCTCCCGGCAGCCCGCCGCCGCCGTCGTCGCCTGCGTCGACGAGACGGTCGCCCAGCGGTTCCAGACCGCCTGCATGACCCCGTACTTCCGCCCGTACACCAACACCGACGTGGTGGGCTGCGAGCTCGGCGGGGCCGTGAAGAACGTCATCGGCCTCGCCGTCGGCATCGCCAACGGCATGGGACTCGGCGACAACTCCAAGGCCACGCTCATCACCCGCGGCCTGGCCGAGACCACCCGGCTCGGCCTCGCCATGGGCGCCGACCCGCTCACCTTCGCCGGCCTCGCCGGCCTCGGCGACCTGGTCGCCACCTGCTCCTCGCCGCTCTCCCGGAACAACACCTTCGGCACCAACCTGGGCCGCGGGATGACCCTCCAGGAGACCATCGCGGCCACCCGGCAGACCGCCGAGGGCGTCAAGTCCTGCGAGTCCGTGCTCGATCTGGCCCGCCGCCACGGCGTCGACATGCCGATCACCGAGACGGTCGTCTCGATCGTCCACGAGGGCAAGCCGCCGATCGTCGCCCTCAAGGAACTCATGTCGCGCTCGGCGAAGTCCGAGCGCCGCTGACCCGGGGCCGGAGCGGGGGCCGGGGCCGGAGACCGGGGCGAGTCCGCGCGAGCCCGGACGACTCGGACGCGCGCGCGGCGGGGCGCTCAGGAGTTCGGGAACCGCAAGGTACCCTCATCGCGATATGAGCGAGAACACCCAGAGCCCCCGCAAGCCGCGCGTGGCCGTCGTCTTCGGCGGACGCAGCTCCGAGCACGCCATCTCCGTCGTCACGGCCGGCGCCGTCCTGAGCGCCATCGACCGGGACAAGTACGACGTGCTGCCCATCGGCATCACGACGGACGGGCGCTGGGCGCTCACCGCCGACGCCCCGGAGCGCATGGCCATCGCCGACCGCGCCCTGCCGAACGTCGCCGACCTCGCCGAGTCCGAGCAGGGCGGCGTCGTCCTCTCCGTCGACCCCGCCAACCGCGAGGTCGTCCTCGCCGAGCCCGGCGCCGTGCCGCGCGCCCTCGGCGAGGTCGACGTGGTCTTCCCCGTCCTCCACGGCCCGTACGGCGAGGACGGCACCCTCCAGGGCCTCCTGGAACTCTCCGGCGTCCCCTACGTCGGCGCGGGCGTCCTCGCCTCCGCCGTCGGCCAGGACAAGGAGTACATGAAGCGGGTCTTCGTCTCCTTCGGCCTCCCGGTCGGCCCGTACGAGGTCGTCCGGCCGCGCGAGTGGGACCAGAACCCGGCCGCCGCCCGCAAGAAGATCGTCGAGTTCGCCGCCGACCACGGCTGGCCGCTCTTCGTGAAGCCCGCCCGCGGCGGCTCGTCCGTGGGCATCACCAAGGTCGACGACCTCTCCGGCCTCGACGAGGCGATCGAGGAGGCCCGCCGCCACGACCCCAAGGTCATCGTGGAGGCGCTGGTCCGCGGCCGCGAGATCGAGTGCGGCGTCCTGGAGTTCGAGGACGGCCCCCGCGCCAGCGTGCCGGCCGAGATCCCGCCCGTCACCGACCACGACTTCTACGACTTCGAGGCGAAGTACATCGACTCCGCCTCCGGCATCGTGCCCGCCCCCATCGGGGACGGGGCCACCGCCGAGCTCCAGCGCCTCGCCGTCGCCGCCTACGAGGCCGTCTCCTGCGAGGGCCTGGTCCGCGCCGACTTCTTCCTCACCGAGGACGGCGAGTTCGTCATCAACGAGATCAACACCATGCCGGGCTTCACGCCCATCTCCATGTACCCGCGCATGTGGCAGGAGAGCGGCGTGAGCTACCCCGAGCTGGTCGACCGGCTCCTCCAGGCCGCCCTGACCCGCTCCACGGGCCTGCGCTAGCGGACCGCGACCGGGGAGCCGGACGCGCCCGCGCGACCGGCTCCCCGGGCACGTCCGTACGGCGTCGGGAGCACACCTCCGGGGGAACATCCGTACGGCGTCGGGAGCACGCCTTCCCCGGGCACGTCCGGACGACCTCAGGAACACTCCTCCGCGAGCGCGCACGGAACCGCCCTCGCCACGGGGGCGGCGAGATCGCCGAGCGGCCCCGCGTCGTGCTCGTACCGCGCGTCGAGGCTCACCTCGACGTACGTCTTCCGGTACACCGACGTGAACCGGGGCCCGGAGCCCTCCGGACGCTCCAGCATCCAGTTGACCCCGTTCACCTCGACGCCCTGCGCCTTCGGATCGCTCATCTTTTCGGGCCGGGGGACGCCGCAGCGCAGTACGATCGCACCGTCACCCCACCCGGCGGTCAACTCGGAGCCGGGCTCCGGGTCACTCCGCTCCAGCCCCGCCACGGTGTCGGGCAGCTCCTTCGCCAGCGCCTGGCAGAGGGCGGCCTCCTCCGCGGGAGGGCTGGGAACCGCGACGGACGCCGATGCGCCGGACGAGGAACAGCCGACGGACGCCAGCAGCAGCACGGCGGCCGCGACGGCGGCGGACAGGCCGAAGGGCCGGTGGGAAGACGTCACCGGCCAAGCGTAGACGGGGGCTACAGATGAACGACCGGGCAGGTGAGGGTGCGCGTGATGCCGTCCACTTGCTGGACCTTGGCGACCACCATGCGGCCCAGCTCGTCGACCGTGTCCGCCTGCGCGCGCACGATGACGTCGTACGGACCGGTCACGTCCTCCGCCTGGATCACCCCCGGGATCTTGGAGATGGTGTCGGCGACGGTCGACGCCTTGCCCACCTCGGTCTGAATGAGGATGTACGCCTGTACCACGGAACCTCCAGGGCGACCACGAGGATCTTGTGGGAGAAAGGGACGCCACGGTACCGCGTCGCCGCGGGCCACGGGGAGACCCGCGCGTCCCGGCGCACCCGGGGCGTGGCGTACGCAGGACAGAAGTTGACGGTCTACTTGACGGTACCCAGCACGGTGACGGCCCGCGACCCGCGGCGCGCACGGACGCGCCCCCGCCCGCCGGCCGGCACGACGACACGAGGTGAGACGCGGTGAAGGGCACAGTCGGAGAGCTGGGCGAGTTCGGGCTCATCAGAGAGCTCACGTCCCGGCTCACCTCCACCCCGGCGGTACGGATCGGACCCGGCGACGACGCCGCGGTCGTCTCCGCCCCCGACCGGCGCGTGGTGGCCAGCACGGACATCCTCCTCGAAGGACGTCACTTCCGCCGCGACTGGTCGACGGCGTACGACGTCGGCCGCAAGGCCGCCGCGCAGAACCTCGCCGACATCGCCGCCATGGGCGCGGTCCCCACCGCCCTCCTCCTCGGCCTCGTCGTCCCCGCCGAACTCCCCGTCACCTGGCCCACCGAACTCATGGACGGCCTGCGCGACGAATGTCAGGTCGCGGGCGCGGCCGTGGTCGGCGGCGACGTCGTGCGCGGCGACACGATCACGGTCTCCATCACCGCCCTGGGCGACCTGCGCAACCACGACCCGGTCACCCGGGGCGGCGCGCAGCCCGGCGACGTCGTCGCCTACACCGGCTGGCTCGGCTGGTCCGCCGCCGGATACGCGGTCCTCTCGCGCGGCTTCCGCTCCCCGCGCGCCTTCGTCGAGGCGCACCGCAGGCCCGAACCGCCGTACCACGCGGGCCCCGCCGCCGCCGGGCTCGGCGCCACCGCCATGTGCGACGTCAGCGACGGCCTCATCGCCGACCTCGGCCACATCGCGGAGGCCAGCAAGGTCCGCATCGACCTGCGCTCCGGACTCATCGACATCCCCACCCAGATGAACGACATCGGCCAGGCCGTCGGCGTCGACCCCATGCAGTGGGTGCTCACCGGGGGAGAGGACCACGCCATCGTCGCCACCTTCCCGCCGGACGTGAAGCTGCCCGCCCGCTGGAAGGTCATCGGCGAGGTCCTCAACCCCTCGGCGCTGCCCCAGGTCACCGTGGACGGCGCGCCCTGGCACGCGGTCGGCGGCTGGGACCACTTCGGGGAGACGGAGTGAGTACGGGAGACGGAGTGAGTACGGGAGACGGAGTGAGTGCGGGGGATGAAGTGAGTACGGGAGACCCGGGGCGGCCGCCGCTGGTCCTCACCGTCGCCGGGTCCGACTCCGGCGGCGGCGCGGGCATCCAGGCCGACCTGAAGACGATGCTGGCGCTCGGCGTCCACGGCATGAGCGTCCTCACCGCCGTCACCGCGCAGAACTCCCGGGGCGTCCAGGGCGTCTGGGAACTGCCGGCGGAGGCCGTGCGCGCCCAGTACCGGTCCGTCGTCGACGACATCGGCGTCCAGGCCGTGAAGACCGGCATGCTGGCCACCGCCCCGCTCGTGGAGACCGTCGCGGAACTCCTCGCGGACACCGGAGCGCCCGTCGTCGTCGACCCGGTCGGGGTCTCCAAGCACGGCGACCCGCTCCTCGCCGCGTCCGCGCTCGACTCCGTCCGCACGAAACTGCTGCCCCTCGCGACCGTCGCCACGCCCAACCTGGACGAGGTGACGCAGCTCACGGGCGTGCGCGTCGCGCACGAGGCCGACATGAGGACCGCCGCCGGGGCCGTCCTGGCGTACGGACCGGCCTGGGTCCTGATCAAGGGCGGGCACCTGCCCACGGGCGGGGAGGCCGTGGACCTGCTCACCGACGGCGAGGAGGAGCACTGGCTCCGCGCCCCGCGCCACGACAACCGGCACACCCACGGGACGGGCTGCACGCTCGCCTCGGCGGTCGCCTCCGGGCTCGCCAAGGGGCGCACGGTGCCGGAGGCGGTGCGGGAGGCCAAGGGGTACGTGACCGGGGCCATCGCCGCCGGATTCGCCCTGGGCGCGGGCATAGGCCCGGTCGACCACGGCTGGCGGTTCAGGGACTGATCAGGGACTGAGCGGTACGAGGGGCCCGGGGGCGCCGACGGCTCCCGGGCCCGCCCCGTACCTGCCCCAGGGCATGGCAAAAGGCCGGTTCACCGAGGTGAACCGGCCTCTCAAGGCAACCGCAGGGGCTGCGCTACGACGGAACGTCGCGGTTAGCGCGAGACCTTGCCGGCCTTGATGCACGAGGTGCAGACGTTGAGCCGCTTCGGCGTCCGACCGACCACGGCACGCACGCGCTGGATGTTCGGGTTCCAGCGACGGGACGTACGGCGGTGCGAGTGCGAAATGTTGTTGCCGAAGCCCGGCCCCTTGCCGCAGACGTCGCAGTTGGCAGCCACGGGTCACTCCAAAGACTTCAGAATTACAGTGAAATCCGGCGCACCGGAATCAGGAGTCTGAAGTGGCTTGCCGGGGAACGGCCCGGACTGAACCGGGCAACCGAAGCAGCATACAACGCCTGCTTCCGTGGAACGAAACTACCATGTTCCCCGCCGGCCCCGCCCCGGGCCCCGGTCACGCCCGGGACACCTCCGGTCTACCCTGCGGTGAGCTCACCGCCGAAGGAGGACCCCCCGTTGTCGCGAGCCCTTCAGCCTGACGAGGAGCTCGTCGAGCTCGACGCCGAAGCGGTCCGGACCTGGTGCGCGAGGGCCTTCGACGCCCTCGGACGGGAGCGCGAGGAGATCGACGCGATCAACGTCTACCCGGTCGCGGACGGGGACACCGGCACCAACCTCTACCTGACGGCGGAAGCCGCCCACCGGGCCGTCGAAGCCGTCTTCGCGGCCTCCGGCCCGGACACGGCAGAGGCCGTGCGGGCCATGGCCCACGGTGCCCTCCTCGGGGCCCGCGGCAACTCCGGGACCATCCTCTCCCAGCTCCTGCGCGGCATGGCGACCGTCCTCGCCGACGGACGTGACGGGGATCACCTCGCCCGCGCCCTCGCCGAGGCCGCGCGCGCGGCCCGGCAGGCCGTCGCCCGCCCCGTGGAGGGCACCATCCTCACCGTGGCGAGCGCCGCCGCCGAGGCGTGCGCGGCGGGCGGCACGCTCGTGGAGGTGGCCCGCTGCGCCCACGAGGGGGCCGCGACCGCGCTGGCGGCCACCTCCGGCCAGTTGGACGTCCTCGAACGCGCCGGGGTCGTGGACGCGGGCGGCAGGGGCCTGGTGGCCGTCCTCGGCGCCCTCCTGGAGACCGTCACAGGGCGGAGCCCGGACCGGTCCGGGGCCGCGCCGCTCCCGCCGGCCGCCCCCCGCGAGGAGTGCGCGGGCGAGGACGGGCCCGCCTACGAGGTGATCTACCTCCTGGAGGCCGACGACACGGCCGTCGAGCTGCTGCGCGCCCGCCTCGACGCCCTGGGGGAGTCCCTGGTCGTCGTCGGCGGCGACGGCCTCTGGAACGTCCACGTGCACGCGGACGACGCGGGCGCCGCCGTCGAGGCCGGCGTCGAGGCCGGCCGCCCCCACCGCATCCGGATCACCCACTTCGCGTCCACCGCGCCGACTCCTCCGGCCCGGGAGGACGGATACGAGGCCGGTCACGGGGCGGGGTACGGAGCGGGGTACGAGGCCGGGGACGGTCCCCGAGCCGGTGACGGACCCGGTCACGCGACCGGCCACGGGAACGAGGAGCGGGGGACCACCGGACGCCCCGGCCCCACCGACCCCGCCGGAGGCGCACCCCGCGCCCGGCGCGCGGTCGTCGCCGTCGTCCCCGGCGAAGGCCTCGCCGGGCTCTGCGCCGAGGCCGGCGCGACCACCGTCCGGACCCGCCCCGGCGAACCCCCCGCCGAGGACGAACTCGTCGAGGCCGTCCGGCGGGCGCACGCGCGCGAGGTCGTCCTCCTGCCCAACGACACCGACCTGCGCGAGACCGCCGCAGCGGCCGCCGAACGCGTCAGGGCCGAGGGCGTCCGCGTCGCCCTCATCCCCACCCGGGCCGCCGTCCAGGGCATCGCCGCCCTCGCCGTCCACGAGCCCGACCGGCGCTTCGACGAGGACGTCGTCGCCATGACGGCCGCCGCCGGAGCCACCCGCTACGCCGAACTCGCCGTCGCCGAGCACCGGTCCTTCACCTCGGCCGGCGTCTGCCAGGCCGGCGACGTCCTCGGCCTCATCGAGGGGGACGTCGCCGTCATCGGCCAGGACCTCACCGAGACCGCCCGCACCGTCCTGGACCGGATGCTCTCGGCGGGCGGCGAACTCGTCACCCTCGTCGTCGCCGACGGCACCCCGCCCGGCCTCGCCGCCGACCTCGAACGCCACGTCCGGCGCGGCTACCTGGCCGTCGACACCACCACGTACCACGCGGGCGCGGAGGCTCCGCCGCTGCTCATCGGGGTGGAATAGGCGCCGCTCCCGGCGGTCGTCCACAGGCCTCGCCCCGACTGTCGGTCCCGTGGTGTGCAATGGAACGCGTGCCCGCGCTCGACGAACCACTCAAGAAGTCCCTCGGCCCCGCCACCGCCAAGGTCATGGCCGAGGCGCTCGACCTGCACACGGTCGGGGACCTGCTGCACCACTACCCCCGCCGGTACGCCGAGCGGGGGGAGCTGACCACCCTCTCCGACCTGCCGCTCGACGAGCACGTCACGGTGGTCGCGCAGGTCGCCGACGCCCGTGTGCTCACCTTCAACGGCTCCAAGGGGCGCGGCCAGCGCCTCGAAGTGACCATCACCGACGGCAGCGGCCGCGTGCAGCTCGTCTTCTTCGGCAAGGGCGTGCACAAGCCGCACAAGGACCTGCTGCCCGGCACCCGAGCGATGTTCGCGGGCAAGGTCTCGCTCTTCAACCGGCGCCTCCAGCTCGCCCACCCGTCGTACGAACTCCTGCGCGGCGACCGCGAGGAGGCCGTGGACGTCTGGGCCGGGGCCCTCATCCCGATCTACCCGGCCACCACCAAGCTGGAGTCCTGGAAGATCGCCAAGGCCGTCGACGCGGTCCTGCCGAGCGTCACCGACGCCGTCGACCCGCTCCCGGACGCCCTGCGCGAGGGCCGCGGCCTCGCCGAACTGCCCGACGCCCTCCGGATGATCCACCGGCCCCGCACCAAGGCCGACATCGCCGCCGCCCGGGACCGGCTCAAGTGGGACGAGGCCTTCGTCCTCCAGGTCGCCCTCGCCCGCCGCCGGCACGCCGACACCCAACTGCCCGCCGTCCCCCGGAGGCCGGCCCCCGAAGGCATCCTCGACGCCTTCGACGCCAAGCTCCCCTTCACCCTCACCGACGGCCAGCGGAAGGTCTCGAAGGAGATCTTCGACGACCTCGCCACCGACCACCCCATGCACCGCCTCCTCCAGGGCGAGGTCGGAAGCGGGAAGACCATGGTCGCCCTGCGCGCCATGCTCGCCGTCGTCGACTCCGGGGGGCAGGCCGCGATGCTCGCGCCCACCGAGGTCCTCGCCCAGCAGCACCACCGCTCCGTCACCGAGATGATGGGCGAGCTGGCCGAGGGCGGGATGCTCGGCGGTGCGGACCGGGCCACCAAGGTCGTCCTGCTCACCGGGTCCATGGGCGTCGCCGCCCGCCGTCAGGCCCTGCTCGACCTGGTCACCGGCGAGGCCGGGGTCGTCATCGGCACGCACGCGCTGATCGAGGACAAGGTGCAGTTCCACGACCTGGGCCTGGTCGTCGTCGACGAGCAGCACCGCTTCGGCGTCGAGCAGCGCGACGCCCTGCGCGGCAAGGGCAAGCAGCCCCCGCACCTCCTCGTCATGACCGCGACACCCATCCCGCGCACGGTCGCCATGACCGTCTTCGGCGACCTGGAGACCTCCGTCCTCGACCAGTTGCCCGCCGGCCGCTCCCCGATCGCCAGCCACGTCGTCCCCGCCGCCGACAAGCCGCACTTCCTCGCGCGCGCGTGGGAACGGGTCCGCGAGGAGGTCGAGAACGGACACCAGGCGTACGTGGTCTGCCCCCGGATCGGCGACGAGGAGGACCGGAAGAAGAAGTCCGGGGCGTCCGCGGAGGACGAGGCCGAGAAGCGGCCCCCGCTCGCCGTCCTCGACGTCGCCGAGAAGCTCCGCACCGGCCCCCTCACGGGCCTGCGGATCGCCGTCCTGCACGGCCGCATGCACCCCGACGACAAGGACGACGTCATGCGCCGCTTCGCCGCCGGCGACCTCGACGTCCTCGTCGCCACCACCGTCATCGAGGTCGGCGTCAACGTCCCCAACGCCACCGCCATGGTCATCATGGACGCGGACCGCTTCGGCGTCTCCCAGCTCCACCAGCTCCGCGGCCGCGTGGGCCGCGGCTCCGCCCCCGGCCTCTGCCTCCTCGTCACCGAGATGCCCGAGGCGAGCCCCGCCCGCCAGCGCCTCGGCGCCGTCGCCTCCACCCTCGACGGCTTCGAGCTCTCCCGCATCGACCTCGAACAGCGGCGCGAGGGCGACGTCCTCGGCCAGGCCCAGTCCGGCGTCCGCTCCTCCCTGCGGGTCCTCACCGTCATCGACGACGAGGAGGTCATCACCGCCGCCCGCGAGGAGGCCACCGCCCTCGTCCTCGCCGACCCCGACCTCACCGCCCACCCGGGCCTGCGCACCGCCCTCGACGCCCTCCTCGACAAGGACCGGGAGGAGTACCTGGAGAAGGGCTGACCGTCCACCGGTCCGACCGCGGCCATATCCTGAGACGTACGCACTGGACGTACGCACTGGACGACGCAGGACGAGGACACCGATGACCCGCGTGATCGCCGGTACGGCCGGCGGCCGGCGCCTGGCCGTGCCGCCCGGCAACGGCACCCGCCCCACCTCCGACCGGGCGCGCGAGGGCCTCTTCTCCACCTGGGAGGCGTTCCTCGGCACCCTCGACGGGACCCGGGTCGCCGACCTGTACGCGGGCTCCGGCGCCGTCGGCCTCGAAGCGCTCTCCCGGGGCGCCGCCCACGCCCTCCTCGTCGAGGCCGACCCCCGCGCCGCGCGGACGATCCGGGAGAACGTCCGGGCGATCGGCCTGCCGGGCGCGGAGCTCCGTACCGGCAAGGCCGAGCAGATCGTGACCGGACCGGCCCCCGCCGACCCGTACGACCTGGT
The DNA here is from genome assembly GCF_042868165.1 of Streptomyces sp. NPDC007872. Lineage (NCBI taxonomy): Bacteria > Bacillati > Actinomycetota > Actinomycetes > Kitasatosporales > Streptomycetaceae > Streptomyces > Streptomyces sp. NPDC007872. The sequence goes on from NZ_JBIAEA010000001.1 coordinate 1,119,337, forward strand.
CTTCCTCGACCCGCCGTACGCCGTCGAGGACGCCGGTCTCCGGGAGATTCTCCTCACACTGCGCTCGGGGGGCTGGCTGGGCGAGGATGCCCTCGTCACCGTGGAGCGCAGCACCCGAGGCGGAGAATTCGGCTGGCCGGCCGGTTTCGAGCCACTGCGGGCCCGTCGTTACGGCGAGGGAACGTTTTGGTACGGTCGCGCCGCCTCTACGTGCGAAGACGCACGATGACCGGACCGGAGAGCGAGGGACCCACGTTGCGCCGCGCCGTCTGTCCGGGGTCATTCGACCCCATCACCAACGGACACCTCGACATCATCGCCCGCGCCTCCAAGCTGTACGACGTCGTACACGTGGCCGTGATGATCAACCAGTCGAAGAAGGGCCTCTTCACGGTCGACGAGCGGATCGAGCTGATCCGCGAGGTCACCGCCGACTTCGGCAACGTCCGGGTGGAGTCCTTCCACGGCCTCCTCGTCGACTTCTGCAAGCAGCGCGAGATCCCCGCCATCGTCAAGGGCCTGCGCGCGGTCAGCGACTTCGACTACGAGCTGCAGATGGCCCAGATGAACAACGGCCTCTCGGGCGTGGAGACCCTCTTCGTCCCCACCAACCCGACGTACAGCTTCCTCTCCTCCTCCCTGGTCAAGGAGGTCGCGGCCTGGGGCGGCGACGTCTCCCACCTGGTCCCGCCGCTGGTCCTCGGGCACCTGACCGAACGGCTCGCGCAGAAGTGACGCGCGGCCACCGCCGCTGACGCTCCGTCACCTGGTGTCGGACGGGCGCCGACTGCCCTTACAGTCGTCCCGTCCTTCTCCAACCGGCTGTAGAGAGTGGCGAGCACCAGGTGGACGTGCAGAAGAAGCTCGACGAGATCGTGGCGACCGTGCGGGGCGCCCGCTCCATGCCCATGTCGGCATCCTGCGTGGTCAACCGCGCCGAACTGCTCTCCCTGCTCGAAGAGGTGCGGGAGGCCCTGCCCGGCTCCCTCGCCCAGGCCCGGGAGCTGATCGGCGGCCGCGAGCAGATGGTCGAGGAGGCCCGCCGGGAGGCCGAGCGGATCATCGAGGCCGCCCACGCCGAGCGGGGCTCGATCGTCTCCGACACGCAGGTCGCCCGGCAGTCGCAGGAGGAGGCCGACCGGATCCTCTCCGAGGCCCGCCGCGAGGCCGAGGAGATCCGCGCCGAGGCCGACGACTACGTCGACTCCAAGCTCGCCAACTTCGAGGTCGTCCTCAACAAGACCATCGGCTCCGTCGACCGGGGCCGCGAGAAGCTCCTCGGCCGCGGCCCGGGGCTCGGGCCGGACGGCTACGCCGACGAGGACGCCCCCGAGTACAGCGCAGACCCGCAGACGCTGATTCACCGGGCGGACGGGGCCGACGACTTCATCGCCGCCAAGCTGGGCGCCTTCGAGGCGGTGCTCAGCAAGACCCTGGAGGCCGTCGGGCGCGGCCGGCAGAAGCTGCACGGCCGGATCGCCACCGACGACCTCGGCGAGCACATGGCCGCCCAGGACGGCCTCGGCGGCACGGTCCACACCAGCGACGCCGACTACCTGGCCGGCCTCGCGGAACTCTCCGACCCCGAGCCGGCCCCGATCCCGGCGCAGGCCCCGGTCCAGCCCCCGGCGCACGTCCCCGACCCGCCGCAGCAGCAGCCCGACCCGTACGGCTACCAGCAGGACCCCTACGGGTACCAGCAGGTCCAGCAGCAGCCGGACCCCTACGCGTACCAGCAGCAGGCCGATCCGTACGGCTACCAGCAGCAGGACCCCTACGCGTACCAGCAGCCGGCCCAGCAGCCCCAGCAGGCCGCCGCGCTCGACGAGACCAGCTTCTTCGACACGAGCATGATCGACCTGGACCAGTTGCGCCGGTACGAGCAGCAGTACGACCAGGGGCAGCAGCAGTAGGCGAGCGGACGCGGGAACGGGCGAAGGGCCCGGATTGGGCCCTGGGCGAAGCGTCCAGTATCCTGGCTCTTCGGTCGCGCGTATGTCCGCGACCCGTGCTGCCCACGGTCGGCGGCCCACGAACCTTCCACGACGCAGAACGATCCGAAAGCAGGAAGAGCCCTGAGCACGCGCCTCGACCACCGCAACCCCCTCGTGTTCGACACGCACGAGCTGGGGCGGCGTCCTGGTGCCCTGCAGCGGCTCTCGCGATCGGTCGAGGCCCCCGCGGCCATGGGCGTCGAAGGAGTGATCGGAGTGCCCGAGGGCGCCCCGATCGACATCGATCTCCGTCTTGAGTCGGTCATGGAAGGGGTGCTTGTCACAGGCACCGCCCGTGCGTCGGCCGAGGGGGAGTGCGTAAGGTGTCTGGAGCCCGTCGAGCTGGAGCTCGACGTGGACTTCCAGGAGATGTTCTCGTACCCCGAGTCCGACGACCGGGGCCGCTCCAAGGCGGCCGCGGACGACGAGGCCGAGGGCGAAGAGGACATGATCCCCCTCGAGGACGGCATGTTCGACCTCGAACCCGTGCTGCGTGATGCGGTGGTGCTCGCACTGCCGATGCAGCCGGTGTGCCGGGAGGACTGTGCGGGCCTGTGTTCCGAGTGCGGAACCAACCTGAACGAGAACCCGGACCACCACCACGACGCCGTCGACATCCGTTGGGCGGCACTGCAGGGACTCGCCGGTTCGCTGGGAACCGATGAGAAGGACAACATGAGCGGCAAAGCCTCTGACGGGGACGTCCGAAGCGCCGCCGAGAAGCAGGAGAAGTAGCCGTGGCTGTTCCGAAGCGGAAGATGTCGCGCAGCAACACGCGCCACCGCCGGTCGCAGTGGAAGGCTGCGGTCCCCACCCTGGTTTCGTGTGAGCGTTGCCAGGAGCCGAAGCTGCAGCACATCGCGTGCCCGAGCTGCGGCACCTACAACAAGCGCCAGGTCCTCTCGGTCTGATTGGGCTGGTGAGAGGCGCAATGTCTGAGTCCCGCAAGACGGACGACAAGACGGACCATGCCTCGTCCCACACGCTTCTGGAAGGGCGGCTCGGCTACAAGCTCGAGTCCGCCCTTCTGGTGCGTGCGCTGACCCACCGTTCGTACGCGTACGAGAACGGCGGTCTGCCCACCAACGAGCGTCTGGAGTTCCTCGGGGACTCCGTGCTCGGCCTGGTGGTCACCGACACGCTGTACCGCACCCACCCCGACCTGCCCGAAGGCCAACTGGCCAAGCTGCGGGCCGCGGTGGTCAACTCTCGTGCACTGGCGGACGTGGGCCGCGGACTCGACCTCGGCTCCTTCATCCGGCTCGGCCGGGGCGAAGAGGGCACGGGCGGCCGGGACAAGGCGTCCATCCTCGCCGACACCCTCGAAGCGGTGATCGGCGCGGTCTATCTCGACCAGGGCCTCGAAGCGGCGTCCGAGCTGGTGCACCGGCTCTTCGACCCGCTGATCGAGAAGTCCTCGAACCTCGGTGCCGGCCTGGACTGGAAGACCAGCCTCCAGGAGCTCACCGCGGCCGAGGGCCTGGGCGTCCCGGAGTACCTCGTCTCCGAGGAGGGCCCGGACCACGAGAAGACCTTCACCGCTGCCGCCCGCGTCGGTGGTGTCTCGTACGGCACCGGCACCGGCCGCAGCAAGAAGGAAGCGGAACAGCAGGCGGCGGAGTCCGCGTGGCGCGCGATCCGCGCGGCCGCGGACGAGCGTGTGGCGGCGGCGAAGGCCGCGGCCGAGGCGGGAGCGGTCGCCGACCCCTCTCCTGCCAAGGACCGGGCCTCGGCCTGACCTTTCGTCCTGCTCGCTTCCGGAGCCTTCCGGGAACCCCGCCCCAGGGCGGGGTTCCCGTCTTTTCCGGGCTTCTCACGCGCGATCCGGACGGCAGTAGGGTGGTTCCGCCGTCGAAGAAGTGAAGAAGTGACGAACGACTCCGGAGGAACACCGTGCCCGAGCTGCCCGAGGTCGAGGTCGTCCGGCGCGGTCTGGAGCGCTGGATCGCCGGCCGGACCGTGACCGAGGCCGAGGTCCTGCACCCCAGGGCCGTGCGCCGCCACCTGGCGGGCGGCGAGGACTTCGCGGCCCGGCTGAAGGGCCGGCGGGTCGAGGGCGCGCGGCGGCGCGGCAAGTACCTCTGGCTGCCGCTGGCCGACACCGGGACGGCCGTCCTCGGACACCTCGGCATGAGCGGACAGTTGCTCGTCCAGCCGCACGACGCCCCCGACGAGAAGCACCTGCGCATCCGGGTCCGCTTCGACGACGCCGTCGGCACCGAGCTCCGCTTCGTCGACCAGCGCACCTTCGGCGGGCTCTCGCTCCACGACCAGAGCCCCGACGGGCTCCCGGACGTCATCGCGCACATCGCCCGCGACCCGCTGGACCCGGCGTTCGACGACGCCGCCTTCCAGGCCGCGCTGCGCCTGCGCCGTACGACGATCAAGCGGGCCCTCCTGGACCAGTCGCTGATCAGCGGCGTCGGCAACATCTACGCGGACGAGGCGCTCTGGCGCTCACGGCTGCACTACGACCGGCCGACCGCCACCCTGACCCGGCCGCGCTCGGCCGAACTCCTCGGACACGTCCGGGACGTGATGAACGCGGCGCTCGCCGTCGGCGGCACCAGCTTCGACAGCCTGTACGTCAACGTCAACGGCGAATCCGGCTACTTCGACCGCTCCCTCGACGCCTACGGCCGCGAGGACGAGCCCTGCCGCCGTTGCGGCACCCCGATGCGCCGCCGCCCCTGGATGAACCGCTCCAGCTACTTCTGCCCCCGCTGCCAGCGCCCGCCACGCGTCGTCACGGGGTGAGCCGGCCGCGCGGAGCCGGGGCCGGCGTCGACGTGGGGGACTCCGCCCCGCTGCTCCCCGGCTACTCCGCTGTGAGGGCGTCGGCGATGTCCTGCATGTGCTCGGTGACGGCGTCGGCCTGCGCCTCGCTGAAGAGGTCCGCCTTGTGGGGCTCGTCGGCGTAGCCGATGACCTTCGCCCCGGCCGCGTGGGCGGCCCGGACGTCGGTGAGGGAGTCGCCGATCAGGGTGCAGCTCGTGACGTCGATGTGCATCTGTTCGGCCGCCGTGATGAGCGGGAACGGGTTCGGCTTCATCAGGTGGGGCTGTTCGGAGGGGCGGCCCACGATGTGCGTGACGTGCTCCTGGAGGCCGTGGAGTTCCAGGAAGGCCTGGACGCACTCGGCGGAGTTGTCGCTCACCACCGCGACCCCCCGGCCGGCCGCGCGTGCTGCCCGGAGGGCTTCGGCCGCTCCCGGAGTCGGCTGTCCGGCCACCGCGACGGCTCGTACCTCGGCGGACGTCAGGGCCTGCTCGATCCTCCGGCCCGGTTCGGTGCCGGCCTCGTGCGCGATGCGCAGGACTTCGATCGGGTCGTCGGTCCGGGCGGCCTTCGCGCCCGCGGCTGCGTCCCGGGCGGAGAGGAGTGCGGTCAGCTCTCGTGCGACCTCGGGGGCCGGCAGTCCCGCGAACACGTCGCACACGGGGCCGTCGAAGTCGAAGAGGAGGACGCGGGCGTTCGCCAGGATCTCGGTGAGGGGGTCGGTGTGCGTCACGGTCGAAGTTCCTTCCGGTGGTCTCCCGGGTGCTGCCGGACCGCATCCGGGGTCGCTGGACCCGCCGGGCTCCGTCGGACGTCTCGCCGCCCTCGCCCACGAGGTCGTGGTTCCCGGTCGTCTCGCCCCGGGCGACGACCTTATGCGGGCGGACCGGGCCGCATCCGAAGAACACGTCCTCGTGGACGATCGCGTACCGCTTGAAGAACCGCGCCGATGCGGTCGCGGAGCCGCTCGTCGGCCCCGTCGACGCGGCGCGGGCCGCCCCGGATGCCGGTCACGGCTCCGAGACGGCCCGCACGGTGGCCCGCGGGAATCTCAGTAGCCGAAGTCCTGGGTCCACCACGGGCCGCCGTCGCCGAAGTGCACGCCGACGCCCATCGTCTTGAAGTCGCAGTTCAGGATGTTGGCGCGGTGGCCGTCGCTGTTCATCCAGGACTCCATCACGGCCGCCGCGTCCGCCTGGCCGCGGGCTATGTTCTCGCCGGCCAGGGTCGAGACGCCCACCTTCTGGGCGCGCGCCCACGGGGTGTTCCCGTCGGGGTCCGTGTGGTCGAAGAAGCCGCGGGCGGCCATGTCCGCGCTGAACGCGCCCGCCAGCGAGGCGAGCCGCGCGTCGGCGGTCACCGGGGTGCAGCCCACGGTGGCGCGCTCGGTGTTGACCAGGCGGAGGACCTCCGCCTCGGCGGCGTCGTTCCGGTTGGCGGTGGAGGCCGGCGCGGCCTTCCGGACCGGGGCCTTGGCGGTGGGGGCCTGCGTGGTCGGGTCGGGCTTCGGCGCGGGCGCCTCGGTGGTGGGCGCGGCCGAGGTCTTCGGGGCGGCCGTCCGCACGGGCTTCGGGGCCGTCTTCTTCGTGGCCTTCGGCGCGGGGGAGGGGGTCGACGTCGGCTTCGGCTTGGGCTTCGCGCTCGGGGAGGCGGTGGTCTTCGAGGGCTTCGGGGTCGCCGTCTTCGTGGCCTTCGGCTTCGGGCCGGGCTTCGCCGAGGGGGAGGCAGGCTTCCCGCTGCCGGTCCCCGTGCGCGTGGTCGTCGGGGTCTCCGTCGCCCCGCCCTGCGTGGTCAGCTCCGGGGCCTGCCGGGACGGCGCCCGGTGCTCGACCGTGTCGGTGCTGCCGACCGTGAGGGTGTCCCCGCCCGGCAGGAGGCCCGAGGCGACCGCGACCGCGCCGACCGCGACCGCCGCGGAGGCGCCGAGCAGGCCGGTGCGCACGGTCCGCCTGCGGCGGTCACCCCGGTGCCGGCGGTCCGTACCGGCCGCGTAGTCTTCTGCGGCGGGTGCGGCGCCGGAGCGACGGTGGCGTCCCATGGCTCTGCCCTCCTGCTGGTCTTTGCTGATCTTTGCGGTCGGTACCGTTGCGGTCCGACCGTCGAACGGCGCGCGCCCGAACGGGTGAGACGCGTTCGTCGGGACTGTACGCGAGTGGGAAGCGGGGGGCGATGTGCTCTTCGACCGGGCTGCCCGTTAGCGTGCAGCCATGAGCGACGACGTACGGATGACCGCCTGGGTGCGCGGCCGGGTACAGGGAGTGGGCTTCCGCTGGTTCACCAGGGCAAACGCCCTGGAGATCGGCGGCCTGGTGGGCTTCGCCCTCAACCTCGACGACGGCCGGGTCCAGGTCGTGGCCGAGGGACCGCGTGAGAATTGCCACCGTCTGCTCGGCTGGCTCCACTCCGACGACACACCCGGACGCGTGGACGGAGTCACTGAGATCTGGGACACCCCGCGCGGAGGCTACGAAGGATTCGCCATCCGCTGACGATCACTCTCCGACACCCCTTCCGGTGACCCGTCGGGGTTCCGTGCGAACGCGCCGTAACGGGCGTGTGAAGGGAAAAGCGCCTGGTGGTTGCCAAGGAGCGCCCGCCGTGGAAGGCTGCCCGATGAGGTTGATCGCGACGCCCCGAGGCGCCGGGTCGAGACGCACCGCCGCCCCTGAGCGGCCGTGGACTCCCCGGCCGTCCCTCCGAACGGGGCGTGATCGTGTTGACCGTCAAACTTTTTGGTGAGACTCTGGAAGCCCCGCGCACCTTGGCTGTGGGGCAGTGGAACCGGCACAACAAGTCACTGCCGAACACCGCGGGTGCCAATCCCTCACGACCCACACCGCTTCGGTCGGTCACTCATTGTGGAGGACCATCCATCATGGCAAAGGCGCTTCTCGGATACGTCGGCGGCTCCGACCCGCGACTCCTCGCCGAGATGCGACGGCTCCAGCAGCGCGTCCAGGACCTCGAATCCGAGCTGGTACGGATCCAGTCCGAGAACGACGCGCTCGCCGCTGCCGCCGCTCAGCACCAGGGAGAGTCGCTGCTGGACAGCATCGACCTCGACGTACCCCAGGCGGAGCCTGCGCTCACCTGACAACCCAGCCCCGAGGGGCCAGGTGGGAAACACACAGGTCGGCGAGGCCGGCCGCCACACAGCCGCATATGGGGCTCGACGCATGTCGGCTGAACACGCAAGGGGCGCTTCGGCGTCCCTTCTTGCTTTCACCCGCTGTTTCCCCGGAGTCCCCCACTCCTCCCCCTTTCTCATCCGAGGATCTGCCCTGCACGTTCGCGGGTGAAACGCGCGGGCCCCGGTAGAGTCCCCGACGTGCACCTCAAGGCCTTGACGCTCCGCGGATTCAAGTCGTTCGCCTCGGCCACCACGCTGAGGTTCGAACCCGGAATCACCTGTGTCGTGGGCCCCAACGGATCGGGCAAGTCCAACGTCGTGGACGCCCTCTCCTGGGTCATGGGCGAGCAGGGCGCCAAGTCGCTGCGCGGCGGCAAGATGGAGGACGTCATCTTCGCCGGCACGACCGGGCGCCCCCCGCTCGGCCGCGCCGAGGTCTCGCTGACCATCGACAACTCCGACGGCGCCCTGCCCATCGACTACGCCGAGGTCACCCTCACCCGGATCATGTTCCGCGGCGGCAGCAGCGAGTACCAGATCAACGGCGACACCTGCCGCCTGCTCGACTTCCAGGACCTGCTGTCCGACTCCGGCATCGGACGCGAGATGCACGTCATCGTCGGACAGGGACAGCTCGACTCCGTGCTGCACGCCGACCCGATGGGCCGCCGCGCCTTCATCGAGGAGGCCGCCGGCGTCCTCAAGCACCGCAAGCGGAAAGAGAAGGCGCTGCGGAAGCTCGACGCGATGCAGGCCAACCTCGCGCGCGTGCAGGACCTCACCGACGAACTGCGCCGGCAGCTCAAGCCGCTGGGCCGGCAGGCCGCCGTCGCCCGCCGGGCCGTCGTCATCCAGGCCGACCTGCGCGACGCGCGCCTGCGCCTCCTCGCCGACGACCTCGTCCACCTCAGGGCGGCGCTCGACGCCGAGGTCGCCGACGAGGCGGCCCTCCTCGCGCGCAAGGAGGCCACCGGGACCGAGCTGCGCGCCGCCCTCGCGCGGGAGACCGCCCTGGAGGCCGAGGCACGCGCGCTCGTGCCCCGCCTGGAGCGCGCCCAGCAGACCTGGTACGACCTCTCCCAGCTCGCCGAACGCGTCCGGGGCACCGTCTCCCTGGCCGACGCGCGCGTGAAGAGCGCCACCACCGCGCCCCCCGAGGAGCGGCGCGGCCGCGACCCCGAGGACCTGGAACGGGAGGCGGCCCGCGTCCGCGAGCAGGAGGCCGAGCTCGAAGCCGCCCTGGAGGCCGCCGAACGCGCCCTGGAGGACGCCGTCGCCCACCGCTCCGACCTGGAGCGGGCGCTGACGGACGAGGAGCGCCGCCTCAAGGACGCCGCTCGCGCCCTCGCCGACCGCCGCGAGGGCCTCGCCCGCCTCCACGGCCAGGTCGACGCGGCCCGCTCGCGCGCCGCCGCCGCCCGGGCCGAGATCGACCGGCTCGCCGCCGCCCGGGACGAGGCGGCCGAGCGGGCCGCCGCCGCCCAGGAGGAGTACGAACGGCTCAGGGCCGAGGTCGACGGCCTCGACGCGGAGGACACCGGGCACGCCGGACGGCACGAGGCCGCCCGTCGCGAGCTCGCCGAGGCCGAGACCGCCCTGGGCGCCGCCCGCGAAGCCCTCGACGCCGCCGAGCGCCGCCGCGCCGCGACCCGCGCCCGCCACGACACCCTCGCCCTCGGACTGCGCCGCAAGGACGGCACGGGCGCCCTGCTCGCCGCCGGGATCGCCGGACTCCTCGGCCCGGCGGCCGACCTCCTCACCGTCACCCCCGGGTACGAGGTCCCCGTCGCCGCCGCCCTCGGCGCGGCCGCCGACGGGGTCGCCGCCGGGCCCTCCGCCGCCGCCGAGGCCCTCCGCCTGCTGCGCAAGCAGGACGCGGGCCGCGCCTCGCTGCTCCTCACCGGGGCCCGGGACCCGGCCCCGGAGCCGGTGGGCCCCGCGCCCGGAGGCCGTCCGTTCGCCGCCGACCTCGTCCGGGGACCCGCCGAACTCATGGGCGCCGTCCGCCGCCTGCTCGACGGCGTCGTCGTCGTGGACGACCTGGACGAGGCCGCGGAACTCGTCAGGACCCGGCCCGCGCTGACCGCCGTCACCACCGAGGGGGACGTGCTCGGCGCGCACTTCGCGCACGGCGGCTCCGCCGGCGCCCCCAGCCTCCTGGAGGTCCAGGCCTCCGTGGCCGAGGCCGCCGCCGAGCTCGACGAACTGGGCGCGCGGTGCGAGGCGCTGGCGGCCGCGCGGGAGGAGGCCGGCGAGCGGCGCCGCACCGCCAGCGCGCTCGTCGAGGAGCTCGACGCCCGCCGCCGTACCGCCGAGCGCGAGAAGTCCGCCGTCGCCCAGCGGCTCGGCCGGCTCGCCGGACAGGCCAGGGGAGCGGCGGAGGAGGCCGAGCGCGCCGACGCGGCCGTCGCCCGCGCCCGGGAGGTCCTGGAGAAGGCCGCCGCGGACGCCGAGGAGCTGGCCGAACGGCTCCTGGTGGCCGAGGAGGCCACCGGGGAGGGCGGGGACGAGGAGCCCGACGCCTCCGTCCGCGACCGGCTCGCGGCCGACGGCTCCCGGGCGCGCCAGACCGAGATGGAGGCGCGGCTCCAGGTCCGTACCCACGAGGAGCGGGTCAGGGGGCTCGCCGGGCGGGCCGACTCCCTCGACCGGGCCGCCCGCGCCGAACGGGAGGCACGCGCGCGTGCCGAGCAGCGCCGGGTCCGGCTCCGCCACGAGGCGGAGGTCGCCGGCGCGGTCGCCGCCGGGGCCCGGACGCTCCTGGCCCACGTCGAGGTCTCGCTGTCCCGTGCCGAGCGGGAGCGGGCGGTCGCCGAGGCGGCCAGGGCCGGCCGGGAACGGGGGCTCGCGGAGGCCAGGGCCCGGGGCCGGGACCTCAAGGCCGAGCTGGACAAGCTGACCGACTCCGTCCACCGCGGCGAGGTCCTCGGTGCCGAGAAGCGGCTGCGGATCGAGCAACTGGAGGCCAAGGCCCTGGAGGAGTTCGGCGTCGGGGCGGCCGCCCTGGTCGCCGAGTACGGCCCCGACCAGCCCGTCCCCCCGCCGCCCGCGGTCGAGGGGGAGGAGGGCGCCGGGCCCGCGGAGCCCCGGCCGTTCGTCCGTTCGGAGCAGGAGAAGCGGCTGAAGGCCGCCGAACGGGCCCACCACCAGCTCGGCAAGGTGAATCCGCTGGCCCTGGAGGAGTTCGCGGCCCTGGAGGAGCGGCACAAGTTCCTCTCGGAGCAGTTGGAGGACCTGAGGAAGACCCGGGCCGACCTGCTTCAGGTCGTGAAGGAGGTCGACCTGCGCGTCGAGCAGGTCTTCACCGAGGCGTACCGGGACACGGCCCGCGAGTTCGAGGGCGTCTTCTCGCGCCTCTTCCCGGGCGGCGAGGGCCGTCTCGTCCTCACCGATCCGGACGACATGCTCACCACCGGCGTCGAGGTGGAGGCCCGCCCGCCGGGCAAGAAGGTCAAGCGGCTCTCGCTGCTCTCCGGCGGCGAGCGCTCGCTGACGGCCGTGGCGCTGCTCGTCTCCATCTTCAAGGCCAGGCCCAGCCCGTTCTACGTGATGGACGAGGTCGAGGCGGCGCTCGACGACACCAACCTCCAGCGGCTGATCCGGATCATGCAGGAGCTCCAGGAGTCCTCGCAGCTCATCGTGATCACGCACCAGAAGCGGACGATGGAGGTCGCGGACGCGCTGTACGGCGTTTCCATGCAGGGCGACGGGGTATCCAAGGTCATCAGCCAAAGGCTGCGTTAGCGGCTCCGCCCGAGCCCGCATTCAAGAATTGAACGCGTGAGGCACTGCCTTGTCCTCTGTTCGTTGAGAGGGTGGGTATTGACTTCGAAACTTGAAGGCATAGTCTCTGCAACGTTGCTTTTACCTTCAAGTGGTGGGCGGCGTGAAGTTGTGCGCCACTGGAAGGGTTCGCCCCCCATGCCCCGACAACGCTGCCGGAGCCCCCAGGAGTCCATGTGACCAGCACTGAGCAGGCGCCCCCGCCGCCCCCCTCCGAAGGCCGCTCCGCCCACCCGGACCACCTCGGTCACGTCATCTTCATCACGGCCTCCGCCGCGATGGGCGGTTTCCTCTTCGGCTACGACAGCTCCGTCATCAACGGCGCCGTGGAGGCGATCCGCCACCGGTACGACATCGGCTCCGGCACCCTCGCCCAGGTCATCGCCATCGCGCTGATCGGCTGCGCCATCGGCGCCGCCACCGCCGGCCGGATCGCCGACCGCATCGGCCGCATCCGCTGCATGCAGATCGCCGCCGTCCTCTTCACCATCAGCGCGATCGGCTCGGCCCTGCCCTTCGCCCTCTGGGACCTCGCCTTCTGGCGGATCATCGGCGGCTTCGCCATCGGCATGGCCTCCGTCATCGGCCCCGCCTACATCGCCGAAGTGGCCCCCGCCGCCTACCGCGGCCGGCTCGGCTCCTTCCAGCAGGCCGCCATCGTCATCGGCATCGCCATCTCCCAGTTGGTCAACTACGGCATCCTCCAGCTCGCCGACGGCGACCAGCGCGGCAAGATCGGCGGCCTGGAGGCCTGGCAGTGGATGCTCGGCGTCATGGTCGTCCCCGCCCTCCTCTACGGCCTGCTCTCCTTCGCGATCCCCGAGTCCCCCCGCTTCCTGATCTCCGTCGGCAAGATCGACAAGGCCAAGGAGGTGCTCTCCGAGGTCGAGGGCAAGGGCGTGAACCTGGACCACCGGGTGGACGAGATCGAGCAGGCCATGCGCCGCGAGCACAAGTCCAGCTTCTGGGACCTGTTCGTCTCCGGCAGCCGCTTCAAGCTGCTGCCCATCGTCTGGGTCGGCATCGGACTCTCGGTCTTCCAGCAGCTCGTCGGCATCAACGTCGCGTTCTACTACTCCGCGACCCTCTGGCAGTCCGTCGGCATCGACCCGTCCAGCTCGTTCCTCTACTCGTTCACCACGTCGATCATCAACATCATCGGCACCGTGATCGCGATGGTCCTGGTCGACCGGGTCGGCCGCAAGCCGCTCGCCCTCGTCGGCTCCGCCGGCATGGCGATCGCCCTCGCCTTCGAGGCCTGGGCCTTCTCCGCCGACCTCGTCGACGGCAAGCTGCCCAACACCCAGGGCGTCGTGGCCCTCGTCGCCGCCCACGTCTTCGTGCTCTTCTTCGCCCTCTCGTGGGGCGTGGTGGTCTGGGTCTTCCTCGGCGAGATGTTCCCCAACCGGATCCGCGCCGCCGCCCTCGGCGTCGCCGCCTCCGCCCAGTGGATCGCCAACTGGGCCATCACCGCCAGCTTCCCGTCCCTCGCCGACTGGAACCTCTCCGGCACCTACATCATCTACACGGTCTTCGCCGTGCTCTCGATCCCCTTCGTGCTCCGGTACGTCAAGGAGACCAAGGGCAAGGCGTTGGAGGAGATGGGCTGACCCCCGCTGCCCCCTCTCCTCGTCCATCGAGACCGCCCCGCTCCGAGGCCCGCGCCCCGGACCGGGGCGGTCCTCGTGTCCGGCACCGCCGAACGGCGGACCGGTCCGCTGCCCGGAGGCGTGCCCCACGGGGAGTACGGGGGGCGCGGGCGGGGTGACGCCATACTGGACCCGTTATGGAACTCATCCTTGCTGTAGTCATCGCTCTGGTCGTCGCGGTCGCCGTGACGAGCGGGCTCGTGGTCAGCGGCCGCAAGAAGAAGCTGCCCCCGGCCGAGCCGCCGTCCACCCCGCCGACCATCACCGCTCCGCCCGCCGAACCGCGCGTCGGCGATGAGGCGGAGACACCGCGGGAAGAACCACGCCGCACGGTCGAGGAGGTCGAGCTCCCCACGGCCGAGGAGGCCACCGGGACCCCGACCGCCGTCGAGGACCCGGTCGTGGCCGAGCCCCCGGCCCCCGTGATCGAGGTCCCCGAGCCCACCGCCGGCCGTCTCGTACGGCTCCGGGCCCGCCTCGCCCGCTCCCAGAACTCGCTCGGCAAGGGGCTGCTCACGCTCCTGTCCCGCGAGCACCTCGACGAGGACACCTGGGAGGAGATCGAGGAGACCCTCCTCACCGCCGACGTCGGCGTCGCCCCCACCCAGGAGCTCGTCGAGCGGCTGCGCGAGCGCGTCAGGGTGCTCGGCACCCGCACCCCCGAGGAACTGCGCGGCCTGCTCCGCGAGGAGCTGATCACCCTCCTCGGCCCCGACCTCGACCGCGCGGTGAAGACCGAGAGCCCCGCCGACGTCCCCGGCGTCGTCATGGTCGTCGGCGTCAACGGCACCGGCAAGACCACCACCACCGGCAAGCTGGCCCGCGTCCTCGTCGCCGACGGCAAGTCCGTCGTCCTCGGCGCCGCCGACACCTTCCGCGCCGCCGCCGCCGACCAGCTCCAGACCTGGGGCGAGCGCGTCGGCGCCCGCACCATCCGCGGCCCGGAGGGCGGCGACCCGGCGTCGATCGCCTTCGACGCGGTCAAGGAGGGCATCGCGGAGGGCGCCGACGTCGTCCTCATCGACACCGCCGGCCGCCTCCACACCAAGACCGGCCTCATGGACGAGCTCGGCAAGGTCAAGCGCGTCGTCGAGAAGCACGGCCCGCTCGACGAGATCCTCCTCGTCCTCGACGCCACCACCGGCCAGAACGGCCTGATCCAGGCCCGCGTCTTCGCCGAGGTCGTCGACATCACCGGCATCGTCCTGACCAAGCTCGACGGCACCGCCAAGGGCGGCATCGTCATCGCCGTCCAGCGCGAGCTGGGCGTCCCGGTCAAGCTGATCGGCCTGGGCGAGGGCCCGGACGACCTGGCCCCCTTCGAGCCGGGCGCCTTCGTCGACGCCCTGATCGGCGACTGACCGCACGTCCACGCGCACGCGTAGAAGGGCCCCCGCCGGGAATCGGCGGGGGCCCTTCATCCGTACGGCCGTCAGTAGTGCGTGCGGTGGCAGATGTACGCCAGGGTGCCGAGCAGCAGCCGCGCCTGCGGCGGCGCGCCCGCCGTGTCCAGGGTCGGGGGCCGCAGCCAGCGCACGGGGCCGAGGCCGCCCAGGTCCGACGGGGGAGCGGTGACGTAGGAGCCGGGGCCCAGACAGTGCAGGTCCAGATCGGCGTCGTCCCAGCCCATCCGGTACAGGAGCCGCGGCAGCTCGGCCGCCGCCCCCGGCGCCACGAAGAAGCGCGCCCGGCCGGTCGGGGTCGCGCACACCGGGCCGAGCGGAAGGCCCATGCGCTCCAAGCGGACCAGGGCCCGCCGGCCCGCCGCCTCCGCCACCTCGATCACGTCGAAGGCCCGGCCCACCGGAAGGAGCAGCGCCGCGCCCGGGTACTGCGACCACGCCCTGGTCGCGTCGTCGAGCCCGGCGCCCGCCGGGACCGGCTCCGCGAAGGAGAACGGGTGCGCCCCGGGGGCCGCGCACACCGGATCGCCGCAGGAGCACCGACCCGAGACGGCCCGCGCGCCGGGGATCACGTCCCAGCCCCACAGCCCCGTGTACTCCGCCACCGCTGTGCACTCCGTGGCGCGTACGCGGCGGCGTGCGCCGGACCGCATCTCACGAATGCCGCCGATCGTGAAACCCATGTCCCCTCCAACGGGTCGAGCGCGCCGGTGGTTACGACCAGGAGTGCCGTCGTCACTCCCCGTCACGCTCCGTCATCGCGAGTGGCGCACGGCCGTACGGGGGGTGGCGCGGACCGCGACACGCGCCTCTCCGCGCATCCGTCCGCCGACTCCGGTTCGTCGCATGTCAAGTGAAGCGCGTTCCACGGGTGGCGGGTTCATTCGAAGGGGTGGCGAATGGTGGCGTTTCTTGAATCCCTCTCGTAGAGAGGTGATCGTAGGGTTACTTTCGGTACTCGAACCACGGGGCGCACTGCACGCGTGGGTATGCCGGTGGCAACCCGGTTTCCCGTTCGAAGGAGTGGGAACGCCGGACGGGGGCCGCGAGAGACGGCATCCTGGTAGGGGTTCGCACGACAGGCAATCAGGTGGATGGGGGCGTTCCAGTGGGCGGCAACGGCGCAGACGGTACGACTGCCGGCAAGCGCCCGAACGAGCAGTTGGGCTCGTGGTTCGTGCGCAGCGGCTGGTCCAAGGGCGAGCTGGCGCGCCAGGTGAACCGCAGGGCACGGCAGATGGGCGCGCACCACATCTCCACCGACACCTCGCGCGTGCGCCGCTGGCTCGACGGCGAGCAGCCCCGCGAGCCCATCCCGCGGATCCTCTCCGAGCTCTTCTCCGAGCGCTTCGGATCCGTCGTCGCCGTCGAGGACCTCGGCCTGCGCGCCGCCCACCAGTCGCCCTCCGTCTCCGGGGTCGACCTCCCCTGGGCCGGTCCCCAGACCGTCGCCCTGCTCAGCGAGTTCTCCCGCAGCGACCTCATGCTCGCCCGCCGGGGCTTCCTCGGCTCCTCCCTCTCCCTCGCCGCGGGACCCGCCCTCATCGAACCGATGCAGCGCTGGCTCGTCCCCACCCCGGCCGGCGACGTCGAGCGCCCCGCCCCCTCCGCCGACGCCCGCCGTCCGCACCGGCTCTCCGAGGCCGAGCTCAACCTCCTGGAGTCCACCACCGCCATGTTCCGCACGTGGGACGCCCAGTGCGGCGGCGGACTGCGCCGCAAGGCCGTCGTCGGACAGCTCCACGAGGTCACCGACCTCCTCCAGGAGGCCCAGCCCCTCGACGTCTCCAAGCGCCTCTTCACCTGCGCCGCCGAACTCGCCGAGCTCGCCGGCTGGATGAGCTACGACGTCGGCCTCCAGCCCACCGCCCAGAAGTACTTCGTGCTCGCCCTGCACGCCGCCAAGGAGGCCGGGGACAAGCCCCTCGGCTCGTACATCCTGTCGTCCATGAGCCGCCAGATGATCCACCTCGGCCGGCCCGACGACGCCCTCGAACTCATCCACCTCGCCCAGTACGGCAGCCGCGACTGCGCCACCGCCCGCACCCAGGCCATGCTGTATGCGATGGAGGCCCGCGCCTACGCCAACATGGGCCAGCCCTCCAAGTGCAAGCGGGCCGTCCGGATGGCCGAGGACACCTTCGCCGACGCCGGACTCGAGGGCGAGCCCGAGCCCGACTGGATCAGGTTCTTCTCCGAGGCCGAGCTCAACGGCGAGAACTCCCACTCCTACCGCGACCTCGCCTACGTCGCCGGACGCTCCCCGACGTACGCCTCGCTCGCCGAGCCCCTCATGGAGCGGGCCGTCGAGCTCTTCGAGAAGGACCCCGACCACCAGCGGTCCTACGCCCTCAACCTCATCGGCCTGGCCACCGTCCACCTCCTCAAGCGCGAGCCCGAGCAGTCCGTCGTCCTCGCCGAGAAGGCCCTCGGCGTCGCCCGCAGCATCCGCTCCGAGCGGGTCAACACCCGGCTCCGCAAGACCGTCGACCACGCCGCCCGCGGCTTCGGCGACGTCGCCGAGGTCGTCCAGCTCACCGACCGGCTCGCCCAGCTCCTCCCCGAGGCCGCCGAAGCGGTCTGACCCCTCCCGCCCGGGCCCCGAACGCCCGCCAGGACCCCGGCCGCGCCGGACGTCCCGTACTGCCCGACTCGGCTCCCCCGCCGCAAGGACACACGGACGCCGACGCGGCCGGTTCGCGTCCCCCGGCCCGTACCGGCCGCCCGCCCTGCGCCGTACGGGCGGAGAGTACGCCGTTACCTGCCCGTGACCCGCGTGTTCACGGTCACGTAACACGCCCCACCCCTTCGTCACGGCTCCGAAACATCGAGCGGCACCGCCGGAAACCGCGCTGCGCGAATCTCTGGCCCATAACCGGCCATCCCTCACGGCCGGCCGCTCTCCGGCCCCGCCCCGCACAGGCCGTACCGACGACGAGGAGACGCCGATGGCAGCAGCCATCACGACCCTGGCCGCAGACGCCCCCGCGCTGTCCGCCGCCAACACCGGGTTCATGCTCATCTGCTCCGCCCTGGTCATGCTGATGACCCCCGGACTCGCCTTCTTCTACGGAGGCATGGTCCGCGTCAAGTCCACCCTCAACATGCTGATGATGAGCTTCGTCAGCCTCGGGATCGTCACGATCCTGTGGGTGCTCTACGGCTTCAGCATCGCCTTCGGCACCGACGTCGGCTCGATCGTCGGCTGGTCCTCCGACTACGTCGGTCTCAGCGGCATCGGCATCACCGAACTGTGGGACGGCTACACCATCCCGGTCTACGTCTTCGCCGTCTTCCAGTTGATGTTCGCGATCATCACCCCCGCCCTCATCAGCGGCGCCCTCGCCGACCGCGTCAAGTTCACCGCCTGGGCCCTCTTCATCACCCTCTGGGTCACGATCGTGTACTTCCCCGTCGCCCACTGGGTCTGGGGCTCCGGCGGCTGGCTCTTCGAGATGGGCGTCATCGACTTCGCCGGCGGCACGGCCGTCCACATCAACGCCGGCGCCGCCGCCCTCGGCGTCATCCTCGTCATCGGCAAGCGCGTCGGCTTCAAGAAGGACCCGATGCGCCCGCACAGCCTCCCGCTGGTCATGCTCGGCGCCGCGCTCCTCTGGTTCGGCTGGTTCGGCTTCAACGCCGGCTCCTGGCTCGGCAACGACGACGGCGTCGGCGCCGTGATGTTCGTCAACACCCAGGTCGCCACCGCCGCCGCCATGCTCGCCTGGCTCGCGTACGAGAAGATCCGCCACGGCTCCTTCACCACCCTCGGCGCCGCCTCCGGCGCGGTCGCCGGCCTCGTCGCCATCACCCCCGCCGGCGGCTCCGTCAGCCCCCTCGGCGCCATCGCCGTCGGCGCGATCGCCGGCCTCCTCTGCGCCCTGGCCGTCGGCCTCAAGTACAAGTTCGGCTACGACGACTCCCTCGACGTCGTCGGCGTCCACCTCGTCGGCGGTGTCATCGGCTCCCTCCTCGTCGGCTTCTTCGCCACCGGCGGAGTCCAGTCCGACGCCAAGGGCCTCTTCTACGGCGGCGGCCCGGAGCAGCTCGGCAAGCAGGCCGTCGGCGTCTTCGCGGTCCTCGCCTACTCTCTGATCGCCTCCGCGATCCTCGCCCTGATCGTCGACAAGACGATCGGGATGCGGGTCGCCGAGGACGACGAGGTCTCCGGCATCGACCAGGTCGAGCACGCCGAGACCGCGTACGACTTCAGCGGCGCCGGCGGCGGCACCTCCTCCCGCACCACCGCCGCCGCCCCCGCCCCGGCCGTCACGCAGAACAAGAAGGTGGACGCATGAAGCTCATCACCGCGGTCGTGAAGCCGCACCGGCTCGACGAGATCAAGGAGGCCCTCCAGGCGTTCGGCGTCCACGGCCTCACCGTCACCGAGGCCAGCGGCTACGGCCGCCAGCGCGGCCACACCGAGGTCTACCGGGGCGCCGAGTACACCGTCGACCTGGTCCCCAAGATCCGCATCGAGGTCCTCGTCGAGGACGAGGACGCCGAACAGCTCATCGACGTCGTCGTCAAGGCCGCCCGAACCGGCAAGATCGGAGACGGCAAGGTGTGGAGCGTGCCGGTCGAGACCGCCGTACGGGTCCGCACCGGCGAGCGCGGTCCGGACGCACTGTAGGAACACGTGAGGAGCCGCCGGGTGACGAGCCTCGAAGTCAGCACGCAGAACGAAGACGCGGGACCCGGCGGTTACGCGGCGGCCCGGCTGCTCCTCCTCCACGAGAAGGAGCGGTCCGGGCCGCCGCGCCGTACCGCCCTCGCCCGCCTCACCGACGACTGGCTGGCCGGCCTCTTCGCCGCCGCCGCGCCGCCCCGCGGCACCGCCCTCGTCGCCGTCGGCGGCTACGGCCGCTCCGAACTCTCCCCCCGCAGCGACCTCGACATCCTCCTGCTCCACGACGGCACCGCCGACAAGGCCGCGATCGCCGCCCTCGCCGACCGGATCTGGTACCCCGTCTGGGACCTCGGCCTCGCCCTCGACCACTCGGTCCGCACCCCCGCCGAGGCCCGCACCACCGCCGCCGAGGACCTCAAGGTCCACCTCGGCCTCCTCGACGCCCGGCCCCTCGCCGGAGACGCCGGACTCGTCGCCGCCCTGCGCACCACCGTCCTCGCCGACTGGCGCAACCAGGCCCCCAAGCGCCTCCCCGAACTCGACGAGCTCTGCCGCGAACGCGCCGAACGCATGGGCGAGCTCCAGTTCCTCCTCGAACCCGACCTCAAGGAGGCCCGCGGCGGACTGCGCGACGCCCAGGCCCTCCGCGCCGTCGCCGCCTCCTGGCTGGCCGACGCCCCCCGCGAGGGCCTCGACCGCGCCCGCCGCCGCCTCCTCGACACCCGCGACGCCCTCCACCTGACCACCGGCCGCGCCACCGACCGGCTCGCCCTCCAGGAACAGGACGCCGTCGCCGCCGAACTCGGCCTCCTCGACGCCGACACCCTGCTCCGCGAGGTGTACGAGGCCGCCCGGACCATCTCGTACGCCACCGACGTCACCTGGCGCGAGGTCAACCGCGTCCTCAAGGCCCGCTCGGCCCGCCCCCGGCTCCGGTCCCTCCTGGGCGGCCGCTCCGGCGGCAAACCTCCGGTCGAGCGCACCCCGCTCGCCGAGGGCGTGGTCGAGATGGACGGCGAGGTCGTCCTCGCCCGCACCGCCCGGCCCGAACGCGACCCCGTCCTGCCCCTGCGGGCCGCCGCCGCGGCCGCCCAGTCCGGCCTGCCGCTCTCCCCGCACGCCGTACGCCGGCTCGCCGCCACCGCCAAGCCCCTCCCGGTGCCCTGGCCCGCCGAGGCGCGCGAGGAACTCGTCACCCTCCTCGGCGCCGGCGAGGCCACCGTCCCCGTCTGGGAGGCCCTGGAGGCCGAGGGGATCGTCACCCGGCTGCTCCCCGACTGGGAACGCGTCCGCTGCCGCCCCCAGCGCAATCCCGTCCACACCTGGACCGTCGACCGCCACCTCGTCGAGACCGCCGTCCGCGCCGCCTCGCTCACCCGCCGCGTCGGCCGCCCCGACCTCCTCCTCGTCGCCGCCCTCCTCCACGACATCGGCAAGGGCTGGCCCGGCGACCACTCCGTCGCCGGCGAGACCATCGCCCGCGACCTCGCCGCCCGCGTCGGCTTCGACCGCACCGACACCGCCACCGTCGCCACCGCCGTCCGCCACCACCTGCTCCTCGTCGAGACCGCCACCCGGCGCGACCTCGACGACCCCGCCACCGTCCAGGCCGTCGCCACCGCCGTCGGCACCCTCGGCACCCTGGAGCTCCTGCACGCCCTCACCGAGGCCGACGCCCTCGCCACCGGCCCCGCCGCCTGGTCCTCCTGGCGCGCCTCGCTCGTCGCCGACCTGGTCAAACGGGTCGCGGGCGTCCTCGCCGGCGAACCCCTGCCCGACCCCGAGGCTGCCGCCCCCAGCGCCGAACAGGAACGCCTCGCCATCGAGGCCCTGCGCACCGGCGAACCCGTCCTCGCCCTCCACGCCCGGGACGAGCACGCGGCCGGTCCCGGCGAGCACGCGGCCGACCCCGGCGAACCCGCTCCCGAGCCCGTCGGCGTCGAACTCGTCATCGCCCTGCCCGACCAGCCCGGCGTCCTGCCCGCCGTCGCCGGCGTCCTCGCCCTGCACCGCCTCACCGTCCGCGCCGCCGACCTGCGGGCCGTCGACCTCCCCACCGGCCTCGGCTCCGGCTCCGGCTCCGTCCTCGTCCTCGACTGGCGCGTCGCCGCCGAGTACGGCTCCCTGCCCGAGGCCGCCCGGCTCCGCGCCGACCTCGTCCGGGCCCTCGACGGCTCCCTCGACATCCCCGCCCGGCTCGCCGAACGCGAGGCCGCCTACCCCCGGCGGCGGGGCCTCACCGCCCCGCCGCCCCGGGTCACCGTCGCCGCCGCCGACTCCCGCCTGGCCACCGTCATCGAGGTCCGCGCCCAGGACGCCCCCGGTCTCCTGCACCGGATCGGCCGCGCCCTGGAGGGGGCGGCGGTCCGGGTCAGGAGCGCGCACGTCTCCACCCTGGGCGCCAACGCCGTCGACACCCTGTACGTGACCCGGCCGGACGGCTCCCTGCTGCCGCCGGAGGAGGCGGTGGACCTGGCGAGGACGCTGGAGACGGCGCTGGGGTGACCCGGGGACGCGTCCCCGCCCGTCCGATCCGGCGGGCGGGGACGATTCCTTTGCCGAGCCGGATACCCTGGAGGGCGATTCTCCGCCCCCGACCTCAAGGACCGACGAGCGCCGTGTTCGATACTCTCTCCGACCGCCTGAGCGCGACCTTCAAAAACCTCCGGGGCAAGGGTCGCCTTTCCGAGCAGGACATCGACAGCGCGGCCCGGGAGATCCGTATCGCCCTCCTCGAGGCCGACGTCGCCCTGCCGGTCGTGCGCGAGTTCATCCGGAACGTCAAGGAGCGGTCCCTCGGGGCCGAGGTCTCCAAGGCTCTGAACCCGAGCCAGCAGGTCATCAAGATCGTCAACGACGAGCTGGTCTCCATCCTCGGCGGCGAGACCCGCCGCCTCCGGTTCGCCAAGACCGCGCCCACCGTGATCATGCTCGCCGGTCTCCAGGGCGCCGGTAAGACCACCCTCGCCGGAAAGCTCGGCCTCTGGCTCAAGGGCCAGGGCCACTCCCCGCTGCTCGTCGCCTGCGACCTCCAGCGCCCCAACGCCGTCAACCAGCTCTCCGTCGTCGCCGACCGCGCGGGCGTGGCCTTCTACGGCCCCCAGCCGGGCAACGGCGTCGGCGACCCGGTCCAGGTCGCCAAGGACTCGATCGAGCACGCGCGCACCAAGCTCTACGACGTCGTCATCGTCGACACCGCCGGCCGCCTCGGCATCGACCAGGAGCTGATGCAGCAGGCCGCGGACATCCGCGACGCCGTCAGCCCCGACGAGATCCTCTTCGTCGTCGACGCCATGATCGGCCAGGACGCGGTCAACACCGCCGAGGCCTTCCGCGACGGCGTCGGCTTCGACGGCGTCGTGCTCTCCAAGCTCGACGGCGACGCCCGCGGCGGTGCCGCGCTCTCCATCGCGCACGTCACCGGTAAGCAGATCATGTTCGCCTCCAACGGCGAGAAGCTGGACGACTTCGACGCGTTCCACCCGGACCGCATGGCGTCCCGCATCCTCGGCATGGGCGACATGCTCTCCCTCATCGAGAAGGCCCAGCAGACCTTCGACGAGGAAGAGGCCGCCAAGATGGCCTCGAAGCTCGCGTCGAAGAAGGGCCAGGAGTTCACGCTCGACGACTTCCTGGCCCAGATGGAGCAGGTCCGCAAGATGGGCTCCATCTCGAAGCTCCTCGGCATGCTCCCGGGCATGGCCCAGATGAAGGAGCAGATCAACAACATCGACGAGAAGGACGTCGACCGCACCGCCGCCATCATCAAGTCGATGACCCCCGGCGAGCGCCAGGACCCGACGATCATCAACGGCTCCCGCCGCGCCCGCATCGCCAAGGGCTCCGGCGTCGAGGTCAGCGCGGTCAAGGGCCTGGTCGAGCGGTTCTTCGAGGCCCGCAAGATGATGTCCCGCATGGCCCAGGGCGGCGGCCTCCCGGGCATGCCCGGCATCCCCGGCATGGGCGGCGGCCCCGGCCGGCAGAAGAAGCAGGTCAAGCAGGCCAAGGGCAAGCGCAAGAGCGGCAACCCGATGAAGCGGAAGGCCGAGGAGCAGGCCGCCGCCGAGCGCCGCGAGCAGGCGCAGCAGGGCGGTGCCTTCGGCCTCCCGGCGGGCGGCCAGAGCCCGAAGGACTTCGAGCTGCCGGACGAGTTCAAGAAGTTCATGGGCTGAACGGCCCGTACGAGAAGGGGCCCGGGGCGGCGGGAAACCGCCCCGGGCCCCTTCTCGTCCCGCTTCATCCCTCCGGACCGCCCGCGATGCCCGGTTCCTCCCGCTCTTCGATACTGGGGCCACTGCCGCCCCGAGGAGAGTCACGTGGCCGACCCCGCACCCCCGCGCGACCGGACCGACCAGCCCTGGCGCTCGGAAGGGGCCCCGCCGCCCCCGTCGCCGAAGAAGCGGATGCCGGGCGGCTGGGGCGGACTGATCCTCACCGCGCTCGTCGTGTACCTGATCACCAACATCGTCCTGTCGTTCTTCAACGACGGCGACGGCCCGACGATCTCGTACACCGAGTTCGACAAGCAGGTCGCCGCCGGGAACGTCACCAAGATCTACTCCAAGGGCGACGCGATCCAGGGACAGCTCAAGGACAAGCGGCCCGTCCCCGACGGCAAGGGCGACTACACCAAGTTCACCACCCAGCGGCCCGCCTTCGCCGACGACGACCTGTGGGCGCAGCTCACCAGGCAGAACGTCGTCGTCACCGCCGAGCCGGTCGTCCAGGAGCGCAGCTTCCTGGCCAATCTGCTCCTCTCGCTCGCCCCGATGCTGCTGCTCGTCCTGCTCTGGGTGTTCATCGCCCGCCGGATGAGCGCGGGCATGGGCGGCGCCGGCGGCATGCTGGGCCGCAAGCAGCCCCCCAAGCCGGTCGAGCTGGAGACCGGGAAGCGCACCACGTTCGCCGACGTCGCCGGCATCGACGAGGTCGAGGGCGAGCTCAACGACGTCGTCGACTTCCTCAAGAACCCGGACGCCTACCGGGCGATGGGCGCCAAGATGCCCCGCGGCGTGCTCCTCGCCGGGCCTCCCGGCACCGGCAAGACGCTCCTCGCGCGGGCCGTCGCGGGCGAGGCCGGGGTGCCGTTCTTCTCGGCCTCCGCCTCCGGGTTCATCGAGATGATCGTGGGCGTGGGCGCCTCCCGGGTGCGGGAGCTGTTCTCCGAGGCCCGCAAGGTCGCCCCGGCGATCGTCTTCATCGACGAGATCGACACCATCGGCCGGGCCCGGGGCGGCGGCTCCGGGACGGGCGGCCACGACGAGCGCGAGCAGACCCTCAACCAGATCCTCACCGAGATGGACGGCTTCACCGGCTCCGAGGGGGTCATCGTCCTCGCCGCCACCAACCGCGCCGACGTCCTCGACCCCGCCCTCACCCGGCCCGGCCGCTTCGACCGGATCGTCCACGTCAACCCGCCGGACCGGGGCGGCCGCGAGGCCATCCTGCGGATCCACACCCGGGAGATCCCGCTCGCCAAGGACGTCGACCTGGAGCAGGTGGCCCGCACGACCCCCGGCATGACCGGCGCCGAGCTCGCCAACCTCGCCAACGAGGCCGCGCTCCTCGCGGTCAAGCGCGAGCAGAGGGCCGTCACGCAGTCCGATCTGTCCGACGCCCTGGAGAAGGTCCAGCTCGGCGCGGAGCGGCCGCTGGTGATGCCGGAGGAGGAGCGGCGGCGGACCGCGTACCACGAGAGCGGCCACGCCCTGCTCGGCATGCTCCAGCCCGGCGCCGACCCGGTCCGGAAGATCACCATCGTGCCGCGCGGCCGGGCCCTGGGCGTGACCCTGTCGACCCCCGACGCCGACAAGTACGCCTACACCGAGGAGTACCTGCGCGGCCGGATCGTCGGCGCCCTCGGCGGGATGGCGGCCGAGCAGGTCGTCTTCGGCGTGATCACCACCGGCGCCGAGAGCGACCTGGAGCAGGTCACCGCCATCGCCCGGGGCATGGCGGGCCGGTGGGGGATGAGCGAGCGCGTCGGCCGCCTCACCGCCATCCCGAGCGACGCCCAGCAGGCGTACGGCCTGTCGGCGGCCCCCGCGACCCTCGACACCGTCGACCGGGAGATGCGGCGGATCGTCGACGAGTGCTACGAGATCGCCCTGCGGCAGCTCGGCGACCACCGCGACAGGCTGGACGCCCTGGCCGAGGCCCTCCTGGCGAACGAGACCCTGGAGGAGGACGCGGCCTACCGTGCGGCGGGCATCACCCGCCCGGCCCCGGGCCCCGAGCCGGGCGTGGGCCCGAACCCGGAGCGGCCGGGGGCGTGACGGGGCGGGGCGCGCGCGGGCTCCGGGGCGTGACGGGAGAGGCGCGTACGGGTCCCGGGGCGCGGCGGCAGGGGCGTGTACGGGCCTCAGAGCGTGACGGCAGGGGCGCGCGGGTCCCAGGGCGTGACGGCAGGGGCGCGTACGGGTCTCAGGGCGTACGGGTCTCAGGGCGTGCGGGTGAGTACGTACCGGAAGACGTTCGGCATCCACACCGTCCCGTCCGGGCGGACGTACGGGGCGAGCGCCTCCTCGATCTCCTTCTCCACCTGCGAGGGGTCGGTGGCCCGGACCGCCTCGTCGAAGGCGCCCGTCGACAGGAGGCCCCGCACCGCGCTGGCCCCGTCCGCGTACCCGAAGGGGCAGGCCACCCGGCCCGAGCCGACCGGCCGCAGTCCCGCCGAGGCCGCGAGCGCGTCCGGGTCGGGCCCGAGCCCCGCCGCCGGGCGGCGGTCGGCGAGCCGGGCCGCGAGCCGCAGGACCGGCTCCGTGGCGCACCGCTCCGGGGGCCCCCAGCCGGCGAGGACGACGGTCGTGCCCGGTTGGGCCGTACGGGTGACCGCCGCGAGCTCCGGGAGCAGGGCGTCCGTCGCGTGGAAGGCGGTGACCACGTCGTACGGGGCGCACTCCGGCGGCTCGTCGGTGACGGCCACGTCCTCCGGGAGCCGCTCCCTGGCCAGCTCCACGCGCGCGTGGTCCCGGTCCGCGCCGGCCACCCGGGCGCCCCGCGCGGCCGCCATGAGGAGGGCCAGGCCCGAGCCGCAGCCCAGGCCGAGGACCCGGGAGTTCCCGCCCACGCCGAGGCGGTCGTACACCGCCTCGTAGAGGGGGACGAGCATCCGTTCCTGGATCTCGGCCCAGTCGCGCGCGGGGTGGTGCGGGACGAGCGTAGGTGTCATGGATAAGCGCCCCAATCAGTGCTCGGACGACAGCCCCCCGTAGTCAGGGAACTGCGCATCCGGTGCCGCGTCCAGTGGTCGGAGCGGACCGATTCGTCCGAGGGAGGGGCGGTGTGCGCCCGCGTGCGCCGACCCGGTAATGTCCCCGCAACACTTCGCGCCCGTTCCGGGCCCCCTCGCGGGAGGGGTGCACGCGCTCGGATCCCCCGGAGCACGGGGGCGTACGCGGTCGGACTGCGCGCCGGGGCGTATGCGCCGCTACGTACGGGCTTGCGGCCCCCTGCGCGGCTTCTCCGCAGATCGGCGCACTGGCCCTCGTCGGGACGCATCAACGGCAACTGACTGGTACGTGCAAAATATTTGGGATGCCCCGGAATGGAACCCGGGGGCGTTCCGGCTCGTTGTACCCGACGTGAGCACGACACCACCTGTTCTCGCCGCAGAGCTGGCACAGGCGTGGGCCGACATTCAGCGGCACCACCCCGAGCTGCCCGACCTTGCCGCGCCCGAATCCCTCATCGGAGAGTCCTCGTCCGCCTGCGGCGCCGAACTCTCCTTCGAACGACTCCTCCACGAGGCAGTCCACGGCATCGCCGCCGCCAGAGGTGTCCGGGACACCTCCCGCGCCGGCCGCTACCACAACCGCCGCTTCCTCGCGATCGCCGAGGAGATGGGCCTCGACCACCCCGAGGAGCCGCACGCCAGCAGCGGCTTCTCCCTGGTCACGCTCAACGCCGAGGCCAGGCGGCGCTACCGCCCCACCATCGAGCGGCTCCAGCGCGCCCTCAAGGCCCACACGGTCGCCACGGCCGCCGACACCAAGCGCTCCTTCCGCGGACCGGCCGCCCGGCACGGTTCCTCGGGCGGCGGCGTGCGCGTCAAGGCCGTCTGCGACTGCGGGCGCAACGTGCGCGTGGTCCCGTCGGTGCTGGCCCAGGCCCCGATCGTCTGCGGCGGCTGCGGCAAGCCCTTCCGCATCCCGGAGACGGTGGGCGCCGCCAACTGACCCCGCGGCGTGTGGCACAATGGCTAGCTGTACTCGACAGTCGCACAGGACCCCTCTCTCCTCCGGCTGACGCGTCCATCGGGCATCCGAGTACCGCAACCCCACGTGGCATCTCAAGTGCCCAACCACGTCATAGACCAGGAGACACCACTCCAGTGGCAGTCAAGATCAAGCTCAAGCGCCTCGGCAAGATCCGCCAGCCGCACTACCGCATCGTCGTCGCCGACTCCCGCACCCGCCGTGACGGTCGCGCGATCGAGGAGATCGGCCTCTACCACCCGACGTACAACCCGTCGCGTATCGAGGTCGACTCCGAGCGTGCGCAGTACTGGCTGTCCGTCGGCGCCCAGCCGACCGAGCCGGTCCTCGCCATCCTGAAGCTCACCGGCGACTGGCAGAAGCACAAGGGCCTCCCGGCCCCCGAGAAGGCTCTGCTCGTCCCGGCGACCAAGGAGGCGAAGCGCGCCTCGTTCGACGAGTTCGCGAAGACCCTCGAGGGCGGCGACGACAAGGGTGAGGCCATCACCCCGAAGGCCAAGAAGGCCGACAAGAAGGCGGACGAGGCCGAGGCCGCGTCCACCGAGTCGACCGAGGCCTGATCATGCTCGAGGAGGCTCTCGAGCACCTCGTGAAGGGCATCGTCGACAACCCCGACGAGGTGCAGGTCGCCTCGCGCAACCTGCGCCGGGGCCGCGTGCTGGAGGTCCGGGTCCACCCCGACGACCTCGGCAAGGTGATCGGCCGCAACGGCCGCACCGCGCGTGCGCTGCGCACCGTCGTGGGGGCCATCGGCGGCCGTGGGATCCGGGTCGACCTCGTCGACGTGGACCAGGTCCGCTGAGAAGTTCGGCAGCATCACCTTGAGTTGTGCCGGCACGGGCCGGGGAGGGCTTACGAGCCCGCCCCGGCCCGTTGTCGTACGAGCTGTGTGACAGGAGAGAGTGAAGCAGTGCAGTTGGTAGTCGCGCGGATCGGGCGCGCCCACGGCATCAAGGGCGAGGTCACCGTCGAGGTGCGCACGGACGAGCCCGAGCTCAGGCTCGGCCCCGGCGCCGTCCTGCTCACCGACCCGGCCTCCACCGGGCCGCTGACCATCGAGACCGGCCGCGTGCACAGCGGCCGCCTGTTGCTCCGCTTCGAGGGCGTCCGCGACCGCAACGCCGCCGAGGCCCTGCGCAACACCCTCCTCATCGCCGAGGTCGACCCCACGGAGATGCCCGAGGAGGAGGACGAGTACTACGACCACCAGCTCATGGACCTCGACGTCGTCCTCGCCGACGGCACCGAGATCGGGCGCATCACCGAGATCTCCCACCTGCCGTCCCAGGACCTCTTCATCGTCGAACGCCCCGACGGCACCGAGCTGATGATCCCCTTCGTCGGGGAGATCGTCACCGAGATCGACCTGGAGGAGCAGCGGGCCGTGATCGACCCGCCGCCCGGCCTGATCGACGACCGCGCCGAGATCGCCTCCTCCCGCGAGGAGTCCGAGGACGAGTCCGGTTCCGGTTCCGGTTCCGGCGAGGAGCGGGCATGAGGCTCGACGTCGTCACGATCTTCCCCGAGTACCTCGAACCGCTGAACGTCTCCCTCGTCGGCAAGGCACGCGCGCGCGGACAGCTCGACGTCCACGTCCACGACCTGCGCGCGTGGACCCACGACCGGCACAACACGGTCGACGACACCCCGTACGGCGGCGGCCCCGGCATGGTCATGAAGACCGGGCCCTGGGGCGACGCGCTCGACCAGACGCTCGCCGACGGGTACGAGGGCGGCGCCCACGGTCCCGTCCTCGTCGTCCCCACCCCCAGCGGCCGGCCCTTCACCCAGGAACTGGCCGTCGAACTCTCCGAGCGGCCCTGGCTGATCTTCACCCCGGCCCGCTACGAGGGCATCGACCGCCGCGTCACGGACGAGTACGCGACCCGGATGCCGGTCTACGAGGTCTCCATCGGCGACTACGTCCTGGCCGGCGGGGAGGCCGCCGTCCTCGTCGTCACCGAGGCCGTCGCCCGGCTCCTGCCCGGCGTCCTCGGCAACGCCGAGTCCCACCGGGACGACTCCTTCGCCCCCGGGGCCATGGCCAACCTCCTGGAGGGTCCCGTCTACACCAAGCCCCCCGAGTGGCGCGGCCGGGGCATCCCCGACGTCCTCCTCAGCGGCCACCACGGGAAGATCGCCCGCTGGCGGCGCGACGAGGCCTTCCGCCGCACCGCCGCCCACCGGCCCGACCTCATCGAACGCTGTGACCCGGCCGCCTTCGACAAGAAGGACCGGGAGATCCTCTCCATGATGGGGTGGGCCCCCGAGCCCGGCGGCCGATTTTGGCGCAGGGTCGAGGGCGTGGAAGAATAGGCCGCTGTCGTCCGTCCGGCGCGCGCCCCTGCCACAGGGGGAACGACGCCGCCAGGAGCGGACGGCCTCTGACATCACCTTCGAACGTACCGCTGATGACCTGTGGCATCAGCGAGGAAAGAGACCTCCATGGCCTCCCTGCTCGACCAGGTCAACGCGGCTTCGCTCCGCTCCGACCTCCCCGCCTTCCGCCCGGGCGACACCGTCAACGTGCACGTCCGCGTCATCGAGGGCAACCGCTCCCGCATCCAGCAGTTCAAGGGCGTCGTCATCCGCCGCCAGGGCTCGGGCGTCAGCGAGACCTTCACGGTCCGCAAGGTCTCGTTCTCCGTCGGCGTCGAGCGCACCTTCCCGGTCAACAGCCCGATCTTCGAGAAGATCGAGCTCGTGACCCGCGGTGACGTCCGTCGCGCCAAGCTCTACTACCTCCGCGAGCTGCGCGGCAAGGCCGCCAAGATCAAGGAGAAGCGCGACCGCTGAGCCCCGGCTCCCGGCACGCACCACGCTTCCGACTCCCCGCACGGGCAAGCCGGATAGGCTTGCCCGGCGATGGACACCGAAGCACAGCACACGGAGCGCGGCCCCTCTTCCGACACGGATCCCGACAGGGACTCCGGTACGGGGGAAGGGCCGCGCTCCGCGCGCGTTTCCGGGGGTCCGGAGGGCTCCGGTTCCGGCCCCGGTCCCGGTTCCGGTTCCGACCCCGGCCCCGGCACTGGCCCCGGCTCCGGTGGCACCGAGGACGCCGGCATCGTGTCCTCCTGGCGGCGCACGGCCCTCGTGGGCGGCGCCTGCGTGGCCTTCCTGCTGCTCCTGAGCCACTTCGTGGTGCAGCCGTTCCTCATCCCCAGCCGCTCCATGGAACCGACGCTCCGGGTCGGCGACCGGATCCTGGTGAACAAACTGACGTACCGCTTCGGCGACGAGCCGCGCCGCGGTGACGTCGTCGTCTTCGACGGCACCGGCTCCTTCGTACGGGAGGAGCCCGAGGGCGACCCCGTCACCGGCCTGCTGCGCGACGCGGCGGCCGCCCTCGGACTCGCGGAGCCCGCCGAGACCGACTTCGTGAAGCGGGTCGTCGGCACCGGCGGCGACCGGGTCGTCTGCTGCGACCGGGACGGCCGGCTCACCGTCAACGGCGTCACCGTCGTGGAGCGGTACCTGATGCCCGGGGACCCGCCCTCCGGCGTGCCCTTCGACATCGTCGTCCCCCCGGACCGGCTCTGGGTCATGGGCGACCACCGCAGCCAGTCCAGCGACTCCCGGGACCACCTGGGCAGCCCCGGCGGAGGCATGGTCCCCGTCGACAAGGTCGTCGGACGCGCCGACTGGATCGCCTGGCCCTTCGGCCGCTGGACCGGCGTGGCGGGCACGGACGGCTTCGACGCTGTACCGGCGCCACCCCCCGGCGGACACCCAACGGGGCCCGCGGGCGGCGGGGCGGGGACCCGTGGGTAGCCGGGGCCGCCCGGCCGGCGGGGCCGGTCACGCCCCCGAACGCGGCTCCGCCCGGCCCGGACGCGCCGAACGGCGCAAGCTCGCCCGCAAGGTCAAGCGGCGCCGGCAGCGCTCCGCGATCCGGGAGATCCCGATCCTGATCACGGTCGCCGTGCTCATCGCCCTCGTCCTCAAGACCTTCCTCGTCCAGGCGTTCGTCATCCCCTCCGGCTCCATGGAGCAGACGATCCGGATCAGCGACCGGGTGGTCGTCGACAAGCTCACCCCCTGGTTCGGCTCCCACCCGGAGCGCGGCGACGTCGTCGTCTTCAAGGACCCCGGCGGCTGGCTCCACGAGGACCCCGTGCCCCCCTCCGACGACCCCGTCGGCGTCAAACAGGCCAAGCAGGCGCTGACCTTCATCGGGCTGCTGCCCTCGGCCGACGAACGGGACCTCATCAAGCGGGTCGTGGCCGTCGGCGGCGACACCGTCCGCTGCTGCGACGCGGACGGGCGGCTCACCGTCAACGGCGTACCCCTGAACGAGCCGTACCTCCACCCGGGGAACCCGCCGTCCACCATCCCCTTCGAGGTGAAGGTCCCCGAGGGCCGGATCTTCGTCCTCGGCGACCACCGCTCCGACTCGGCCGACTCCCGCTTCCACCTCGACGAGGAGGACCACGGCACGGTCGCGGAGGAGCAGGTCGTGGGGCGTGCCGTGGCGATCGTCTGGCCCGTCGGCCACTGGCGGGGCCTGGAGGAACGGGGCACCTTCGCCGGAGTCCCGGACGCCCGTGCGGGCTCCGGTGAGGCGCTCGGTCCGTCGCATAGTGTGTCCTCGCGGAATCTGAACGGATTGCCCGGGCTCCCGACCCCTGCGGAACTTCTGCTCGTTATGGGAGTGGTGGGCCTGTCCCTGTTCCGGGGCAGGCGTTCGCACGGACTGAGGAGTGGATGTGGGGGATGTGGCCGTCGGCGCACGATCCGGACACGATGAGCCCGAGAAGAGGGCCGACGAGGCCAGGGCCGACGACGTGACGGGTGGCAACGTGACGGATGACGAGGTGTCGCACGGCGACGGCGCGCCGCGCGACGACGAGACGGGCGGGTCCGGCAGGGCCCCGAAGAAGCAGCGTTCCTTCTGGAAGGAACTGCCGCTCCTCGTCGGCATCGCGCTGGTGCTCGCACTGCTGATCAAGACCTTCCTGGTGCAGGCGTTCTCGATTCCCTCGGAATCGATGATGAACACCCTCAAGAAGGGCGACCGGGTGCTCGTCGACAAGCTGACGCCGTGGTTCGGCTCCGAGCCCGAGCGCGGCGAGGTCGTCGTCTTCCACGACCCGGGCGGCTGGCTGGAGACCGCCGAGACGCCCAAGCCGAACGTCGTCCAGAAGTTCCTCAGCTTCATCGGCCTCATGCCGTCCGCCGAGGAGAAGGACCTCATCAAGCGCGTCATCGCG
The DNA here is from genome assembly GCF_042868165.1 of Streptomyces sp. NPDC007872. Taxonomy (NCBI): domain Bacteria; kingdom Bacillati; phylum Actinomycetota; class Actinomycetes; order Kitasatosporales; family Streptomycetaceae; genus Streptomyces; species Streptomyces sp. NPDC007872. The sequence continues at coordinate 1,152,133 of NZ_JBIAEA010000001.1, forward strand.
GTCGGCGGCGACACCGTCTCCTGCAAGGAGGGCGGCAAGGTCGTCCTCAACGGGGTGGCGCTCGACGAGACCTCGTACCTCTACCCCGGCTCCGTGCCCTGCCAGGACTCCTTCGGCCCGATCAAGGTCCCCGAGGGCCGCATCTGGGTCATGGGCGACAACCGGCAGAACTCCCTGGACTCCCGCTTCCACCAGGAGCTCCCGGGCGGCGGCACCGTCGCCAACGACCTGGTCGTGGGCCGCGCCGTCGTCGTCGCCTGGCCGGTCACCCGCTGGGCCACGCTCCCCGTGCCCGGCATCTTCGACAACCCGGCCCTGAACAAGGCGGTGGCCGCCGCCCCCCTGGGCGCGGCGAGCGTCGCCGGAGCGCTCCCGCTGGTGCTGTGGCGCCGGAAGAAGCAGCTCGCGCGGCATACCGCCGGGTAACGACCCGCGGGTAGTGTGCCGTCCCGGACCGTCGACAGACCTCTGGGGTGCACATGAGCGGAACCATACGGACCAAGGGCGGCCGCGGCCGCCTCGGCAGCGTGCTGTCGGGGCTGACCGTGGCCGTCGGCTGTGTGCTCTTCCTCGGAGGGTTCGTCTGGGGCGCCGTGCTCTACCGGCCGTTCACCGTCCCCACCGACTCCATGACCCCCACCCTCGACGTGAACTCGCGCGTGCTCGCCGAGCGCATCGACGGGGCCGAGGTGAAGCGCGGCGACGTCGTCGTCTTCAACGACCCCCTCTGGAGCTCCTCGCCCATGGTCAAGCGGGTCGTGGCCGTCGGCGGCGACACCGTAGCCTGCTGCGACGCGCAGGGGCGGCTCACCGTCAACGGCCGGGCCGTCGACGAGCCGTACCTCAGGCCCGGAATGGGCGGCCTTACGATCGCCTCCGGCCAGGAGTTCTCCGTGACCGTCCCCGAGGACAGCCTCTTCCTCCTCGGCGACGACCGGCACACCTCCCTCGACTCCCGCACCCACCTCGAAGAGGCCGGACACGGCTCGGTGCCCCGCTCCACGGTCGTCGCCAGGGTCGACGCCGTCGTCTGGCCCGCCAAGGGCCTCCTGGACCGCCCCACGGGCTTCGCGGGCCTTCCGGGCGGCGTCTCGCGGCCGGGGCCGTTCACGACCCTCCTCACGGTGATCGTGGCCGGCGGCGCCCTGGTCTTCGTGGGGGCCGCGTACGGGCCGGTGGCGCGGCTCCTGAACCGACGACCGGGCGCCCGGGGGACCGGGGCCCGGGAGGGGGCGGGGGTATGACGGAGCCTGTGCGGGAGACGGAGATGGAGGCGGAGACGAGGACGAGGACGGGTACGGGTACGGGGGAGTTCGTGGTGGGTGCGGGGGAGACTGTGCCTGGTGCGGGGGAGCCCGCGGTGGGCGCGGAGGAGTTCGTGCCGGGTCCGGCGCCCGTGGTCCGGAAGGTCGCGCGGGTGGTCCTGCTCGATCCGGAGGACCGCGTCCTGCTGCTGCACGGCCACGAGCCCGAGGACCCCGGCCTCTCCTGGTGGTTCACCCCCGGCGGGGGACTGGAGGGCGACGAGACCCGGGAAGCGGCGGCGCTGCGCGAACTCGCGGAGGAGACCGGCATCACCGACGTCGACCTCGGCCCCGTCCTCTGGACCCGGCACTGCTCCTTCCCCTTCGCCGGACGGCGCTGGGACCAGGACGAGTGGTACTACCTCGCCCGCACCCGCCGGGCCGGAGCCGCACCCGGGCCGCGGGCCCTCACGGAGCTGGAGACCCGCAGTCTCTCGGGCCTGAGATGGTGGACCTCCGCCGAACTGTCGGCCGCCCGTGAGACGGTGTACCCGACCAGGCTCGCCGAGCTGCTGCGCACGCTGCTCGACGAGGGGCCTCCGCGTGCACCGGTCGTCCTCGCCCCGGAAATCGTCTAGGGGACGCGTACGGCTGGCGCACAATGGGGGGACGCACGGCTGAAGGGGAACATGCCATGAGCGCCGAGGACCTCGAGAAGTACGAGACCGAGATGGAGCTGAAGCTCTACCGGGAGTACCGCGACGTCGTCGGCCTGTTCAAATACGTGATCGAGACCGAGCGACGCTTCTACCTCACCAATGACTACGAGATGCAGGTGCACTCGGTGCAGGGCGAGGTCTTCTTCGAGGTCAGCATGGCCGACGCCTGGGTCTGGGACATGTACAGGCCGGCCAGGTTCGTCAAGCAGGTCCGTGTCCTCACGTTCAAGGACGTGAACATCGAGGAGCTCAACAAGAGCGACCTCGAACTTCCCGGTAGCTGAGGCCGGCGGTAGTCGAGCCCGGTAGTAATCGAGCTCGGCGGCAGTCGGGTCTGGCGGCAGTCGGGTCCGGTAGCAGTCGGGTCTGGCGGCAGTCGGGTTCGGCGGCAGGGGAGCCGCCGGACGATCACCCCCGCGGGTGAGGGGGTTCTCCACAGCACCTCGGTCATCCACAGCCTCGCACACGGAACGCCCCAACCCGTCACAGTCGGTGACGGAGGTGGTCCGTATGAACACGACCGACACGACCGGCACGACGGACAGGACCGGCGCCACCCGCGCGCTCGGACGGTACGGGGAGGAGCTGGCGACCCGCCGGCTCACCGCGACCGGCATGCACATCCTCGCCCGCAACTGGCGCTGCGGCCGGGCGGGCGAGATCGACATCGTCGCCCGCGACGGCGACACCCTCGTCATCTGCGAGGTCAAGACCCGGCGCCACGGCGCCTACGAGCACCCGATGGCCGCCGTCACGCCCCGCAAGGCCGCCCGGCTCCGCCGCCTCGCCGACTGCTGGCTCGACCGCAGCGGCACTCCGGCCCCCGCCGGAGGCGTCCGCATCGACCTCGTCGGCATCGTCCTGCCCCGCCGCGGCGCCCCCGTCCTCACCCACGCCCAGGGGGTGGCCTGATGGGATTCGCCCGCACCTGCTCCGTCGCCCTCGTCGGCGTCGAGGGCGTCGTCGTCGAAGTACAGGCCGACCTCGAACCCGGCGTTGCCGCCTTCGCCCTCGTCGGCCTCCCCGACAAGAGCCTCACCGAGAGCCGCGACCGCGTCCGCGCCGCCGTCGTCAATTCCGGCGGCGAATGGCCCCAGAAGAAACTCACCGTCGGCCTCAGCCCGGCGTCCGTCCCGAAAGGGGGCAGCGGTTTCGATTTGGCCGTCGCCGCCGCCGTACTCGGCGCCGCCGAGCGGATCGACCCGCGCACCATCGCCGACCTCGTCCTCATCGGCGAACTCGGACTCGACGGACGCGTCCGCCCCGTCCGCGGCATCCTGCCCGCCGTCCTCGCCGCCGCCGACGCCGGATACCGGCAGGTCGTCGTCCCCGAGCAGACCGCGGGCGAGGCCTCGCTCGTCCCCGGGGTCTCCGTCCTCGGCGTCCGCAGCCTCCGCCAATTGATCGCCGTCCTCACGGACGAACCCGTCCCCGACGAGGAACCCACCGAGGAGGGACGGCCCGACGCCATGCTCGCCGGGCTCCTCGTCCCCGGAGCCGGCATCGGCACCGGCCTCGCCGCCGACCCCGCCGAAGGGCCCGACCTCGCCGACGTCGCCGGTCAGCGCCGCGCCCGCCGCGCCCTGGAGATCGCCGCCGCCGGCAGCCACCACCTCCTGCTCTCGGGACCGCCCGGAGCGGGGAAGACCATGCTGGCCGAGCGCCTCCCCGGCATCCTCCCGCCCCTCACCCGACAGGAGTCCCTGGAGGTCACCGCCGTCCACTCCGTCGCCGGCATCCTCCCGCCCGGCGAACCCCTCGTCCGCCGCGCCCCCTACTGCGCGCCCCACCACTCCGCCACCATGCAGTCCCTCGTCGGCGGCGGGAACGGCCTCCCGAGGCCCGGCGCGGTCTCCCTCGCCCACCGCGGCATCCTCTTCCTCGACGAAGCCCCCGAATTCTCGGGCAAGGCACTGGACGCGCTCCGCCAGCCCCTCGAATCCGGACACGTCGTCATCGCCCGCGCCGCCGGCGTCGTCCGCCTCCCCGCCCGTTTCCTCCTCGCCCTCGCCGCCAACCCCTGCCCCTGCGGCCGGCACACGCTGTACGGCGCCGGCTGCGAATGCCCGCCCGCGCTCGTCCGCCGCTACCAGGCGCGCCTCTCCGGGCCCCTGCTCGACCGGGTCGACCTGCGCGTCGAGGCCGAGCCCGTCACCCGCGCCGACCTCCTCGGACAGGGCGGCAGGGGAGAGACCACCGCCGTCGTCGCCGAGCGCGTCCGCGAGGCCCGCGCCCGGGCCGCCGCCCGGCTCGCCGACACTCCCTGGAGGGTCAACAGCGAGATCCCCGGCCACGAGCTCCGCACCCGGTACCACGCAGCGCCCGGAGCCCTCGCCGAGGCCGAACGCGACATCGAACGCGGACTGCTCACCGCCCGCGGCCTCGACCGCGTCCTGCGCGTCGCCTGGACCGTCGCCGACCTGGCCGGACACGACCGGCCTGACCACCGTGACGTCGCCCTCGCCCTGGAGATGCGCACCGGCGTCGCCCGCGGCGTGCCCGTCGGAACGGGGGACCGCGCATGATCCCCGGCGCTCCCACTCCCCCCACTCCCTCCACTGCTTCCTCGGCCTCGGCCTCCGCCGCCTCCACTGCTTCCTCGGCCTCCGCCTCCGCCACGGCCGAACGGCTCGCCCGCGCCGCCCTCACCCGCACCGTCGAACCCGGCGACGAACACGCCGGCCGCTGGATCCGCCGGTACGGAGCCACCGGCTTCCTCGAACGACTCCTGCACCCCGACGACGGCCGTCTCGACGACACCCGCTCCCACGGCATTCGCCTCGACGACATCCGATCCGATGACACCCGATCCGACGACGACACCCGTCGTGACGCCGTCACTCGCCCCGACGACGCCGCCCCTCCCGGCAGGGGCCCCTTCCCCGGCACCGGTCACAGACGCGTCGCCTCCTGGCGACTGCGCGCCACCGCCGCCGAACCCGCCCGCGACCTCGACACCGTCCACGCCCTCGGCGGCCGCTTCCTCATCCCCGGCGACATCGAATGGCCCCGGCAGCTCGACGACCTCGGAGACGCCCGCCCCATCGGCCTCTGGCTCCGGGGCCCCGCCGACCTGCGTACCTGGGCCCTGCGCTCCGTCGCCCTGGTGGGCGCCCGCGCCTGCACCCCCTACGGCGCCCACATCGCCACCGACCTCGCCACCGGCCTCGCGGGAAAGGGCTGGGTCGTCGTCTCGGGAGCCGCCTACGGCATCGACGCCGCCGCCCACCGGGGAGCCCTCGCCGCCGACGGCGCCACCGTCGCCGTCCTCGCCTGCGGCGTCGACGTCCCCTATCCCCGCGGCCACGACCGGCTCATCCGGCGCATCACCGAACAGGGCCTGGTCGCGGGGGAGTTGCCGCCCGGGAGCCACCCCACCCCCAGCCGTTTCATCCTCCGCAACCGCGTCATCGCCGCCCTCACCCGCGGAACCGTCGTCGTCGAGGCGCAGCACCGCAGCGGCTCCCTCTCCACCGCCCGCGCCGCCGCGCGGCTCGGCCGCCACACCATGGGCGTGCCCGGGCCGGCCACCAGCGCGCTCTCGGCGGGCGTCCACGAACTCCTGCGCGGCGATGCCACCCTCGTCACCGACGCCGAGGAGATCGTGGAACTCGTCGGGGACATGGGGCAGCTCGCCCCGGCGCGCCGGGGACCCGTCCTTCCGCGCGACCTCCTCGCCCCCGCCACGGCGCACGTTCTGGAGGCCGTCCCCGCCCGCGGCCCCACCCCCACCACCGTCATCGCCCGGCGCGCCGGGACCCACCCCGACGAGACCCTCGCCAAGCTGTACGAACTCCACTCCCTCGGCTTCGTCGAACGGTACGGAGCGGGCTGGCAGTTGACGAACGGCACCGCACAGGCGTCGAACGTGCGGCGAGGCGGTACTTGACCTGGAGCATTCGGGTGAAAAGGTGAAGCCGATGAACAATCGAGTTCCCTCGACCGCCTCCGAGGGGCCGACCCGCGCCACGGCCCCGGTTCGAAGACGTGACCGACGGGGTCCACCCGGAGCGGCGCGATCCACCGATGTTCGCTCACCGCGACGGCGCACTCACGCTACGCTCACCGGGATTCCCTCCACGACACCCACGCCCACACCGACACACCCGACAGCAGAACGGCTCAAGGCGACGCATGCCCCAGCACACCTCCGGGTCTGACCGCGCTGCGGTGCCCCCAGCGGCCAGGAGCACCGTGCGACCGCCCGCACCGACCTCCCTCGACGAACTGTGGCGGTCGTACAAGGACACGGGCGACGAGCGGCTGCGGGAGCAACTGATCCTGCACTACTCGCCCCTCGTCAAGTACGTCGCGGGACGGGTCAGCGTCGGGCTGCCGTCCAACGTGGAACAGGCCGACTTCGTCTCATCCGGCGTCTTCGGCCTCATCGACGCCATCGAGAAGTTCGACGTCGAGCGCGCCATCAAGTTCGAGACGTACGCCATCACCCGCATCCGCGGCGCGATGATCGACGAACTCCGCGCCCTCGACTGGATCCCGCGCTCCGTCCGGCAGAAGGCGCGCAACGTCGAACGCGCCTACGCCACCCTGGAGGCCCAGCTCCGCCGCACTCCCTCCGAGGGCGAGGTCGCCGCGGAGATGGACATCACGCTGGAGGAACTGCACGCGGTCTTCAGCCAGTTGTCCCTGGCCAACGTGGTCGCCCTGGAGGAGCTGCTGCACGTCGGCGGCGAGGGCGGGGACCGGCTCTCCCTGATGGACACGCTGGAGGACACGGCCGCCGACAACCCCGTCGAGATCGCCGAGGACCGCGAGCTGCGCCGGCTGCTCGCCCGCGCCATCAACACGCTCCCCGAACGCGAGAAGACGGTCGTCACCCTCTACTACTACGAGGGCCTCACGCTCGCCGAGATCGGCCACGTCCTGGGCGTCACCGAGAGCCGCGTCAGCCAGATCCACACCAAGTCCGTCCTCCAGCTCCGCGCCAAGCTGGCCGACGTCGGACGCTGAGCGGCGCGGTCCGGTCGTACAGTGGAGCCGTGCCCAGGATTCGAGCGGCCTCCGTGGCCGAGCACCGGACGATGCAGCGCGGCGCCCTGCTGGACGCCGCGCGTTCCCTGTTGTCCGAGGGCGGGACGGAGGCACTGACCTTCCCCGCACTCGCCGAGCGCACGGGCCTCGCCCGCTCGTCGGTCTACGAGTACTTCCGATCGCGCGCCGCCGTCGTCGAGGAGCTGTGCGCCGTCGACTTCCCGGTCTGGGCCGCCGAGGTCGAGCTGGCCATGGCCGACGCGGAGACGCCCCAGGACAAGGTCGAGGCGTACGTCCGCAAGCAACTGGAGCTGGTCGGGGACCGGCGTCACCGCGCGGTCGTCGCCATCTCCGCCGGCGAGCTGGACGACGGCGCCCGCGAGAAGATCCGCGCGGCCCACGGTGGCCTCGTCACCATGGTCGTCGAAGCGCTCGCCGCCCTGGGGCAGCCCCGCCCCCGCCTGGCCGCCATGCTCCTCCAGGGCGTCGTCGACGCCGCCGTCCACCGCCTCGAACTCGGCGCGGCCGAGGACCCCGCGGAGATCACCGACGCGGCGGTCACGATGGCCCTCCACGGCGTCAACGGCTCCCCGGCCTGACCGCCCGAAGAAAACATCAGGGGGCTCCCCTCCCCCCCGCCCCCTCCCCCCGCCCCCTCCCCGTCGTTTCTCAGCCCCCCAGCGGCAGTAGCCGTGACGGCCCCCGTCTCGTCAGGAGCAGGGGGTTCAGGTAGTGGTCGCCCCTGCGGAGGCCCCAGTGGAGGCAGGTTTCCGGGCAGTGGGTGCCGGGGGTGACGCGGGCGATCGTGGTGCCCGCAGGGACGGTGGTGCCGGCCGGGACCAGGGGGGTCACCGGGGAGAAGGTCGTGCGCAGCGGGGGAGTGCCCGTGCCCGGGAGGGTCAGGGTGAGGACGCCCCGGCCGCCGACCGGGCCCGCGAAGGTGACCGTGCCCGCCACCGGGGCCAGGACCGGGGTGCCCGGTGGTGCGGCGAGGTCGACGCCGCGGTGGCCCGCCGCGTACGGGCCCGGCGGGGGCTGCCAGCCGCGGACGATCTCGGGCGGCGGTGGGCCGCCCACCGGCCAGAAGGAGCCGAGGGCCAGGAGCAGGGTCGTGAGCCAGGTCGTCGTGAAGTGCATGGGGAGAGGTTCCCCCGGCCGTCCGGTCCGTGCGGTTCGCGGGCGGTTTCTGTGGACTACTCACCGGTTGTGGACAGCGCCGTCACCCGCTGCCCCCGGGGTCCCGTACACTTCCTATGGCGACTCGGGTCACCGGGTCGACTTCGCACGCCCCGCCACGGTCCTCCGACGGTGGCAGCGCCTTTCGGTCCCTCGTGGGCATGGCGCGCCGGGGCGTCAGGAACACAACCGAGAAACCCAAGGAGATACGGCCATGGCCGTCGTCACGATGCGGGAGCTGCTGGAGAGCGGCGTCCACTTCGGTCACCAGACCCGTCGCTGGAACCCGAAGATGAAGCGCTTCATCTTCACCGAGCGCAACGGCATCTACATCATCGACCTGCTCCAGTCGCTGTCGTACATCGACCGCGCCTACGAGTTCGTCAAGGAGACCGTCGCGCACGGCGGCTCCATCATGTTCGTCGGTACGAAGAAGCAGGCCCAGGAGGCCATCGCCGAGCAGGCGACGCGCGTCGGCATGCCGTACGTCAACCAGCGTTGGCTCGGTGGCATGCTCACCAACTTCTCCACCGTCTACAAGCGTCTGCAGCGCCTCAAGGAGCTCGAGCAGATCGACTTCGAGGACGTCGCCGCCTCGGGTCTCACCAAGAAGGAGCTCCTGGTCCTCTCCCGCGAGAAGGCCAAGCTGGAGAAGACCCTCGGTGGCATCCGCGAGATGCAGAAGGTGCCCAGCGCCGTCTGGATCGTCGACACCAAGAAGGAGCACATCGCCGTCGGTGAGGCGCGCAAGCTCCACATCCCGGTCGTCGCGATCCTCGACACCAACTGCGACCCCGACGAGGTCGACTACAAGATCCCGGGCAACGACGACGCGATCCGCTCCGTCACCCTGCTCACCCGCGTGATCGCCGACGCCGTCGCCGAGGGCCTCATCGCCCGCTCCGGCGCCGCGACCGGCGACTCGAAGCCGGGCGAGAAGGCCCAGGGCGAGCCGCTCGCCGAGTGGGAGCGCGACCTGCTCGAGGGTGAGAAGAAGGCCGACGAGACCGAGGCCCCCGCCGCCGCCGAGGCCCCCGCGGCCGAGGCCGCCGAGGTCCAGACCTCCGCCGAGACCGAGAAGGTCGCGGACGCCGAGGCCGCCGACGCTCCGGCCGAGGCCGCCGAGCAGGCCTGACCCTTCAGGACCCAGGTCCTCGGGTGACGACGGCGGGGGCCCACGAAGCCCCCGCCGTCCTCCCGTGGACCCGCCCGATCTTTCAGACTTCGAGAGAGAAACAGACTCATGGCGAACTACACCGCCGCTGACGTCAAGAAGCTCCGCGAGCTCACCGGCGCCGGCATGATGGACTGCAAGAAGGCCCTGGACGAGGCCGACGGCGACGTCGACAAGGCCGTCGAGGCCCTGCGCATCAAGGGCCAGAAGGGCGTCGCCAAGCGCGAGGGCCGCTCCGCCGAGAACGGCGCCGTGGTCTCCCTCATCGCCGACGACAACACCTCCGGCGTCCTCGTCGAGCTGAAGTGCGAGACGGACTTCGTCGCCAAGGGCGACAAGTTCCTCGCCGTCGCCAACGCGCTCGCCGCCCACGTGGCCGCGACCGCCCCGGCCGACATCGAGGCCCTCCTCGCCTCCGAGATCGAGCCCGGCAAGACCGTGCAGGCCTACGTGGACGAGGCCAACGCCAACCTCGGCGAGAAGATCGTCCTCGACCGCTTCGCGCAGTACGCCGACGGCTACGTCTCCGCGTACATGCACCGCACCATGCCCGACCTCCCGCCGCAGATCGGTGTCCTCGTCGAGTTCGACAAGGAGAACGCCGAGGTCGCCAAGGGTATCGCGCAGCACATCGCCGCCTTCGCGCCGAAGTACCTCACCCGTGAGGACGTCCCGGCCGAGGTCGTCGAGTCCGAGCGCCGCATCGCCGAGGAGACCACCCGCGCCGAGGGCAAGCCCGAGGCCGCGATCGCCAAGATCGTCGAGGGTCGCGTCAACGGCTTCTTCAAGGACGCCACGCTGCTCGGCCAGCCGTACGCCCTGGACAACAAGAAGTCCGTCCAGCAGGTCCTGGACGGGGCCGGTGTCACCCTGAAGCGTTTCACCCGCATCAAGGTCGGCATCTGAGTCCGGTCGCGAACGCGACGGACACCGGACCCCGGTAGGGTCTGAAGCAGTCGTCCGCGCCCGCGCAGGACGACCGCAGATCTGACGAGGAGGCCATTGCCGCACGGGATACCGCGAGGACCCAAGGCAATGGCCTCCTTCGTATGTGCACGAGGAGAGCTCCATGAACCAGGGCGCCGTACAGGGCGACGACAACAACGGCAAAAAGGCCGGCCGCTACATGCTGAAGCTGTCCGGAGAAGCCTTCTCCGGCGGTACCGGCCTGGGCGTCGACCCCGACGTCGTGCACGCCATCGCGCGCGAGATCGCGGCCGTCGTCCGCGACGGCGCGGAGATCGCGATCGTGATCGGCGGGGGCAACTTCTTCCGTGGCGCCGAACTCCAGCAGCGCGGCATGGACCGGGCCCGCTCCGACTACATGGGCATGCTCGGCACCGTGATGAACTGCCTCGCCCTCCAGGACTTCCTGGAGAAGGAGGGCATCGACTCCCGCGTCCAGACCGCCATCACCATGGGCCAGGTCGCCGAGCCGTACATCCCGCTGCGCGCCGTGCGCCACCTGGAGAAGGGCCGCGTGGTCATCTTCGGCGCGGGCATGGGCATGCCGTACTTCTCCACGGACACCACCGCCGCCCAGCGCGCCCTGGAGATCGACGCCGAGGCCCTGCTCATGGGCAAGAACGGCGTCGACGGCGTGTACGACTCCGACCCGAAGCGCAACCCCGACGCGGTCAAGTTCGACGCGCTCGAGTACGGCGAGGTGATCGCCCGCGACCTCAAGGTCGCCGACGCCACCGCCGTCACCCTGTGCCGGGACAACAACCTCCCGATCCTCGTCTTCGAACTGCTCGCCGAGGGCAATATCGCGCGCGCGGTGAAGGGTGAGAAGATCGGCACGCTCGTGAGCGACCAGGGCACCCGGGCCTGACCCGAACCGGGAACCGCCCCGCACGGGGCTGGACGACAGCCCTGCCGGTCGTACACCGTGCAGGACACAACGCGACGACACGCAGGAGCATGTGGTGATCGAAGAGACCCTCCTCGAGGCCGAGGAGAAGATGGAGAAGGCCGTCGTGGTCGCCAAGGAGGACTTCGCCGCGATCCGCACCGGCCGTGCGCACCCGGCGATGTTCAACAAGATCGTGGCGGAGTACTACGGCGCCCTCACCCCCATCAACCAGCTCGCGTCCTTCTCGGTGCCCGAGCCGCGGATGGCCGTGGTGACCCCGTTCGACAAGAGCGCGCTGCGCAACATCGAGCAGGCGATCCGCGACTCCGACCTCGGCGTCAACCCGAGCAACGACGGCAACATCATCCGGGTGGTGTTCCCCGAGCTGACCGAGGAGCGCCGCCGCGAGTACATCAAGGTCGCCAAGGGCAAGGCCGAGGACTCGAAGATCTCGATCCGCTCGGTGCGCCGCAAGGCCAAGGAGACCATCGACAAGCTCGTCAAGGACGGCGAGGTCGGCGAGGACGAGGGCCGTCGCGGGGAGAAGGAGCTCGACGACACCACCGCGAAGTACGTCACGCAGGTGGACGAGCTGCTCAAGCACAAGGAAGCCGAGCTGCTCGAGGTCTGATGAACGACTCTTCCTGGGATGCCCCGGCCGGTTCCGGCCGCGGGGGACCCCACCAGGGGCCCGCCCCGGCGGGTCCCGCCCACGAGGGACATCCGGCGGCGCAGACTCGCCCCATGCCCATCGTGCCCGACGTTCCCGCCGGCGGATTCCAGGACGGTCACGGCCGGGGGGCCGCTCACCCGAGCGGTCCCCTGTTCCGTGACGAGACCCCGCACGAGCACCCGCAGGAGCCCATGTCCAGCCGCACCCCGCCTCCGCCGCCCGCGCCGCCGGCGCCACGGCAGAAGAAGAGCGCGGGGCGCGACCTGGGCGCGGCCATAGGGGTCGGGGTCGGTCTCGGCGCCGTCATCATCGCCTCCCTGTTCATCTGGAAGGCGGCCTTCGTCGGAGTGGTCGCGGTCGCCGTGGTGGTCGGGCTGTGGGAGCTGACCTCCCGGCTCCAGGAGCGCAAGCAGATCAAGGCGCCGCTGGTGCCGCTCGCGGTCGGCGGCGCGGCGATGGTCGTCGCCGGGTACGTGCGCGGTGCCGAGGGCGCCTGGGTCGCGATGGCCCTGACGGCGCTCGCGGTCCTGGTGTGGCGCATGACGGAGCCGCCCGAGGGCTATCTGAAGGACGTCACGGCGGGCGTGTTCGCCGCGTTCTACGTGCCGTTCCTGGCGACGTTCGTGTCGCTGCTGCTCGCCGCGGACGACGGCCCGTGGCGGGTGCTGACCTTCCTGCTCCTGACGGTGGTCAGCGACACCGGGGCGTACGCGATCGGCTGGCGCTTCGGCAAGCGCAAGCTGGCGCCGAGGATCAGCCCCGGCAAGACCCGCGAGGGCCTGGTCGGCGCGGTGACGTTCGCGATGGCGGCGGGCGCGCTGTGCATGCAGTTCATGATCGACGACGGGGTCTGGTGGCAGGGCCTGATCCTCGGCCTCGCGGTGGCGGCGAGCGCGACGCTCGGCGACCTCGGCGAGTCGATGATCAAGCGCGACCTGGGCATCAAGGACATGGGCACGCTGCTGCCCGGACACGGCGGCATCATGGACCGGCTGGACTCGCTGCTGCCGACGGCGCCGGTGGTGTGGCTGCTGCTCGCGCTGTTCGTGGGCACCGGCTGACCTGCGGTTCTTCGGACGAGGGGCCCGTTGTCCACAGGACGGCGGGTCCCTCTTCGTATCTCTGCGACACTGGTAGCACCATGCCCAAGCCCGGAGAACTCACTTTCGTCGCCCCCCGCGGAGCCAAGAAGCCGCCGCGGCACCTCGCCGACCTCACGCCCGCCGAGCGGAAGGAGGCCGTCGCCGCGATCGGCGAGAAGCCCTTCCGCGCCAAGCAGTTGTCCACGCACTACTTCGCGCGGTACGCGCACGACCCCGCGGAGTGGACCGACATCCCGGCCGCCTCGCGGGAGAAGCTGGCCGGGGAGCTGCTGCCCGACCTGATGTCCGTGGTGCGGCACATCTCGTGCGACGACGACACCACCCGCAAGACCCTGTGGCGGCTGCACGACGGCACGCTCGTGGAGTCGGTGCTCATGCGCTACCCGGACCGGGTGACCATGTGCATCTCCTCGCAGGCCGGCTGCGGGATGAACTGCCCGTTCTGCGCGACCGGACAGGCCGGCCTCGACCGGAACCTGTCGACCGCCGAGATCGTGCACCAGATCGTCGACGGCATGCGGGCCCTGCGCGACGGCGAGGTCCCCGGCGGCCCGGCGCGCCTGTCGAACATCGTGTTCATGGGCATGGGCGAGCCGCTCGCCAACTACAAGCGGGTCGTCGGCGCCGTCCGCCGCCTCACCGACCCCGAGCCGGACGGCCTGGGCCTGTCCCAGCGCGGCATCACCGTCTCCACCGTCGGGCTCGTGCCCGCCATGCTGCGCTTCGCCGACGAGGGCTTCAAGTGCCGCCTCGCGGTCTCCCTGCACGCCCCGGACGACGAGCTGCGCGACACCCTCGTGCCCGTCAACACGCGCTGGAAGGTGCGGGAGGTCCTCGACGCGGCCTGGGAGTACGCGGAGAAGTCCGGGCGCCGGATCTCCATCGAGTACGCCCTCATCCGGGACATCAACGACCAGGCCTGGCGCGGCGACCTGCTCGGCAGGCTGCTCAAGGGCAAGCGGGTGCACGTCAACCTGATCCCGCTGAACCCGACGCCCGGGTCGAAGTGGACCGCCTCCCGCCCGGAGGACGAGAAGGCGTTCGTCGAGGCCATCGCCCGCCACGGCGTGCCGGTGACCGTGCGCGACACCCGGGGCCAGGAGATCGACGGCGCCTGTGGACAGCTCGCGGCCGCCGAACGCTGACCTTGTACTCTGAGCTCGAACACATCTTCATAGCCATTCCGACAGGGGAGCGCCACAGCGCTGAGAGTGCGGTGACCGTCAGACCGCAGACCCTCTGAACCTCGCCCAGGTCATTCTGGGTAGGGAGTTCGGTCGTAACTCGAGCTGTTGCGCCCTGCCCGCGTCCGGTCCGCCGGACGGGGCGGGGCCGCGTCTCTTCCTGGTCCCACCCAGGAGGAAATCCAGTGAGCATCAAGAAGCAGGCCGCCGTCGCGGTCCTCGCGGCGCTCGGCGTCACCGCCCTCGCCGCCTGCGGCACCGACGACGCCGGCGAGGCCGCCGGCAAGTCCGGCGCGCCCGCGCCGAAGACCGTGACCCTGGTCAGCCACGACTCGTTCAACGCCTCCAAGGAGGTCCTGGCCGAGTTCACGAAGCGGACCGGGTTCACCGTCAAGGTCCTCAAGGCCGGGGACGCCGGCGAGGCCGTCAACAAGGAGATCCTGACCAAGGGCTCCCCGCAGGGCGACGTCTTCTTCGGCGTCGACAACACCCTGCTCTCCCGCGCCCTCGACAACGGGATCTTCGTGCCGTACGAGGCGAAGGGCCTCGACCGGGTCCCGGCGGAGTACCGCCTCGACAAGGAGAACCGGGTCACCCCGATCGACTCCGGCGACATCTGCGTCAACTACGACAAGAAGTACTTCGCCGACAAGAAGCTGGCGCCGCCGGTGACCTTCGACGACCTGGCGAAGCCGGCGTACAGGGACCTGCTCGTCGTCGAGAACCCGGAGCGCTCCTCCCCGGGCCTCGGCTTCCTCCTCGGCACGGCCGCGAAGTACGGCGACGACGGCTGGCAGGACTACTGGAAGAAGCTCAGGGCCAACGGCGTGAAGACCGTCGACAGCTGGGAGCTCGCCTACAACCAGGAGTTCTCCGGCTCGGCCGGCGGCAAGCAGGCCAAGGGCGACCGGCCGCTGGTCGTGTCGTACGCCTCCAGCCCGCCGGTCGAGGTGCTGTACGGCGAGCCGCAGCCGAAGGTGGCGCCCACCGGCGTCTCCACCGGCACCTGCTTCCGGCAGACCGAGTTCGCGGGCCTGCTGAACGGGGCGAAGAACCCCGAGGGCGGCAAGGCGCTGATCGACTTCCTGATCTCGAAGACGTTCCAGGAGGACATGCCGCTCCAGATGTTCGTCAACCCGGTGGCGAAGGACGCGGCCCTGCCCGAGCTGTTCACCAAGCACGGCGTGGTCGTGGAGAAGCCGGAGACCATGGCGCCCGGGAAGATCGCCGAGAAGCGCGACGCGTGGATCCAGCAGTGGTCGTCGCTCGTCCTGAAGTAAGGCGCGACGCGCGCGGGAACGCGGCGCGGCTCGGGCTCATGGCCCTGCCCGTCGCGTTCTTCGCGGTGTTCTTCGCGTGGCCCGTCGTGTCCATCGTGGACCGGGGACTGCGGCCCGACGGCGACTGGCGGTTCGGCCGGATCGGCGAGACGCTGAGCCGTCCGGACATTCTCGACGTGCTCGGCTTCACCGCCTGGCAGGCCCTCGCCTCCACCGGCCTCACCCTGCTCGTCGCGCTGCCCGGCGCGTACGTCTTCGCCCGCTTCGACTTCCCCGGCAAGACCGTCCTGCGGGCCGTGGTCACGGTGCCGTTCGTGCTGCCCACCGTCCTGGTCGGCACCGCCTTCCTGGCCCTCGTCGGCCGGAACGGGCTCACCGACGAGCTGTGGGGGCTGCGGCTCGACACGAGCGTGTGGGCCATCCTGCTCGCCCACGTCTTCTTCAACTACGCGGTCGTCGTCCGGACCGTCGGCGGCCTCTGGGCGCAGCTCGACCCGCGCCAGGAGGAGGCCGCCCGGGTCCTCGGCGCCTCCCGCTTCACGGCCTGGCGGACGGTGACGCTGCCCGCGCTCGTCCCGGCCGTGTCGGCGGCGGCCCTGATGGTCTTCCTCTTCACCTTCACCTCCTTCGGCGTCGTGCAGATCCTCGGCGGGGACGCGTACACGACCCTGGAGGCGGAGATCTACCGGCAGACCGCCCGGCTGCTCGACCTGCCGACGGCGGCCGTCCTCACCCTCGTGCAGTTCGCCGCGGTCGGCGCGATCCTCGCCCTGCACGCGTGGACGGTACGGCGGCGGGAGACCGCGCTGCGGCTCGTACCGCCGGAGCGGACCGCGCGCCGGCCGCGCGGCGCCGGGCAGTGGGCGCTGCTCGGCGGCGTCCTCGTCTCGGTGGCCCTCCTGATCCTGCTGCCGCTCGGGGTGCTCGTGGAGCGGTCGTTCGCCGGCCCCGGGGGGTACGGGCTCGGCTACTACCGGGCGCTCGGCTCGCTCGACGAGAGCGGGACCTTCCTGGTGCCGCCCCTGGAGGCGATCGGGAACTCGCTGCGGTACGCGCTGGCCGCCACCGCCATCGCCGTCGTGATCGGCGGGCTCGCGGCGGCGGCGCTCACCCGGCGGGCGGGGCGGCTCGTCCGGGGCTTCGACGCGCTGCTGATGCTGCCGCTGGGGGTCTCCGCCGTCACCGTCGGCTTCGGCTTCCTCATCACGCTCGACGAGCCGCCGTTCGACCTGCGCGCGAGCTGGATCCTCGTCCCCCTCGCGCAGGCCCTCGTCGGCGTCCCCTTCGTCGTCCGGACGATGCTGCCGGTCCTGCGCGCGGTCGACGAGAGGCTGCGGGAGGCGGCGGCCGTGCTCGGCGCCTCGCCGTGGCGGGCCTGGCGGGAGGTGGACCTGCCGCTGGTGCGGCGGGCGCTGCTCGTCGCGGCCGGGTTCGCGTTCGCCGTCTCGCTCGGCGAGTTCGGCGCGACCGTGTTCATCGCCCGGCCCGACAGTCCGACGCTGCCGGTCGCGGTCGCCCGGCTGCTCGGCCGGCCCGGCGAGCTCAACTACGGCCAGGCGATGGCCCTCTCGACGATTCTGATGGTGGTGTGCGCGGTGTCCCTGCTGCTGCTCGAACGGCTCCGCACCGACCGGACCCCCGGGGAGTTCTGATGCTGAGACTCGACGGGGCGACCGTACGGTTCGGGGCGCGGGCCGTGCTCGACGCCGTGGACCTGGAGGTCGCCGACCACGAGACCGTGTGCGTGCTCGGCCCCAGCGGCAGCGGCAAGTCCACGCTGCTGCGGGCCGTCGCGGGCCTCCAGCCGCTCGACGGCGGCCGGGTGTTCCTCGACGGCGCCGACCAGGCCGGGGTGCCGACGCACCGGAGGGGCGTCGGGCTCATGTTCCAGGACCACCAGCTCTTCCCGCAGCGGGACGTCGGCGGCAACGTCGCCTTCGGCCTGCGGATGCGGGGCGACGGGAAGGCCGAGCGGGCGGAGCGGGTGCGGGAGCTGCTCGACCTCGTCGGCCTGCCGGGCGCCGGGCGGCGGTCCGTGGCCGCGCTCTCGGGCGGCGAGCAGCAGCGGGTCGCCCTGGCCCGGGCGCTCGCGCCCCGGCCCCGGCTCCTCATGCTCGACGAACCCCTCGGCCAGCTCGACCGGGGCCTGCGGGAGCGGCTCGTCGTGGAGCTGCGGCAGCTCTTCGGGCGGCTCGGGACGACGGTCCTCGCCGTCACCCACGACCAGGGCGAGGCCTTCGCGCTCGCCGACCGGGTCGTGGTCATGCGGGACGGGCGGATCGCCCAGTCGGGGACGCCCGTCGAGGTGTGGCGCCGCCCGGCCTCCGAGTTCGTCGCCCGCTTCCTCGGCTTCGACAACGTGGTGCCCGCCCGGGTCACCGGGGCGGTCGCCGAGACCGTCTGGGGGAAGGTCCCGGTGCCGGAGGGCTCCCCGCAGGGCGAGCGGCGGCTCCTCGTCCGCCCCGGCGGCGTGCGCCCGGTCCCCGCCGGGGACGGTGCGGCGGCCTGGACGGTGGAGTCCCGGACCTTCCGGGGCAGCCACGTCGTCGTACGGCTCCGGCCGGCCGACGGCCCGCCCCTGGAGGCCGAGCTCCCGCTGCGGGACGCGCCCGAGGAGGGCGCGGAGACCGGGATCGCCTTCCGGCCGGAGGACGTGGTGGTGCTCGGCGACGACACGCCGTAGCGGGCACCGCGGGCGCGATGAGTTCCGCCCGCCGGGGGAGTCTCCCGTACGTCCGGCGTCTCCGCCGTCCGCACGCCCCGCACGTCCGGCACGCCCCGCACGGGAGGAACCCCATGGCCCAGTTGCTCAGAGTCCAGAACTTCAACGTCTCGTCCGACGGGTACGGCGCCGGGGAGGGCCAGAGCCTCGAACGGCCCTTCGGGCACGCGGATCCGGAGGCGATGTTCGCCTGGGCCGGTGCCACGGCGAGCTGGCCACGGCGCACCGACCCCGGCGGCAGCCGCGGCCTCGACGACTACCTGACGCGGGACTACGGGCGGAACATCGGCGCCGAGATCATGGGCCGCAACAAGTTCGGGCCCCAGCGCGGGCCCTGGCGGGACCACGAGTGGCGCGGCTGGTGGGGCGACGAGCCGCCGTTCCACACGCCGGTGTTCGTCCTGACCCACCACCCGCGCCCCTCGTTCGCGCTCGGCGACACCACGTTCCACTTCCTCGACGCCGACCCGGCCACCGCCCTCGCGGCGGCGCGGGAGGCGGCGGACGGCAAGGACGTGCGGCTCGGCGGCGGGGCCGCCACCATCCGCGCCTTCCTCGACGCCGGCCTCGTCGACACCCTGCACGTCGCGGTCTCGCCGGTGGAGCTCGGCTCCGGGTCGCGGCTCTGGGAGTCGTCCGACGAGCTCCTCGACCGCTACCACCGCGACGTCGTGCCCAGTCCGGGCGGCACGGTCACGCACCACCTGTTCTGGCGGAAGTGAGCGAGGGCCCCGACGGAGCCGCGGAGTCACCCCTTCAGCGGTAGCGCCGCCAGTTCCGCCACCGCCCACGTCAGGGGCAGGAAGACGGCGAGCAGGGCGCCCGCGCGCAGGAGGGCCGCCCTGCGCAGGGTCGCGGGCGGGGCGCCGACGAGCAGGAGGGCCTCGGTGACGGGGGCGCGGCTCTGCCGGGACTCCAGGGCCGCGGTCAGGAGCGTGGCGCCGGTGCAGGCCAGGATCAGGGTGGCGCCCAGGCCGGTGAGCGGCCCGAAGGCGGCGGCGTCCGTGTGCGACGCGTACACCGTGGCCGCCGCGAGCATCCCGGAGAGCACCGCGCAGACCACCCCGAGCGGCCGGCCGACGCGGCGGGCCTCCGCCGTCAGGACGCGGCCGGCGAGCAGCCGGACGGCGCCCGGGCGGACCGCCTGGAGGAGGCGGCCGCAGGCGTGGACGAGGCCGGGGCCCGCCGTCGCGAGGCCGATCGCGGTGAGGATCCAGCCGGCCAGGACGGCCGCCGGGCTGCCGTCGAAGCGGCCCGGCAGCGGGAGGCCGTCCCCGCCGCCGCTCCGGCCCGCGTAGGTCTCGACGGCGAGGCCGATCGCGACCAGGGCGACGCCCCACGGGAGCCCGGACGGCATGCTCTCGTCGGCGCCCTCCCCGCCCTCCGGCGCGGTGGGCACGGCGCGGGGGCGCAGGGCCAGGGCCGCGGCCGCGGCGGCGGTCACGGGGACGACCGCGAGCAGGGTGAGGACGGCCGCGAGCGGCACCGGCCGGTCGGCGGCGAGCAGCCCGGCGGCCGCCCCGTCGAGGGGCAGGCCCGTGAGGTCGCCGCGCAGGTGCAGGTAGAGCAGGAGCGCGGCCGCCGAGCCGAGCGTGCAGGTGACGGCCGTCGAGGCGGCGGCGAGCAGGGTGAGCCGGGCCGGCCCGAGGCCGATCGCGGAGAGTCCGGGGCGCGGCCGGGTGCTGGGGTCGGTGCGGGCCACCGCGACCGCGAACTGGACGGTGGCGGCGAGCGGCAGGACGCACCAGAGGAGCCGGAGCGCCGAGGCCGAGGACTGTTCCGGGTGCCCGAGGGCGTGGCCGAGGGTGCAGAGCAGGAGGAAGCCCACCCCCGCGGACGCGGCGGCGACGAGCAGTCGGCGCGCCAGGACGAGGGGGTGGGTGCCCCGGGTCAGACGGAGAGCGAGCACGCGGCGACGCCCTCCGCCCCGGTCGCCGGGGACACGGTGCCGGCCCGGCGCCCGTCGAGGAGCGCGACCGTGCGGTCGGCGAGCGCCGCGACCTCCGCGTCGTGGGTGGCGAGGACCACGGTGATGCCGTGCGAGCGGGCGGCGGCCGTCAGGGTGCGCAGCACCTGGGCGCCGTCGGCGCGGTGCAGGGCGGCCGTGGGCTCGTCGGCGAAGAGCACCGGGGGAGTGGTGACGAGGGCGCGGGCGATCGAGATCCGCTGGCACTGGGACCGGGTGAGGGCGCCGGGCCGCTTGCGGGCGCAGGCCCCGGCGTCGAGCCGGTCCAGCCACTCCAGGGCGGTGGTCTTCGCGGCGCGGCGGGAGACCCCGCGCAGCAGCAGGGGCAGGGCGGTGTTCTCCCAGCCGGTGAGCTCGGGGACCAGGCCGGGCTCGGGGCCGATCCAGCCGAAGCGCTCGCGGCGGAGCCGTTCGCGCTGGGCGGGGCCCAGGGTGTGCACGGGGCCGCTGTTGAACCAGACCTCGCCCTGCTGGGGGACGAGCTGGCCGGAGAGACAGCGCAGGAGGGTGGTCTTGCCGCTGCCCCGCGGACCGGTCAGGGCGAGGATCTCGCCCTCGCGGACGCCGAGGGAGACGCCGCTGAGGGCCTCCGCGCCGTCCAGGGAGCAGTGCAGGGAACGCGCCCAGAGCACGTCGTTGTCCGGTGGGGCCATCGCGTACACCTCTGTCGATCCGATCTGTGTCCCCCGTCCGAAGGGGGTTTTCCCCCGTACGGGTGAACGAAGGGCGGGCCTGTCGGTCACTCGGCACCGTAAGTATTCGGATCGGTTCGTAGGGACAGCACACGGCCCGGGCCGCCGCCATCCACTCGGATGGCGGGCAGACCCGGGCCGTGGTGTCACGCCGTGAGGGCGGCGTGAGGTCCCGCTAGAGCTTGGTCCACGCCTCGGTGAGCACCGAGCGCAGGATCCCCTCGATCTCGTCGAAGGTGCCCTGGTCGGCGATCAGCGGCGGGGCGAGCTGGATGACCGGGTCGCCGCGGTCGTCGGCACGGCAGTATAGGCCGTTGTCGAACAGCGCCTTGGACAGGAAGCCGTACAGGACGCGCTCGGTCTCCTCGTCCGTGAAGGACTCCTTGGTGACCTTGTCCTTGACGAGCTCGATGCCGTAGAAGAAGCCGTTGCCGCGGACGTCGCCGACGATCGGCAGGTCGTGCAGCTTCTTCAGCGTCGAGAAGAAGGCGTCCTCGTTGTCCAGGACGTGCTGGTTGAGGCCCTCCTTGTCGAAGATGTCGAGGTTGGCGATGGCGACCGCCGACGACACCGGGTGGCCACCGAAGGTGTAGCCGTGCAGGAAGGTGTTGTCGCCCTTGTAGAACGGCTCCGCGATGCGGTCGGAGACGATGCAGGCGCCGATCGGGGAGTAGCCCGAGGTCATGCCCTTGGCGCAGGTGATCATGTCCGGGACGTAGCCGAACTTGTCACAGGCGAACATCGTGCCGAGGCGGCCGAAGGCGCAGATCGTCTCGTCGGAGACGAGCAGCACGTCGTACTGGTCGCAGATCTCGCGGACCCGCTGGAAGTACCCGGGCGGCGGCGGGAAGCAGCCGCCGGCGTTCTGCACCGGCTCCAGGAAGACGGCGGCGACGGTGTCGGGGCCCTCGAAGAGGATCTGCTGCTCGATCTGGTCGGCGGCCCAGCGGCCGAAGGCCTCCGGGTCGTCGCCGTGGATCGGGGCGCGGTAGATGTTGGTGTTCGGCACCTTGTGCGCGCCGGGGACCAGCGGCTCGAAGGGGGCCTTGAGGGCCGGCAGGCCGGTGATGGACAGGGCGCCCTGCGGGGTGCCGTGGTAGGCGACCGCGCGCGAGATGACCTTGTACTTGGTGTGCTTGCCCTGCAGCTTGAAGTACTGCTTGGCGAGCTTCCAGGCGGTCTCGACGGCCTCTCCGCCACCGGTGGTGAAGAAGACCTTGTTCAGGTCGCCCGGGGCGTAGTCCGCGAGGCGCTCGGCCAGCTCGACGGCCTTGGGGTGCGCGTACGACCACACGGGGAAGAACGCGAGCTCCTGGGCCTGCTTGTACGCGACCTCGGCCAGCTCCTGGCGGCCGTGTCCGGCGTTGACCACGAAGAGGCCCGCGAGACCGTCGAGGTAGCGCTTGCCCTTGTCGTCGAAGATGTAGGTGCCCTCGCCACGCACGATGGTGGGAACGGGCGAGTTCTCGTACGACGACATGCGGGTGAAGTGCATCCACAGGTGGTCGTAGGCGGTCTTGGAGAGGTCCTTGCTCACGGCTATCGGGTTCCCCACATATAGGTCTGCTTCTTGAGCTTGAGGTAGACGAAGCTCTCGGTGGAGCGCACGCCGGGGAGGGTGCGGATGCGCTTGTTGATCACATCCAGCAGGTGGTCGTCGTCCTCGCAGACGATCTCCACCATGAGGTCGAAGGAGCCCGCGGTCATCACCACGTACTCGCATTCGGCCATGGCCGTCAGTGCTTCCGCAACCGGATCGAGGTCGCCCTCGACGTTGATGCCGACCATCGCCTGCCGCCGGAAGCCCACGGTGAGCGGGTCGGTGACGGCGACGATCTGCATGACGCCCTGGTCGAGCAGCTTCTGGACGCGCTGCCGCACGGCGGCCTCGGAGAGGCCGACGGCCTTGCCGATCGCCGCGTAGGGACGGCGACCGTCCTCCTGGAGCTGTTCGATGATCGCCAGGGAGACGGCGTCGATCGTCGGGGACGAACCGGTTCCGGTTCTGGAGTCTGCGCTTCGACTGGCCACACCTCACTGTGCACCGAGACTCGTCGGTCTCGCAACCCCGGAGCGATGTAATTCGTTGTGTAAGGCTCCGAATCTCACTGAATCCGAAGTTGTGGGGGGTCGGGCCTGTTGAAAGCGTCAGCCGAGCGATTAGGCTGGGGTGTCTCACCCATCGGGACAGCGCACGAGGACGTGCGAAGTCAGAACGTGACAGGAGGGGTGGCAAGTGACCACCGAGCTGCGCCGGCTGCGTAACTACATCAACGGGGAGTTCCGCGACGCGGCCGACGGCCGCACGATCGACGTGATCAACCCGGCCACCGGCGAGGTGTACGCGACCTCCCCGCTCTCCGGCCAGGCCGACGTCGACGCCGCCATGGAGGCCGCCGCGGCCGCCTTCCCCGCCTGGCGCGACAGCACCCCGGCCGAGCGCCAGAAGGTGCTCCTCAAGATCGCGGACGCCTTCGAGGAGCGCGCCGAGGACCTGATCGCCGCCGAGGTCGAGAACACCGGCAAGCCGGTCGCCCTCACCGCGAGCGAGGAGATCCCGCCGATGGTGGACCAGATCCGCTTCTTCGCGGGCGCCGCCCGGCTCCTGGAGGGCCGCTCGGCCGGCGAGTACATGGAGGGCCTGACCTCCATCGTCCGCCGCGAGCCCGTCGGCGTCTGCGCCCAGGTCGCGCCGTGGAACTACCCGATGATGATGGCCGTGTGGAAGTTCGCCCCGGCCCTGGCCGCGGGCAACACCGTCGTCCTCAAGCCCTCGGACACGACCCCCGCGTCGACCGTCCTGATGGCCGAGATCATCGGGCGGATCGTCCCCAAGGGCGTCTTCAACGTCGTCTGCGGCGACCGCGACACCGGCCGCGCGATGGTCGAGCACCCGACCCCCGCCATGGCCTCCATCACCGGCTCCGTCCGCGCCGGCATGCAGGTCGCCGAGTCGGCCGCCAAGGACGTCAAGCGCGTCCACCTGGAGCTGGGCGGCAAGGCCCCCGTCGTGGTCTTCGAGGACACCGACATCGACAAGGCCGTCGAGGACATCTCCGTCGCGGGCTTCTTCAACGCCGGCCAGGACTGTACGGCCGCCACCCGCGTCCTCGTCCACGAGTCCATCCACGACGAGTTCGTCTCCGCCCTCGCCAAGGCCGCCGCCGCGACCAGGACGGGGCAGCCGGACGACGAGGACGTGCTGTACGGCCCGCTCAACAACGCCAACCAGCTCAAGCAGGTCTCCGGCTTCATCGACCGCCTCCCGGCCCACGCCAAGGTCGAGGCCGGCGGTCAGCGGGTCGGCGACAAGGGCTACTTCTACGCCCCGACCGTCGTCTCCGGCCTCAAGCAGGACGACGAGATCGTCCAGAACGAGGTCTTCGGCCCGGTCATCACCGTCCAGTCCTTCACGGACGAGGCCCAGGCCCTGGAGTACGCCAACGGCGTCGAGTACGCCCTCGCCTCCTCCGTCTGGACCAAGGACCACGCGCGCGCGATGCGCATGTCCAAGGCGCTCGACTTCGGCTGCGTGTGGATCAACACCCACATCCCGCTGGTCGCCGAGATGCCCCACGGCGGCTTCAAGAAGTCCGGCTACGGCAAGGACCTCTCGGGCTACGGCTTCGAGGACTACACCCGGATCAAGCACGTCATGACCTCCCTCGGCTGATCCGCCGAACGGCCGGCCGGCGCACCGGCCGGCCCGTCGCGCGGCCCCGGCACCCCGGTCGACAGGGTGTCGGGGCCGCGGCGCGCCGTCCGGACGGAGCGTCCATTGCCGTGGGGGCCGACCGGCCGGGATGCTGCCCGGATGAGAGCGACAGCCAGGAAGAACACGTCCCGCCGGTCCCTGCTGCGCGGCATCGGCGGTGCCGGGGCCGCCGCCCTGCTCGCCGGGTGCGGGGTCCCCGCCGCCTTCGTCGAGGAGGGCGACCGGGCCGCCGCCCGGGACCTCTCGGCCCGCGACCGCATCCTCGACTTCGCCAACTGGCCGCTCTACATCGACACCGACGAGGACGACGAGTCGAGGCGCCCCACCCTGGAGTCCTTCCGGAAGCGGACCGGGATATCCGTCCGCTACACCGAGGAGATCAACGACAACGACGAGTTCTTCGGCAAGATCAGCCCCTCCCTGATGAACCACCAGGAGACCGGGCGCGACCTGATCGTCCTCAGCGACTGGATGGCCGCCCGCTTCGTCCGCCTCGGCTGGGTCCAGGAGATGGACCGCGCCGCCCAGCCGAACGTCGCGGCGCACCTCGACCCGCAGTTGCGCTCGCCCGCCTTCGACCCCGGCCGGCTGCACACCGTGCCCTGGCAGTCCGGCATCACCGGCATCGCGTACAACCGCAGGAAGCTGGGCCGCGAGCTGCGCTCCGTCAAGGAGCTGTGGGCCGACGACCTGCGCGGGAAGGTCACCCTGCTGTCCGGGCTCGACGAGTCCTTCGCCCTGCTCATGCTGGGCGACGGCGTCGACGTGACCCGCTGGACCGCCGACGACTTCCACGCCGTGTGCGAGCGGACCGAGCGGCTCGTCCGCGCGAAGCACATCCGCCGCTTCACCGGCAACGACTACATCAAGGACCTCTCCACCGGCGACGTCCTGGCCTGCCAGGCGTACTCCGGCGACGTCATCCAGCTCCGGGCCGACAACCCGGACATCGAGTTCGTCGTCCCCGAGGAGGGCGCCGAGCTCTGGGCCGAGTCCCTCATGGTCCCCAACCTCGCCCGGCACAAGACCAACGCCGAGAAGCTGGTCGACCACTACTACGAGCCCGAGGTCGCCGCCGGGCTCGCCGCCTGGGTCAACTACGTCTGCCCCGTGCCGGCCGCGCAGCGGGTCCTCGCGGACTCCGGCGACGAGGAGCTGGCCGCGCTCGCCGAGGACCCGCTGATCTTCCCCGACTCCGCCATGCGGAGCCGGCTCGCCATCGCCCGGGACATCACCGCCGAGGAGCGCCTCACCTTCGCCAAGAAGTGGAACTCGATCGTGGGGCTGTGAGTCGGTCCCGGTGTGACGGGCCCACGCCCCGGCCCTCGTGTCGCGCACGGCCCGTTCCGCTCTTTTTGAACGTGTTCCAAAAAACGGCACCCCGGCTTTTGAACACGTTCAGAGCGGGCGTACGGTGTCCCCATGAGCGATACGAACGGGCCGAGGGCCCTTGTCGAGCGCATCCGTCGGTGGCTGGTCCTCTTCGTCGTCTGTCTGGTCCTGAGCGGGCTCACCGCCTTCCCGCTCGTCACCGAACTCCGGCTCCTCGACTCCGCGTTGACCGGCTGGGCCGCGCCCGTGGGCGACGCCCTGCCCGGCCTCGCCGAGTGGATCCACCGGGTCCGGGGAGGCCTGGAGACCACCGACCGGGACGCCCCCTACCTCCTCTACGGCAACGACTGGCTGGCCTTCGCCCACCTCGTCATCGCCGTCGCCTTCCACGGCGTCTGGCGCGACCCCGTCCGCAACGTCTGGGTCGTCGAGTTCGGCATGATCGCCTGCGTCGGCATCGTCCCGCTCGCCCTGATCTGCGGCCCGATCCGCGGCATCCCCTTCTGGTGGTCGGTCGTCGACATGTCCTTCGGCGTCTTCGGCATCCTGCCGCTGCTCCTCGTCCGCCGGCTGATCAAACGCCTGGAGGCCGCCACGGCGACGGCTCCGGAGGCCGTCCCCGCGTAGCCGCCCCGCACCCCTACGGCTTGCGGCCCACCGCGCCGAACTGGGCCACCGCGTCGCCCTCCTCGGAGCGCCAGCGGGAGCAGGAGACGATGCCCGGCGGGAGCGGGTCGAGGCCGTCCAGGAAGGAGGCGAACTCGGCGCGGGTGCGGGCGGTGATCGGCGGGGTCGCGTTCTCGTTCCAGAACGCCATCGCCGCCTCGTTGCCCTCGCCGCCGAGCTCCGGCTCCAGGGTGGGGTGCGTGAGGACCAGGAAGCTGCCGGAGGGGACGGCGGCCATCAGGGCCCGCACGATGGAGCGGGCCTCGTCGGTGTCCATCACGAAGTTGAGGATGCCGAGCATCATCACCGCGACCGGCCGGGAGAGGTCGAGGGTGGCCGAGGCCGCCGCCAGGATCCGCTCCGGGTCGTGCGCGTCGGCGTCGACGTACTCGGTGACGCCCTCCGGGGAGCTCGTCAGGAGCGCGCGGGCGTGGGTGAGGACGATCGGGTCGTTGTCGACGTAGACGATCCGGGCCTCCGGCGCGACCCGCTGCGCCACCTCGTGGGTGTTGTCGGCGGTCGGCAGGCCGGTGCCGATGTCCAGGAACTGCCGGACGCCCTCCTCGGCGGCCAGGTGGGTCACCGCCCGGCCGAGGAACGCCCGGTCGGCGCGCGCCACTTCGCCGATGCTCGGATAGAAGCCGGTGACCTGCGCGCCGACCGCGCGGTCGACCGGGTAGTTGTCCTTGCCGCCCAGCCAGTAGTTCCACACGCGGGCGTTGTGGGCGATGTCGGTGCGGATCCGGTCGGTCACGCTGCCGTTCGTCCCGCTGCTCGCGGTCCCGTTCTCGTCGGCGCTGTCGTGCACGCTGTCGTTCACCTCAGGAGTCCTCTCGCAGGACGGCGGCGAGGGCGTCGACGCGGTTCGTGGTGATCGCGTCCGTCCCGTTCGTGATCAGCTTACGCATGGTGCGCTTGGTGTCCGCCGTCCAGGCCGACAGGAGCAGCCCGTCCCGGTGCACCCGCTCGGCCAGCTCCCGACTCACCAGACCGAAGCGGTAGTTGAGCCAGCGCGGGCGCACGGCATCGAGGAGCACCGGCCGGGGCGGCGCGAGCGAGGTCCAGGTCAGGGCGATCTCGGCGGCCGGGTCGGCGGCCCGCACCTGGAGCATGGCGACGGTCCCGGCGCAGTAGGAGACCCGCTCCCCGGCCCCGCACTCGCGGACCGTGCCGACGATCTTCCGGACCGAGTGCTCGTTGCCGCCCGGCAGGTCCAGCATCAGCCGGTGGTCCCCGGCGGTCAGCAGCGCCTCCCGCAGGGTCGGCACCCCGTCCGCCGTCACCTCCCGCACCTGCTCGTACGAGAGCGCGGAGAGCGCCCGGTCCGCGCCCCAGAGGCGCTTGAGGGTGTCGTCGTGCAGGAGGACGGGCACCCCGTCCTTCGTCAGCCGGACGTCGACCTCGACCGCGTCCGCGCCCCGTTCGATCGCCGAGGAGATCGAACGGAGCGTGTTCTCGCGGAAGCGGTACGGGTCGCCGCGGTGACCTACGACAGTGACGGATCGCATGGGGCCATTGTCGCCGGGACGTCCGCCGGTGTCGTCGGCGCGTCGGCCCCGGCGGCCCTCCGTGTCGTCAGCGGGCCGGCCACGCCTCGGTGTACGCGTCGATCTCGGCGGCGATCCGGGCCTTGCCGGCCGCGTCCAGGAAGGAGGCCTCCACCGCGTTCTTGGCGAGGGCGGCGAGGCCGCGCTCGTCGAGGTCCAGGAGCCGGGCGGCGACCGCGTACTCGTTGTTCAGGTCGGTGCCGAACATCGGCGGGTCGTCGCTGTTGACGGTGACCAGGACCCCCGCGTCCACCATCTTCCGGATCGGGTGCTCGTCCAGGGTGGCGACGGCCCGGGTGGCGATGTTGGAGGTCGGGCAGACCTCCAGGGCGATCCGGTGCTCGGCCAGGTGTGCCAGGAGCTCCGGGTCCCGGACCGAGCTGGTGCCGTGGCCGATGCGCTCGGCGCCCAGCTCGCGGATCGCGTCCCAGACGGTCTCCGGGCCGGTCGTCTCGCCCGCGTGCGGCACGGAGCGCAGACCGGCCGCCCGGGCCCGGTCGAAGTACGGCTTGAACTGGGGGCGCGGCACCCCGATCTCCGGGCCGCCGAGGCCGAAGGAGACCAGGCCCTCCGGGCGCAGCCCCTCGGTGGTGGCGAGCCGCGCGGTCTCCTCGGCGGCTTCGAGCCCGGCCTCGCCGGGGATGTCGAAGCACCAGCGCAGGACCGTGCCGAACTCCGCCTCGGCCGCCTTGCGGGCGTCCTCGATCGCGTCCATGAACGCGTTCTCGTCGATGCCCCGGCGGGTGGAGGAGTAGGGGGTGATGGTCAGCTCGGCGTAGCGGATGTTCTGCCGGGCCATGTCCCGGGCGACCTCGAAGGTCAGCAGCCGGACGTCCTCGGGGGTGCGGACCAGGTCGACGACCGACAGGTAGACGTCGATGAAGTGCGCGAAGTCGGTGAACGTGAAGTAGTCGGCCAGGGCCTCCGGGTCCGTGGGGACCTTGGAGTCCGGGTGACGGGCCGCGAGCTCGGCGACGATCCGGGGCGAGGCGGAGCCCACGTGGTGGACGTGCAGCTCGGCCTTGGGAAGGCCCGCGATGAAGGGGTGCAGATCGGTCATCGGGTCATCGTAGGCCGGACGGTTCCCCCGCAGGAGTGAGGCCTTAGCATGACGTGACCACGATGGGGGAGGCCCATGTCTGACAATCGAGACCAGCAGCCGGGCGGCTACGACCCGGCGGACCCGTGGGCTCCGCCGAACCGCGACGGGGTGGAACTGAGCAAGCCGGCGGCGCCGTCGTCCCCGCCGGTGCACGACCAGCAGACCGTGACGTCCATGCCGGCGGCGCCCGGCCCCGGCGGCGACGTCCCGCCGCCCCCGGTCGCGCCCGGCGGCCCGGCGGCGACGCCCGGCGGGTACGGCCATCCGGCGGACACCGCCGGGAGCTACGGCTACCCGGCCGCTCCGGCGCCCATGGCGACCTCCGGGTACGGCTATCCCGGGTATCCGGGGTACGGCGGCCAGCAGAGCTGGCCGCAGGCCCCCTCCAACGGCATGGGCACGGCCGCGATGGTGCTCGGCATCGTCTCGGTCGCGGGCTTCTGCCTGTACGGCCTGGGCGTGGTCCTCGGCGTCCTGGGCCTGATCTTCGGCATCATCGGCGTGAAGAAGGCGGGCCGGGGCGAGGCCACCAACCGGGGCATGGCGGTCGCCGGCATCGTGCTCGGCGCCATCGGCGTCCTGGTCGGCGCGGCCTTCCTCGCCTTCTTCGTCTGGGCGATCGCCCAGGACCCCTCGACCTTCGAGGACTCCGGCACCTCCGACGAGGACCCGTTCGCCTCGTCCCTCGTCCTGGAGATCACCCGCTGAGACGGCGTACGCGCCCGGAAGGGCCCCGCACCGGACACCCGGTGCGGGGCCCTTCGCCCTTTTCCCGGGGCTTTCCCCGGGGTCTTCCCCGAGGCTTTCCCCGTGACGTCAGGCGCTCCGCAGTCGTTCCCGCGCCTCCATGAGGGCGAAGCCCAGGAGGTTGAGGCCGCGCCAGCGGGCCGGGTCGTGGGCGCCGGGGTCGGTCGCGGCGAGCCCGATGCCCCAGATCCGGTCCACCGGACTGGCCTCCACCAGGACGCGGTCGCCGGTGCCGAGCAGGTACGCGCGCAGGGCCCCGTCCGAGGAGAACTTGTGGACGCAGCCCTCGACGACGATCCCGAACCGCTCCCGCTCCCACACCGCGCCGTCGAAGTCCCGCACGAGGCGGCCCGCCTTCTTGGCCTCGGCGGGGGTACGGGCGGTCAGCGCGGCCCGCTCGGCGTCCGCGTCCCCGAAGAGCCGGGCCTTGGCGGCCATCATCCAGTGCTCGGCGCTCGCGTACGCCACCCCGTCGACCGTGAAGGGGGAGGGCCACCACTGGCTCAAGCAGCTCGCCGAAAGGTGTCCGTCCGGGTGCGGACGGTGACCCCAGAAGTGCAGCCACTTCACCCTGTCACCCCTGCTGACCTGCTGTGTCAGCTCCTCGATCGCGCTCATGCATGGGAGTCTGGCATCCGCCACGGACACTCCGTACGGAGATTTTCCGGCGACCTCGACACATGGTCGACCGAATCCGTCGCGTAACCAAAAGGCAACAACGGAATCACTTGTTGGGTAGTCGTCCCTCTGTCAGGATCGGCACTCAATTCGAGCTGGGACAACGGAGAGCGTCATGGGCAACCGCTTCCAGGTGACGGACCGCTTCGCGGACGGCGCACAGTACATCGGCGGCAGGCTCCGCCCCGGAACGTCCGGCGAGGACCACCACGTGATCGACCCGGCGACCGGGAAGACCGTGTACACGTACGCCCTCGCCTCCACCGCCGACGTGGACGAGGCCGTGGCCGCCGCCAAGGCCGCCTTCCCGGGCTGGGCGGGCGCCACCCCCGGGGAGCGCTCCGACGCGCTGCACCGCTTCGCCGGCGTCCTCGCCGAGCGGGCCGAGGACTTCGCGCGCGCCGAGTCCCTCCAGTGCGGCAAGCCGCTCAAGCTCACCACCGAGTTCGACGTGCCCGGCACGGTCGACAACACCGCCTTCTTCGCCGGGGCCGCCCGCCACCTCCAGGGCCAGGCCGCCGCCGAGTACTCCGGCGACCACACCTCCTACGTACGGCGCGAGCCCCTCGGCGTCGTCGGCTCCATCGCCCCCTGGAACTACCCCCTCCAGATGGCCGCCTGGAAGATCCTCCCGGCGGTCGCCGCCGGCAACACGATCGTCCTGAAGCCCGCCGAGCTCACCCCCCTCACCTCCCTGATGTTCGCGCAGGCCGCCACCGACGCCGGCATCCCCGACGGCGTGATCAACATCGTCAACGGGGCCGGCCGGACGGTCGGCGAGCACCTCGTCGGCCACCCCGACGTCGTCATGACCTCCTTCACCGGCTCCACCCCGGTCGGCAAGAGGGTCGCCGAGATCGCCACCGCCACCGTCAAGCGCCTCCACCTCGAACTCGGCGGCAAGGCCCCCTTCGTCGTCTTCGACGACGCCGACCTGGAGGCCGCCGCCCAGGGCGCCGTCGCCGCCTCCCTCATCAACAGCGGCCAGGACTGCACCGCCGCCACGCGCGCGTACGTCCAGCGCCCCCTCTTCGACGCCTTCACCGCCCGCGTCGCCGAGCTCATGGACTCCGTCCGGCTCGGCGACCCCTTCGCCCCGGACACCGACCTCGGCCCGCTGATCAGCCACGCCCAGCGCGACCGGGTCGCCGGCTTCGTCGACCGCGCCCGCGCCTACGCCACCGTCGTCACCGGCGGCGAGGCCCCCGGCGGGGAGCTGGAGGACGGGGCGTACTACCGTCCGACCCTGATCACCGGCGCCGCGCAGGACAGCGAGGTCGTGCAGTCGGAGATCTTCGGCCCGGTCCTGGTGGCCCTGCCCTTCGACACCGACGACGAGGGCATCGGGCTCGCCAACGACACCCCCTACGGCCTCGCCGCCTCCGCCTGGAGCCGCGACGTCTACCGGACGGGCCGCGCCACGCGGGAGATCAAGGCCGGCTGCGTCTGGGTCAACGACCACATCCCGATCATCAGCGAGATGCCCCACGGGGGGACCCGGGCCTCGGGCTACGGAAAGGACATGTCGGTGTACTCCTTCGAGGAGTACACGCAGGTCAAGCACGTGATGTACGACAACACCGCGGTCGCCGCGAAGGACTGGCACCGCACGATCTTCGGGGACCGATAGCCGACCGTCGCCCGACCGGCGACGCAACCCTCCCGAAAGGGCACAGCGCATGGAGCAGTACGAGCCCGACAGCCTGTCCGCGGCGCAGCTCGCGGCGATACGCCGCAGTCTGACGAGCGGCCGGGGCGCCCTCAGCCGCCGTTCGATGCTGCGCGCGGGCGGCGTCGGCGCGCTCGCCGTCGGCGGCCTCGCGTCCCTGACCGCCTGCGGCATCCCGCCCGCCAAGCGGGAGGGCCCGGGCACCGCCTCCACGGACGACTCGGCCAAGGAGAAGACCGTCGCCTTCTCCAACTGGACCGAGTACATGGACGTCAGCGAGGACGAGAAGTCCCGCCCCTCCCTGGAGGCGTTCGAGAAGCGCACCGGGATCAAGGTCAAGTACACCGAGGACATCAACGACAACGTCGAGTTCTTCGGCAAGATCAAGCCGCAGCTCGCGGCCGGCCAGGACACCGGCCGCGACCTCATATGCGTCACCGACTGGCTCGCCGCCCGGATGATCCGGCTCGGCTGGGTGCAGAAGCTCGACCCCGCGAACCTCCCCCACGCGTACAGCAACCTCTCCGCCCAGTTCCGCAACCCCGACTGGGACCCGGGCCGGGCCCACTCGTACCCCTGGACCGGCATCTCCACGGTCATCGCGTACAACGTGAAGGCGACCGGCGGGAAGAAGGTCGACTCCGTCACCCAGCTCCTGGACGACCCCTCGCTCAAGGGCCGGGTCGGCTTCCTCACCGAGATGCGCGACACCGTCGGCATGACCCTGCTCGACCTCGGCAAGGACCCGGGCCGCTTCACGGACGCCGACTTCGACGCGGCGGTCGGACGCCTCCAGAAGGGCGTCGACAAGAAGCAGATACGCCGCTTCACCGGCAACGACTACACGTCCGACCTCGACAAGGGCGACATCGCCGCCTGTCTCGCCTGGGCCGGCGACATCATCCAGCTCCAGGCGGACAACCCCGACATCCGCTACTCCATACCGGCGGCCGGCTACATCACCTCCACCGACAACCTGCTCGTCCCCGCGCAGTCCCGGCACAAGACCAACGCCGAGAAGCTCATCGACCACTACTACGAGCTCCCCGTCGCCGCCCGGCTCGCCGCGTACATCAACTACGTCTGCCCCGTCGACGGGGTGAAGGACGAGCTCGCGAAGATCGACCCCGAGCTCGCGGACAACACGCTGATCCTCCCCGACAAGGCCATGGCGAAGAAGTCGCACGCCTTCCGCTCGCTCACCGGCGCGGAGGAGACGGCGTACGAGGAGAAGTTCGCCAAGCTCATCGGCGCCTGAGTCCGGCCTCGTCCACCCCCTCTCACTCCCCTGGGACCACGACCCATGACTGACAACACTGCTCACACTGGAAAGACCACGGGCGGCGGCGACGTCCGTCTCACCGGGATCAGCAAGACGTACGGCTCCTTCACCGCCGTCCACCCGCTCGACCTGACCGTCCCGCAGGGCTCCTTCTTCGCCCTCCTCGGCGCCTCCGGCTGCGGCAAGACCACCACCCTGCGCATGATCGCCGGCCTGGAGGACCCGAGCACCGGCACCGTCTTCCTCGGCGACACGGACGTCACCGACCTCCCGCCCTACAAGCGGCCGGTCAACACCGTCTTCCAGTCCTACGCGCTCTTCCCGCACATGGACATCTCCGAGAACATCGCCTTCGGCCTGCGCCGCCGCGGCATCAAGTCGGTCAAGAAGCAGGTCGACGACATGCTGGAGCTCGTCCAGCTCGGCGACAAGGCCCGGCACAAGCCGCACCAGCTCTCCGGCGGCCAGCAGCAGCGCGTCGCCGTGGCCCGCGCCCTCATCAACCACCCGCAGGTGCTCCTCCTCGACGAGCCCCTCGGCGCCCTCGACCTCAAGCTGCGCCGCCAGATGCAGCTCGAACTCAAGCGGATCCAGACCGAGGTCGGCATCACCTTCGTGCACGTCACCCACGACCAGGAGGAGGCCATGACCATGGCCGACCAGGTCGCGGTGATGAACGGCGGCCGGGTCGAGCAGCTCGGCGCCCCCGCCGACCTGTACGAGAACCCGCGGACCACCTTCGTCGCCAACTTCCTGGGCACCTCCAACCTCATCGAGGCCGAGGTCCTGGAGAGCGGTTCAGACGTGCTCGTCACGGCGGGCGGCGGCAGGCTCAGGGTCCCCGGCGGCCGCTGTACCCCCGCCGTCCGGGCGGGCGGCAAGCTGCTCGTGGGCGTCCGCCCCGAGAAGATCTCCCTCACGCACGCGGACGACGCCGGCGCGATAGCCGACGGCCGCAACCGCGTCACCGGCCGGATCGCCGACTCCTCCTTCATCGGCGTCTCCACCCAGTACGTGGTGAACTCGCCCGCCGGCGCCGAGCTCCAGGTGTACGAGCAGAACATCGAGCGCGACACCCGTCTGGTCCCGGGCGCCGAGGTGGTCCTGCACTGGAACCCGGCGCACACGTTCGGGCTCGACGCGGACCAGTCCCTGCTCGCGGGGACAGTGGGCGACGCGGGTGTGGAGAGCGTGGAGGACGCCGGATGAGCGCGACCCTCGTGAAGGAAGCCCCGCCGACGGAAGACCTTCCCGTACGCAAGCCCGCCACCCGCAAGCGGCTCGTCCCCTACTGGCTGCTGCTCCCCGGCATCGTCTGGCTGCTCGTCTTCTTCGCGCTGCCGCTGGTCTACCAGGCCTCCACCTCGGTCCAGACCGGCTCCCTCGAAGCCGGCTTCCAGGTCACCTGGCACTTCCAGACCTACTGGGAGGCCCTCCAGGAGTACTGGCCGCAGTTCGTCCGCTCCCTGCTCTACGCCGGGACCGCGACCGTGCTCTGCCTGCTCCTCGGCTACCCGCTCGCGTACCTGATCGCCTTCCGGGCCGGCCGCTGGCGCAACCTGCTCCTCGTCCTCGTCATCGCCCCCTTCTTCACCAGCTTCCTCATCCGGACCCTGGCGTGGAAGACGATCCTGGCGGACGACAGCATCGTGGTCGACGCGCTGAACGCGCTGCACGTCCTCGACGTGACGAGCTGGTTCGGCTGGACCGAGGGCGACCGCGTGCTCGCCACCCCGATGGCGGTCGTCTGCGGCCTCACGTACAACTTCCTGCCCTTCATGATCCTGCCCCTCTACACCTCCCTGGAGCGGATCGACGGACGGCTCCACGAGGCCGCGCAGGACCTGTACGCCTCCCCGGCGACCACCTTCCGCAAGGTGACCTTCCCGCTGTCGATGCCCGGCGTCGTCTCCGGCACCCTGCTCACCTTCATCCCGGCGAGCGGCGACTACGTCAACTCCGAACTGCTCGGCTCGACCGACACCAAGATGGTCGGCAACGTCATCCAGTCGCAGTTCCTGCGGGTCCTCGACTACCCGACGGCCGCCGCGCTCTCCTTCATCCTCATGGCGATCGTCCTGGTCATGGTCACCGTCTACATCCGCCGCGCCGGAACGGAGGACCTCGTCTGATGCGCTGGATCCGCAAGAACCTCGTCGTCGTCGCGGGCCTGCTGACGCTCGCGTACATGATCCTGCCGAACCTCGTCGTGATGGCGTTCTCGTTCAACAAGCCGAACGGGCGCTTCAACTACTCCTGGCAGCAGTTCTCCCTGGACGCCTGGAAGGACCCCTGCGGCGTCGCCGACATGTGCCAGTCGCTGTCGCTCTCGCTCCAGCTCGCCGCCTGGGCCACCCTCGGCGCCGTCGCCCTCGGCACGGCGATCGCCTTCGCGCTCGTCCGCTACCGCTTCCGGGCGCGCGGCGCGATCAACTCGCTGATCTTCCTGCCGATGGCGATGCCCGAGGTCGTCATGGCCGCCTCGCTGCTCACCCTCTTCCTCAACATGGGGATCGAGCTGGGCTTCTGGACGGTCCTGATCGCCCACATCACCTTCTGCCTGTCGTTCGTCGTGACGGCGGTCAAGGCCCGGGTCATGTCCATGGACCCGCGTCTGGAGGAGGCCGCGCACGACCTCTACGCGGGGCCCGCGCAGACCTTCCTGCGCGTCACCCTGCCGATCGCCGCCCCCGGCATCGCCGCCGGCGCGCTGCTCGCCTTCGCGCTCTCGTTCGACGACTTCATCATCACCAACTTCAACGCGGGACCGTCCACGGTCACCTTCCCCATGTTCGTCTGGGGCTCGGCGCAGCGCGGCACACCCGTTCAGATCAACGTCATCGGCACCGCGATGTTCGTCCTCGCGGTACTGGTGGTCATGGCCGGGCAAATCATTACGAACCGGCGCAAGAAAACAGCAACAGCCTGAGCGAAGGCCGCCCAGGCACCGAAGGAGTTGGAAACCATGGCCCCAGTCGCCATGCGTCTCGCCGCCCAATCTCTCTCCGACGCCCAGCCCGTCCCCTTCTGGCTGGAAGACCCCGGCAAGCCCGGAGCCCTGCCCGCCCTCACCGGCACCGAGAAGTGCGACCTCCTCGTGGTCGGCGGCGGCTACAGCGGCCTGTGGACCGCGCTCCTCGCCAAGGAGCGCGACCCCTCCCGGGACGTCGTTCTGATCGAGGGGCGCGAGGTGGGCTGGGCCGCCTCGGGCCGCAACGGCGGCTTCTGCGCGGCCTCCCTCACCCACGGCTTCGGCAACGGGCTCGCCCGCTGGCCGGGCGAGCTGCCGAAGCTGGAGGAGCTGGGCGAGCGGAACCTCGACGCCATCGAGGAGGCCGTCGCCCGCTACTCCCTGGACTGCGACTTCGAGCGCACCGGCGAGATCGACGTGGCCACCGAGCCGTACCAGGTCGAGGAGCTGCACGAGGTGCACGCCGAGCTCGACCGGCTCGGCCTCGCGGACGGCGTCGACCTCCTCGACCGGGACGCGGTGCGCGCCGAGGTCGACTCGCCGACCTTCCTCGGCGGCCTCTGGGACCGCCGCGGCGTCGCCATGCTGAACCCCGCCAAGCTGGCCTGGGGCCTCAAGCGGGCCTGCCTCGGCCTGGGCGTCCGGATCTACGAGAACACCCCCGGCCTCGACCTGGTCTCCGTCGGCGCCGGCATGGGCGTGCGCACCCCGTACGGCAAGGTCCTCGCCCGCCGGGTCGCGCTCGGCACCAACGTCTTCCCGTCCCTGGTCAAGCGCGTCCGGGCCTACACGGTCCCGGTCTACGACTACGCCCTGACGACCGAGCCGCTCAGCCCGGAGCAGCTCGCCTCGATCGGCTGGAAGAACCGGCAGGGCCTCGGCGACTCCGCCAACCAGTTCCACTACTTCCGGATCACCGCCGACCACCGGATCCTGTGGGGCGGCTACGACGCGATCTA
This sequence comes from Streptomyces sp. NPDC007872, assembly GCF_042868165.1. NCBI lineage: Bacteria > Bacillati > Actinomycetota > Actinomycetes > Kitasatosporales > Streptomycetaceae > Streptomyces > Streptomyces sp. NPDC007872. Next base: position 1,189,581 of record NZ_JBIAEA010000001.1, read on the forward strand.
CCCCTTCGGCGGCAAGGTCAGCGCCGACATGGACCACCGCCCCGAGACGTACCTCAAGCTGGCCGAGCACTTCTTCCACTGCTTCCCGCAGTTGGAGGGGCTCCGCTTCAGCCACGCCTGGGGCGGCGCGATCGACACCTGCTCCCGCTTCTCGGCCTTCTTCGGCACGGCCCACAAGGGGAAGGTGGCGTACGCGGCCGGGTTCACCGGCCTCGGCGTCGGCGCCACCCGCTTCGGCGCCGACGTGATGCTCGACCTGCTCGCGGGGGAGCGCACCGAGCGCACCGAGCTGGACATGGTCCGCTCCAAGCCGCTGCCGTTCCCGCCCGAGCCGGTCGCCTGGGCCGGCATCGGCCTCACCAAGTGGTCGCTCGCCCGCGCCGACGAGAACGGCGGCCGGCGCAACCTGTGGCTGAAGACCATGGACCGCCTGGGTCTTGGCTTCGACAGTTGACCGGCCACGTGACGTACGTCACAACCGACGAGTAGGCGAAGTCGCGTAAGAGCGGCCGCCCTCCCCGCTCTCTCCGTGTGGACACCGTGTCCACACGGAAGGAGAACGTCGCGATGACTGGTACGGGGGCCACGGGCGCCAGGAGTGCGGTGGAGTGGCTGCTCGCGGCCGCGCCCGATCCCGACGCCTGCCGGTGGGAGTGGGAGCGCAACCCGCACGGGGTCGCGCTCCTGCCCGCCGGCGTGCGCTGGGACGTGCTGATCCTGCCGGCCGGGCTGGGCTATCCCACGCTCGACGTGCTGACCCGCCTGGTGGGCCGTCCGGGCCCGGTCCTGGCCGACTTCGGCGACGCCCGGATGGGCTTCTTCGTCCCGCCGGGCACCGCCGCCCGCTGGCTCGGCACCGGGATCCGCAGCGCGGGTGCCGGGACCTGGATCGTCGTCCCGTACCCGGGCCGGGCGGCCGGGGCGGTGCGCTGGCTGGTGGTGCCGGACGGCTCGGGAACCCTCACCGACGCCCCGCTGCTGGAGCTGGCGATGCACGAGGCGGCGGGCCGACTGGCCGGGGGAGAGGGGGAAATCGACGGGCGCTGAGGGGGAGGGGCGGAGGCGTCGTCCGTACAGAGGTCTTGACCACTCGATTGGTCTGGACCATGCTGTGCCGCGCTCCCTTCGATTCCCCCACCCCTCGATCGTCCTTCGATCACCCTTCGATCTCCCTTCCCCCGGAGGCAGTTGTGGCCCGCTCCAGACCCCTCACCCTGATACTGGCGGGCGCCCTCGCCGCCGGTGGGCTCCTCGCGCTCACCCCCGGCGCCCAGGCCGCCGACGCCGAACTCGCCCGCAACGGCGGCTTCGAGGCCGGACTCGACGGCTGGACCTGTACGGCGGGCAGCGGCGCCGCCGTCTCGTCGCCCGTGCACGGCGGGACGAAGGCGCTCCAGGCCACCCCGGCCGGCAGCGACAACGCCCGCTGCTCCCAGACCGTCACCGTGAAGCCCAACTCCACCTACGCGCTGAGCGGCTGGGTGCGCGGCAGCTACGTCTACCTGGGCGCCACCGGCACCGGCACCACCGACGTCTCCACCTGGACGGGCTCGGCCCCCGACTGGCAGAAGCTCAACACGAGCTTCACCACGGGCCCCTCCACCACCTCGGTCACGATCTACACCCACGGCTGGTACGGCACCCCCGCCTACCAGGCCGACGACCTCTCCCTGTACGGCCCCGGCGGCGACCCGGTCCAGCTCCCCGCCGCCCCCACCGGGCTCGCGGCCGGTTCCCCGACCTCCACCACCGTGCCGCTGACCTGGAGCGCGGTCCCCGGCGCCACCTCGTACCACGTCTACCGGGGCACCACGAGGATCCAGACGGTGACCGGCACCTCGGCCACCGCGACCGGCCTCACCGCCTCCACCGCATACACCTTCCAGGTCAGCGCCGCGAACGCGGCGGGCGAGTCCCCGAAGTCCGCCGCCGTCACCGCGACCACCACCGCGGGCGGAGGCGGGGGCGGCAACAACGGCCTGCCCGCGCACGCCCTCGTCGGCTACCTCCACGCCAGCTTCGCCAACGGCTCCGGCTACACCCGCATGGCCGACGTCCCCGACTCCTGGGACGTCATCAACCTGGCCTTCGGCGAGCCGACCTCGGTGACCTCGGGCGACATCCGCTTCAGCCTCTGCCCGGCCACCGAGTGCCCGAACGTGGAGTCGCCCGCCGACTTCAAGGCGGCGATCAAGGCCAAGCAGGCCGCCGGCAAGAAGGTCCTCATCTCCATCGGCGGCCAGAACGGCCAGGTCCAGCTCTCCACCACGGCCGCCCGCGACGCCTTCGTCACCTCCGTCTCGAAGATCATCGACGAGTACGGGCTCGACGGCCTGGACATCGACTTCGAGGGCCACTCCCTCTCGCTCCAGACCGGCGACACCGACTTCCGGAGCCCGACCAGCCCGGTCATCGTCAACCTGATCCAGGCGGTCAAGACCCTCAAGGCCAAGTACGGCGCGAAGTTCGTCCTGACCATGGCCCCGGAGACCTTCTTCGTCCAGCTCGGCTACCAGTACTACGGCTCCGGCCCCTGGGGCGGCCAGGACCCGCGCGCCGGCGCCTACCTGCCGGTCATCCACGCCCTGCGCGACGACCTCACCCTGCTGCACGTCCAGGACTACAACTCGGGCTCCATCATGGGCCTGGACAACCAGTACCACTCCATGGGCGGCGCGGACTTCCACATCGCCATGACCGACATGCTCCTCACCGGCTTCCCGGTCGCCGGCAACACGGACCGCGTCTTCCCGGCCCTCCGCCCCGAGCAGGTCGCCATCGGCCTCCCGGCCTCCACCCAGGCGGGCAACGGCCACACCAGCCCGTCCGAGGTCAACAAGGCCCTGGACTGCCTGACCAAGAAGACCAACTGCGGCTCCTACCAGACCCACGGCACCTGGCCCGCCCTGCGCGGCCTGATGACCTGGTCCATCAACTGGGACCGCTTCAACCAGTGGCAGTTCTCGCAGAACTTCGACGCGTACAACTGGAGCTGACGGCCAGGATCCACAGCCCCAGGCAGAGGCTGGCCACCACGTCCAGCGGCCAGTGGTAGCCCCGCAGCACCAAGCCGGTCCCCGTCACCGCCGTCAGCACGGCGGCGACGGGGACCAGGCGGTTCGAGACGAGGAAGGCCGCGCCGAAGTAGGCCACCGTCGCGGTGGCCGTGTGGCCCGACGGGTAGTAGCCGTGCGCCCAGGGCTCCAGGGGCCCGGGCCGGGCGGTCCACTCCTTCAGCGGGATCACGAGCAGGGGTACGGCGGCCATGGCGAGCCCCGCGCACAGGGCGGCCCGCCCGCGCCCCCGCCACACCGCGTACGCCATCGCGCAGCCGAGCACGGGCAGGGCGACCGTCATGTTGCCGAGGTCGGAGGCGAGGTCGCTCAGGGGCCGGGGGACCGTGTCCACCAGGGCCCGGGACGCCCGCTCGTCGAGCCTGGCCAAGGGGCCGTGGACGAGCACCTGCCAGGTCACGACGGCGAGGGCGACGAGCGCCGAGAAGAGAGCCGGCCGCCCTGGAACAGGGGGGGTGGTTCCAGGACGGCCGAGGGGATCGGGCTGCCGCGCGCCCCGGGGGGTATGGGGCGTGCGGCCATCCGATCGGTGAGGAGTGCCGGGGCACGAGGCGCCGGCGGCGTGCGCGGAGGCACGGTGTGGACGGGGCTGGGGAGGCTCCGCCCGGGGTGTTTCTCTCATCCGTGGGAACCGTACGCCAGAGGAAGGGGGGCCGACAGCGGGAAACGCGTCCCGCCATCGGCCCCCCACAGAGTCTTCACACCGCGGCCCTCACGGGCCCGTGCGTCAGATCTGGGCGAACGCGTTCTCGATGATGTCGAGGCCCTCGTTCAGCAGGTCCTCGCCGATGACCAGCGGCGGCAGGAAGCGGAGCACGTTGCCGTAGGTGCCGCAGGTCAGGACCAGGAGGCCCTCCGCGTGGCAGGCCTTCGCCAGGGCGCCGGCGGCCTCCGCGTACGGCTCCTTGGTCGCCGGGTCCTTCACCAGCTCGATGGCGATCATGGCGCCGCGGCCGCGGATGTCGCCGATGGCCGGGAACTTCTCCTGCATGGCGGTGAGGCGGGCCTTCATGACCTCCTCGATGCGCTTGGCCCTCCCGTTGAGGTCCAGCTCCTTCATCGTCTCGATGGAGCCGAGCGCACCGGCGCAGGCCACCGGGTTGCCGCCGTAGGTGCCGCCCAGGCCGCCGCCGTGGACGGAGTCCATGATCTCGGCGCGGCCGGTGACGGCGGCGAGCGGCAGACCGCCCGCGATGCCCTTGGCGGTGGTGATGAGGTCCGGGACGACGCCCTCGTCCTCGCAGGCGAACCACTGGCCGGTGCGGCAGAAGCCGGACTGGATCTCGTCCGCGACGAAGACGATGCCGTTGTCGTTGGCGAACTTCACGATCGCCGGCAGGAAGCCCTTGGCCGGCTCGATGAAGCCGCCCTCGCCGAGGACCGGCTCGATGATGATCGCGGCGACGTTGTCGGCGCCGATCTGCTTGCTGATCTGGTCGATCGCCTGGGCGGCGGCCTCGGGGCCGCAGTTCTCGGCACCGGTGGGCCAGCGGTAGCCGTAGGCCACCGGCACGCGGTACACCTCGGGCGCGAACGGACCGAAGCCCTGCTTGTACGGCATGTTCTTCGAGGTGAGCGCCATCGTCAGGTTCGTACGGCCGTGGTAGCCGTGGTCGAAGACGACGACGGCCTGGCGCTTGGTGTACGAACGGGCGATCTTGACCGCGTTCTCGACGGCCTCGGCGCCCGAGTTGAACAGCGCCGACTTCTTGGCGTGGTCGCCCGGGGTCAGCTCGGCGAGCGCCTCGCAGACCTCCACGTAACCCTCGTACGGCGTCACCATGAAACAGGTGTGGGTGAAGTCCTGGAGCTGCGCGGAGGCGCGGCGCACGACGGCCTCGGCGGAGGCGCCGACCGAGGTCACGGCGATGCCGGAGCCGAAGTCGATCAGGCGGTTGCCGTCGACGTCCTCGATGATGCCGCCGCCGGCCCGCTTGGTGAAGACGGGCAGCGTGGAGCCCACGCCACCGGCGACCGCGTCGAGGCGTCGGGCCTGAAGCTCCTGCGACTTCGGACCGGGGATGGCGGTGACGACGCGCCGCTCCTGCGGGACAGCGTTCATGCGGGGCTCCTGGGGGTGATCTGGACGCACTTGTGGGTTTCCTCCGCAGGCTAGGCGGGGCGGAGGGGGAGAGGCATGCGCCGATCGGGAGTGGTGGCGGGTGTGTCGTTGTCCGGGATGGACAGGAAGCCTTACGGGAGGGTGCCGACGCGGTGCGCCGGGACGCGCCGGTGGGGATCCGGCCGCACGGGTGGTCGAAATCCCTCCGGGGCGCCGCGGGCCCACTAGATTGACGAGGGCACAGACGCGGCGACCTGGCTGGTCAGGGGGCAGGGGTTCATGGAGACCGACGGCACGTACGAGTCACGCGACACCACGGGGGGCGCGGTACCGCGCCCGGCGGGGCCGCCCGTACCGCCGCTCCCTCCGACCCAGGGGCCGCCTCCCGCGCCGCACACCGGCCGGACCCCGCCGCCACCGCGGCCGGGGACGGGCCCTCGGCCCGCCGCCCCGCCTTCCGTGCCGCCGCTCGTCCCGCCCAGGCCGGTCACCGCGCCCGGTGTCCCCCTCCCCGTGCCCGGCGCGGCCACCGCGCCCGTGGTCGCCTGGCTCGACGCCCCCCGGCCCGGGGCGGCGCCCGGCATCTGGCGGTTCCGGCACGTGCCACCGCCGCCGCCCCGGGAGGCCCGTCGACTCGCGCCCGTCACCGTGGCCGGACTCCTCATCCCCCTGGTGGTGGGACTGCTCCTGTGGTCGGCCTGGCGGCGCGGCGCCGTTCCCTACCAGTCCGTCCCGCTGATCGCCTTCACCCCCGCCGACTGGTGGTACCCCGGGACCACCTCGCCCCGCGACTGGCACGGCGAGGAGGCCCGGGCCGTCTACGACGGCGTCTTCTTCGCGGTGCTCCTCTACGCGATCGCCCGGCTCGGGGCCTGGGCCGAACTCGCCCGCCACCTGCTCGCCGACCGCCGCCCTCCCGCGCGCGCCGGACTCACGGCCGGCGCGGCCCTGATCGCCCTGACGTTCGTCTGGCCCCGCGCCTTTCCCGGCATCGGCTGGGAGGCGCTGCCGGTCTCCAGGCCGGTGTTCTCCCTCGTGACGCTGATCGGCGGCGGGTACGACGTCCTCACCTCACCGGTTCTCGTGTACACCGTCTACGCGCTGATCGGGGCGGCCGTCCTGTGGCCCTTCGCCCGTCTCGGCGCCTGGCCCGCCTTCGTCCGTGAGCGGCTGCGCTCCCGCGCCGCCACCGCCGCCCCGCCACCCGACCGGGTCGTGCCCGCCCCCCTCTCACAGTGGCCCGAGCTGAGGGCGGCGGGGGAGTGGCGGACCGCGGACCTGCTCGCCGGCGAACTCGCCGCCGGGCGCATGAACGACGTGGACTGCGCACGGATCCGCAGGAACCTGGAGCGGGGCCGGAGCGACGCGGGGGGTCTCGCCTCCTTCGTCGACACCGTGCTCCGCCGGGGCGCGGCGTCCTGGGCGCACCCGTCGGGCGACCGGGACCTGCCGGTCCGTGCCGCCGCCCACGACCTCCTGCTGGGCCAGGTCCGCATCGGACGCTGCGCGGCCGAGGAACGGAACCCGGCCGCCTACCGGGGCGCCGGTCTGGCCCTCGACCCGTCCGCGCTCGGCACCTCCCTGCTCGTCGTGGGGCCCTCCGGCATCGGCGGGACGGGCCGTCCGACCGGCCCGGTCGTCGAGTCCCTCACCCTCCAGGCGCTCACCGGCACCTGCGCGGTCGTCGCCGTCGGCACGGCGGAAACGCCCTTCGGGCCCGAGACGGCGTACGACGTCGTGATCCGGCCGGGCGACCCGTCCTCGCCGTACGACCTCGACCCGTACGCCGGCCTCACCGACCCCGACGAGGCCGCGGCCCTGCTCGCCGAAGGTCTGGCGGGGGACATCGAGAACGTCGACGCCCGGCGCGCGGCCACCGTCCTCGCCCAGCTCATCGGCCCCTACCGGGCGGCGCACGGCCGCTTCCCGTCCGTCCCCGTCCTGCGCGAACTGCTCGAAGCGGGTCCGGAGGCGCTGACGGCTCTGCTCGACCGGCTGCCGGCGGACGGCGCCGCCACGATGCGGCGCGAGCTGGAGGCGCGCATCCGACAGGCCAGCACCGCGGCCGACGCCGGGCCGCTCCTCGCGGACCGCCTGTCGCTCCTCGACCGGCCCGCGTTCGCCGAGTTCTTCGGTGCCGACGGAGGAGCCGTACGTCCGTTCTCGCTGAAGTCCGTCACGCACCACCCGCTGCGCGTCCGGATCGAGCTGCCCGAACACGGCCACGAAGAGGCGTCACGGCTCCTCGTCCGCCTGATCCTCGCCCAGTTCCTGACGGCGGCCCGGGCGGCCACCGGCCGCGCGCACTTCGTCTCCCTCGTGCTCGACGACGCCACCGGGGCGCTCACCCCCGGCACCGTCCGCTCCCTGCAGCGACTGCGTCCGTACAACGCCGGGGTCGTCCTCGGCCTCCGTACCCTCGGCGAGGTGCCCGAGGCACTGCACGGTCCGCTGCTCGGCGCCGTCGGCTGCCGCGTGGCGCTCTCCGGCATCAGCACCTGGGACGGCCGGGGCTTCGCCGAGACCTGGGGCAAGGAGTGGGTGGAGACCACCGAGGTGGCGCACCACACGGTCTTCGCCGACCAGCCCATGACCCGCTTCATCCACGCCCTGCGCAAGAAGATCACGGGCAAGGCCGTCACCACCGACGCCGTCACGACGCGGAAGGTCGAGCGCGAACGGTGGTCCGCCTCCGAACTCGCGCACTCCGTGCCGCCCGGCCACGCCGTCGTCTCCCTGAGCACGGTCGCCGGCGAGCACACACCCCCCCTCCTCGTCGACCTCCGCAACTGAGCACCCGCCCCCCACCCCTGGCACAATCGGGGGCGCCGCTCGGCTGAGCGGCGCCTCCTCCCCCCAAAGGTCCGACGGTCGCCAATGCCGCCCACCCTCGCCTCGCTCGCGCAGCACTCCGCCCTCAAGCTCGTCGTCCGGGCCGGTGAGGACCGTCTCGACGTCCCCGTCCGCTGGGCGCACGTCAGCGAGCTCGCCGATCCCGTGCCGTACATGGAGGGGGGCGAGCTGCTGCTCACCACCGCGCTCACCCTCGACGCGGAGGACCTGGAGGCGATGCGTCGCTACGTGCGGCGGCTGCTGGGGGCGGGGGTCGTCGGGCTCGGGTTCGCCGTGGGGGTGAACCACGAGGAGATCCCGGCGGCGCTCCTCGAAGCGGCCCGGGAGGAGCACCTGCCGCTGCTCGAAGTGCCGCGCCGCACCCCCTTCCTCGCCATCAGCAAGGCCGTCTCCGCCGCCATCTCCGCCGACCAGTACCGCGCCGTCACCGCCGGCTTCGAGGTGCAGCGCGAGCTGACCCGGGCCGCCCTCGCCGAGGGCCCCGACGCCGTCGTCGCCCGCCTCGCCGCGCACGTCGACGGCTGGGCCGCCCTCTACGACACCTCCGGCAAGCCCGTCGCCGTCTCGCCCGAGTGGGCCGCCCGCCGGGCCGCCCGCCTCACCCCCGACGTGGAGAGGCTGCGCGAACGCCCCGCCCCCGCCAGCGCCGTCGTCGGCGGCACGGACGACCGCGTCGAGCTCCAGTCGCTCGGCACCGGCCGCCGCGTCCGGGGCGCCCTCGCCGTCGGCACCGGCGCCCCCCTCGGCACCGCCGAGCGGTACGCCGTCCACTCGGCCATCGCCCTGCTCACCCTCACCACGGAACGCTCCCGCTCCCTCCAGGCCGCCGAGCAGCGCCTCGGCGCCGCCGTCCTGCGCATGATGCTCGCCGGACAGCCCGACCACGCGCGCGCGGTGGCCGGCGACGTGTACGGCGGGCTCCTCGACGCCCCCTTCCGGATCCTCGTCGCCGAACCCGCCGGCGGCGAACCGGCCGCCGAACCGCCCCTCCCCGTCCTCGCCGAGGCCCTGGAGGCCGCCGCCGCCCGCGCGGGCGAGGCGGTCCTCGCCGTCCCCGAGGGCGAGCAGCGGCTCGTCGTCCTCGCCGGCGACGGCGGCGCGGTCGTCACCGCCTGCGAGGGGTACGCCGAACGCGAGGCCGAGGAGGCCGGCGTCGTCGTCGGCCTCTCCGCCCCGGCCGGCCCGATCGCGGCCGCCGCCGCGTACAAGCAGGCCGAGCAGGCGCTCTCGGTGGCCCGCCGCCGGGGCAGGGCCCTCGTCGAGCACGAGGACCTCGCGGCGGGCTCGGTCCTGCCGCTCCTCGCCGACGACGCCGTCCGCGCCTTCGCCGACGGGATGCTCCGGGCCCTGCGCGACCACGACGCCACCGGCCGCGGCGATCTGGTGGCCTCCCTGCGCGCCTGGCTCTCCCGGCACGGCCAGTGGGACGCGGCGGCGGCCGACCTGGGCGTCCACCGGCACACCCTGCGGTACCGGATGCGCCGCGTGGAGGAGATCCTGGGCCGCTCCCTGGACGACCCGGACGTGCGGATGGAGCTGTGGCTCGCCCTGAAGGCCACGGGGGAGGGGGCCGAGTAAGCCCCCCGGGGCCCAGTCCCGAGGCCCCAGCGAGGCCTCAGCCCCGAGGCCCCAGCCCCTGGCCCGCCCGTCTCAGCCGTCCGAGCCCCCGCCGTAGCCGTTCCCCAACCCCCTGTTCCCGCCGCCCCGCCTGCCCCCGGCGCGCACCAGTTCCCCGCCCAGGAGCACCACCGCCGCCACCCCGCGGGCCCAGCGCGGGCCGCCCCGGGCCGCCCACACCACGCAGACGCACCCGCCCACGACGAGCACCAGGACAGCGGACATCACGAACAGGAACATGTGTTTCCCCCTGCGGTTCTGCGGTTCTGCGGTCCCTCCCCATCCTTCCATTCCGCTTCCTCTCCGCCCCCGCCGTCCGAACGCCGCCCCTGCCCGCGCGCGGGCACATTCCTGGCCGGGGCCGTCCCCTACTCCCTACTCTCCTGCTCATGACAGAGCCCGCCGCCGACCCGGCCCCCGGCACCCGTGCCGCCCTCCCCGCCGCGCCCCCGGCGCCCGCCCGCCGGATCACCGGCGCCGTCTGGGCCGCGCTCGGCATCGTGTACGTCGTGTGGGGGTCCACCTACCTCGGCATCCGGGTCGTCGTCGAGACCCTGCCGCCGTTCCTCTCCGCCGGCGCCCGCTTCGTCGTCGCCGGGTTGCTGCTCGCCGGGATCGTCGCCTTGCGCCAGGGCCCCGCCGCCCTCAGGGTCACCCGCCGGCAGCTCGGCTCCGCCGTCCTCGTCGGCCTGCTACTCGTCCTCGGCGGCAACGGCCTCGTCGTCCTCGCCGAGACCTCCGTCCCCTCCGGACTCGCCGCGCTCCTCGTCGCCGTCGTCCCCGTCTGGGTCGTCGTCCTGCGCACCGCCGCCGGCGAGCGCCCCGGCCCCGGCGCGATCGGCGGCGTCCTGCTCGGCCTCGCGGGACTCGGCGTCCTCACCCTCCCCGACCTGACCGGCGAGGCGGGCATCGGCGGCGTCCTGCTCGTGGTCGCCGGCGCGCTGAGCTGGTCCGTGGGCTCCTTCTCCTCCGCGCGCCTCCCGATGCCCGCCAACCCCTTCGCCGCCAGCGCGTACGAGATGATCGCGGGCGGCCTCGCCGGGGCCGCCCTCGGCCTGTTCCGCGGCGAGCACCACGGCCTCGACCTCGCCGAGGTCTCCACCCGCTCCTGGACCGCCCTCGCCTACCTGGTCGTCTTCGGCTCGCTGATCGCCTTCACCGCCTACGCCTGGCTCCTCCAGGCGGCCCCGCTCTCCCTCGTCGCGACCTACGCGTACGTCAACCCCGTCGTCGCGGTCGCCCTCGGCGCCCTCCTCCTGAACGAGGCCCTGACCTGGCCCGTCGTCCTCGGCGGCGCGATCGTCGTGGCCGGCGTCTGCCTGATCGTGTCGACCGGGCGGAGGGAATGAGCCGGTGACCGCCGGACGGGCCTCCCCCGTCCTTCGGCCAATTCGGACAGCCTTCCCGCCCCACCACTCCACACCGGACAAACCCACACCGGCCGCCCCGGCCCTAACGTGTCACGAGAGCAATCGCTCGCACCCCCCGATACGGAAAGGGCCGGGACGCAATGACGACCACCCACGCCTTCTGGCTCGCCGGCCGCGAGGCCACCGGCGAGGCCGCCTTCGACGTCACGAACTCCTTCGACGGACGTCTGGTCGGCAAGGTCAGCGTGCCCACCGAGGCCCAGGTCGAGGAGGCCGTCGCCGCCGCGCACGCCGTCGTCGACGAGTTCGCCGCCACCCCGGCGCACGTGCGCGCCGCCGCCCTCGACCACGTGTCGAAGCGGCTCGCCGAGCGCACCGAGGAGATCGCCCAGTTGATCTCCGCCGAGAACGGCAAGCCCATCAAGTGGGCCCGCGGCGAGGTCGGCCGCGCCGTCTCCGTCTTCCGTTTCGCCGCCGAGGAGGCCCGCCGCTTCAACGGCGGCGAGGCCCAGCGCCTCGACACCGAGGCCGGCGGCGTGGGCCGGCTCGCGCTGACCCGCCGCATCCCCAAGGGCGTCGTCCTCGGCATCGCGCCGTTCAACTTCCCGCTGAACCTCAGCGCCCACAAGGTCGCCCCGGCCATCGCCGTCGGCGCCCCGATCATCCTCAAGCCGGCCCCGTCGACCCCGATCTCCTCCCTGATCCTGGGCGAGATCCTGGCCGAGACCGACCTGCCGGCCGGCTCCTGGTCGATCCTCACCGTGCCGAACGACCGGATGCCCGCCCTCGTCCAGGACGAGCGCCTCCCCGTCATCTCCTTCACCGGCTCCGACACGGTCGGCTACGCCATCCAGGAGTCCGTGCCGCACAAGCACTGCACCCTGGAGCTCGGCGGCAACGCCGCGGCCGTCGTCCTGCCCGACTGGTCCTCCGAGGCCGACCTGGACTGGGCCGCGACCCGCATCGCCACCTTCTCCAACTACCAGGGCGGCCAGTCCTGCATCTCCGTCCAGCGCGTGATCGTCGACTCCTCCGTCCACGACCGCCTGCTGCCGAAGATCGTCGCCGCCGTCGAGGCCCAGGTCACCGGTGACCCGGCGGACGACGCCACCGACGTCGGCCCGCTCGTCGACGAGGCCGCCGCGAAGCGCGTCGAGTCCTGGGTGGACGAGGCCGTCGAGGCCGGCGCCACGCTCCTGACCGGCGGCAAGCGCGAGGGCGCCACCTACGCCCCCACCGTCCTCACCGGCCTCCCGGCCGACGTCACCCTGGCCCGCGCCGAGGTCTTCGGGCCGGTCCTGACGATCACCGAGGTCGACGGCGAGGCCGAGGCGTTCGCCGCGGTCAACGACTCCGACTTCGGCCTCCAGGCCGGCGTCTTCACCCACGACCTCCAGGCCGCCTTCCGCGCCCACCGCGCCCTGGAGGTCGGCGGCGTGATCGTCGGCGACGTCCCCTCGTACCGCGCCGACCAGATGCCGTACGGCGGTGCCAAGCGCTCCGGCGTCGGCCGCGAGGGCGTCAAGTACGCGATGGACGACTACACCTACGAGCGCGTCCTCGTCCTGACGGGCCTCGCCCTGTAGGACCTGTAGGACCTGTAGGGACCTGTGGGACCCGTAGGCCCCGGAAGGCCTGGAGGACACCCGCAGGACCCGAGGACGTACGGCCTCCGGGCCGCGCGTCCTCCGGGGCGCACGCCCCACCCGGACCAGGCGGTCCGGCTCCACTGTGCGGGGAGCCGGGCCGCCTTCCCCCGTCCGCCGGAGCCCCGTTCCGCCATGCGGAACGCCGGGCCGTCCCGCCGCACGAGACGGCAGGATGGCGCCGTGACCGTCATCGACATCCCCGGCTCCAAGTCCGTCACCGCCCGCGCGCTCTTCCTCGCCGCGGCCGCCGAGGGCACCACCACCCTCCTGCGGCCCCTCGTCTCCGACGACACCGAGGGCTTCGCCGAAGGGCTCGCCGCCCTCGGCTACGCCGTCCGCCGCGAGCCCGGCGCCTGGCACGTCGAGGGCCGGCCCGCCGGACCCGGCGCGGAGACCGCCGACGTCCACTGCCGCGACGGCGCCACCACCGCCCGCTTCCTGCCCGCCCTCGCCGCCGCCGGCCACGGCACGTACCGCTTCGGCGCCTCCGCCCAGATGCGCAGGCGCCCCCTCGGCCCGCTCACCGACGCCCTGCGGACCCTCGGCGTCGACCTGCGGCACGGCGGGCAGGAGGGCCACCACCCGCTCGCCGTCCACGCCCACGGCGTCAAGGGCGGCGCGCTCACCCTGGACGCCGGGCAGTCCTCCCAGTACCTCACCGCCCTGCTCCTGCTCGGCCCGCTCACCGCCGAGGGCCTCGACATCACCGTCACCGACCTGGTCTCGGAGCCGTACGTCGAGATCACCCTCGCCATGATGCGCGGCTTCGGCGCGGAGGTCCGGCGGGAGGGGCGCACCTACCGCGTCGCCCCCACCGGCTACCGGGCCAGGACGTACGGCATCGAGCCCGACGCCTCCACCGCCAGTTACTTCTTCGCGGCCGCCGCCCTCGAACCCGGCCGCTCCGTCACCGTCCCCGGCCTCGGCACCGGCGCCCTCCAGGGCGACCTCGCCTTCGTCGACGTCCTGCGCCGCATGGGCGCCGACGTCGAGATCGGCGAGGACGCCACCACCGTCCGCTCCACCGGCACCCTGCGCGGACTCACCGTCACCATGCGGGACATCTCCGACACCATGCCGACCCTCGCCGCGATCGCGCCGTTCGCCGACGGACCGGTCCGCATCGAGGACGTCGCCAACACCCGGGTCAAGGAGTGCGACCGGCTCGACGCCTGCGCCGAGAACCTGCGCCGCCTCGGGATCACCGTCCGCACCGGCCCCGACTGGATCGAGATCCACCCGGGCACCCCCGCCGGACCCGCCGAGATCGCCACCCACGGCGACCACCGGATCGTCATGTCCTTCGCGGTCACCGCCCTGCGCACCCCCGGCATCACCTTCGACGACCCCGGCTGCGTGAGGAAGACGTTCCCCGACTTCCACCGGGTCTTCGACGCGTTCGTCCGCACCCCGTGAAGACCGCGCCGCGTTTGGGGCAAGAATGGGGGGCATGACCGACCGCCCCTCACCCCTCGCCGACCCGCACGTCGCCTTCGACGTCTCCGAAGGACGCCGGGACATCGTCGTCCTCGGCTCGACCGGGTCCATCGGCACCCAGGCCATCGACCTGGTGCTGCGCAACCCCGACCGCTTCCGGGTCACCGCCCTGGCCGCCTCCGGCGGCCGGATCGGACTGCTCGCCGAGCAGGCGCACGAGCTGGGGGTCGCCGCGGTCGCGGTCGCCCGCGAGGAGGCGCTGCCCGAGCTGCGTGAGGCCCTGAAGGCGCTGTACGGCTCCGAGCCCCTGCCCGAACTCCTGGCGGGGCCGGACGCCGCCACGCGGCTCGCCGCGTCCCCGTGCCACACCGTCCTCAACGGCATCACCGGCTCCATCGGCCTCGCGCCCACCCTCGCCGCCCTCGAAGCCGGCCGCACCCTCGCCCTTGCCAACAAGGAGTCGCTGATCGTCGGCGGCCCCCTCGTGAAGGCGCTCGCCAAACCGGGCCAGATCATCCCGGTCGACTCCGAGCACGCCGCCCTCTTCCAGGCGCTCGCCGCCGGCACCCGCGCCGACGTCCGCAAACTGGTCGTCACCGCCTCCGGCGGCCCCTTCCGCGGCCGTACGAGGGAGCAGTTGGCCCACGTCACCCGCGAGGACGCCCTCGCCCACCCGACCTGGGCCATGGGCCCGGTGATCACGGTGAACAGCGCGACCCTGGTGAACAAGGGCCTGGAGGTCATCGAGGCCCACCTGCTCTACGACATCCCCTTCGACCGCATCGAGGTCGTCGTCCACCCCCAGTCGTACGTCCACTCGATGGTGGAGTTCACCGACGGCTCCACGCTCGCCCAGGCCACCCCGCCCGATATGCGCGGCCCGATCGCCATCGGCATCGGCTGGCCCGAGCGGGTCCCGGACGCGGCCCCCGCCTTCGACTGGAGCAAGGCCTCCACCTGGGAGTTCTTCCCGCTCGACACCGAGGCCTTCCCGTCCGTCGGCCTGGCCCGGCACGTCGGCGAGCTCGGCGGCACCGCCCCCGCCGTCTTCAACGCCGCCAACGAGGAGTGCGTCGAGGCGTTCCTGGCCGGCCGGCTGCCTTTCAACGGCATCATGGACACGGTCACGGCGGTCGTGACGGAACACGGCGCGCCCGCCGCGGGAACCTCCCTCACCGTGCCGGACGTCCTGGAAGCGGAGACCTGGGCACGGGCCCGGGCCCGAGAGCTCGCAGCGAAGGCAACAGCGGAGGCCCGCGCATGAACGAAACGCTCCTGTACGTCCTGGGCATCGTGCTGTTCGCGTTCGGACTGCTCGTCTCCATCGCCTGGCACGAGCTCGGCCACCTCTCCACGGCCAAGCTCTTCGGCATCCGCGTCCCGCAGTACATGGTCGGCTTCGGCCCCACGATCTGGTCGAGGAAGCGCGGCGAGACCGAGTACGGCATCAAGGCCATCCCGGCCGGCGGCTACATCCGCATGATCGGCATGTTCCCGCCCGGCGACGACGGACGGATCGAGGCCCGCTCCACCTCCCCGTGGCGCTCCATGATCGAGGACGCCCGCGAGGCCTCGTACGAGGAGCTCCAGGAGGGCGACGAGACCCGGCTGTTCTACACGCGCAGGCCGTGGAAGCGCGTCATCGTGATGTTCGCCGGGCCGTTCATGAACCTGGTCCTGGCGGCGGCGCTCTTCTTCGGCTCGATGATGACGCTCGGCATCGAGGGCCAGACGACCGCGGTCGCCGGCGTCCAGAAGTGCGTCATCGAGCAGAGCGAGAAGCGCGACACGTGCGCGGCGGGCGACCCCGTCTCCCCGGCGTTCGCGGCCGGCCTGAAGGAGGGCGACCGGATCGTCGCCTTCAACGGCGCGCCCGTGAGCGACTGGGACACCCTCTCCGACCGCATCCGCGACACCCTCGGCCCCGCCACGGTCACCGTCGAGCGGGCCGGACAGCGCGTCGACCTCCACCCCACCCTCGTCACCAACAAGGTCCCGAAGAAGGACGAGGACGGCAGGGTCGTCCAGCCGCTGACCTACATCGACGCCGGCTACCTCGGCTTCGCCTCCAAGACCGAGGTCGCGCCCCTCACCTTCGGCGAGACCACCGACCGGATGACCGACCTCCTGGAGAACGGCGTCCACTCGGTCATCGCCCTCCCGGGCAAGATCCCCGGCCTCTGGGACGCCACCTTCGGCGACGGCGAGCGGGCGGACGACTCGCCCGTCGGCGTCCTCGGCGCCGCCCGCCTCACCGGCGAGCTGATGACCGTGGACGCGCCGCCGGAGCGCATCCTCGTGATGTTCATGAACCTGCTGGTCATGTTCAACGTCTCGCTGTTCCTGTTCAACATGCTCCCGCTGCTGCCGCTCGACGGCGGCCACATCGCGGGCGCCCTGTGGGAGTCCGTCCGCCGCCACACGGCCCGGATCTTCAAGCGCCCCGACCCCGGCCCGTTCGACGTGGCCAAGCTGATGCCCGCCGCGTACGTGGTGGCCGGCGTCTTCGTCTGCTTCACCCTGCTCGTCCTCGCCGCCGACATCGTCAACCCGGTGAAGCTGACGTGAACCCCAGGGGGCCGGACCCGGTGGTGTCCGGCCCTCCGCCGCCGGGGCGGTAACCTCGGAGACCTGAGCCCGCCGACGCACAACCTTGAGGTTGCACAACAGATGACCGCGATTTCTCTCGGTATCCCTACCGTCCCGACCCGGCTCGCCGAGCGGCGCAAGAGCCGTCAGATCCAGGTCGGCACCGTGGCCGTCGGCGGTGACGCACCCGTCTCCGTGCAGTCGATGACCACCACCCGGACGTCCGACATCGGCGCCACGCTCCAGCAGATCGCCGAGCTGACGGCCTCCGGCTGCCAGATCGTGCGCGTGGCCTGCCCGACCCAGGACGACGCCGACGCCCTCGCGACGATCGCCCGGAAGTCCCAGATCCCGGTGATCGCCGACATCCACTTCCAGCCGAAGTACGTCTTCGCCGCGATCGACGCGGGCTGTGCCGCCGTCCGGGTCAACCCGGGCAACATCAAGCAGTTCGACGACAAGGTCAAGGAGATCGCGCGGGCCGCCAACGACGCGGGCACCCCGATCCGGATCGGCGTCAACGCCGGCTCGCTCGACGCGCGGCTGCTCAAGAAGTACGGCAGGGCCACCCCCGAGGCGCTCGTCGAGTCCGCCCTGTGGGAGGCGTCCCTCTTCGAGGAGCACGACTTCCGCGACATCAAGATCTCGGTCAAGCACAACGACCCGGTCGTCATGGTTGAGGCCTACCGCCAGCTCGCCGCCCAGTGCGACTACCCGCTGCACCTCGGCGTCACCGAGGCGGGCCCGGCCTTCCAGGGCACCATCAAGTCCGCCGTCGCCTTCGGCGCGCTGCTCTCCCAGGGCATCGGCGACACCATCCGCGTCTCGCTCTCCGCGCCCCCGGCCGAGGAGATCAAGGTCGGCATCCAGATCCTGGAGTCGCTGAACCTGCGCCAGCGGCGCCTGGAGATCGTCTCCTGCCCGTCCTGCGGCCGCGCCCAGGTCGACGTCTACAAGCTCGCCGAGGAGGTCACCGCCGGTCTCGACGGCATGACCGTCCCGCTGCGCGTCGCCGTCATGGGCTGCGTCGTCAACGGCCCCGGCGAGGCCCGCGAGGCCGACCTCGGCGTCGCCTCCGGCAACGGCAAGGGCCAGATCTTCGTCAAGGGCGAGGTCATCAAGACCGTGCCCGAGTCGAAGATCGTCGAGACCCTCATCGAGGAGGCCCTGAAGATCGCCGAGCAGATGGAGAAGGACGGCGTCGCCAGCGGCGAGCCGTCGGTCGCCGTCGCCGGCTGACGGGCCGGACCCCTTCCGGAGAGCACCCGGGAAGACCCCGCGAAGCCCCGCCCCCCGCTCCGGGAGGCGGGGCTTCCCACTGCCGGAGGCGTGCCCCAGGGCCCTCCGGGTAAAGTGCGGGGAATCAGCGGAACCGCACGGTGAGGCCCCCTCGTGTTGACAGAGACCACCACTCGGGTCCTCGAACCCACCGACCTGGGCGCCGCACTGGCCGTCCTGGAGAGCGCCCCGGTCGAGAACGCGTTCGTGACCGCCCGCGTCCAGCTCGCCGGGCTCGACCCCTGGCGCCTCGGCGGCGAGATGTGGGGCTGGTACGCCGAGGGGCGGCTGCGCTCGCTCTGCTACTCCGGCGCCAACCTGGTCCCGATCTGCGCCACCCCCCAGGCCGTCCGCGCCTTCGCCGACCGGGCCCGCAGGACCGGCCGCCGCTGCTCCTCCATCGTCGGCCCCGCCGGGCCCACCACCGAGCTGTGGCGCCTCCTGGAGCCCAGTTGGGGTCCCGCCAGGGACGTCAGGGCCAACCAGCCCCTGATGGTTGCCGAGGAGCCCTCCACCACCGTCGAGCCCGACCCGCTGGTGCGCCGCGTCCGCAAGGATGAGATGGAGACGATCATGCCCGCCTGCGTGGCCATGTTCACCGAGGAGGTCGGCGTCTCCCCGCTCGCCAACGACGGCGGCCTGCTCTACCAGGCCCGGGTCGCCGAACTCGTCGGCGCGGGCCGCTCCTTCGCCCGCATCGAGGACGGCAAGGTCGTCTTCAAGGCCGAGATCGGCGCCGCCACCCGCCAGGCCTGCCAGATCCAGGGCGTCTGGGTCGCCCCCGAGCACCGCGGCAAGGGCCTCTCCGAGACCGGCATGGCCGCCGTCCTCCGCTACGCCCTGGCCGACGTCGCCCCCGTGGTCAGCCTGTACGTCAACGACTACAACACCCCCGCCCGGGCCTCGTACCGCCGCGTCGGCTTCCGGGAGACCGGGGCCTTCATGAGCGTGCTGTTCTGAGGAGCGGGCCGCTTGTAGGGTGCGCCGCATGGATGACGCGGAGATCGTGATCGGGCCGGTCGACCTCGCCGCCCGGGTGGACGAGGCCCTGGCCGTGCAGGCGGTCGCCTTCGGCCTGGACGCCGACGAGGTCGCCGTGCGCCGCCACATCGTGCTGCGCCACCTGCTCAGCCCCGGCGCCCGCGCCTACGGAGCCACCACCCCCGGCGGACGGCTCGTCGGCTTCGTGTACGGGATGCCCAACGACCGCACCCACTGGTGGTCCACCGTCGTCGAGGCGTACCTGCGCGCCACCGGCACCGCCGACTGGCTCGACGACTCCTTCACCATCACCGAGCTCCACGTCCACCCCGACTTCCAGGGCCGGGGCGCGGGCCGCGGGCTGATCACCACCATCACCGACACGGCCGACGAGCCGCGTTCGATCCTCTCCGCGATCGACACCGAGAGCCCCGCCCGGGGCCTCTACCGGTCCCTCGGCTACCGGGACCTCGCCCGCCGGGTGCACTTCCCGAGCGCCCCCCGCCCGTACGCCGTGATGGGCGCCCCGCTGCCGCTGCCGCGCCGGAACTGATTTCCCGTCCCCCGGGCCGCCCGGCTAACCTCGGGCCCATCACCTCCCCCAGGCTCCCGGCTTCGCCCGGGCAGGGGGATCCCCAGTCCGGCAGGAGTACGAGAACCATGGCCAACGCACCGGTCCAGCGCATGTCGAAGTTGATGGCGAAGACGCTGCGCGACGACCCGGCGGACGCCGAGGTCCTCAGCCACAAGCTCCTCGTCCGCGCGGGGTACGTGCGCCGCACGGCCGCCGGCATCTGGAGCTGGCTGCCCCTCGGCAAGAAGGTCCTCTCCAACGTCGAGCGGATCGTCCGCGAGGAGATGGACGCCATCGGCGCCCAGGAGGTCTCCCTGCCGGCCCTGCTGCCCCGCGAGCCCTACGACGCGACCGGCCGCTGGGACGAGTACGGCGCCGAGCTGTTCCGCCTCCAGGACCGCAAGGGCGGCGACTACCTCCTCGGCCCGACCCACGAGGAGATCTTCACCCTCCTGGTGAAGGACCAGGCGTCCTCCTACAAGGACCTGCCGGTCATCCTCTACCAGATCCAGAACAAGTTCCGCGACGAGGCCCGCCCCCGCGCCGGCATCCTGCGCGGCCGCGAGTTCCTGATGAAGGACTCGTACTCCTTCGACACCGAGGACGAGGGCCTCGCCCACTCGTACGCCCTGCACCGCCAGGCCTACCAGCGGGTCTTCGAGCGCCTCGGCCTCGACTACCGCATCTGTGCCGCCACGGCGGGCGCGATGGGCGGCTCGAAGTCCGAGGAGTTCCTCGCCCCGGCCGAGGCCGGTGAGGACACCTTCGCCGACTGCCCGAACTGCGACTTCGCCGCCAACACCGAGGCGGTCTCCTTCGCGCTGACGGCCGTGGACGGCTCCGCCGTGCCCGCCGCCGAGGAGATCCCCACCCCGGACACCCCGACCATCGAGACCCTCGCGGCCTCCCTCGGCGTCCCGGCCTCCGCCACCCTCAAGAACCTCCTGGTGAAGGTCGACGGCGAGATCGTCGCCGTGGGCGTCCCCGGCGACCGCGAGGTCGACCTCGGCAAGGTCGAGGCGCACTTCGCGCCGGCCACCGTCGAGATGGTCACCGAGACCGACTTCGCCGGCCGCCCCGACCTGGTGCGCGGCTACGTCGGCCCGCAGGGCCTCGACAAGGTCACCTACCTCGCCGACCCCCGCGTCGCGCCGGGCACGGCCTGGATCACGGGCGCCAACAAGGAGCACACCCACGCGAAGAACGTGGTCGCGGGGCGCGACTTCGAGGTCACCGAGTACGTCGACGTGGTCGTCGTCGAGGAGGGCGACCCCTGCCCGAAGTGCGGCACCGGCCTCAAGCTGGACCGCGCCATCGAGATCGGCCACATCTTCCAGCTCGGCCGCAAGTACGCCGACGCCCTCAAGCTCGACGTCCTCGGCCAGAACGGCAAGCCGGTCCGCGTCACCATGGGCTCGTACGGCATCGGCGTCTCGCGCGCCGTGGCCGCGCTCGCCGAGCAGACCGCCGACGACAAGGGCCTGTGCTGGCCCGCCGAGGTCGCCCCGGCCGACGTCCACGTGGTCGCCGCCGGCAAGGCCCTCCAGATCGAGCTGGCCCTGGAGGTCTCCGACAAGCTGTCCGCCGCGGGCCTGCGCGTCCTGGTCGACGACCGCGCGGGCGTCTCCCCGGGCGTCAAGTTCACCGACGCGGAGCTCATCGGCGTCCCGAAGATCCTCGTCGCGGGCCGCCGCTCCGGCGAGGGCGTCGTGGAGCTGAAGGACCGCCGCACGGGCGAGCGCGAGGAGCTGACGGTGGACGAGGCGATCGCCCGCCTCACCGCCTGACCGCCCGGTCACGCCGTACGACGGCCCCCGCCCCCTCCGCAGGGGGCGGGGGCCGTCGCCGCGTCAGTCCTCCCGGGGCGTCGGCGCGGGCTCCACCGACGTGCCCGTCAGGTCCTCGATGGCGTCCTCCGCCGCCGCCGTCCGGCTCCACGGGTACGCGTCGGCGTCGGCACCATCGATCAGCGGCGGTATCTCCCGCTCCGGGGCCCGGTGCGGCGCGTGCGGCGCCGCGTCCGGCTTGGCGTCCGGCTTGGCGTCCGGGGTCGCGCGCTCCAGGAAGCGGAGCAGCTCCACCGGGAAGGGCAGCACCAGCGTGGAGTTCTTCTCGGCGGCCACCGCCACCACCGTCTGCAACAGCCGCAACTGGAGCGCCGCCGGCTGGTCGGACATCATCGCCGCCGCCTCGGACAGCTTCTTCGACGCCTGGAGCTCCGCGTCCGCGTTGATCACCCGCGCCCGCCGCTCGCGGTCCGCCTCCGCCTGCCGGGCCATCGACCGCTTCATGGTCTCCGGCAGCGACACGTCCTTGATCTCGACCCGGTCGATGGCGACGCCCCACCCCATGGCCGGACTGTCGAGCATCAGCTCCAAGCCCTGGTTGAGCTTCTCCCGGTTGGACAGCAGGTCGTCGAGGTCGCTCTTGCCGATGATCGACCGCAGCGAGGTCTGCGCCATCTGCGAGACCGCGAACCGGTAGTCCTCCACCCGCACGAGCGCGTCCGCCGGGTCGACCACCTCGAAGTACACGACCGCGTCCACCCGGACCGTCACGTTGTCCCGGGTGATGCCCTCCTGCGCGGGCACCGGCATCGTGACGATCTGCATGTTCACCTTGTGCATCCGGTCGACCACGGGGACGATCATCGTGAACCCGGGGGAGCGCACCCGGCCGCGCAGCTTGCCGAAGCGGAAGACGACCCCGCGCTCGTACTGCTTGACCACCCGGGCGGCCGCGCCCGCGTACACCACGGCCGCCGCGCCCGCGCCGGCCGCCGCCATCAGCAGCTCTTCGATCATCACGGCCCCCTGGAGTCGGGCCGGACGTCGAGGCCCGGCCGCCCGGCGAACGGTACAAAAAGGGTATTCCCCCTCAGTCCGCCCGCGAACTCCGGCCGACCGGCGAACCGGGACCGGACCGCGGCCTACAGCCAGCCCGCGAACTCCAGGAGCAGCTCCGCGTCCTGCCGCCGCCCCGCCGTCAGCGCCCGCGTCCCCGACTCCACCGCGCGGAACAGGGTCCAGCCCCGCAGCCGCTCCCGGTCCACGTCGAGCGAGTCCGCCAGCTTGTTCACCCGTCGCCGGGCCGCCGAGGCGCCCGCCGAGGCCGCCACCAGGTCCTCCACCCGGTCCCGCACCAGCCGGGCCAGGTCGTAGGCCCGCTCGCCGACCAGCGGCTCGGGCCCCACGGCCAGCCAGGGCGCCCGGTCGCCGCCCAGGACCTTGCCCTGCCGGAAGTTGCCGTGCAGGAGCACCGTCTCGGCCTCCCCGGCCACCAGCTCCTCGCGCGCCGCCAGCGCCGCCGCCGCCAGTTCGCCGGCGGTCGCGTCCGCGCGGTGGTGGTCCATCGCCTCCGCCTGCCGGGCCGTCCGCTCGGCCACCGACTCGAAGCCGTGCTCCGCCGGGGGCTCGACCCACAGCTTCCGCACGGTCCCGGCCGCCTCCAGGAGCGCCTTCGCCTCCGGCAGGGAGCGCAGGGACACCTCGGGACGGAGCCGTTCGAGCAGGATCCCCTCCTCACCCGCCCCTTCGAGCGGCCGCACCGCGCCCCAGCCGTTCCAGTGGGCGAGCGCCTCCCGCTCCCGGTCCGGCCGGGCGAACGGCGGCGCCACCTTGAGCGCGGCGGGGGAGCCGTCGGACTGGCGGACGAGCACCACCAGGCTGCTCCGCCCGCCGGGGGCCATCACCCGCTCGGCGTCCAGGGAGGCCCGGTCGAGCGCGGTCCGCGCCCGCTCCGGCAGCTCCCCGAGCCACTCGGCCGCGACGGTCTCCCCGTACGTCTCGCCGAGCGCCCGGACGAGTCGCTGCGGCGGTTCGAAAGCCATGCGTACGTTGTTCCTTCGGTCGGGACGAGGCGGTTGGGGCGGGGCTCAGGCCCGCTCGGCGAGCCCAGGAAAGGTTACGTCCCCGCCGCGCCAGCGCACGGCGCGTACCGCCGCCTCCCTGAGCGCGGCGGCCGCCTCCCGCCGGGCCGGGCCCTCGGTGGCCCGGACCAGGTCGGAGTAGACGCCCGCCACCCGGTCCTCCAGGACGGCGGCGAGCCGCACCGCGCCCGCCGGATCCGTCACCCGGAACGGCAGCTCGTACGCGGCGGCCGAGGCCACCGGCGCGCCGCCGAGGTCCCGCACCGCCCGGCGCAGCACCTCCCGGCGGGCCCGGTGGGCCTCGTACGCGACCGTGACCTCCGCCCGGCGCTCCGCACCGATCCGGCCGCCGACGACCCCGTACCCGTACACCGCCGCGTGCTCGGCGGCCAGCGCGGCCTGGGTGGCGTCGAGGGCGCTCATGCCCGGGCTCCTTCGGTCAGCAGATAGGCGTGGACGGCTCCCGAGGCCGCCACCGAGGCGAGCAGCCGGGCGTACTCGGGCGGGGCGGCGAGCAGCGCGTCCGCGTGCCCGTCGGAGGAGGTCCGCTCGGCCGCCGCCAGTTCCCGGAGGGCGGTCCCCGGGTCGGTCGCGACCGGTACGGGCGCGGGCGAGGCCGTCGTGGGGCGCGCGGAGGCGGAGGGCGTCGGGGAGGCCGCGGCGGGCTTCACCGGGCCCGTACCGCCCTCGCCGAGGGCCCGCACGTGCGCCGCCACGGAGCGCCGCAGCGGGGTCAGCCGGGGCGCCAGGGCGGGGTGCGCGGAGAGCACCGCGTCGTAGTGTTCGAGGAGTCCGCGCGCGACCGTCACCGAGCGTGCCCGCAGCGCCGCCTCGGCGCGCGCCACCCGCTCGGCCTCCCGCTCGGCGGCGCCCGGCCGCCGGGGGCCCTCCCCGCCGGAGGTGCAGCCCACCAGGGCCGTCGCCCCCGCGGCCGCCCCCGCCGCGAGGAGCGCGCGTCTGCCCGTCGTCGTCACGCCAGCTCCCTCGGCCGTCGTCCGCAGTCGAAGATCCGTCCGTACAGAAGATCGTTCGGATCACCGCAGGCGAGCGTACCCGCGGGGCCCGGGGCGGTGGACGGCAACACCCTCCCGGACCGGATACCCTTTGGTCTGACACGCGACGACACACAACAGCACACGCGGCCGAGGAGTCACCCGGATGAGCACCACCCAGAGCGACAGGCTGCGCGGACTCGTCGAGCCGCTCGTCCGCGCGAAGGACCTGGATCTGGAAGAGATCGAGGTGTCCCGGGCGGGCCGCCGCGGACTGCTGCGGATCGTCGTCGACTCGGACGAGGGCGTGGAACTGGACGCCTGCGCCGAACTGAGCCGCGCGATCTCCGAGAAGCTGGACGAGACCGACGCGATGGGCGAGGGCGAGTACGTCCTCGAAGTCAGCTCCCCCGGCGCCGACCGCCCCCTCACCGAGCACCGCCACTACGTGCGCGCCACCGGCCGCCTCGTGCGCCTCCAGCTCGCCGAGGCGGGAGAGCTCGTCGCCCGGATCCTCGCCGTGGACGAGGACGGCCTCGACCTCGAAGTGCCGGGCGTGAAGGGGCGCAGGCCGACCGCCCGCAGGATCGGGTTCGCCGACATCTCCAAGGCGCGTGTCGAGATCGAGTTCAACCGCAAGGACAAGAAGGAAGAGGAGGCGTAGCCGTGGACATCGACGTGAAGCTTCTCAAGGGCTTGGCGCATGAGAAGGAGATCTCCTTCGACCTGCTGGTCGAGGCGATCGAGTCGGCCCTCCTCATCGCCTACCACCGCACCCCCGACGCCCGCCGCCACGCGCGCGTGGAGCTGGACCGGCAGACCGGCCACGTGACCGTCTGGGCCAAGGAGGACGCCTCCGACCTGGAGGAGGGCCAGGAGCCCAAGGACTTCGACGACACCCCCTCGGACTTCGGCCGGATCGCGGCGAGCACCGCCCGCCAGGTCATCCAGCAGCGGCTGCGGGACGCCGAGAACGACGTGACCTTCGGCGAGTACGCGCGCCGCGAGGGCGACGTCGTCGCCGGTGTGGTCCAGCAGGGCAAGGACCCGAAGAACGTCCTGGTCAGGCTGGACGACAAGCTGGAGGCCATCCTCCCGGTCCAGGAGCAGGTGCCGGGCGAGGAGTACACCCACGGCCTGCGCCTGCGGACGTACGTCGTCCGGGTCGCCAAGGGCGTCCGCGGTCCCTCCGTCACCCTGTCGCGCACCCACCCCAACCTGGTGAAGAAGCTCTTCGCCCTGGAGGTGCCGGAGATCGCGGACGGCTCGGTCGAGATCTCGGCCATCGCCCGCGAGGCCGGCCACCGCACCAAGATCGCCGTCCGCGCCACCCGTTCGGGCCTGAACCCCAAGGGCGCCTGCATCGGCCCGATGGGCAGCCGCGTCCGCAACGTGATGGCGGAGCTGCTCGGCGAGAAGATCGACATCGTCGACTGGTCGGACGACCCGGCCGAGATGGTGGCGAACGCGCTCTCCCCGGCCCGGGTCTCCAAGGTCGAGATCGTCGACCTGGCCGCCCGCTCGGCCCGGGTGACGGTGCCGGACTACCAGCTCTCCCTGGCGATCGGCAAGGAGGGGCAGAACGCCCGCCTCGCCGCCCGCCTCACCGGCTGGCGCATCGACATCCGCCCGGACACGGAGCAGGCCGAGCAGGCCTGAGACCGTTTTTGGCCAACGACTGTTCGATTCTTGCCCCGATCGGGCGAGGTCGGTACGGGGAGGTAGACTTAATCGTGTCTGGCCGGACGCACGCCCGCGTGTGCCCTGAGCGAACCTGCGTGGGATGCCGGGAGCGAGCGGCCAAGAGCGATCTGCTGCGGATCGTGGTGAACGAGGACGAGTGCGTCCCGGATCATCGCGGTACGCTGCCCGGCCGGGGTGCGTACCTGCACCCCGCCGTGGTCTGTCTCGACCTGGCGGTCCGCCGCCGAGCGTTCCCCAGGGCCTTCAGGGTCCGGGGCCCGCTCGACAGCGCGGCACTCCGCCACCACGTCGAGCGATCGGCACAGCAGTGAAGAAGTACGGCACGGAACACCGTGCGGTCAGGTACCTCGCGAGTTGGAAGTAGGTCGAGATTGCGATGAGCACTCGATGAGTACGCGATGAGTACGCCCATGAAGTAGCGACGGTCCGGCGGTAACCGGACCTCAAAGGAGCGAAGTGGCTAAGGTCCGGGTATACGAACTCGCCAAGGAGTTCGGCGTGGAGAGCAAGGTCGTCATGGCCAAGCTCCAAGAACTCGGTGAATTCGTCCGTTCGGCGTCCTCGACGATCGAGGCGCCGGTCGTGCGCAAGTTGACTGACGCTTTGCAGGGTCCCGGTGGCAACGCCGGCAAGACCGCTGCCAAGCCCGGCGCGCCCCGCAAGGCGACGCCCACCCCCGCCGCGCCGAAGCCGGCGCAGGCATCCCCCGCGCCGTCCCCGGCGCAGGCCTCTCGTCCGGCTGCCCCGAAGCCTGGCGCGCCCACCCCGGCGCCCAAGCCCGCGGCAGCGGAGAAGCCCTCGACGCCGGCCGCCCCCGGCCCGCGTCCGACCCCGGGTCCGAAGCCCGCGGCCGCGCCGAAGCCGGCACCGGCCTCCCCGGCTCCGACCACCCCGGAGTTCACCGCGCCTCCGGCGGCCCCCGCCGCCGGTCAGCAGCGTCCCGCCGGCGCGACCCCGGGCCCCCGCCCGGCCGCCCGTCCGGGCCAGCAGGCGCCCCGCCCGCAGGGCCAGGGCGCGCCGCGCCCCGGCGGCCAGCAGGCCCCCCGTCCGGGCGGTGCCCGTCCGGCCGGTCCCCGTCCGGGCAACAACCCGTTCACCTCGGGCGGCTCCACCGGCATGGCGCGCCCGCAGGCGCCCCGTCCCGGTGGCGGTGCCCCGCGTCCCGGCGGCCCCGGTGCCGTTCCGGGCGCCCCGCGTCCGCAGGGCGGCCCCGGCGGCGCCCCGCGCCCGCAGGGACAGGGCGGCGCCCGTCCGACTCCGGGCGGCATGCCCCGCCCGCAGGCTCCCCGTCCGGGCGGTGCGCCCGGCGGCAACCGTCCGAACCCGGGCATGATGCCGCAGCGTCCCGCTGCCGGCCCGCGTCCCGGCCCCGGCGGCCGTGGTCCCGGTGGCCCCGGCGGCCGTCCGGGCGGTCCCGGCGGTGGCGGCGGCGGTCGTCCTGGCTTCGCCGGTCGTCCGGCCGGTCCCGGCGGTGGCGGCGGCGGCTTCGCCGGCCGTCCCGGTGGTCCCGGTGGCGGCGGCGGTCGTCCGGGTGGTCCCGGCGGTGGCGGCGGCTTCGGCGGTCGTCCCGGCGGCTTCGGCGGTCGTCCCGGTGGTCCCGGTGGCCGTGGTGGCACGCAGGGCGCCTTCGGCCGTCCCGGCGGTCCCGCGCGTCGCGGTCGCAAGTCGAAGCGTCAGAGGCGCCAGGAGTACGAGGCCATGCAGGCCCCGTCCGTGGGCGGCGTGATGCTTCCCCGCGGCGGCGGCGAGGTCATTCGCCTGTCGCGCGGTGCCTCCCTCACCGACTTCGCCGAGAAGATCGGCGCCAACCCGGCGTCGCTCGTCGCGGTGATGATGAACCTCGGCGAGATGGTCACGGCCACGCAGTCGGTCTCCGACGACACGCTGCAGATGCTCGGCGACGAGATGAACTACCAGGTTCAGATCGTCAGCCCCGAGGAGGAGGACCGCGAGCTGCTCGAGTCCTTCGACATCGAGTTCGGCGAGGACGAGGGCGGCGAAGAGGCCCTGGTCTCCCGTCCGCCGGTCGTGACCGTCATGGGTCACGTCGACCACGGAAAGACCCGCCTCCTCGACGCGATCCGCAAGACCAACGTGGTCGCGGGCGAGGCCGGCGGCATCACCCAGCACATCGGCGCCTACCAGGTGGGCACCGAGGTCAACGGCGAAGAGCGTCGCATCACCTTCATCGACACCCCGGGTCACGAGGCGTTCACCGCCATGCGTGCCCGTGGTGCGAAGTCGACCGACATCGCGATCCTCGTGGTCGCGGCCAACGACGGCGTCATGCCGCAGACGATCGAGGCGCTCAACCACGCCAAGGCCGCCGGCGTCCCGATCGTCGTCGCGGTCAACAAGATCGACGTCGAGGGCGCGGACCCGACCAAGGTGCGCGGTCAGCTCACCGAGTTCGGTCTGGTGGCCGAGGAGTACGGCGGCGACACCATGTTCGTCGACATCTCCGCCAAGCAGGGTCTGCACATCGACTCCCTGCTCGAGGCCGTCGTCCTCACCGCCGACGCCTCGCTCGACCTGCGGGCCAACCCGAACCAGGACGCGCAGGGCATCGCGATCGAGTCCCACCTCGACCGCGGCCGCGGTGCGGTCTCGACCGTCCTGGTCCAGCGCGGAACGCTGCGCATCGGCGACACCGTGGTGGTCGGCGACGCGTACGGCCGCGTCCGGGCGATGCTCGACGACAAGGGCAACAACGTCGAGGAGGCGACCCCGTCGACTCCCGTCCTGGTGCTCGGTCTCACCAACGTGCCGGGTGCCGGCGACAACCTCCTGGTGGTCGACGAGGACCGTACGGCGCGTCAGATCGCCGAGAAGCGCGCCGCGCGCGAGCGCAACGCCGCCTTCGCCAAGCGCGTCCGCCGGGTGTCCCTCGAGGACCTCGACAAGGTGCTCAAGGCCGGTCTGGTCCAGGAACTCAACCTCATCATCAAGGGCGACGCGTCCGGTGCGGTCGAGGCCCTCGAAGCCTCGCTGCTCCAGCTCGACGTCGGCGAAGAGGTCGACATCCGCGTCCTGCACCGCGGTGTGGGTGCGGTCACGGAGTCGGACATCGACCTGGCCATGGGCTCCGACGCCATCGTCATCGGCTACAACGTCCGCGCGGCCGGCCGTGCCGCGCAGATGGCGGAGCGCGAGGGCGTCGACGTCCGGTACTACTCGGTCATCTACCAGGCGATCGAGGAGATCGAGGCGGCGCTCAAGGGCCTCCTCAAGCCGGAGTACGAAGAGGTCGAGCTCGGCACGGCGGAGATCCGCGAGGTCTTCCGCTCGTCCAAGCTGGGCAACATCGCCGGTGTCCTCATCCGCTCGGGCGAGGTCAAGCGCAACACCAAGGCGCGCCTCGTCCGCGACGGCAAGGTCATCGCCGAGGACCTCACGATCCACGGTCTGCGCCGCTTCAAGGACGACGTCACCGAGATCCGCGAAGGCTTCGAGGGCGGTATCAACCTCGGAAACTTCAACGACATCAAGATCGACGACGTCATCGCGACGTACGAGATGCGCGAGAAGCCGCGCGCCTGATCGCGTCCGATCGCAGCAGTGAGCAGGGGCCGGTCGGCGGAACTTATTCCGTCGATCGGCCCCGGCCGTTGCGTGTACGGTTCCTGGTGTACCCGCCCTGTGGTGGGCGGGGCCACTGACCCCGAACCGGCGGGACATCCGGACACACATGTACGTGGGGACACTGTCCTTCGATCTGCTCCTGGGCGACGTACGGTCGCTGAAGGAGAAGCGCTCCGTCGTCAGGCCGATCGTCGCCGAGCTCCAGCGAAAGTTCGCGGTGAGCGTGGCGGAGGTCGGCGGCCAGGACCTCCACCGGCGGACCGAGATCGGCGTCGCGATGGTGACGGGGGACCCGGGACACCTCAGCGACGTGCTGGACCGGTGCGAGCGGCTCGTCGCCGCCCGGCCGGAGGTGGAGCTGCTGTCGGTGCGCCGCAGGCTCCACACTGATGAAGACTGATTGAGCAAGGCGAAGAAGGAGAAGGACCAGTGGCCGACAACGCGCGGGCGAAGAAGCTGGCGGACCTCATCCGGGAGGTGGTCGCCGAGAAGCTGCAGCGCGGCATCAAGGACCCCCGCCTGGGTACGCACGTGACCATCACGGACACCCGCGTCACCGGTGACCTGCGGGAGGCCACGGTCTTCTACACGGTCTACGGCGACGACGAGGAGCGCGCGAGCGCCGCGGCCGGCCTGGAGAGCGCCAAGGGCGTCCTCCGTTCGGCCGTGGGCCGGGCGGCGGGGACCAAGTTCACCCCGACGCTGACCTTCGTGGCCGACGCCCTCCCGGAGAACGCCCGCACCATCGAGGACCTCCTCGACAAGGCGCGGGCCTCCGACGCCCAGGTGAGGGAGGCGTCCTCGGGCGCCGGCTTCGCGGGCGAAGCCGACCCCTACAAGAAGCCGGGCGAGGACGACACCGCCGAATGAGCGACACGACCCCCACGCCCGACGGCCTTGTCATCGTCGACAAGCCGTCGGGCTTCACTTCGCACGACGTCGTGGCCAAGATGCGCGGGATCGCGAGGACCCGCCGCGTCGGCCACGCCGGAACGCTCGACCCCATGGCCACGGGCGTCCTCGTCCTCGGCGTGGAGCGGGCGACCAAGCTCCTCGGTCACCTCGCGCTGACCGAGAAGGAGTACCTGGGCACCATCCGGCTGGGCCAGGCCACGATCACCGACGACGCCGAGGGCGAGATCACGGCGTCGGTCGACGCGTCGAAGGTCACCCGCGAGCAGATCGACGCCGGTGTGGCGGAGCTGACCGGCGCCCTCATGCAGGTGCCGTCGAAGGTCTCCGCGATCAAGATCGACGGCAAGCGGTCCTACGCGCGCGTGCGCGGCGGCGAGGAGTTCGAGATCCCGGCCCGTCCGGTCACCGTCTCCTCCTTCCGGGTGTACGACGTCCGCGAGGCCGTCGCCGAGGACGGCACCCCCGTGGTCGACCTGGTCGTCTCGGTGGTCTGTTCCTCCGGCACGTACATCCGGGCGCTCGCCCGGGACCTCGGTGCCGGGCTCGGCGTGGGCGGCCACCTGACCGCGCTGCGCCGCACCCGGGTCGGTCCGTACAAGCTGGACTCGGCCAGGACCCTGGAGCAGCTCCAGGAGGAGCTGACGGTCATGCCGGTCGCGGACGCGGCCGCGGCGGCGTTCCCGCGCTGGGACGTCGACGAGAAGCGCGCCCGGCTGCTGCTCAACGGCGTCCGCCTGGAGATGCCGGAGTACCCCAAGGGTCCCGTCGCGGTCTTCGGACCGGAGGGGAAGCTGTTCGCCCTGGTCGAGGACCAGCGGGGCAAGGCGAAGAGCCTCGCCGTCTTCGGCTGACGAGCTGACGGGCCGACAGGCCTCGGGCCCATGAGTGGGGCGGGTACGCGCGCGCGTGCCCGCCCCACTCTCGTTCCCCCACGGGACCCTTGTCCGCGAAAGTCACGGAAATTCACTCCACCGGGGAGGCGCTCGGAGCGAACGGGGGAGTGAGAGGGGGCGCGTTCCCCCGCGCGCGCCGTCGTGTGATCACGGGCCGCCTACCGTCGTCACCATGGGACGCGGGGACCTGGCGACGCTGGTGCGGATCTGCGATCCGGCGGGCCGGACGCGCGGCACCGGCTTCCTCGCCGACCACCACGGGACGGTCGTCACCAGCCACGAGGCCGTCGACGGGCTCAGCCGCGTCCTGCTGCGCGCCCCCGGCGACCGGAGCTGGCTCGCCGAGGCCGGGGCCGTCACCCCCCTGCCCGAGAGCGGGCTCGCCCTCGTCCGCAGCGAAGGGCTTGGCGTCCGCCCCCTGCCGCTCGCCACCCGTCCCGAGATCGAGCCCGGCACCTACGTCCGGATCGAGGCCCACGGCTGGCGCGAGGCGCGCGTCCTCGGATCCGTCGCCGTCACGTACACCGCCGCCGACCGCTTCCACGACCTCGACGAGGCCCTCGCACTCGCCATCGGCACCGAGGGCGCCGAGGCGCTCCGCCGCGACGGCCGGGCCGCCGGCAGCCCCGTCCTCGACACCGCCACCGGCACCGTCCTCGCCGTCCTCGGCACCGCCCTCCACGGCGGCCGCCGGGCCGCCGGGTACGCGGTCCCGCTCCGGCCCGACGGTCCGCTCACCGCCCTGCTGCGGCGCAACGCCGCCACCGTCCCCGCCTACGGCCCCGACCTCAACCTCGCCGGGATCCTCGAACTCACCGCCACCTCCACCGGCCCCGTACGGGACCCCGGGCCCTGGCCCGAGCCCGTCGAGCGTGCCGACCGCGCCCGCGAACTCGACCGCTTCACCACCGGGGAGGCCCCCGTCCTCGCCCTGGTCGGCGCCCCCGGCACCGGCCGCACCACCGCCCTCGCCGCGCTCTGCGCCCGCCGCGCCCGGGGCGAGGCCCCGGCCCCCACCGTCCGGCTGCGCGGCGCCGACCTGCACGCCGAGGACCGCTCCCTCGCCGACGCCGTCGGCCGCGCCCTGGACCGGGCCGGCCGCGTCGTCGCCGCCTCCGGCGCCCCCGGCGACACCACCACCGCCACCCCCGAGCGGGCCGCCGCCCTCGCCCGGGAGGCCGGCCGGCCGCTCCTCGTCGTCCTCGACGGCCCCGAGGAGATGCCCCCGCTCCTCGCCCACCGGCTCCCCGCCTGGACCGCGGCCACCGAACGGTGGCTCCGCGCCCACGGGGTCCGGCTCGCCACCGCCTGCCGCCCCGAGCACTGGGAGCGGGCGGGCGCCCTCTACGGCCCGGAGGCCCTGTACCGCCCCGCGCCCGGGGACGGCGGGGACGGGGACGGCGGGACCGGGTACGACGGGACCGGGCTCCCCCCGGCCGTCGTCCTCGGCCCGTACACCGAGGCGGAGGCGCGGACCGTACGGGAGGGGTACGGGCTCCGCGAGACGGACCTCGCCGAGGCGGACGCCCGGCACCCGCTCGCCCTGCGGCTGCTCGCCGAGGTGCGGGCCGCGCTGCCCGGAGGGGTGCCGGGGCGGCCCTGCCGCGAGGAGGTCTTCACCGCCCACCTCGACCTGGTGTGCCTGCGGACCGCCGTCCGGATCGCCGCCGGCACCCTCCCCCCGGTCCGGGGGACCGCCGTCCGCCGGCTCGCCGCGCGCGTGACCGGCCGGGTCCACGAGGCGGCCCGCCGGTGCCTCGGCCCCGGCCACGGCGTCCTCGACCGGGCCTCCTTCGAGGAGCTGTTCCCCTGGCGGGAGGGCTGGGCCCCGGCCGTCCTCACCGAGGGCCTCCTCGTCCCGGCGGGCTCCGGCTACCGCTTCGCCCACGAGGAGTTCGCCGACTGGCTCCAGGCCGCCCACCTCGACCTGGACACGGCCCTGCACGCCCTGGTCCACGCCCACCACGCCTCCGACGGGGGCCCGGCGCCGGGGATTCCGGAGACCCCCGGCCACGGGACCGACCCGGCCGCCCGTGCCTCAGGCCCGGTCGCCCCCGTCCCAGGCCCGGTCGCCCTCGCCCACGGGACCGCCCCGGCCACGTCCGGCCGCGAGGCCGGCCCGGCCGCCCACGGCCATGGGACCGACCCGAACGCCCACGCCCACGACCCGGCCGGCACCGGCCGCGAGCACGCGGATGTCCCGCGCCCCGGAGGTCCGGACACCCCGGAGCCTTCGGCCGGACCGGACGTCCCCCGCCCCCTCGGCCGTACGGGCGCGGGCGTCCCGTCCCCCGCCGGAGCGGCCGGTCCCGGCCCCGCCGTGCCCCGGCCCCGGGCCGCCGGGGACGCGCGAGCGTCCGACGGGCCGCCGCCCGTGCCCCGGCACCGGATCGGGCCCGTGCTCCAGGCCCTGCTACTCGCGGGCCGGGAGCGCGGGGCGGGCGGGCTCGGGCAGCGGCTCGGCGGGCTCGTGGAGGCGCTCGGGCGGTTCGCGGACGCCGGGGAGGACGACGGGGACGGGGCCTGGTGGGCCGCGCGGCTGCTCGCGGAGGGCCTGCGGCGGGTGCCGGACCCCCGCGCCCACCTGCCCGTCCTGCGGCTGCTCGCCGACCGGATCGGCGCCCGCCCGGGACGGCCCCCCGCCTTCGCCGCCTTCGGGCCGGAGTTCTGGCGGGGCCTCGCGGTCGGCGAGGACGAGCGGATCGACCTGCTGCGCCGGCTCGTCACCGCCGACCCGCCGGGCGAGGACCGCTGGTGCCGCACGGTCGCGGAGCTGCTCGCCGCCGATCCCCGGGGCGTCCAGCCGCTCCTGTGCCGCTGGTTCGGCGACGAGCGGCCGCTGCCCGCGGCCCCGCACGCCACCGTCGCCACCACCGCCCGGGCCCTCCTGCACGCCCACCGGCACCTCGCCGTCGACGACCTGTGCGAGGCGCTCGTCGCCACCGCCCACCCCCTCGCCGAAGACCTCCTGGCCACCCTCGCCCGGGACGAGACCTCCGCCCTCTGCCGGGCCGTCGACCGCTGGGCCCACGACGACGGGCGCCCCGAGCGGCGCGCCGCGGCCGCCGCGTACGGACGCCCGGCCGCCGACCGCGCCACCCTCCCCGCCGACCGCGAACTCCTGCGCTACGCCGCCCTCGCCCTCCTCGCCCGCCCCGCCGACCGGGACCTGCACGGCGCCGCCCTCGGCCTCCTGATCCGCGACCCCGAGACCCGCGCCCGCCACCTGCCCCGCGCCGCCACCGAACCCGGCGTCCCCCTCGACGCCCTCGTCGACGCCCTCGCCACCCACCCCGGGGAGGTCCTCGACGCCCTCCGGTTCCGGCTCGACGCCACCGGCGAGGACCCGGCCGCCGTCCTGGGGGCCCTCGCCGGGATCGACACGCCCGCCCTCGCCCGCCGCGCCGCCGTCCTCGTCCGCGACCAGGCCCTCCTCCACCCCGGCAGCGCCCCGCACGTGGCCGCCTTCACGGACCGGCGCCTCGAAGCCGGACCCGAGGCGAGGGCCGTGCTGTTCCCCCTGGTCACCGGCCTGATCCGGAGCGGGCCCGTGGTCCTCCGGTGCGCCCTCGCCCCCGTGCTCGCCGCCCCCGGCACCGGCGCCTCCCGCCACCTGCGGGCCGAGCTGCTCGACGTACTCCTGGAGCACGAGCGGCACCGGGCCGGTGCCGGGGAGCTCTCCGTCCTGGAGGCCCTCGTGACCGCCGCCGCCGAGGACGCGGAGCGGCGCAGCGAGCCCCGCACCCGGCAGCTCACCCACCGGGCCGGGCTGCTGTGCGTCCGCACCCCCGAGGGCGCCGCACGGCTCGACCGGCTCCTCGCCGCCCTCGTCCGCGAGCGGCCCGTCTTCACCGACCTCCTCGGCGGCTGGATCGTCGCCGCGCCCGGCGACTGGGCCCCGCTGCTCGGCGTCGAGGCCCTCGACGCGCTGCGCCGCCCCGGCACTTCCATGCCGATGCGTGCCGACGGGCGTGGGCATGGCAGTCTTAGACCTGCGTAATCGGCGAACAGGCGGACGAGGAGCGGTCACAGTGCAGCGCTGGCGTGGTTTGGAGGACATCCCCCAGGACTGGGGGCGCAGCGTCGTCACCATCGGCTCCTACGACGGGGTGCACCGCGGGCACCAGCTCATCGTCGGGCGGGCCGTCGAGCGCGCCCGCGAGCTCGGCGTCCCCTCCGTCGTGGTCACCTTCGACCCGCACCCCTCCGAGGTCGTGCGGCCCGGCAGCCACCCGCCGCTGCTCGCCCCGCACCACCGGCGCGCCGAGCTGATGGCCGGCCTCGGCGTGGACGCGGTGCTCGTGCTGCCGTTCACCGCCGAGTTCTCCCAGCTCTCCCCGGCCGACTTCATCGTCAAGGTCCTCGTCGACAAGCTGCACGCCCGGGCCGTCATCGAGGGCCCCAACTTCCGCTTCGGCCACCGGGCCGCCGGGAACGTCGCCTTCCTCGCCGAGCTCGGCGCCACCTACGACTACGAGGTCGAGGTCGTCGACCTGTACGTCAGCGGCAGTGCGGGCGGCGGCGAACCCTTCTCCTCCACCCTCACCCGCCGGCTGGTCGCCGAGGGCGACATGGCCGGGGCCGCCGAGATCCTCGGCCGCCCGCACCGCGTCGAGGGCGTCGTGGTCCGCGGCGCCCAGCGCGGCCGCGAACTCGGCTTCCCCACCGCCAACGTCGAGACCCTGCCGCACACCGCGATCCCGGCCGACGGCGTCTACGCGGGCTGGCTGACGGCCGCCGGCGAGCGGATGCCGGCGGCCATCTCGGTCGGCACGAACCCCCAGTTCGACGGCACCGAACGGACCGTCGAGGCGTACGCGATCGACCGCGAGGGGCTCGACCTGTACGGGCTGCACGTGGCCGTCGACTTCCTGGCGTACGTGCGCGGGATGCTGCGGTTCGACACCCTGGACGACCTGCTCCTGGCCATGGCGGACGACGTGAAGCGCTGCCGCGAGCTGACCGGGGAGTACGACCGGGAGCACCCGGAGCGCGTCTGACCCGCCGGGTCCGGTCAGACCGCCCCCTTCCGCTCCTCCCGCTCCACCCAGTGGCAGGCCACCGCGCCCGCCCCGCCGCCGGGCAGGACCGGCGGGTCCTCGCCCCGGCAGCGGTCCGCGACCGCCGCCGCCGCGCCCGAGGCCAGGACCTGGCAGCGGGCGTGGAAGCGGCATCCGGAGGGGATCCGGGACGGGTCCGGGGGCTCCCCGGCCAGCACCACCGGCGCCTCCTCGGACTCCGGGAGCACCGAGAGCAGCGCCCGCGTGTACGGGTGCCGGGGGTTCGTCAGGACGGACTCCACCGGGCCCGTCTCCACGATCCGGCCCAGGTACATCACCGCCACCCGGTCCGCGATGTTCCACGCGAGGCCCAGGTCGTGCGTCACCACCAGGGCCGACAGGCCCAGTTCGTCGCGCAGGCGCAGCAGCAGCGCCAGGATCTCGCCCCGTACGGACGCGTCCAGGGAGGCCACCGGCTCGTCCGCGACGATCAGTTCGGGCTCCAGGACGAGCGCGCCCGCGATGACCACCCGCTGCCGCTGCCCGCCGGACAGCTCGTGCGGATAGCGCAGGAAGAAGCGCTCCGGCGGGCGCAGTCCGGCCCGCGCGAGCGCCCCGGCGACGGCGGCCCGCTCGTCCCCCGCGTACCCGTGGATCCGCAGCCCCTCCGCCACCGCGTCGTACACGGTGTGCCGGGGGTTCAGCGAGCCGCTCGGGTCCTGGAGGACCAACTGCGCCCGCTTCCGGTAGGACTTGAGCGCTCCGGAGGAGTACGCGAGCGGCTTCCCGTCGAAGGAGACCGTGCCCGACGTGGGCCGGACCAGGCCGAGCAGCGAGCGGGCCAGGGTCGTCTTGCCGCAGCCCGACTCGCCCACGAGGGCCACGATCTCGCCCGCGCCGACGTCCAGGTCCACCCCGTCCACCGCCCGTGCGGGCGGCGCGCCCCGGCGCCCGGGGAAGACCACGCGCAGGTCCCGGGCCGAGAGCAGCGATCCGGTCGCCGTCCCCGGCTCCGGGCGCGCGGTGGTGTCCGTCGTCATGAAGCGCTCCCCACGTGCACGCAGGCGGCCCGGCGCTCCGCGCCGGCCTCCCGCAGTTCCTGGTCCAGGTCCCCGCAGACGTCGAGCGCCACCGGGCAGCGCGGGTGGAAGGCGCAGCCGCCCGGCAGGGCGGCCGGGTCCGGCGGATCGCCCGGCAGGCCGCGCGGCGCACGCCGGGACGCGGGGTCGCCGATGCGCGGGAACGCCGAGGACAGCGCCCGCCCGTAGGGGTGCGCGGCCGCCTCGTACACCTCCCGTGCCGGGCCCTCCTCGACGATCCGGCCCGCGTACATCACGGCGAGCCGGTCGCAGGTGTCGGCGAGGACCGCCAGGTCGTGGCTGATCATCAGGAGGCTGATCGACTGCTCGGCGACCAGGCCCTCGATCAGGCGCAGGATCTGCGCCTGGATCATCACGTCGAGGGCGGTCGTCGGCTCGTCCGCGACGATCAGCCGGGGATCGCAGGCGAGCGCCATCGCGATCATCACGCGCTGCCGCTGCCCGCCGGACAGCTCGTGCGGGTAGGCGGCGGCGCGGGCGGCGGGCAGGCCGACGTGTTCGAGCAGCTCGCCGACCCGCTCGCGGGCCGCCGCCGGGGTCGCCCGGCCGTGCACGAGCAGCGGCTCCGCGATCTGGTCCCCGATCCGGTGCACGGCGTTCAGCGAGTGCATCGCGCCCTGGAAGACGATCGACGCGCCCGCCCAGCGCACGGCCCGCAGCCGCCCCCACGACATCGTGAGGACGTCCTCGCCGTCGAGCAGGATCTCGCCCTCCAGGCGCGCCGACGCCGGGAGCAGCCGGAGCAGCGCGAGCGCGAGCGTCGACTTGCCGCAGCCGGACTCGCCGGCCACGCCCAGCTTGGTGCCCGCCTCCAGGGTCAGGTCGACCCCGCGCACGGCGGGCACGGCCGCCGCGCCCGACCCGTACGTCACCCTGAGGTCCCGTACCTCCAGGAGGCTCATCGCCCCACCCCCAGCTTCGGGTTGAGCACGGACTCGACGGCCCGGCCGCACAGCGTGAACGCGAGCGCGACCAGGGCGATCGCGATCCCGGGCGGGGCCAGGTACCACCAGTGCCCGGAGGAGACCGCGCCGGCCTCGCGGGCGTCCTGGAGCATCCCGCCCCAGGAGACCACCGTCGGGTCGCCCAGGCCCAGGAAGGCGAGGGTGGCCTCGGTGAGGATGGCGGTCGAGATGCCGAGCGTGGTCTGCGCGAGGACCAGCGGCATCACGTTCGGCAGCACGTGCCGGGTCATGACGTGCCGGTGGCCGCCGCCGAGCGCGGTCGCCCGCTCGATGTACGGGCGGGACTCCACCGCGATGGTCTGCGCCCGCACCAGGCGGGCGGTGGTCGGCCAGGAGGTCACCCCGATCGCCAGGACCACCGTCCACATCGAGCGGGACATCACGGTGGCGAGCACGATCGCCAGGACCAGCGTCGGCATCACCAGGAACCAGTCGGTGATCCGCATGACGACGGTCGAGAACCAGCCGCCGTAGTGCCCGGCGACGATCCCCACCAGGGTGCCGATGGCGACCGAGAGGGCCGCCGCGAGCAGACCGACGAGCAGCGAGATCCGCGCCCCCCAGACCAGCAGCCCGAGCAGCGAGCGCCCGAACTGGTCGGTGCCGAGCGGGAACCCGGCGCTCGGGGACTCCAGGGCCGTGCCCGGCGCCTCCGTCACCGACTGCACGTCGGCGCCGACGAGCAGCGGGGCGGCGAGCGCGAGCAGGGCGATCAGGACGAGCCCGGCGAGGCCGTAGAGCCCGGCGCGGTGGGTGCGGTACTGCCTCCAGAAGCGGACCGCCGAGGCCTTGCGGCGCTGCCGGGCGAGGGAGGCCGCGGAGGGCGGCTTCCGCGCGGGTTCGGGGACGGCGGGAGGGGGTTCCAGGGGCTCCGGCGCGGGTGTCGCGGAGGTCGTGGAGGAGGTCATCGGCCCACCCGGGGGTCGAGCAGCGGATAGAGCAGGTCGGCGAGCAGGTTCATCAGGATCATCGCTCCGGCGAAGACCACGAACAGGCCCTGCACGAGCGGCAGGTCGGGCACGCTGAGCGCCTGGTAGAAGAGCCCGCCGAGCCCCGGCCAGGAGAACACCGTCTCCACCAGGATCGAACCCGCCGCCACGTGGCCCAGGTTGATGAAGATCATGGTCACGGTCGGGAGCAGCGCGTTCGGCACCGCGTGCCTGCGGCGCACGACGTCGTCGCGCAGCCCCTTCGCCCGCGCCGTCGTCAGGTAGTCGCCGCCCATCTCGTCCAGGAGCGAGGAGCGCATCACGAGCAGCGTCTGCGCGTAGCCGACCGCCACCAGGGTCACCACCGGCAGGACCAGGTGGTGGGCGACGTCCAGGACGTACGCGAGACCGGTCTCGCCCGTGCCCGACTCCATGCCGCCGGTCGGGAAGAGCCCCGGGACCGGGCCCGCGCCGACGGAGAACACGATGATGAGGAGCAGGCCGAGCCAGAAGGACGGGACCGACCACAGGGTCAGCGCGATCCCGGTGTTCAGCTTGTCCCCCCGGCCGCCGTGGCGCCAGGCCGAGCGGGTGCCGAGCCACAGCCCGAGCGCCGAGTAGATCACCACGGCGACCCCGGTGAGCAGCAGCGTCGCCGGAAGCTTCTCCCCGATCAGCTCCCCGACGGGGGCGCGGAACTGGAACGAGGTGCCGAGGTCGCCCGTCAGGGCCTTCGCGCAGTAGTCGGCGAACTGCTGCCAGAGCGGCAGATCGAGGCCGAACTGCCTCCTCAGCGTGGCCAGTTGCCCGGCCGAGGTGGGCAGGCCGTGGGTCATCGCCTTCACCGGGTCGCCGGGGATGATCCGGAACAGGAAGAAGCTGGTGACGAGCACGGCGAAGAGCGAGACGAGCGCGCCGCCCAGCTTTCCCGCCGCGTGGCGGAGGTAGCCGGAGGAGGCGCCGGTGCGGGGCGCGCCGTCCGCGGCGCGGGCCTGGTCGGCCCGCACCACGTCGGCGGGGGTGCTGGTCGTCGTCACGGACTACTCGCGGTCGTCGGCGGTGGACCGGCGGCGCAGGCCGAGGACGACGCCGAGGCCGACCACGACCACCACGGCCGCGCCGATGCCGACGATCACCCCGGTGGAGGAGCCGCCGCCCTCGGACCCGCCGGAGGCCGAGGCCGCCGGCACGGCCGACCACCAGCTCCAGTAGCCGTCCTGGCCCCACAGGTTCCCGGCGGCCTCGGGCATGGTCGTGATGGACGCGATCTGGTCCGTGCGGTACGCCTCCAGGGCGTTCGGATAGGCCATGACGTTCATGTACCCCGTGTCGTACAGGCGGGACTGCATCCGCTTCACCAGATCCGCCCGCTTGGCGGTGTCGTACTCCACCGCCTGCTGCGCGTAGAGCCCGTCGAACTCCTCGTCGCAGATGAAGTTGTCGGTGGCCCCGCTGTCCTTCGGGGTGGCCGGGAGGGCGCCGCAGGTGTGGATGGAGAGGACGTAGTCCGGGTCGGGGTTGACCGACCAGCCGTCGAACGCGAGGTCGTAGTCGCCCTTCGTCCACGGGTCCGAGACGCTGTCCAGGCACTCGACCTTCAGGCCGATGCCGAGCTTCCCCCACCACTCCTGGAGGTACTTGCCGACCGCCTTGTCGTTCGGGTCGGTGGCGTGACAGAGGATCCGGAAGTCCAGCGGCCTGCCGTCCTTGCCGACCCGCTTGCCCCCGGCGCCCTTGCGGTACCCGGCGGCGTCGAGGACCTTCGCCGCCTCCTCCGGGTCGTACGTCCGCTCCTGGCCGCCGTCGGGCTTCCAGAAGTACGAGCCGAAGCGGGGCGGGACGTACCCCTCGCCCTCGACGGCGTGTCCCTGGAAGACCTTGTCGACGAGGGTGGCGCGGTCGACCGCGAGGAAGAGCGCCTTGCGCACGGCCGGGTCGAGCAGCGCCTTGTGCCCGTTGCCGAACGTCTTCCCGTCCCGCGCCCGGGCGCCCGGGTTGGTGGCGAGGGCGTAGAAGCGGCGGCCCGGGGCGTCGTTGACCCTGATGTTCCTCTGGGTCTTCAGCGCGTCGGCCTGGGCCGGCGTCAGGTTCGGTACGAAGGACACCTCGCCCTTCTGGAGGGCGGCGACGGCGGCGTCCCCGTCCTTGTAGTACTTGAAGACCAGCTCGTCGAACCTGGGCGCGCCCCGCCAGAACTTCTTGTTCGGCTTGAGCCTGACGTACTGGTCGACCTTGTAGTCGGTGATGACGAAGGGCCCGTTGCCCACGATGGGGAACTGCTTGTCGTTGTTGAACTTCGAGAAGTCGCCGACCTTCTCCCAGACGTGCTTCGGCACGATCGGCACGTCGAGCGCGGTCATCGTCGCCTGCGGCTTCTTCAGCTTGATGACGAGGGTCTTCGCGTCGGGCGCGGTGACCT
Organism: Streptomyces sp. NPDC007872; assembly: GCF_042868165.1. Lineage (NCBI taxonomy): Bacteria > Bacillati > Actinomycetota > Actinomycetes > Kitasatosporales > Streptomycetaceae > Streptomyces > Streptomyces sp. NPDC007872. The sequence goes on from NZ_JBIAEA010000001.1 coordinate 1,231,432, forward strand.
TCTCGAAGTTGGAGGTGAAGCTGCCGTTGGCGGTGGCGGCGTTCGGGTCGGTCATCATCTTGTTGAAGGTCCAGGCCGCGTCCGCTGCGGTCGCCTGCGTCCCGTCCGACCAGAACGAGTCCCCGCGGATCGTGTACGTCCAGGTCAGCTTGTCGGGGGAGGGCTTCCACTCGGTCGCCAGGCCCGGGACCGTACGGGCGTCCTTCGGGTCGTAGTTCGTCAGGTACTCGTAGGCCAGGCGGTGGATGCTCGTCGAGGTGAGCTTCTGGGCGAGGAACGGGCTCAGCGAGTCGATGCTCTGCGAGACCGCCACCGTGAGGGTGGTGCCGCCGGGCTTCTCGTCCTCCGCCCGCGCGGTGCCGGGGACGACGACGAGCGAGGTGGCGGCGAGACCGGAGGCGAGCAGGATCCGGAGGGGTCTGCGGGCGGGGGCGGGGCGGGGTGGGACCTTCGTGACCATGACCATGGGACGTGACCTCGCGTCGGGGTTTCTGTCGTGGATCTTGGGCTGACGGTGAGTGAAGCGAAGGTGTATCAGCGGTGGTCTGCCGTCGTCAACGATGACTCAAACCCCTTGTGGGCTGCGGGAACGCCATGAGGCCCCGTATCGGACGACCGATACGGGGCCTCATTGGTCTACTCCTGTGACGCCCTACTGCTGAGGGGCTGGCGGCGCCTGCGGAGGGGCCGGTGGACCGGCCTGCGGGGGCAGCGGCTGCCCGTGCTGCTGCTCGGGAAGCTCCTGCGGCGGAACCTGTGCCGGGGCCGGCTGCTGCTGCCAGGCCGGGGGCACGCCGGGAGCGCCCGGCCGGCCGGGCTGCTGCGGGTAGGGCTGACCGGGGTGCGGGGCCTGGGGGGCGTACGGCTGACCGGGTGCCGGGTGACCGGGCGCCGACTGGCCGGGCATCGGCTGGGCCGGGGCGAACTGACCGGGCATCGGGCCGGGGGCCGGGTACGGCTGCCCCGGCTGACCGGGGGCCGGGTACGCCTGCGCCGGGTAGGGCTGGGGCGCCTGGGGGGCGTACGGCTGACCGGGGGAGGGCTGGCCGGGCGCGAACTGCCCCGGCAGCGGCTGGCCGGGCATCGGCCCGGGCGGGGCGAACCGGCCCGGGACCGGCTGCTGTCCGGCGTACTGCTGCTGTCCGGGGTACGGCTGTCCCGGCATCGGCGGGGCCATGTGCGGCGGTGCCGCGCCCTGGCCGTCGCCGGTCCACAGGCCCTGCGCCTGCTGCGCCCGTACGAAGTCCTCGGCCACCAGCGCCGACAGGTGGAAGTACGCCTCGCGGGTCTTCGGCCGCATCATGTCGAGGTCCACCTCGGCACCGGCCGCGAGGTGCTCGTCGAAGGGCACGACCACGACCCCGCGGCAACGGGTCCGGAAGTGCTGCACGATGTCCTCGACCTTGATCATCTTTCCGGTCTCGCGGACGCCGGAGATGACGGTGAGGGAGCGCTGCACCAGGTCCGCGTAGCCGTGCGCGGAGAGCCAGTCCAGGGTGGTCGACGCGCTGGAGGCGCCGTCCACGGAGGGCGTGGAGATGATGATGAGCTGGTCGGCGAGGTCGAGCACCCCGCGCATGGCGCTGTAGAGCAGGCCCGTGCCCGAGTCGGTGAGGATGATCGGGTACTGCTTGCCCAGGACGTCGATCGCCCGCCGGTAGTCCTCGTCGTTGAAGGTCGTCGAGACGGCCGGGTCCACGTCGTTGGCGAGGATCTCCAGACCCGAGGGCGCCTGCGAGGTGAACCTGCGGATGTCCATGTACGAGTTCAGGTACGGGATCGCCTGCACCAGGTCGCGGATGGTCGCCCCGGTCTCGCGCCGCACCCGGCGGCCCAGGGTGCCGGCGTCCGGGTTGGCGTCGATCGCCAGGATCTTGTCCTGCCGCTCGGTCGCCAGGGTCGCGCCGAGCGCGGTGGTCGTCGTGGTCTTGCCGACGCCGCCCTTGAGCGAGATGACCGCGATCCGGTAGCAGGAGAGGACCGGCGTCCGGATCAGTTCCAGCTTCCGCTGCCGCTCCGCCTCCTCCTTCTTGCCGCCGAGCTTGAAGCGGGAGGCGGCGCCGGGGGTGCGGCTGGACTTGGGCTTCTGCTTGTTGTTCCGCAGCAGCCGGTCGGAGGAGAGCTCGACGGCCGCGTTGTACCCGAGCGGGGCGCCCGGCACGGACCGCTCCCGCTGGTCGTGCGTCACGGGCGAGGGCCAGGCGGCACCGGTCCGGGGGTCGACGGGCGGCTGCGCGTCGTGCGGGGGCCGCGGCTGGGCCGGGGGCTGCGCCTGCGGCGGGGGAGCCTGCGGGGGTACGGCGCCGGGGTGCGGGAAGCCGTACCCGCCCGGCTGCTGGGCCTGCGGCGGCACGCCGCCGGGCTGCTGCTGCGGGTAGCCGTAACCGGCCTGCTGCGGGGGCGTCCCGGGGTGCGGGAAGCCGTAACCGCCACCTTGCGGGAGCGGGGGCTGCTGTACGTGCGGGGGCTGGGGGGCGTGGGGGGCCTGGGGGGTCTGGGGGTAGCCGTACCCGCCCGGCTCCTGGGCCTGCGGCGGTACGGGGCCGGGCGCGGCCGGCGCGGACGCCGACGACGGCCAGGCGGCGGTGGGCGGCAGCGGCGCGGCCGGGGCTCCCGGCTGGGCGCCCGCGACCGGCGGCGCGGGCCACTGCTGCGCGGGCGCGGCGGGCTGGAACGACGGCGGCAGCGGGGGCAGTCCGGGCGCGGCCCCGGGCTGCGGCCCGGCGGCGGGGAAGGGGGCGGGAGGGGCGGGGTCCCCGGGGGCCGGGAAGGGGCCGGGGGCAGCGGGGCTCCCGGGAGCCGGGAAGGCGCCCGGGGCGTCGGCCGGCCGGTCGGCGGCGTCGTACGGGCCGGGAGCGGCGCCGGGGCCGAAGCCCTGGGGAGCGGTGGCGGCCGGGGGCGCTTCGGCGGGGGCGCCCGGGGGCGCGGCCGTCGGGCCCGCGGCCTCCGCCTCCGTCGTCGTCTCCACGCCGGTCCCGGCGGGCCGGTCCTCCGGAGCCGCGGTGTCGCCGGGGGCTCCGGCCGTTTCGTCGCGGCCCTTCGAGGAGTCCGCAGGGGAGTTCGCCGTGGAGTCCGGAGGGGAGTCCGTCACGGACGGCTCGGCGCCCCCGGCCTCTTCCGGATCTTCGGAGGAGGTCGCGTCGGAACTCGCCGGGGCGTGGTCGTCCCCGACCGGGGCCGGACCGGCGTCCGGGCCCGTGGGGGCGTCCGCCTCCTCGGCGGCGCCGGTCGCCGGGGACTCCGCGGTCCGCTCCGCGATCTCGCGCCGGAGCGCGGCGGGGGAGAAGCGCACGGTGGCACCGCTCTCCACGTCTCCGCCGCCGTTGTCGAAGGGGGAGTCGGCGGGCAGCGGGCCGCCGGACGACGCGTCGGCGGGGGTGGGGCCGCCGGACGGCGGAGCGTCCGCCGTGAAGCCGCCGGGCAGCGGGTCGCCCGGCGCGGTGGGGTCCTCCGGCGTGGAGTCGCCCGGCACCGGGCCCGCCGGCCCGACGGTGGGAGATCCGTCCGCCGGAGGGCCGTCCGCCGGAGGCACCGCCGCCGACGGCACCCCCGCGGCCGGCGTGACCGGCGGCGCGGGCTCCGGTGCGACAGGCGTGACAGGCGTGACAGGCGTGACAGGCGCGACAGGTGCGGTCGGCGCGGCGGGCGGCGTCGGCGTCACCGGCGGCGCGGGGCTCCAGTGGGGCTCGAAACCGCTGCCCGCCGGAAGGCCCGGCACGGGGAGCGGCGCTCCGCTCGGCGGCGGGGGAGTGGCGCCGCCCGCCCCCGTACCGCCCGGCGTGTTCTGCGTGTACCAGGCGGGCGGGGTGTAGTCGATGGTGAACTCACCCGTCATCTCGGCGGGATCCGCGTCGGACTGATCGTCGGCGGGTGGATTCCAACCCCCGTGGATCTCGTCGCGATCGCCGTTCACTTTGCCTCCTGGTGTGGTCGAGCACCCTTGTGCCGTCGTGGGCGGGGCCCTTCCAGCCTAATCGGCGCGGGCGACCCGCGGGCGGGCCCGGCGGACCCTCCCCGCCCGTCCCCGGCGCCCGCTCCGGTCCCCAAGTGACCCGGCCGCGCCGCAGAGTGAGAACCCCCACCGTTCAAAACGATGCAAAAGGGGACGTACGCGAGCGACTTCGTGCCGCTCAGTCCATCCGGCGCGCGCCGCCCAACAATCCGGTCTCGGCGTCCGTCGCCTGCGTCATCACGAACTGGCGGTCGTCCGGGGTGCACCAGAGGGTCACTCCGTCCGCGAGCGTGGACAGCGCCTCGTGCTCGTGGCGCGGCAGGTTCATGATGCGGCCGATCTGGACCGCCTCGTCCGGGGACACCCGCTGGACCCCGACCAGGGAGGACTTCTCCAGGAGGCGGGGCGCGACCGGGCTCAGATAGGGGAGCAGCGTCACCACCGACTGCCAGGGCGCCGACACGACACGGCCGCGCGGCGGCCGCATGCCGCAGTCGCGCACCACGACCACCGGACTGCCCGCCGACGCGCCCTGCGGCGGCACCCGGCCCACGTCGTGCAGCGTGATGCACGGCTGCCCGCCGCCCGCGGCCTGCGCCAGCGCCGTCCACGCCTGCGCGCGGCCGGTCTCGACCGCCACCCGGGCGCCCGTCGCGGCGGCCCGCAGCGCCAGGACCTGCGCGGTCCACAGGCCGCCGATGAGGGCGACGTCGTAGGGGACGGGCCGGTTGACGCCGAGCACGGCGGGGCGGCCCTCGGCGTCGACGCCTATCACCATGCCGTCGTCGCCCACCGGGAGGGCCAGCGCGTCGAGTTGCTCCACGGAGACGGAGTGCCGGTCGCGGCGCGGCCCGACCAGCCCGAAGCCGAACCGGGGCCGCCCGCCCCGCCCGGCGGGGGGCCGGGGGAGGGGAGCGGGGGAGGGCGCGGCCGCCCGTCCGCCGTACGTACCGGAGGCCGGCTGCGCGCCGTAGGTATTGGACGCGCCGGGAACACCCGCGCCCGACTGCGTACCGGGGGCGCCGGGCGGGGTCGCGGTGGACATCAGCGCGCACCCCCCAGCGGAAGCGTCGCCAGGACGCCGGGCACCTGTTCCCGGTCCAGTCGCACGAGCCCCGTCCTCACCCCGCGCGCCGCACGCTCCAACTCGTGCCGCGCGGTCACCAGTTCCTCGTCGCTGCGCCCGGTGATCCGTACGTGTCCGGTCACCGTCACCTCCTGCCGGTCCCCGCCGCTCAGCGTCAGGCTGAACGTCGTCGCGAGCGCGGGCAGCGAGGTCAGCAGGGCCACCAGTTGCGGCATCGACGCGCCCGCGCCGCCGTTCCGGCCGCCCAACTGGGGCCAGCGCCCCACCCAGTACGTCGTGTGCCGGCGGTCGTCCACCCGCCAGGTCCGGGCGGTCTCCTGGGTCCGGCGCTCCTGCGCCCGGCCCCGGCCCGCCTGCGCGATCGCCATCGGGCTCGCGCAACTGGACGTGGCGAGCGCCGAGGTGAGCTCCTGCTCGGTCAGCACGCTCGCCCGGAACCCGGCGCCCGCGAGCCGGCTCGCCAACTGGTCCGCCGCGCGCACCAGGCACTTCTGCGCGCCCGTCATGCCGCCGCCGCGCGCGGCGACCGCCTCCGGGCACAGCTCGGGGTCGAGCTTGAGCGCGATCCAGGTGATCCGCACCGCGGGCGACCCCGTCTGCGCCTGGAGCGGCCCGTAGTTGCGCGCCGCCATCGACTGCGCCGGCAGGTGCGGCGCGGGCGCCGGCTGCGTGTGCTGCACGACCTGCGCCGACTCCAGCCGGATGCCGTCCACGCTCAGCACGTCCCGGACGATCCCGACCGGCAGCGGCCGCGCCGCCCGGTCCGGCCGCAGTGCCGTGCCCTCCGACTCGACCCGCAGGACCGCGGTCAGGAAGGTGCCGTCCCCGACCATGCCGACCGGACGCCGGTCGCGGTCGCTGTACGTGAGGGTCCGCAGCGCCGGGTCGCACTCCACGATCGGCGCGAACCCCGGCTCGGTGCCCTCGGGCACCGTGAACGACGCGGACCGGCGCGTCCGGGCGCGCAGCGCGAGGAAGGTGCCGAGCCACTCGGGCAGGGAACGCCGGTGCCGGCGCACCACGGCCAGCAGGACGAGCACGACGGCCACCACGCCCGCCGGGACCAGCAGCATCGGCTCCACGACCCAGGCGACGAGCAGCAGGGCCGCCGCCACCTCGACCAGTACGAGCTGTTGCAATCGGAACGAACCGAAATGACCGGGACGGGCCTGGAGCCTCGGCGAGACCGAGGAGCCGGACCCCGCGGACGGGGTCGCGGACGGGGGTGCGGAGGCGGAGGCCGCGGCGGGCCGTCTCCGCGTCGCGGAAGCCATGATGGAGAATCCCCTCAATTCGTCCCGATGACCCTGGCCCGCCAGGGCTTTGGCGGCCGGATCACCCTACCCGCCCCACGAACCCCACGGGACAGCAGGCATAGTAGGGGGCCGGTCCGACGGCCGGGGCCCGGGTGCCATCCCCCCGGCCGCCCCGCGAGAAGATCGCGCCTGACGAGAATGGGGACTCATGGCATCGCGGCGGGACGAGCTCAACGCGTACACCTTTGCGAAGAAGCGCACGGTGGCGGCATTCCTCCAACCCTCTCCCTCCGGTACGGAGGAGGGGGCGCCGAAGCCGCTGCGCGCGGTCCTCCCCGGGGTGATCGTCGCCGCGTTGGTCGTCGCCGGGTTCGGCGCCTGGGGCATGTTCAAGCCCACCGCCCCCAAGGGCTGGGACGCCCCCGGCACCCGCGTGATCGTCGGCAAGCAGTCGACGACCCGGTACGTCGTCCTGGAGACCGGCAAGGGCAAGGACCGGAAGACCCTGCTCCACCCCGTCCTCAACCTCGCCTCCGCCCGGCTCCTGCTCGACCCCGACAAGTTCCAGGTCATCCAGGTCGAGGACAAGAAGCTCGACGAGGGCAAGCCGCCGCGCGGCCCGATCCTCGGCATCCCCTACGCCCCCGACCGGCTGCCCTCGGCGGACGACGCGGGCCGGGCGAAGCGCTGGGCCGTCTGCGAGCAGCCCGGCGGCGGCAAGGGCGCCGGGGTCCAGAAGGCGACCTTCCTCTTCGCCGAGCGCGACCTCGAGCGGACCGAGGGCGCCGGCCGGCTCGAGGACGGACAGGTCCTGTACGTCAAGGGCCAGAAGGGGAACGCGCGGTTCCTCGTCGACCACACCGGCACCAAGTACCCGGTGAAGGCCGACTCCACCGGACTCCTCACCGCCCTCGTCGGCCTCGGCAAGGAGCCGCAGCCCGTCACCGACGACTGGCTCGCCACCCTGAAGACCGGCGACGAGATCGACTTCCCGCACCTCGACGGACGCGTCGGGGACTCCGCCGGCATACCCGGCAACACCCTCACCGGGACCGAGAACCGCATCGGCATGGTCCTCCTCGCCCAGACCGGCTCCGGCCCCCAGCACTACGTCGTGCTCGCCGGGAAGGTCCAGCCGGTCACCCCCTTCACCGCCTGGCTCCTCATCAACTCCCCGCAGACCGGCGTCCTCGACATGGACGGCAGGGCGACCACCGTCGACGCCTCCTCCATCGACCCGGACCCCACCCCCTTCCACGACGGCGTGCGCTGGCCCCGGCTGAAGTCCGCCCAGGTCAACGCCGCCACCGGCTCCGGCGCCCGCGACACCGTCTGCAGCGTCCTCACCCACGTCGACGAGAAGGGCGGGACGACCCTCACCACCTGGGCCGGCCGCGACTACCCCGCCGACATCACCGCCGGGGGCACCAGCACGTACGTCACGCCCGGCACCGGCCTCCTCTACACCCAGATCCAGGGCCGGCAGAAGACGCCCGACGGCTCCCTCTTCCTCGTCACCGACACCGGCCTGCGGTACGCCGTCCAGGCCAACGGCGACAGCGACTCCGACCGCTCCGAGATCGGCGCGGGGGAGCAGCCGCAGAGCGACGGACGCCCGGAGCCCAGCGACGCCCAGAAGCGTCTCGGCTACGAGAAGGTCACCCCGGTCCTGGTGCCGATGGAGTGGTCCGAGTTCCTCTCCAAGGGCCCGCGCCTGGACACCAACAGCGCGCGCCAGCCGCAGGGTTCCTAGGGGGGTGGCACCGGTGACGACCACGCACCGCACGGCGGCCCTGCTCACCGCCGGCACCCTCGCCCTCCTCCTCGCGGCCCCCGCGGCGACCGCCGCGCCGCGCCGGGACGCGCCGGTCCTCGACGGCAGCGGCGAGTGCACCTTCCCCATGAAGAAGCAGATCGAGGGCACCCCCTGGCCGCTCCAGCGGGTCCTCCTCGACGAGCTGTGGCAGGACACCAGGGGCAAGGGCGTCCGGGTCGCCGTCATCGACACCGGGGTCGACGACGTCAACCCGCAACTGCGCACCGCCGTCGACGCCAAGGCGGGCAAGGACTACCTCAAGCCCGACAAGAAGAACCCGAGCACCGGCGACGAGAAGCGCGGCAGGACGGACGGCACCGTCGACGAGGTCGGCCACGGCACCAAGGTCGCCGGCATCATCGCCGCCCGCCCCCGCAAGGGCACCGGCTTCGTCGGTCTCGCCCCCGAGGCGACGATCATCCCGATCCGGCAGAACGACGAGAAGAACAGCGGCAAGACCGACACGATGGCCCAGGCCGTCGACTGGGCCGTCGCGAAGAACGCCCACGTCATCAACATCTCGCAGGACACCACCCAGGCCCTCCGCCCGGACTCGCCCCTGGCCAGGTCCGTGGCGAACGCGATATCCAAGGGCGTCGTCGTCGTCGCCTCGGCGGGCAACGACGGCATGGACGGCGCCCTCAAGACCACCTACCCGGCCGCCTTCCCCGGCGTCCTCGCCGTCGCCTCCTCCGACCGCAACAACGAGCGCGCCGCCTTCTCCCAGTCCGGGACCTTCGTGGGCGTCGCCGCCCCCGGCGTCGACATCGTCTCCACCGTCCCCGGCGGCGGCCAGTGCGTCGACAACGGCACCAGCTTCTCCGCCCCGTACGTCGCCGGCGTCGCCGCCCTGCTCCGCGCCAAGTACCCGAAGTGGACCCCGGCCCAGATCGTCGCCCGCATCGAGCAGACCGCCGTCCGCTCCGTCAACGGCCATGACAACCACGTCGGTTGGGGCGTGGTGGACCCCGTACGGGCCCTCGCCGACCTCCCCGGCACGCCGCCGTCCTCGCCCACGCCCGACCCCGGCCCGCCCAAGCCGCCGGCCCCCGAGCCGGCCCGCCTGACGCTGTCGGAGACGCCCCAGGAGCGCTCCGAACGGCTCGCCACCTACGCGTTGGGGATCGGGGGCGTCCTGGTGGCCGTGGTCGCCGGAACGGCCACCGTGATCCGTGACAGCCGCCGTCGAAAGGGGGTACGCCCATGAACGGTCCTCCGAACAGGACTTTGCAGTTGGAACTGTCGTACCAAGTAGCTAGAGTGGCCGTTGTTCTTGCGGGACGGGGGAGTTGACGTGGCAGGGCCGGACGGGAACGGCAAGAAGGACCTGGAAGTCGGAGAGGTGACGCTCCGGACATTCCAGACGCGCATGCAGAAACTGCTCGACGAGCTGAAGGGCTCGCCCGCCGAGCACACGAAGATCGGCGAGCAGAAGATCACTCCGGACGCGTACGGCACGGGCTTCGCCGCCGCGACCGAGCTGCACGGGGCGTACGACAAGGTGCGCACGCGGCTCGAAGAGCTGACGAAGATCTTCGGGGAGACGATCGAGGCGATGGGCATCCGTGCCCAGATCGCCGACAAGGGCTACGAGGGCGTGGACGAAGAGGAGCGGCGTCGCTTCGCCGCGATCCAGAAGTCCGTCGGGGACGACCACAAGAAGAACTACGGCACCGAGGACCGGGGCGCGCCCAAGTCCGAGCAGCCGACCGCACCGACGCAGGGAACCGCCGACACCGGCGGGTTCAGCTAACGGGGGAGGAACAGACGATGTCGGGAGAGTTCGAGGGGAAGTCCCTGGACGCCCTGTACGCGATGATCGCGGCGGCCAAGCCCGAGGAGCTGTCGAGCAGCGGCACCGCCCTCGCGGCGGCGGTGCCCAAGATCCTCGCCATCGCCTCCGACCTGCGGCACTACATCAGCCGTGTGGAGTGGGAGGGTGCGGCAGGCGACGCGTTCCGCAAGTGGGGCGCCGGCATGGTCTCCGAGACCCTGGTCCTCGGCGACTTCACCAAGGTCGTCTCCGAGGAGATGAAGCGCGCCGGCCAGGCCCTCACCGAGGCGAAGGCCGCCGTGCCGAAGCCGGCGGGCATGTGCTTCGCGGACCCGGAGAAGGAGAAGGCCCGCATCGAGTCCGAGAAGGGCCCGAAGCTCCAGGAGGCGATCCAGCAGCTCCAGCGCCTGTCGTCGTACTACGACGCGACGCGGGAGCGGATCGGGGCGGAGCGGCAGCCGGACTTCAAGCCGCTGAACGGCTCTGTCGACCTCGGTGAGAAGGGGTACGGTCCCGGAGGCGGAACCGGCTCCGGTACATCCTCGGGCACGGGTACGGGTACGGGCTCCGCCCCGGCCGTCCACTCGTCGTCCCTGCGCCCCGCGGAGTCGGGCACCGGTGGCACCGACCGGATCACCCCGCCGTCCCCGCCGTCCTCGCCGACGCACCCGTCCTCGCCGACGCCGGTGACGCCGCCGACCACGTCCCTTCCGCCGGTCGCGCCGCCGGACAGGCCGGTGGACACCAACCTCGACTCGGTGACCGTCGCGCCGGAGGCGCCGACCCGGCCCACGACGCAGCAGCCCCCGGTCGTACAGCCCCCGACGACCAGCGGTCCGGGCCCCGTGCTTCCGCCCGTCGTTCCGCCCCTCGGCCGGCAGACCGGCCCCCAGGGCGGTTATCCGCTTCCGCGCCCGGCCACCCCGGGCCCGGTCGCCCGCGTCCCCGGGCTCACGGGCCCCGGCCCGCTGGGCCCCGGCCCCCGGACCGAGGGCATCACCGGCGGCCGGCAGGTCCCGGGCCGCCCCGGCCCGGGACAGCAGGCGGGACGGATGCCCATGGGCACGGTCATCGGCGAGGAGCGCGCAGCCTCCCAGCTCGGCCGTGGTGCCGCGGGCATGCACGGTCCCGGCGCCGGGGGCTTCGGCGGTGCCCCCGCCGGCACGCCCGGCGCGGCGGGCCGCCGACTGGCGACCCAGCCGGGCGGAACCGTCGGGTCCGCTGCCGCGTCCACCACGGGTGGGCGCGCCTTCACCCCCGGCGGTACGGGACTCGTCCGGCCCCCGGCCTCGACCAACCCGGAGCAGGAAGAGCGCCGCGAAGCGCGCAACCGTCCCGACTACTTGTCCGAGGACGAGGAGACGTGGACCTCGGGACAGCGCCAGATCGTCCCGCCCGTCATCGACTAGGAGCCCTTCCCCGATGTCCCTCCCCACCCGGGCCGTTCGTCGCCGAGCGGCCGGTCTGCTCGGCGCCCTGACCGCCGTCGTCGCGACGTGGACCGTCGCGGCGCCGACGGCGCAGGCGGACGACATGCGGTCGCGCCAGTGGTACCTGGACGCGATGAAGGCGGACGAGCTGTGGAAGGTGGCCACGGGCAAGGGCGTCACGGTCGCCGTACTCGACAACGGCGTCGACTCGTCCATGGCAGAGCTGCGCGGCAGGGTGCTCCCGGGCCGCGACTTCTACAACGCCAAAGGGGGGGACGGCCTTGTGAACGGCGAGGACACGAGCCCTCACGGTACGAACATGGCCCTCGCCATCGCGGGCAGCGGAGCGGGCGGTGGCGTCAAGGGGATCGCTCCGGACGCCAAGATCCTTCCCTTGAAGGTCGCCGACGCACTCGGGGCCTACGAACTGGTGGACTACGCAGGCGGGGCGATCCGGTACGCGGCCGACAACGGTGCCAAGGTGATCAACATCTCGATGGCCGGGGTCGAGTCCGAGGAGGACATCGTCAAGTGGCAAGAGGCGGTGGACTACGCCCTGGCGAAGGGCGTACTCATCTTCGCGGGATCCGGTAACGACGGGGACGGCGGGGCGCTCTACCCGGCGGCGACTCCCGGTGTCGTCGCCGTCGGCGCCCTCGACACCAAGGGGAAGATCACCAAGTTCTCCAGCTACGGCTCCCATCTCGCTCTCGCCGCTCCCGGCGTCGATGCGCCGGGCCGCTGCTCCAAGAACAAGTCCGAGTACTGCGCCTTCGAGGGCACCAGTCACGCCTCCGCCCTCGCCTCCGGCACCGCCGCCCTCATCTGGTCCGCCCACCCCGACTGGACCGCCAACCAGGTCCTCCGGGTCATGCTGGAGACGGCCGGGCACAACGGCCCCGTCCCCAGCAAGTACATCGGCTACGGCTCCGTACGCCCCGCCCAGGTGCTCCTGGAGGGCAAGGGGAACCCCGGCGACCCGGACGTCAATCCGCTGCTCGCCGCGCGGGCGAGCGCGTCGCCCGCCCCCTCCGCATCGCAGACTTCCCCCTCTCCTGAGAACACGGGGGCAAGCGGCACGAGCCCGGCCACGGACCCCGGGACACCCGGGAAGACCGGGTCGGCCACCGGGTCCGAGGAGGGCGGCCTTCCGCTCTGGGCCGTCGCCGCGAGCGCCGTCGCCGTCGTCGCCGTCCTGGGCGCCGTCGTGATGGTGGTAGTACGCAGGAGAGCGTCGACAGACGCATGAGCAAGGTCACTTCACCAACCGAGGAGCACGAATGAGCACTCCCGCCGGCGGGTTCGGACTCGCAGACGACCCGGTCGTCAAGGCCAAGAACAAGATCACGGAGACGGGTGAGGCGGTCTCCAAGCAGGCGCGCGAGCTCGCCAACATCCTGGAGACGTGCAGCGCCGGCTGGACCGGTGTCGGCGCCATCGGCTTCAAGCAGGCCCAGACGCTCCTGAACGAGGACCACGACACCATCCGCCGTCTGCTGGGCGTGCTGCTCAACGCCGTCGGCGAGACGAAGAACCTCAGCAACGCGAACGACGACGAGGTCCGCGCCGCGTTCGCCGCCGCCAACAGCTCCGCGCTCAACAACCTCTAAGAGAAGGGGACGAAATGTCTGTCGACAGCGCCGGCACCCGGGTACGGTACGAGACCGTCCAGGAGATGGCGAACCGCATCCGCACGGTCTCGCAGAACATCATCAAGGACATCCAGGAGATGGACACCGCGCTCAAGGTCGTCACCGACACCTGGGACGGTGACGCGCACCACGAGTACGAGCTCCTCCAGGGCAAGTACAAGAAGCGCGCCGAGGACATGAAGGACCGGCTCGAGAAGGTCGCCCAGATCGTCGAGCAGGGCAAGGACAGCTACCGCGCCACCGACGTCAAGGCCTCCCGCCTCTTCACCGAGGCGTACTGACCCGCGTCCGCGCCGCGGCCCCCCGGGGACGCGGAAGGGGCCCGCTCCCTCGGGGGGAGCGGGCCCCTTCGCGTTCCGGCGGGGCCTACCGCAGGTCGAACTCCCCGTCCTTGGCGCCCAGGACGAAGGCGTCCCACTCGGCCTTGGTGTACCGCAGCACGGTGTCGTGGTCGAGGGAGGAGCGCATCGCGACGGCGCCGCCCGGCAGGTGGGCGATCTCCACGCGCTCCTCGTCGGGGCTCGTCCCGGGGGCTCCCTGCCATTCGACACCGCTGATGTCGAGCGCGTACAGCTCGTCCTTCTCCTGCTGGGTGCCCATCTGGCTCTGCTCCTTCGTGCGGTGGAAAAAGGCGGAACGGCGTAGCGGTCCCATCATGGACGCCGGGCGGACGCCCTGTCAGACGGAACCGGGGGATTCACTTCGCCTGCGAGGCGAAGGCCCGCGCGAGCGCGAGGACCTGCCCGCGCTCCAGCGAGGTCTTCCCGGCGTCCCCGGCGGTCAGGACCAGCGCGAGGTCGCCCTTGCCGCCGGAGTCGAGCCGGACCGTCACCACGTTCCCGCCCCCGCTCTGCACGGCCTCCCCGGCCTTCGCCTCGGCCCCCTTGACGGTGTACGCCTTGAGCGTGGAGAAGTCCATGCCGCCGGCGGCCTGGATGACGGGTGCCTGGAGGTACACGGCGTTCCCCTCGCTCACGGCGCCGGTGCGGACCTTCAGGTCCTCCCCGCCCAGGTGGTACGAGCAGGTGATCAGCGCCCCCGGCTTGCCCGCCCAGGGCGACTGCGCGTCCGTCGTCCGCCCGCCCTCGGCGGTCGCGGCGGGCTCGTCCGCCTCGGCCCCGGCCGCCCCCGGCCGCAGGTCGCCGTCCAGCTTCGCGGCCTTCGCCGCCGCGCCGGCGTCGTAGGGCAGCGGGCACGTGTCGGACCCGTCCGCGTCGGCCCCGTCGGCGACCTCGACCACCCGGTCCACGCTCAGGGCCCCGCCGGCCTCCTCCCCGCCGCTCCCGCAGCCGGCCAGGACGAGGAGGAGGACGGCGCTCGCCGCGCTCCGGACGGTGTGCTTCACGTGGATCATCAGGGGGTGCTTCCGGTCAGGGGCTTGACGACGGGGTCGTCCGCCAGAGGGTGGTTCTCGCAGCCGAGGAGTTCCGTCGCCCGGCGTGTCATCAGATAGACGAACGACATCTGCTGGTCCTGGGTGCCGTGGTCCTCGACGGTGCCCAGGTTCGTGGTGAACGAGACGCCCGCGTGGAGGAGGACCTTCTTCGACGGTTCCTTCAGCTCGCCGGGCAGCTCGCACCGCACGTAGAGATCGGTGGTGACGTCGCCGGACCTTCCCGTCGCCCCGTTCAGGCTGTAGCGCCGGGTACCGGCCGTGCCCGTTCCCTTCTGCGCGTCGGAGAGGGGAGCCCACCCGTACTCGACGGTCGTCTGGCCGTCATCGCTCCGTCCTTCCGGAAAGAAGAAGCACTGCCTGACGGCGGGCGCCTTTCCCTCCTTCCCGTACTCGCGCAGGCGGTCCTGCGCTTTCTCGACGAAACGGGGGCTCCGGTAGCCGTTCCGGGTCGTGAAGGAGTCCGTCCGCATCACCCGGGACAGCAACTTCGCCTCGGGGGAGTCGGCGGAAACCGCACAGGCGTAGTCGTCCGGACGCCCCGCCCGCGGCTGAGTCCCGTCATTGCACGAGGTCACGGTGAAGAGGGCGGCGACAACGAGGAGCGGCCAGGATCGGGAGCTGCGCATGATCACCCCAGGTACTTCTTGGCCGCGCCGATACCGTCGGAGTGACCCCCGTTCGCGGCGTCCTTGGCCGAATTGAACGGGCCTTCCCCTGCGTTCTCACGCTTGTGCCATTCGTCGAACATGCGGTTGAGACCGTCCGTCCCGGACGAGTACGAGTCGCTCGACTCCTTCCTCGCCTGTTCCTCCGCCACGTCCTGGACGTCCTTCACCCAGTCGAACTTGACGGAGTCGATCAGCGCGCCGCCCGCCGTGCCCACGAAGGGGATCTCACCGATCAGCGCGTTGCCGGCGATGGCCGAGTACTCGCCGGTCTTCTCGGCCCAGTCCGACTTCTCCTTGCCCTTGTCGATGTAGACGTCGGCGCCGATCTCGTTGAGGGCGCCCATCGCGTAACCGATGTTGCGCGAGCGGTGGTCCCACTCGGCGCTCTGCCCGTGCGTGGGGTCGGTCTGGAAGGGCGGGGCCTCCGCGAGCAGCTTCGCGGAGTAGGCCCGCTCCGCCTCGTACATCAGGGCGTACGACGGACCGTCGTCCGCGATTCCGCGCATGACGCGGACCAGGCTCTCCTGACCCACCGCGATGTGCGCGTTGTCGCCCTTGCCGGTGATGTCGGGGTTGCCGCCGGCGCCGCCGTACTCCGACTCCTGGCCGTTGAGCGTGATGTGGGTGTCGGCCACGTAGTCGGCGAGGGCCCGGGCCATCGGCTGCTTGATGTTCGAGAGTTCCTCGGGGAACTCGGCACCGCCCTTGTCGTCGTCCAGGAACGTGATGGCGTTCTGCATGACCCGGGCCTGCCCCTCGGTGTGCGGCCCGACCGGGCCGAGCTTCTCGCCCGGCTCGTGCCCCGTCGCCGCCGCCTGGATCGCGTTGCCGAGCCCCGTCGCCTTGAAGGGGTCGTCCATCTCCATGGGCGCCGAGTAGAGGGTGTTCATCACCGGGTCCGGCCACTTCCGGTCCGTGAGCAGGAACTTCAGGTGCTCGTTCGCGTTCCCGGGGGCCTTGGGGTCGAGGAAGTACTCCGCGTCCCCGGGGTCCTTGCTCATGATGTCGAGCAGGCCGTCCAGCGGGTCGTGGGCGATGTTCGGCCGCTCGCCGTCGAAGAAGTGCAGCCAGATGTTGGGCTTCTCCTTCTCGGCCCGGATCATGTCGCCGCCGATCTCGTTCAGGAACTCCTTGCCGTACGCCTTGGGGTCCCCCTGCTTCATCAGCGTGACGAGCATCTGGTAGCCGTTGGTCGGGCTGACGTTGCTCGCGAGGTTCTCCGTGCCGAGCTTCTTGAGCCCGTCCACGAACGGCCGGTACGCGTAGCCGTTCGGGTCCTTCGTGCCGGAGGCGATCGTGTCCGCGAGACCGGCGTTGATCGAGTTGTAGAGCTTCTTCTCGGCGTCCGAGATGCCCCGCTCGTTCGACGCCAGGTTCATCCGGTCCGCGATCTTCAGGGCGTCCTTCGCGCCGAGGCCGTCCAGATAGGCCTCGCTGAAGTGCTTGTCCTCGGAGTTCTGCTGGAGCAGGTCCCGGTAGTGCTCCAGCTCCTGCTTCGACGCCTTGCCCTCGCGGACCTTCTCCGACAGCGCCAGCGCCTCGACGGCCTCGACGTCGCCGACCGGCTTCGAGTTGAAGCCCAGGGGGGCGGTGCCGTCCGCCCCGGAGGCGTTGAGCAGGGCGGCCTTGACGTCCGCGTCGAACTCCGTGACCGCCTTGACCGCGTCGTTGATCTTGGTCGTGTACGACATCTCCACGTCCCGCAGGTCCGGGTCGTGACGGATGGCGTTGGCCTCCTGGGCGCTGACCTTGCTGAAGTCGTAGCTGGCGTTCCCGTACGCGGAGACCTTCATGCCGGCGGCCACGGCCTCGTCGACCGCCGCCTTCACCCGGCCCTTGAGCTCGGTGAACGTGCTGTGCGCGTCCCGGAGGAGCGACTCCATGGCGCGCGCCTCCTTCTGCGCCGAGTCGAGCTCCTTGCGGGTGATGCTGAAGTTGGTCGCGCTGACCTGCTGAGCCTGGCCGGTCCACAGCGGCCCGCCCGTGGCGACGCTCTGGACCTCCTTCTCGTACGTGTCCTCGACCTTCTCGAACTTCTCCGCCATGCTCTTCCAGCCGTCGGCGGCGGTGCTCAGCTTGCCGAGGTCGATCTCCATGATCTCCTGGTACGTCGGCATCGTGTTTCCCCCTGAAGACCTAAAGACCCGAGACCTTGGACTGCACCGGGGTGAAGCTGTACCCCGTCGTGATGTCGTTGTTGCCGAACAGCGTCGACGCGCCCCGCAGCGCCGCCTTCTCCGAGTCCAGCCGCGCCATCAGGCGCTTCACCTGGCCGTCCCAGTGGGCGTGGGCCTTCTGCAGCCCGGCCGCCGTGTCCCAGCCCTTGAACTCGGCGACGGCGCCGTCGGTGCCCTCGTCACCGGCGTCCGCGGCCGCCTTCACACCGGGCTGGATGTGGTTCTCGATGGTTCCGGCGGCCGCCTTCTTCCTGGCCGGCGACGTCGCCAGGTCCGGCTGTCCCCCGCCCCCGCCGGGATCGGAGGGGACCTGGTTCAGCCGCGTGCCGGAGGACTGGTGTTCCATGGCGGCGTTCTTGTGCTGGGCCCACTCGTCGTCGAACGACACGGTCTCCTCCTTGGTCGAGCCTCGGCCGGGCTGGTGCGATGTTTTCAGTTGTGAGGTGTGCACGTCCAACGACGTCGGTGCGGACGTGAGGACCGCCGGGCGGGCCCGGGGCGGAAGCCCCCGCCCCGGGCCCGGCACCCGGCCGCGCGTCCGGTCACAGCTCCGGCAGCCGCCCCGTCTGCACCAGCGACGCGCCGCCCCGGCGCCCCACGAAGTGGCCGCGGCCCGGCGGCATCGGACGGGGCCGCACCGCGCCGAGCAGGTCGCCCTCCGCCGGGTCGCCCGACAGGACGACGCCCTGCGCGCCCAGCTCCTTGATGCGCTGCATGAAGGACTCGTACATCGAGCGGGAGGCGCCCGCGCTGTTGCGCGCGATGATGAACCGCACCCCCGTGTCCCGGGCGAAGGGCAGGTACTCCGCGAGCGGCGCCAGCGGGTTCCCCGCGCTCGTCGCCACCAGGTCGTAGTCGTCGACGACGATGAAGACCTGCGGACCCGACCACCAGCTCCGGTCCCGGAGCTGCTGCGGCGTCACGTCCTGCGGCGGCTGCCGGCGGGCGAACACGCCCGAGAGCGCCTCCATGTGCATCTGCATCGAGCTCGCCATCGGCGCGTACTCGAGCAGGTGCTCCTCCGGCAGGCTGCCGAGCAGCGCCCGGCGGTAGTCGCCCACGACGAGCTTCGCCTCGTCGGGGGAGTACCGCTGGGCGATCTGCTGGACGATCAGCCGCAGCAGGTTCGTCTTGCCGGACTCGCTCTCGCCGAAGATCAGGAAGAACGGATCCGTCTCGAAGTTGACGAAGACCGGCTCGAGGCGCGTCTCGTCGATGCCGATCGCGACGCCGTGCTGCGGGAACTCGAAGCCCTTCGGCAGCCGGTCGGCCGACAGCTTGTGCGGAAGCAGCCGCACCGGCGGCGCCGGCGGACCCTGCCAGCCGGTCCGCACGGCCTCGACGAAGGACGCCGTGCCCGCCGCGAGGTCGTCGTTCGCGCTCGATCCGTCGATCCGCGGCAGCGCCCCCATGAAGTGCAGCTTCTCCGGGACCTGGCCGCGCCCCGGTACCCCGGTCGGCACGTTCGCCGCGACCTTCCGGTCGAACTCCGAGTCCATGACGTCACCGAGCCGCAGTTCGAGTCGGCCCAGCATCTGGTCCTTGAGGGCCGCCCGCACCTCCATGTACCGGGAGGCCGTGATCACCACGTGGATGCCGTAGCCGAGGCCGCGCGCGGCCAGGTCGGACACGGTCCCCTCCAGGCCCTCGTACTCGTTCCGGAAGCCGCCCCAGCCGTCCACCACCAGGAAGACGTCCCCCCACGCCTCGCCCGGCAGCTCGCCCGCGGCCCGCTTGCGCCGGTAGGTCGCGATCGAGTCGATGGAGTGCGCGCGGAAGAACTCCTCCCGCCGGTTCAGCACCCCCGTCACCTCGGCCACCGTCCGCCGCACCCGCTCCGGGTCCAGCCGGGACGCGACCCCGCCGACGTGCGGCAGGTCCGCCAGCGACACCATGCCGCCGCCGCCGAAGTCCAGGCAGTAGAACTGCACCTCGGCCGGGGTGTGGGTGAGCGCGAACGACGAGATCAGCGTCCGCAGCATCGTCGACTTCCCGGACTGCGGACCGCCGACCACCATCATGTGACCGGCCGCGCCCGAGAAGTCCCGGTACAGCACCTCGCGCCGCTGCTCGAACGGCTTGTCGATGAGCCCGAGCGGCACGGTGAGCGCGCCCTGACGCGTGTACTCCGTCGCCGTGAAGCCCCGCTCCGCCGTCCGCGCGAGCCCCGGCAGCAGTTGGTCGAGCGAGGGCGCCCGGTCGAGCGGCGGCAGCCACACCTGGTGCGCCGGCACCCCCTGCCCCTCCAGACGGCGCACGATCACGTCGAGGACCGTGTCCGCCAGGGCGTCGTCCTCCTCCGCGCGCCGCTCCGTCAGGTACGCCGGGTCCGGCGCCGCGTACACCACCGGCACCGGCGCCGCCGTGAACAGCGCGGGCCGCCGCTCCACCGGCAGTTGCCCCACCTCCAGGCGCGGCCCGTCCGTCCGGTACGTCCCCGAGACGTACGCCGCCTTGAAGCGGGTCATCTCGTCCGTGCCGAACTTCAGATAGCCCGAACCCGGCACCGACGGCAGGTGGTACGCGTCCGGCACGCCGATCGCCGTCCGCGACTCCGCCGCCGAGAACGTCCGCAGACCGATCCGGTACGAGAGGTACGTGTCGAGGCCGCGCAGCTTGCCCTCCTCCAGGCGCTGCGAGGCCAGCAGCAGGTGCACGCCCAGCGAACGGCCGATCCGGCCGATCTGGATGAACATGTCGATGAAGTCCGGCTTGGCGGTGAGGAGTTCGGAGAACTCGTCGATCACCAGGACCAGCGAAGCCAGCGGTTCGAGCGGCGCGCCCGCGGCCCGCGCCTTCTCGTAGTCGTGGATGTTGGCGTAGTTGCCCGCCGAGCGCAGCAGCTCCTGGCGCCGCTGGAGCTCGCCGCGGATCGCGTCGCCCATGCGGTCCACCAGCGTCAGGTCGTCCGCCAGGTTGGTGATGACCGCCGCCACGTGCGGCATCTGCGACATGCCCGCGAAGGTCGCGCCGCCCTTGAAGTCGGCGAGGACGAAGTTCAGCGTCTCCGAGGAGTGCGTCACCGCCAGACCCAGCACCAGCGTCCGCAGCAGCTCCGACTTGCCCGAACCCGTCGCGCCCACGCACAGGCCGTGCGGGCCCATGCCCTCCTGCGCGGCCTCCTTCAGGTCCAGCATGACCGGCTGCCCGTCCTCGCCGACGCCGATCGGCACCCGCAGCCGCTCGGCCACCGACCTCGGCCGCCAGGTCCTGGCCACGTCCACCGAGCCCGCGTCCCCCAGGTTCAGCAGGTCCGTGAAGTCCAGATTGGCGAGCAGCGGCTCGTCGTCGTCCCCGCCGCCCATCCGCAGCGGCGCCAACTGCCGGGCCAGCGCCTCGGCCGCCGGCAGGGACATGCCGTCCGGCAGCCCCTCGTACGCGAAGCCGCCGCCCGACTCCAGACGCAGCCGCCCCGGCCGCACCACCACCGACAGCCCGCCGCGCGGCTCGTCGAGCTCGCCGGACACCACCTCCACGATCGTCACGCCCTGGAGGCCCTCGGCCGCCGCGAGCAGCGAGTCCGGCGGCACCATGCCGCCGTCCAGGACCACGACCACGTGCGGCTGGTCCAGCACCGGCTGGTTCTCCCGGGAGAACCGCGGCCGCCCGTCCAGCCGGGAGCGCACCGCCTGCTCCAGCTCACCGAGGTCGTCGCCGAACAGCCGCTTCGTACCGGCCCCGTCGACCTGCCCCGGCACCTGCGCGTGCGGCAGCCACTTCGTCCAGTCCCAGCGCTCCTGCGCCGAGCGCGCGGCCACCACGGCCAGCATCAGGTCGTCGGGGGAGTGCAGCGTCACGAGCTGCGCCACCAGGGCGCGCGCCGCCGCCTGCGCCGACTCCGGCTCGCCCGACACCGTCACGTGGTAGAACGCCCGCATCGAGACCGCCATCGGCAGCCCGTCCAGCGTGCCGTGCACCGCGAGGAACTGCTGCATCGCCCCCGCGCACAGCGGCTCCAGCTCGTCCACCGGCGCGGTCTCCGGCGCCACCAGCGGCGTCGCGAGCTGCTGGGCGCCCAGGCCTATTCGGGCCTGCCCGAAGTCGTGGTCGCCGACCCGCCGCTCCCACACCCGCGAGCCCTCGGCCACCACCGACCACAACTGCTCGGGAGCGGGGTGCAGATAGAGCTGCGCGTCCCGCTGCCTGCGCGCCGTGCGGCGGACCGTGCGCCGGGTCTGCGCGAGGTATTTGAGGTAGTCGCGGCGGACATCGGCCATTTGCCCCTGCGTACCGCGACGGAACCGGACGACCTGCGCGATGGCCATGCCGACCGTCGACGCCAGCATCAGCACGCCCATGATCCGCATGATCGGAGAAGGCGTCATGAAGAAGAAGACCACCGACGAACCCATGCCGAGCATCGGGAGCAACTGCATCAGCGCCGACTCCTGCTGACCCCGCGGAAGTTCCGGCGGAGACTCCAGGACCAGTTCCTCACCGGGCACTTCCGGAGGAAGGGACCTCGGCGGGCGTTTGACGACGATCTGGCTCACCGGCGCATCAATCCCTCGTTGGAGGCGGGCTCGTGGCGGGAGCATCCGCGCCGGCACTCCCGTCGGCAGCCGGGCGCGCGGACTTCCCCCATGGGACGGCGATCCTACTTGCAGCCCCCGTCGGCGGTCCCCGGTAGGGTGGCGCGCGCATCGTGCGCAACCGCGAATCAGGGGGTCCACACACGTGAGTACGACCGCAGCGACCGGCTTCTGCCGCGTCACCGTCGTGGCGCCGGACAGCCGCATCGACGTCGCGCTCCCCGAGGACATCGCCGTCGCCGACGTCCACCCGGAGATCCTGCGGCTCACCGGCCAGACCCAGGCCGCGGGCACCCCCACCGGCTACCACCTGGTCCGCCGCGACGGATCCGTCCTGGACGGCGCCCGCACCCTGGCCGCCCAGCAGGTCCTCGACGGCGAGGTGCTCTCCCTGCGCCCCTTCGCCCAGTCCCTGCCGCCGGCCGTCTACGACGACGTCTCCGACGCCGTCGCCTCAGCCGTCACCCGCGACCGGCACCTGTGGAGCGACGACCTGCTGCGCGGCGCCGGACTCCTCGGCGGCGTGCTGCTCCTCGTCCTCATGGGCTTCGTCCTCTGGTACGCCGACCCGGTCCGCCACGACATGCACGGCCTCCCCGGCGTCGTCGCGGGCGCCGCGGGACTCCTCCTCACCGCCTTCGCCGGCGTCCGCGCCCGCGTCTACCGGGACCGGCCGACCGCCGTCGCCCTCGGCCTCGGCGCCCTGCCCCTGCTCCTCATAGCCGGCTCCGGCATCGTCGGCCCCGACGCCGGCCAGGGCCCCGGCCGCCTCCAGTTCCTGCTCGGCTGTGTCACCGTCCTCGTCGCCTCCGTCGCCCTCGTCGCGCTCACCCCCAGCGGGGACGCCCCCTTCGTCGCCGCCACCTTCCTCGCCGCCGTCGGCACCCTCGCCACCTTCGTCGCGATCCTCACCGAGTCGACCGCCACCGAGACCGCCGCCGTCTGCGCCCCCGTCGCCATCGGCCTCGTCGCCTTCCTGCCCGGCCTCTCCGCCCGCTTCGCCCGGCTCCCCATCGGCTACGCCGCCCCGCGCAGCGCCACCGACGACGAGTTCCCCGGCGACCCGCAGCAGTCCGGCGGGGAGGGCCGTCCCATCGACGGCGAGCGCATCGCGCTCCAGGCCCGCCGCGGCCACGAGATGCTCCTCGGCCTGGTCGGCGGCTGCGCGGCCGTCGTCGTCGGCTCCGCCGCCGTCCTCGGCTTCGCCGGAAACGTCTGGGGCCAGCTCCTCGCCCTCGCCTCCGGCCTCGCGATGCTGCTGCGCGCCCGCCTCTTCCGCTACACCTCCCAGGTCGCCTGCGTCCTGGTCGCCGGCATCGCCGCCATCGCGCTGCTCGTCCTCGGCCTCTCCCTGAACCCGCCGGCCGACCTGGTCAAGGACCTCCTGATGTACGGGGACCGCGGCGGCCTCGACATCCGCACGATCTGGCTCACCGCCGCCGTCGCCGGCGGGGCCGCGCTGATCACCGCGATCGGCCTGATCATCCCGAAGAAGGGGCTCTCGCCCTTCTGGGGCCGCCTCCTCGACCTGGCCGAGGGCTTCGTCCTGCTCTCCCTCGTCCCGCTCTGCCTCGCCGTCCTCGACGTCTTCACCACGGTCCGCTCCCTCACCAGCAAATAGGCACCGACGGGAAGGGGCGGGAAAAGGACCCCGGGGGCGCTCCGGCGAGCTGGTACGCTGTGTGACGGCCGTTTGTGTACGCGCTCCCGGAAGCCCTCGAAGCCTCTGGAAGCTGCGCCCATCGGACCTTCGCCCGTCGAGTCACGGAAGCTTCCCCTGAGACATGGACCAGGGGCACTCGCGGGCGCACGAACCAAGAGGAGATCCGCGTGGCTCTCGACGCCGCCGTCAAGAAGCAGATCATGGCCGAGTTCGGCACCAAGGAGGGCGACACCGGCTCCCCCGAGGTCCAGGTCGCGATGCTGTCCCGTCGCATCTCGGACCTGACCGAGCACCTCAAGCAGCACAAGCACGACCACCACTCCCGCCGTGGTCTGCTGATCCTGGTCGGCCAGCGCCGCCGCCTGCTGCAGTACCTGGCCAAGAAGGACATCCAGCGCTTCCGTGCGCTGGTCGACCGCCTCGGCATCCGCCGCGGTGCGGCCGGCGGCGCCAAGTAAGACGCCGTGAAGGGAGCGGTTCCCGGGACCAGGGGGCCGCTCCCTTTGCCGTACGTACGGCTCGTGCGTACGGCAGCGCAACGGCTCGTACACGCCGTCGTACGTGCGCGAAGTGCGCACGGACATTTAGTCTGGTAGCTACAACCCCATAACGACGAGCGAGAAGCCGCCGGCCAGCCGCCGGTCCTCGGTAGTGGCCCCCGGAACCGAAACCCCGGGTGCTTCGATCGAAGACCGGCCCGCCCTCCGAGCTTCTCCGCCGCCGTCGCACACCGTCCCCGGCCACACGGGCCCCGGACGCAAAGACGAACACGTAGGAGAACCCCATAGTGGAGAACGAGACCCACTACGCCGAGGCCGTCATCGACAACGGCACCTTCGGCACCCGCACCATCCGCTTCGAGACCGGCCGCCTCGCCAAGCAGGCCGCCGGCTCCGCCGTCGCCTACCTGGACGACGACACGATGGTCCTCTCGGCGACCACCGCTTCGAAGCGCCCCAAGGACCAGCTCGACTTCTTCCCCCTGACGGTGGACGTCGAGGAGCGGCAGTACGCGGCCGGCAAGATCCCCGGCTCCTTCTTCCGCCGGGAGGGCCGCCCCTCCGAGGACGCCGTCCTCACCTGTCGTCTGATCGACCGCCCGCTGCGCCCCTCCTTCAAGAAGGGCCTGCGCAACGAGATCCAGATCGTCGAGACGATCATGGCGCTCAACCCCGACCACCTGTACGACGTGGTCGCGATCAACGCCGCCTCCGCCTCCACGATCCTGGCGGGCCTGCCCTTCTCCGGCCCGATCGGCGCCACCCGCGTCGCCCTGATCAAGGGCCAGTGGGTCGCGTTCCCGACGCACACCGAGCTCGAGGACGCCGTCTTCGACATGGTCGTCGCCGGTCGCGTCCTGGAGGACGGCGACGTCGCGATCATGATGGTCGAGGCCGAGGCCACCGAGAAGACCGTCCAGCTCGTCAAGGACGGCGCCGAGGCGCCGACCGAGGAGGTCGTCGCCGCCGGTCTCGAGGCCGCGAAGCCCTTCATCAAGGTCCTCTGCAAGGCCCAGTCGGACCTCGCCGCCAAGGCCGCCAAGCCCACCGGCGAGTTCCCGGTCTTCCTCGACTACCAGGACGACGTCCTGGAGGCGCTCTCCTCCGCCGTCAAGGGCGAGCTCGCCCAGGCGCTCACCATCGCCGGCAAGCAGGAGCGCGAGGCCGAGCTCGACCGCATCAAGGAGCTCGCCGCCGAGAAGCTCCTCCCGGCCTTCGAGGGCCGCGAGAAGGAGATCTCGGGCGCCTACCGCGCGCTGACCAAGAAGCTGGTCCGCGAGCGCATCATCAAGGACAAGGTCCGCATCGACGGCCGCGGCATCACGGACATCCGTACGCTCGCCGCCGAGGTCGAGGCCATCCCGCGCGTGCACGGCTCGGCGCTGTTCGAGCGCGGCGAGACCCAGATCCTGGGCGTCACCACCCTCAACATGCTCCGCATGGAGCAGCAGCTCGACACCCTCTCCCCGGTGACGCGCAAGCGCTACATGCACAACTACAACTTCCCGCCGTACTCCGTCGGCGAGACCGGCCGCGTGGGCTCGCCCAAGCGCCGCGAGATCGGCCACGGCGCCCTCGCCGAGCGCGCCCTCGTGCCGGTCCTCCCGACCCGCGAGGAGTTCCCCTACGCGATCCGCCAGGTGTCCGAGGCCCTCGGCTCCAACGGCTCGACGTCGATGGGCTCGGTCTGCGCCTCCACCATGTCGCTGCTGAACGCCGGCGTGCCCCTCAAGGCCCCCGTCGCCGGCATCGCCATGGGCCTGATCTCCGAGGAGATCGAGGGCCAGACGCACTACGTCGCCCTCACCGACATCCTCGGTGCGGAGGACGCCTTCGGCGACATGGACTTCAAGGTCGCCGGCACGAAGGACTTCGTCACCGCCCTCCAGCTCGACACCAAGCTGGACGGCATCCCGGCCTCCGTCCTGGCCGCGGCCCTCAAGCAGGCCCGCGACGCCCGCCTCCACATCCTCGACGTGATGATGGAAGCGATCGACACGCCGGACGAGATGTCCCCCAACGCCCCGCGGATCATCACCGTCAAGATCCCCGTGGACAAGATCGGCGAGGTCATCGGCCCCAAGGGCAAGATGATCAACCAGATCCAGGAGGACACCGGCGCCGAGATCACGATCGAGGACGACGGCACCATCTACATCGGTGCCCAGCAGGGCTCGCAGGCCGAGGCCGCCCGCGCCACGATCAACGGCATCGCCAACCCGACCATGCCGGAGGTCGGCGAGCGCTACCTGGGTACGGTCGTCAAGACCACCACTTTCGGTGCCTTCGTCTCCCTCATGCCGGGCAAGGACGGCCTGCTGCACATCTCGCAGATCCGCAAGCTCGCCGGCGGCAAGCGCGTGGAGAACGTCGAGGACGTGCTCGCGATCGGCTCCAAGGTCCAGGTCGAGATCGCCGAGATCGACCAGCGCGGCAAGCTCTCCCTGGTCCCCGTGATCGCGGACGAGGACGGCGCCGCCGAGGGCGACAAGGACGACACCGCCAAGTGACGTCCCGTAGTTCCCGCGCGACGGCCCGCCCCTCTTCGGAGGGGCGGGCCGTCGCCCGTACCCAAACGCTTCTCCCGGGCAAGGACGGCGTCGGCACGGTCCGCCGCACGACCCTCCCCGGCGGCCTCCGCATCGTCACCGAGACCCTCCCCTCCGTGCGCTCCGCCACCTTCGGCATCTGGGCGCACGTCGGGTCCCGCGACGAGACGCCCGCCCTCAACGGCGCGACCCACTACCTGGAGCACCTCCTCTTCAAGGGCACCCGCAAGCGGTCCGCCCTCGACATCTCCGCCGCGATCGACGCGGTCGGCGGCGAGATGAACGCCTTCACGGCGAAGGAGTACACCTGCTACTACGCCCGGGTCCTCGACACCGACCTGCCGCTCGCGATCGACGTCGTCTGCGACATGCTCACCGGCTCGCTCGTCCTCGACGAGGACGTGGACGCCGAGCGCGGCGTCATCCTCGAGGAGATCGCGATGACCGAGGACGACCCCGGCGACGTCGTGCACGAGCTGTTCGCGCAGACGATGTTCGGCGACACCCCGCTCGGCCGCCCGGTCCTCGGCACCGTCGACACCGTCGAGGCGCTCACCCGGAACCAGATCGCCCGCTTCTACAAGAAGCACTACGACCCGACCCACCTGGTCGTCGCCGCCGCGGGCAACGTCGACCACGCCACGGTGGTGCGCCAGGTCCGCCGCGCCTTCGAGAAGGCCGGCGCCCTCGGGCACGCCGACGCCGTCCCCGTCGCCCCCCGCGACGGCCGCCGCACCCTGCGCGCGGCGGGCCGCGTCGAGCTCCTGAACCGCAAGACCGAGCAGGCCCACGTGGTCCTCGGCATGCCGGGCCTGGCCCGCACCGACGAGCGCCGCTGGGCCCTCGGCGTGCTGAACACCGCCCTCGGCGGCGGCATGTCCTCCCGCCTCTTCCAGGAGGTCCGCGAGAAGCGCGGCCTGGCCTACAGCGTGTACTCGTACACCTCGGGCTTCGCCGACTGCGGCCTCTTCGGGGTGTACGCGGGCTGCCGGCCCGGCCAGGTCCACGACGTCCTGAAGATCTGCCGGGACGAGCTCGCCAAGGTCGCCTCCGACGGCCTCACGGACGAGGAGATCCGCCGCGCCGTCGGCCAGCTCTCCGGCTCGACCGTGCTCGGCCTGGAGGACACCGGCGCGCTGATGAACCGCATCGGCAAGAGCGAGCTGTGCTGGGGCAGCCAGATGTCGGTCGACGACATGCTGACCCGGATCGCGGCCGTCACCCCGGACGAGGTCCGGGAGGTCGCCCGCGATGTACTGGAGCAGCGACCCTCGCTCGCGGTGATCGGCCCGCTGAAGGACAAGCAGGCCGACCGCCTCCGGCAAGCGGTCTCCTGACCCACGAGTCCCCCTAAGGAAGAGCAATGAGCAAGCTGCGCGTGGCGGTCCTCGGAGCCCGGGGCCGCATCGGCTCCGAAGCGGTCCGGGCCGTCGAGGCCGCCGAGGACATGGAACTGGTCGCGGCCCTCGGCCGCGGCGACGAGCTGTCGAAGCTCGTCGAGGCGGACGCCCAGGTCGTGGTCGAACTGACCACGCCCGACTCGGTGATGGAGAACCTCGAGTTCTGCCTGGGCCACGGCATCCACGCGGTCGTCGGCACCACCGGCTGGACCGAGGAGCGCCTCGCGCACCTGCGAACCTGGCTCGACGCCGCCCCGGGGACCGGCGTCCTCATCGCGCCGAACTTCTCCATCGGCGCGGTCCTCACCATGAAGTTCGCCCAGATCGCGGCCCCGTACTTCGAGTCGGTCGAGGTCGTCGAGCTGCACCACCCGAACAAGGTGGACGCCCCCTCGGGCACCGCCACCCGCACCGCCCAGCTCATCGCCGAGGCCCGGTCGAAGGCAGGCTGCGCCCCGCAGCCCGACGCCACGGCCACGGCCCTGGACGGCGCCCGCGGCGCCGACGTCGACGGCGTCCCGGTGCACGCCGTGCGCCTGCGCGGGCTCCTCGCCCACCAGGAGGTGCTGCTCGGCGGCGAGGGCGAGACCCTCACCGTCCGGCACGACTCCCTGCACCACTCCAGCTTCATGCCGGGCATCCTGCTCGGCGCCCGTCGCGTGACCGCCGCCCCCGGCCTCACCTTCGGCCTGGAGCACTTCCTGGACCTGGGCTGACGGCCGTGGGCGGAAAGATCACGTACGTCTTCCTCGCCACCGTGCTCGTGCTCGTCTTCGGCGTGGTGGCGATGGAGGGCGTCCTGCTGCTCCTCACGGGCGAACCGGCCGCCATGGGCATGGGCGCGGTGGCGTTCCTGCTGCCGCTGGTCGGCGGCTGGTTCCTCTGGAAGAACACCCGTTTCGCGCGCCGGGCGAACCGCCTCGCCGCCGAGCTGGAGGCGGAGGGCGGCCTGCCCGTTGACGAGCTGAAGCGCACGGCGGGCGGCCGGATCGACCGGGACTCGGCCGACGAGGTCTTCGCCCGGCGCAAGGCCGAGACGGAGGACTCGCCCGAGGACTGGCGCTGCTGGTTCCGGCTCGCGGTCGCCTATCACGACGCGCGCGACACCCCCAGGGCCCGCCGGGCGATGCAGCGGGCCATCGCGCTCCACGAGGGGCGTCCGGTCAGCGCGTAGCGGCGGCCGGGGCCGGAGCCGGGGCCGGGCCGTACTCGGCCTCCCAGGCCTCGACCGTGTCGGCCGCCCGGTCGAAGGCCTCGACCCGGGAGAGGAAGTCGGCGTTGTGGTCGGTGAGCAGCACGAGCTGCTCACCGCCCTGCCGGCCGAGCACCAGGGCCTGGCCCTGGACGGTACGGGGGAGTCCCAGCCAGCGCACCGGCTGCTGGACGGTCCGTACGGACGTCACCTTGGCCCACGGCACGGTGACGGTCGAGAGGAAGCCCACGCGCCGCACACCGGCCCGGCTCACCCAGGTGCCCATCCGCAGCATCCGCAGCGTGGCCACGATGACGAGCCCGGCGACGCCGAAGGTGACGGACGCGCCGCCGACGGAGCCCGCCGCGGCGATGATCACCGCGGCGAGGAGGACGAAGGAGGCGAGCAGCAGCGAAAGCGCCGCCGCCCCGACCCGCCAGGACCCCGGCCGGTACGGACGACGCCACTGGTCGTGGTCGTCGAACGGCAGGGCGACCTGGTCGTTCGCGTCAAAAGCACGGTCGGCCGTCAGAAAGGGCAGGGGCACGACAGATCCTCACTCACAAGCACGCTCGAAGGGGCGATGCCCGGTGAGGCTACCTCAGCGGTTGTCGGAGGCCTCGGACTGCTGCTGACGCGTGGCCGAGTCACCCGACTGGAGCGAGGGCATCCCGAGGACCAGCGACCCGACGAGGCCGGCCACGACGGTCAGCCCGAGCAGGGTGCGACCCACGAGCTGCGAGGCGCTGAGACGCTCCCGGGGCGGAGGAGTGACGTTACTGCGAAAACTTTCGGCCTCCGCCACGAACGCGAACGGTACGGGCTCTCGGCGGCGGAACATCAGGGCCACTCTCCTCGGGTGTCGTCGTGCTTCACCGGTACAGACGACGAAACCGGTCCTTTGGTGCCCGTTTTCGTCAAGGATTTCACCAAACCGGCCGAATGCAGTCCTCCGGTAGGACCTCCGGCAGGAGGGGGTCCGACCTACGGCGGATCTCCCCCCGGCCCCTCGTTAAAGTGGGCGGCTGCACCCCGACTGGAAGGACCGCTGGTGAGCGACAGCCCCACCGAGAACGTGAAGATCGACTTCCGGAGCGACGTCACCGTCGACCTGGTCAAGAGCGCGGCGGCCGACTCCGACGTCCTGTGGGCCGCCCGGGTCTCCACGGCGGGCGAGCAGTCCCTCGAAGAGCTCCAGAAGGACCCGGAGCGCTCGAAGGGCCTCATCAACTTCTTGATGCGGGACCGCCACGGCAGCCCGTTCGAGCACAACTCGATGACCTTCTTCATCAGCGCCCCGATCTTCGTGTTCCGCGAGTTCATGCGGCACCGCGTGGGCTGGTCGTACAACGAGGAGTCGGGCCGCTACAGGGAGCTCCAGCCGGTCTTCTACGTCCCCGACGCCTCCCGCAAGCTCGTCCAGGAGGGCCGCCCCGGCAAGTACGTCTTCGTCGAGGGCACCCGGGAGCAGCACGACCTGGTGAGCCGCACGATGGAGGACTCGTACCGGCAGGCGTACGAGACATACCAGGAGATGCTGGCCGCCGGCGTCGCCCGCGAGGTCGCCCGTTCGGTCCTCCCGGTCGGCCTCTTCTCCTCGATGTACGCCACCTGCAACGCGCGCTCGCTCATGCACTTCCTCGGCCTGCGCACCCAGCACGAGCTGGCCGCCGTCCCGTCCTTCCCGCAGCGGGAGATCGAGATGGTCGGCGAGAAGATGGAGGAGCACTGGGCCCGGCTGATGCCGCTGACCCATGCCGCCTTCAACAAGAACGGGCGCGTGGCCCCGTAGGGCACACATGTCCGACCCCGTCACGCGAAGTGTCCGTATTGCGACGTTTCACGAAGTTCATCTAGGCTGATCAAACGGACCCGGCGCTGTCTGAACCCCCGAGCAGGCAGCGCCGGGCTCCCCTTCTCCCGTCCCCCAGGGGGACACCCGGCGCTGAGCAGCGAGTAGCGTGTTACCCATGGCTCCGATCTCCACTCCGCAGACCCCCTTCGGGCGGGTCCTCACCGCCATGGTCACGCCCTTCACGGCGGACGGCGCACTCGACCTCGACGGCGCCCAGCGACTCGCCACCCACCTGGTGGACGCGGGCAACGACGGCCTCGTCATCAACGGCACCACCGGCGAGTCCCCCACCACCAGCGACGCGGAGAAATCGGAGCTGGTACGAGCCGTCCTGGAGGCGGTCGGCGACCGCGCCCACGTCGTCGCCGGCATCGGCACCAACGACACCCGCCACTCGATCGAGCTCGCCCGCACGGCCGAGCGCGACGGCGCCCACGGCCTCCTCGCCGTGACGCCCTACTACAACAAGCCCTCGCAGGAGGGCCTGTACCGGCACTTCTCGGCCATCGCCGACGCCACCGAGCTGCCGGTGATGCTCTACGACATCCCCGGCCGCAGCGGCGTCCCGATCGACACCGCGACGATCGTCCGCCTCGCCGAGCACCCGCGCGTCGTCGCCAACAAGGACGCCAAGGGCGACCTCGGCCGCGCGAGCTGGGCCATCGCCCGCTCCGGCCTCGCCTGGTACTCCGGCGACGACATGCTCAACCTGCCGCTGCTCTCCGTGGGCGCCTGCGGCTTCGTCTCCGTCGTGGGCCACGTCGTCACCCCCGAGCTCCGCGCCCTCCTCGACGCCCACCTGGGCGGCGAGGTGCAGAAGGCGACCGAGATCCACCAGAAGCTGCTCCCGGTCTACACCGGCATGTTCCGCACCCAGGGCGTCATGACCACCAAGGCCGCCCTCGCCCTCCAGGGCCTCCCCGCCGGTCCCCTCCGGCTGCCGCTCGTGGAACTCTCCCCGGAGGAGACGGAGCAGCTCAAGGTCGACCTGGCCGCCGGCGGGGTAGAACTCTGACAACGGACTTCACAACTGAACAAGGTCTCGACAACTGAACACCCACAACAGCAAGTGCACGATTGTCATGCGCGCCACGTGCCAGGGGGTACGTGGCGCGCGTGGTGAGGAGAGTCTTTTGAGTCATCCGCATCCCGAACTCGGCGCCCCGCCGAAGCTGCCCGAGGGCGCCCTGCGCGTCATCCCGCTCGGCGGCCTCGGCGAGATCGGCCGCAACATGACGGTCTTCGAATTCGACGGCCGCCTGCTCATCGTCGACTGCGGCGTCCTCTTCCCGGAGGAGGAGCAGCCCGGCATCGACCTGATCCTCCCGGACTTCACCATCATCCGGGACCGCCTCGACGACATCGAGGGCATCGTGCTCACGCACGGCCACGAGGACCACATCGGTGCCGTCCCCTACCTGCTCCGGCTCAAGCCGGACATCCCGCTGATCGGCTCCAAGCTGACCCTCGCCCTGATCGAGGCCAAGCTCCAGGAGCACCGCATCCGCTCCTACACCCTCGAGGTGAAGGAGGGCGACCGGGAGGTCCTGGGCGCGTTCGACTGCGAGTTCATCGCGGTCAACCACTCCATCCCGGACGCGCTCGCGGTCGCGGTCCGCACCCCCGCGGGCATGGTCGTCGCCACCGGCGACTTCAAGATGGACCAGCTCCCGCTGGACGGTCGCCTCACCGACCTCCACACGTTCGCCCGGCTCAGCGAGGAGGGCATCGACCTCCTCCTCTCCGACTCGACGAACGCCGAGGTCCCGGGCTTCGTCCCGCCGGAGCGGGACATCTCGAACGTCCTGCGCAACGTCTTCGCGAACGCCCCGAAGCGCATCATCGTGGCCAGCTTCGCCAGTCACGTGCACCGCATCCAGCAGATCCTCGACGCCGCCCACGAGTACGGGCGCCGGGTCGCCTTCGTCGGCCGCTCGATGGTCCGCAACATGGGCATCGCCCGCGACCTGGGCTACCTCCGCGTCCCGGCCGGTCTCGTCGTGGACGTGAAGACCCTCGACGACCTGCCGGACGACGAGGTCGTGCTCGTCTGTACGGGTTCCCAGGGCGAGCCGATGGCGGCCCTGTCCCGCATGGCCAACCGCGACCACCAGATCCGGATCGTCCCCGGCGACACCGTGATCCTGGCGTCCTCGCTGATCCCGGGCAACGAGAACGCGGTCTACCGCGTGATCAACGGCCTGACCCGCTGGGGCGCGAACGTCGTCCACAAGGGCAACGCCAAGGTGCACGTCTCGGGCCACGCCTCGGCCGGCGAGCTGCTGTACTTCTACAACATCTGCCGGCCGAAGAACCTCATGCCGGTCCACGGAGAATGGCGCCACCTGCGCGCCAACGCCGAACTCGGCGCGATGACGGGCATCCCCAAGGACCACATCGTCATCGCCGAGGACGGCGTCGTCGTCGACCTGGTCGACGGCCGTGCCCGGATCACCGGCAAGGTCCAGGCGGGTTACGTGTACGTCGACGGCCTCTCGGTCGGCGACGTCACCGAGACCTCCCTCAAGGACCGCCGGATCCTCGGCGAGGAGGGCATCATCTCGGTCTTCGTCGTGGTCGACTCGTCGACGGGCAAGATCGTGGGCGGCCCCCACGTCCACGCCCGCGGCTCCGGCATCGAGGACTCCGCCTTCGACGCGGTGCTCCCGAAGATCGACCAGGCCCTGAACAAGTCGTTCCAGGACGGCGTCGTCGAGCCGCACCAGCTCCAGCAGCTCATCCGCCGTTCCGTCGGCAAGTGGGTCTCCGACACCTACCGCCGGCGCCCGATGATCCTCCCGGTCGTCGTGGAGGTCTGACCAGCACGACAGCCTGACCAGCACAGCAGTGGAGCGGGGCGCCTCGATTTGCATCGGGGCGCCCCGCTCCAGTACGTTTACGGCTCCGCCAGAACGGGAAGCCCCGGCGCCGACGTGCGCTCGGAAGGCCAAACGGGAGGCGGGAAATCCGACTCAGAACTTCTGATAAAGTCGGAAACGCCGAAAGGCCCCCGGAGTGAAAACAAAAGGGACCGGAAAGCACCGAGGAAATCGGATCGGAAAGATCTGATAGAGTCGGAAACGCAAGACCGAAGGGAAAAGCCCGGAGGAAAGCCCGAGAGGGTGAGTACGAAGGAAGCGTCCGTTCCTTGAGAACTCAACAGCGTGCCAAAAATCAACGCCAGATTAGTTGATACCCCGTCCATCTCCGGATGGTCGAGGTTCCTTTGAAAAAGTCCACCCTCCGGGGTGGCACACACAGCGAGGACGCTGTGGACGGCGGGTCCTATTCCGACCTGTCCGTCCCGCTCAACGCGAGTGTCTCACCCGATTACGGGTACACATTCACGGAGAGTTTGATCCTGGCTCAGGACGAACGCTGGCGGCGTGCTTAACACATGCAAGTCGAACGATGAAGCCCTTCGGGGTGGATTAG